>CAVYBR010000001.1:0-152904 GCA_963766765.1 uncultured Actinomycetota bacterium
CGCTCGGGCCGAGCTCGATCTCGGCGACGAGCGCCCGCGGGTCGCCGCGCTCGACCCCGAGCCGGTGCTCGCGCCGGGGGCGCTCGGCGCGTTCGACGACGCCGGCGTAACGCCGTCGTGCGTCGTGCGCGACGGCGACGAGACCCGGCTGTACTAACGGGCTGGTCGCTGGGGTCGTCGGTGCCGTTCTACCTCGCGATCGGGCTGGCGATCAGCCGTGCCGGCGGGCCGTTTGTGCGCGTCTCGCAGGCGCCGGTGCTCGGGCGGACCGCGAACGACCCGTTGATGACCGCCTCGCCGGACGTCCTCCGCGACCGCGGCGGCTGGCGCATGTGGTACGTGTCGGGCGCGGGCTGGGAGCGCGCCGGCGACGATGTCCGCCACCACTACCACCTGCGTCACGGAACGTCGCGCGACGGGATCGGCTGGCCGACGACGGGCGAGCCGTGCGTGGACTTCGCCGAGGCGAGCGAGTACGCGTTCTCGCGGCCCTCGGTGGTGCGCGGCCGACGCGGGCTACGAGATGTGGTTCTCCGTGCGTGGCGACGCCTACCGGCTCGGCTATGCCAGCTCGGCGAACGGCGTCGCCTGGGAGCGCCGCGACGACGCCGCCGGGCTCGTGGCGTCGGACGCCGGCTGGGACGCGGAGATGGTCGCCTACCCGCACGTCTTCGAGCACGGCGGGCGGCGGCTCATGCTCTACAACGGCAACGGCTACGGCGCGACCGGCGTGGGCTCGGCGGTGGCCGCGTGAGCATCGCGACGGCGAACGCCGCGCGCAACGGCGCGCTGCCCGACGAGGCGTTCGAGCGGCTGGCGGCGGCCGAGGCGCGCAGCTTCTGGTTTCGCTCGCGCAACCGGCTGCTGCTGTGGGCGCTCGACGAGCACTTCCCGTCGGCGCGCAGCGTGCTCGAGGTCGGCTGCGGCAACGGCTACGTGCTGGCGGCGATCGCGAGGGCCGTCCCGGGGTCCGCGTCGCGGGCAGCGACCTGTCGGAGGCCGGCCTGGGCCACGCGCGCGAGCGGATGCCACGCGCCACGCTCGTGCTCGCCGACGCCCGCGCGCTGCCGTTCAAAGACGAGTTCGATGTCGCCGGCGCGTTCGACGTCCTCGAGCACGTCGCCGAGGACCGGGAGGTGCTCGCATCGGTGGGGCGGGCGCTGCGTCCGGGCGGCGGGCTCATCGTGACGGTCCCGCAGCATCGCTGGCTGTGGAGCGAGACCGACCGCTACTCCGGCCACGAGCGCCGCTACACCCGCGGGAGCTCGTCGCGAAGGTCGAGTCCGCCGGCTTTGAGGTGCGCCTCGCGACCTCGTTCGTCTCGCTGCTGCTGCCGGTCATGGCCGCGTCGCGCGCCTGGCAGGCGCTGTCGCGCCAGCCGTTCGATCCCGATCGCGAGCTCGCGGTGCCGGGCCGGGTCGACGCGCTGCTCGAGCGTGCGATGCGCGTCGAGGTCGCCGCGATCCGGCGCGGCGTCCGGCTTCCGGCGGCGGGTCGCTGCTCGTGGTCGCCGAGCGCGCCTGAGTCCTGGGGCCCGGCGGGCATTTGCAGCCCGCCGGACCCCTGCCTCAGGTCTCGCTCATGCGGAGCACAGCACGAACGTCTTCGTGTCCATGTGGCTGCCGGTGGCGAGCGTCTGCCCGCCGGCCTGCAGCACGGTCTTCCACGTGTTGGGGTTCGACGCGGTGTCAACGCTCGCCGCACCGGTGCCGTCGACCGGGTACGAGCCGCGCATGTGGTAGCCCTGCTGCGGCTGCAGCCCGCTCGTCGCGCCGACCGTCTCGTCGACCCGGTAGCCGCCGCTGAGCATCCTCGTACCCGCCCCGCAGCTCGCCGTCGCGGTCGTGACCGTCGTGCCGGCCTGTGCGTCGGGCCCGGCTGTGTCCGTGCGCTTGACGGTGATCGTCGGGGGCGACGCGTCGGTCGAGCAGACGGCGAACGCCGTGATGACGTCGGTGGCGTTCGGGATGCCGGCCGAGCCGTACGCCGACCACGACGTCGGGTTGGTCGAGCTGTCGCTCGCCGGTGTGCCCGACGAGTTCGACGGATAGCTCGCGAGCGGCTTGAGGTTGCCGGTGTTGCCGCTCGTCGAGCCGTCGTTGACCTGGCCGGGGGTGTTCTCGATGACGCCGCCACCGACGAGCCGGTCGGTGCCCGTGCAGGTCGCCGTCGTGATCGTCGGGGCGGCGACCTGCTGGGTCGCGTTGGCGCCGGTCGTCGTCGCGGTCCTGACGATCGTGTTCGCCGGCCCGCTGGCGGCGCACATCGCGAACGCCGATGCCTGGTCGCCGGCCTCGCTCTGACCGGAGAAGCCGCCGAGCGTCGTCCAGTAGGCCGGGTTCGTCGAGCCGGGGCCCACCGGGGCTCCGGCGCTGTCGGTCGGCATCGTGCCGAACAGGACGAGCCCGTTGTTGGGCACCGTGCTCTCGCTCGCCGCGTTGCGCAGGTAGCTGCCGCCGCCGACGAGCCGGCTCGTCGAGCACGACGGCGCGGTGTAGATGGCGGTGCGATGGGTGCCCATGTTGGGCATCGCCGTGGTCGTCACGCGGACGGTGATCGTTGGAACCGCGTAGGCCGCACTCGGCGCGATGACCGCGGCGAGCGTGGCGCAACAGCCGAGCAGCACGCCGGTTCGACGGCGCGTCGCGAGGTGCAAGTGCATGAGGTCTCCTCCGTTGGGAGTTGAGCGGGTGAACGGGGCGGCAAACCTACCAACCCCTAGGCATTACCTAGGAATCTCGCCGCACAGCCGATCTCCACGTTGCATACGATCTGCTGCGCGAAGTATGCTCCGAGTATGCGAAGCCGAGTGACGGTCACCGTCGACGAGGCCGCGCTACGTGCCGCTGAGGCCGCGGTTGCAGGGGGTCGTGCGCCGTCTGTCAGCGCATGGGTCGCGGGGGCGATGACGGACCGCGCGCAGCGCGAGAGCCTGGCGGACGTCCTTGCCGAGATCCGCGCGGAGCTCGGGCCAGCGACCGACGAGGAGACGGCGTGGGCGCGAAGCGTCCTCGGCCTGTAGTCCTCGACGCGGGCGCGTTGATCGCGGTCGAGCGGGCCGATCGCCGCGTGATCCTCCTGCTCGAGCTCGCGCAGGACATCCACGTGCCGGCCGGCGCTTTGGGGCGGGCATGGCGCAATCCGATGCGCCAGGTCCGGCTCGCGCGCCTCATGTCGTCCGACGACGTCGTGATCCACCCGCTCGACGCCGCGAATGCGCGAGCGGCTGGACAGCTATGCGCCGCCACCGCCACGGCGGACGTCATCGACGCATCGGTCGTGATCGTGGCTCGCATGGTCGACGGCGTGACCGTCACCAGCGACCCGGACGACCTACGCCGCCTCGATCAGCGCATCGACCTCGTCTCCTGCTGACCGTCCGACGAGCGCCGCCGGCATCCCCGGCGCGCGGCGCCCGTTGGCCCACCTGTGACCGCGGCGCCGGTGCCGTCGGCCGAGACGAACGGCACGTTGAGTGCGATCCTTCGGTTGACGAACCGCCTCTCCCTCGCCAACCCCACGCGCCCGGGCACCCGACCGGGCGCGGCGCCGATCTCGGGCGGAGCACCGGCGCGCCGAACGTCGGCCTGCCAGGCCGGACACGCAGTTCAACCAGCGGCGATCGAGCCGGACGCCTTGGCGACGCCCGTCGTCGCCGACGGTGTGGCCGGCGGCCGATACCTCCGCGGCCGGTTTCTCCGTCGTCGAGTTTCACGACTGGGGCGGCTCGAACCACGGGTCGATTAGATCGATCCCGATGGACTCGAAGTCCTTGGTGTTGCGTGTCGCGAGCGCCGCGCCCCGGGCACGGCAGATCGACGCGATCTGCGCGTCGAACCCGTCGATCGGCATGCCTGCGCGATCGCGTGCCGCGACGATGTCAGGGTAGTGCGCCGCGGCCTGCGCGTCGAACGCCAGCACGAAGTCCTCGAACGCCGCGAAGACGTCCCGAGCGGTCCGCTGCAGAAGGGCTTTGCGACGCCCGGACGGGAGGCGCTCGATGCCGTAGCCGATCTCGGCGAGCGTGATCGCCGTGGTGCACAAGTCGGCGCCGCGGTGTGCGCGGACCCATTCGGCAACGACGTGCGACGGCGCCGGCCTCATGAGCTCGGACGCGACGTTGGTGTCGACGACGATCACGACAGGTCGGCCGCGCGCACCGGCGTCGCGCGCGGCGCAAGCTCGAGGTCGATTCCGCCAACCTCACCGAACCGGTCCAGCAGCGCGTCGAAGAGGCCGACTTCGCGGTCGGGTTCGCTCACTGCCTCGACCAGGATTGCCCGCACCTCGGACTCCATGGACCGGCCGTTGCGAGCCGCCCGAACGCGGAGCCGCTCCTTCACGTCGTCTTCGAGGTTGCGGACGCTGATGGCGGCCATGGTGGTTACCTCCTCGCGGTTGCTATCAACGCTAGCACCCCGTGGGGGTCGACGTGCTGCCTACAGCCCCAACAGCCCATGGCGAGCGGACTTCGAGAAGGCGCGCGGCGAGGTGCCGTGGTACGAGCCGCTGAAGCTGCCGGGCGTGACCGTCGCGCGCTGTTCATGTACCGCCACCTCGCGCCCGCGTTCGGCGTGCCGTCCGTGGCATTTCCCGCGGCGGTCAACCTCAGCGATCCCGCGCACGAGGCCTTCTACGCCACGGCGTCGTTCACGAACGCCGCGGGGGAGACATTTCGCGCGAGCGTGATCAGGCCCAGGCTGGGCCGGTCGAAGGCGCGGGGAACGCGCCCGCGGCGCTCGAGGTGCTCGACCACTTCTTCTCGCCGGCGGGCGAGGCGCTCGCGAGCGCGCGGGGCTTTGATCGCAGCCCGCTGCTGATCGGCGGCGACTGGGACGCCGTGCCGGCGAAGCTGCGGCCGTACGTCGACGACAGCCTGCAGGAGCGGACGCTCCGCGTCACCGTCCGCCTGCTCGGCGCCTGCTCGGCCAAGCACTTGTCGGTCTCGGGCGACGGCGTGACGGTGGCGTCCGCGCGGCACCGGCCGATAGGGCGATGCGCGCTCACGCTGCGCGTCGCGCCGGCAGCCGCCGGCCGGAGATCGCGACCTCGTGGTCGGCGCCTCTGGCCAACGACCATCATCCGCGGCGCCATCCGGCTCGGATACGCGTGACTCGGCGACGGCGCGGTGGATGCATCCGGCGGGCGTTCGGGCTAGGGTTCACGACCACCTAGGCAAAGCATAGGCCGCTGTACGCCAGAATCCTGACCATCCCGTGCTTGGAGCTGCCGTGTCCAGAGTCTCGCGACCTGCCCACCTTCGTGATCGCCTCCGCGGCTCAGGCCGCGCGCTGCTCGTCGTCCTTGTCGCAGGCGCCGTGGGCGCGGCGGCGGCGATCGGGACGACCGCGTCTGCTGTCGTTGTCGCGCCGGGACCCTGCGGAGCGACCGGCGCGCTGTCCGGCGGCGGGGGGTCGACGTGCACGTACACGGTCGTCGGCTCGGACACGTTCACGGTGCCGGCCGGCGTCACGCAGGCCACGATCGTCGCGATCGGCGGCAAGGGCGGCAACTACTTCATCGACGGACCGCCGATCACGGGCCGGCCGGGTGGCCCCGGCGGCCAGGCGACGGCAACGCTCGCGGTCACCCCGGGACAGGTCCTGCAGGTCGACGTCGCGGGGCGCGGCGTCAACGGCACCGCGGACTTCCGGACCGGCGGCATGGGCAACGGGCCACGCGGCGGCACGGGCGCGCTCGGCGGGTTCGGCGGCTCGAACGGCGGCGTCGCGGGCGCGCTCGGCGACGCGCGCGGGGCCAACGGCGGCACCGCGGCCACCAACGGCGGCAACGGCTCCGGCGGCGGCGGGTCGTCCGACGTGCGGGCGACGCCGAGCGGCTGCGCGGCGCTCACGTGCGACCTGTCCAGCCGGGTCGTCGTCGCAGCCGGCGGTGGTGGCGGTGGTGGCAGCGGCGGATCGGGCAACGCGCTCGGCGGCGCGGGCGGCGCCGGCGGCGGTGCGACGGGCGGCGACGGTGGCGCGACGGTCGACGGCGGCAACCGCGCCACGTCGGGGTTCGGGGCGACGCAGAGCGCTGGTGGCGAGCCGGGCATCAACCCGCCGCGGCACGTCGCCGGGCAGGATCCGAGCGACCCGCGCCTCGGCGGCGACGGCTTTCCCGGCGTCGCCGGCGTCGGCGGGCTCGGTGGCGCCGGCAACGCCCCGCTGCCCCCTGCGACGACCTCCGGCGGCGGCGCCGGCGGTGGCGGTGGAGGCGGCTGGTTCGGCGGCGGTGGCGGCGGTGGCGGCGGCGGCCCGTTCGGCGGCGGTGGCGGCGCGGGCGGCGGTGCCGGTGGCGGCAGCAGCTTCGTGACGCCGTCCGCGATCGCGAGCGAGCTCACCTCGGGCGTCAACGACGACACGATCAACGGCGGCAACGGCCGGGTCACGATCACCTGGACGCCCCCGCCGGCTGCGCCCGCGGTCACGACCGACCCGGCGTCCGGCGTCGCGGGCGCCAGCGCGACCCTCGAGGGCAGCGTGACGCCGAACGGCGCCGCGACGTCGTACGTGTTCGAGTACGGCCCGACGCTGAGCTTCGGCTCGATCACGCCGGCCGACGACGTCGCGGACCTCGGGTTCGATCCGGCGCCGGTCTCGAAGACGGTGTCCGGGCTGGCGCCCGGCACGACGTACTACTTCCGGCTCGTCGCCGCGAACGCGCAGGGCACGAGCGTTGGCGCCGTGCGCAGCTTCACGACGCCAGGCCCGCCCAGCCCGCCGGCGGTCGTGACGCTGCCCGCGACCGGCGTCGCCAACACGACCGCGGAGCTCCACGCGCAGGTCGACCCGCGCGCGTCGCGGACGGCGTACACGTTCGAGTACGGCACCTCGACGAGCTTCGGCGCGATCACGCCGGTCGTCGCGCTCGACGACGCGAGCGTGCCCGAGCCGGCCGACGCCAGCCTCAGCGGCCTGCAGCCCGACACGACGTACTACTTCCGCGTCGTCGCGACCAACGCCAACGGCACGAGCGCCGGCGTCGTGCGGAGCTTCACGACCGGCCCCGGCGGCGCGCCGATCGTGACCACGGGCGCCGCGAGCGACCTGATCGCGACGAGCGCGACGCTCTCGGCGACCGTCGACGCGCACGGCTCGCCGACGGCGTTCGCGTTCGAGTACGGCCTGTCCAACGCGTTCGGGTCGCTCAGCGCGATCGACAGCGCGGGCGCCTCGAGCGGCGCTAGCACCGTGTCGCTGCCGATCGGCGCGCTGGCGCCCGCGACCACGTACCGCTACCGGATCGTCGCGACGAACGCAAACGGCACGAGCGCCGGAGCGTCGCGGACCTTCACGACGCCGCCGCCGGCGACGTGACCCCGGTCGCCGGAGAGCACCCCGAGCACGTCCCGTTCAACCGGCCGTACTACGTCGGCGACGAGCACGAGCAGGTGCTCGAGGCGATCGCCGCCGGGCACATCTCGGCGAGCGGGACGTTCACCGAGCGCTGCGAGCGCGAGCTCGAGGCGCAGCTCGGCGCGGCGCGCGTGCTGCTGACGCCGTCGTGCACGGCGGCGCTCGAGCTCGCGGCGATGCTGCTCGACATCGGCCCCGGCGACGAGGTCATCATGCCGTCGTTCACGTTCACCTCGACGGCCAACGCGTTTGCGCTGCGCGGCGCCGTGCCGGTGTTCGTCGACGTCCGCGAGGACACGCTGAACCTCGACGAGCAGCTCGTCGAGGCCGCGATCACGCCGCGCACGCGGGCGATCGTGCCCGTCCACTACGCGGGCGTCGGCTGCGAGATGGCGGCGCTGCTGCAGATCGCCGAGCGCCGCGCGCTCACGGTCGTCGAGGACGCCGCCCACGCGGCGATGGCGACGCATCGCGCGCGGCCGCTCGGCACGTTCGGCCGGCTCGGGACGCTGAGCTTTCACAGACGAAGAACCTCACGTGTGGCGAGGGTGGCGCGCTGATCGTGTCCGATGCGCGGCTCGTCGCACGCGCTGAGATCCTGCGCGACAAGGCATGCTCAGCGATCCGGACGATGCCCCGATGGCGTTGGAACACCTGGAGCTTCGGTGGTTGGGGGCACCCGATCTGACCAGCGTCGAGTGGCTTCCCGGTAACCGGCAGTTCGAGGCCCTCGTACGCCCACTGCTCGACTGAGTGAAGGACGCCTTCTACCAATAGGTTCGATGCCGGGCGTCCTTGACTCAATGAATCGGGTCAGGTCAGGACTTGCTGCTGGGAGCCGCGTCTCGTCCGCTGCCCTTGAACATGCCGATCTTGGAGCCCAGCCAGACGACCGGGTCGAACTTGCGGTCGACGACGCGCTCCTTCATGGGGATCAGCGCGTTGTCGGTGATCTTGATGTGTTCCGGGCAGACTTCGGTACAGCACTTCGTGATGTTGCAGTAGCCCAGACCGTGCTCGTCCTGCGCCTGCTTCTGCCGGTCGATGGCATCCAAGGGGTGCATGTCCAGCTCAGCGATGCGCATCAGATAGCGCGGGCCGGCGAAGTTTGTCTTGTTGTCCTCGTGATCGCGGATGACGTGGCAGACGTTGTTGCACAGGAAGCACTCGATGCACTTGCGGAACTCCTGAGAGCGCTCGACGTCTACCTGCTGCATGCGGTACTCCCCGGGCGCCACACCCTCAGGTGGCGCGAATGCCGGGATCTCCCGAGCCTTTTCGTAGTTGTAGGACACGTCGGTGACCAAGTCGCGGATCACCGGGAAGGTCCGCAGCGGAGTGACGGTCACGACCTCTGACGGGTCGAACGTGCTCATGCGCGTCATGCACATCAGGCGAGGCCGGCCGTTGACCTCGGCGCTGCACGAACCGCACTTGCCGGCTTTGCAGTTCCAGCGCACGGCGAGGTCGCCGGCCTGGGTCGCCTGGAGCCGATGAATGATGTCGAGGACGACCTCGCCCTCGTTCACCTCGACCGTGTAGTCCTTGAGGTGTCCGGCTTGGATGTTGCCGCGCCACACGCGGAACTTGGCGTCATAGGCCATCTTTGGTCAGCCTCCCTGTGGCTGGTCGGCAGGCGTGGCGGACGCAGCAACGGCGACCGGGCTCGGCAGCTCGTCCGCGGTGAGGTATTTCTTCAGCTCCTCGGGATCGAACAGCCCCAACAGGTCTGGACGCATGGGCGGCACAGGTTGTTGGAACAACTCGAGGCGAGATTGGGTGTCCCGTAGTCCGCTGGGATTGTCGAGAGCCAGGACCAGGTTGACCTTTCGCCACTCTGGATTCATCCCGGGGAAGTCGTCTCGGGTGTGTCCACCGCGGCTCTCCTCACGAGCCCGCGCCGCCAGCGCGATGCACTCGGAGATCAGCAACATGTTTTGCAGGTCTATGGAGAGGTGCCAGCCCGGATTGAACTCCCGGCCGCCTTCGACCGTGGCCACCGCCGCGCGGTGCTTCAACTCGTCGAGTTTCTTCAGCGCCGACTCGATCTCATCGGCCTTGCGGATGATGCCGACCAGGTCGTTCATCGTCTGCTGCAGCTCGGCATGAATCGTGTACGCGCTCTCCCGCTGAAGACCTGGCCGGTCCTCGATCAGGAAGGGCGCCAAGGCAGCTCGGGTTGCGCTTTCGATCTGCGCATCGGTGACAGCGGCCCGGAAATTGCGCAGAGAGTGGGCATAGCGCGCCGCGTGATCGCCGGCCCGCTTGCCAAAGACCAGGAGGTCGGACAGGGAGTTGCCGCCGAGCCGATTCGAGCCGTGCATCCCACCGGCTACTTCTCCCGCGGCGTACAGGCCACGGACCTTCGACTGGGCGCTGTCCGGGTCGACCTCGACGCCACCCATCACGTAATGGCAGGTCGGGCCGACCTCCATCGGCTCCTTGGTGATGTCGACGTCGGCCAATTCCTTGAACTGGTGATGCATCGAGGGAAGTTTCTTGATGATGTCCTCGGCCTTGAGCCGAGTGGACACATCCAGGAAGACGCCACCGGCCGGTGACCCACGACCGGCCTTGACCTCGGAGTTGATGGCGCGGGCGACCTCGTCGCGGGGAAGCAACTCCGGCGGCCGCTTGTTGTTGTCCGGGTCGGTGTACCAGCGGTCGCCCTCCTCCTCGGTCTCTGCGTATTGCGCGCGGAAGACGTCGGGAATGTAGGAGAACATGAACCGCTTGCCCTCGGAATTGCGCAGCACGCCACCATCTCCGCGGACCGACTCGGTCACGAGGATGCCCTTGACCGACGGCGGCCAGACCATCCCGGTCGGGTGGAACTGGACGAACTCCATGTTGAGCAGCGTGGCTCCGGCCCGCAGTGCGAGCGCGTGCCCGTCTCCGGTGTACTCCCAGCTGTTCGAGGTCACCTTGAAGCTCTTCCCGATCCCACCCGTGGCCAGGATGACCGATGGAGCCTCGAATGCGATGAATGAGCCGGTCTCGCGCCAGTAGCCGAACGCCCCGGAGATCGGGCTGTCCGCATCGGATCCGGCTTTGAACAGCTCGGTGATGGCGCACTCGTGGAAGACCTTGATTCTTGCCTCGTAGTCTCCGAATTCGCGGAAGTCCTCCTGTTGCAGAGAGACAACCTTCTGCTGCAACGTGCGGATGAGCTCCAGTCCGGTGCGGTCGCCGACGTGGGCCAGTCGCGGGTACTCGTGGCCGCCGAAGTTGCGCTGGCTGATCCTGCCCGACTTGGTGCGATCGAACAGCGCGCCGTACGTCTCGAGCTCCCAGACGCGGTCGGGGGCTTCCTTGGCGTGGAGTTCGGCCATCCGGAAGTTGTTGAGGAACTTCCCGCCGCGCATCGTGTCGCGGAAGTGAACCTGCCAATTGTCCTTGGTGTTCACGTTGCCCATGGCCGCCGCGATACCACCCTCGGCCATGACCGTGTGCGCCTTGCCGAAGAGGGACTTGCACACGATCGCGGTCCGCATGCCTGCCTCACGAGCAGCGATCGCCGCGCGTAGGCCGGCCCCGCCGGCACCGATAACGACCACGTCGTAGCTGTGCCGCTCAGCAGGTTCGGTGGCAGCGGCCGGGATCTCGGATTCACTCGTCATTTGGCGGGCTCCTAACCGATGAACCGGAGGTCGGAGAACCAGCCTGCCGATAGCGCCATGATGTAGAAGTCGGTCACTGCCAGCGTGCCAAGCGTGATCCACGCCAGTTCCATGTGCTTGCCGTTGAGCAGGGACACGACACTCCAAGCCCGGTAGCGCAGGGGGTGTTCGGAGAAATGCCGGATCCGGCCGCCGACGATGTGTCGGCAACTGTGGCAGGAAAGGGTGTAGGCCCAGAGCATGATCACGTTGACCAGCAGGATCACGTTCCCGAGCCCGAATCCGAAACCGGTTGGGCTGTGAAAGGCGAGGATCGCGTCGTAGGTGTTGATCAACGAGATGACCAGGGCGGCGTAGAAGGCGTAGCGGTGCAAGTTTTGCCCGAGCAGCGGGAATCTGGTCTCGCCCGTGTATTTACCGTGCGGCTCGGCGACGGCACACGCAGGCGGCGACGCCCAGAACGACCGGTAGTACGCCTTCCGGTAGTAGTAGCAGGTGAGCCGGAAGAGCAGCAGGAAGGGGAGGCTCACGGCGGCGTACGGCATCCACCAGGCATCCGGCAGGAAGGTGCCGAAGTGCGCCGCCTCGGGTATGCACCCCTCCGACACGCACGGTGAGTAGTAGGGCGTCAGGTAGTGGTAATCGGCGACCCAGTAGTTCTCCTGCAGGAAAACCCGCGTGAAGCTGTAAGCGAGCCAGGCGCCCAGCCCGAGGACGGTGACTAGCGACGGCAGCCACCACCGATCCTCGCGCAGCGTTCGCCAGGAGATCCGGGCGCGGCTCGGGAAGCCGACGCCGGCCTTGAGCTTCGACTTGCCGTCAACCGCCAGCGGTGTGGTTGGGGTAGCCATGTAGTAGCCAGTCACCTCCGAGGACGACACCCGGCAGCATTCTCGCGGCCTGGCTGCACCGAGCAGTGTGTCCCCTCTTGTTACGCGGGACAAACGTTGGGTTGCGGACTCGCTCAGCCTACGGCCGAGACGCCTTGATCCCGTTGTTAGCTAGGACACGCCGCGTGACCGAGTTGCCGCTGGCCAGAGTGCGGTTGAAGCCAGATCGTTATCCAGTCGAGGTCACAAGTCGATGACACCTGTGGACGCTGCTCTCAACTAGTACCTAGGCTGCCCTCGGCCAGTGATGTGCTGGCCGTCCTTATTTTCCTTCCCACCTCTGTGGGACAAGGGAGGCTTTAAAACGTGAATTTAGGTAAGCGCAGCGCTGCGCTGATCGCGACCGGGATCGTTACCGGCGCCATGGTGCTCTCTGGTTGTGGCGGGGGTGATGACGGCGATGACGCGGGCGGCGGCGGATCCGAGCCGACCGGCCAGGTCGTGTACGGCGAGTCCACGGACTTCCCGGACAACCTCTTCCCGATCATCTCCTCGGGTAACGCGACGTCGGTCGCGAACATCCTGATCCGCATCCTGCCCGGCCCGTTCCAGCTCCTTCCGGACTTCTCGGTCGCTCACGACCCGGAGTTCATGACTGAAGAGCCGACCCTTGAAGAGGTCGACGGCAAGCAGGTCAACGTCTACTCGATCAACCCGGACGCGGTCTGGAGTGACGGCACCCCGATCACCGCCGACGACTTCGCCTTCACCGCGAAGGTCCAGGACACCGAGTTCACCGAGGTCTGCCCAGACGGCGGGATCCTCGGCACGACCGGCTACGACCAGATCGAGTCGATCGAGGGCTCCGATGACGGCAAGACCGTTACGGTGACCTACGAGACACCGTTCGCGGACTGGCAGAGCCTGTTCACGCTGCTGCCCGCACACGTCATGGACTCCGAGGACGACGCGACGCTGTGTGCAAACGTCACGGCCGGTTGGGCGATCGACCAGGGAATCCCGGACGAGATCTCGGGTGGTCCCTGGCAGCTCAAGACTGACGGCATCGACGTCGCTTCGCAGGTCGTCACGCTGACCCCGAACGAGGCCTACTGGGGCGAGAAGCCCAAGCTGGCCGCGCTGGTCTACCAGAACATCGGTAACGACCCGGGTGCTGCGGTTGCCGCGATCGAGAACGGCGAAGTGCAGATGATCTACCCCCAGCCACAGCTGGACCTGGTAGACCAGGTTGCCGCGCTGGAGCCGAACGTGGTTTCCAACATTGTGTTCGGTCTGTCCTTCGAGCACCTGGACATGAACACCCGCAACCCGCACTTGGCTGACGCGAATGTGCGGCATGCCTTCGGGATGGCCTTGGACCGGCAGGAGATCGTCGATCAGACGGTCGGCCAGTTCTCCGGTGACGCGGAAGTCCTGAACAACCGGATCTTCTTCAACAACCAGCCGCAGTACCAGGACACGGCCCCGGCGGAGTACAACGCACCCGACCCGGATGCGGCGAAGGCGTTGCTCGAGGAGTCCGGTTACGTCGCCGGCGCGGACGGGATCTACGAACACCCGGAGCGGGGTCGCCTCTCCTTGGCGATCTCCACCACGGTGAACAACCCGCTGCGTCAGCAGACGATCGATGTGATCATCCCGCAGGCAGCTGCTGCCGGGATCGAGATCAGCGCTCGTCCGGACCCGGACATCTTCTCTGATGCCACGGTTCCGACCAGCCTGGAGGCCGGCGGCTTCGACATCGCGCTGTTCGCCTGGGTCGGTTCGCCGTTCCGTACCGCCACCGCCCCGATCTACCTGAGCCTTGACGCTCAGGGGGGTATCCAGGGTCAGAACTACACCCAGGGTGGCAACCCGGAGGTCGACTCGCTGTACGAGGAATTCCTCAGCGAGCCCGACCCGGATGCATCGGCTGATCTGGGTAACCAGATCGACACTCTGCTCTGGGAGGACCTGTACACGATCCCGCTGTACCAGAAGCCGACCTTCTTGGCTTACTCAGCGGACCTGAACGGTGTTGAAGACAACGCCACTCAGGCAGGTCCACTGTGGAACAGCGAAAAGTGGACACTGGGCTAAGGAACACCTAGCTCACTGCAAAACCTGCACCATCAGTGGCCCCCCGAACCTCAAGAGGTTCGGGGGGCCACTTTCTTTCCCAGCCAGTGGTTACGGCCCGGTCACAATGCGCTTGACGGGAGCGGGGGAGCGTGCCAGATGCCGCTTCTTGGCCTGCCCTTACCCGGCTCTCGGCGGTAGTGTCTGCCCGTGCTGTTCTTCACGATTCGCCGGTTGCTTGGCTCGATCGTTGTGCTCATCGCCAGTTCATTCTTGGTGTTCCTGATGACGGCGTTCAGTTTCGACCCACTGGCGCAGTATCGACAGCGCCAGCCGCCACCGCCACCGGAGTTCTTCGACGCACTCAGGGAACGGCTCGGGCTCAACGACCCGCTGTTCGTCCGCTACTTCGACTGGCTCAGAGGAGCAGTGACCGGAGACTTCGGGGTCAATATCAACAACATCCCCGTCGCCGACCAGCTCTTCGGCAGGCTCCTGGTCACCGGACGGCTGGTCATCGCAGCCATGCTGCTTGCGGTGCTGCTCGCCGTCGTGGTTGGCGTGGTCTCGGCCGTTCGGCAGTACAAGGCAAGTGACTACATCTTCACCGTTCTCTCCTACATCCTGATCGCGCTGCCCACCTTCTGGTTTGCTGCCCTGTTGAAGGAATTCGTGGCGATCGGCATCAACAACCTCGCCGGTGACAAGATCCTTTTCACGTTGGGCGATGAGACCCCGGGCATTTCGAGCTACGGCACGACCTCGATGATTTTCTGGGACCGGATCGGGCACCTCGTGCTACCCACGTTGTCCCTGGGGCTGCTCACCTTTGCCGCGTGGAGCAGATTCCAACGAGCTTCCATGTTGGACGTTCTCTCCGCTGACTACATGCGCTTGGCCCGCGCCAAAGGTCTGCGCTGGAATCGCGTGATCGTCAAGCACGGACTGCGTAATGCGCTCATCCCATTGACGACCGTTGTGGCTATCGGTGTAGGTGCCATCTTCGGCGGCGCCATCATCACCGAACAGGTCTTCGTCTGGCATGGAATGGGTGAATACCTCATCCAGGACGGGATCGCCAAGAACGACATCAACGTGGTCCTGGGCTGGCTCTTGGTCTCTGCGTTTTTCGTCGTCATGTTCAACCTCATAGCCGACTTGCTCTATGCCGTCCTCGATCCTCGGATCCGGCTCAGCTAACCCAGTGGAAGGTCAATGATGTCCACCACCGAAGACCGGCTCGCCGGCGCTAGCTCCGCAGATACCGAAGCCACCCGAAACGAACAGGCAGCAGTCCAGCCTGGCGCTGGGACGGGCGGGGCCGGGATCGACCGCGAATTCACGATCGAGGCCCGCAGCCAACGGCAGCAGATCATCAGCCGGTTCTTCCACAACAAGCTGGCAATGACCGGGCTCGTCGGCTTCCTGGTTCTGCTGGTCTTCGGCTTCGTGGGACCGCTGATCTACGGCGTCAACTACGTGGACTTGAACTCCGGGGCGCAATCAGTCCCACCGGGCACCACCCAGGGCGGGCGACTGTATCCCGTGGGAAGCGACGCGGTCGGCCGGGACCTGCTTGCTGGACTCATGCTCGGCATCCAACGCAGCGCCTTGGTTGTCGTCGTCGCGGTTGTGATCTCGTTGAGTCTGGGCATGATCGTCGGCGCACTGGCCGGCTACTTCGGCAAGTGGATCGACAACGTCCTGATGCGCATTGTCGACCTGATCCTGACCATCCCGCTGCTCGTCGTTCTGCTGATCGTGGCGAGCAACTTCGAGAACGCCAAGACTGCCCTGGGCGTTGCCCTCATTCTCGGGCTCTTCGGTTGGCTGGACCTCTCTCGCATCGTCCGAAGCCAGTTCCTGTCCCTGCGCGAACGTGAATTCGTCGAGGCGGCGCACGCGATGGGCGCTTCCAACTGGCGGATCATCACGCGGCACCTCATCCCGAACTCGCTCGGGACGATCATCGTCTGGACGACGCTGGCAGCCGCTGCCGCGATCCTAGCTGAGGCATCGCTGACCTATCTTGGCTTCGGCGTCGGCCCGGAAGACACCTCGCTGGGCAGGCTGATCTCCGACGGTGTGCAGGCCGCGAGCACGCGGCCGTGGCTGTTCTACTTCCCGGGCCTGCTCTTCCTGGTGATCGTCTTGTGCATCAACCTCATCGGTGACGGGATCAGAGACGCCTTCGACCCGTCCAACAAGCGAATCCGCGCCTGAGCCGCGCGTTTGCCCGCCACCCCTGAGTAGACACGGAGCCCCATGACAACGCTGGACCACGCCCCCGGAAGCGCTTCGACGGGGGCGCCCGCTGCCAAGGACGCGCTGCTCGAGGTCACCGACCTGAACGTGCGGTTCCCCACCGAGGACGGGATCGTGCACGCGGTCCGAGGCGTGAACTACGTCCTTCGTTCGGGTGAGGTGCTCGCGGTCGTGGGCGAGTCCGGCTCGGGGAAGTCGGTGACCTCGCTGGCAATCATGGGCCTGCTGCCGGCTTCGGCGGACATCACGGGATCGGTCCGCTACCGCGGGACCGAACTGCTCGGCATGAAGGACAAGAATTTCAGCAAGATTCGGGGCAAGGGCGTCTCGATGATCTTCCAGGATCCGATGACCTCGCTGGATCCTGTGTACAAGATCGGCTTCCAGATCTCGGAGACATTGCGCGCCCACGACGACTCGATGTCGAAGAAGGACGCCCGTGATCGAGGCATTGAGCTGCTCAAGCTCGTCGGCATTCCGAACGCACCCGAGCGCATCGACCAGTATCCGCACGAGTTCTCCGGCGGTATGCGCCAACGCGTAGTCATCGCGATCGCCATGGCCAACCAGCCCGACGTGATCATCGCCGACGAACCGACGACCGCCCTCGACGTCACCGTCCAGGCGCAAATCCTGGAAGTCCTCGACACAGCGATGGCCGAGACCGGGGCGGCGATGGTACTGATCACCCACGACCTCGGTGTGGTCGCCGGCGTCGCCGATCGCGTGCTCGTCATGTACGCCGGCAAGCCGGTCGAGCTCGGTCACGTCGACGAGATCTACTACCGGCCGCGCATGCCGTACACGCTGGGCCTCCTCGGCTCGATGCCGCGACTGGATGCCAGCGATCGGCAGCGACTGACTCCGATCAAAGGCTCGCCACCATCGCTGGTCAACATGCCGCCGGGCTGTCCGTTCGGTCCGCGCTGCCCCCTTCATGTCGACGAATGCGATGTGGACGAACCGCCACTGATTGAGGTCGCTGGCGGGCACTGGGCCGCCTGCATCCGCCACGAAGAACTGCGCACTGTCGGCACAGCTGCCGAGGAGATCTTCGAGACGACTGCCGTGGACGATCTGCTAGTAGCCACCGCCGGCGAGGACACGGTTGCCGAGGTCGGTTCGCCGGCCGGTGGGGGACAGGGGCAGGTATGACCACCGTCGAGGCAGATGCGAGCCGCCCAGCACCACGCACCGACGAGCCGATCCTGCAGGTGACGGCGCTCGAAAAGCTCTTCCCGATCCGCGGCGGAGGACTGGTGCGCCGAGTGATCGGCCATGTCCGTGCCGTCGACGGCATCGACCTCAGGGTCTATCCCGGCGAGGTGCTCGGTCTGGTCGGCGAGTCCGGCTGTGGGAAGTCCACGACCGGCCGCGCCATCCTCAATCTGCAGCCGGCCACCGGTGGCTCGGTCGTGTTCCGGGGCCGTGAGCTCGTGGGACTGTCTCGCTCTGACATGCGGCCGCTGCGGCGGGACATCCAGATCGTCTTCCAGGACCCGTACGCGTCCCTCAATCCTCGGCTTCCAGTGTTCGACATCGTCGCCGAGCCGCTGATCATCCACAAGCTCGTCAAAGGTGACGCGGCGCTGCGTACCCGGGTCAAGGACCTCGTCCAGATGGTTGGGCTCAACCCCGAGCACACCAACCGCTATCCGGCGGACTTCTCCGGCGGACAGCGCCAGCGGATCGGCATCGCGAGGGCGCTGGCCCTCGAACCGGCGATGCTGATCCTGGACGAGCCCGTCTCCGCCCTGGACGTGTCGATCCAGGCCGGGGTCATCAACCTGCTGGAAGACCTGCAGGATCAGCTCGGCCTGTCCTATCTGTTCATCGCTCACGACCTGTCGGTCGTACGGCACATCTCCGACCGCATCGCGGTCATGTATCTCGGCAAGATCATGGAGCTCGCCGACCGCGACGCACTCTTCGCTCGACCGATGCATCCATACACCCAGGCACTGCTGTCGGCGATCCCGATCCCGGACCCGGAGCGCGAACGCCGGCGCGAGCGGATCATCCTCACCGGCGATATCCCGAGCCCGGCGAACCCGCCCTCCGGCTGTCGATTCCGTACCCGATGCTTCAAGTTCAGGGATGAACTGACCGATGACCAGCGGGACAAGTGCATCAATCTCGAGCCTCCGCTGGCCGAGCAGGAACCCGGGCATACCTCGGCCTGCCACTACTCGGCAGTTCGTACCGTCCTGTAGCCCCCGCGGTTGGGCGTCCGCTTAGGCTCGCACACATGAGCGAGCCACAGTATCGCCGGCGCGTGCTCTTCGTACACGCTCATCCCGACGACGAGACGATCAACAACGGCGCCACCATGGCTCGGTACGCGGTGGAGGGCGTGGGCATAACGTTGCTCACCTGCACGCTGGGTGAGGAGGGCGAGGTTCTCGTCCCGGAACTGGCTGGTCTCGCCGCTGACGAGGCGGACCAACTCGGTGGTTACCGGATCTCCGAACTCAACGCCGCTATGACTGAGCTGGGCGTACGGGAACACCGCTACCTCGGTGGACCCGGGCGCTGGCGCGACAGCGGGATGATGGGCACACCGGCCAACGACAAACCACGCGCGTTCTGGCGGGCCGACCCGGACGAGATCTGCGCTGCGGCCGTCGAGGTCATCCGAGAGGTGCGGCCGCAGGTTCTGGTGACCTACGACGAAATCGGCGGGTATGGACATCCCGATCACATTCAGGCCCATCGAGTAGCGATGGCTGCCGTGGACGCCGCGGCGGACGTGGCATACCGGCCCGAACTCGGGCCCGCGTGGTCCATCGCGAAGGTCTACTGGAACGCACTCCCACGGTCCGGCCTTCGCGCGGCAGTTGAAGCGATGCGGGAAGCCGGAGAGGGCGCATTCGACCTCAAGCCTGACGCCATGCCGCAAGGGACACCGGATGAGCTCGTGACGACAGCGATCGACGCCCGGGACTTTTTGCCGGCGAAGGTCGCTGCGATGCGAGCGCACGCCACGCAGATCCAGGTGGACGGCATGCTCTTCGCGCTGTCCAACAACATCGCCAACCGGGCTTTTGCCATCGAGCACTATCAACTCGTCCGCGGAACACGCGGTCCCGACGTCGGCCCCGACGGGCTGGAGAGTGACCTGTTCAGCGGTGTCGCGCCCGACGCAGACGGCCCGTCACCCGAGGCAGTCCCTGAACCATGATCGTGCGAGTACTCGCGGGGACCTTGCTGCTCGCCGTCGCGGCAGCGTGTGCCGTCATGGAGGTGCTGTACCTGCCCTTGCGGGCCGGCCTGATACCGATCCCGTTGTCCGTTGTCACCGCCGCCGCCTTGAACATCATCTTCACGCGGGCTATGTACATCCTCACGGGGTCGGTCATCGCTGCGCTGCTCCCCGGCGCAGCCTGGCTCGCTGTCGTCGCCCGCGCGGCGACCGCCCGGCCCGAGGGCGATCTCCTGTTGAGCAGCGGTGACTCCTCCGTCGGGCTGTTGGTGGTGAATCTCTCGTTCCTGTTCTCAGGCGTGCTGGGTCTGGCCTTCGCGGTCGCCACACTGCGCCGACACTTCCCGCAGGATCGGGCGAGGCCCCGGTTGGGCGGCGCAGGTCGACACAGCAGTCGCCGGTGGCGACCCCGAGAGGCAGCCCAGCAGAGCTATCCCGCTTCCCGGCGTCTGCCGAGCGCTGATGCCGTGATGACTGCGCGAACTGACCCGGCGCCGCGAACTGAAGTCAGTCAGCCACCCGAGACTGCGGGAATCACATAGACCTCGGCGCCATCCGGGACGGTGGTCGCGAGACCCTCGGCGTCGCGGACATTTGCGGCGCCGATGAAGACGTTGACATGCTGGCGCAGCGCACCTCGTTCGTCACAGATTCGGCGCACGAGTGACGGGTTCGCTTCCTCCATCCGGGCAAGGACTTGTGCCAGGTCGCTACCGGACGGAACGTCCACCTCGAGTGTGCGGGCATTGTCA
Organism: uncultured Actinomycetota bacterium; assembly: GCA_963766765.1. Lineage (GTDB taxonomy): Bacteria > Actinomycetota > Actinomycetes > Mycobacteriales > Geodermatophilaceae > JACCQS01. The sequence continues at coordinate 20,107 of CAVYBR010000001.1, forward strand.
GTGAATTGACGCAACGCCCCAGGGATGCGCACCAGGACCGACACCGGCGTCAACCAACCACTGCGGCCCGGACGCTGAGGACGTCGGGCAGGTGCGCGGCGATCTCCGACCAGGTCTCGCCCTCGTCCGCGCTGGCGAAGACCGAACCGCTGCGCGTGCCGAAGTAGATGCCGGTTGTCGGCGCGTCATCGACGCACATTGCATCCCGCATGATGGTTGCGTAGAAATCGTCGGGCAGACCCTTGGACAGTTCTTCCCACGAGGCTCCTGCGTCGCGGCTGCGGTAGACGCGACAGCGGCCTTCGGGTGCGAATCGGTTCACGTCGGCCACCAGCGGGAGAACGAACACCGTGCCCGGCTTGTGCGGGTGAACGACCATGTTGAAACCGAAATCGGCAGGGAGACCTTCCGCGATGGAGGTCCAGGAGTCCCCTTCGTCGTCGGAGCGGTACACCCCGCCGTGGTTCTGCGCGAACAGCTGGTTCGGGCGCTCTGGATGCCGGGCGACCTTATGGACGCACTGCCCGTACTCCGGGAACTCGTCCTCGGGCAGGAATGAGCCCTGAATGCCTCTGTTGGCCGGGTTCCAGCTGGCTCCGTCGTCGGCCGTCCGGTAGACGCCGCCGGTCGACATCGCCACGTGCATCTGCCGGCCGTCGTCGGGGTGCGGAAGGATCGTGTGCAGCGCTTGGCCGCCCCCGCCCGGCGCCCAGTCTTTGCGGTGCGGGTGATCCCAGAGCCCCTGGTTGAGCGTGAATGAGACGCCACGGTCCTCGCTGCGCCACAGCGCCGTGGGCTCCGTGCCCGCCCACATCAGATCGGGCTGGTCGACCGGGCCGGGCGTGATCTGCCAGACCCTGGCCAGCGCGGCGTCGGTTTCCTTGGGGAAGCTGATCGGCGCGGGATCCGGCTCGATCCAGGTCGCGCCGAGGTCATCGGAATAGGACATCGCGGGTCCCCAGTGCGAACTGCTGGCGCCGGCGAACAGTCGCGGTGTGTCGCCTCGGGTGTCGATCGCGCACGCGGCCACCTCGTTGATGCCGAGGTCTGGTCCGCGAAGTGTCCAGGTCTGCCGGTCGTCATCGCTGGTCGCTGTCCACAAGCCCTTGCGGGTGCCGATCAGCACCATGGTCTGGGTCATTCGTCGAGCCCTCTTGTCCTATCGATTCCCGTGGTTCCGGTGGGAAAATAGTGCCAGATCTGTCGGACAAAACGGCGTACGGCGGCCGCTCAGGAGGCTCAGACCTCCGGCGCCGGCCCGACGTGATAGCGGTAGTCGTGGTGATGGTGAAACCCGAGCCGTTCGTAGAGTTCGAGCGCGCCGGTGTTGTCCGAGGCCACCTGCAAGTAGATCGCCCGCCCGCCTCGGTCAGCACCCCAGCGAGCCAGTTGCGCCATCAGGTGCGTCCCGAGCCCCCGCCGCCGGTGCGACTCGGCCACGGTGACCGCGGTAATGCCGAGCCAACCGCGCGAAAGCGCTCCGCGAGCAACTGCGAGCACCTTGCCCGCATCGGGGCTTGCGCTGGTTCGCACGGATGAGAAGCTCAGTTGGGTGTCCACGCCGGCTCGTTCCAGCACTTCCCGTGCGTGCGCTGGCAGTGCGGCGCCCCGGTACTTGTACGCGGCGAGCCATGCGTCGTCCGGCTCGGTGTCGTGGCGAATTGCCAGATCGCCGGGAGTGCTTCGATGAGATTCAGCCAGCGCTTGGACCTCTTGAATGTCGCCGGTCAGGACCCGGACATGATCGTGCGGTCGCCAACCGGCCTGGGCGAGAACTTCCTCGATCTGAACGCCAGATGGCAGCGGAACCTGAACCTTCGGGGGCAAGCCGCGCTGGACGTACCAGCTGACGACATCGGTCAGCCAGCCGGTCTCCGTCACCGGGGGCGTGCCGAGGACCAACGCGGAGTTCGCCCGTCCGGTGAAACCGGCGGCGGCTCGAAGCAGCCAGGTGCCCAGCCGCGCCTCCTCCAGCCCCCGCCAGCCGTGCGCTGCGATCTCTTCGAGTTGATCCACGTCGATCGCGACGTGGGCTGCTTCACTGGGCAAATTCGCCCCCCTTCACCCGATCTCGCCCCAGACGGGCAATACTAAGTAGCCCGCCGTAACCACCGCAGGAGGAGCACAGTGACCTACATCATCGCCGAGCCATGCGTCGACGTTCTCGACAAGGCATGCATCGACGAATGTCCGGTCGACTGCATCTACACCGGCAAGCGGATGCTCTACATCCACCCCGACGAGTGCGTCGATTGCGGGGCCTGTGAGCCGGTGTGCCCGGTCGAGGCGATCTACTACGAGGACGACGTCCCGGAGAAGTGGAAGGACTACTACAACGTCAACGTCGAGTTCTTCGACGACCTGGGCTCCCCGGGCGGTGCGGCCAAGACCGGTGACATCGACAAGGACCATCCGATCGTGGCTGCGTTGCCGCCGCAGGCGAGCGAGCACTGACGTTGTTCGAGCACCGCAGTTGATCCGCATTGCAGTTGTTCGAGCACCGCAGTTGATCCGCATTGCAGTTGATCGAGCAGTGCCGCTGATCGGGCACTGACCTGCCTCTCACGCTCCCGGACTTTCCGTGGGACCTCCTCGACGCGGCTCGGGACCGGGCGCGGCGGCATCCTGACGGCCTGGTCGACCTCTCCATGGGCACCCCGGTCGACCCCACGCCCGCTTTCATCGGCCGGGCGATGGCCGAGGCGGCCGATGCTCCCGGTTATCCCACAGCGCAGGGTGGGCCGGCTCTGCGTTCTGCGGCTTCCCATTGGCTGCAACGGCGGTGCGGGGTTCGGGCTGCGGCCGAGGATGCGATCCTGCCGACCATGGGCTCGAAGGAGACCATCGCCTGGCTACCGACCATGCTCGGTGTCGAACGCGGCTCGACGGTCCTGATCCCGGAGTTGGCCTATCCCACGTACGAGGTCGGGGCGTTGCTGGCCGGCGCGCAGATCCGCCGCGCCGCCGGCCCGCCGGAGGATGCCGCCGGGGTGAGCCTCGCGTGGCTGAATTCTCCGGCGAACCCGCACGGGGCGGTGCTTTCTGTCGAGCAATTACGCACGTGGGTGGAATGGGGACGGGCTCGGTCGGTTCCCATCGTCGTCGATGAGTGCTACCTGGAGCTGGGCTGGTCCTTGGAGCCGGTGAGTGCCTTGCATCCCAGCGTCGTTGGCGACTCGCTGGCCGGCGTCCTGGCGCTGCAATCGCTGTCCAAACGATCCAACATGGCCGGCTATCGCGCCGGCCTGATCGTCGGCGACCCGGTGCTGATCCGGACCGTTTGGAACCTGCGCCGGCACGCCGGTCTGCTCGTACCCACCCCGGTGCAAGCGGCGATGACGGCGGCCTACTGCGACGACGAGCATGTGGCAGACCAGCGGGCACGGTACGGCGCTCGCCGCGAGATCCTGGCTGCTGCGGTCGTAGCTGCTGGGTTCCGGATCGACGAATCGCAGGCTGGCCTGTATCTCTGGGTCACTCGCGACGCTGCTGCGCTGGACACCGTCAACTGGTTCGCCGAGCTGGGCATTCTGGCCGCGCCGGGATCGTTCTACGGCCCGACCGGAGGCCAGCATGTGCGGATCGCCCTGACTGCCACTGATGAGCGGGTGGCCGCAGCGGCACAGCGGCTCAACGCAACAGCAGGACAGTGACCGCGCAGCCGCACGCCCACAGGACGCTGGTGAAGGTCCCGATGATGAAGCGTTCGGAGGCTCCGGCACCGGGCCCTGGAGCGCGCAGTTCCGGGTAGCGCGCCAGCCCCTTCACCGCCAGCACCACGGCGATGCCTTCCGGCCAGCCGGCGATCAGCGCCGCGGTCACCGCAATGCGTTCGAGGGCGCCGATCCAGGCTCCACCGCGCAGCAGATCCTCGGGCGGAGTCGGGTCGGGTCGCCCAGGTTCCCGTACGCGTGGTGCGGTGGCGGCCGAGGCCATCCGCAGGATTGCCACGGTCAGCGGGCCGCCGCCGACCGTCGAGCTCAGCACCGCCAGAGCCGTGCACACGATCAAGGCTGGTCGGCCGACTGTCTCGACTCGGGCGGCGACCACCAGCGCGGCGCAGAGGAGCGCCACAGCGCCGCCGGGCCAGGCCGGGTGACGACTCCACCAGCCCGGCAGTGACCCGGCAAGGACGAGGCCGAGCAGCACCGCGAGCACGATCGTGTGCATCACGCCGCCTCGGTGAGCAGGTGCGCGCCCACCGGGCGCAACGCCTGTTCATGCCACCACCACGCCGCGTGCAGTCGCTGGCTGACGGCTTGTTTGCTGACACCCAACCGGAGGGCCACCTCGCTCTGGGTGTGGCCTTCGGCGATGAGGTCGACTGCCTCCCACCCGGCGGCGGAGCGCCGCCGCACCACAGCAGCCAGGGTGCTCATGACAGCCTCGGCGTAGGCGCTTGACAGTGGCTCGGGACCCTCCACCGCGATGGCCTCGATGGCGGACTTGGCCCGGTTGACAGCGTCGCGGGCGTGTTCGAATGCCGCGCCGCTCGCCATGCGGGTGCTGTCTGGCAACGGGGTACGTATCGTTCCCAGGCCGATGCCGACGCTCCAATGCCGGGTCCGTGAGCAGCGCAGGGTCAACTCGATCACCAGCGCAGGGTCGTCGAGAACCCCTTGGACCTCGTCGCCGATCGTGCGTTCGAAGGGCAGAACCACGCCGGTATCGACGCCTCGGCTGAGTTCGCCGAGGAGTTCGTCCACTCGATCCACGTCCCGACGGCTGCCCCGCTGATCGATCGTCATGACGGCGATCATGCTTCCCCCTGACGACATTCGAGAATCCGAAGAGACAAGTCTCACGCCTTGTTGGCTACGAGTCAAGCTTTATACCTTGACGGCGCGGCGGCAAGCCCACGGGGTTGATGTCGCTCGGTCGCAGCCCGGCTCAGTTGGCGTGCAGCGCGGCGTTGAGCTCGCCCCAGGTGCCCGTCCGCGGCAACGCTTCGACCGCACCACTGACACTGTTGCGGCGAAAGAGTAGACCGGAACGACCGGAGAGCTCACGGGCGGCAACCACTGTGTCGTCGGGGAGGCGCACCTTCGTACCCGCTGTGACGTAGAGGCCGGCCTCCACCACGCAGCCGTCCCCGAGCGAGATACCGATGCCGGAGTTGGCGCCGAGCAGGCAGCCCTCGCCGATCCGGATCTGCTCTTTGCCACCGCCGGACAGGGTGCCCATGATCGACGCGCCGCCGCCGATGTCGGAGCCGTCACCGACCACGATCCCGGCGCTGATCCGACCCTCGACCATCGAGGCGCCGAGCGTGCCCGCGTTGTAGTTCACGAATCCTTCGTGCATGACCGTGGTCCCAGACGCAAGGTGCGCGCCCAACCGAACCCGGTCGGCATCGGCAATTCGGACGCCGGAAGGCACGACGTAGTCGACCATCCTGGGGAACTTGTCGACGCCGTACACCGAAACCGACCCGAACGCGTGGCGTAGCCGAACGCGGGTCCGTTCGAAATCCTCAGGCAGGCACGGGCCGGCACTCGTCCAGGCCACGTTGGTGAGCAGTCCGAAGATGCCATCGAGGTTTGCATCGTTCGGCTCGATGAGCCGATGGCTGAGCAGATGCAGCCGCAACCAGACGTCGTAGGTGTCGATCGGCGGCCGGCCAAGGTCCTCGATGACGGTATGGATGCCGCGTACCTCGACCTCACGGTGCGGATCGGCACCGACGAGCGAGGCGAACGCGACCGAGACGTGGCTGATGAGTTCGCTCTCGGACAGTCCGGCGGTTCCGGTCGCAACGCCGTCGGGGATCGACCGGCTCGGGTACGGATACCAGGCATCCAGCACGGCGCCGCTCACATGCACCGTCGCCAAGCCGGCCGCGCTCGCTCCGGGCCCTGGCCGGATGTCTGCCGCGGTGCGTGGATCAGGTGCGGTGCCCCGATCAGGTGCGGTGTCTGGATCACTCGTCACCCCGGCAACGGTAGTGGGATCGTTAGGCTCGCCGTCGTGGCGACCCTGGACCTCTCCCTCGACCCCGTCGCACTGACCCGTGCCCTGGTGGACATTCCCTCGGTGTCTGGGACCGAACAGGAACTCGCCGACGCGGTCGAGAATGCCCTGCGCGCGCTCGGGCGACTCGACGTTCGGCGCGACGGAGACGCGGTCGTAGCCCGTACGACGTTGGGTCGCGACCAACGGATCGTGCTGGCCGGACATCTGGACACCGTCCCGATCGCCGACAACGTGCCGAGTCACGACGATGGTGAACTGCTCTACGGATGCGGCACGTCCGACATGAAGTCCGGTGTGGCGGTGATGCTCCGCCTCGCCGAGGCCATCGCCGAACCTGTCCACGACGTCACGTGGATCTTCTACGACAACGAGGAGGTCGAATCGTCGCGCAACGGCCTCGCTCGGCTGGCGCGCAACGACCGCGCGTTGCTGTACGGCGACATCGCCGTCCTCCTCGAACCCACCGGCGGCGTGGTCGAGGCGGGCTGCCAGGGCACCATGCGCGCAGTCATCCGCCTGAGCGGTCATCGAGCACACAGCGCGCGGTCGTGGTTGGGCAGCAACGCGATTCACGCGGCAGCGCCGGTGCTGGCCACATTGCGCGCCTACATCGCCAGGACAGTGGAGATCGACGGGTGCACGTACCGCGAGGGTCTCAACGCAGTACGGATCATCGGCGGCGTGGCCGGAAACGTCATCCCCGACGCGTGCGAGGTTGAGGTCAATTTCCGCTTCGCGCCGGATCGAAGCGCCCAGCAAGCCGAGGAGCATGTACGGGAGGTCTTCGATGGGTGCGAGATCGAAGTGACCGACTCCGCCCCGGGCGCCTTGCCGGGACTGTCCGATCCTGCTGCTGCAGCGTTCGTCGCTGCGCTGGGCGTCCCGGTGCAGGCCAAGCTGGGTTGGACTGACGTCGCCCGGTTCGCAGCGTTCGGGATTCCGGCAGTGAACTTCGGCCCCGGAGATCCCAACCTCGCCCACAAGAGAGAAGAGCACGTCCGAATGAGCACGATCGGTGAATCGGCGGACGTCCTGACGGCCTACCTCAGCGGAAAGTCATCATGAGTCAGCCTCAGCCACCCGCGCATCCACCGGTGGTACCCGGCGGCGGAGTCGTCCCGGAACGGCACCGCGGGCCAGTCGTGCTGCGGCGCGGGCAGGTCAAGCCGGGCACGACTGACGAGCGACTCCTGGACGCCCGCGGTCCCTCGGACTGGGTGCACACCGACCCGTGGCGTGTGCTGCGGATCCAATCGGAGTTCGTCGAGGGTTTCGGCCTGCTGGCCGAACTTCCGCGTGCGGTCAGCGTTTTCGGCAGCGCCCGTACGCCGCCCGGCCACCCGGACTACGACGCGGGGTATGCCCTCGGAGCCGCGTTGGCGCGGGCCGGATTCGCCGCGATCACCGGTGGCGGTCCGGGTGTGATGGAAGCGGTCAACCGCGGCGCGCAGGAGAGCGGCGGCCTGTCGGTGGGGCTGGGCATCGAACTGCCCTTCGAGCAGGAGCTCAATGCCTGGGTCGACATCGGCCTGAACTTCCGCTACTTCTTCGCCCGGAAGACCATGTTCGTGAAATATGCGCAGGCATTCGTGATCCTGCCCGGCGGCTTCGGGACTCTCGACGAGCTCTTCGAGGCGCTGACCCTGGTCCAGACCCGCAAGGTCACTCGCTTCCCGGTCATCCTGTTCGGCTCGGCGTACTGGTCGGGGCTCTTGGCCTGGGTCCGCGACGTCATGCTCCCAGCCGGAAAGATCGCCCCGCACGATCTCGAGCTGATCACGATCACCGATGACGTCGACGAGGCGGTGGCGGTGATTTCGGCATCGGATGCGAGCCGGGCCGATTCGCGGCCGGGTATCGCGTGACACCATCGACGCTGTGTTTGCCGTGCTGGGATTCGTACTCGGGCTCTTGCTCGTCTCGGGGATTCTGTTCGCCGTAGGTGCCTTCGTGTTCGGCCGCGGGGAGGAGTTGGCACCCGCCCCGCGGGACAGCACGCCAGTGGTCCTGCCGGGTGACCGCCCACCGGATGCAGGAGACATCGAGGCATTACGGCTCTCCGTGGTCCTGCGGGGATATCGCATGCTGGAAGTCGACTGGGTTCTGGACCGGCTCGCCGAGGCGCTGACCGAGAAGGATCGGCAGATCGCCGAACTCACCAACCAACTCACCCGCCAGCCGGCGGGTAACCCGCCCGTAGCCGACGACGTACCCGCCGCCACCATGTCAGCCCTGCCGCAACCACCTCTGCCCAAGGCAGTGCCCGTTCCAATCCCGGTGCCGATCCCCGTGCAGGTGCCGACATCCGAGGACGACGGGCCACCGGATGCCTAGCGTGACGGTTCGGGTCGATGTCGATGCTCCACCCGAACAAACGTGGGCAGCCATCATCGATTGGGAGCGCCAGGGTGAGTGGATTCTCGCGACGACCGTTCGCCAGAGTTCGACCGACGGCATCGGGCTGGGCACCGAGATCGAGGCCCGGACCGGCGTGGGTCCGTTCGGGATTCGGGACACCATGCGGGTCACGGAGTGGGACCCACCGCGACTGTGCACGATGCAACACACCGGCAAACTGATCCGCGGCCGCGGGATCTTCGAGGTCAGCGAACGTTCCGAAGGGTCGACCTTCAGCTGGACCGAAGACCTCGAGTTGCCCTTCGGTGCACTCGGCCGGCTTTCCTGGCCGGTGGTGAAGGTGCTGACCAAGTGGGGCCTGCAGCTTTCGGTGAACCGGTTTGCGAGGTTTGCGCAGTCCTATCCGACGGCGCCCGGCCGGTGACCGCAGTTCGCATCCGGTGCGCTTGGGCGGAATCGACGCCGGACTACTGCGACTATCACGACACGGAGTGGGGCATCCCGCTGCACGGCGATGCTGCTCTGTTCGAGCGGGTGTCGCTGGAGGCCTTTCAGTCCGGCTTGTCCTGGTTGACGATCCTGCGCAAGAGAGAGGCCTTCCGGAAGGCATTTGCGAACTTCGTGATCGCCGAAGTCGCCGCATTCGACGACGACGACGTGGCGCGGCTGATGGCCGATTCGGGCATCGTGCGCAACCGCGCCAAGATCAACGCCACGATCGGCAATGCCCGTGCCGCGCTGGATCTGTCGGAGGGACTGTCCGAGCTGCTATGGAGTTTCGCCCCGCCGGCAAGCTCGCACCGGCCGGCCACACTTGCCGATGTCCCGGCCACCAGTCCGGAGTCTGTTGCCATGGCGAAGGAGCTGAAACGTCGTGGCTTCTCCTTTGTCGGGCCGACGACTGCCTACGCGCTCATGCAAGCCACCGGGATGGTCGACGATCACGTGGCCGAATGCTGGCGCGCCGGACGGGAGTAGCTTCCCCGCGTGGTTGTTCGCGTTGCAGTAGCCGCAGCCAACCGGATGGCGGCGCAGTCCGGTGTGGACGTGGCCGCCGCCGGTGGGAACTCAGTCGATGCCGCCATAGCGGCAGCCCTCACGACCCTGGTCACCGAGCCCGGCATGGTCTCCCTGGGAGCCGGCGGTTACATCACGGTCACCGCGCCGGGAACGGATCCCGTCACCATCGACGGCGGGGTCGAGATGCCCGGCCGAGATCGTCCGAAGTCCTGGTTCGGTGCCGGCGTTCGGGAGATCTACAGCGGGTACGGCGGTGGCGTCACGATGACCGTGGGACACGGGTCGGTGGCAACGCCGGGCGCGCTGGCCGGACTCGCCCTCGTCCATGAGCAGTTCGGCCGATCGCCCTGGTCGGCGTTGGTGGAGCCGGCCGTGCGGGCCGTCGAAGCCGGCTTTCCCCTCGGTAGGTCGGCCCGGCACTATTTGGAGTTCGTCCACGAGACCGCATTCGGTTGGCAGCCTGACAGCCACGCGGTCCTGCACAGCGCCGACGGTGAGCTGCTCGGACCGGAGGAGCCCATTCAGATTCCGGCCCTGGTGGAATCCCTGAAGCTGCTGGCCAATGAGGGCGTCGAGAGTTTCTACCGGGGTCGACTCGCCGAGCTCATCGTGGCCGACATGGACGTACATGGCGGTCTGCTGAGTGCGCGGGACTTGGCTGAGTACGAGGCGGTCCCACGCTTGGCGTTGAGCTCCGAACATGGCAGTTGGACGCTGGCCACGAATCCAGCGCCGGCGGTCGGGGGCGTGACACTGACCGCGATGCTCGCCCTGTTGGCGGGCCGCCCAATGGGCGCCTGGACCTCTGCGGACGTCGCCCATCTGATCGCGGTCCAGGCGGCGGTCCTGAGCTACCGGGTCAACCACTTCGAGGGCTCGGCGGACCGCGTTGCCGCCGCCCAAGCACTGTTGGCGATGGTCGACCGCCGGGATCTGGCAGCGATGAGCTCGCCGAGCACGGCACATGTCTCGGTTGCCGGCGACGACGCAGTTGCCTGCGCGATCACCGTCTCGGCCGGGTACGGGTCCGGCGTCATGACCCCTGGAACGGGGATCTGGCAGAACAACTGCCTGGGTGAGCCCGAGCTCAATCGTGGCGGATTACATACCCTCGCGCCCGGAACGCGGCTGCTGTCCAACATGGCGCCCACCGTCGCAACCCGTGCCGACGGCGCCGTCCTGGCGATCGGCTCGCCGGGAGCGGACCGGATCAGCACTGCGCTGGCTCAGGTTCTGGCCGGGCACATGCACGGCGGCCGCTCCCTCGAGCAGGCCATCTCCGACCCGCGAGCGCACGTGCGGGTGGGGCCGGACGGGACTCAGGTGGATGTCGAAGCGGATCTCGCGGTCGGGGACCTGCCCCTCTCGATCCGGGAGTTCCCGGCCCATTCGATGTATTTCGGCGGGGTCGGTGCTGCCTGGTGGGATCCGGACAGCGGTCTGCACGCGGCCGCGGATCCGCGCCGGGTCGGAGCCGTCCAGATCAGCGCTGGGTGACCCCCGTTGGATTCGACTGAGGGCCACCCTGAGTCGAAAGATTCGACTGAGGGCCACCCTGAGTCATTGCACGGGCTGAGGGCAACCCTGAGTCGTTGCACCGACTGAGGGCCACCCTGAGTCGAATGATTCGACTGAGGGCCACCCTGAGTCATGCGGGCACAGCGGTCAGCGGCCGTGGAAGGTGGCCTTCTCCTTGGCCACGAACGCCGCGACCGCGTCCTGGTGGTCCTGCGAGGCGCCCGTACTGGCCATCAGGTCGCCCTCGCGGTTGAGGGCAGTTGGTAGGTCCACGCCGGCGGAGTAGTTCAGGGCTTGCTTGATCGCGCCGTAGGCGACCGTCGGCCCCTCGGCCATCCGGTGTGCGAAGGCAGCGGCCCGCGCGGTCAATTCGTCATCCGGCACAACCTCGGTGACCAGGCCGATGGCTAGGGCGGCCGAGGCGGAGATCGGCTCAGCCAGCATGGCCAACTCGGTGGCCTTCGCGTGACCGATCAACCTGGGCAGTGTCCAGGAGGACCCGGTGTCCATCGAGAGGCCGATCCGGGCAAAGGCGAGCAGGAACGCCGCTCGTTCGGCTGCGATCCGGAAGTCGGCCGCGAAGGCCAACGATGCGCCGGCCCCGGCGGCCATCCCATTGACGGCTGCGATGACCGGCTTCGGCATCGTGGCGATAGCCAGCGCGATCGGGTTGTAGTGCTCGCCGACCGTCGTCAGCGGCGCGGGATCACCTGCCTGCAGCAGGCCGATGTGCTCCTTCAGATCCTGGCCCGTACAGAAGGCCCGGTCTCCAGCTCCGGTCAGGACCACGGCGCGTACGGACGGATCTGCGCCGAGCTCCTGCAGTTGGTCGCGCAAGGCAACCTTCGTGGGTTGGTCGAGTGCATTCATCGCCTGCGGGCGGTCCAGCGTGATCGTTGCGACCGCTCCATCCCGGTCTACCCGCACCGAGTCGCTCACAGTTGCCTCCTTGCCAATGGAAGTCGCTCACCGACGGCGGTACAGCTCCCGGGTGCCGCTACGTCCATCGTGGACTCGCGCGGCTGCCCGGTCCTCACGCTAGCGGAGCCCCGCGCAGTGGCTACCGGAGTCGATACGGGAAGATAATGGGCAACAGTCAAGCCAGTAGCTGCCCGCGTCGGATCCTGTCGCGGGATCGGCGGGGCAAAGGAGGCACGCATGGCGGCGATGAAGCCGCGGACCGGCGAAGGCCCGCTCGAGGTCACCAAAGAGGGGCGCGGCATCGTCATGCGCGTTCCGCTCGAAGGCGGCGGCAGGTTGGTCGTTGAAATGTCGCCTGACGAGGCCACCGCGCTGTCGGAGGCCCTCAAGGGCGCCACTGGCTGACGTCACCGGTCCGGCCGCTGCCATCGAGTGACGGACCGGAACGGCCCAAGCGAACAAGCCCCGGTAGGCGCATCGCGCCTACCGGGGCTTTCGCTTGTGCGGTGTGGGTCCGCGCTGCCAGTCAGCGCGCCGGCGGCGGTGTGTCCGGGAAGTCGTCCTTCTTGCCGTCCAGCCCGTCCAACGCGTCAAGGACCTTGTCCTTACCGGTTTCGATCTTGTCCGTGTGCTTGCCACCGGTCTTGTCGTCGATGAAGTCGCCGGCCTTGTCCAACCCGTCGGCGACCTTGTCGCTGTTGCCGTCGACGAAGTCGCTGACCTTGCCCTTCAGATTGTCGAATGTGCCCATGCTGGACGCCCTTTCTGAGCGGTTGCTGACTCTGTGCGGGTACTGAGGCTGTCGCGCCAGACTCTCACGTCGCCTCGACAACCGAGCGATATACCTCCCTCGTGCGGACAGCGATCGCCGGCCAGCCGAACTCCGTCACCGCGCGCTGACGTCCTGCGCTCCCCATCGCCGCGGCCCGCTGCGAGTCGGTCAGCAGGTCGGTCAGCCGGTCTGCCAAGCCCGCCTCGAAGGCCCGCGGATCCGTACTGTCGTAATGGACGAGCAGACCCGTCACGCCGTCGATGACCACCTCGGGGATCCCGCCCACGTCGCTGGCCACGACCGCCGTCCCGCATGCGGCCGCTTCGAGGTTGACGATCCCCAGCGGCTCGTACACCGACGGGCAGCAGAAGACGGTGGCGCCGCTGAGGAGGCGGACCACTTCAGGGCGCGGCAGCATTTCCTGGATCCAGACGACGCCCGTGCGCTCCCGTTGCAGCGCGGCCACGCCTGCCGCGACCTCCGCCCCGAGTTCGGGTGTGTCCGCTGCGCCGGCGCACAGGATCACCTGCGCTTCCGGCGGCAGATCGCGGGCGGCGTTGACCAGATGGATGACGCCTTTCTGCCGGGTGATCCGACCGACGAAGATCACGTACGGCCGGTCGGGGTCCACCCCCCTGGCCAGGAGTGCGGCCGGATCATCGATCGGCGCGTATGCCTCGGCGTCGACGCCGTTGTAGACGACTTGCACCTTGGCCGGATCGAGCTCGGGATAGCACTCGAGGATGTCGGCGCGCATGCCGGCGCTCACCGCGATCACCGCGCTCGCCGCCTGGAAGGCAGTCCGCTCGACATAGGAGGAGATCCGATAGCCGCCGCCGAGCTGTTCGGCCTTCCATGGTCGTCGCGGCTCCAGCGAATGCGCGGTGACGACATGCGGTACGCCGTGCAGCAGCGAACCCACGTGGCCGGCGAAGTTGGCGTACCAGGTGTGCGAATGCAGCACGTCGCAACCGGCTACCGCGTCGGCAATGGACAGGTCCACCCCGAGGGCCTGCAGAGCCGGGTTGGCTGCGGCGAGTTCGGCCGGTACGTCGTGCGCGCTGGCATGCGGCCGGGAGGCCCCGAAGCAGTGGACGTCCACTTCCAGGTCGGTGGATGTATGCAGGGCCGCCACCAGGTGCTCGACATGGACTCCGGCACCGCCGTACACCTCAGGCGGAAACTCCCGGGTCAGGATTCCAACGCGCACGGCTGCCGACCCTATGCCCGTGCGGGGCTATTTCGGGCTGGATTCGAGGCCGGTTCGGGCTAGATTCGGGCCATGGCTGGTGATTCGCGGGTCCTGGGCATCGTGCTCGCGGGCGGCGAGGGGAAGCGGCTGTGGCCGCTGACCGAGGACCGGGCCAAACCGGCAGTGCCCTTCGGCGGCAACTACCGCCTGGTGGACTTCGTCCTGTCCAACCTCACCAATGGCGGATACCTGCGGCTGTGCGTGCTCACGCAGTACAAGAGTCATTCGTTGGACCGGCACATCACGACGACCTGGCGGATGTCGACGCTTCTGGGCAACTACATAACGCCAGTACCGGCGCAGCAACGCCTTGGGCCGCGCTGGTTCACCGGCAGTGCTGACGCGATCTACCAGAGTCTCAACCTGGTCTACGACGACGCGCCGGATCACGTCGTCGTGTTCGGCGCAGACCACGTCTACCGGATGGACCCGCGGCAGATGGTGCAACAACACATCGCCACCGACGCCGGCGTGACGGTCGCGGGGATTCGCGTCCCCCGTTCGGAGGCATCGCAATTCGGCGTGATCGATACAGATGCCGAGGGACGGATCGAGCGATTCCTGGAGAAGCCGGCCGATCCTCCGGGTCTGCCGGACAGTCCGGACGAGGTCTTCGCGTCCATGGGCAACTACGTGTTCACCACCGAAGCGCTGCTCGAAGCTCTGCGCGCCGATGCAGCAGACGAGAACTCGTTGCACGACATGGGCGGCAACATCATCCCGATGCTGACCGAGTCCAAGGCGGCTCGGGTGTACGACTTCAAGGACAACGTCGTTCCCGGTGAGACCGAGCGGGACCGGGGCTACTGGCGCGACGTCGGAACATTGGACACCTACTACGACGCGCACATGGATCTGGTCTCTGTGCACCCCATCTTCAACCTCTACAACCGGCGCTGGCCGATCTTCACCAATCCGCCGCAGCTTCCGCCGGCCAAGTTCGTCGAAGGTGGTCGTGCCGGCGACTCCATCGTCGGGGCCGGCGTCATCATTTCCGGTGGGTCGGTGAGCGGTTCGGTCATCTCACCCGGCTGTCGGATCGCCCCGGGCAGCGACGTGACCGACAGCGTGCTGATGGACAACGTCACGATCGGGGCGGGTGCGGTTGTCCGCCACGCGATTCTGGACAAGAACGTCGTGGTCGCACCCGGCGCTCAGATCGGGGTTGATCCCGTACGCGATGCCGAGCGTTTCCACATGTCACCCGGTGGTGTGGTTGTTCTCGGCAAGGGCGCCACCGCTCTCGCTGAGTGAGCCCGACTCTCGCGGAGTGAGTTCAGGATCGGACGGCGATCAAGAGCCCATCGCCGACGGGCAGTACCGCCGTACGAATGCTCGGATCCGCCCGCAATGCGGCGATCAGGTCGCGCCAGGCGACAGTGTCAGGGTCGCGGGCTGACTGGTCGGCGATCCGGTCGCGCAGCAGTACGCCATGCCAGGCCAGGATTCCGCCGGGTCGAAGGATCCGCTGCAGGTGACTCAGGTAGCCCGGGTACTCACGCGCCGTGGCATCGCAGAACACCACGTCGTAACCGCCGTCGGCCAGCCGGGGGAGAACGTCAGAGGCTGAACCGTTGATCAGCCGAGCCCGCGGAGTTGGGATGTCAGCCTCCGTCAGGGCCGCGCGGGCCGCACGTTGATGCTCCCCGTCGGAATCCACCGACGTCAGCACGCCATCTGGGCGAATGCCGGCCAGCAACCACAGCGTCGAGACCCCGGCTCCGGTGCCGATCTCGACCACAGCGCGGGCCCGTACGGCGGTGGCCAGGGCAGCCAGCGTCGTTCCGACTGCCGGGGCGATGGCCGGACAGCCCACCTCAGCAGCGTGCGCCCGAGCACTGGCGATGGGAACCGGCTCGTCGGCGACCATGTCGGCGAAGTCGGGGACGGACATCGAGGGAAGCCTAGAGGGGAACAGGGCGCTGGCTCGGTGCGTTGTGGTTCATGTGACCCCGACATGGGACCCTGTAGCGGTGAGCGAGTCCGAGCATGTCGAGACTGCAGCCGAACTGCACGATGCGACGGCGCCGGTTGAGGCGGGTCTGAACGCCACCTCAGGCTGGGTTCCGCCCACCTGGGATGAGGTCGTCCGGCAACACTCCGCGCGGGTCTACCGCCTGGCCTACCGGCTGTCCGGCAACGCGCAGGACGCCGAGGATCTCACCCAGGAGACCTTCGTACGGGTGTTTCGTTCTCTGGCCAACTATCAGCCCGGCACGTTCGAGGGCTGGCTGCACCGGATCACCACCAACCTCTTCCTGGACATGGTCAGGCGCCGCCAGCGCGTGCGGTTCGAGGCACTCCCGGACGACGCCGAGCGCCTGCCAAGCACCGGGCCGACCCCTGAGCAGGTCTACGCGGATACGCATTTCGACCCTCAGGTGCAGGCCGCGCTTGGACGCCCTGACCCCTGAGTTCCGCGTACCGGTGGTGCTTTGTGACATCGAAGGCCTGACCTACGAGGAGATCGCGGCAACCCTCGACATCAAACTGGGTACGGTCCGCAGCCGCATTCACCGCGGGCGAGTCCAGCTCCGAGCCGCTCTCGCGCATCTCGCGCCCGGCCGGGTGAGGACAGCATGAGCTGGTCAGAGATGCACCTGGCGACCGAGGCGATGGCGGCCCTGGTCGACAACGAACTCTCCGGCGGCGCCGCCGCGCGGGCTCGCCTGCACCTGGAGCGCTGCACCGAATGTGCTGCCGCGGTACGGGCACAGGCCGAGGCCAAGACCGCCCTGTTCGCCTCTGCCGGTCCCATGCTTCCGGCGACCTTGCTTTCCCGGCTCGCCGAGATCCCGTTTACTGCTGAAATGGCACCGGGAATGAACGATGGAGTGCTGGCCCTGCAGGGCGGCTCCTTGATGTTCGGTTCCTCGACGACGACGACGACGAGAGGCGACGGCGACGCCGGCGACCCAGCCGCAGTCCCCGACCCAGGCTTCCACGACCAGCAGCGGGCGCGGGCTCTTCCGGCTTCGCTGACCTGAGCTGACCCGCCACAGCGACCCGCCACGGCGGCGGCCACGCACCTGACGCGGACTTCACGGCGAGTCAGCGAAGGTGGGCGAGTGGAGCAGCCACCCGGAGACACCGACCCGCGACCGGCTGCGTCAGCTCTGGTGATCCCGCCCGATCCTGAGCAGGCCGCCGTTTTCGGCCGCCCCGCCCACGCCAGCCGCGAGGAATCCTTCAGCTCCGACCGACCTCGGCTGATGGAGCGACGCGATCCCGCGAAGCTGCCGCCGCCGGAACTCCTGGCCCGGGCCTTCGGCCGGCCCAGTCCCGGACACCCGAGCCTGGGCCGGGCACCGGGCAGCTCCGAACCGCTGCGCCGCCGCAGGCCACTTGCCTGGTGGAAGGCCGACGCGGCCAAGGACCCGTGGCGCGACCCGCAGTCCGCCTCGACTCTGGGCGGCGGTGCTGCCTACGACGAGGACGAGGACCCCGACGCCGTCATCAAGACCGACGCCAAGGGTCGTTCCCGGATCAAGCTCCGCGACATCCCGATCCGACTGGCGATCCTCGGCGTCGTCTTCGCTGTCGTGCTCGGGGCGGCTGCGGGTGCGGCCGGCTTCCTGCTGACCAAGCAGGCCGGCGAGTCGCCGCTGTTCAAGCCCGGCGCACAGCTCACCGCGATAGAGGGTGCGGTCAACCGCGAACCAGGCTCGATCTCGGATATCGCCAATCGCGTGCTTCCTGCGGTCGTGTCGATCGAAGTCACCTTCGGCGACCTCGGTGGGACGGGCTCCGGCGTGGTCGTCGAGGAGGACGGCTACATCCTGACGAACAACCACGTCATCTCCGGTGCCGTCGACAATCCCGACTCGACGCTGCGGGTCGTCTTCTCGGACTCCTCGACCTCCGACGCGCGCATCGTGGGTCGCGATCCAGCCAGCGACCTGGCAGTCCTGAAGGTCGAGAAGCCCGGCCTTGCGGTCGCAAGCCTCGGATCCTCCGATGACGTCGTCGTCGGTGACCCAGTGGTCGCGATCGGGTCTCCCCTGGGACTGGCCGGGACCGTCACCACAGGCATTGTCAGTGCCCTCGATCGGCCGGTCAGGTTGGCGGGGGAGGGCACTGACACCGAGGCAGTCATCAGCGCGATCCAGACCGATGCCGCGGTCAACCCCGGCAACTCCGGTGGTGCGCTGGTGGACGGCTCCGGAGCTGTGATCGGAATCAACACCGCGATCGCCAGCCTCAGCGGAGGGGGAGGTCAGGGCGGCAGCATCGGTCTGGGTTTCGCGATCCCCATCGACACAGCCCGCTCGATCGGCGAGCAGTTGATCAGCACCGGCACAGCCGTGCATGCCTCGCTCGGCGTCAACAGTCAGACCGTGACCGACGGGGAGCGTGACGGCGCCCAAGTCAACAACGTCGAACCTGGCGGCCCGGCGGATACCGCGGGGATCCAGGAAGCCGATGTGATCATCGCGATCGGCGACCGCGAGATCCGCAGTTCGGAAGAGTTGGTCGTCGTCGTGGATTCGTACGAGCCCGGCGACACGATCACCATCGAATTCGTCCGCGGCAACGATTCCCAGACCGTGGAAGCCGTGCTCGTCCGCGCCTGACCAATCCGCGCGAACTCTGCAGCCGAACACTGACCGACGACGAGCGTCGCCGGATCTGGGCCGCGGGGATACATTTGGGCTCGGTCGACCGGCCAGACCGGGCCCCAAACCGGCTCGGACTGCGTCGGGATGAGCGACCAAGGGCGGAGCCACAGCCGCCTTGGTGCGGGTCGGGATGTGGGGAGGGCAGGCTGAGGTGTTCGACTCGATCGGGTTGAGCGAGATCATGGTGCTGCTGCTCGGCGCCCTGTTCATCTTCGGCCCCGATCGGCTGCCCGGCCTTGCCCGTGATGCGGCCGGCGCTCTGAAGCGCTTACGGCAGACCGTCACCGGAGCTCGAGGCCAGATCCACGAACAGCTCGGCCCCGAGTTCGATCACCTCCGCGAGGTCGACCTGCGCTCGCTGAATCCGAAGACGTTCATCCGCAAGCACCTTCTGGAAGACGAGCCGTCTCCGACCATCCACCGCCGTTCCTCGGGCGGGGCGGGTTCGCGCCGTTCGAACAGCGGCGGGACATCGTCACCCGGAGCTTCCGTGGCGGTCGCCGAAGCCACCGTTGCGAAGTACCGGGTAGAGCCCCCCTTCGACGCGGAGGCGACTTAGCGCCGGACCGGCGTGAGTCCCAACGTCCGCCCGACCAGCCCGCGGGCGCGAACGCTCAAGGCGTCAGCAACCGTGCGCAGGGCCTTGGCAGCAGCCGAATCGGGCTGGCTGAGAACCAGCGGAATCCCCGAGTCGCCGGACTCGCGTAACGCCGGGTCGAGCGGGATCTGCCCCAGCAACGGCACCGGTACGCCGAGCAGCTGGCTGAGCTTGTCGGCCACCTGCTGACCGCCGCCGGAACCGAAGAGATCCATCCGGCTGCCGTCGGGTAGGTCGAGCCACGACATGTTCTCGACGACGCCGACGATGTGCTGGTGGGTCTGGGTCGCGATGGCACCGGCTCGTTCGGCCACCTCGGCGGCCGCCTGCTGCGGCGTGGTGACGACGAGGATCTCTGCGCTCGGGACGAGCTGGGCCACGGAGATGGCCACATCCCCGGTGCCGGGCGGCAGGTCCATGAGGAGGACGTCGAGGTCGCCCCAGTGCACGTCGGCCAGGAACTGCTGTAACGCTCGGTGCAGCATCGGACCCCGCCAGATAACCGGGGTGTTCCCCTTGGTGAACATTCCGATCGAGATCACCCGGATCCCGTACGACTGCGGTGGCATGATCATTTCTTCGACCTGCGTGGGGCGGCCCTCGACGCCGAGCATCCGCGGGATCGAGTGACCGTAGATATCCGCGTCCACGACGCCCACCGACAACCCCCGCTCGGCCATGGCTGCTGCGAGGTTGACCGTGACGCTGGACTTGCCGACGCCGCCCTTCCCGGACGCGACGGCATACACCCGGGTCAGCGAGCCGGGCTTGGCGAATGGGATCTCCGGCTCCGCGGCGTCGCTCCCGCGTACCTTCTTGCGTAATTCCTGGCGCTGTTCGTCACTCATGACATCGAGTTCGACCACGACCGAGCTGACGTCGGGGACGGCTGTCACCGCACTCGTCACGCGGTCAGTGATCGTCTGTTTCATGGGGCAACCGGCCACCGTCAACCACACCTGGATCAACACCGCGCCGTCGTCACCACCGATGCCGCGCTGGATGCTTTTGATCATGCCCAGCTCGGTCATCGGCTTGCCGATCTCCGGGTCGTCGACCGTGGCCAGGGCAGCCTCGATCTGCTTGAGATCGGGCTGAGCGCTCATGGTTGATCGACCCCTCGGAACATCTGGATGGTCCCTCCATCGTAGGCGGAGCAGTCTGGGAGATACTCCGCAGTCGGCGCTAGGGTTGGACCGATGACTGACGGCGTCGAGTCGCGCTCAGCGGCAGTGGCGACCCGCCCGGATCCGGCCGCGATCGCTTCCTGGCGGGTGTTCCTGCGTGCGCACGCCGTGGTGACCCGGCGGCTCGAAGCCGAACTGCTCGAAGAACACGATCTTCCGCTGGGCTCATACGACGTCCTGGTCCAACTCGTCGATGCCCCTGGACGTCGGTTACGGATGACCGAGTTGGCAAGTGCAGTGCTGCTGTCCCGTTCCGGGGTCTCGCGGTTGGTTGATCGAATGCAGCGAGAGGGACTCGTCAGCCGGGAGGCGGCCACCGAGGACGGGCGCGGCATGTATGCCGTCCTGCAACCAGCCGGGTTGGCTCGGCTACGCACGGCGGCGCCGACCCACCTCCGTGGGGTCGCCGAGCACATGATCAGCAAGTTCACCGCGCAGGAGCTGGACGACCTTCGCGCGTTATTGGACCGGTTGTGTGACACGCCAATCGCCCCGCATCAACTCACAGCCACCCTCGACGACGACCCACAAGCGTGAACCGCGGCGCGGACGCGCTCCGATAGGCCCGGGGAGGTTGAGTGACGGTGCCGCTAGAGGAGTCGCTGCAGTCCGTGGCCGCCCGGGTTCGGGCCGGTGAGCTGGACCCGGTCATGCTCGTCGAGCAGGCCCTGGCCGAGGCTGAGAAGTCCGGCGAGCTCAACGCGGTGGTCCATGTCGATGCCGACGCCGCGATCGACGCGGCCCGCTTGGTCGCCCGGGACCGCCGAGGGGCGTTGGCCGGAATCCCCATCCTGGTCAAAGAGATCATCGAGGTCGCCGGCCTGCCCTTCCGATGTGGATCAACGGTCTTCGAGGACCGCGTCGGGGAGCGTGATGCGGAGGTGGTCCGGCGGGCCGGAGCCGAGGGTGCGATCGTGATCGGCCTGTCCCACAGCCATGAATTCGCCTACGGCTGCACGGGGACGTCGAACCGGGTCGGTGCCTGCCGGAACCCCGCTGACCTCTCCCGGGTCGCCGGTGGGTCCAGCGCCGGCTCGGCGGCCGCCGTCGCGGCCGGCATCGTCGGCCTGTCGTTGGGCACGGACACCTCCGGTTCGGTGCGCCTGCCAGCCGCGCTGTGCGGAGTCGTGGGCGCGAAACCGAGTCGGGGGCGGCTGCCCCTGGACGGCGTCTTCCCGCTGTCCCAGAGCCTCGACCACGTTGGCGTGCTGACCCGAACCGCGGTGGACGCGGACTACGCGGTTCGCGTCCTTTCGGGTTCGGACCTGCCCTACGAACCCGATGTCGTCAGGGGATTCCCCATGGTCGGCATCGTCACCAACCCCGAGGCGCGCGATTGCTCCCCGGAGGTGCAGGCCGCCTTTGATGCCGTGCTTGCCGCCATTTTCATGGCCGGCGCCCCGATGGTGGACATCGAACTGCCGGATTGGGCAGCGATGGTGGCCGCGGTAGTCGACACGCAGGGACCTGAGGCCGCGGCAGTGCACGCCGAGTTGTTCGGCTCCCGGTCGAGCGACTATCAGGCGGACGTGCGCGACAAGTTGCGCGCCGCGGCGAAGATCCCCGGCTGGCGGTACGTGCGAGCCCGGGCGGCGGCAGTCGCGGCGCGGGAGGAAGTCGCGCAGTGCCTCGCCGCGTGTGATGCCGTACTGATGCCAACGGCACCTATCGTTGCTCCCACCTTGACGGAGAACGAGATCTCGGTGCGCGACCTGTTGCTCCGAAACACCCGCTTTGCCAGCCTGACCGGGCATCCGGCGATCAGCCTCCCGATACCCAACGACACGGGCCTGCCGATCGGGCTGCAGGTGGTCGCCGTGGATGACGACAAGGCGTTCATGGTGGCCCGTTGGGTGGAGCAGGTCATCGCTGGAATGAGCTAGGACGCGCTGGAGCGAGGGTTCCCCCGGCCGCCGCGTCGCCGCCCGTCGTCGAATCCCTCCTGCTCGTCCCCGACCAGTCGCGCCAGCTCCGAGCGGATGAAGTCGCGCGTCGCCAATTCGCCGATGCTGGTACGGAGCGAGGCCAATTCTCTTGCCAGATACTCGGTTTCGGCTCGTTCGCTGATCGCGCGGCTGCGATCCTCCTCGGCTTGCACACGATCCCGATCAGCCTGGCGGTTCTGCGCCAGCAGGATGAGGGGAGCGGCGTAGGCAGCTTGGGTAGAAAACGCGAGGTTCAAGAGGATGAAGGGATACGGATCCCAGCGGAGCTTGACCGCAGCAAGGTTGAGCGAGATCCAGATGATCACGAGCAGGGTCTGGAAGAACAGGAACCTGCCTGTGCCGAGGAAGCGCGCAATGCTCTCGGAAAACCGGCCGAAGGCATCGGCATCGATCTTCGGCGCCGCTAAACCCTTGCTGCGCGGTTGATCCAGGCGACGGCCGCGGCTCTCAGCCATCAGTGTCCTGCTCCCGCCAGCCGTCTGGTAGCAAATGGTCGAGGACATCGTCGACCGACACCGCACCCACCAGCCGGTTCTGCTCGTCCACCACGGGTGCGGCCACGAGGTTGTAGCGCGCGAGATATCGGGTCACCTGGGTCAGGGGTGCCTGCGGGGTAATCGGGTCGACGTTGTCGTCGACGACGCCACTGACCAAAGTCGACGGCGGCTCTCTGAGCAATCTCTGGACGTGGGCGAGGCCGAGAAAGCGGCCAGTGGGGGTCGCCGAGGGCGGCCGGCAGACGTAGACCTGGGTGGCCAGCGCGGGCGTGAGTTCGGGGTCTCGCAACCTGGCGAGGGCTTCGGCCACTGTGGAGTCCGGAGCGAGGATGACCGGTTCGCTGGTCATGATTCCGCCAGCGGTGTCCTCGGAGTAGGCCAGCAACTGCCGCACCGGCTCGGCTTCGTTGGGCAGCATCAGGGCGAGCAGCCGCTGCTGTTCGGAGGCCGGCAATTCGCCCAACAGGTCCGCAGCGTCGTCGGGGTCCATGGCCTCGAGGACGTCGGCGGCGCGTTCGTCGGTGAGCTGCCCGAGTATGTAGATCTGATCGATTTCGGGGAGTTCTTCGAGAACATCTGCCAACCGATCGTCGTCCAGAGACTCGGCGACTTCTTGGCGGCGCTTGTCCGGAAGGTCCATCAATTCCGCGGCCAGGTCGGCGCGATTGAGCCCGTACATGCTGGCCAGGAGCGTCTCGGTGCTCTGGCCGTGCTCGATCAGGGCAAGGCCGGTGACCTCGTCCCAGTCGAGCTGGCGGACGGGCCCTCGCCGGCGGCCGAGGCGACCGGTCTCCTGCACGGCGAGCCGGGTGAGCAGCCACTCCGATCCGCGCGTCGCCTCCATCGCGGCATCGACGACGATCCCGCGGGCCTGCGTGTCGGTCACGACCACTGTGCGGTCGATGAGTTCGCCGAGCACGAGGGTCTCGCCGGCGCGCTGTTCGAACCGTCTGAGGTTCAGCATGCCGGTGCCCAGCCGAACGGCTCCGCTGTCGATGCCGTTGACCCGACCGATCGGGACGAAGATGCGGCGGCGGCCGGCGATCTCCACCAGCAGGCCCAGCACCCGCGGCGGAACGGACCCGAGCCGGAGCGCGACGACGACATCGCGCACGCGACCGACCCGGTCCCCGTTGGGGTCAAAGACATTGAGTCGAGCCAGCTGCGCGACGTACACCCTGGTCGTCGTCGTCACGAACCGTGAGGTTACCGGGGAGCCGCGATGTGATCTGGGACGCCGAGTGCTTCGGTACGTCAGCGCCGTCTGGTGCGCCGCCGGAAGCGCCACCGGCCCAACTGCATGCGGTACGGGGTCGTGGCCGGGGTAGGTAGTGGCGCGGCGGCTTGGCTGTCGTCCGGCATCCCAGTCTCCGGTGTGATCGGCGGTCCGGACGGCCGCAGCCCCAGGATGGTCAGGCGTCCTGGCCAGGTCGCAACCACCGCCACCGGATCTCCGCCGTTCAGACGCGCGGCGGCAAGCTTGGGCGCGATCGCTGCCCAGGTGGGGTCGGCCGGATCGACTTCCTCGACGAAGGCGGGCCAGGTGAGGGCGCGACCACCGGCCGAATTTCGTACGGTCACCTGGCACTGCCGCCCAGCCACGATGCCCGGCAGTGGTTGCTCGCCCGGGCCGGTCAGGAGATAGCAGGCGCCGTCGGCCCAGACGTGCCAGACCGGCCCGGTCGTCGGTGGAACGGACTCCGCGCCGGGTGCGCTCGGTTCTGGGCTCAGCCAGACCACGCCGGCTGCCCGCATCGCCGCATCGAGAACGCCTGCGCTGTCCCCAGCCATGGGTCAGAGCGTACGAGCGCTCATCGCTGCCACGTTCTCGACCAGTTCGGGCTTTTCGGGGTCAACCCGCAGCCCATGACGCCGATATCCCTGCTTTGATCTTGAACTGAGCAAGGACTCAAGATCATGAGCCATGGGTGCAGTTCCACTTGCACCTCCGACGCTCACGATCTTGATTCGTGCGCGCGTCAGCGAACTGGGCCAACTGCGGTGACAGACTCGCTCGGATGGTTGAGGTCGGCCCGGGTAACGCAGCGGGGTCCAGCTGGGCGTTGCGCCGCCCGAGCGCGAAGTCCTGGGCGCTGCTGCTGGTCGGGGTGCTGGGTGTCTCCCTCTCCGCGCCGCTCACCGCGCTTCTGGTCGCGCCAGCGCTTGCCCTCGGATTCTGGCGGACGGCGCTGGCCGCCGGAGTGTTGTTGCCCGGTGGCGTCTTTCGGCGGGGAGCCGAGTTCCGTTCGCTGCGAGCGGCCACTCTCGGGCGGTGCGTGCTCGCCGGCGCGTTCCTCGCCGCGCACTTCGGCACGTGGATCCCGAGCGTCACGTTGACCTCGGTCTCAGCCGCGACGGCTCTGGTCTGCACGACGCCGATCTGGACCGCATTGGCAGCAGCCGTCGCCGGTCAACGCATGCCTCGGGCCGGCTGGATCGGCCTCGGCCTGGCGATCGCCGGGACTGCAGTGATCGCGGGCGTGGATGTGACAGTGTCCGGGGAAGCGGTCCTTGGTGACGCCCTTGCATTGGCCGGCGGCATCTTCGCGGCGGGTTACGTGTTGCTCGGCGCCCGGGTTCGGGCCGAGATCAGCACCACCACCTACGCGGTCTTCTGTTACGGGGTCTGCGCGGTCCTCTTGGGCGGCCTTGCCCTCGCTGTCGGGGTGCCGCTGATCGGATTCGAGGCCCGCGACTGGCTCCTCATTCTGGCCATCACCGTCGCCGCCCAACTGGTGGGCCACACGGTGTTCAACCTCGTCGTCACCGATGTCGGCCCCACCATCGTCGGTCTGGTGTTGCTCCTCGAGGTGCCGGGGGCCGCGCTCTTCGCCTTGATCCTGCTGGGCCAGGCTCCGCCGGTCCTGGCATTGCCCGGACTCGCCCTGGTCGTCCTCGGGGTCGCCCTGGTGGTGCGTGCCGGAGATCACCGCGTCGCGGAGCCCGTACCGGAGCAGTTCCTCCCATAAAGTCGAACCAGCCAGTGCAGTCGCATCGAGGAGGAGTTCCGTGGCAGACCTGCGCCCGCGCCGTTCGTGTCTGGCAGTACCGGGGAGCAGCCCGCGGTTCCTGGAGAAGGCCAAGAGCCTGGACTCAGACCAGGTCTTCCTCGACCTCGAGGACGCCTGCGCACCCCTCGCCAAGCCGGAGGCGCGCAAGAACATCGTCGCCGCATTGAACGAGGGAGGCTGGGGGGACCGGATTCGCGCGGTGCGGGTCAACGACTGGACGACGCACTGGACCTACCGCGATGTGATCGAGGTCGTCGAAGGGGCAGGCGCCAACCTGGACTGCATCATGCTGCCCAAGGTCGCCGACGCCGCACAGATCCAGGCATTGGACATCCTGCTCACCCAGATCGAGAAGACGAACGGCCTCGAGGTCGGCAAGATCGGGATCGAGGCGCAGATCGAGACCGCTCAAGGCCTGATCAATGTCAACGAGATCGCCTTCGCCAGCCCGCGCATCGAGTCGATCATCTTCGGCCCGGCGGACTTCATGGCCAGCATCAACATGAAATCACTCGTGGTCGGGGGGCTGCATCCGGACTATCCCGGAGATCCGTTCCACTACATCCTCATGCAGATTCTGATGGCCGCCCGCGCTCGCGGGGTGCACGCGATCGATGGCCCGTTTCTGCAGGTTCGCGACGTACCCGCCTTCGAAGAGGTGGCCAAGCGCTCGGCGATGCTCGGCTTCGACGGCAAATGGGTCCTGCACCCTGGCCAGATCGAGCCGGCCAACCGGATCTACGCCCCGTCGCAGCAGGACTACGACCACGCCGAGTTGATCCTGGACGCCTACGAGCACGCCACGTCAGAGGCCGGCGGGAAGAAGGGCTCGGCCATGCTCGGGGACGAAATGATCGACGAGGCGAGCGCGAAGATGGCTCTGGTCATCGCCGGAAAGGGCCGCGCAGCTGGGATGGAGCGCACCTCGTCGTTCACCCCGCCGGATCAGGGATAGGCCGCCGATGGCCGACGAGGCGAAGGCGAAGAACAGGACGAAGGCCAGGACGTAGAGCTCGGTGATGATGAATCCGGGTTAGCTGGCGTTGACGCCGTCGCGCCAGGTCAACCAGTCGGTGAGCAGGGAGACGTCGTAGTCCGGTCCCGACTGGCTGAGCACGAAGAGCCGGGTGCCGGCGTCCAGATAGGGCTCGGCGACCTCGCCCGGGCCGCCGTTCACCGATACTGAGCGGGTGATCTCGGCGGGGTCACGGCCCTCCGCGGCACACCACTCGTCGAGGATTCGGTGTTTGCGCTGGATCTTCTCGACGTCGCCGAAGCCGTGCCAGATGTCGGCATGGCGAGCGACCAGGCGCAACGTCCGCTTCTCGCCGCCCCCGCCGATGAGCACTGGGATGTCCCGGGTCGGCGCCGGGTTCAGCTTGGCGAGTCGCGCCTCGATCCGAGGTAGGGCCTGCGCGAGCGCGGTCAGTCGTCCACCGGCCGTACCGAATTCGTAGCGGTATTCCTGGTAGTCCTTCTCGAACCACCCCGAACCGATGCCGAGGATGAGCCGACCGGCACTGATGTGATCGACGGTCCGCGCCATGTCGGCGAGGAGTTCGGGGTTGCGGTAGGAATTGCAGGTCACCAGCGCGCCCCGGTGTCGCGGATCTGCGCCCAGTCTGCGTGCTGCGGCTGGATCTGCAATCCGATCCTGACCTGGCCGCTCGGGTGGGTGTTGGAGGATTCGGGCGAAGTCACGCTGCGGTCTCCTGCGGTCTGTCGGCGACAGTCGTCCGGGCCACGTTACGCACGGGGATCGGCACCCTAAGCCTCGCCGGCGGCCTCGGGACTCAGCGCCGCCATCCGCTGGTAGATCTTGCGGGCGGCGTCGAAGGCGATCAGTCTCGCCTCACCGAGCAGCACCGACAGGACTGAGCCGCGGCGTTGCACGATGACCGTCTGCACCGTCCCCTCCTCGAGGCTGTATTCGACGACCACGCGGTCCTCAGCCAAGCCGGTTTGATCAGAGACCGGGATGTCGGTGAACGTCTGGTCCGGGGGACAGTTCTCGTAAGCCGCCCGCAGCTCGATGAGAGCCAGCTGGGCGCCATCGGGCTGGTCATACGAGACCGCCTCGGTGGTCAGCACCGCGGCGCCCTGCGGATCGATCCCGGTGACCGGAACCTTGAACGTTCTGCGGCCCTCGGAGAGGAACTCGAAGTCGCACAGACCGAGAAACGTCGGATCGTTGTCGATGTCGGAGTCGGTCGGACTCTCCTCGACGGTCCAGTCCGTCGGCAGATCAGCCGCGGTGAGCGCGATGACGTGTACCGCCTCCTCGGGGGTCGTCGGCACGGCCGGCGTCTCGCCCGTCGGCGGGCTCCCCGATCCGCCGGCCCCCGGCGCGCTCGGCCGGGTGACCGTGGTTGAGCCGGCCGGTCCAGATCCAGGATCGGAGTTGGTGCAGGCTCCGATGGACAGGACAAGCGCCACCGTCATCGCCAGTGCCGGTCCGGTTCGCAGTGGTGCCCTCGTGGGCAGTGTCGCCCGGCGCCGCTCGCGCCGTCGGCCGGATGACTGCATTGCTTCACGGTAGGCGAGGCGATAGAGGGCCGTGGGCCGGATCACCCCACGTCGGCCTCGCGCTCAGGGGATACTTCCCGGAGCCCGCCGGACCGCTAAGGAGACCCGCGCCGCATGGCCCGACTTGCCCAGACGTCAGATCTCACCGAGTTCCAGCAGGAAATCCTGGCTGCCGTGCACACCTTCACGGAAAAGGAGATCGTTCCGCAGGCTCAGGAGCTCGAGCACGGGGACATCTATCCCGCCAAGATCGTCGCCGGAATGCAGGAGATGGGGCTGTTCGGACTCACCATCCCTGAGGAGTACGGCGGCCTCGGTGAGTCACTGCTCACGTACGCGCTGGTCGCCGAGGAGATCGCCCGCGGCTGGATGAGCGTCTCGGGCGTGATCAACACGCACTTCATCCTGAGCTACATGATCGGCCAGCACGGAACCGCGGAGCAGAAGCAGAACTACCTGCCGCGGATGGCCACCGGCGAGTTGCGCGGCGCCTTCTCGATGAGCGAACCGGGACTGGGTTCGGACGTGGCCGCGATTCGATCCAAGGCGGTCAAGGACGGCGACGACTACGTGCTATCCGGTGCGAAGATGTGGCTGACCAACGGGGAGAATTCTTCCTTGGTCGCCTTCCTGATGAAGACCGACGAGGGCGCTGATTCGCCGTACAAGAACCTGACGACGTTTCTGGTCGAGAAGGAACCCGGCCTCGGCGAGGTGCAGCCGGGGTTCTCGATCCCCGGTCGGATCGAGAAGATGGGCTACAAGGGCATCGACTCCACCGACGCCGTGTTCGACGGGTTCCGGATCGGCGCGGATGCCATCCTCGGGGGCGAGCCGGGTCGCGGCTTCTATCAGATGATGGACGGCGTCGAGGTGGGCCGGGTCAACGTCGCCGCGCGCGGCTGCGGCGTGGCCATCCGGGCGTTCGAGCTGGCCATCGCGTACGCACAGACGAGGGAAACCTTCGGCAAGCCGATCGCGGAACACCAGGCGATCGCCTTCAAGCTGGCCGAGATGGCCACCAAGATCGAAGCCGCCCACACGATGATGGTCAGAGCCGCGCGGCTCAAGGACTCCGGCGAGCGCAACGACGTCGAGGCGGGGATGGCGAAGCTGCTCGCCAGCGAATACTGCGTCGAGGTGACCCAGGACTCCTTCCGCATCCACGGCGGCTACGGCTACTCCAAGGAGTACGAGATCGAGCGCCTCATGCGCGAGGCGCCGTTCTTGCTGATTGGCGAGGGAACCAGCGAGATCCAGAAGATGATCATCAGTCGCGGGCTACTCAAGGAGTACCGGCTCAAGCGGTGATCGAGCGTGAATCCGCGGCGCAGGATCACCTTTAGGTAACATTACGCATTCGTATGTTTGCTGTCGGTATATGAGCAGGTCTACGTTCATTTCAGGTTTCAATTACTGAACAGGCCGGGGGCGCGCGTACGTCGTGGAAGAGCGCCGGGCCTTGGGTGGCTCCCGCGATACCGTCGCCCTGGTCGTCGGGACCCGGCCGGAAGCCATCAAATTGGCACCGGTGGCCATGGCTCTCGCCGCGTCCGACTGGGCACGACCGAGCATCATCACCACCGGACAGCACGGCGATGTCGTCCGCGAGACCCTGAGACTCTTCGATCTGAAGGCCGACGTCGAACTGAGCGCGGCGACCCACCCGCCCGGCTTGGCTGCGCTCAATGCTGCGCTCCTGAACGATGTTGACGCTGCGTTAACGCGGTTGCGACCGCGGATGGTGGTCGTTCAGGGCGATACGGCTTCCACCTTGGCCGGAGCACTGGCCGCGTTCTATCGCCAGATCCCGGTCGTGCACGTCGAAGCCGGGCTGCGCTCGTTCGATCTCGACCTGCCCTTCCCGGAGGAAGCCAACCGGCGAATGGTCACTCAGGTCACCAGGTTGCACTTACCGCCGACTGTCGCAGCCATGCGTAACCTATTGCAGGAGAACGTCTCTCGTACCGATATCATCCTTACTGGAAACACGGTGGTCGACGCACTACTCATGGCACGTGAGTTCCGAACTCCGTATGACGATGCGGATCTGGAGGCGCTGGACGCCTCCGCCGCCCCGCTCGTGGTCGTGACTGCCCACCGACGAGAGTCCTGGGGAGAACCCATCCGACAGGTCGGTCGGGCGGTCGCTCGGCTGGCTCTTGCGTACCCAGAGTCACGGTTCGTCGTTGCTTCTCATATGAACCCGTCGGTACGAGAGGTTCTCGAAGCCGAACTCATCAACCGACCGAACGTCTATCGCCCCGGGCCGATCGGCTACGGACCCTTCGTCCGACTGCTGGCAAGGGCCAAGCTCGTGATCACCGACTCCGGGGGCATTCAGGAGGAAGCGCCGGCCTTCGGCGTGCCAGTCCTGGTGACCCGCGAGGTGACCGAGCGCACCGAGAGCATCGACGCAGGTGTGGCGAAACTGGTCGGAACCGACGAGCAACTCATCGTCGACTCGGCGCGCCGACTCCTCGATGACCCCGACGCCTACGCCGCGATGGCCATGGCTACGAACCCGTACGGCGACGGCCGTGCAGCACAACGAGTGGCCGACGGCTGCGGCTGGCTGCTCGGCACCTGCTCTCGCCCCAACGACTACCCCCAAGACCCTCGGATTTAGGAGCTAGACAACGTATGTATGGAAGACCTGTGCCACCCATCGCCGGCGGCGGACTTGCCGTAACCGGCTTCTACACCGGTAGCGCGATCATCATCGGGATTCTCCTGTTGATCATCGGCATCGTCTTGCTCCGGATGAGCTACTTCCACCGCCACCCCGTCGACGCGAAGTAAGCGCCAGCGCGACATGATCCAAACGGCGACCCGACTTCGGGACAGCAGCGCGGTCCGCATCTCAGCGGCCGTGCTCCTTCTCGTGGTCTCGGTCGCCCTGGTTGTGTTCCAGCGCGAGTTCCGGCACTTCGAGGCAGTCCTGGCCGCCCAACTGTTCAGCAGCGGTGGCGTCGAGACCCTTGCCCAGCCGGACTCCGGGATCGTGATCTTCCGGCTGGCCAATCAGAAAGTCTTCGGTCTGGAGATCTCTCCGGAATGCAGTTCGGCCTTCCTGATCCTGCCGTTCACGCTGATCGGTGCGGCGATGCTGTGGCGCAAGCGACTCAACCCGGCTCGGGTGGCTACGGGCATCGGTCTTGTTGTGTTGCTGCTCATCTCGGCCAACCAGCTGCGGGTTGGCATGATCGCCGGGCTGATCGACGGCTTCGGCCTGCAAGAGGGCTACAAGTGGGGGCACCTGGTGCTCGGCTCGCTGCTCAGCATCGTGTTCCTCGCCGGCAGCCTGGCGCTCCTGCTCTGGGTCGTCGCGTCGGGTCGATCCACGGTCGGTCTGGCGGAGGCCGCATGAACAACGGCCTGCTCGTCGGTGTCGGGCTCGCACAGGGGATCTCGCTCGTCATCAGCGTCATTTTCATCACGTACGTCATGACGATCGTGGTGCCCTACCTCCGTCATAAGCCTGCGCCGATCGGCGATGCCTCGGACTTCAGCTGGCACTTCTTCGTTCCGGCTCGCGACGAGGCGGCCGTGATTGGTGACACCCTCGACTACCTCCGGGCGACCCTGCCCGAGGCTCACGTGTGGGTCGTCGACGACGCGAGCATCGACGAGACGCCCAACATCATCGCCGTCCGTGCCGCGATCGACCCCCGGGTGCACATCGTGACTCGGGTGCAGCCCGAAGCCCGTACCGGCAAGGGCGATGCGCTCAACGCCGCCTACTGCGCGCTGAACGAGCACCTGTTCGGCGAGATCGACCGCACCAAGGTCATCATCGGCGTTCTCGACGCCGATGGGCTGCCCGCCGAGGACTGCCTGGATGTCATCGCCGCCGACCACCTGTTCGGCAACGACAAGGTCGGCGCCGTGCAGATCTGCGTACGGATGGTCAATCGCAATGACGCGCAGCCGTACCCGGCAAAGGGACCGGCCGCCAACTTCTTCGGCCGGATGCTCGTACGGATGCAGGACTTGGAGTTCCGGGCGCCCATCTCGGCGATCCAGATGCTTCGGCAGCGCACCAAGACGGTGGGCCTGGGCGGTAACGGGCAGTTCGCCCGGCTATCCGCACTGGACTCGGTTGCCGAAATGGGCGATCGCCCGTGGCACGGGTCCCTGCTCGAGGACTACGAACTCAGCCTGCACTTGCTGATCGCCGGGCATCAGAGCGAGTACACGATGGACACTCTCGTCGACCAGGAGGGTCTGCCCAGTCTTCGCCGGCTGCTCACCCAGCGGACGCGCTGGGGTCAGGGGACCATGCAGTGCGGTGCGTATCTGCCCGCCATCTGGGGTTCGCGGCACGTCACTGCGATCGGGGCGCTGGAGGCCAGCTACTACCTGATCCAGCCGTGGCTGCAACTTCTGGGCACGATCCTGTACCCGATCCCAGTCGTCATCTTGATCTACAACTTCTCGAACTACCCCACGGAGATGGGGGAGTTCATGGCATCCGGTGGCTGGATGCTCTTCGTCCTCTATGGCGTCCTCGGCCTGACGCCGTTCGTCATGTGGGGACCCCTTTACGCCCGGCGCTGTGAACCCAGCGTCGGGATGGTCCGTGCGGTCGCCTACGGCTTCGCGTACTCGCTGTTCATTTTGACGTTCTACATCACCAGCTGGCGAGCTTTGTTCCGCATCCTCGGCGGCCGCCGAGGCTGGGCCAAGACCCGTCGCAACACCGAGGTCCAACCAGGACCTGTCGCGCTCGAAGCGTGAACCAATGTATGGAGAGGAAACACATGTTTAGTTCCATCAAGCGGGGGGCTCGACTGGCGTCGGTCGTCGGCATCTCGGCGGCGATCGTCGTCGGTCTCGCCGGACCGGCCTCAGCCGCTCCGCCCGCTGGCCAGAACCAGGCCTTGGGGATCGTGGCAACCGGGTTGGTCGCTGTTGGACCGTTCTCGCAGTCCCAGTTCAATGCGGGTCCGTTCTCGGACACGTTCCTCAATGCCAGCGCTCCGGGTCTGCTGAGTGCGGCCACCATCAACACCGCAGCGGATGAAACTTCCGCTTCGGCCAGCGTCGAGGACCTTGCAGTGACCCTGTCGGCGTTGGCGACTGTCAATGCCGGCGTGGTCGAGTCTGAGTGCTCGTACGACCCACAGACCGCCGCCCTCACCGGCAGCGCGACGCTGGCTGACGCCGAGGTCACGTTGCTCGGCCCCATCCCGGACATCGCTCTGAACGCTTCGCCGGCACCGAACACCGGCGTGACCGTTCCGGGTGTCGCCCAGATCACGTTGAACCGTCAGACCAGCAACCCGGACGGCAGCCTGACCGTCGACGCGATCTATATCAATCTGCTCAGTGGTCTGCAGACCGTCACGATCGCGACCTCGTCCTGCCAGCCGACAACGCTCGTGATCCCGACCATCGCGCCGCAGTTCGCTGCTGGTGCCGGTGTCTTGGGCTTGCTGGTTCTGGGCTTCGTCCTGTACCGCCGTCGGCAGAGCACCGTTCCTGCCGCCGTCTGAAGACTGACGACCCGGATGGGTGGCGCTCGAACTGAGCGCCATCCGCCCGCTCGGGGTTTGCTTCGAGCTAGCACCAGAACGTAAGCGTTTCCGCCGATCGCGCAGGAGGCCCACCTGGGCTCCTGCGCGATTTGCTGTCGCGGATCGGGCATGGCGCCAGATGCCCTCGGCCCACGTCGAGGACACCTGGCATCGACTGTCGGTCTTTGATGACAGCTGGGTAGAGCTGCCCGGGCGGGCCCGAGCTTCCGCGGACACGCGGACGACGAACCGGGTGACTCTGCGGGCCTACCTGCTGACGTTCGGCGTGCTGGCTCTGGTCTGGGTGTCCAGCCAACTCATGGTCAGCCGGCGCCCCGCAAGCAGTCCTGACCTACGGCGGCGTGGCCCAGGGCCTCGGCTTCATTGGCTGCCTCGGCTACCTCACATACGTGCGGGTCAAAGCCCTTGCCCGTTCCCAGAAGGACTACGCAGGAGACCAGCGTCAGCTGCGGGCGCTCAACGCCGCCGGGCGAGAGATCCGACGAGCACCGGGTGCACCACTGTTCCGGCGAGCTAGAACAGCGCAGGAGTTCGCGGACTGGCTCGAGGGCGAAGGGCATGTGCGGGCCGGCGACATCGTGGACGTCGCATCTTCTCGGGAATCGGACCTGCACGTCGTGACGGTTCGCCTCTCCGACGGCAGCACGCGGATCTACCGATCCCCGGACGGGAAGCTCACCGATCTGCTGGGTGGCCTGCGTCCTGGCGTGCAGAGTCAGTAGGACCTTCACGCACGCCGAATCGTGCGTACAAGCGCTGCAAGGGCTTTGGTGCCCACCAGTTCCATTCGCCCAAGAGCGTCATGGTCGCCGGGACCAACAGGCACCGGATCAACGTGGCGTCGATGGCGACAGCCACTGCCAGGGCGACGCCGGTCTGTTTGATGATGATGAGTTGACCCGCCACAAATCCGCCGAAGACGAGCACGATGATCAGGCCGGCAGAGGTGATGATGCGGCCCGAACGCTGCAGACCGGCGACGACTGCCTGATTGTTCGAGATCCCACTGTCGCGGAACTCTTTGATCCGGCTGAGCAGGAACACCTCGTAGTCCATCGCCAGCCCGAATCCGAAGGCCAGCACCAACATCGGGATCGTCGTCTCGATGCCGCCGGTCGGCGTGAAACCCAGCAAGTCACTGAGGTTGCCGTATTGGAACACCCACACAAGAACACCGAACGAGGCTCCCAACGAGACGACGTTCATCAGCAGGGCCTTCAGCGGGACCAGGATCGAGCCGGTCATCAGGAACAACAACACGAACGTTGCCAGCACCACGACAGCGACGGCCAATGGGGCGCGAGCCTGGATCGAGTCGATGAAATCGACCAGACCGGCGGTCTGGCCGGTCACCCAGATCGGAAACTCGGGCCGGTCATTTCGCAATTCCTCGACCAGGCGCTGGGCTGCCGGGCTGGCTGGATCGCCCTCGGCCGTAAAGATCGAGAGCACGCTGTAGTCGCTACCCACTGACCTTGGCGCCGCCACCGTCAACGAGCCATCTCGGGACGCGATGTTCTCGGCCAGTCCGGTCATTTCCTGGGGACTGGTTCGGCCGACGATCTGCACGTCAGGAAAGCCTGATGCCGGGAACTCCGCTTGCAGGGTGTCGAAGAACTGCCGCTGCGGTGCGGATTCCGGCAGCAGTTCCACACCTGAGTTGCGCACTTTGAGGTCCACGACCGGAGCGGCGAGCAGGGCCAGAATCGCCAAGACCCCGAGCACGACCAGTACCGGGTGTCGTTGCGTACCTCGGGCCAACCGAGAGAACAGACCCTCAGCGGGGGCAACATCACCGAAGCGGCGAACCACTGCTCCCAGGACCGGGGTCCGGTGCAGCAGACCCGGCCGGACCATCCGGTGCCCGGCCAATGCCAGCAGTGCGGGGACGAGGGTCAGGGCAACCAGCAGCGCCACCGCCACGATGCTGATCCCGGCGACGCCTACCGCACGCAAGAAGTCCGCGGTGAACAGCAACAAGCCGGACAGGCTGATGCCAACCGTGACGGCGGAGAACACGACCGTACGACCCGCGCGGGACATCGTGGCCGCCAGCGCCGACGTGACGTCCTCGGACCTGGCGGTTTTGGCCAAGACCGCCAGGTCCGACGGGTTTGTTGTTGTGTCTGGGGCGGGTGCGACCCGGCGGAGTTCCTCGCGGAAGCGGGACACGATCAAGAGGCCGTAGTCGATGCACAGACCCAGGCCCAGGACGGTGACGACGTTGACCACGCTCGCGTCCAGTTCAACCAGAAATGAGAACCCGAGCAGCGCAAGGAGGCTGACCGCAATAGAGGCGATCGCACCGAGGATCGGCAGCCCGGCGGCCAGGAACCCACCGAAGACCAGGACCATGACCAGCAGGCTGACCGGAAGTGCGATCCCCTCGCCGGTGGCGAGGTCAGCTGAGACCTGATCGGTGATCGCCGTGATCAAGGGTCTGGTTCCGCCAACGAGTGCGCGCGCATCGGGTGCCGCATCGGTGATCTCCGCGCCGGCCTCGTCGAGGCGAGCATGCACGGCGGTGAGAGCGGCATCCTCGTCCGGCTCCGACAGGTCGGGCTCGAGATCGACGACGACGAGCAGACCGTTCCCGTCCTCGGCAACCAACCCGGCGGCGGCCGGGTTCGCCGGGCCGCCCGGCAGGGTCAGCGGATCGAGGACTTGGAGCACATGGTCCACATCAAGGAGGTCATCGCGCGCGGCCGTGATCGGCGCGACCAGGACCGGGTCGCTGGCGGCCACTCCATCGACAAGGAGGGTCAGGCCGCCGCCGGTCTCGGCGTTGTCCTGCAGGATGTCCTGACCGTCACGAGCCTCGCCGGGGACGCTGGGGTCACCAGAGGTGAGCCGCGGAAACAACCCCTCACCGAAGGTGCCGAGCGCCGCCGCGAAGGCGACCGCGGACAGCAGCAGCCACGCCGCGATGAACGCGACGGGGCGGCGCGAGATCGAGCGGGCCAGAGCAGCGAGCACGGCGCCATACTCCCGTCGCCCGTGGCTGGGCGTATCGAGGGGTCGGCTCGAGGGGGCAGCGCTAGCTATGTGCCGCGCCTGGCGGACCGCCGCGGAGTGGGTCAGGCAGCGACGCTGGCGTGCATCTCCCAGACGAGTATCTCGGCCGGTGTCGTCGCGGTGACGGTCTGGCCGCCGGTCGCGGTGAAGCGCACGGCGTCGCCCGTCGCGAGTTCGCCGGCGCCTTCCAGGACCACGCTCCCCCTGGGCACGAAGAGGTGCAGGTACGGAGCTTCCGGAAGCTGCACGCTGTCGCCGGCCTCCATGCGGGCGGCATGCAGTGCGGCGTAGCGGTTCTTGATCCGGATCGCGGCTGCTCCCTGGTGGCGGTCCATCCCGGACGCGACGGTCACCAGACCACCGGCGAGCAGATCGCCGTCGATCTCCAGCTGTTCGTAGCCGGGGGTGATTCCGCCTTCGTCGGGGACCACCCACATCTGGACGAAGTGGACCGGCTCGGTGTGGGCAGTGCCCCCTTGTACGCGCCAGGAGTCGTTCTTCTCCGAGTGCAGGATGCCGGTGCCGGCACTCATCCGCTGGGCAAGTCCCGGGTAGATCAGACCGGTGTGGCCGGTCGAGTCCTGATGCACGAGGGAGCCCTGCATGACCCAGGTGACGATCTCCATGTCCCGGTGCGGGTGGGTCTCGAAACCGGCTCCGGGCCGTACGACGTCGTCGTTGTTGACCAGCAGCACACCGTGCGAGGTGTTGGCCGGGTCGTAATGACCGCCGAAGGAGAAGGAGTGCTTGGAATCCAGCCAGGAGATCTTCGTGACGTCCCGATCAGCCGACCGTCGAATGTCCACTGTCTCGATGAGGTCTGCGGTAGTCATGATCACGAGCCTTCAGGGTGGGGAACGACCTGCTGTTGATCATAATGAATTTGCGTAGGCAAGTATTCCCACAAACCCGAACACGACCGCGTCCTGACTGCGTACCCCGGTTGTACCCGTGCACCCAACCGCAGTCGCACGTACGGTCGGGGCATGTGCCGAAACATCACCGAACTGCGCGGGCTCGAGCCCGCGGCGACTGACATCGAGATCGAGGCTGCCGCTCGGCAGTACATCCGCAAGGTGTCCGGATTGAGAGCCCCGTCCGGCGCGCATAGCGAGGCCTTCGAGGCCGCGATCGCCGAGGTCACCGCGACCACCACGCGGCTGCTCGATCAGCTACCGGACCGTCGGCAGCCGCCCAAGACCGTCCCGCCGCTGCGCCGGCCCGAGGTCAGGGCGCGCATCGCGGCCCGAGAGGCCGCCGCCGCGCGCTGAGCCTCGCTGAGCGGCGCCAGGTTCTGCTGATCCGCGGACGCTGGCTGCCGAGTCAGTCGAGATCGGGCGGGTCGAGGTCGTAGAACGTCGGTTGACCGTCGATGAGGTTGTTCAGTTGTTCGCTGTCGTCGTTGTCCTGCGATGCGGTCTCGCCCTGCCGCGCCGCCTCGACTGAGGTGAAGTACACGGCCTGGGTGAAGTCATCGCCACCGTCCCCGTGCCATGCCGCGACGATGCCGAGGATCTCGGGCCGTTGCCCGCGGAGCTGCTCCTCCAACTGCCGACCAACCCGACGCATCTCCTCCTTGTCTTTGGCGCGACCTTGGATGACCTGGACGAATCCGGCCTCGTTCGATCCGCCGCCGGCGACGACGTCGACGTCCGAGCTGTCGTGGAACGTGACCTCGCCATCGAAGGCTTTCTCGGCGTCGCTCCACCACGCGCCCTGCTCAGGTCGGTCGCTGTTGGCTTGGGCGGCTTCCTCGGATTCGAAGCGAACCATGGTGATGGCGCGCCCGTCCGACGTGACGCCGCCGGTCGATCCGAGGTAGCCCGTAGCGCCAGGCTTGATCTCCGAACGCCACCGAGCGAGCTGACGGTTCAGTTCGTCTGGGTCGCGGACCTGACCTTGGATTATCTGAATGAACATGAGCCGCCCCTTCCGTCGAGCTGGCACGGAACGCTAGACCCGTCGCAATCCGATTGATATACGAAAGCTGCGAGCGGGCCGAAATGCGGCTTCTCAGTGACGAGAAGACAGCCGATTCCCGGTTACGCGCGGGCTCCAGATCGCTACGCTCAGCTAGCGCTCCTCTGCCTCCTCGGCGAAGGGATAGCCATGACCAAGGAGCCCGACGAACCCCAGAACCTTCTCGAAGAGCTGCGCGTCTTCGATCTCGAGTTCACTCGTGCGCACGGCCCGATCCCGCCGTTCGCGACGTGCCCGATCGGATGGCAGCCCAGCGCACTGACACCCGTGTTCTACGGCCACCGCGACTACTCCACGGCGGACGGCGCTCCGGCCAACATGCGGGTGTTCTTCCCCAGCCTCGACGGCTCGCCGCAGAGCGGGGCGATGCTCGAGCATTGCGGGCGGTATCCGGTGATCCTGTTCTCCCACGGCCACTGCCAGGGGGACGCCGAGCAGTATCTGAAGTGGTTCCGGTTGCCGGCCCAACTCGCCCGCAGTGGGTACGTCGTCGTTGTCCCGCAGCTCACCAGCATCGGTTCGCACCCGTCCGGGGACGGGACCACGCAGCAGGTGTTGCTGGACGCTCTGACCTGGATCCGCGACAGCTGGGAGCACCGGGCCTCGCTGCTGCCGCCACCGGCGACGGGGTTGGCCGGCCACTCCTTCGGCGCCTTACATGCCGGCATCCTCGCCACGAAGATCCCGGTGGCAGCCGTGGCTTCGCTCAGTGGCGTGTGGATCGACTGGCCCGATGCATCCGGACCGCGGCCCATCCTGCAGGGAGCCGTCCCACGGCTATTCACCTGGGGCACCGAACCTTTCACGGAGCGCGACGCGATCCTGCCGGACAGCTTGTACAACCAGATCTCGACGCCGAAACACCGTGCGGTGTTCACCGATGGCGAGCACTTCGACTATCTCTATGACCCGGCGCTGCCATGCCGCGGGACCAAGGGGCCATGCCGCTATCTCGGCCCGGCCACCGACGACCTGGTCACGATGTTCTTCGCCAACTACCTCCCGCCGGAGTTGTGGCAGAACCTGCCGGACAGGGTGCCGGAGAACCTGATTCCGCCGGCGCTGCAGCTGACCATTGAGCAGGAGTTCTACGCCGGCGGCCACCTGTTCGGAATGCGGGCCTTCAACTCGACATCTCCGTGTCAGGTCGCGCTGAGCTTCGATTTGCCCGAGGAGCGGATCGTTCCGTTCTGCCAATTCCTTCCGGCGGCAACGGCCGAGCAGAAGGTGCGCGAACGTGACCTCGTGCCGGTCTTCAGTCAAAGTGCCAGCTTCATTCCGCAGGGCACACCGTGGGTGATGTCGCAGACTCCAGCTCCCGGTGCGACGGTCGCGCCCGGCACTGAAGTACGGATGGTCCTCAAGTCGGGCCTGATGCAGTAGCCGATCGCGGCGGTCGCGTTCCCGGTGTGTCGCCCATTAGCCGTCCACAGGCGCTCGGAAGTTTTCTGCCGCTGATGCCCGATTTCTCATACCCTCGTGCGATCGGGGTGTGGCCACGCGGGGGTGGGTGACATGCGTAACGGGGGCTCGGCTGCCGAGATCATCGACGACGAGGTGCGCGAACTCATCCGTCGCCGGGGCGTCGACCCGTTCCTTGACGCCGGCCGGATCCGGTCACTGGTCCGCGAGGTCGTGCTCGACTACGAGGACCGGGCCGCCTCCTCGTCGCTGCCGCCGGTGGGTGACCACGACCAGGCCGTACGGGCGGTGCTGGACGAGGTTGCCGGGTTCGGTCCCTTGCAGCGTTATCTCGACGATCCCGAGGTCGAGGAGATCTGGGTCAACGGGCCGGGCAAGGTCTTCATCGCGCGCAAGGGCCGCTCCGAGCTGACCACCACGATTCTGTCCACCGAGGCGTTGG
The DNA here is from genome assembly GCA_963766765.1 of uncultured Actinomycetota bacterium. Taxonomy (GTDB): domain Bacteria; phylum Actinomycetota; class Actinomycetes; order Mycobacteriales; family Geodermatophilaceae; genus JACCQS01. The sequence goes on from CAVYBR010000001.1 coordinate 60,704, forward strand.
CCGATCTGGTCGAGCGGATGCTGCGCAGTTCGGGCCGGCGCGTGGACCTCAGCCAGCCGTTCGTCGACGCGATGATGCCGGACGGCTCGCGGCTGCACGTGGTCATCCCGGACATCACCCGGCAACACCTGGCTGTCAACATCCGCAAGTTCATCCTCCAGGCGTATTCGCTCGACGAGCTCATCGACCTGGGCAGCATCACGCCGGCCGCGGCCCGCTTCCTCGAGACTGCGGTGGCCGCAGGACTCAACATCGTGGTCTCCGGAGGCACCCAGGCGGGAAAGACGACCCTGCTCAACTGTCTGTGTGCCGCGATCCCGGCTCGGGAGCGGGTGATCAGCGTGGAGGAGGTCTTCGAGCTGCGGATTCCGCTGCCCGATGTCGTATCCATGCAGACCCGGCAGCCCAACCTCGAGGGCAATGGGGCAATTCCCTTGCGCCGCTTGGTCAAAGAAGCGCTTCGGATGCGCCCCTCCCGAATCATCGTCGGAGAGGTACGCCAGGAAGAGGCCCTGGACCTGCTCATTGCGTTGAACTCCGGCCTGCCGGGCATGTGCTCGATCCACGCGAACTCCGCCCGCGAAGCGGTCATCAAGCTGTGCACACTCCCACTTCTCGCCGGCGAGAACATCGGCCACGCGTTCGTCGTACCGACCGTCGCGGCCAGCGTGGACCTGATCGTGCACATTGGAACGGAGGCGTCCGGCCAGCGCCGGGTGCGCGAGATCGTCGCCCTTTCCGGACGTACCGAAGGCGAGGTCGTGGAGACGAGCGACATCTTCCATAGCCGGGACGGCGCGCTCGTACGGGCGGACGGATTTCCACCACACGCCGACCGGTTCGAGCGGATCGGTGTGCATCTGGTCAACGTGCTCGGCCCCTCTGCGGACGAGCCGAGCAACGCCAGAAACCCAGCGGGACGGGCCTGGTGAGCACAAGCGGTCTCGGCGCCGTACTCGGACTGCTCCTCGGCACCGGACTGCTCCTCATCTGGCGCAGTCGCAGTGTGGCCAGAACGCCCGCCCGTGCCGGGGGCTTCACCCGCAACCGCAACGAACAACTCCGGCGGGCGGGCCTACAGGGCGCGACTTCCACCCAGTTGCTGTTCATCCAGGTCGCAACCGGATTGCTGGCATTCGTCATCGTCATCCTGGCCACGAGCACGGTGACGATCAGCATCTGCTTCGGAGCGTTCGGAGCCCTGCTGCCCTGGGTCCTGGTGCGGCGACTTGCGCGAAAACGACTCGCAGATCTACGCGCGGTCTGGCCAGGGGTCGTCGACAACCTGGTCTCCGCTGTGCGCGCCGGCCTGTCCCTTCCAGAAGCTCTCTCCGGGTTGGCCGTCCGAGGTCCCGAAGTGCTGCGCGCGCCGTTCGCCGAATTCGCGGCGCGCTACCGGTCCAGCGGCCGGTTCATGGCAAGCATCGACATGCTCAAGGATGACCTCGGGGATCCGGTGGCCGACCGGATCATCGAGACCCTGCGGGTGGCACGTGAAGTCGGCGGGACCGACCTCGGCCGCGTTCTGCGGACCCTGGCTACGTTCCTTCGCGAGGACGCCCGGGTGCGGGCCGAACTCGAGACCCGACAGGGCTGGACCGTCAACGCAGCCCGGCTGGCAGTGGCGGCGCCGTGGGCCGTACTCCTCTTGCTCGCGACGCAGCAGACAACGCTTGTGGCGTACGACAGTCCGGTAGGTACGGGCCTACTTATCGGCGGCGCAGTCGTCTGTGTCCTCGCCTATCGACTCATGCTGCGGATCGGGCGGTTGCCCGAAGAACCGCGGGTCCTCGCGTGAACCCCACCCTGCTCGGCATGGCGCTGGGTTTGGTGGCTGCGCTCGGCGTCCTGGTGGCCGTACGTTCTGCCCCGCCGCTGCGGCCGATCAGACTCGAGGATCGTCTGGCGCCCTACCTTCGCGATACCCCCACACCCTCGCGACTGCTGTCCCTCGCTCCGCCGGCATCGGGGATGACCGGTCTCGTCCGGCGCTTGGCCGGACCATGGATCTCTGACAGCGCACGAGCCGTGGACCGACTACTCGGTGGCCGGGCATCCGTGCGGCGACGGCTGGCCGCGCTCGGCAGCGATGACACTGTGGAGGACTTCCGGATCGAACAGGTCATCTGGGGAGTGCTGGGTCTGGCCGCCGGTGCCGGTGCCGCGCTTGCCTTTACGGCCCTCAGCGGCACCCTGAATCTGATCTCGGTGACGTTACTGTGCGGCGCCGGACTGGTCGGGGGTGTGCTCGGCCGTGACTGGTGGCTCACTCAGGAGCTCACCAAGCGGGAGCAGATCATGCTTGCCGAGTTCCCCATCGTCGCCGAGTTGCTGGCCCTGGCCGTCACGGCCGGCGAGAGCCCGGTCGGTGCGATCGACCGGGTGTGCCGGCTCAGCGGCGGTCAGTTGGGACAGGAACTCGCCGAGACCTTGGGCCGGGCGCGGGCTGGGACTCCGCTGGTGGAAGCGTTGCAGGGCCTCGTCGAGCGAACGTCGTTGGCACCTTTGGCCCGCTTCGTCGACGGCCTGGTGGTGGCGCTGGAGCGAGGCACACCGCTGGCTGAGGTGTTGCGAGCCCAGGCGGCCGACGTACGGGAAGCCGGAAAGCGTGACCTGCTCGATAGCGGCGGTCGCAAGGAGATCGCGATGATGGTGCCGGTGGTCTTCTTGATCCTTCCGGTCACAGTGCTGTTCGCACTGTTTCCGGGTCTGATCAGCATCGTTTCGCTGGCGCGTTGACCGACATGCATACAGGGGCGAAGGGAACTCGGGGATGACGGAACTACGGGGACGAGCAGCGGGCGCGCTTGACCTGCTCGTGACGGGCGTACTCGGTTGGGTGGCAATAGTGGTGGGGCGCATGCGCGGTCCTGATCGGGAACGCGGTGACGTCCCCGGATGGGTGATGATCACGGTGATGACCGCCGCGCTTGTGCTGGCGATCCTGATCCCGTTCCGCGAGGCGATCGTCACGGCGATCCAGGATGCGCTGAACAGCGTCACCTCGCAGTGAACGGCCGGCTGCGGGCAGACGCTCGCGGCGAGGACGGAGCCGCCGTCGTCGAGTTCGTGATGATCTCCGCGCTGGTCATGGGCCTGCTGCTTGCGGTGCTCCAAGTGGCGGTCTACGTGCACGTCCGCAACGTGGTCGCGGCAAGCGCGCAAGAGGGTGCGAGGTACGCCGCCAACGCGGATGTCGACTCGAGTGCCGGTGCCGCGCGGACCCTGAACATCGTCCACAGAAGCCTCGGCGCATCCACCGCAGACGGTCTTGCCTGCGACTCGGCTGAGGAACTCGATCCGTCCGGCCTCGTCCTCGTGGTCGTGCAGTGCGCCGGAGCCGTGCCTGCTCTTTTCGGCGCTCTCGGTGATCTGCTGCCGGTGCACGTGACGGCCCGGGCGATCAAGGAAGGCCAATGATGGCCGCCTTCCGGCGGGCGCTGTGCCGCCGAATGACGAAGCTACGTAATGGGGAACGCGATCGCGGTTCAGCGATCGTCGAGTTCGTCTTCATCTCGGTATTGGTATTCATGCCGCTGACCTACCTCGTTGTCGGGTTCAGCGCCGTACAGCGGGGGATCTTCGCGGCCACCGAGGGAGCACGTGAGGCGGGTCGGGCGATCGGCTCTGCCCCGGACCCGGAGTTGGGGATGGCCCGGGCGCAACGCGCGGCTGAACTGGCGGTCGAGGCTCAGTCGGTGGACCTGCAGGATCTGCGAGTCGCTTATGCCCCGGCTGGTTCCGGCTGCGATGCGGCCGGCACCTACGTCCCCGGGCTGTTTCCGGGCGAGGAGTTCATCGTCTGTGTCACGGTTACGGTCCGGGTGCCGTTGCTACCGGAGTTCATCGACTCGAACACCGCGACCGGACTGTTCGTCGTCGAACGAGACCGATACGCGGCGTGAGCGCCGCTGCTCAGTTGGCGACCATGGCGGGGATTTGCAGCGACTCCGGGGATGGTTGACTGCAAATTCGGCGCCCTGCCGCTGCCGGGTAGGTCCTGTGTCCTTACGCTGCGTACCCGCTCTTGACTAGGGTCGGTCTGTGACCGGGGGCGTGAACAGCACATCCGCAGCGCTGTTGGGGTTGCTGCACGAAGGCTCACTGACCGGCGGACAACTCGTAGCTCAAGCCGATCAACGGCTCGGTCCCCTGTGGACGCTTACCCGCAGCCAGGTCTACCGCGAGCTTCCCGTCCTAGCCAGTCTGGGTTATGTCCGAGCCGGCAAGCCCGGCCCGAGGGCCTCGTTGGCCTACTCGATCACCGCCGCCGGCAAGCGGGCCTTCGCTGCATGGCTGCGTTCCCCATTGGAAGCCGACCATCCCCGCAATCCGCTTGTGCTCCGGCTCGGATTCGGAAGCCTGCACAGCAAGGCCGAGTTACGCAGACTGCTCGACGAAGCCCGGGAGCAGCATCAGGCATCGTTGGCAGTTCACAAGGACACCGCCGCGGCCCTCAAAAAGGGCGGCGGGGATCCGTACGCGCTTGCTGCAGCCGAATTCGGGATCGCGTACGAGAAGAGCCTGCTCAAGTGGTTGGACACCATCCCCACCTGAGGCGTTCGGCGTGACCCGGCGAGCAGCCGCGTAACCTGAACGCTCGTGGCCGTCGACTTCGAGACCGAGCATGCCCGGCTGGACAGCAGCCTGCGCAGCATCGAGGCAGTGACGGACGTCGACACCCTGCGCCAGGAGGTCGTCGAGCTCGAGAAGAAGGCCTCGGTCCCCGATCTCTGGAGCGACCCGGAGAACGCCCAAGCCGTGACCAGCCGATTGGCATACCTGCAACAGGACCTGCGCCGGATCGAGGATCTCCGGTCGCGGCTCGACGACATCGCGGTGATGCACGAACTCTCCGTCGACGAGGACGACCAGCAGGTCAAGAACGAGGTGGCCCGCGACCTGGCGCGGCTGCACCGCGAGATCGAAGCGCTCGAGATCCGGACCCTGCTCGGCGGCGAGTACGACCTGCGTCAGGCGCTGGTCACGATCCGGTCCGAAGCCGGGGGAGTCGACGCCGCAGACTGGGCGCAGATGTTGTTGCGCATGTACCTGCGCTGGGCCGAACGCCACGAGTACCCGACGGAGGTCTACGACACCTCCTACGCCGAGGAAGCCGGCATCAAGTCCGCCACCTTCGCCGTTCAGGTGCCCTATGCGTACGGAACGTTGTCCGTCGAGCAGGGCACGCATCGATTGGTACGGATATCACCGTTCGACAACCAGGGCCGGCGCCAGACTTCATTCGCCGGCGTCGAGGTGCTGCCCGTCGTGGAGCAGGACGACCATGTCGAGGTCCCGGAGGGCGACATCCGGATCGACGTGTTCCGCTCCTCCGGACCCGGTGGACAGAGCGTCAACACCACCGACTCGGCAGTGCGGATCACTCACTTGCCGACCGGGATCGTCGTCAGTTGCCAGAACGAGAAGTCGCAGATCCAGAACCGGGCAGCCGCCATGCGGGTTCTGCAGTCGCGCCTGCTGGAACTGCGCCGCCGCGAGCAGAAGGCGGAGATGGACGCCCTGAAGGGCGAAGGCAACTCATGGGGCAACCAGATGCGCAGCTACGTGCTGCATCCGTACCAGATGGTCAAGGACCTGCGGACCGAGGTCGAGACGGGCAATACCACGGCCGTCCTTGACGGTGAGATCGATGAGTTCATCGAGGCGGGGATCCGCTGGCGGCGCGGTCAGGAGACCGCCACCGTCTGAGTGGGGGCCCGCCGCGCTGGCTTGCTTGCCGGGGGTTACCAGGCCGCATAGGTACAGTTGACCCTCGTGATCTCGCTGGAAAATGTGACCAAGACCTACCCCGCCAGCACTCGACCAGCGCTTGACGACGTCAGCATGGAGATCGAGAAGGGCGAGTTCGTCTTCCTCATCGGGCCGTCAGGTTCGGGCAAGTCGACCTGCTTGCGGCTGATCCTGAAAGAGGACAGCCCCACCAAAGGCACGGTCACCATCAACGGCAAGATCCTCAACACCATGCGGGCCCGGCAGGTCCCCAAGCTCCGCCGCACCATGGGCTGCGTCTTCCAAGACTTCCGCCTGCTGCGCAACAAGACCGTCAGCGAAAACGTGGCGTTCGCGCTCGAGGTGATCAACAAGCCCAAGCGCACGATCGAAAAGGTCGTGCCCGAGGTCCTGGAGATGGTCGGGCTGGACGGCAAGGCAGAGCGGATGCCCAACGAACTCTCCGGTGGTGAACAGCAGCGCGTGGCCTTGGCCCGAGCGTTCGTCAATCGACCGCTGGTGCTCCTCGCCGATGAGCCGACCGGCAACCTCGACCCAGAGACCAGCCAGGACATCATGCTGCTGCTGGAACGGATCAACCGCACCGGAACCACCGTCGTCATGGCCACCCACGACTCCAACATCGTCGACTCAATGCGCCGCCGGGTCATTGAGCTGAGCATGGGCAAGGTCAGCCGCGACCAGTCTCGAGGGGTCTACGGCGTTGGCCGCTGACGTTCCCGCCATTCAGATCCCCGGCCCGCGACTCGGCAGAGCTGTCCGCCGGGCCGCCACGATCCCGCCGAAACGTTAGGAAGATATGCGTGCCAATTTCGTCGTCTCTGAGGTAGCCACCGGTCTCCGGCGCAACCTCACGATGACGATCGCCATGATCATCACGACCGCCATCTCCCTGGGCTTGCTCGGCGCCGGGTTGCTGATCGCCCGGCAGATCTCCGAGATGAAGGAGATCTACTACGACAAGATCCAGGTCTCGATCTTCCTCACCGATGACATCACTGAGACCGAGCGCTCCGCGATCCGGGCTGATCTCGAGGAGTCTGACGAGGTAGAGGACTTCCTGTACGAGAGCAAGGACGAGGCCTACGCCCGCTTCCAGCAGCAGTTCCGCGAACAGCCGGAACTCGTCGCCAACACACCTTCCGATGCGCTGCCGGCTTCCTTCCGAGTGCGGCTGGTGAACCCGGAGCGCTATCCCGTGATCAACGAGGCGTTTGCCGGCATGGACGGGGTCGACGAGGTCAAGGACGAGGGCGACTTCCTCGACCGCCTGTTCGGACTTCTGAACGGGATGCGTAACGCCACGATCGCGGTGGCAATCGTGCAGGCTCTGGCCGCGTTGTTGTTGATCTCCAACACCATTCAGCTCGCCGCATTCAACCGACGTACGGAAACCTCGATCATGAGACTCGTCGGCGCCTCCCGCTGGTATACCCAGCTTCCGTTCATCCTCGAGGCGGCGTTGGCCGGCCTGCTCGGGGCCATCCTGGCCTTCGGGGGATTGGCGCTGACCAAGGTGCTGTTCGTCGACCAAACCCTGGCCGGGCCGATCGAGGCCGGGATCATCCCGCCGGTCGAGTGGAGTTCGATCCTCACGATCAGCCCGCTCATCGCACTCGCTGGTGTGGGTCTGGCCAGCTTGGCGGCCTACGTCACCCTGCGCCTCTATGTACGGCTGTAATTCCGCACGCCCGTAGATTCCTTGTTATGCCCCGCGAATCCGGTCGAAAGTTGATCGCGCAGAACCGTAAGGCGCGACACGACTACGCCATCGTGGACACCTACGAGGCCGGCTTGGTGCTGATGGGTACCGAGGTGAAGTCGCTGCGGCTGGGCCGCGCGTCATTGATCGACGGCTACGCAACGATCGACAACGGGGAGGTCTGGCTGCGTGGTGTCCACATCCCCGAATACACCGAGGGGACCTGGACCAACCACGAGCCGCGCCGCAACCGCAAACTGCTCTTGCACCGCGAGGAGATCGCCAAGCTCATCGGCAAGACCCAGGAGGGTGGCAGCACCCTCGTACCGCTGGAGATGTACTTCAACGACGGCAAGGTCAAAGTCACCCTCGCGCTGGCCAAAGGCAAGAAGGCCTACGACAAGCGTCGCGACCTGGCCGATCGGGACGCCCATCGGGAGATCGCCCGGGAGATGGGTCGTCGCCGCAAGGGCCGTCCGTGACAGAACCCTGGGGGTTTGCTGGCAAACCGCCAGGAGGGGACATGCGCGGTCCGGCCTCCGACCAGGAGGTGCCCGGCTTCTGGGCCGCACTCGGCCTGCCCGGGTTGATCGACAGCCACGTGCACTTCCTTCCAGACAGCATGCAACGCAAGGTCTGGGCCCACTTCGACGAGGCGAACACGCACTACGGGACGGGCTGGCCGGTGCAGTACCGCATGCCCATCGAGGAGCGGTTGCAGGTCCTCACGACCTTGGGCGTACGGGCGTTCCCGACGCTGCCTTATCCGCATAAGCCGGGAATGGCGATGTGGCTCAACGAATGGTCTGCCGAATTTGCCGATCGCGACCCCCGCATCCTGAAATCTGCGACCTTCTTTCCAGAGCCGGGCGTCCAGGAGTACGTGCGACAGGAGATCGAGGCCGGCGCCCGAGTGTTCAAAGTGCACATCCAGGTCGGCGGCTACGACCCCCGTACGGCGATGCTCGATCCGGTGTGGGGCGCCTTGGCCGAGGCCGGGCTCCCGGTCGTCATCCACTGCGGGTCCCGCCCGATCCCCGGGGCGTTCACCGGAGCTGAGCCGGTTGCCGAACTCCTGCGCCGCCATCCCCGGCTGTGCCTGGTGATTGCTCACATGGGGATGCACGAGTACGGCGCGCATCTCGATCTGGCTGCGACGCACGAGCGGGTCTACCTGGACACGACGATGTTCGCCACCGCGTTCACCGAGGCTTTCGCCCCCTTCGACCGGGCGCTGCTTCCTCGCCTGGCCCAGTTGCGGGAGCGGATCCTGTTGGGCAGCGACTTTCCGTCCATCCCGTACCCATACGCCGAGCAGTTGGCGGCGCTGCACGGCCTGGGGTTGGGCGAGGACTGGCTGCGAGCGGTGTTGTGGCACAACGGCGCAGCGCTGTTCGGGGTATCCGCGTAGCGGCATGAGTCAGGCTCCGGAGCTCACGTGGCTGTTCGGTCTGATTCTGTTCGCGCTGCTCGGCATAGCCGTGCTGGCGACGCGCACCGGCGGACTCGGGCTCGAACGCGACTTGACGACGGCTGCCGCGCGGGCGGCGATCCAGCTCAGTCTCGTCGCGCTGATCCTCGCAGCCGTGCTCAGCCGGCCGTGGGCCTCGGCACTCTTCGCTCTCGTGATGTTCGGGGTAGCAACAGCCACCGCGGCCCGCCGCATTGGGGCAGCGCGTTCCTGGCCGTGGGTCGCAGTGGCGATTGCCGGGGGTGTGGCGCCGGTGCTCGCGTTGGTCTTTGGTTCTGGCGTTGTCCCGTTGAACGGCGCCGGCATCGTCCCCATTGCCGGCATCGTGATAGGTGGCTCGATGATTGCCCTCTCGCTGACCGGCCGGCGGGCATTCTCGGCGCTGCGCGACGACCGCGGTCTGCTCGAGGCAGGTCTCGCGCTCGGGATGGACCAGCACCCGGCAATTCACGAGGTGATCGCCAGGCACAGCCCAGAGGCCCTGACGCCAGTCATGGATCAGACCCGAACCGTCGGGTTGGTCACGTTGCCCGGCGCCTTCGTCGGCGTCCTGCTGGGTGGCGGCAGCGCGATCGAAGCCGGGACCGCTCAGTTGCTCGTCCTCATCGGGTTGCTCGCCGCACAGACGGTGACCGTCGTGCTCACCCAGAACCTGATTGCTGCCAACCGGATCATGCCGGCTGACATTCGGGCGACACTGCCTCCGTGAGCACGTCTCAACACGATCCCCAGGCCAACCTGTCTCCCGAGCAACGGGCGGTGCTGCACCGCGAATTGCTCGATGCGCTCGATCGGGCAAGGAGCGACCTCTCCGCCGCGCGGCACGATTTCCAGACGATCGTCGAAGCCTCCGCCCAGTCCAATGCCGACGACGAGCATGACCCGGAGGGATCCACGATCGCCTTCGAACGGGCGCAAGTCAGTTCCCGGATCGAGCGTGCTGTGGCCGCCGACTCGGCCGCAGCCCAGGCGCTCACACGATGGGACGCAGGCATTTACGGCGTCTGCGAGATCTGCGGCACGTCGATCGGCTATGAACGACTGCTGGCCCGGCCGGCGACGACACGGTGCGTCGACCACGCCGGTCGCTGACCGCAACCGAGAGGAATCCCCTCGACGGCGCGCCCGCTACGCACCTACCGTGCCTGCTGTGAGCGCCGATCTCAGTGACGAGCAAGCGACAGATGAGTTGACCTGGCGGCCGTTACGGCGCACGGACACGGCCGCGCTGACGCAGCTCATGGCTGCCGCCGAGGAAGTGGACGTCACTGAAGAGAGATACGACGAGGAGGACGTCGTCGAGCACTACTTCAGCGGCCTGGTCGATCTGGACGCCGACACGCGCCTGGTCTGGCGCGGCGACGAACTGATCGGATACGCCGAGGTCTGGGGCCAGCGTCACGTCCGCGAGGTTCACACGGTGTGGCTCGGCGGGACCGTGCACCCCGACCATCGGCGTTGCGGCCTGGGCCGGGAACTACTGCGCTGGGAGTTCGGCCGCGCCGAGGAGTTGCACGCGCAGCGGCATCCTTCGGTTCCCGCGAACCTGCTGTGCACCGCGTCCGAGGCCAACGTCGGGCTCGCCGCGCTGGCCCGCAGCGAGGGTCTGCAGGAGATCCGCTTCTGGTTCGAGATGAAGCGCCCGCTGGACACCGATGCGCCGCTCCCGGCCGTACAACCTGTCCCCGGCGTACGGATCGAGACGTTCGACAGCAGTCGCGATGACGACCTCCGCCACGTGCACAACGCCACCTTCAACGGTCACTTCGGAACCACCGAACGTGACTCGGAGGAGTGGAAGAACTACTTCACCGGTGCTCGGGCGTTCCGTCCGGACCTGTCCCTGCTCGCCGTCGAAGACGACGGCGACGCGATCGCCGGCTACCTGCTGGCCTACGTCTACGACGCCGACATGTTGGCCACTGGCCGGCGAGAGGTCTACATCGGCCAGCTCGGCACCATGCCGAGCTTCCGGGGACGCGGCATCGGAACGGCGCTGATGGCCGCCGGCTTGGCGACCTGGTCCGCGGCTGGCCAGCAAGAGGCCAACCTCGGCGTGGACGCGGCGAACGAGACCGGAGCGCTGGGGCTCTACGAGCGGGCCGGATTCACCGTGCACAAGCGCTCGACCAGTTGGGGCCGCACAGTGGCCGCCCAGCCGTAACGACTTCGTCGTCCCTGCCGGTCCGCCGATCTGCGAGGGAAACAATTCGGTCGACCTGCCGCCGACCCCGTACCTACCCTGACTGCCGTGAGTACCGAGCTGAGCCAAGCGCGGCCGCCCGGCGAACTGACCTGGCGGCCGCTCCGCCGTGAGGACGCCGCCGCCCTGACCGAGCTCATGGCGGCCGCCGAGGCCGTTGACCACACGGAGGAGAACTACGACGAGGACGACGTCGTCGAGGACTTCATGAACGATCTGATCGATCTCGAGGCGGACACCCGGCTGGTCTGGGACGGGAAGCGGCTGATCGCGTACGCACTGGTCTCCGGCATGCGCCGGGTCAGCGACGTGCATTCGGTCTTTGCCTCGGGCACCGTCCACCCCGACTACCGGCGGCGCGGACTCGGCCGAGAACTGTTGCGTTGGAGCCTTGCCCGAGCAGAACGTTTGCACGCCGAGCGGCATCCCACGGTCGCGGCCAATCTCCTGGTCCATGTCGCAGAGCAGAATGTCGGGCTCGCCGCTCTGGCCAAGTCCGAGGGACTTGACGAAATACGCTTCTGGTTCGACATGATCCGTACGCTGGAAAATCCGGATCCTCCGCTGGCCGACGTGCAGCCGGCCCGCGGCGTCCGCATCGAGCCCTTCGACATCAGCCGGGACGAGGAAGTCCGTCAAGCCCACAACACGGCCTTCGACGGGCACTTCGGTTCCACCGAGCGCGATCCCGATGAGTGGCAGCACTACTTCACCGGTGCGCGAGCGTTCCGGCCGGATCTGTCGTTGCTCGCCGTCGAAGATGACGCCGGCGCCGCCCTAGCGGGGTACCTGCTGGCGTACGTGTACGCGGCTGACGTGCTGGCCAACGGGCGGCGGGAGGTCTATCTGGGTCAGATCGGAACGCTTCCCGACTTCCGCGGCCGGGGCGTGGGGTCGGCGCTGCTGGCAACGGCGTTGCGCAACTGGTCGGCCGCCGGGCATCAGGTGACCTCCCTGGGCGTGGACACCGCTAACGGCACTGGAGCGCTGGGGCTCTATGAGCGGGCCGGCTACCGGGTCCAAAAGCGCTCGTCGAGCTGGGGTCGAAGGCTCGCCGCCAAGACCTGAATCCGTCTCGGGTTGGGGCGGCTCGGCTGTCCGCAGCTGTCGTACGGTCGCCTCGTGGACGTGACGAGACAGCTCATCGAACGATTTCTGGCCACCCTCGAGAACCGTGACTGGGCGGGTTTCGCGGCGGTGTTGCATCCGGAGGTGGTGTACGAGATTCCGCAGAGCCGGGAGCGGATCCGGAGTCGGGACCGGTATGTGCAGTTCAACCAGGAATATCCGGGGGACTGGCATGTGTCGCCAACCCAGATCCTTGCCGATGGTGACGCCGGGGTGGCGCGGTTCGAGTGGCGGGTGGGGGACTCGCCGGTCGAGGAGGCGTTCGTGTTCTTCGGGGTGCGAGATGGGTTGCTGGCTACCGTCACCGATTTCTGGCCGGAGTCCTACGACCCGCCGCCCGGTCGAGAGCATTTAGTCGAGCGCTGGTGAGCGAACCTGGTACCGGCGCAATCCCGACCGCCCTGGTAGTCGACATGGCCAACGTTGTCGGCTCGGTCCCGGATGGCTGGTGGCGCGATCGTCGGGGCGCTGCCGAGCGTCTGCTCGGCGGTCTCGCCGCGCTGGCTGGCGCCACCGTGACCGACCCCGCCGGAGAACCCGCCCACCTCGTCCGCATCATCGCTGTGCTGGAGGGCGCGGCGAAGTCCGCCACCGATCCCGACAGCGCCCCGAGCGGGCTGGAGATCATCCGGGCGAGCGGCTCCGGGGATGACGAGATCGCACAGCGGGTTACCGACGTGCTGGACGCCCATGAGCGAGTCCTGGTCGTGACCGCAGATCGCGGCCTGCGCCAACGGCTGGCATCCGGGATTACAACAACCGGTCCGGCCTGGCTCAATGCCCTGCTCGGCCGAGGCTGATCTGCCGCCGGCCGGCAGCGCCCTTAGAGGCTTTGGACCGTCGCGATGACCGGGACCAAGGCGAAGAAGAGCAGACCGAGAGCTAGGAGGTTCACCTTCGTGCCTGCCACCTTGGGGGCGAAGGCCGCCGCGGCGAAGCAAGCGGCCGCGGCGATGTACAGAAGGAGATAGAGGGCTGTCATGGCCGGACCCTAGCGACGGATCGCTGCACATCCGAGGATCGCCGCATCACAATTCGGAATCTCTCGGCGACGCCTCACGTTATGGTGGATGCATAACTACATAGGGGGTGAATGGTCTCGACTTCGTCCGTCGAGGCAGGGGAAGCGGGCCGAGGAAGGCAACGATGAGCTCGTTAACCACGCGTTGCAAAAAAATCAAGCGCCGACAACAGTCAGCGCGACTTTGCTCTCGCTGCCTAAGCGAGGCTGAAGTCCGTCAGACCGGGAGGGCCTCCGGCCCGGACCCTGGCGTCGCAAGGAGGATCACCGTACGACCCGGTTGCGGGGACGTGCGGGAAATCAAACAGCAACTGGGCCCGTCACACCGACTAGTTCACACGATCGGTGGGGCCGAGTAGAGGCGATGTGAGCTGCGCCCGGAGAAGCCCTGTCTTAGCGCCGAAGGACCCGGGTTCGATTCCCGGCACCTCCACTAGTGAAACCGCAGGTTAAGGCCACTCAGACTTCAGCTGCGGTCGGCCCGGCGACGTGCGTGCGGCGGGTCACCTCGCCCTTTGTCCGGCTCGGCGGATCCGCGCTCGACGGTCAGTCGGCGAATGCTCGGGCGGGGTGGTCCTCCTTTGACCCTGTACATCGCGATATCAGCCTCAGCCAGCAGATCGGCCGGCAAGGCGTCCGGTGAACTCACGGCGATGCCGATACTCGCGTACACCGGCACGTTCTTGTCGCCTACCGGTACCCCACGGGCCAGTTCTTTCTCGAGCCGAGACCGGAGCCGGCCGACTTCTGAGCCATCGGCCATGTCCTCGAGGATGACGACGAACTCGTCACCGCCGACCCGGGCGCAGGTGTCGCTGTCACGGACGCATTCTTTGAGGCGCTTGGCGACGGCGATGAGCAATTGATCGCCTGCGGCGTGCCCGTGCTGATCGTTGACCGATTTGAACTGGTCGAGATCGATGTAGAGAACCGCAACGACTGTCCTGAACCGGCTGGAACGCGCCAGTGCGTGGGTGAGCCGGTCGAGCAGAAGCCGTCGGTTCGGCAGCCCGGTCAGGCTGTCGTGCAGAAGTTCGTGAGTCAGCCGGGCCTCAGTCTGGCGCGCCTGGGTTGCGGCTTCCGCAGCGGCAGCGACCAGCGCCGTCTTGGCGTTGACCGCGACTCCTATGGCGCCTCCCGCGGTCGCGGCGGAATCAGCCACGCGGCGAGCTGTTGCCAGCAACGAGTCGAGGGGACTTTCGCCAACTGACGTGGTGCCTATGACCCCTGCGGCTGCGCTGAGGAGGTCGACCAGGTCTTTGGCCACGAGTTCTGCATTGGCGATGGCTGCCACGGCAAGTGCAGCCGCCGTGGAGCCCTCCGTCATCGGAGCTGGCTGGATCTCGTCAGTCTGATCACGTCCCGGGGCGACATGAGGCGCTCCTTGTGCTGATCGCTGTGCCAAGTCCACTATGTCTCCCCGCTACGAGCTTCTCGGACAGTAATCGTCTAATTACACTCCGTCTAGCCAGTTCGTTGGCGCGGCCCCGCGTCACCGTCAGTCACGCGCCGCACGCGCAGAGTTCCGGGTTGGCCGCCGATTGCGGTCCGCGAACCGTGAGGCGTCCGTCTCGTCTTGACATGGTTGCGCGCGCACGTTCCACTCCGCGCAACCTCGTGCGCACGAGGTAGCGAGGTGGCGATCGTGAAACTGCGTTCAACCGTATGGACTGAGACCGAGGGTCGGCCGAGACGGTCGGTGCTGACCGGGATTCTCGCTCTGTTCGCATCGTTGGTGGTCTTCGCTCCCACGAGCGCGACGGCGGCCGGGGCACCGCCAGCCGCGCCGGTGTTGGTTGCGCCGCTGAACGGCGCCACACAGGTCCCCGCAAACTCGAACCTGCGGGTCAACGTCAGCGACCCCGAAGGCGACGCGCTGGACGTGCGGTTCTATGCCCGGCAGCGCGGCGCCACCGTCGGGACGCCGAACCCGGCCGAGGACTTCACCTTCCTCGTCCTCCCGGACACCCAGAACTACGTCAACAGCGTCGCCAACCGGGCAATCATGGGCCAACAGACCCAGTGGGTGGTGAACAACCGAGCAGCCCTCGACATCGCCTTCGTCAGCCATCTCGGTGACATCGTGAACGGCGCCGACAGCGCTACCGAATGGCAGTTCGCCTCCCAGTACATGTCGACTCTCGACGCCGCCGCAGTACCCAACAGTGTTGTCCCCGGCAACCACGACATGGATGTCGCCACGGGCGTCGCGACGAACTACCGGACGTACTTCCCGGTCAGCAGGTACGCCCAGGCCTCGTGGAACTCACCCACTGCTTCCTACGGCGGGTACCTCGGGCAGAACCTGTTCGGGCCCGACCCGATCGACCGGGGAAACATGGACAACTTCGCGCTGCTGACCGCCGGCGGCATGGACTTCCTCATCATCAGTCTCGAGTTCAATCCGCCGGACTACGCGATCGACTGGGCAAAGAAGGTCCTCGCCGCCTATCCGGAGCGGCGCGCGATCCTGGTGACCCACCAGTGGCTGGACACCGATGGGCAGCTCGGCAACTCGGTCACGCGACCGGGCGGTAACACCCCCGCCCAGGTCTGGTCGAAGTTGATCGCCCCGAGCTGCAGCATCTTCATGATCGTGGGTGGGCACAACCACGACGGGGACCTCAGTGAGGCCCGGCGGACCGATCTGAATAGCTGCGGTCGCCCGGTCCAACAGCTCCTGTCCGACTACCAGGAGCGTGCGAACGGCGGAAACGGCTGGCTCCGGTACTACACCTTCCACCCGTCCACGAATCAGATCTCCGCGGTCACGTACTCCCCGAGCCTGAATATGTACGAGACCGACGCGGACAGCGCGTTCACGTTGCCGTACGACATGAACATCCAGACTCCGGCTCCGTTCGTCCAAGTCGGGTCAACCACGGCCGCATCAGGTACCACCGCGAGCGTCGTGCCGTCGGGTATCGCTGCCGGAACCACCTACGACTGGTACGCCACGGTCAACGACGGGACGTCCACGACAACCGGTGCGACCTGGTCGTTCAGCACGGCCGCGGCTGCACCGACGGTGCTCGCCTCGGACAACTTCGGTCGGTCGGTGACCAGCGCCTGGGGCAATGCCGATGTCGGTGGAGTGTGGTCGCTGGCCGGCGGCGCAGCGCGATTCTCGGTAGCGGGTGGGACCGGTGTGCAAACCGTTCCGACGGGGCTGACCACATCGGCGGCACTCAACGCTGTCTCATCCTCCGCCTCGGACACGACGGTCCGGTTCAGCATGGACGCAATGCCGAACGGACCCGTCTACACCACGGTCACCGGGCGGCGGGTGGCGGCGAATGAATATGCGGCCCGGGCGAAAGTCCTGGTCGGTGGCGCAGTGGAACTGCATGTGATGCGAAACGGCACAGCCCTCGCGGGCGGGGTCCTGAGCGGCGTGACGCTGGCCGCCGGACAGCAGCTCCAGGTCCGGATACAGGTCGAGGGGACATCCCCGACAACGATCCGGGCGAAGGCTTGGAAAGTCGGCACAACCGAGCCGGTGGCCTGGCGGGTGACCACGACGGACGCCACATCGGGATTCCAGGCGCCCGGTGGTGTCGCCTTGACGACATATCTGAGCTCGTCGACGACCAACGGACCGCTCGTTATTCGGTTCGACGACCTGCAAGTGAATCCGCTTGGCGCGCCGCCACCCCCGAACGTTCCCCCGACGGCAGCGTTCACCTCGACGGCAGCTGATCTGGCCCTGTCGGTGAACGGGTCGGGCTCCACCGACTCGGACGGCACGATCACCTCGTACTCGTGGACATTCGGCGACGGTGCTGTTGCCAGCGGTATCACTGCCTCGCACACGTATGCCCTGGCCGGGACCTATCCGGTCACCCTGACGGTCACCGATGACGACTCCGCCACGGACTCGGAAACCACATCGGTGACGGTCACGGCACCGCCCGGTCCGGTGGTTCTGGGCTCGGATTCATTCGGCCGAACGGTCACCGGCGGCTGGGGCAACGCCAACGTCGGCGGGTCGTACTCGCTGAGCGGGGGTAACACTCGGTTCTCGGTCACCAATGGGGCCGGCATTCAGGTCGTACCGACCGGGGTGACAACTGTCGCAACGTTGGCCGGCGCTTCCTCGTCGGCAGCGGATATGACGGTCCGGTTCGCGTTGGACGCAATCCCGAACGGTCCGGTCTATGCATTGGTGGCCGGGCGCAGGATCGGTTCGTCGGACTACGCGGCACGCGTCAAGATCCTGCCCGGGGGTGCGCTGGAGTTCCACATCACCCGAAACGGGACGGCGATCGCGGGCGGCGCCGTCAGCGGGATGACGCTGACGGGTGGGGAGCAGATGCAGGTACGGCTACAGGTGCAGGGGACGTCTCCGACCACTGTCCGAGCGCGGCTGTGGGAGGTCGCTACGACCGAGCCGACGACGTGGCGGGTGACGACGACAGACTCCACGGCGGGCTTGCAGGCGGCCGGTGGCGTGGCGCTGGGCGCCTACCTGAGTTCCTCGGCGACCAACGGTCCGCTCACGATCCGCTTCGACGATCTGGTGGTCACCCGGCTGGGGTAAGTACGCCGACCGTTGCGCGGCCAGGTTCCAGCAAGCGGAGCGGTCAGCTCACGGGTCGCTCTTGTCCTCGATCTCCCAGGCATGGTCGAGCACGTGCCATGCGAAGCGACGGACCGCGTAGCGCATCGGCCAGCCCTTCTCGACCAGCGGGCTCCCGTCAGAGGCCGCGGACAGCACTGCGATGACCTGTTCGCGACGGCATGCGACGGCCGCCGGGGACATGTCTGACGTCTTGGGATCCTTCTTGATCCCGAGCTGGCGGCAATAGCTCGCCTCGGCCTCCAGCACGTGAGCGACGATCTTGTCCCGGTCGCGTCCGCCGCCGCGCGGGCCCTTGCGCAGCACTGCGGGAGCGTGCGCGACGACCTCGTCGAAGAGATCCCAACTTGCCTGCAGGAGGCTTGCTTGCTGACCAGCTTTCAGCGCCGTGATCTTGGCGGCATCTGCCTCAGGTGGCTTATCGAGGACACCGAAGTCCGTACTCCCTGAGCCTTTCTGCCGCTCCACGACCTCGAAGTCCAGAGTCGCCGGCCAGGGTAGCCCCGCTGCGGCCGCAACCGGCGCATACCGGGGTGCGTACTCAGCCAACGCCTCCACTGCCAGTTCCGGGGTCTTGGCCGACCGGGCCCAGCCCGGCCAGTCCAGCGCACAGGCAAAGGCTTTCTTGTCGGTTGCCTCGGTGTAGACCTTGATGCGTGCCATAGATCAGTCCGAGGGAGACCCGTCCAGACTGGAGAAGGGGCTCGGGCCGCCGAGGATGGCTTCGCCGATCTCCCGCAGGTGCTTGACCTGGTCAGCGCTCAGCCGGTCGAAGATCTGCTGCCGTACGGCGGTCACGTGACCGGGCGCCACGCTGGCCAGCGCGCCCATGCCGTCGTCGGTGAGGGCGGCGAGCATGCCGCGGCCGTCGTCCGGGCAGGCGCGCCGTTCGACCCAGCCCCGCTCTTCCAACCGCGTCACGGCGTGGGAGAGGCGGCTACGTGAGGCCAGGCACAGATCGGCCAGCTGACTCATCCGGAGCATCCGATCCGGAGCCTCGGAGAGCCGCACGAGGATCTCGTAGTACGTGTGCGGGATGTCCGCGTCGCGCTGGAGTTGGCTGTCTATGGCTTCCCCGATGGCTTTGGTGGCCGCGAGATAGGTCCGCCAGGTGACCTGCTCGTACTCGTCCAGCCAATGGACCTCGGCAGTTGCCTGACTCACCAGGGGATCCTCTCCGGAGCAGGGGGAATAGTTCAAAGCTCAACTAAGTTGTCGGTGACACCAGTCTTCCGACTGTTCAACATCAGCGGAAGTTCCATTCGTTACAGGGAAACATTTTCAGTGCCGGTTTTGTCAACGACGCGGCCGCTCACCTACGTGGCGTGCCTTATCTCACTGGACTCCAGTGGAGTCTGGTGCCCTACATTTGGCAGAGTTGATTGAAAGAGGAACCAACTGCGCGCGGCGCCGGTCACAGCAGCTGACCCCCATTTTCTGTAGGAGTCACCCATGCCGATAACTCGTCTCAACCACGCCGTGCTCTATGTCCGGGACATCCGGGCCAGCGTGGAGTTCTACACATCTGTGCTCGGCTTCCGAAAGCTGGACATGCTCCCCGATGGCTTCGACGGGGCAGCCTTCCTGCAAGCCGAGGGCTCGAACAACGATCATGATCTCGGCTTGTTCGAGATCGGCGTGGAAGCTCGCGCGTCCATGGCCGGTCGTTCCTCGGTCGGGTTGTATCACCTGGCCTGGGAGGTCGACACACTCGCCGAACTCGCGCGGATCCGCGCAGCGCTGGCCGCTGCCGGCGCCCTGACCGGGACCAGCGACCACAGCACGAGCAAGAGCCTGTACGGGCAGGATCCCGATGGCTTGGAGTTCGAGGTGGCCTGGTTCGTGCCGGTGGACCAACTCGATGCCGACATCCTCGAGGCCCGCAAGGGAATCAGCCGGCTGGACCTGGATGCCGAACTGGAGCGCTATGGCGCGGGGACCGTCGGAGGACTTGCCGGCGCCGTCTAGGTGTTCCATTTCACGATGGCTGGGGTGGCCTTGTCCCACCCCAGCATGCTGATCGTCGCGGTACCCAACACAAGGTGTCGGCCGGTTGTCACCTCCATACCCAGCCAGCGAGCAGCAAATGCGCGCAGCGCGTGCCCATGGCCGAAGATCAACGATGGCCCGTCCAGCTGGCGCAGTTCTTCGATGACGTTGTCGAGCCGGGCAGAGATGTGCTCGGGGCTCTCCCCGTTCGGCACGGGATGCGTCCAGAGCGTCCAGCCCGGCGTGGTCTCCCGAATCTGCGCACTGGTCATGCCCTCGTAGTCGCCGTAGGACCACTCGACCAACCGGTCGTCCACGATCGCGTCGGGAAAGCCGGCGAGTGCAGCCGTCCGGCGGGCCCGCTCCCGAGGACTGGTCAGAACTCGGGCGAACGAACGGCCCGCCAGGCGGGCAGCCACCTGCTCGGCGGCCTTCTCTCCCTCAGGTAGCAGCGGGAGGTCGGTCACCGAGGTATAGCGCAGCGCCTCGCTCCACTCCGTGGCCCCGTGCCGCACGAGCCAGACTTCTGGCTGATGCGCGCGGCGCGGCGGCGTGGGATCAGGCATACCGGCAGTCTGCCGGACCCATTGGCGGTGCGAACGCGGGTGAGCGGTGCTGCGTCACCGAAACCGAGGAACAGGTCACCGAAACCGATGAACAGGTCACCGGAAACCGAGGAACAGCAGGTCCCGCGCCGCAGTCTCGATCTCGGATTCGCTGAGCAGGACGTGCGCCGCGGCCGGCCCGAGCGGGACGAAGCTGTCCGCACTGCAGACCCGGCTCACCCGGCCTGGGTATCCGCCGTCCACCAGCGCCGTGACCACAGCTTCGGAGACCCCTCCGCTGCGCCGGGTTTCGTCCACCACAAGGACGCTGTGGGTCTCATTCGCCTCGCGCAGCAGGTCGGTGACCGGTAGCGGAGCCAGCCACCGCAGGTCGAGCACCCGTACGCCGACCCCTTCTGAATGCAAGAGGTTGGCGACTCGGAAACACATCGGCAACCCGTTGCCGAATGTGACCATGGTCAGGTCGTTGCCGGACCCATGAGTGCGCGCCTGCCCGATGTCGACGTGTTCCTCGCTCCACTTGTCCGGTGCTGAATAGGGCCACACCCAAGCCGCGTCATCTGGCTCGTAGAGACCCCTGGCGTGGTAGAGCGCGATCGGCTCGACCAGCACCGCCACCGCGCCGTCGACCCGAGCCGCAGCCAGGCACGTCCGCAACATCGGTGCTGCATCGCGGGGGTGCGCGGGTATGCCCACCACCAGTCCCGGAATGTCGCGAAGCACGGCAAGTGAATTGTCGTTGTGAAAGTGCCCGCCGAAGCCTTTCTGATATCCGAGGCCGGCAACCCGGACCACCATCGGATTCCGGTAGGCACCCTGCGAGAAGAACTGCATGGTGGCTGCTTCACCACGGAGTTGGTCCTCGGCGTTGTGCAGATAGGCCAAGTATTGGATCTCAGGGATCGGCACGAAACCGGCAAGTCCCATGCCGAGACCGACGCCGAGGATCGATTGCTCATCCAACAGGGTGTCGAAAACCCTGGCCGCGCCGAAGGACTTGCGCAGACCACGCGTGACGCCGTACACGCCCCCCTTGACAGCGACGTCCTGACCGAAGACGAGGGCCGTCGGGTCGGCCGCTAGCGCGTCGACCAGGGTGCGGTTGATCGTCTGCGCGAGAGTGAGGGGCTCCTCGGCCTCGGGCAGCCGGCCGGCGAAGGCCATGGCCCGAGCCTCGGGTTGGGCTGCCTCGGACGCGAGCGTCGCCACCGCAGAGGTCCGCTGGGGCGCCAGTGGCGCGAGCACCTCTGCTCGATCATGGATGGTCGGACTCGCCATCGCCTGTTCGGCGACCATCCAGACGCGCGCGCGCGCCCGGTCGTAGCGATCGAGTATCTCCGTCGGTGTCTGCCGCCCCGCGGCGACGAGGAGTGCGGCGGTCGCTACGAGTGGATCGCGGGTGTAGTCGGCAGCAACGTCCTTGGCGCTCCGGTAGGCAGTCTCGGCATCGGAGCCTGCGTGTCCGAGGAAACGAACGGTCTTGAGGTGCAACAGGACTGGTCGTCGCCGCCGCCGGGCGAAGTGGACGGCTTGCTCTGCCACGTCGAAGACTTCGGCCAGGTCGCTCCCGTCAGCGGTGAAGTAGGCGAGACCGGGACGCTGCCCGACCGCCGTACGTACCCAATCCCGAGGGGTCGGCACGCTGATCCCGTAGCCGTTGTCCTCGCACACCAGCAGCAGGGGGACCCCGACGCCGAGGTGGCTGGTGTGCAACGCCGCGTTGAGCGCCCCGGTGACGGTCGAGTGGTTGAGCGAGGCGTCGCCGATGCTGCAGACCGAGACCGCGTCAGCGGGCCAAGGCGTACGGACGCCGAGTTTGCGGGCGCGTTCGATCGCCAACGCGACCCCTACGGCACGCGGCACATGCGAGCCGATCGTCGAGGTCATCGGGACGATCGCAAGATCTGGATGCCCGAATACCTTGTGCCGACCACCGGCGATGGGCTCGGCCGCAGCCGCCGCGACCCCGAAGAGTATGTCTCGCACCGGGTCATGCCCGGGCCGCTGACAAGAGCGAGTGACGTAGAAGGCGCCGGAACGGTAGTGCAGCATCGCCGGATCGTCGACGCGCAGGGCAGCCGCGATGGCCGCGTTGCCCTCGTGACCGGACGAAGCGATCGTGTAGTAGCCGCGGCCCTGACCCTGCATCCACTGGGCTGCGAGGTCGCACTGGCGGCTGGCGACCTGGGCGTCGAAGAGCTCCAGGCATCTACCGATGCTCAGTCCCGAGCCTTCCCGGACCGGGTCCGCATCCCCGCCGAGCGATCGCTCGGCGATCGGCTCCTGAGCCCGGGGCAGCGAGCTGACGGCCGCACGGAAATGCGCCTCCAGTGGATGGAGGTTCTCGGCCGGCTGGGGTCGCTCGACGACTCAGCCCACGCGGGTCCGGGTCGCGACTCGCGACACGCATGCCATCACGTGCGGGCTGACCGCAGTCTCGGCCGGGTCGATGATTCCGGCCGGTTCTGGCGCGCGTTCGAGCTGTCTGGGACCTGCCTGCGCCGTCTCGACCGGCTGGGTGAGCGGGGTACGGATGGTGAACCACGCCAGAATGCCGCCAGCGCTCAGCAGCACGGCGTTGCCGGTCATGGCTTTGTCGTAGGCAAGATCTAGGGCGCCCGGTGACAACCCGACGTCGGTGGAAAGCCCGACGAGCAGCGGCAACCCGGCGACTGCGAGCAATCCCGCTGCGCGCGCCACGGCATTGTTGACTCCGCTGGCCACCCCGGCATAGCGGTCCTCGGCCGCGGCCAAGACTGTCGCCGTCAACGGCGCAACGAGTGCGGACAGCCCCAATCCGAACACCACCGCACCGGGGAAAACGTCCGTGACGTAGTCAGCTTCTGGCCCGACCCGGAGCAACAACAGCACGCCGACCGCACAGACCAGGGGACCCACAGACATCAGGTATCGCGGGCCGATCTTCCCGGCGAGCACTCCCGCCCAGGTCGACAGCAACAGCATCAACACGGTCACCGGGATCATGGAAAGTCCCGCTGCCGTCGCGGAGAAGCCAGAGACCACCTGCAGTTGCAGCACCAGGATGAAGAACACGGCAGACAGGGCCCCGTACACGAGGAACGTCATGGCATTGGCCGCACTGAACTGACGTGACGCGAAGATGTCCAGGGGAAGCATCGGCCCGGCCGAATGACGTTGGCTCGTCACGAAGCCGATGCCGCCGGCAATCGCG
Organism: uncultured Actinomycetota bacterium; assembly: GCA_963766765.1. Classification (GTDB taxonomy): domain Bacteria; phylum Actinomycetota; class Actinomycetes; order Mycobacteriales; family Geodermatophilaceae; genus JACCQS01. Next base: position 84,310 of record CAVYBR010000001.1, read on the forward strand.
AGCACCGCAGCGGCCAGGACATCGGGTCGTATCAGGTCGTCGGCGGCGTAGATCAGGGCGTACGTGCCGGCGGCCAGGGTCACGATCGCGAGGACTGCGCCCCACCAGTCGAAGTGTCCCGTTGAGAGTTCATCCCGACTCTCCGGAACGTGCCGGTGGCCGACCACCAAAGCCACGATGGCCACCGGCACGTTGATGAGGAAGATCCACCGCCAGCTGACCTGATCGATCAGCCAGCCCCCGAGAAATGGGCCGACCAAGGTCGCGACGCCGCCGAGGCCGGCCCACGTCCCGATCGCCCGGGCGCGGTCGTGCGGAACGAAGGTCGCCTGGATGAGCGCCAGGCTTCCCGGCGTCAGCAGCGCTCCGCCGACCCCCTGCAGGGCGCGCGCGGCGATGAGTTGCCAGATGTTCTGCGACAACCCGCACAACAGGGAGGCGATGGCGAACCAGGCGATCCCGAACAGGAAGATCCTGCGTCGGCCCAACCGATCGCCGAGGGAGCCGCCGACGAGGATGAGGGAGGCCAGCGTCAGCGTGTACGCGTTGACCGTCCACTGCAGGCCCGACAGCGGGGCGCCCAACTCTTCGCCGAGTGTTGGGAGCGCGACGTTCACGACCGTCGAATCCAGCATGACGATCGAGGTTCCGAGGATTGTGGTGAGCAGAACCCAGCGCGCTCGTGCGCTGCCCCAGACGACGTCTGCGCTCGCCACGTCAGATCACCTCAGCTGACGACGGCGTCGGTGATGAAGTAGGCCACGGCGGCTACCGCGCCTGCGGCGGGAAGAGTAAGGACCCACGCCGCGACGATATTGCCCGCAACGCCCCAACGAACCGCGGAAAGCCGCCGGGTCGCACCGACCCCCATGATCGACGTGGTGATGACGTGGGTGGTCGACACCGGTACGGCGAAGACCGTCGCCGTCGTGATCATGACGCTGGAGGCCACCGTCTGTGCCGCGAAGCCACCGGCCGGCGTCAGCTGGATGATCCGGCGGCCGAGAGTTCGCATGATCCGCCACCCGCCCGCGTAGGTCCCGGCACTGATCGCGAATGCGGCAGCCAACACCACCCACAGTGGAACCTCGAAGCTGTCGATTTCTCCAGCGGTCACCAGGGCGAGGGTGATGATGCCCATGGTCTTCTGCGCGTCCTGGAGTCCGTGACCGAAGGCCATCGTCCCCGCCGAGACGATCTGCGCGTACCGGAAGCCACGGTTGGCCCGGGCGACGTGCGCACTCCGGAAAGTCCAGAGCACGGCGAGCATGAAGAGGAATCCCAGGCCGAACCCCACCAGCGGCGCGACGATCATCGGGATCAGGACCTTGTCGACCACGCCGATCCACTGAACGGTGTGCGCGGCGGCGAGGGCCGCGCCGATGAGCCCGCCGATCAGGGCGTGCGAGGACGACGAGGGAAGGCCGAAGTACCACGTGATCAGGTTCCACGTGATGGCGCCGATCAGGGCGGCGAAGACGATCTCGAGCCCCTCGCCGCCCGACGGTGTCTCGATGATCCCGGCCCCCACTGTCTTTGCCACCTTTGTGGAGATCAGGGCGCCGATGACGTTCATGATCGCGGCGAGCAACAAGGCCGAGCGCGGCGTCAACGCTTTGGTCGACACCGATGTGGCGATCGCATTCGCAGCATCGTGGAAACCATTGGTGTAGTCGAAGACCAACGCGATCACGATGATCAGGACCAACGCGAAGGTGGAACCCTCCACGCTCTACGACTCCTTGAGCGCGATGGTCTCCACCACATTCGCCACGTGCTCGAAGGCGTCAGCGGCCTCCTCGAGGAGATCGGCAACTTCCTTGAGCTTCATGACCTCCAGGGCATCGAACTCTCCGGAGAACAGCCGAGAGAGCAGGCGCCGGTAGAGCTTGTCCGCTTCGTTCTCCAGTCGGTTGACCTCGATCCAGTAGTCCGGGAGGTCTTTCATCGTCTTCAGCCGGGGCATTGCCTCGGCGGTGGTGTGTGCCGCGCGCAGGATCAATTCGACCTGCTGGGCCATCTCCGCGGGGAGCGTGCCCAAGCCGGTGAGCACCACGATGTCGGCAGCGGCCTCGATGGCGTCCATCACGTCGTCGAGGTCGGAGGCGAGGTTGTAGATGTCCTCGCGGTCGAAGGGTGTCACGAAGCTCGAGTTCAGTTGCTTGAAGATCGAGTGGGTGATCGCGTCGCCATGGTGTTCGTGCTCGTGCAGCTTCTCCATCAGCTCGTTGCGGTCGCCGTTGAGGTGTACGAAGTCCGCCAACACCTGGGTTGCCGCGACGAGGTTGTCTGCGGAATCGGTGAACATCGTGTAGAAGCTGGTGTCTTTCGGGGTGAGGCTGAAGCGCGGCACCTGGTTACTCCGAACGGGTCGAGAATGCGGCGGGGCCCGCCGTCGGGCAGCATAGGTGAACGGCAGATGTGTGGACCCCGTACCCGGGTGATTCAGCAGATCGGGAGCTGGCGGAGGATCAGATCCGACGAACCCGAGACAGCGACAGAACAGAGGTAGACCGAAATCGGCGCGGTATCGGACCAGCCCGCTGTGGTCAGCGGCGGGACTCGGTTTGCGCGGGCATCGCCATGGCTGAGCCTGGTGATCCGACTCGGGCTGGCTGCTGTGTTCGCCTGGGCAGGTCTGGCGAAGGTCGGCGATCTGGCCCTCTCCCGACTGACAGTCGGCTCCTATCAACTGCTGCCCGACGCAGTCGCGAACCTGATCGGCAACGCCTTGCCGTTCGTCGAATTGAGTCTGGCTGTGTTGCTCGTCATCGGCCTGGGGGTTCGGATCGTTGCTGTACTGACTGGCCTGCTGCTGCTCGCCTTCATCGTCGGCGTCGGCTCGTTGTGGGTACGGGGCATCGAGGCCGCCTGCGGATGCTTCGGCACGAGCCTGCTCTCGGACGGGAGCGCAGCGTCGTACCCCTTGATCATCGCTCGTGACGCCGCGCTGCTCATTCTGGCCGCATTCCTGGCCTGGGTCCCGGAGAGTCGGTGGTCGGTGGACTCGGCACTCGATCCGCCTGAGTCGGAGGTAACCAAATGACCAGCTCTGGTGGCGAGCGGCCGACAAGGAACAAGGCGGCCCGTCGCGCGAGTCGCAAGGAGGAACTTGCCGCTCGCAAAGCGGCAGAGGCGGCTGCCGCGGCCAGGGCCCGGCGGCAAAAGCGACTCCTCACCTACGCAGGTGTCGCGGCCGCGATCGTCGTGGCGATCGCCGTGGGGCTGTGGGTCGGTTCGCAGTCGCCGGATTCTGCCGAGGAGGGATCCGCTGATACCTCTGTTGCGGATGGTTTTCCGGAGAGCACGCGCGATGCCGACGGTGTGACCATGGTCGCCGACGACGCAGAGAATCCGGTGCTCGTCGAGCTCTACGTCGACCTGCAGTGCCCGGCATGTCGGGAGTACGAGAGTCGCGTCGCGGACACCCTGGAGGACCTTGTGATCGACGGGCGGGTGGAACTCCTGGTGCACCCGATCGCCATCCTGGACGGCGCCTCGAGCACGAATTACTCCTCGCGGGCTGCCGCCGCCGTGGCCTGTGCTGCGGACGAGGGGTTGTTCTGGCAGTACCAGAAACTGCTCTACGCCGAGCAGCCCGCCGAGGGTGGCGCCGGGCTGACCGATGAGCAGCTGATCGACCTGGGCAACCAGGTGGGACTGTCCGCGGAATTCGAGCAGTGTGTGGAATCCGGCACCGAAGCCTCTTGGGTCGAGGAAGTCACCAACGCGGCGCGTGAGGCTGGAGTCAACGCCACACCGACGGTGCTCGTGGCCGGCGAGAAGCTCACCGGGGGTACTCCGGAGGATCTCCGGGCCGCTGTCGAGGCCGCGGCGTAGAGGGGGCGTAGAGGTTTGAACGTTCCGCACGCCTGCCTCGTATTGCACGTGTGGGTGCCAGGCGAAGTCGATGTCCAGCGTCGTACCGTTGTGCAGTGATGCCACGCCGACGACTCCAGGCGGCCTTGGCCGTGACCTTGCTGGGTGGGCTGCTGGCCCTCGCAGGATGCGGCGCCCCGGCCCACGAGCACAGCGGGGACCACGAGCACTCGGAGGACGCAGGGATCGCGACGGTCGAGGGCGGCCCCGACACGCCCTACCGCGGCCTGGTTCCGACTGACCCGTTCGAGCGGCCCAGTTTCACGTTGACGAATACCGACGGCGCGACGTACGACTTCCTGGCGGAGACCGCGGGGGAGCTCACCCTGCTCTTCTTCGGGTTCACGAACTGCCCCGATATCTGTCCCACGACCATGGCGAATATTGCGGTAGCGCTGCGCAACGTCGATGAGGATCTCGCCAAAGAGGTCAACGTCGTGTTCGTGACCACCGACCCGGCGCGGGACGACGCGGCGACGCTCGGCGAGTACCTCACTCGATTCGATGCCGACCTGCCGGTGAAGTTCATCGGGTTGTTCGGAGACCAGGCCGGCGTCGAGAACGCTCAAGCCGCCGCTGGTGTACCGGTGGCCGAGGACGACGGGGAGACCCACTCCACCCTGTTGCTCCTGTACGGGCGCGACGACGTCGCGAACGTCGCCTTTCTCGCCGGCAGCACTCCGGATGACATCACCCACGACCTGGAGATCGTCGCGACACAGTGATCAAGGCCGGCTCGCTCGACGCAAGCAGAGCCGCCGGACATCATCAGGGGGCACCGGCTTCGGCGCGCGGAGGGCAGGTAGTCTCGTCTTCCGGTAAGGGGCTGTGGCGCAGCTGGTAGCGCACCACACTGGCAGTGTGGGGGTCAGGGGTTCGAGTCCCCTCAGCTCCACCCTTGTGGCACAAACGCTTTCGCGTCTGTGATGATCGTGCGGACAGTCAAAACGGAGCAAAAGGGGGCAGCGGGCTTCCGAGCGACCCCTCAGAGCCGACAGAGGTCTGCACCGCCTGACCGGCAAGGGCCATGTCCCTTGGACTTCAATTCAGCGGCCCAACCCTCGAGGGGCCTCGTCGTGGCGGCCGCTCAGCCGGCGGGCTGATATCAGCACCCCTCCGGCGAGTCCGGTTTACGGTGGTGGGACGGCCAGCACTGGACGGGTCAGATGCAGCCGTCCAACGCGCGTGCCCATAGTGCTGCTCCGCCGGCGCGGCCATCATGTGCCAGGAGCGGGGAGGCGTAACAGGCGGTGCAGGGTGTCCAGTCCGATAGCGGTGCCTGGCCAGTGGCGTGCCAGGGCGTCCGCGCCGGCGCGACGCACGACTGCCCGTAGGGCGAGCGCGATGAGGATGGCGTCGTCGGCGTAGCCGATCACCGGGATGAAGTCAGGAACCAAATCGATCGGCAGCAGCAAGTAGCCCACGAGCAGTCCGAGCAGGATCCGGACACCGCGTGGCAGGTCGCGGTCGGCGGCTAGACGACGCAACAGTCGGATGACGTCAGGTAACAGCCGGACTGCTCCGCGCCAGCCAGCGGCGTCCGGACTGCGGCGACCGGTGACCCAGAGAGCGCCGAGCAGGCTCAGCCAGAGGATGAGCAGCCCCCCGGCGATCGCGATCAGTACGTGCCACCAGTCCATTGCACCGATTCTCGGTGAAGGCCGGAGATCCATGGTGCGTCGATGCCTGGCTCCGGGGACGCCGTCCCCGCCGATCAGCCCCGGAGACCTCGCATAGACCGCGTTGTCACTGCGTCGATACACCGACGTACCCGACTTCCCGGCAAGCACTCTCGATTGGACGGCGCCGCGGGCTAGATGAGACCCGCGGCGCCTAGGCCAGATTCGGATCCCCCGGCCGCGACCCGACCGTGGGTTCAGCATTCCACGACCAAACACTCACTGTAAAGAATCGATTACGGAATGTACTGCTGACGAGTCTGTGCAGCCGCCTACGATTTCCGACAGCGTGTTCAGGCCCGCTGGCGGACGGCCTTGACGGACGGCTTCCGTGTAGCCGAGGGGTGCCCGCCTGGTAGGCACGCTGATGGCCTACGACGACCCGCTTGCGGCGATGTGACCGGCCGCGACCTGACCCCTATCCGGAAGAGGATCGTCCGGAATGGGCTCTACAGTGCCGGGCATGACAGAGATCGGAACGGACTGGCGGATGGTCGATGGCTTTGCGACTGCATGGTTCGACGCGCCTTCGCTGATCGAGGGGGCTGCGCTGGCCGGGCGCATCGTGGAGCTGTCGGCCGAGGTCGCGGTCGACGTCCGCGCGACGGGCATCCGGGTGCGCCTCGACTCAGCCGAGCACGCCGAGGCGGTGTCTGCGGCCGCGCGGGATCTTGGACTGGCCACGAACCCTGCAGTGCTGCAGCACTTGAGCGTCGTGTTCGAAACCGCGAATCCGTCTGTTGTGCGCGAGTTCTGGCAGCGCGTGCTCGACTACGCGCCCGGGGAGGACGGCGGTTTGGCCGATCCGTTGCGGCGCGACCCCGAGATCCGGATCCGGCAGTCGACCGACCCACGGCCGTTGCGAAACCGCATCCACCTCGACGTGGTGCGGCCGGCCGCATCGGTCGAGCAGGCGAATCTTGGTGAGGCATCGGGACCGTTCGGGGTCTGTCACACCGACCCCGACGGCAACGAGGTCGACGTGGTGCCGGGCGATGCGCTCGGCGAGAGGAACGACACAGCCGACTGGCAGGCGGTGTTCAGCGCGATGGCGTGCTACCGCATCACCTCGCCGAAGCAGCAGCGTGACCTGGCCGCCGCTGCAGCGGTGCTGGCCGACGATGCTGGCTTCCCACTGCTGGTCGACCTGCGCCCCGGGCTCGTGATCATCGACAGCGGTAAGGACCAGTGGGTGGACGACGCCCACGGCCTCGAGCTCGACTTCACCGACCTCGCCGGAAACCTCCAGACTGCTGCCCGCGAGCTCGGGGCCACTGCGGATCCGGGGCTCTCGCGCTTCGTTCAGCTCTTCCTCGACGCCGCCGACGTCGACGCGGTCCGCGCGTTCTGGCTCGCCGCACTCGGGTACACCCCCGACCGGCGAGCCTGGGTGAACGACATCCACGATCCGCGGCGGCTGAACCCGGAGCTGGTGTTCCAAGAGATCGACGCTTCGGAGGCGGAGCGGCGGCGGCAGCGCAACCGCATCCATTTCGAGCTCGCTGTCCCGTCGGACCTCGCTCAGACGCGCCTCGCCGCGATCGTCGAAGCCGGTGGCCGACTCCTTGACGAGTCGGAGGATCGCTGGCGGGTCGCCGACCCCGAAGGCAACGAAATGGTGATCGTCAGTGGGGCATGAGCTCGCTCTCGGCTGAGCTCGTCCGTCCCTACTCCTCGACGAACGCAGCCAGCTGAGCCAAGGAGGAGGCCAGCCCCACGGCGTGGTCCGCCGCCGAGATACCCACAGGGACGTCCGCCGCGCGGATCGTCACTTCAGTGCCGTCGGGCAGCGCAGCCACCGCCCAGGTCATCAGCATGGTGCCTGCGAAAGCAGGGTCGTCGGAGACGAACTCCACAGCTTGGACCACACGCTCATCCGGCACGACGTCGACGAACCGGGCCTCCACGATGTCGGAGCCAGCGGTGGACTTCCCCGAACTCGACGCGTCGTCGTCGTAGGTCAGGACAAGACGGTAGGACCCGCCCGGGCGCGGATCGAACCGCTCGAACCGCCCCGTCATGCCCTGCGGGGGCAGCCACCGGAGAAGCTGGTCGGGATCGACGAGGGCGGCGAAGACACGCTGCACGTCGGCGTGCACGACCCGCGAGGCCGAATCCGTTCGCGGCATCGGCGCAGCATCGCAGATCGTCGACGGCCCCGGCCACCATCTGCGTCCGACGTTCCGGACGTCCCCGGGTTTGATCAGGCGAGCTCACGAATGTCCTTGACTGCCGCGTAGCGCTCGAGCGCGACCAGGCGCTCGGCATCGTGGTCCACGATTCGCTCCGGGTAGCCCACGGGGAGGCCATCGGGCAGCTCCCAGGGCTGATGCACCCGCCCGCCCTCGATACCGCGCAGCTCCGGGACGTACCGGCGTACGTAGGCACCGTCCGGATCGAACTTCTTGCCCTGCAGCACCGGGTTGAACACCCGGAAGTACGGCGCCGCGTCGGTGCCGCAGCCGGCAACCCATTGCCAGCCGTGCTGGTTCGAGGCGAGGTCCCCGTCGACAAGGTGCTGCATGAACCACCGGGCACCGCGGGTCCATTCCTGGTGCAGATCCTTGACCAGGAACGAGGCGACCAGCATCCGCACGCGGTTGTGCATCCAGCCCTCGGCCAGCAGCTGTCGCATGCCGGCGTCCACCATCGGATACCCGGTCCGACCTTGCGCCCAGGCGCGAAAGTGCTCGTCGGCGCGCTTTCCCTCGGCGTAGGCCATCTGTTTGTACCGGGGCTGCAGGTAGTCCCGCGCCGAATCCGGTTGATGCCACAAGACGTCCGCGTAGAACTCCCGCCAGGCGATCTCGTTGACGAAGCTCTGCGCACCCTTGCCGGTTTCGCCCGCCAGATCGGCGAGCAGCGTCCTCGGGTGGATACAACCCAGGTGCAGGTACGGCGACAGCCGGCTCGTTTGATCGAGGTCGGGACGGTTGCGGTTGCTGGCGTACTGCCCGATGCGGGTTTCGCGGAAGTCCCGCCAGGCCCGGTGTGCTGCCCGCTCGCCGGGGTCGGGCAGTGAGAGATCGCTGCGCTCTTCAGCTGCTGGCAGCTCGTCACCGCCGAGACCTGGGGCCCACTGTAGGGATCGCGGAGTGATCGCCGGTGGTCGCCAACCGTGTGACCGCCAGGCCCGGGAGAACGGCGTGAACACTCGGTACGGCTCGCCGTCCGCCTTGGTGACCCGACCCGGCGTGACCGCATAGGCCGATCCGGTGCGCACGAGCTCGACGCCGTCGAGTGCCCGCGCAACTGCTTCGTCTCGCACCCGCCCGTACGGACCGGTGTCCGCAGCAATGTGCACGGACGTCGCGCCGACCTCGGCGGCCAGCCTGGGAAGCACCGTGGCCGGATCGCCGACTCGAATGATGAGCCGGCCGCCCATTGCGTGGTCGAGCTCGGCCAGGCAGCCGAGCAGGAAGCTGCGGCGCGGTTGACCCGAAGGTGCCCAAAGCGCCTGGTCGAGCACGAACAGCCCGACCACGTGCCCGCCGTCGGCGGCATCGCGGGCCGCGAGCAGGGCGGGGTTGTCCGCCAAGCGCAGGTCGCGGCGAAACCACATGATCGAAACCGGCACGACTGCGACCGTATGTGAACTTGGGATGGGCCGACGAATCGGGCAAGGTGGCGCACATGTCCGTGCCCCCGCAGCATCCCGCACTCATCGGCGCAGTTCTCGGCGCCGGACTCTCCCGGGGCGTCGCCTTGTGAGCGCCGCCGAGCCGGTGAGCTCAGGCGTCGCCGAACTGCTCGAGACGCTGGTTCGCATCGACTCCGTCAACCCTGGCCTCTCCGATGGCGCATCCGGCGAGGCTGAGGTCGCGGCCTACGTCGCCGACTGGGCGCAAGCGGCTGGCCTGCGGGTTGAGACCGTCGAGCGGACCCCAGGTCGGCCGAGCGTCGTGGTCCGTGGTGGCCGGGCGACGGGTGGGCGGAGGCTGCTGCTCTGCGGGCATCTCGATACCGTCGGGCTTGCCGGGATGGACGCGCCATTGACGCCGCGCATCGAGGGTGACCGGCTCTACGGCCGGGGCGCCTACGACATGAAGGCCGGTCTGGCAGCCGCTCTCATCGCTTGCCGGGACGCAGCGGCGGCCGACATCGCCGGCGAAGTCATCGTCGCGGCCGTCGCCGACGAGGAACACGCCAGCATCGGCGTTCAGGAGGTGTTGGACCACCTGCACGGAACGAGGCTGGACGCGGCAATCGTCACCGAGCCCACCGAGCTGGCCATCGGTACTGGCCACCGGGGCTTCGTCTGGACCGAGGTCACGGTGACCGGAGTCGCCGCGCATGGCTCCCGACCGCAGCTCGGTGTGGACGCCATTCTGAAGGCGGGTCCGGTCCTCGTGGCCTTCGCAGACCTCGGCCGTGAGCTCGCCGGCCGGCCGCACCCGTTCCTAGGGCCGGGAAACCTGCACGGCTCCCTCATCGTCGGTGGAACCGAGGAGTCCACCATTCCGGACCGGTGCGTCTTCACCGCGGAGCGGCGCACGCTTCCGGGCGAGACCGTCGCCATTGTCGAAGCCGACGTCGAAGCGCTCCTCGACCGATGCCGCACTGCCGATCCCGGCCTCGTGGTCACAGCACGGACCACGCTGGCCCGTGACCCGTTCGAGACGCCGGCCGACGCCGCCATCGTCACCGCGATGGCGGCTGCGACGGCGCAGGTGACCGGCAGCTCAGCGAAGGTTGTGCCGCTCAGCTATTGGGCCGACTCGGCATTCATTGCCGCCGCCGGCATCCCCACCGTCCTGTTCGGCCCTGCCGGAGACGGCGCACACGCCGATGTCGAGTGGGTCAGCCTCTCGGGGACCGCCACGTGCGCCCGCGTGCTCACCGCCGCAGCGCTCGATCTCTGCAGTTGACGCGCGACCCAGCAGAAATCAACCGAACGCGGTCGATCAGTTGCTGCCGATCAGCCCGTTCAGCACCCGCTGGAACGCAAGGTCGACTCCGGGCACGATCTTGCCTCGGGCATCAAAGCGCGTCAGTTGAGTCAGTCGGCCCTGCTGCCACCAGTAGACGAATGGACTGACCGAACCCTCCTCATCGGTGAACGCGTGCTCCGCGAACGCGCTCAGCTGCTCCAGCGACGGCACGGCAGACTGGTCCACGATCGGGTGGAAGGCGATCTCGTGCAGGTTGGGCACAGCCACCAGAACGCCGAGGGGCGGCTCCCCCCGGCCGACGGTGCGCGCCAACACATCCGGCAGGATCAGGAGCTTGCTGGCGATATAGACCGACCGGCCGTAGGCGACGTGAATCGTCCCGCCGTTGTCGGTGAAGACCGCATAGTCGTCGATCGGCTCGGCGAGCAGATGGGCGAGTGCGGCGCTGTGCAGCGCGCTGCGGTCGAAGCGCTCCAACTCCGTACGCTGCAGGATCTGAACCGATTCCGGGAGGTCGACTACCAGCAACTCGACCAGGTCCCCGACGACCGGCCGGGCGTAGCTGTAGCCGTCGTTGTCGTCGAGCGTGGCGCGGTCGTAGACCCGAAGAAATGTGCGACTGAACACCTCATCGACGCTGAGGCCGTAGAGCGGTTCCGCAACCCGGCCCGTACCGAGAATCGTGTCCACGTAGTCCCCGACGATGGTGGGCCAACGGTCCTCGCTGCCCGAGTCGTGGAGGCAGCTGGTTGCGAGCTCGTGCAGCGCGTACCTGGAGCCGTCTGGCAACTCGGCGCTGCCGCGCACCATGGTCACCCGCACGCCGCGGACCAAGCAGGCATCGCGGACCAGCAGTCGCAGTCGTCGCGCTTGCCGCGAGGTCAGATCGGGGAAATCGTCATCTCGGTCAACCTCGGGTTCCGCCGCGACATCGGGGGAGGTGTCGGTGTCCACACCCGTGGATTCGATTGCGGTGTTGACTCCCTTGCCCAGATTCGCGAGGTATTTCTCCGCGTCGGCCGACATGACTGGGTCCTTGGCAACCCTGGCGAACTGGTAGGCCACGCTGGCAGCCGCGAGGTCGCCGCGCTTTTCCAGCAACAGGCCTAGCCGCAGAGCCGCCTCCGGCGCCTTCGTCTCGTGGCGTGAGTCAACGGCGACCTGATAGACCGCCGCGGCACGCCCCAGGTCACCGTGCTCCTCCAGCAGATGCCCAAGGGCGACGGCTGCCTCCGGTGCGCCGTGTTCGTGCCCCGAGTCGATGGCGAGTTGATAACTGGCGATTGCCCGGTGGAGGTCCCCCTGCGTTCGCCGAACGTGCCCGAGGCGCAGGGCGGCGGCCGGCGTGCAGTCGGGGTGCCGGGAGTCAACGGCGTACTGCCACGACGCAATTGCAGCGTCCACATCGTTCTGCTCCTGTTGCAGGACACCGAGATTGAAGGCTGCCCACGGGGCGTAATCGGTGTGTCCTGACTCGAGTACGGACTTCCAGAATTGAGCCGCGCCGGCCAGATCTCCCGAATCTCTGTGCAGGTCCCCGAGTTCCAGTGCAGCAGCTGGCGCGTACTCGGCGTCTCCGGACGAGACCGCGACGCGCCAGGCAGCGATGGCCGCATCGATGTAGTCCTGCTCCCGGCGGAGGATTCCGAGGTTGAACGCCGCCATCGGCCCGTAAGTGGCATCACGTGAGGCGATGGCCAGCTGCCATGCCGCCGCAGCCCGATCGACCTCGCCGGCCTCTTGCCGGAGAACGCCAAGGTTGTATGCCGCGACCGGTAGCGCCTTGGGATGCCGGGAATCGATGACGACTTGGTAGGCGGCCGCCTCACCTGCGGTGTCGCCCTGATCCTGACAAAGAACTGCCAGCATCAGGGCCGCCTGCAGTGCCTCGTCAGGATCTCCGGCCTCGATCGTTCGTCTGTACGCCGCTGCCCGCTCGAGATGGGGTTGATCCTCATGCAGGGCGCTCGCCTTGATCGCCGCCGCCGCGGCGTGAGTGGGGTGTCCCGAATCGATGGCGATCTGGTAAGCCGAAGTCGCCAGGGCGAATTCGCCTTGGGCCTTACGGAGATCACCCAAGCCCAGCGCGGCCTCCGGCGCATGGTCGGGATGCCGGGAATCGATCACGAACTGGAACGCTCTGATCGCGGAGGCGGAATCACCCCGATGGTTGTGCACCGACGCCATGCACAGTGCGGCGGCCGGGGCCTGATCCGGATGACCGGAGTCGAGGGCCCGTTGCCACGCGGCCATTGCACCCTCGAGGTCGCGATGCTTCAGGCGATCCATGCCGAGACTGACAGCGTCCTTCGGCGTCTCCGATGTCCGCGGATCGACGGTGGCGCCAGGCGTCGTGGTGGTTGGCGCAGGGTCCGGCACACCCGGACTCGAGCTCGCAGCTGCTCTCTCGGGCACGACGGCTGGCATTTCCGCGGTGTCCGTGGAGTCCGCGTGCTCGCGAGGTTGCGTACTCGGTCGTTGCGGTCGCACCGTCCGCGTCGGCTTCGGCCTGTTGGCTGAGCGAGTTGAGTGCCACCTCCGCCACCGCTGCCGAATCCGGATCCTGGGAGACGGCAGCGCGCCGGTAGGCGGCCATCGCGAGGTCCGGACGCCCGTGCCGCGAGGCCGCCTGATACCCAACGTTGAGGAGATCCTGCGGGCGCGCGTGACCGAGTGCAGCAGTCCACACCGGCTCAGGGATCGGCGTGTCTTCTGCGCTCAGCTGTTCCACGGCATAGTCGAGCACGTCGAAGCCCGATTCGGTTTCATCCAGCAGTGCAACGCCATTCACCCGCGTCGTCGCCCACGAAATGCCGTTGGGCACCGCGTCGGGATCGGTAGCCGCGGGGCTGCTGCCCAGATAGGCCGGTAACAGCTCCACCAGGACCGCCCGGCTCAAGGGCGCCGAAATACCGGTGCGCCGCCAGTCAACGGCGGCCTTGACGACGGCGCATCCCACTGGCTGGGTGGTTGTCCCGGCACGGAGCCGACGGAGCAGGACTGGTCCGCCGCCGACACTCGCGGGTAGGCCGACGTGTCGAGCCGTTGCCAACGTCTGCTCCGAGACGCCGCGCCGCGCTGCCCGATCGAATTCAGACTCGCTCCAGTCACCGAGCCGGATCGGTACCCCGAACCAGGCCGGGACACCCCAGCCGGCCGGCCGCACTGCGCTGTCGGCCATCAGATCGTCGTACGAGTCGCTCCCGATCGTCGCGATCAGCACATTGCCGCGCGCGTACAGCAGGTCGAGCACGTTTCGGTTGAGCCCATCGGCGCCGAGGAAACGGACCAGATCGTCGAGCCAGACAACGAGGCTCGACTCGTCCGGCTCCACTTCGAGCATCGCTCGCAGATCCGTGCCGTCGCGGGCGTCGACGCATCCGTGATCGGGAAAGATGTCTCGGGCCAGTTGAAGGGCCAGGCGGGTCTTGCCGGACATCGGCGGGCCGACGATCAGCACGCGCCGCTGTTGCAAACCGTGTTCGACATCGGGTTCACAGTCGCGCGGGACGTACGGGATGCCCTTGATCGCGCGCCGGACCCGCACATCGTCCAGTTGGACGGCGGCCATTCGCCGGAACGCCCCAATTTGGCGCACCTTTGCCATCCCTGCTGTCCAATCCCCGTTTGGCCGACGAGTCACGTTCTCAGGATCCAGGGGTGCGTCGGACCTCCATGTCCGGTCGCCCGGTGGTAGGCACGGCGTCGCCGGCAAGCAGGAGAGTCGTGAATCGCCGGCTTGGACGGCGGGCGGGCGTTACCCGGTTCCCATCAATTCAAGGGTAGCGAGTCCACGTACCCGCCGAGCAGACCGCCTACGTCACGATTCGGTGGGAGTCTCCCGTCGACCAGGGCGCGGGATGGGTCCGATGTTCTCCTCGTACAGGCGCTCGTTCAGGCTCAGCGCCCGCATCAGCTGAAACACCACGTCCGGCGGGATCTTCACTCGGGACACCACGCGACAGGGTGTTACCGAGCCGTCCCCGGGGGCGGCCTGCTGAGCCGGGAGCATCACCGCAAAGTCCAGGGTGAACTCGTACGGCGTGTGCCACACGGCTACGACGTTGCTGTAGACGCCGCCGGTCATGTCGTCGGGTACGTGCAGGGCGAGGCTTGAGTCAGGCGTCTGGGTCATGGGCAACGACAGTAGGACCGAAGCGCCCACCGGCGTCAGCGCATCCTGTCGGGCTGGGGTCCCGTCCGAGGTCAGGTCCTCGGCAGGCCGGCCGTCAACCAGGCGTGAATGCCGCCGATGAGGTCAGTCGCCCGGTGCAGGCCGAGCTCCTGCAGCGCCGCGGCTGCCAGCGAAGACGTGTATCCCTCCGAGCAGAAGACGATGATCCGCAGGTCGTACGACGTGATGGGCAGCCGAGCGTCGCTGGACGGGTCGAACCGCCATTCCAGGACATTGCGCTCGATGACCAATGCATCCGGGATCTGACCCTCCGCGGCTCGTTGGGCCGCTGGTCGAATGTCCACAAGCAGTGCTCCGGCCTGTTGTTCCTGGAAAGCGGCGACCGCGTCGACCCGGTGCAGCCGAGTCCGGGCGGCTTCCAGCAGGTCGGCGATCGATCGACTGGCCCGGTTCGGCCGCGTCAGCAGTTCGGTGCTCACCAGTCGGACCCGATCCGGCGTACCCCGACCCCGTGCAGGAGGTCGCCCATCCAGTCGTAGGCAGTCATCTGGGACAGCGCGGGTCCGTACACGTGCAGGCTCACGGCGGGCTCATGACCGAAGTTCGACACGCGGTGCACATGTCGTGTGCCGAACTGACGCAGCGACCCGTCCGACCAGATTCGAGTGGACATCTGCGAGCGGTGCAGTGGCCACTCGGGCGAGATACTCGCGCTGATCGATTCGTCGGCGTGGTCTTCGGTCAGCACGCCCGTGAGGACGGTGAATGCACCCGCGGAGTCGCCGTGATCGTGCCAATCCGTCGACTGGCCAGGGAGCCAGGCGATGAGCCAGGCTTCGTGTCGATCATCGGCGCCCAGCCGGGTGTACCAGCGGTGCTCGGCATCGAACTGCGCCTGGAGCAGTACCTTGCGGCGCCGGCGGGCATAGCGCCTGGTCAGGGCGGCTAGTTCGGCAAGCGAGTGATGCCTCGGTGCGGCCGGCGCATCGAACGGCGTGGGCAGAGTCGACGTGTGCAAAGTCATCAGCGCGGGTTACCTCAGCGGAGTCGAAATGATTGAGCGGGCACGTAGATAGTGTAGTTATTCGATCGAACTAGTAGGAATATGGTCAGCATGCCTGGTGCCTCGGCGCTGTGTCTACGGACTCGCGGCAGATTTTTCCGCAGGTTTGTGGCCTGATCGCGCCACGCCGACCACCCGCTTCCACAGGGGCGCGCCGGGGTTAAGCTCCCTGCGTGACCATCGCTCCGGCGCCGATCGTCTCCCGGCCGAGCCCTCCCCGGGAGGCCAAGAAGGGCTCTGTTCTTCTCAACGTCCTGAGCACGACGGACCACAAGCTCATCGGCAACATGTACATGGTTGCCTCATTCGGGTTCTTCATGGCCGGCGGCATCATGGCCATGCTGATGCGCGCCGAGTTGGCCCGGCCGGGAACGCAGTTCCTCTCCCCGGAGCAGTACAACCAGCTGTTCACCATGCACGGCACGATCATGCTGCTGCTGTTCGCGACGCCCCTGGTCTTCGCGTTCGCCAACGTCGTCCTGCCACTGCAGATCGGCGCGCCTGATGTCGCGTTTCCCCGACTGAACGCCTTCTCGTTCTGGCTGTTCCTGTTCGGCGGACTCACGGTCATGTCGTCGTTCCTGACGCCCGGTGGCGCAGCGGACTTCGGCTGGTATGCCTACTCGCCGCTGACCGACATGACCAACTCCCCGGGGATCGGGCCCGACCTCTGGATCGTGGGGCTTGCCCTCGCCGGCCTCGGCACCATTCTCGGCGCCGTCAACATGGTGGCCACGGTCGTCTGCCTGCGTGCGCCGGGGATGACGATGTGGCGGATGCCGATCTTCACCTGGAACATCCTGGTGACGAGCATCCTCGTGTTGCTTGCCTTCCCCATCCTCACCTCGGCGCTACTGGTGTTGCTCTCAGATCGGCACCTGGGCTCGCAGATCTTCGTGGCGGAGAACCGAGGGCCTCTGCTGTGGCAGCACCTGTTCTGGTTCTTCGGCCATCCCGAGGTCTACATCGTCGCCCTGCCGTTCTTCGGCATCGTCACCGAGATCATCCCGGTCTTCAGCCGCAAGCCACTGTTCGGCTACACCGGAATGGTTCTGGCCACACTCTCGATCGCCGCGCTGTCGTTCACGGTCTGGGCGCACCACATGTTCGCCACCGGTGCGGTGCTGCTGCCGTTCTTCAGCTTCCTGACGTTCCTGATCGCGATCCCGACCGGAATCAAGTTCTTCAACTGGATCGGGACCATGTGGAAGGGGCAGATCGAGTTAAAGACTCCGATGCTGTTCTCCATCGGATTCATGGTCACGTTCCTGCTCGGCGGGCTGACCGGCATCATCCTGGCCTCGCCACCACTGGACTGGCACCTCAACGACAGCTACTTCGTCGTCGCGCACTTCCATTACGTGCTCTTCGGGACGATCGTGTTCGCCGCGTACGGCGGGGTGTACTTCTGGTTCCCCAAGA
Organism: uncultured Actinomycetota bacterium; assembly: GCA_963766765.1. Taxonomy (GTDB): domain Bacteria; phylum Actinomycetota; class Actinomycetes; order Mycobacteriales; family Geodermatophilaceae; genus JACCQS01. Next base: position 101,380 of record CAVYBR010000001.1, read on the forward strand.
TGTCTGGCCGAATGCTGGACGAGAAACTGGGCCAGCTGAACTTCTGGATGACGTTCGTCGGGTTCCACACGACCTTCCTGATCCAGCACTGGCTGGGCAACATCGGCATGCCGCGGCGCTACGTCGACTATGAGGCGGCCACCGGCTGGGCCACGCTCAACACCATCTCCACGATCGGTTCCTTCATCCTGGGCGCGGGAATGCTGCCGCTCATCTGGAACGTGATCAAGAGCTGGCGCTACGGCGAACTGGCGGTCGAGGACGACCCATGGGGCTACGGAAACTCCCTCGAGTGGGCCACGTCCAACCCGCCGCCTCGACACAACTTCATCGAGATCCCACGGATCCGATCGGAGCGACCGGCCTTCGAGGCGCATTACCCACACATGGCCGAACGCTTGCAGGCCGAGCGGCACGCCGGGCGACGGCATCGCCCCGAGATACCGGCAGCCGAACGCGAGAGCGATCAGTCGGGCGCCGGCGGCACCGTCACGCATTGAGTTCACCCCGCCGTCGGAGGACTTCGGACGGTCCGTGACGTTGAACCTCCCGATGACGGCGGAGTCCGGACGCAGCGCGCTGCTGACATCACCGGTCCCGACCGGCCGGGGGTCACCGCACGCCTGTTCAGTGAGCTCGCGTCGGTGGATGTCGAGATCGTCGACGTGGAGCAGGTGGTCATCCGAGGCCAGCTCGTTCTGGGCGTGCTGCTTGCACTGCGCGCCGACGAGGCCGAGATCAAGGGACTGGCCGACCGCGTTGCCCGCGAGGCCGGACTCACCATCGACGTGTCCTTCGACGAGGCGGCTCCCGACCTCACCGAACACCGTCGTCGACGCAATCACGTGATCCTGCTCGGGGCACCCTTGCCCGCCACGGCTGTTGCCGCTGTCGCCAGCGCGATCGCCGAGATCGGCGGAAACATCGACACCATCTCGCGCTTGTCCAGCTACCCGGTCACAAGTCTGGAATTGATGGTCTCGGGGGCGAAGTCGCCGCGACTGCGGGCCGCGCTGTCGGAGGTAGCCAGCCGGACCGGCGTCGACATCGCTGTCGAGAAGGCCGGCTTGTTGCGCCGCAGCAAGCGGTTGATCGTGCTCGATGTGGACTCCACGCTCATCCAGGGCGAGGTGATCGATGCCCTTGCGGCAAAGGTCGGACGGGGTTCCGAGGTCACAGCCGTGACGCCGCGGCCATGGCCGGTGACCTCGACTTCCGCACGGCCTTGCGGGACCGGGTAGCGGTGCTCAAGGGTTTGCCGGCACGAGCCCTGGACGAGGTCTTTGACGACCTGGTCCTGACTCCGGGTGCGCGCACGCTCGTCCGAACCCTTAAGGCGATGGGTTATCGCTGCGGAATTGTCAGCGGCGGCTTCACCCAGATCACCGATCGTCTTGTCGTTCGACTCGATCTCGACTTCTCTGCGGCCAACACCCTGGAGGTCGTCGATGACAAGCTCACCGGACGGTTGGTCGGCGACATTCTGGATCGCCACGGAAAGGCGGAGGCGCTCAAGCGATTTGCCGCCGAGTTCAACATTCCGCTCAGCCAGACTGTCGCTGTGGGCGATGGTGCGAATGACATCGACATGCTCGCCGCTGCTGGCTTGGGCGTGGCGTTCAACGCTCGACCATTCGTTCGTGACCAGGCTCACGCTGCCCTGAATCAGCCCTACCTCGATGCGATCCTCTTTGTGCTCGGCATCAGCCGGGCAGAGGTCGAATCCCTGGACCTGCCCGCGCCGTGATGTCCGGGAGATGTCAGCCGAGCTCTACCCCTGCAGCGCGGAACTCCTTGACCGCCGCCGCACTGCTGTGCTCGGCAACACCTGCCGTCAGGTCGAGCAGCACGCAGGTACGCAGGCCAATCCGCACGGCATCCAGGGCGGTGTGCCGCACGCAGTAGTCGGTGGCTATCCCGACGATGTCGATCCGGCTGACGCCCCGGTCGGCCAACCACTGCTGGAGAGGCACGCCGTCGAGGTTTGCCTCGAATGCGGAGTACGCGGCTGCGTACTCACCCTTGTCGAAGACCGCCTCGAGGAAGGAGACGTCGAGGTTGGGGTGCAGTTCGACGCCGGACGTGTCAACGACGCAGTGCCGCGGCCACGACTCAGCGAAGTCCGGCTGGTCGGAGAAATGGTCACCAGGATCGATGTGATGATCTCGGGTGGCGACGATGTGGTCGTAGGTGCTGGCCGCGTCGCGCAGGAGCGTGGTGATGGCCGACGCGATCGCCGATCCGCCGGCCACAGCCAGAGTGCCGCCCTCGCAGAAGTCCCGTTGCACGTCCACAATCACCAGCGCCGTTGGCGCATGCTCGGTCACGTGCTCACCCCTCGAACTCCACGAATTCGGTGTCGACGGCCGGCTCGCCCCGGGACAGCTTTCGGGCTGCCTCCGGCAGCGTTTTCATCACCCGCCCATGATGCTCCCGAGCCCGGTCGAGCCGATCTCGAGCCGAGATCCCCGCCTCAACTGGTTGCCCGGCAGCGACCAATGGAATCTGCAGGGCGCGATCGCCCTCCTGCGGGTGAATTCGCCCCGTCTTACCAACGACTTCTGCGGTCATGACCCCGAGTTCGTTGTGTCGCCGTACGGCGATCTTTCGTCCCCCTCGGGACGGCTTTCCGATGGACGACTTGGCCACGGGACGTCCCTCGACCTCCACCAGCTTGTAAACCAGGCCGGCAGTCGGGGCGCCCGACCCCGTGACCAGGGATGTCCCCACTCCGTACGCGCTGACCGGTGCCGCAGCCAGAGCGGCGATCGCGTACTCGTCGAGGTCGCTGGTCACCACGATGCGCGTCTCGGTCGCCCCTAGTGAGTCGAGCTGTTCGCGCGCTTGGACGGCGAGGGAGGCGAGGTCTCCGGAGTCGAGCCGGATGGCACCGAGCTGCGGGCCGGCTGCGCGCACGGCCGCGCGGATGCCCTCTGCTATGTCATAGGTGTCCACCAGAAGTGTGGTCTCGAGCCCCAGCGTCGCGACCTGGGCGGCGAATGCGGCCTCCTCGGTGTCGTGCAGCAGCGTGAAAGCATGCGCGCTCGTGCCGCTGGTCGGGATCCCGTATCGGGCCCCTGCCGCCAGGTTGCTTGTCGCGGCGAAGCCAGCGAGGTAGGCAGCCCTGGCCGCAGCCACGGCTGCCCGTTCGTGGGTCCGCCGGGAGCCCATCTCGATGCACGGCCGCTGTCCCGCGGCCCCGACCACGCGAGCAGCGGCAGACGCGATTGCGGTGTCGTGGTTGAGCACCGAAAGCACCAGTGTCTCGAGCAGTACGGCCTCGGCGAAGGTGCCCGAGACGGTTATGATGGGGGAGCCTGGGAAATACAGCTCGCCCTCGGCGTAACCCTCGATGTGTCCCGAGAAGCGATGCGCAGCAAGCCAGTCCAGCGTTGGAGGATCCACAACCTCTTTCTCGCGGAGCTCGTTGATCTCCGGCGCACCGAAGCGGAAGGCTGCTATCGCCTCGATCAGGCGATCGGTACCTCCGACGACTCCGTAACGCCGGCCCGCGGGGAGGCTGCGGGCGAAGACCTCGAAGACGCACTGCCGCTCGGCGGTGCCGTCCTGGAGAGCCGCGGCGAGCATGGTCAGCTCGTAGCGGTCGGTGAGCAGCGCCGTGGACACAGCTCGGCAGCGTAGGGGAGCGGCCTGGTTCGGGACCGGGCAGAATAGGTGTTCGTGAGCACAGTCGTCAGCGAAACCCTCGCGCCGGAGCGCAGCGGGGACGTCGTCGTCGACGACGCCGAGGAGACCGACCGCCCTTGGGTCACGGTCGTCTGGAACGACCCGGTGAACCTCATGAACTACGTCACGTACGTGTTTCAGAAGCTCTTCGGGTACGACGAGCCCACGGCGACCAAGCTCATGCTCCAGGTCCACAACGAGGGTCGGGCCATCGTCAGCTCGGGCGCGAAGGAGCGGATGGAGTCCGACGCATCTCGCCTGCACGCGTACGGGCTCTGGGCGAGCTACCAGCGCGACTCGTGAGGCCGTTCCAGTGGCAGGGAGACCGCTTGGTGGCCGATGTCGATCCGCACGAGGCGGATCTACTCCGGCAACTCGTCGCCGAGGTTCAGGAGTTGCTCACAACCGAGCAGCCCGGCGCCGCTGAGCGTGGGACCGAGAACGACCCGGTCGCCGAGCGACTCCTTCCAGACGGTCACCGCGATGACCCGGCCCTGGCCGCGGACTTCCGTTCCCTGACTGAGGACGGCCTGCGGCGCGAGAAGCTCGCTGACGCCGCGGCGGTGCTGGGTTCGATGGGCCCGCAAGGAGGTCAGGTCGAACTCGATGCGGACCAAGCGCATGCCTGGCTGCGGACGCTCAACGACGTACGGCTGGGCCTCGGTGTCCGGCTGGACGTCCAGGAGAGCGACGACCCACTCCGTAGGGCTGAGGAGACCGGAGATGTGCGCTGGGCGGCCTATTCCTGGCTCACGGCGGTTCAGGGCTTGCTGATCGACGAGTTAGCCCGCATTGAACCTTGAGACGACCGAAGCCGCGCTCATCGCCCGTGGCGCCACTGGTCGATCTCACCCCCAGGTGAGCCACATAGACTTGACCGCGTGCTTCGGATCTCGCAGGCCCTGGTGGACGAGATCTTCGCCCACGCTCGGCGCGACCATCCGGACGAGGCATGTGGCGTCATCGCCGGGGTCGCCGGCAGCGATCGGCCCGAGCGCTTCATCCCGATGCTGAATGCTGCCCGGTCACCCACCTTCTACGAGTTCGACTCCGCGGACCTGCTGAAGCTCTACCGCGAGATGGATGACCGCGACGAGGAGCCGGTGGTCATCTACCACTCCCATACGGCCACCGAGGCCTACCCGTCTCGCACGGACATCAACCTCGCCGGCGAGCCGGGCGCGCACTACGTCCTTGTGTCCACCCGCGAGCATGGAAATGACGCGGATCCGACCGAGTTCCGCTCGTACCGAATACAGGGTGGCGAGGTCACCGAGGAAGCGATCGAGATCGCCTGACCCCTGCCATGGAATCGAACAGGCCATGGAATCGAACAGGCCATGGAATCGAACCGATGGGTCGCGTCGTTACCCCCATAGGCGACAATCAAGATTCGCTAACCGAGGAGAACTTTTCGTATGGCCATCGACGTCCGTATCCCGACGATCCTGCGCTCGCACACCGGCGGGGAGAAGACCGTGCAGGCGAGCGGGGACAGCCTGAGCGCCCTCATCGACGATCTGGACGCGAAGTATTCGGGCATCAAGGGCCGCCTGATCTCAGACGACGGCTCGTTGCACCGCTTCGTGAACGTCTACGTCAACGACGAGGACGTGCGGTTCACCGGCGCCCTGGAGACGCCACTCAAGGACGGCGACGCGGTCACCGTGCTGCCAGCCGTCGCTGGAGGCTGAGCCCGCCCCCGACTCAGGCGGTTTCCACTCATGGCCCGATTCCCATCGCTGATCGACTCACTCGGCGGCACCCCCCTGGTTGGGTTACCGGCGCTGTCGCCAACCCCGGAGGTGCGCCTGTGGGCCAAGCTCGAGGACCACAACCCCACTGGGTCGGTCAAGGACCGAGCCGCGTTCTTCATGATCCAGGAAGCCGAGAGCGCTGGCCGGTTGCAGCCCGGCAGCACCATTCTCGAGCCGACCAGTGGCAACACCGGAATCTCGCTGGCGATGATCGCCGGCCAACGTGGCTACCGGTTGATCTGCGTGATGCCGGAGAACACCTCGATCGAGCGACGCCAACTGCTGGAGATGTACGGCGCGCAGATCATCTCCTCGCCGGCCGAAGGCGGATCCAACGAGGCAGTGGCAGTCGCCAAGCGAATCGCTGCAGAGCACCCGGACTGGGTGATGCTCTACCAGTACGGCAATCCGGCCAATGCCCGCGCGCACTACGAGACGACCGGTCCGGAGATCCTGGCTGACCTGCCCAACATCACGCACTTCGTCGGTGGTCTGGGTACCGCTGGCACCCTGATGGGCGTCGGTCGGTTCCTGCGCGAAAAGGTCCCCGGTGTGGCGATCGTGGCCGCTGAACCGCGCTACGGAGAGCTCGTGTACGGGCTGCGAAACATCGACGAGGGCTTCATCCCCGAGCTCTATGACCCCTCAGTGCTCACGACCCGGTTCTCGGTCGGGCCGGCGGATGCCATCCGCCGCGTCCGCGAACTCATCGACAGAGAGGGAATCTTCGCTGGGATCTCGACCGGCGCGATCCTGCACGCCGCTCTCGGCGTCGCAGACCGCGAGGTCGCCGCCGGCCGACCCGCGGACATTGCCCTGGTCGTCTGCGACGGCGGTTGGAAATACCTGTCGACCGGCGCGTACACCGGCACCGTCGACGAGGCAAGTGACGCTCTCGACGGCCAGCTCTGGGCCTGACCGGTCGATTCGCAATAGACCGCAACCATGGCACGTCCCGGGTGCGCCCGGACGCTGACATTCATCCCAGCCACGGCACAGCACCGGTCGGTCCGGCCGCTCAGCTCTACGCTGGTTCCGTGACCGAGCCGGGCGCACCTATCGGGGTCTTCGACTCTGGGGTCGGTGGCTTGACCGTTGCCCGGGCAATCATGGATCAGTTGCCCGCGGAATCCATCCGCTACCTCGGCGACACCGCACACGGCCCGTACGGTCCGCAGCCGATTGCCGAAGTGCGCGCGCATGCGCTCGCGGCCATGGACCAGCTGGTGGACTCCGGCGTCAAGATGCTGGTGGTCGCCTGCAACTCGGCGAGTGCTGCTTGCCTGCGGGATGCACGTGAGCGCTACGACGTCCCGGTCGTCGAGGTGATCTTGCCGGCCGTCCGCCGCGCCATCGCCGCCACGCGCACCGGCCGGGTCGGAGTCATCGGGACGCAGACGACCGTACGCAGCCGGGCCTATGAAGACGCCTTTGCCGCGGCCCCGTTGATCACGATCACCAGCGCCGCCTGCCCCAGTTTCGTCGACTTCGTCGAGCGGGGGATCACCAGCGGCCGGCAGATCCTCGGCCTGGCGCAGTCCTACCTAGAGCCGCTGCAGCGTGCCGAGGTGGACACCCTCGTGCTCGGCTGTACGCACTATCCGATGCTCATGGGCGCCATCGGCCACGTGATGGGCGAGTCGGTCACGCTTGTCTCGAGCGCCGACGAGACCGCCAAGGACGTGTTCCGAGTCCTGACCGAAGCAGAGCTCCTGCGCGACCCAGGCGAGTTCAGCAGCCGGAGCACGGCCGGGGGAGCATCGGTTCTTCTCCACCGGCGAAGCGGAGACCTTCCATCGGCTGGCCGAGCGCTTCCTGGGGCCCGCGGTCGGGCCGATCGCGAGACTGCCGATCAAGGCCTCGGTCGCCGCGCTCGCCGAGACAGATCTGCCGTTGAACACCGCCCCCAACGGCATCCCGATCCCAATCCCGTACTCGGCTGGCAGCATTCCGGTACCCAACAGCGGAACCGGAGAATGAAACTCACGATCGTCGGTTGCTCGGGCTCGATGCCGGGAATCGATTCGGCCGCTTCGTGCTACCTGATCGAAGGCCTGGGGACCCGCATTGTCGTCGACCTCGGTTCAGGGTCGATCGGTCCGTTGCAGCGATACGTGGCGCTCGAGACGATCGATGCGATCGTCATCTCGCACCTGCATGCCGATCACTGCCTCGACGCGTGCGCGTTCGTGGTCTGGCACCGGTACTCCGAGCGATCCCGTGGGCTGATGCCCTTATACGGGCCGGCTGGCACTCGGGAACGCCTTGCCGCAGCGTATGAGCGGCCGGAGTCCGACCTTGACGACGTGTTCGACTTCCATGAGCTCGACGCGCAGACGACTGTCGTGGTCGGCGACCTGCGGCTGTCTTTCGCGAGGATGAACCACCCCGTGGAGACCTACGCCGTCCGGGTCGACGGTGCCTCGACCTCGATCACCTATTCCGCCGACACCGGCGTCTGTGCAGGCCTCGTGACGCTGGCCAGTGGCAGCGACGTATTGCTCTGTGAGGCAGCGCGCCCCGACGGCGACCCGGACTATCCGACCGGTCTGCACCTGACCGGAAGCCAAGCCGGCGAACATGCGGCGGCCGCCGGCGTCGGCAGGTTGCTCCTCACCCACATCCCGCCATGGGTTGACCCTGCCGCGCAGCTCGCGTCCGCCCGCACCTACGTTCCCACTGCCGAATTGGTGAGCCAGGACACCTCGTACGAGGTCTGATTCAGCCCGGCAGAAACGACAGCCGGACCTGGCGATTCGGGTTGTCGCCGTTGGGGTCAACCAGGCAGATCGACTGCCAGGTTCCCAGGCCGAGGTGCCCGTTCAGGACCGGGATCGAGGCGTACGGAGCGATGAACGCAGGCAGGACGTGATCCCTGCCATGCCCGGGGGAGCCGTGCTTGTGCCGCCATCGATCCTCGGTCGGCAACAGATCGTCCACGGCGCGGAGCAGGTCTTCGTCACTGCCTGCCCCCGTCTCGACGATCGCCACTCCCGCCGTCGCATGGGGGACGAAGATATGGAGCAGGCCGTCCTGAGCGTCACAGCTACGGAGGAAGTCTGCACAGTGACCGGTGAGATCGACCACGGCCGGCGTCTTGCCGGTATTGACCTGAATCAGCTCGCTTCGCATTCCCGAATCCTCTCCCGGGTAGGGTCGCTCGCCGTGACCCGACCCAACGACCGTGCCCCTGACGAGCTGCGCCCCGTCACCATCACGCGCAACTGGCTCGACCACGCAGAAGGGTCGGTGCTGGTCGAGTTCGGCCGGACCCGCGTGCTGTGCGCCGCCAGTGTCACCGTCGGCGTACCCCGCTGGCGACGCGGCTCGGGTCTGGGCTGGGTCACGGCCGAGTACGCCATGCTGCCGCGCTCGACGCACACCCGCAGCGACCGGGAGTCCGTCCGCGGCAAGATCGGTGGGCGCACGCACGAGATCAGCCGGCTGATCGGGCGGTCCCTGCGGGCAAGCATCGACCTGTCCGCGCTCGGTGAGAACAGCATCGCGCTCGACTGTGACGTACTGCAGGCCGATGGTGGAACGCGTACGGCCGCCATCACGGGGGCCTACGTCGCCCTGGCCGACGCCGTGAGTTGGCTCGGCGAGCGCGGCAAGCTGGCCAAAGCCGATCCGCTGCACACCTCGATCTCCGCCGTCAGCGTCGGCGTCGTTGAGGGGGAACCGCGGCTCGACCTCGAGTACGTGGAAGATGTGGCCGCCGACACCGACATGAATGTCGTCTGCACCGGGACCGGCGACTTCATCGAGGTGCAAGGTACGGCCGAGGGCGCAGTCTTCGACCGGGCCACGCTTGATGTCCTGCTCGACCTTGCGGTGGCCGGCTGCGCGACCTTGACCCAGACCCAGCGCGCCGCTCTCGGTGCTTGAACCCGGCACCGTGACTGCGCGACGACAACTGGTGCTGGCGACCCGCAACTCCAAGAAGCTGGCCGAGTTGCGCCGCATCCTGGATCCGCTCGTCGATGTCGAGGTACTCGGCCTGGACGACCTCCCGCCCTTCGCCGAAGCCCCGGAGACCGGCGCGACGTTCGCCGAGAATGCACTGGCCAAGGCGCGTGACGCGGCCGCCGCCACGGGCGTCGCCGCCGTGGCCGACGACTCGGGGCTGGCGGTCGACGCACTTAACGGCATGCCGGGCGTCCTGTCGGCCCGGTGGTCGGGCCGGCACGGAGATGACCTCGCAAACCTGGAGCTGCTCCTCGCGCAGCTGGCCGACACCCCAGGCCAACGACGCGGAGCCGGATTTGTCTGCGCCGCGACTCTCGTGGTCCCCGGAGGCACCGAACGGGTGATGGAAGCCGAAATGCGCGGGGTAGTGATCCGCGAGCCGCGAGGCGAGGGGGGATTTGGGTACGACCCGATCTTCATACCCGACGGACATTCGAGGACCTGCGCTGAGCTGCCCGCGGAGGTCAAGGACTCGATCAGCCATCGGGGCAAGGCCTTCCGCGCCCTCGCGCCTGTGATCGTGGACGCGTTGCGCTAGAGCCCAGTGCGCACGAGCGAGCACCACGGCGATTGTTTCGAAGCTACGGGAATGCTGGCGGCGCTTTTGGCGTTCGGGGTCCGACCGGGAGCTGGTCAGGACAAGCCGATGAGGCCGAAAAGCACGGCTCCGCACACGTCGGCGGCTTAGGCTGGACTCCACATGAGAAATCGGTACCTGAACGCGTCCGGGCCCGAAGGGCCCTGCAGGGATATCTTGGAACATTAGCTTCTGACGATCTGATGGGGAGATGAAGTGGACGGGTCCACGCCACGGGAGTTGTCCCGTCGCGGGTTCCTCATCCTCGGCGGCGGGGCCGCTGCGATTGTCGGACTCAACGCCTGTGGCTCCCAGAATGCCGTCGACCAGCTGCCGATCGATGCGTCCTCGGCGGTGCTAGCCGGCGGCTTCCCCCGGGTGATCGCGTTTCGGCAAACCGAGCGACTGGTGCCATTGAACGATTATGAGACCTGGGCGGAACTCTTTGCGCCCTTCAGCGGCATCATCGGCAAGGCGCTGCAGGAGGAACGGACCGAAATCTCAGGCCCGCAGACTGTCGAATACTTCAACGAGTTCAAGCAGCAATTTCCGGAGAAGTTGGTTCTGCTGCACCACAACGGGCGGGCGCGACGACCCACGTTCGAGACCGAAGGCTGGTCGGCAGGTTGGTGGCTCTACCGCGAGGGCAGCGTCCTCGAATCCTCCGCCGAGGCGGCGGACACCGTCCTACAGGTTCGCTCGACGACGAACTTCAAGCTCCGGGCCGACATGGAAGGCCACGTCGGTGACGACCTGGTCATTGCGGAGATGGGGAGCGACGGCCGACCGGATTTCACGAAGGCTGAACACGTACGTCTCGTCGAGATCGACGCTACAGCCAAAAAGCTCACAGTCCGCAGGGGTCAGTACGGCAGCTCTCCGCTTGCGTTCTCGGATGGGGCATACCTCGGGCGGCACGTCTACGCCGGCCCTTGGTCAGCGGTCGATGATCGGGTGTGGTTGTACAACATCAGCACAACGTGCCCACGCGACCCGTCGGGGCGGCGTGTGGTTGACGTGCTGATCGAGCAGTTCGCCGAGTGGTTTGCTCCGGACGGTGTCCTCGCCTCCTTCGACGGGGTCCAGCTGGACGTTTTCCAGCTCACCTTGGAAGACCGCAGAGGCGTGGATGCTGATTGCGACGGACGTGCCGATCTGGCCAATCAGGGCGGAGTAGACACCTACCTGCAGGGCCAGATCGAGTTGACCGCACGTCTTCGGCAGGTACTCGGCCCCAACCGCTATCTGATCACCGATGGCGCGGTGGGGCAGCAACCGGATACGGCCTCAGTGAACGGCATTGAACTCGAAGGCTTCCCGAAGTACGACGATTACGACATCGCACGCTGGTCTCAGGCAATCATGGGCCTGGAGCTGTGGCGCCGCCGTGGAGCTCAGCCCCGGCTGAGCTATCCCCTGTTCAAGTTCGCCCCGCCGCATGACTATCCGGTGAGCTTCAACAGATTCCGTCTAGCCCTAGCAGGCTCGCTTGCCACCAACTCGGCGATCAGTTGGTTCAACGAGCCCGGTGGCAGCACGCAGGACCCTTCGAACAGCGTGGTCATCTACGACGAATTCGTCGGCGGAAGTCTTGCCAAGGCTGGTTGGCTTGGCCTGCCCAGGGGCGAAACGATCCATCTCGCCGAACGTAAGACCGACGTGCTGGCCGGCGCCGGCGTTGCGTGGTCGAGCTCGTTCGTCGCCAGCTTCGATGGTGCAGAAGTCCAGTTCGCGGTCCAGTCGGCCTCCACTCCCATACTCGTGGTGACGCGCCGCCAAGCCGCCGAACGCCTGTCCTTCTCCATCCCGGCTATCGATTCGGACGGCCCGGACGTGGTGCTGGCTTTCGATGTCCTCGGCGTCAAGCGTGCCGCATACGCCCCGACGATCGGCCGTCAGTGCACGGTGACGGTCTCGGGGAACGGCGGTGAGCTCTCCCAGTCGGTGACTGCGCCGACTACTTGGTTCCACGTGGTCCTTGGTTTCCACGGGGTTGGTCCTGGTCCGCTCAATGTCACGGTGACTATCGATGGAGATGTTCCCCTGAAGGTGCGAGCCCTGAAGATTTTCGCTGCGCCTGATGCGATCGCCCGCGCATTCGTGGCTGGCGCCATGTTCGCCAACCCGTCAGCGGCGGAATACGCCTTCGACGTGGCCTCGATCTTCCCCCGCCGTCGGTTTCGGCGGTTGACCGGAAGCCTGGATCAGGATCCGCACGCGAATGACGGGAGCGAAGTGGGGTCCACGCTGACCCTGGGTCCTTTGGACGCGTTGGTCGTGCGCTCGGTCTGATTTCCGGTCCGTGCATCCGGCGTATCGCGCCATGCGCTACCTGTCTTGACACCGTTCTGGCGCTGGCGGGACTCTGCAGAGCGACTGGCGGCTCTTGACGGGAGCTCTCATGCTGAGACGTTTGTTCGCAATCACAGTAGGCACCGTCCTGCTCAGCGCAGGCTTGGCTGCGCCGGCAGGCGCCGTTCGGCCGCCGCTCCCGCAATCACCGGTGCTCGACGTCTACACCGGTGTACTTGCACCCGACGATGTTTCGGCACTGCTCGAGCTGGGCGTGGATCGGCGAGACCTCCAGGTGAGTCCGGAGCCGGGCCGCAGCGGGGCCGTCCGCGTCGAACTGATCCTCACCGCCGCGCAGGCGACTAGCGCAGCCGAGCTGGGAATCGACCTAGCGCTCAAGCTCATCAATGGCCAGAGCGTGGCCGACCGAGCGAGCAACCGTGCCGCGGCCGCGACCGGCGTCTTCCGGCCGTACAGCGGCCCGGGTGGCATCAGAGCAGAGCTGGTCCAGCAAGTCGCCCAGCACCGGAACATCGCCTCGCTGGAAGTCATCGGGCAGACCCTGAACGGCCAGGACATCGTCGGTGTCAAGGTGACGCTGAACGCCGACACGGTTCCCGACGGACGGCGACCGGCCACCGTCTACATGGGCGCTCAACATGCCCGCGAGTGGATCACGCCGGAGATGAATCGCAGGCTGCTGGACCTGATCCTGGACGGGTACGGCGTCAACCCGCAGATCACCGCTCTGGTCCGGCAGACCGAGATGTGGTTCATCCCGGTCGCCAATCCCGATGGTTACGACTTCACGTTCGAGGACGGACAACGGCTGTGGCGCAAGAACCTCCGTGACAACGACGGTGATGGCATCCTCACCGGTGTGGACGGGGTGGATCTAAATAGGAACTTCCCAACGCGCTGGGGATACGACAATGAAGGGTCCTCACCCGACCCCTCGAGTGAGACCTACCGCGGCACGGGGCCGCTCTCAGAGCCTGAGACCCAAGCAATGGATGATCTCTTCGCTCGCATCACGCCGCAGTTCTTCATCAACTATCACTCGGCCGGCGAGCTTCTGCTCTACGGAACCGGCTGGCAGGTGGCCACTCCCACCCCTGACGATGTCATCTACGAGGCCATGGTGGGCGATGACGCCAACCCGGCGGTGCCCGGTTACGACCCGGACATCTCGGCGGAGCTGTACACCGTGAACGGCGAAACGGATATGCACATGCAGGAGGCGTACGGCGCCTTGGGCTTCACGCCTGAGATGTCGACGTGTGAGACCGCATCCGCGATAGATCCCAACGACGAATGGGAGCCGGGGGACTGTGGCACCGGCTTCGAATTCCCCGATGACGAGGTCTTGGTGCAGCAGGAATTCGCGAAGAACGTCCCCTTCGCGCTGTCTGTCGCGGCGTCAGCGCTGGACCCGGACGACCCCGTGTCGGTTGTGGGAGGTACGGCCGAGAACTTCCGGGTCGACACGTTCACCGTTTCCTACGGTGATCCGCAGACGGTCGCGGTGTGGGCAAAGCGGGCAGTGCGCAACGTCTCGCTCTTCTACCGAATCAACGGCGGCCCCCTGCATCGGTCGGCGGTATCCGAATGGGCCGGCGGAGAGCGGTACGGCGCAGAGAACAACGACTACTACGCCGAGTTACGGGGCCAGGTGCAGGGTGCGGCTGCGGGAGACACAGTCGAAGTGTGGTTCCAGGGCCGTACCACGTCCCCGCTGCGGCTGGTCGGAAGCGAGCACTTCACCTACACCGTTGCCAGTGACACCGGTCATCGCGCGTTGGTCATCGCCAATGAGGACTACACCGGGGTCAACCCGACCTATCCGCCGTCGGTGACCGGACCCAAGTACCTCGACGAGCATGTGGCCGCCCTGGCCGCGGCCGGAATGCAAGCCGACACATGGGACGTCGACGCCCAAGGTGTCCCGCATGACCTGGGTGTCCTGGCGCACTACGACCTGGTCCTGTGGTACCTCGGCGACAACCGGCTGACCCAGGATCCGGAGGATGAGTTCATCGACTTCTTCGGCGACGAGGTGCCCGACATCGCCGTTGCCGAGCGCCAGCAATACCTCACGATGTCGGTGCGCGACTACCTCAATGAGGGCGGCAAGCTCATCCACGACGGAGAAACCACTGCGTACTACGGATTGCTGGCCAACGACCTCGGTGGCATCTTCTACGGCCTCGACGGGGCCCCCGAGCAGGAGTGCGTGCTCACCGAATTCTTCAACGACTGTCTCTTCCTCGCCGACGACTTCACTCAGTACTACTTGGGCGCCTACGACCGGACCGCACTCGACTCGGCTTCTGGCGTGCTGGGCACCCGTGGACCGATCGCCGGTGACAGCCTCGATTTCGGGGGACCGGCCACCACCGACAACCCGATCGATGAACCTGGGGCGCTCATCGTCACCAGCGACGTCCTGCCGGCCCAGCAGTTCCCGCAGTTCGCAAGTGTCGGAGTCGCCGAATACCTGGACCCGGCCGGGCAGTTCATCGCGATAGAGGGCAACTTCGCGGCCGGGACCGGGCATGCGGACGACAACTACATGCGGCTGCAGCGCACATTCGACCTGACATCTGTTACCGCTGCGCAGGCCCCGGAATTCCAGGCCCAGATCTCGTACTCGACCGAACCGGACTACGACCACGTCATCGTCGAGGCCCACACGGTCGGACAGGAGAACTGGACGACGCTGCCGGACCTGGGTGGCCTCACAACCAACGCCGTACCGGCCGAGTGCGAGGCGGGCTTCCTGCTTGATGTCCATCCGTGGCTCGAGCATTACCTCACACTCGGCGATCCTTGCCTTGCGCATGGGACCACCGGCGCGTGGAACTCGTTCACCGGAGAGTCCGGCGGCTGGCAGCAGGTTGCCTTCGATCTGTCGGCCTATGCCGGCCAGCAGGTCGAGATCACGATCAGCTACGTCACCGATGTCTTCTTCGGTGGCAACGGTGTGATCGTGGACGACACGAAACTGGTCACGACCGCCGGGGTCAGCCAAGCCGAGGGATTCGAGGAGGGCCTTGGCGCCTGGACGGTCCCGGGTGCGCCGCCGGGAAGCCCGGAGAACCTGGTCGACTTCGAACGCACGCCTGGGCTCGGCGGAATCACCGCGGCGGTGGCGACCGAGGACAGCGTGCTGTTCGGCTTCGGACTGGAACAGCTGAGCAGCCAGGCAGCGCAGGAGGCTTTGATCGAGGCGGTCGAGGGATTGATGGCCGAACCCTGATCCGACCCGTCCGTCCGATCAGCTGGCTGGCGGTCGGTACTGGACCTGCCCGGCCCTACCTAGGGCATCCATCGTCTCCTCCACGGTCAGCAGGACGGTCGTCTCCAACGAGCTAAGGGCACCGCCGCCGCCGATGGCGATCGCGACAGCGGCCATGGACACGTTGTCGGGAGCCTCCCAGAGGTTGTAGCCGTCGTGTGACCCGAAGGCGTACCAGAAGCCATGCAGCTTCCCGCCGACTGACTCGATGTAACTCTGAGCCGCTGCGCGGCGGTCCTCTGGGTTGGCGATCAGCCTTGCCCACGTCTGCGGTGTGTAGCTGAACTTCGTGAGATATAGCGGCATCGTGTCTCTCCTTCGCTGGCTGCGGTGCGGGAGGGGGGAGTCGAACCCCCACGCCCGAAGGCACCAGATCCTAAGTCTGGCGTGGCTGCCGTTACACCACTCCCGCGCGAGTTGCAGTCTAGGGACGCCAGGTTGGCTTGGCGCAGCCAGCGAGGTCTTGGTTGGCTGAGGCAGGGTCGTCGCAGTGGGGCGGCGCATGGCAGGCTACCGACGTGGCCCGTGACCCGAAGCAGATCCAGGCAGAGATCGACCAGGCGCGGTTCGCGCTCGCCTCCACCTTGGACCAGATCGCGTACCGAACAAGTCCCAAGAAGATCAGCGGCGACGCACAGGCCGCGGTGAAGGCATGGCTGGCGTCACCAACCGGCAAGCTGGTCGTCGGTGGGGTCGCCACCCTCGTGGCACTGCGGGTGACTGTGGGCGTGGTCCGCAAGATCCGCAACCGGTAGGCACCGGGCCGGCGCGCGACCAGATCAGACAGGTCGAAGCGAGCCGAGTCCGTACGCGGCCGTGGCGGGGACGACTAGGCCAAACCGAGGTCGCGCCGCAGTTTGTCGACGTGCCCCTGAGCCTTGACGTTGTAGAAGGCGTGTTCGACGTTGCCGTCGGCATCGAGGACCACCGTGGAGCGGATGACGCCGGTGATGGTCTTGCCGTAGTTCTGCTTCTCACCCCACGCGCCGTAGGCCTCCAGTGTGGCCCGATCGGGATCCGACAGCAGCGGGAAACCCAGTCCTTCGTCCTCGGCAAACTTCGCAAGGGCCTCCGGTTGGTCCGGCGAAATCCCTACGACGGCGTACCCGGCTTCCCGCAAGTCGTCGTCGGCGGCCTGGAAGTCGATGGCTTGAACCGTGCATCCAGGCGTGGCGGCTTTGGGATAGAAGTAGATGATCGCCTTCTTGCCCTTGAGGTCGGCCAGGGACACCTGGCTCCCGTCGGCTGCGGTCAGGTCGAAGTCCGGGGCTCGGTCACCCGGAGACAGTCTGTCGCTCACCCCTCCACGGTAACCAGCCTCAGTCGCGTGCAAACGGGGGAGGACCCAGGATCTCGATCCCTCCGTTGCGCGAGCCGGATTCGCCGATCCGCGCGAAGTCGACTGGGCCGGTATGTGAGCCGCGATCGATCGGCTCGCTGGCACCCAGGTAGAACGCCTGACAGACGCCGGGGGTGTGCAGACACAGCAGGCGAGCCATGTCGGAGACAACCATGAAGGCGTGCGGGACTCCGCGCGGAGCAAACGTCAAGCCGCCCGTCGACACTCGGTGCTCCAGACCGTCCATGTGCATGAGGATCTCGCCCTCTAGGACGTACATGCTCTCGTCGGATGGGTGCGTGTGCAGCGGCGTCACTTTGCCGCCCTCCATCCGATCCTCGAAGAGCAAGAAGGCGCCGCCGGTCTCCTCGGCTGTTGCCATCCAAGTGTGCACGCCGCCGCCGTAGAACCACCGCCGTTCGCCATCCTCGTGTGCCCGGACGATCGGTGCTGGCGTGCTGACGGTGGTCATCTGGTTGCCCTCGTTCGTCGTTACGTTGGTGTTTATGGGATCGCTGTACCATGATGAGATTGCAGTACCATCAACGGGGTGTCAACCCCCTATGAAGCCACCGGCCGCACCGAGCAGAAGCAGCGGACCCGCGATGCCCTCGTCGTCGCGGCCCGCAACCTCGTCGCCTCCGGCGTCAGTCCGACCGTTGAGGACACGGCGAGTGCCGCGGGGATCTCGCGCACGACCGCGTACCGCTACTTCCCGAACCAGCGCTCCCTGCTCGCCGCAGCACACCCGGAGACCGGCGCGGCATCCCTGCTGCCGGCTGATCCACCACAGGATCCGCCCGGACGCTTGGCAGCCGTGATCGGGGAGTTCACCACGATGTTGCTGCACACCGAGGCTCAGCAGCGCACGATGCTGCGGCTCTCGCTTGAAGCAGACGAGGCTGAGCGCGCCGCATTACCGCTGCGGCAGGGCAGGGCGATCGGCTGGATCCACGACGCCCTCGCACCGCTGCGCGGACAGCTGTCAGACCAGGCACTGGAACGACTGGTCTTTGCGATCCGGAGCGCGGTGGGCATCGAGGCTCTGGCCTGGCTCACTGACGTCGCACGACTCCCGCGTGAAGATGCGGTCGAGCTCATGTCCTGGTCGACTCAGGCGATGTTGCACGCGGCGCTCACGGGTAAGCCGCCACCGGCCGGAGGCTAGTTCGGAGAAAAACACCGCTTGTTGGTCGAGATTTCAGTCGGATGGACGCTAGGTTGCCCGGAACAGAGCGATCCCTTCGCAGCTGAGGCGGTTGACATGGGCTTTCTTCCCGGAAAGAACTCAGCGCTCTTCGCGCTCAAAGACGTCTCGGCGATCAGGGCCGATACCGAGGGCGAGCAGGGACTCAAACGCTCGGTCAACGCGCTGAACCTGACGGCATTGGGCGTCGGGGCCATCATCGGGACCGGGATCTTCGTGGTCATCGGCGAAGGCGTCAAAGAGGCGGGACCGGCCGTCGTGGTGTCGTTCGTCCTTGCTGCCTTCACATGTCTGTTCTCTGCGCTGTCGTACTCCGAACTCGCCGCATCCATCCCGGTGTCCGGCAGCGCGTACACCTACGCGTACGCGACCTTGGGCGAACTCGTCGCCTGGATCATCGGCTGGGATCTGATCCTGGAATACGGCGTCTCGGTGGCGGCGGTTGCAGTCGGCTGGGGAACCAACTTCAACGAATTCCTGCAGAACGCGTTCGGAGTGGCCTTACCAGAGGCGATCTCGCTCTCGCCGGAGGAGGGCGGCGTCATCAACATCCCGGCCGTGGTCATCGTGCTGGCGGTGACCGCGCTGTTGGCCAAGGGGGTGAGCGAGAGCGCGAAGGTCAACACCGTCATGGTCGTCGTCAAGCTCGTCGTCCTCATCTTCTTCATCGCCGTGGCCTTCACTGCCTTCAAGTCCGACAACCTGGTGCCGTTCGCCCCCAACGGCAGCAGCGGGGTCCTCACAGCGGCTGGTTTGATCTTCTTCGCCTATATCGGGTTCGACGCGATCTCCACCGGGAGTGAGGAGAGCAAGAATCCCGCGCGCGACCTGCCGCTGGCCATCGTCGGCTCACTCGTGATCGCCACACTCGTCTACGTCCTGGTATCCATCACCGCGGTGGGCGCCCTCCCATCCGACGAACTGGCGGAGAGCAGCGCGCCGCTCGCCCAGGCCTTGGAGACCGGCGCCGGGATCCCATGGGCGGCTGCCGTTCTCGCCTTCGGCGCGGTGGTTGCCATCACCAGTGTCATCCTGGTGATCCTGTACGGACAGACCCGAATCATGTTCGCGATGTGCCGGGATGGACTCGCACCTCGCGGCTTCGCGAAACTCAACCCGCGCACTGGGACGCCGGTGCGTCTGACCTGGACGTTCGGCATCTTCATTGCGGTGCTTGCTGCGCTGGTGCCGCTGTCGGAGATCATCAAGCTGGTCAACATCGGAACGCTGTTCGCATTCATCCTGGTCAACATCGGGGTGATCGTGTTGCGCCGGACCCGGCCCGACATGGAGCGCCCGTTCAAGGTTCCGTTCTCGCCGTGGTTCCCGCTGATCGGCATTGCGTTGTGCATCCTGCTGACCATCGACCTGCCCGGCACCACATGGCTCCGGTTCCTTCTGTGGCTGCTGGCCGGGATCGTGATCTACATCTTCTACGGATACAAACACTCCCGGCTGCGTACGGAGAGCAACGTCAAGACGGCGGGCGGCGGGATGCAGGAAGGCTCACCCCATACGTCGGAGCCCCATGATGCGGCGTCGGGCACCAACAACACGGCGTCGGACGCCGATGACTCGGGAGAGTCCCGATGAGTACACCTGGCGCCATCATCGTCGGGTACGACGGCAGCGATCGCGGCGAGGATGCCCTCGTTCTGGGCCGGCGGCTGGCCAGGACCTCGGGCGATCGACTGGTCGTGACCACCATCCATCCGCAGGAGGCGGCGCACAGTCTCGGCGCACTCGATACCGAATGGGTGGCGTACTTGCGCGAGCAGGCTACGGAGACCATCGAGGGGGCCAAACGCTTTCCTGGTGCGCCGGAGGATATCGAGACCACATACGAGGTTCGCGGCGCTTCGTCGGCCAGCCGGGGTCTGGACGGCCTGGCCGAGGAATATGACGCGGACACCATCGTGGTCGGCTCGAGCCGGCGCGCCGCACGTCGTCGAGCCCGTCCGGGAAGCACAGCCCAGCGTCTGCTGCACGGCTCAGCCAGCGCGGTGTCGGTGGCCCCCAAGGGATACCGTGAGTCAACCGCCGACCCGCTGGCTCGAATCGGCGTCGCTTACCTCGACACCCCGGACGGTCAGGTGGCGCTGCAGTGCGCCGTCGCCCTCGCTCAGCACAGTGGTGCGAGTCTGCACCTCTACACGGTCAGCGCGCGCCGCGCCGAACGATTCGCTCCCCTTGTCGGCGACGAGGCCGAGGACGGGTTCCTGCTCGAGGCACGGGCCGGGCTCCAGCACGCACTGGACCAGGCACGGGCCTCCGTACCGGAAGGGATCGATGCGCACGCCACCCTGCTCACCGGGGACGTGGCCGATGCCCTGGGTGCCCTCGATGATCGCGACATCGACTTCCTCGTCTGTGGCTCCCGCGGCTACGGGCCGGTCAGCCGGGTTCTGCTGGGCGGCGTCTCGGAGCGCTTGATCCGCCGGGCGTCCGTGCCGATGCTGGTCGTCCCACGCAGCGCCACCTGACACACCGGAAGGGCCGGTTCGCTACACAACCGCCCCCATTGGGCGGCCGGATAGCGCCGGTTCGCTCGCCAACCGGCGCTGCGGTCACCCGTCCAGCGTCGACTGCATCCGGATGGAGAGCATCCGATGCCGTACGAGCAGCTCGTCCAGGCCGGCCCGAACCGGCACACCGTCGAGGATGACCGGGTTCCCGGCGACGACCGTGTGCCGCGCGCTGCTCGGCCCGCAGCGCAGCCAGGCCTCGATCGGATCGCTGAGCGCACCGGCAAACGCCGGCCCCTCCAGCGACCAGACCACCAAGTCACCGCAGGCGCCAACTGACAGCTCACCGATCTCGCCCGTCCGGCCGAGGCATCCCGCGCCGCCCCGAGTCGCGATCTCCAGGGCGTCCCGGGCGGACATCGCGGCCGCCCCGTGTCGGAGCTTGCCCTGCAACATCGCGGTGCGGGCTTCCAGCCACAGGGATGCTGAGTCCGCCGACGCCGAGCCGTCGCACCCCAGCCCGACGGGCGCGCCCGCGGCACGCAGTTCGGCAACCGGCGCCAGGCCGCTGCCCAGGATCATGTTGCTGCTGGGGCAGTGCGCCGCACCCGTACCCCATGTCCCCAAGCGCGCCACCTCGTCGGCGTTCGGCCAGACGCAGTGCGCGATCCACGACCGCGCCGAGCCCCAGCCGACCTCTTCGAAGTAGTCCACCGGTCGCCGGCCGAACATCTGCAGGCAGAACGCGTCCTCGTCCTGGGTCTCGCAGAGGTGCGTATGCAGTCGTACGTCCAGCCGTTCGGCGAGTTCGGCGGTTGCGCGCATCAGCTCCGTGGACACTGAGAACGGTGAGCACGGAGCGAGCGCGATCCGCACCATGGATGCGGGGGACCGGTCGTGATGCAATTCGACCAAGCGCTGGGAGTCGGCCAGGATCTCGTCGTCGGTCTGCACGACCGAATCCGGCGGCAGACCACCGTCCTTGACCGACAGGGACATCGACCCGCGGGTGGGATGAAACCGCATCCCCAGTTCCTTGGCCGCCTGGATCTGGGCCGAGATCAGGTCCCCGGATCCCTCCGGATGCACGTAGAGATGATCCGTAGAGGTGGTCGCGCCACCCATGGCCAGTTCGGTGAGTCCGACGTACGTGCTGACGTAGGCGGCCTCTTCGTCCAGCCGCGACCACAATGGATAGAGCGTGATCAGCCAGTCGAACAGTCCACCGGTCAGCGCCGGCGCGAAGGCGCGGGTCAGGTTTTGGTACATGTGGTGGTGGGTGTTGACCAGCCCCGGCGTCACCAGGCAACCGGCAGCATCCAGGATCCGTGCGGCCGAAGGCGGCGGGTCTGCTGCGCCGCCGAGTGCATTGACGACGCCATTCGTGATCGCAACCCAGCCGCCAGGGATCTCGCGGCGCCGATCGTCCACGGTCGCCACGAGCTCAGCGCCCCGGACGAGCAGGTCGGCGGTCGGTGTCGCGGGCTGGCTCACCGCAGGGATCATGCCAAGCCGGCGTCGTCGCGGTCGAGCCAGCCGGTATCTGCCGGTCTCCTGCCCGTACCCGATGTCGCCTAGGGTCGCCTTGTGCCAGTTCTCACGCCCACGTCGGTCGACGAGGTGCTCGCCCATCTCGACGAGCGTCCCGACGCGCTGTTGTTGTCCGGCGGCACCGACGTCATGGTCGAGATCAACATGGCCCATCGAAAGGCGCCGCTCGATGTTGTGGCTCTGCGGCGGGTCGAGGAACTACGTCTATGGCAGCACAACCCGGCCAATGGCACCGGCGGGGAAACAGTGACGATCGGCTCGGCAGTGCCGTACGCGGAGATGGAGCACGGGAAGCTTGCCGAACTCTTTCCCGCGCTCGCCGAGGCGGCGCGCACCGTCGGGTCGCCGCAGATTCGCGCGGCCGGAACCCTCGGCGGCAACCTGGGCACCTCCTCCCCGGCCGGTGACGGCCTGCCAGTCCTGTCGGCTTTGGACGGTGTCGTGCACGTGCGATCTGCGTCGGGCAGCCGCGACGTGCCGTTCGGCGAGTTCATGGTCGGCGTCAAGAAGAACATCCTCCAGCCGGGGGAGTTGATCACCGGCGTCACGCTGCCCGTACGTCGCGGTTGGCAGGGTTATGCGAAAGTCGGCGTACGGAACGCGATGGTGATCGCCACCGCCTCCGCATGCCTGGCGATGGACCGGGACGGCGGCACCGTGAGCCTGGCACTGGGTGCCGTAGGACCCACCATCCTGCGCTGCACCGGGGCAGAGACATGGCTGGGCGAGCACACCGATCTCGCCGCCGACCCGCTCGAGATCAGCGAGGCGCTCGTCGCCGAATTCGGTCAGCGAGCAGCGACCGAGGCCCGACCGATCGATGACCACCGCTCTACGGCTGTCTACCGCACCCATGCCGTAGGCGTACTTGCGAGCCGACTACTGAGGAGGGCTTGCGCGTGACGACTGCCGGCGAACCGGAGATCTACCGGCTGACGGTGAACGGCGAATCCCACGATGTTCAAGACGCCTGGTTGGGCGAAAGCCTGCTGTATGTACTGCGCGAACGGCTCGGGCTGCCCGGCTCCAAGGGTGCCTGCGAGCAGGGGGAGTGCGGCAGCTGCACGGTCTTGCTCGATGGAGCCGCCATCTGCGCGTGCCTGGTCATGGCCGCATCGGCAACCGAGGCAGACATCGTCACTGTGGAAGGCATTGGCGCCCCGGGCGGGCTGACCGACGTACAAACCGCGTTCCTCGACGAAGGGGCGGTGCAGTGCGGATTCTGTACGCCCGGTCTCATCGTCGCCGTTCACAACCTGCTGGACAACAACCCGAAACCGACGGCACTCGAGACTCGAGAAGCCCTGTCCGGCAACATCTGCCGCTGTACCGGATACGGCCGAATCTTCGCCGCTGTGGACGCTGTTGTCGCGAGTCGGTCTGAGCAGGCGCAGCGATGACCGACGTCTCCGCACCCACGAGCACCACGAGCACGGCGACTACAACAGCGACCGAGCTGCGCCCGGGCGAGCTCGGGACCAATGCCACGCGGCCGGACGGCGTCCCGAAGGTCCAGGGCCGGTTCGCTTTCTCCAATGATCTGTGGGCCGAGGGGATGCTCTGGGGAGCCACGCTGCGCTCCCCGCACCCGTACGCCCGGATCCGCTCGATCGACGTCACCGGAGCGTGGAAGATCGCCGGAGTCGAGACGATCCTGACCGCCGAGGACGTACCAGGTCAGGCGACCTACGGTCTGATCAGCCATGACCAGACCGTCTTCGCAACCGAATTCGTGCGCTATCGCGGCGAACCTGTGGCTGCGGTGGCCGCCGATCATCCAGAGACGTGCCGCCGCGCTTTGGCCGCCATCGTCGTCGACTACGAGGTCTTGGAACCGCTGACCGATCCGGAGGAGTCGATCGCCGGTACGCGGGACCCGATCCACCCGGACGGAAACCTGATCCGGCATCAGCGCATCCTGCGCGGCGATTCGGAGGCGACCGGCCCGATCGTCGTCGAGGGTACGTACGAAATCGGCATGCAGGACCAGGCGTTCCTCGGTCCGGAGGCCGCACTTGCCGTGCCCGATGACGACGGCGCCGGGCTCGAGCTCTACATCGCCACGCAGTGGCTGCACGAGGATCGCAAGCAGGTCGCTGCCTGCCTCGGGATGCCCGAGGAGAAGGTGCGCCTGGTGCTGGGGGGGGTGGGTGGCGCCTTCGGCGCGCGGGAGGACATCAGCCTGCAGGTGCACTGCAGCCTGCTGGCGCTGCGCAGCGGGCGGCCGGTCAAGATGCAGTACGGCCGGGAGGAGAGCTTCTACGGCCACGTCCACCGGCACCCGGCCAAGATCTGGATGCGGCATCACGCCGAGTGCCGACGGGGAGATCATCAAGATCGAAGCTCGGATGGTGTTCGACGGCGGCGCGTACACCTCGACGTCGCCGGCCGTGCTCATCAACGGCGTCACGCACGCTCAGGGGCCGTACCGTTGCGCGAACGCGGTGGTCGACGGCTAGGCGGCCCGTACCAACAACCCACCGTGCGGTGCGATGCGCGGCTTCGGGGTCGTCCAGGCGTGTTTCGCCCACGAGGGCCAGATGGACAAGCTGGCCGCGGCGTGCGGATCTGAGCCCGGTCGAGGTACGGCTGCGCAACGCGATGCGTACCGGCGACCCGCTGATCACCGGGCAGCCGTTGACAGCGTCGCCCCGGTGGAGCGCTGCATCCGGGAGACCGACGCGCTGCCGATGCCGCCCGGATCTCGCGACTGACGCTGATGTGCTGTCGTTGCCGGGCGGTGCCGGCCGCACGGCTGATCGAGGCCACGTCAAGCGCGGGGTCGGCTTCGGCGTTTCCATCAAGAACCTCATGTACTCCGAAGGCTTCGACGACTACTCGACGGCGCGCTGCATGCTCAACGACGGCGTGGTCACGCTGAAGTTCGCGACATCCGAGGTCGGCCAGGGCTTCGTGATGCTCGCCCAGCAGATCGCCCGAACCATCCTGGGCGTGGACGAAGTCATGCTGGACACCATCGACACCCAGATCGGCTCGTCAGGCAGCACGTCGGCGAGCCGGCAGACCTGGATGTCCGGGGGAGCCGTCGACGCAGCCTGCCGCCGGGTCCGCGAGCTGCTCTTCGAAGCGGTGGCGGAGCAATTCGCGGTGCCGGTCGTGCAACTCGCCATTCAGGGGACCGACGTCGTGGACACGATCGGTTCGCTCAGGGTGCCGGTGGCTCGGGCCTCAGCCGGGTTGAAGTTGGACGAGACCGTCGAATACCGGCACCGGGCGACTGATGAATTGGACGAAAACGGCCAGGGCAACTGCCACGTGGCCTTCGCCTTCGTCGCGCACCGGGCCGTGGTGGACGTCGACGCTGAGCTCGGTCTGGTCAAAGTCGTCCAGATCGCGACGGCCCAGGATGTCGGGCGCGCGTTGAATCCGCTGTCGGTGGCTGGCCAGATCGAGGGCGGCATCGCTCAGGGTCTGGGCTTGGCGGTGATGGAGGAGATCATCGTGACCGACGGCATGGTGCGAAACGCGAGCTTCACCGACTACCTGCTGCCGACCGCTCTGGATGCGCCGTCAGTCGTGTTCAGCCTGATCGAGGAGCCGGACCCGCAGGCCCCATTGGGCGCCAAGGGAGTCGGGGAACCCCCGTGCATCTCCGTGACGCCGGCGATCGTCGCCGCGATCCGCGATGCGACTGGTCGGGACATCAGCCGCGTCCCGGTCCGGCCGCAGGACATCTGCCTCGGCTGAAGCCCTGACCGGACTTTCTCCGGATAAGGGCACTTCTGGCGCAGCGCTGACCGGACTTTCTCCGGAGAAAGTCCCGTTTGGCCGGGCCGTCAGCGGTTAGGTGCCGTCGAGGAGTTCGCGCGCAGCGCCGGGCGGGAGTTGCTGCGTCGAGCCCAACAGCGGCCGAGCCTCGACGAGGGCTCGAGCTTCCTCTCGGCTGACTCCGGAACCTTCCAGCACTCGCACCGCCTGAGCGGGCGGCAGGGCGTCGAACCAGCTGCGGCCCAGCGCCTTTCGACCTTCTACCGTCGGCCTACCCCACAATCGAAGCCTGGCCATGCCCCCGTCCGGATAGATATCGAGCCTTACCTGCGACACCCCCGGCCCGCCGGGCGTGAGCACGAAGCGGTGCGGGGTGTCGGGCTGCAGAGGGGTCCGCGGCAGGATTTCGGTCCATGCCGCGGCGTCATTGGGATCGGCACCCTCGAGGCATCCGGTCAACCGCGCCGCGCCGGGGGAGTTGCCGAGGAAGTACGAGGTATCCAGCTCGGCCATCGCCACGACGCCCGCGCAAGCCAGCTCGACCGTGACCCAGTCGTTTGCCTCATCCCGGCGGCGCGCGGTCTCCCAGCCCTCGCCCATGTTCCGCGCGAGCCCGCGCCCGATCAACTGGTGCGGTGTCCCGTAGAACTGGTTGCTCACTCCGGTGATGCGGCCGCCATTCTCCAACGCGGCAAGGTCGAACGGTCCGACATCCAGCGGTCGGGGGTCGGCGACGGGGACGCCGTGCACGCGCAGTCGGGCGACCCCGCCGTCCGGAAAGATATTGAGCCGGACGTGGGTCACCCGCACCGCGGAGTCCACTGCGAATCCGTTGGGGGTTCCGCCGCGCAGTTCGACCAATCCGAGCAGCGGAATCCACGTCGCTGCCTCGACCTCGGCGGACGAGGGGTGGCCGTCGATCGCAGCGCCGTCCAGTGACGCGTACGGAGGGAAGTTTCCGGTGAACCACGCGGTGTCGATGACGACGCCGTGCACGCAGCCCGGGACGCCGAGGCGGACGACTGCCCAGTCATGGCCGGGCTCGCGCCGACGCCGGGTCTCCCAACCGTCGTAGACCTTCCCCTTGTGTCCGAAGTCGGCGACGGGGGCGGCCGGCCACGGGAGGACGAGGTTCTCCCGTTCGGCGAAGAACTCGTCGTTGGCGTCGATAACCGCGCCGCCGAGCGAGCGGGAGGCAAGGTCGGGGAGCCTCGCGAACGCGGGCGCCTGGTCGGCCGCGGCGGCCGGTGCCGGTGCTGCTGTCGGAGCGTCGGTCATGCCTCACCTCTGGTCAGGAGCCGGCCGTGCGGATCCGCACCGGTCTCGCGGCCGCGTACCCAGCTTTGTCGCACGATGCCAGACAGTGTCCGTCCTGCGTACGGAGTCAGCGGGTGCCGGTGCTGCAGCCGCGCTGGATCGACCACGAATGTCTCATCCGGCGCGAAGACAGCGAAGTCTGCGTCGTACCCCGAAGCAATCCTGCCCTTGCGGGTCAGCCCAGCCAACGTCGCAGGACGCTCAGCCATCCAGGTCACCACATCGGTCAGTGGCACTGCGCGCTGCTGAGCACCGGTCCAGACTGCGGACAGCGACAGCTGCAGCGAGCTGATGCCGCCCCAGGCCGCGCCGAAGTCGCCGGTGTCGGGTCGCTTCAGCGCGGGAGGGGAGGGGGAGTGGTCGGAGACGATGCAGTCGATGTCACCGGCCTGCAGGCCTGCCCAGAGCCGCTCGCGGTTCTCCTCCTCTCGGATCGGCGGACAACATTTGAACTGTGTCGCACCGTCCGGCACGTCCTCGGCGGCGAAGCTCAGATAGTGCGGGCAGGTCTCCACACTGATCCGGACGCCCTCCTCGCGAGCCTCGTGCAGCATCCCCAAAGCGTCGGCGTTGGCCAGATGCAGGATGTGCGCCCGTCCACCGATGTCCCGGGCAGCGTCAATCACGGCTGCGATCGCGCTGTGCTCCGCCGCGCGCGGCCGGGACCCGAGAAAGTCCAGATAGCTGCGACCGCTCGGGTCGGGCGCGGCATCGATGGTGCCGGCGTCCTCGGCATGCACGATGAGGAGACCATCGAATTCGGCAATCTCGGCCAGCGCCGACCGCATCCCGTCGTTGTCGAGGGCGGGGAACTCGTCGACGCCGGAGTGCAGCAGGAAGCACTTGAACCCGAACACTCCCGCCTCGTGCAGCGGGTGCAGTCGACCGATACTGCTGGGCACCGCTCCGCCCCAGAAGCCGACGTCGACGTGGCATTTGCCATGTGCGGCCACGCGTTTTGCGGCTAGCGCAGTCAGGTCGATCGTTGGTGGGATGCTGTTGAGCGGCATGTCGATGATCGTGGTGATGCCGCCGGCCGCTGCCGCCCGGGTGGCGGTCGCAAAGCCCTCCCACTCCGTACGGCCGGGTTCGTTGACGTGCACGTGGGTATCGACGAGTCCCGGTAGCAGTACCACGTCGTCGCCCAACTCCACGAGCCGTTCGGCTGCGGGCACGTCGTCGTACGGCGTGAGCGCGACGATCCGGCCGTCGCGCACCCCCACGCACCCCGGCAGCTCAGACGTCACGCCATCGCGGATCAGGACGGCCCGCCGAGCACGAATCACCAGATCAAGGTCGACGGACACGGGACGACCCTTCCATCCTTGCGAGGTTCAGTGCGAGCCGCCGGCCTCTATGGCGACGACGCCGAGGACGACCAGCACCAGACCGCCGACTTGAATCGCTGACAATCCCTCGCCGAAGAGCGGAACGCTCAGCACCGCAACGGCTGCTACGCCGACTGCGGCCCAGATTCCGTAGGCAACGCCGAGCGGGACACCGCGGGTGAGGGTGAAGGACAGTAGGACGAACGCCAACACGTAACCCACGACGACGACGAGGGCAAAACCCAGCTTCGAAAAGCCTTCCGATGCTCGAAGGCTCAGCGTCGCCAGCACCTCGCTGACAATCGCACCGGCCAGGAACAGGTAGCCCATAACGGTTCTCCTCTACGTCGCGGCGGGACCGGCCGAAGTATCACGGCTGCTGAGCCGGGGGTTTGCGCAACCTGACGCAGCACCCAAGCAGGGAGATGAGGGAGCGCCTGAGGCCTGGCTGGTCATGGCGGAAGCCGTCACTGACGGAATCCGCGACCTGCAAGTCGGCAGCCAGGTCATCTTGCTGACCTGGCTCGATCGGGCCCGCCGTGACGTCCTGATCGTGCATCCGCGCGGCGATCCGGCCAATCCGGCGACCGGCGTGTTCAGCACCCGATCGCCGCAGCGGCCGAACCCGATCGGACACCACGTCGTACAGATCGTGGCGATCGAGGACAACCGAATCCGGGTGCGCAATCTCGAGGCACTCGACGGAACACCGATCGTCGACATCAAGCCGATTCTCGAACCGCGGGGCCAACGCTGATCGCCGCCCGGCCCGCCGACAAGCCGCTGGTCGACCTAGGCCGCCAGGGCCAGGGTGAAGGGGAGTACGGCTGAGGCACCGGCCCGGCGTAACTCCCGTCCGGCGACGGTCATCGTCCAGCGTGAGTCCGCGAGATCATCCACCAAGAGGATTGGCTGGTCGCCGAGTTCGGCAATGCGCGCAGCGAGCTCTGATCCGACCGTCAGCCGCTCCCAGACAGCGGCCAGCCGGAACGCGCTGTTGCCGCCGGGGGCTCCGGTTGGGCCGCCGTGGACCAAGTCCAGCTCACCGAGGTAGGGCAATCGCCCCAGCTGGCTCAAGCCGCGAGCCAGGCCCCGGACGAGCTCGGGCCGGCGGCGGGAGGGAATCGACACGATGGCACCCGGGCGTCGCGCCCAGTCCCAGGCGCCGAGGACCTGGGCGCACGCGCGCAGCAGGGTCTCATCCGGCGGTGCATCCGGGAATTCGGTGCTCGCCGCCGGCGCGACCGGCCCAGCCGGTCCGACGTCGTCCGCGGCATTCGGGTCCTCTTCGATCCCAGGCGGCTCGCCGTCGAGCAAGCCAGGAACCGCAACGTGGCCCAATCCGTCATCACCGAGCAGCGTGCGCAGCCGCTGGCCCCAGCCGAGGTCGGTGAGCCGAGCCACAGCCCGGCCGCTTTCCAGGCTCTCGTCAGCGCCGATCTTCCCGCGCACCCCGACGCCGAGCCGATCCGCTCCGGTGGGCCATTGCGCCCGCGGGGTCAGTTCGACGCCCGGTCGATCGAGGCGCTCAGCGGCGGCCGCCGCGGCCGCCGCCGGGATGTCGGTCGGATACCACGCGCCAGCGCACACGTCGCAACGCCCGCATTCGACAGCCGTGGGGTCGTCCAGGCGCTCCTGCAGAAATGCCATCCGGCAGCTGGTCGTCGGCGCGTCTGCTGGGCGGGCGTAAGCGATCATCGACTGCTGCTCGGCTTGGCGGGTCTTGGCCACCCGTTCGTACCGATCGGCGTCATAGATCCACTCCTGACCGGTGCCCCGCCACCCGCCGGCGACCCGCTCCACCGCTCCGTCCACAGCCAGGACCTTGAGCAACAGCTCGAGTCGCGTCCGACGGACGTTGGCTACGGTCTCTAATCTCGGTGTGGACCAAGGCTTGTCGGCATCGCGCAGTGCATCAAGAATGGCGGCGGCATCATCCTGGCGCGGCATGGACGATGTCGCGAACCACTGCCAGATCGCCAGATCCTCGGGACCCGGCAGGAGCAACACGTCGGCGCGCTCAACGGCTCGTCCGGCCCGACCCACCTGCTGGTAGTAGCTGACCGGAGACGACGGCGCACCCAGGTGAACGACGAAGCCGAGGTCCGGCTTGTCGAAGCCCATGCCCAACGCAGACGTCGCGATCAGCGCCTTGACATCGTTGCCGCGCAGCGCCTCCTCGGCCGAGCGGCGATCAGCGTCGTCGAGGCGTCCCGTGTAGGCGCGGACGTTGTGGCCGCCATCCCGCAGCAGTTGCGCGGTCTCCTCGGCAGCAGCAACGGTGAGTGTGTAGACGATGCCGCTGCCAGGGAGGTCATCGAGGTGCGCAGAGAGCCAGGCCCAACGTGCCCGGTCGGTCGGTAGCCGAAGGACGCCCAGCCGAAGTGAGTCGCGGGCCAGCGGGCCGCGAACAGTCGTCACCTCGACGCCGCCCGCCCCGAGTTGCTCGGCGACGTCGGCGACCACGCGCTCGTTCGCGGTGGCCGTGGTCGCGAGTACCGGCGTCCCCGCAGGCAGTTGGGTGAGGAGGTCCCGGATCCGTCGGTAGTCGGGGCGGAAGTCATGACCCCAGTCCGAGATGCAGTGCGCTTCGTCCACAACCAGCAGTCCGCACCGACGGATCAGGTCGGGCAGCAAGTCCTCGCGGAACCGAGGGTTGGTCAGTCGCTCAGGCGAGACCAGTAGCACATCGACATCGTCGTCGGTCAGGCGTTGGGCAACGTCGTCCCACTCGGTCGGGTTCGCCGAACTCATCTCCATCGCACGAACGCCGGCCCGCGCGGCGGCGGCAACTTGGTCTCGCATCAACGCGAGCAACGGCGAGACCAACAGCGTGGGGCCGCTGCCGCGCGCCCGCAGTAGCGCGGTCGCGACGAAGTAGACCGCCGACTTGCCCCAGCCCGTGCGCTGGACGACCAGCGCCCGGCGCCGGCCTTCGACCAGGGCCGCGATCGCCACGTCCTGACCTTCGCGGAACTCCGCATCGGGACGCCCGGTCAACTCGCGCAGGACGCTCAGGGCTTCGGCGGCGAGCTCGGAGCGTGGATCGTCGAGCTCGGTGCTGATCGGCATGCCATGACAGTAGGCAGTCGATCCGACGACACACCGGCGTACGTCCCAATCCATCCGAGTGAAGGCGTCATCGTGCCAATAGGTTCGACTGAAGGACGCCTTCACTCGGGGGAGTGGAGAATCAAGGGTGATGCTGCCCCCGGACAACCACATCCACACCCAGTTCTCCTGGGACACGAGGTCGCGGTCGTCGATGGTCCGTGCCTGCGAACAGGCTCTCGAGGTCGGACTTCCGGCTGTCGCCTTCACCGAACACGTCGATTTCACCCAGTGGGGCCCTTCCGACAACCCGATGAACGACGTGTCGGAGGCACGCTCGCCCGGCAGCATCCAGCCGCTGGACGTCGAGGCGTACCTGGCCTCGATCGCGGAATGTCGGGACCGCTTTTCCGACCTTCAAATCCTGTCCGGGATGGAGACCGGCGAGCCGCACCTGTTCGCCGGCAGCGTCGCCGAATTGCTCAAGCAGGCGACCTTCGACCGGATCCTCGGCTCGCTGCATTCGCTACCCCGGGACGGACTGCTGGTGGGCGTCGGTTGGTTCCTGTCCGGGGAGACCGCCTACGACGTCGTACGTGCCTACTGTGCTGAGCTGTTGCGCATGATCGAGGCCAGCGATGTCTTCGAGGTCCTGGCGCATTTCGACTACCCGCGACGCTATTGGCCCCGCGCGGCTGGACCGTACGAGGACATGAAGCTCGAGGAAGAGCACCGCGCGGTGTTCCGGGCGCTGGCCGGGTCCGGGCGCGTGCTGGAGATCAACACAGCGAGTCCGCTGCTCTCCGCGACGGCCATGAGCTGGTGGTACGAGGAGGGCGGCGCAGCCGTGTCCTTCGGGAGTGACGCGCACACACCGAACCGGGTCGGGGACAGCTTCGGCCTGGCCGTGGACATCGTGGAGGCCGCAGGCTTCCGGCCGGGCAGGGACCGCTTCGACTTCTGGCGCCGCTGAACTCAGGTTCTTTTTCGTGATCTTGACCTTATGGCGGCGACACGCCGACACAGGGGGCTCAAAGTCCGCAATAAGGTCAAGATCACGAAGCTGTGCGGCCGGCGAGGGTGTCCAGGGCGGTGCGGTCAAGGCCGGTTGCTTCGGTGATCTCCTCGGCCGACAGCGCACCACAGTCCAACCCTCGGATCAGCACCGAAGCCAGCGCCTTGGCTGTCGCCGGTTCGTCCAGCACTGTCGCGTCCTGTTGTGAGACGTACGCCCGGAGTCGGGCTGCTGCTGCTGGCATCGCCTGCCGGTAGAAGGCGTAGGTCGCGAGATAGCGCGTCACCAATTGCGCCGGATGCAGATCCCAGCCTTGATAGAAGCCGCGTTCCAGTGCCCGGCGGACCAATCGCGCATGCAGCCGCCAGCCCGCGTGGACGTCTTCGCGCGATCCGACCGGGAGGATGTTCGTCGAGCCGTCGACCGCAGCGGCCCGGGTTCCGGCGACAGCGAGTTGCATGGTCGCCTTCGCGTGGTCGGCAGCTGGATGGTCTGACGCCTGATGTGCCGCAGCGATGCCCAGGGACGCGCTGTAGTCGTACGTGCCGAAGTGCAATCCGCGACATCGCGAGCCGGCCGCATGCACCATCGGGGCGAGCGAGGCGCGTCCGTCCGATCCCAGCACCGCCTGCGGGGTCTCCACCTGAAGTTCGAGCCCGAGCTTGCCCGCCGCGAGGCCGTACGACGCTTCGAGTTCGCCCAGCACGGCCACCATGGCCTCCACCTGGATGACGTCGGTGATCTTCGGCAGCGTGATCCGCACATCAGTGGCGTCCAGCCCAGACGGTCCGCCGACCCCGTCTAGCAACGCGCCCAGGAAAAGGTCGAGCGACCGCAAGCCGCGCGGCCGTACCGGCGCCTCCAAACACTTGGCCCGCAGGCCGACGAACGGCGGAGCACTGCCCGCCCGGATGTCGCCGGCTACGGCCACAGCCGCCGTGATGACGTCCCCGTCCTCAGCATCGGAGGAGCCCCGGTAGCCGTCCTCGGCATCCACCCGAAGGTCCTCGATGGGTTCGCGTTCCAGCTTCGCCATCACTTTGGACCAGACATCGGCCACCGACGCCGGTTCGAAGCCCAAAACGTCGGCCATCGTCGCCGCCTCGGCCGCATGCTTCGCCACGGCTTGCAGCGCTTCGGCTCCCCAGGCGGCAGCGAGTCCGCGTACGACCCGATCGGCCGGTACGTACACCGTGTGCACCGGTTGCCGTCCACTCGCTTCGCCGGGATAGCGACGTACCCGCCCCTCATCGACCGGTGTGAGCGCCTCCTCGACTGCGGCCAGGGCTTGGGTCGGCAACCGGGGGGTCGGCGTGTCCGGACCTGGTTCGCTCACCCCATCAGTCGATCAGGTCATAGGCAGGGAGCGTGAGGAAGTCCGGGAACTCCTCGGCCAGCGCAACTTGCGCGAAGAGGGCGTGCGCCTGCCGTACCCGATCGGCGTCCGCGCCCTCCTCGGCCAGGATGCCTTCGAGCTCCTCGTCGGCCACCCGCGTGACCAGCTCGCGGGTCACCGTCTCGCCGTTGTCGAGAGTGATCCCGGCGGCGATCCACTGCCACACCTGAGAGCGGGAGATCTCCGCGGTCGCGGCATCCTCCATCAGGCCGTGAATACCCACTGCGCCGTTCCCGCCCAGCCAGGCAGCCAGATAGCGAATGGCGACCTCGATGTTGCCGCGCAGCCCTTTCTCCGTGCGCTCGCCTGGGACCGAGCTGATGTCGAGGAGTTGATCGGCGGTCACGGAGACGTCCTCGCGCAGCCGGGACAGCTGATTCGGCGCACCTTCGAGTTGCGCATCGAAGACCTCGCGGCAGACCGAGACCAGATCCGGGTGGGCAACCCATGAGCCATCGAAGCCGTCGCCTGCCTCGCGTTCCTTGTCAGCTCGTACGCCCGCCAGGGCCTTTTCGTTCGCCTCGGCGTCGCGGCGACTGGGAATCAGTGCAGCCATCCCGCCGATCGCCATCGCGCCCCGCCGGTGGCAGACCGAAACGAGTAGGTCGGTGTAGGCGCGCATCATGGGTGCGGTCATCTTCACTGCGCCACGGTCGGGCAGAACGAACGACGGCCCGGCGTCCCGGAAGTTCTTGATGATGCTGAACAGGTAGTCCCAGCGCCCGGCGTTCAATCCCGTTGCGTAGTCCCGGAGCTCGTAGAGCATCTCCTCCATCTCGAACGCTGCAGTGATCGTCTCGATGAGCATGGTCACGCGGATGCTGCCGTGCGGAATCCCGAGCAACTCCTCAGCGGCGGAGAAGACTTCGGCCCACAACCGGGCTTCGAGATGACCCTCCAGCTTGGGCAGGTAGAAGTACGGACCGCTGCCCTGTGCGAGCAGCTCGCTGGCGTTGTGGAACAGGTAGAGGCCCGCGTCCACCAGCGCGCCGACGGTCGGTTTGCCGTCGACGAGCAGATGCCGCTCGGGAAGGTGCCAGCCGCGCGGCCGGGGCACGATCACCGGACGGGAGACGTCGGTCCGCAGCCGGTACTCACGACCATCCGGGCCGTCGAAGGCCAACTTCCCACGTACGGCATCGGCCAGCACGACCTGTCCACCGATCACGTTGCGCCAGTGCGGGGTGTTCGCGTCCTCCAGGTCGGCCAGCCAGACCTGCGCACCGCAGTTGAGCGCGTTGATCGCCATCTTTGGCTCGGTCGGCCCGGTGATCTCCACGCGGCGATCGGTGAGGTCGGCCGGTGGCGGTGGCACCTTCCAGTCCCCATCGCGTACTGACTTGGTCTCGGCGAGGAAATCCAGCCGGCCGGAGGCGGCGATCTGCTCGCGACGGACCGCTCGCTCGGTCAAGAGCTGTTCGCGGCGCTCACCGAACCGCCGTTGCAGTTGGGCAACAAAGCCGAGTGCCTCCGGGGTGAGGATCTCCTGAGACCTGTCCACGTCCGGTCCGACAACGGAAACATCGTCTGCCATGACCAATCACCTCTCCCTGTGCCGACTCGGAGCTGGCGGTTTTGGCCTAAACCGCCAGCAGCGACGTACCCATAACGCTGGGCTGGCATCCTCTCACCGTGACCGAGCATTCACTGGGCTGGTTCAACCGGCTGGGTGCGACTGAGCTGGAGGAGATCCTGCACTCATGCAATGCCGCGGACCGGTTCGCCGCCGAGGTTAGCGCCGGCCGCCCCTACGCGAGCGCCACCGAGTTGGCCGATCGGGCCGAGGCGGTGAGTCTGAGCCTGGACTGGACCGAGGTCGGCCAGGCGCTGGCTGGGCATCCGCGGATCGGGCAGCACGCCGAGGGCGAATCCGCACAGGCGACGTCCTCTCGGAAGGAACAAGCGTCGATGGAGACCGCCGAGGACGCCATCCGCACCGCACTGGCCGAGGGCAATCGCACGTACGAAGCTCGATTCGGCCACGTCTACCTGATCCGGGCGGCGGGCCGCAGTCCGGAAGAGATGCTGGCGGAGTTACACCGCCGGCTGGGCAACGATGCGGCGAGCGAGCAGGTCGAGGTCACTCGGCAACTCGCGGAAATCACCCGGCTTCGGGTGGAGAACTTGGTGAGCGAGGAATGAGCATCACGACGCACGTGCTGGACACCGCGAGGGGGGCACCCGCGCTGGGTGTCAACGTGTTGCTGACCGATCCCACTGGGGACACCGTGGCCGCGATCACCGATGTTGACGGCCGAGCACGATTGGCCGACGCTCCGCTGCTGGTCGGGAACTACCAACTGGTCTTCGCGACCGCCGAGTACTTCGCTATGACCGGCACCAAGACCTTCTACCCGGAGGTCACCGTGGCCTTCACAGTCACCGACGGCGCCGCCCATCACCACGTTCCCTTGCTCATTTCGCCGTACGCCTATTCCACCTATCGAGGGAGCTGACCAGCCGTGGGCATCACCCTGGGCCCGAATCAGTACGGCAAGGCCGAAGTCCGCGTCGTCACCGTCGACCGGGCAACACCGCAGCACGTGCTCCGGGACCTCAACGTCTCGAGCGCGCTGCGCGGTGACTTCTCCGCTGTCCACCTGGAAGGGGACAACGCGCACGTTCTTGCGACGGATACCCAGAAGAACACGGTCTACGGCTTTGCTCGGGATGGCATCGGAGCAATCGAGGACTTCGGACTGCGTCTGGCCCGGCATTTCGCCTGCGCCTACGACTGGATGACGGGTGCTCGAATCGAGATCGAGGAGTACGGCTGGAATCGCATCGAGGTCCACGGCGTCCCACATGACCACGCTTTCGTCAGGACCGGGGAGACGGTACGCACGACCGTGGTCACCGTCGACGGCGCCGACGAGCACGTCGTGTCGGGCCTGACCGGATTGGTGGTGCTCAAGACAACCGAGTCCGGCTTCGCCGGATTTCCGCGTGACCGGTACACCACGTTGGACGAGACCGATGATCGCATCTTGGCCACGGCGGTGACCGCACGCTGGCGCTACGTCACCACTGATGAACCGCGACACGATTACGACGAGACCTACGCCAGCATCCGCTCAACACTGTTGGGCACGTTCGCCACCGGCTACAGCAGCGCGTTGCAGCAGACGCTGTACGCGATGGGCGAGGCGGTGCTCGAGCGCCACCGGCAGGTCGCCGAAATCCGACTCTCGATGCCGAACAAGCACCACTTCCTCAGCGACTTGGCCCCGTACGGCTTGGACAATCCGGGCGTCGTCTATCACGCAGCGGACCGGCCGTACGGGCTGATCGAGGGCAGCATCCTGCGCGACGACGTGCCACCCGCGGAGGTGGCCTGGCAGGCCACGCCTGGTTTCTGCTGAATCGTTTCTGCTGAATCGCAGTCCCTCTTGCGCCGGACGCGGTAATTCATCTAACGTTGAATCCCTAATTCAACACTTGATGAAAGGCCATCGAGATGAAGGATGCGGTGGAGGTCACCGACCTCGTGGTGAAGCGAGGGGGAAAGGAAGTCCTGCACGGTTTGACCTGTTCGGTGAGCCACGGTTCGGTCACTGGACTGTTGGGCCCGAGCGGGAGCGGCAAGACGACGCTCATGCGGTGCATCGTCGGTGTTCAGATCATCACCAGCGGTTCGGTCCGAGTCCTCGGCGACGAGGCCGGGTCGGCGGGGCTGCGCAGCCGGGTGGGGTACGTGACGCAGTCGCCGTCGGTCTACTCCGACCTGACGGTCCGCGAGAACGCGCGCTACTTCGCCGCAGTCATGGGTACCGATGCCCAGGCGGCAGAGCGGGCCATCGATGACGTCGGACTGAGAAATCAGGCAGCGCAACTGGTCACGACGCTGTCGGGCGGCG
Source organism: uncultured Actinomycetota bacterium (assembly GCA_963766765.1). Classification (GTDB taxonomy): domain Bacteria; phylum Actinomycetota; class Actinomycetes; order Mycobacteriales; family Geodermatophilaceae; genus JACCQS01. The sequence continues at coordinate 139,215 of CAVYBR010000001.1, forward strand.
AACGAGCTCGAGTGTCGTTGGCCTGCGCGCTGCTGGGCGCCCCTGAGCTGCTGATCCTCGATGAGCCGACGGTCGGCCTGGATCCGGTGTTGCGCGAGGAGTTGTGGGAAATGTTCGGTTCACTAGCCGCCGCGGGGTCGACGTTGGTCGTCTCCAGCCACGTCATGGACGAGGCCGGCCGCTGCGACCGGATCCTTCTGCTCCGCGATGGCGACCTGATCGCCGACGACAGCCCCGATGCGCTGCGTCGTGCCGCGGGGACCGAGGATCTCGACCAGATGTTCCTCACGTTGATTCGACAGCGGACGGAGGTGGCCTGATGTCGTGGCGAATCACGTGGGCGACCGCGAAACGCGTTCTCACCCAGCTTTCCCATGATCACCGGACGGTTGCGCTGCTGGTGCTGGTGCCCAGCCTATTGATGATCCTGCTGCGGTTCGTCTTCGACGATGACGCGATCTTCGACAGCATCGGCTTGCCGCTGCTCGGCGTCTTCCCATTGATCATCATGTTCCTGGTCACGAGCGTGGCCATGTTGCGGGAGCGCACGTCCGGCACGCTCGAGCGACTGCTCACCACGCCCATGCACAAGCTCGATCTCCTGCTCGGCTACGGCATTGCTTTCGCCGTGGCGGCGGCCATCCAGGCCGGCGTGGCAACGGCGACGGCATATCTGCTGCTGGGGCTGAACACACAAGGGGCTTGGGGGTGGGTCGTCGTCATAGCCGTCGGCAACGCCGTTCTTGGTATGGCGCTCGGATTGTTCGTGAGCGCCTTCGCGCGATCGGAGTTCCAGGCCGTGCAATTCATGCCCCTGGTCGTGCTGCCGCAGTTCCTCACGTGTGGGTTGCTGGTGGCCCGCGAGCAGATGGTTGGTTGGTTGGAAGCGATCAGCAACGCGCTTCCGATGTCCTATGCGGTCGATGCGCTCAAGCAGATCGGCGGACAGGCAAGCGTCTCCGGCACATTGGTTCGCGACCTCACCGTCGTCTTCGGCGCGACGATCGTGGCTCTGGCGCTCGGGGCTATGACTCTGCGTCGGCGCAGCGATTGAGCGCTCGGCGGCCACGGGGCCCACGCCCCGGCGGAGCTGATACCCGGGCTGCGGTTCTCGCCGCGGCCCGGGCGGAGTTCGCCGACAAGGGATATGACGGAGCCACGATTCGCGGAATCGCCACGGTCGCTGCGGTGGATCCGGCTTTGGTGCACCACTACTTCGGCAGCAAGGACAAGCTGTTCGCCGCGGCCCTCGAGTTGCCGTTCAACCCGGGCGAGATCTTCGTCCGGGTCCTTGGGGGCGGGATCGACGGAATCGGGGAGCGCTTGCTTCGGGCGGTCTTTGCCGCCTGGAAGGACGTGGGTACCCGGGGCGCGGCAATGGCGGTGCTACGGACGGCGACGAGTAGCGACATGGGCGCGGCCATGCTCCGCGAGTTCCTGGAACGCAACGTCCTCGAGCGCATCGCTGCCGAATTGACTCCGGATCGCGCGAAGCTGCGCGCCAGTCTGGTCGCATCACAGATGGCGGGTCTCCTCATGGCGAGATACGTCATCGGCGTCCCGGCTCTGGCCAGCGCCACCGACGAGGAACTCATCGCCGCGGTGGCGCCGAACCTGCAGCGGTATCTGACCGGTGATCTCTGGGGGGTCGCACCGGCTGACCCGTCGACCCTTCAGCGGCCCTAGGAGACTTTCTCCGGAGAAAGTGCGGTCTGGCGCCACGCAGAAGCCACTTTTTCCGGAAAAAGTGCGGTCAGTGTTGGATTCGTGCTGTGACTAGTTCTTCAGGCGTGGACCCGGCGGCGCTCGAGACCTGCCTTGCCGTGCTGGCCGAAGTGGACGAGCTGAGCCGCGGCAACCCGGAGCATCCGGACGCTGTCGCCGTGCGGCTCGCGACGGCCAAGCTGTTCAAGACGGTCAAGGAGACCAGGCGGGCCCGGCGCCGAGCGGCGGTCCAGGCCGCCGATCAGGCCGTGACTGCAGCGACTGCCACGGCCGCGCCCGGTCGGATCGACGATGAGACACAAGGCAACCCGCTGATCTCGAACGTGGTCGGCGCAACAGCCGGAACCCTCCTGCGCGCCCGGGCCTGTTACGTCTGCAAGAACCGCTACGCCGATGTCGACGCGTTCTACCACCAGCTCTGTCCGTCCTGCGCGGAACTCAACCGGTCCCATCGCGACGCCCGTACGGACCTGACCGGTCGTCGGGCACTGTTGACCGGCGGGCGGGCGAAGATCGGGATGTACATCGCTTTGCGCTTGCTTCGAGATGGAGCGCACACGACCATCACCACGCGGTTCCCACGTGATGCCGTGCGTCGGTTCACCGGTATGCACGACAGCGCGGACTGGCTGCACCGATTGCGGATCGTGGGCATCGACCTACGCGATCCGGCGCAAGTCCTGTCTCTGACGGAATCAGTTGCCGAGCAAGGACCTTTGGACATCCTGATCAACAATGCGGCGCAGACCGTACGCCGATCTCCTGGTTCGTACGGGCCGCTCGTCGACGCGGAGTCCGAACCCCTCCCGTCCGGACCCCTGCCTGACCTGCTCACGTTCGATCACGTCAGCGATGCCCACCCGGCCGCGTTGGTCGGTTCGATGGCACAGCATCCGACGGCTCAGGTGCTGACCGAGCTCGCGCTGACGGCCGGATCTGCCTCGCCGGCCAGAATCGCGGCAACGACGGCCATCGATGCGGGCGGGCTCGTCCCGGACCTGCACTCGGTGAACAGCTGGACACAGCGGATCGGCGAGGTCGACCCGCTGGAACTGCTCGAAGTGCAGCTCTGCAACACAACGGCGCCGTTCATCCTGATCAGCGCCCTGCGGCCGGCGATGGCGGCGGCGACCGCACGGCGCAAGTACGTCGTGAATGTCTCCGCGATGGAGGGTCAGTTCTCCCGGGCGTACAAGGGCCCGGGCCATCCGCACACCAACATGGCCAAGGCCGCGCTCAACATGCTCACGCGAACCAGCGCCCAGGAGATGCTGAGTACGGATCGCATTTTGATGACCGCTGTGGACACCGGCTGGATCACTGACGAGCGTCCGCATCCGACGAAACTGCGGCTGGCCGACGAGGGATTTCGCGCGCCGTTGGACCTCGTGGACGGAGCGGCGCGCGTGTACGACCCGATCGTGCAGGGCGAGTCAGGCAACGATGTCTACGGGTGCTTCCTCAAGGACTACGCACCGGCAGCCTGGTGAGGAGTGTCTTCAATCATCTGAGTCGGCACGTTCCGGGAAGCGATCGCCGGCCGGCACGACTTCACCCTTGGGTAGCTCTGCCGCACCACCGATCAGCGTGATGTCGCCGGCGCCGCCGACCTTGGCATCGGCGCCGATTACAACGTTTTGATCCACGATGCTGCGCACGACCGTCGCGCCAGAACGTACGACCGCCCCATGCAGGATCACCGAGTCCTCGACCCGCGCCCCGGCTTCGATGCGAACGTCCGGCGAGATCACGGAGTGCCGGACCGTCCCCGCGATGTAGCAACCTGCGGACAGGAGGCTGTTGTCGACCTCAGCGCCCTTCTCGACACCGGCCGCGGCGTACCTGCCGCCTTGCGTTTGAATCGGCCAGCCCGGCTCGTCCAGGTCAATCGGCGGCTTCGACTTCAGCAGGTCCATGTGTGATTCCCAATAGGCCGGCACTGTGCCGACATCGCGCCAGTAGCCCTCGAAACGATGCTCGCGAGCTTCACCCGCCTCCACCAGCGCTGGCAGGAGATGGTCGCCCAGATCCTCCAGTCCCTTCTCCTCGTCTACCTTTTCGGCGAGGTCGTCGAGCAGATCCAGAACTCGGTCCGGGGAGAAGACGAAGACCTCGTTGGTGACCAGGTCGCTGGCCGGCTCATCGGGCTTGTAGGCGTAATCGGTGATCGCGCCGTCCTCGCCGACCTGCACGACGCCGTAGCGACCCGCATCCTCCTGGTCCACCCGCGTCGTCACCATCGTGACCGATGCGCCACTGTCCACATGCGCGACTGCGACATCGCGGTAGTCGAGCTTGTACACGGCGTCGGCGCTGACGACGACGAGCGCCTCGGGTCCGAACTCGCGGATCATCGGCGCGTTCCGCCAGAGTGCATCCGCAGTGCCCTGGTGCCAACCGCCCCGCTCGTCTCCCTGGTACGGATGGAGCACCAGCAGACCCCCGGTGGTGCGGTCCAGGTCCCAGGGACGACCGTTGGCCAGATGGTCGGACAGCGACCCGGGGTTGTACTGCTGCAGTACCCACACATCGGCGATGCCAGCGCGCAGGCAGTTGGACAACGGGAAGTCGATCAGCCGGTACATCCCGCCGTACGCGACAGCCGGCTTGGCCCGATTCTCGGTCAGCAGTTCCAGTCGCCCGCCCGCGCCACCGGCGAGTACGAGCACCAGGATGCGGGTCAGTGCCACAGTGCCTCCACGTGTCATTCCCCGCTGTGCTGTCAGTGCCGGTCGCGACCGTATCCCGGGCGCGCAGAGATCAGAGGTGAATCTCGTCGCGGCTGGTCTCCGGGGTCCGATACGCCTCTATGGTTGCGCCGAGCACCTCGTCCCAGGGGGTGGGTTCGAGCTGGAACGTGTGCCTGGCTGCGGCGGAGTCCATGACGAAGGACCGTTTCAGCTGGTAGCTGACTTCGCTCAACGCGCGGACCGTCGGATTGACCAAAGAGATCAGCTTGAGCACGGCGGACGACGTTTCGCTGACCTTGACAGGTCTGACGCCGGCCACCGTGGCAAGGTCGGCGATGACCTCGCGTTGGGTCCGCGCGCGATTGCTGGGAACGTGCCAGGGCTTGCCCCAAGCGCGTTCATCCTGAGCAACCGTGACGAGAAGTCGAGCGACATCCAAGGTGTAGGTCCAGGTGTGAACGGTGTCGGCGCGCTTCAGGACCTGGACCTTCTTGCCCGCGAGCAGCCGTGGGATGACTCGATCTCCGATCGGACTCTGGGCGCGTGGGCCGAGGTAATCCGAGCTGCGCACCTCGGTTGCCCGGATTCGGCCCGCCTGGTGCCTGGCCAAGGCATCGAGCCACATCTGGACCCGTACTCTCCCCTTCTTGGAATTCGGTGCCAGCCGGGTGCTTTCGGTCATCGGTACGGACACCGCGCCGTAGCCGTACAGGTTGCTGGCGGTCACGAGGACGGCGCCGGACAGCTCGGCGGCCTCGAGCAGAGCGTTGGCCAACGGTGGCCAGTCAGTCGCCCACCGGTGGTACGGAGGGCTCGCGCAGTTGTAGAGGGCATCCGCCCCGCTGGCCAGCTCGCCGACGAGTGCGGCGTCGGTCGCATCGGCCCGGACGCTTTCCACACCAGGCACATCAAGAGCGAGGCCCGAACGAGTGACGACGGTGACCTGTTCGCCGCGGTCCACAAGTAATCGAGCGGTGGCGGTTCCGATGGGACCGGCGCCGACGATCACGTGCTTCGACATGGGCAAGCTCCAGAGGGACTGCGCGGGTGCGAGAAACGCGAGCGCTTTCTCGATCTTCGGGGCCGAACTCTCGAAGTCTCTCGCTTTCGGCCGCGGAGCGCGAATCGGGTTACGGCGCTGGCTGGCTAGCCCCGAGCCGGTCAGTCGTCGTCATCATCGTCATCGTCGTCGTCGTGATCATCATCATCATCGTCGTCGTCATCGTCATCGCCGGAATTGGGCACCGGTACCGGCGCCGGAGGCGGGGGAGGGGCGACGGTTGTCGTGGCTTCCGGAGTCGCACTCGGGTCACTCGTTGCGGCATCGGTGGGCTCTGACTGACTGGGAGTGCTCGGCGCGGCATCGCTCTCGCCGCCGTCGGTCAGGACAGCGGCGATGGGAAGTCCGGCGATCACCGCGGCCGCGCCGAAGGCGAACAGATTCTTCTTCATGGGTGACAGTCAGCCCTACGGCTGGCGCAGGTTTCCATGCGACGTTGGTAGTAGGACCATCGTCCAGTTGAGACGTGCACTGGATCTTGCGGACTCTGGTCCGCGTGACCATTGCCATTGATGCCATCGAACGCACAGAGACGCGCTCGTTGACCCAGCGAGCCCCGCAGCTGCAGGCGCCGCCGACCCGGGCTCATCCCGGGGTGGTGCTCGCCGGCATTCTCCTCGGTGCTGTTGCCGTGCTGACGCTGTGGTGGCTGAATGCGGACACCAAACCGACCCTCGGCGACTGGCTGACCGAGGTCGGCCGGATCACCGGATTGCTGGCCGGATACGCCGTTGTCGTGCTGCTGGCGCTGATGGCCCGCATTCCGGCCCTGGAGCGTGGCATCGGCTCCGACCGGCTCGCTCGGTGGCATGGGCAGGGCGGTCGCTACACGGTGACCCTCATCGTCGCGCACGGCTTGTTCATCGTGTGGGGATACGCGGTCACATCGCAGACCGGCCTCGTGGAGCAGAGCAAGACCCTCGTGCTGACCTATCCCAATGTGCTGATGGCGACGGTTGCCGGACTGCTGTTCGTGATGATCGGCGTCACCTCAGCTCGAGCCGCGCGCAAGAAGATGCGGTACGAGACGTGGCACTTCCTGCACTTCTACACCTATCTGGCCATCGCCCTGGCGTTCAGCCACCAGTTCTCGACGGGCAAGGAATTCGTGGACAACCCGATCGCCAGGATCGTCTGGTCCACGATGTACCTCGTCGTCGGGCTGCTGCTGATCTGGTACCGATTCCTGGCCCCGGTCCGGCTGGCCTTCCGGCACCAGTTGCGGGTCACCGATGTCATCCGGGAGTCCGACGACATCGTTTCGATCTACATGAGCGGAGTCCAACTGAATCGGTTGCACGCCGAGCCGGGTCAGTTCTTCCGGTGGCGCGTGCTGAGCAAGGGCATGTGGTTCTCGGCAAACCCGTACTCGCTGTCGGCACCCGTACACATGGACCTGCTTCGGATCACGGTGCGGCTCAGCGGGGATCACTCGCGCGCGATGGCCGCGGTCAAACCGGGCACCTGGGTGTTCCCGGAGGGTCCGTACGGTGCCTTCACCTCCGGCCGCCAGACGCAACGCAAGGTGCTGCTGCTCGGCGGCGGCGTGGGCGTCACTCCGCTTCGGACTCTGTTCGAGACGCTGCCGGTTGCGCCGGGGGATCTGACGATGGTGTACCGGGCAAGCCGTCCTGAGGACATCATCTTCCGTGACGAGTTCGAGGTCCTCGCCCACGAAGCCGGGCATTCCCTGCACTTCCTGATCGGCACCCGCGGTGAACTGGGGTACGACCCGCTGGCGCCGGAGCGGTTGACCGAGCTTGTCCCGGATCTGACGCTGCACGACGTCTACGTCTGTGGTCCGGACGGAATGGTCGCCGCCGCGTTGCGGTCCCTGCGCGATGCCGGCGTCCCAGAGCGGCGTATCCACCTCGAGTCGTTCGAGTTCTAGGAGGCCTGTCGACCATGAAACGAGCTCTCTTCGCGATAGTGACCACGATCGTCGGTCTGGTCCTCCTACTGCAGTACAAGACTCCTGCCCCGCCGGCGCTGGCCCTGCCGGTCACCGGGTCCACGCCGGCGGGCGCAGGTACCACTCCGGCGGCCGCGGCCCCGCCAGAGACGGGCGCGGGTCCGGCCCCGGAAGCGGCGCGGATCTTGGTCGGGCAGACCATCGACACCGAGCAAGGCCCGGTTCAGGTCCAAGTCACGCTGACCGGCACCGCGATCACCGATGTGACCATGCTGCAGTACCCCAACGGCGGCGGCCGCGACGCAGAGATCAACTCCGCCGCCCTTCCGCAGCTGATCCAACAGGCACTTGCCGTGCAAAGCGCTGACATCCAGATGGTCTCCGGCGCGACGTACACCTCGACCGGTTTCATCCAGTCACTGCAGAGCGCCCTCGATCAGGCATGACGGCCAAACACACCGAGCACGTCATGGGAACGGTGTTCTCCATCCATGTTCTGGATGCCGGCGACTGGAGCGCCGCAATCGGCGAGGTGGTGGCGGATCTGCATTGGGTCGACGAGACGTTCTCCACCTATCGCCTCGACAGCGAGATCAGCCGACTCGGCCGGGGCGAAATCAGGCTGCGCGACTGCCCGCCAGCTGTGGCGGAGGTGCTGGACCTCTGTGCCCATGTGCAGGCCACCTCGGATGGCTACTTCGCCGCGACCATGCGCGGCGTGCTTGACCCGTCCGGCCTGGTGAAGGGGTGGGCGATCGCCCGAGCCAGCGCCCTCCTGAGCGCAGCGGGGGCGGCGTCACATGCTGTCAACGGTGGCGGCGACATGCAGTTGGTCGGTGCTCGGCCCGAGGGTCTGCCGTGGCGGGTCGGGATCACGCATCCTCTGGAACCTGGTGCGCTCGCCACGGTGGTGGAAGGACGCGATCTGGCCGTGGCCACGTCCGGCGTGGCCGAGCGCGGCTGCCACATCATCAATCCGCGGACCGGTCGACCGCCGAGCGGTCTTGCGAGCATCACCGTGACCGGCCGGGGCATCACACTCGTGGATGCGTACGCGACGGCTGCGTACGCGATGGGCTTGCCGGCTCTCGAATGGCTCGAGGCCCTGGAGGGCTACGAGGGGTTCGCGGTCACCGATGACGGCGTGGTCTTGGCGACCGCTGGCTCTCCGACCGCCGCCTCGCTCGTCTGAGGCCCGCCGGACACGATTCGGTGCGAGGATGCGGGTCGTCGCTGATCCGAGGAGTGGCCGCATGAACGCAACAGATGACGTCCGCAAGCTTCTGCACGAGGCGGCCGAGACGCACCACACGGTCTATCGGATCACCGACGGCGAAGACGACGACTGGGCGACGTGGTACGCCGACTGGCTCGTGAGGTTGTCGGAGTTGCCGGAACTTCTCGGTACCCGACCCGCGCGGAGCGAGCTGACCCATCAGCTCGTCTCTCTCGACCGCGAATACATCGCGACTGCGCCGGATGTGCCCTGGGAGCAGTTCTACGCAGAACGGATCGTCGCGAAGTCCTCCTGAGCGAGGCGGTCATCGTTGCGCACCGCATCTGCCGGCTGGCTCAGTAGCCTCCGGTACCGCCGCCTGAGCCGCTTCCGCCGCCGCCGTACGTGACGATCAACCACACACCCACCGCGACGACAACGGCTACCGCCAGGATGATCCAGATTCGCTTTGCTGTCATGAGCGCCCTTTCCAGACAGCAGATTATCGGCTGTCCGGTCACGCTGGGCTGAGAATCCGAAGCGTTAGTCGCCGTCGCCGTCGCCGTCAGCGCCACCGAGTCCGAACCCGGCATCGATGTCGTCCGGGAACGTGGACGCGGGCTGCAGTTGCACCTGTTCGGTGACCGCGACATAGGCGCCGGCCACGAGCGTGGCAAGTGGAACGGCGTAGGGGTTCGGGAGCATCCGCTCCTGAGGCACATCGCCTTGGGGCTCACCAAGACCAGCGCGGTCCAACCGCTTCTTCACGGCTTGGATGCTACCGCCGGAGGCGGCTTGTTACCTGTTCCCATCGGCCGTTCGCCACCAGAGTGGCTGACGGCACGAGTGACGGGCCTAGCCCCAGCGGCCGGTACGGCCCCAGCGTCCTGTGCGTCCCCAGCGGCCCGTGCGTGCATTTGATACGGCGCTCATAGTTGCCCCTTGGGTCTAGACTAACCAGTCTACTCTTAAGCCACGCTCCGCAGTGGACCGGTGACGGACAGGCAGATTAGCCGAGTTTGGGTCCATCTGGATCAAGAACGGCAGCCCTTGCCGTCACGGAAATTCCGCTCGGCCGCTGCCGAGGACCCCGTGCCCCCGAACCCCGCTGATGTGCCGTTTGCCACACAGGTCATCAATCTATTGGTGCAAGCCGCAGAACGCCAAGTCGGATGTTGTGGAATCAGCAATCGCTGCCGGCGTCAGTGCCCGCTGACTCCGCGACCGCCAGGGGTGAGTACGCCGCCGGGGACTCGAACCCCGAACCCGCTGATTAAGAGTCAGCTGCTCTGCCAGTTGAGCTAGCGGCGCGTGCGTGCGCCTAACCCGGACGCCGCGTGGCCCAAACGATATCAGCGCTCGGTCTGCTCCGGCGCGGCCATACGGGGAGGTCACAAACCCCGGGTTATCGTGGATGTCTGTTGATCCGTCGGTGATCTGCAGAGAAGTGGATCATGGCGTTGAGAGCCGGAAAACACCTGGGCAAACGTGCGCGTGGAAGCCTCGTTCTGGGACTCGTGCTGATCCTCACCGGGTGTACCGGTGGCGGTGGTTTCGGTAGCGAAGGTGGTGAGACGTCCGCCGCGCCCCGTCCGGCGCAGCTGCACGTACTCCCGACCGACGGGCAGATCGACGTCTCCCCGGATGCGGCGATCCTCGTCTCCCTGACACACGGCGAACTCGACGGTGTGACGGTCACCAACGCCGCAGGTGAAGCCCTCGAGGGAACGATCGCCGAGAGTGAGGAGAGTGCCAGCAACCCGCGCTGGCAGCCCACGGTTCCGCTGCTCTACGGCGAGACCTACACGGTCACCGCTGAAGCGACCGGCGAGGACGGCAAGCAGGTGAGCGCCACGTCGACCTTCGGCACCGTGCTACCCACTGTGCAGGTCTTTCCGGCGATCGGTCCGCTCGACGGCACGACTGTCGGCATCGGACTGCCGATCCGGGTGTTTTTCGACGCGCCCGTCACCGACAAGGCGTCAGCCGAGCGCGCTCTCATCGTCACGACTTCCGTGCCCGTCGTCGGCGGTTGGAACTGGTTCTCCGATACCGAGGTCCACTGGCGACCGCAGGTCTATTGGCCCCCCAACATCGAGGTACGGCTGGACGCCAACATCTACGGCGTCAACCTCGGGAACGGTGCTTGGGGCAAGGTCGACCGAACCATCTCCTTCACCATCGGCGACGCGCACATCTCCCGTGCAGATGCGGCAACCCACACCATGCAGGTCTTCGATGGCGACGCGCTCGTACAAACGTTTCCGGTCAGCATGGGCCGGCCCGGTTTCGAGACCAATAACGGCTCTTACGTCGTGATCGACAAGAACCGCAACAAGGTCATGGACTCGACGACGTACGGCCTGGCACTCGATGCCGGCGGCTACGTCACTGCGGTCGAGTACGCGACCAGGATCTCCAACAACGGCACGTTCGTGCATGCCGCCCCATGGTCGGTGGCCTCGCAGGGAAACACCAACGTCTCCCACGGCTGCATCAACCTGTCGACCGAGCGCGCGGCGTGGTTCTTCGAGTTCTCCCAGATCGGTGACGTCGTCGAGGTCTACAACGGCGTCGGCGATCTCGGGCCGTCCGACGGGGACATCTACGACTGGTCCATCCCATGGGAGACCTGGCTGCAGGGCAGCGCCCTCAACTAGGGCGCGATCCGCGGCGCCCCCGGAGGCGCCGCCCGGATGATCCGGCGAAAAGCAGTGGGGTGAGTGACGGGACTTGAACCCGCGGCCACCTGGACCACAACCAGGTGCTCTACCAGCTGAGCTACACCCACCATGTGCTTCTCCGAAGCCGGAGAAGCGCATCCAGACGATACCGGAGAGCTGCCGGACCAGAGCCGAGCCATCACCCCGGTCGCGCGCCCCGGCCTCACAACAGCGTGGCGGCCGATCTCCTGCGCCTGTCGTCGTCGGGGCCGGGGGCGGCACGAACACGTGCTGGCGGTAATACGCCAGCTCCCGAATGACTCTCTGATGTCGGCCAGCGCCCGGTGTGCAAGGCCCTTGGTCGGCTGGCCGAAGTAGACCCGCGGGTACCAGCGGCGGGCAAGCTCCTTGACCGAGGAGACGTCGATCATCCGGTAGTGCAAGAAGGCGTCGAGCTCCGGCATGTCCCGGGTGATGAAACCGCGGTCGGTCGCGATCGAGTTCCCGCACAAGGGTGCTCCCCGGCTGGGCACGAACTCGCGGATGTAGTCCAGGACCTGCTGCTGAGCCTCGGCTGGAGCGTCACGGTGGATGCCGGACCTCATCGGTGAGCCCCGAGGCCGCGTGCATCTCGGCCACCACCGGAAGCATGCTGTCGAGCAGTTCTCGGGGGCATGGATCACGAGGTCGACCCCATCGCCCAGGACGTTGAGCTCCCCGTCAGTGACGAGCGCCGCGATCTCGATCATGGCGTCCTTCGCAGGTCGAGGCCGGTCATCTCGCAGTCGACCAAACCATTGGGCCGGGATCGGCCTTGTCCGCCACAACAAGAACCCTACTGGGCTGATCCGACTAGATTCCGGTCCCATGTCAGACGTCACGCAGCGGATCGCACAGGGCTACACCTTCGACGGACCGGCGCTCGAACTCGGCGCAGTTGTGCATGACGGGACAGTTGACCCGCAAGCGCCGATCAGGATCCCTCTGGCGATGGTCAATCGGCACGGCCTGATCGCCGGCGCGACCGGAACCGGCAAGACGAAGACCCTCCAACTCATGGCCGAGCAGCTCTCGGCCGCCGGCGTAGCAGTCTTCGCGCCGGACATCAAGAGCGACCTTTCCGGACTCGTCGCCCCAGGGGAGACCAACGACAAGATCGCGCAACGGGTCACCGACGCCGAAAACATTCGTGGGCACCTACCTCGTACCCAACGGAGTTCTTTGCGTTGGGCGGAGTCGGGACGGGAACGCCCTTTCGGGCGACCGTGACCTGGTTCGGTCCGATCCTCCTGTCGAAGGTGTTAGGACTCAATGACACCCAGGAGTCAGCTTTGTCGCTGATCTTCCACTGGTCGGACGAGAACGGCCTGGCTCTGCTTGACCTCGCGGACCTGCGGGCAGTGATCGGATATCTCACCTCGGATGAAGGTGGCAAGGAACTCAAGCAGCTCGGTGGCGTGGCCAAGTCCACCGCTGGGGTGATAGCCCGGGAGATCTCCGAACTGGTGGCGCAAGGGGCTGAGGACTTCTTCGGCGAGCCGGAGTTCGACACGGCAGATCTCCTGCGGCTGTCCGTCGCTCGGGGTTCCAGGCACGAAAGGACGTCGCCAGCGCCGTGATCGAGGCGCTGCGCACCTTGGCCGCGGCGGGCAGGCGCCTGGCGGCGATGCCGGCGGCCAGACCCTCGCGCACGCCGCCGCCGGAGACCAGCAGGTTCTCCGCGCCCACTGCGCGCAGCAGGGCCAGCACGGCCAGGCTACCGCCGACGATGGAGTCGACCCGATCGTCGTTCAGCCCCGGGACCCGGGTCAGCTCGCGCTGGCGGCGGGAGGTCAGCAGGTTCACGATCTCGTGCACGCGGCGGCGGCTGAGCAAATAGCCATGCAGGTGGTTGATGGGGTGGGGGTGCAATTCCTGATCGATCTTGGCCAGGTTTCGCACCGTCCCGCCGGTGCCCACCAGCACACCGCCCGCCGCCAGCACCGGCATCTCGGCCTGCTTGAGCGTCTTGCGCACGTGGCTCATCAGGCGATGCGCTTCGCCCTTGGCCGGCGGATCCGACAGAAAAGTCTCGGACAGGCGCAGGGATCCCAGCGGAAAGCTCCAGTGACCCAGCAGGCTGCGCGCGCGAAATTCCGACAGCTGCACGCTGCCGCCACCGAGATCGAACGCCAGGCCGTCCTCGACCGGCAGGCCGCGGACCGCGCCCAGAAAGCCGAGGCGCGCCTCTTCGGGACCAGAGATGGTGCGCAGCTCGATGCCGAGGTTCCTCTTCACCCGGTCGAGCAGCTGCTGCCCATTGCTGGCGTCGCGCATCGCCGAGGTGGCGACCGCGAGCACCCGCTTGGCGCCGCTGCCCAGGGCCAGCGCCTGGAAATCTTCGAGCGCGGCGACGGTGCGGTCCATGGCCTCGTCGCCAAGCGT
>CAVYBR010000002.1:0-118866 GCA_963766765.1 uncultured Actinomycetota bacterium
CGGTGCTCCTAGGTCACCAGGGCGGCATCCCGATGTGGGGTGTCGCGTCAACCGAGACAGCGGCACCGCAAGGACACCCGCGGTGGACGCGTGAAGCGAGAGGACGGCCAGTGGCTGTCGTCAGTATGAAGAACCTGCTCGACGCAGGCGTCCACTTCGGGCATCAGACCCGGCGCTGGAACCCGAAGATGAAGCGGTTCATCTTCACCGAGCGCAACGGCATCTACATCATCGATCTTCAGCAGACGCTGACCTACATCGATGATGCGTATGACTTCATCAAGCAGACCGTCGCCCATGGCGGCACCGTGCTGTTCGTCGGCACGAAGAAGCAGGCGCAGGAAGCGATCGCCGAGCAGGCCAATCGCGTCGGCATGCCGTACGTGAACCAGCGTTGGCTGGGCGGAATGCTCACCAACTTCCAGACCGTGCACGGCCGGCTGCAGCGGCTCAAGGAACTCGAGACGATGGAGCAGACGGGCGTGACCGCGACCCTGAGCAAGAAGGAAGCCCTCGGCCTGTCCCGCGAGAAGGCCAAGCTCGAGCGCAGCCTCGGTGGCATCCGCGATATGGCCAAGACGCCCAGTGTCGTGTGGATCGTGGACACCAAGAAGGAACACATCGCAGTCGGGGAGGCCCGCAAACTGGGCATCCCGGTCGTCGCCGTCCTCGACACCAACTGTGACCCCGACGAGGTCGACTACAAGATCCCCGGCAACGACGACGCGATCCGCAGCGCCGCGCTGCTGACCAGGGTCGTGGCTGATGCCGTCGCTGAGGGGCTGATGGCCCGCCAGGCCGCGCAGACCGCAGCCAGCGAGGGCGCCGACACCGGTGACGCCGGCGAGATCGGCGCCAACGAGCCATTGGCCGAATGGGAGCGGGAGTTGCTCGAAGGCACCAAGGCCGACGATCAGCTGACCACCGCACCGTCGACGAACGGGGCAGCGCCGGCCGGGGCAGCGGCCGCCGCGTTGACCGAGGCGGCACCTGCCGCTGCCCCCGCTGCCGAGCCGGTGGCTGAGGCTGACGGCGACGAGCCGTCGAAGCCGAGCGCCTGACCCGCCTCGACGGCCGAACCTGTTCCACCTCAGCGGCCACGTCCGGGACCGGGAGATCCGCCCCGCCGCGCGACCCGCTGACTTTCCGACTGACCAGCTCGTAGGAGCACCAGCTAGCTGAAGGACACTGATATGCCCAGCTTCACCGCTGCTGACGTCAAGCGGCTGCGCGACATGACCGGTTCCGGGATGATGGCCTGCAAGAACGCCCTCACCGAGGCCGACGGGGACTTCGACAAGGCTGTCGAACTGCTCCGGATCAAGGGAGCCAAGGACGTCGGCAAGCGCCTCGAGCGCGCCGCCGCCAACGGACTGGTCCTGATCAAGGACGCCGCGATGCTCGAACTCAACTGTGAGACCGACTTCGTGGCCAAGAACGCCGGCTTCCAGGAGCTGGCCGAGCGCCTGATCGATGTCGTCCTGGCCAGCAAACCGGCCGACGTGCCAGCGCTGCTCGCGCTCGCCACGCCCGAGGGAAGCACCGTCGCCCAGACGCTGCAGGACGAGTCGGCAAAGATCGGCGAGAAGCTCGAGATCACCCGATTCGTGGTTTTCGACGGTGCGACCGCCTCGTACCTGCACCGCAAGGCGACCGACCTGCCACCGGCAATCGGCGTCCTCGTCGAGTACGAGGGTGGCTCTGCGGAGACCGCCAAATCGGTGGCGATGCAGATCGCGGCGAGCCGCCCGAAGTTCCTGACGCGCGACGAGGTTCCGGCCGAGGTCGTCGAGTCGGAGAAACGCATTGCTGAGCAGACTGCCCGCGAGGAGGGCAAGCCGGAGCAGGCGATGTCCCGGATCATCGAGGGTCGAGTAGGCGCGTTCTTCAAAGACTTCGTCCTCCTGGAGCAGGCCTCGATCACGGACCCGAAGCGCGATGTCGCGGCGGTCCTCGCAGAGGCCGGCGCGGATGTCAAACGGTTTGCTCGCTTCGAGGTCGGACAGCCGTAAGGCAGGATCGACGTATGTCGTCGCCGGGATATCGACGCGTCCTGCTGAAACTGTCTGGCGAAACGCTGGGCGGCGGCAAGGTAGGGATCGATCCCGATGTCGTCGCGGGCATCGCCCATCAGGTGGCAGAGGTCGCCAAGAGTGGTGTTCAGGTCGCCATCGTCGTCGGCGGCGGAAACTTCTTCCGCGGCGCAGAGCTCTCACAGCACGGGATGGAACGCGCCCGCGCAGACTACATGGGCATGCTCGGCACAGTCATGAATTGCCTGGCGCTGCAAGACTTCTGCGAGAAGGCCGGCGTTGCGACGCGGGTGCAGACGGCCATCACGATGGGCCAGGTCGCCGAGCCCTACATCCCGCTCCGGGCGATCCGGCACATGGAGAAAGGCCGCATCGTGATCTTCGGTGCCGGCGCCGGCATGCCGTACTTCTCCACCGACACTGTGGCCGCCCAACGGGCGCTCGAGATCGGCTGTGAGGTACTGCTCTTGGCCAAGAACGGGGTCGACGGTGTGTACGACGCTGATCCGCAGAAGGTCCCGGGCGCCATCCGGTTCGACACGATCACTCATGCCGAAGTACTGGCTCGGGGGCTTGCGGTGGCGGACGCGGCCGCGATCAGTCTGTGTCAGGCCAACGGTCTCCCCATCGTGGTATTCAGTCTCGACGTCGACGGAAACATCGCCCGCGCGGTCGATGGTGAGAAGATCGGTACGCGGATCAGCACGCCTGGCTGACGAACTCGATCGGGGCCGCTAGAACCAGCGTGATCAGGCCAGACGGCCGAGGACGGAGGAACGCGTGATCGACGACACACTCCTCGATGCCGAGGATCGGATGGACAAAGCGGTCTCGGTATTGCGGGAGGATCTGGGCACACTGCGGACTGGCCGCGCGACGCCCTCCATGTTCAACAAGATCATGATCGACTACTACGGGGCGCAGACACCGGTCCCACAGATGGCCTCGATCAACATTCCGGAAGCCCGAATGGCGATCATCAAGCCCTACGACATCAGTCAGTTGCCGGCGATCGAAAAAGCGATCCGGGACAGCGACCTGGGCGTCAATCCCGGCGGCGACGGCACGATGTTGCGCATCGTCTTTCCGCAGCTGACCGAGGAGCGCCGCCGCGATCTCGGCAAGGTCGCCCGGACCAAGGGTGAGGACGGCAAGGTGGCCGTACGCAACATCCGGCGCCGCGCCAAGGAAGAGCTCGAGCGCTTACAGAAGGATGGCGAGGTCGGCGAGGACGACGTCCGGCGGGCGGAGAAGGAACTCGACGACATCACCGCCGCGCATGTCGGGAAGATCGATGAGGCAGTGAAGACCAAGGAAGCCGAGCTTCTCGAGGTCTGATCGGTGCCTGTGGAGAGGCCCAAGAACCGGCTTGGCCCACCGACGACACCGTCCGATCCCGGATCGGAGGGGGGCCCGTCCCGCCCTGCCCGGGGACCGAATGTGGCCGCCCCGGTGGCGACCGCCGCTCCGGTCGTGGCGGCTGATCCGGTGGCGACCGCCGCTCCGGTCGTGGCAGCTGATCCCGTGCTGACTGCCGATCCGGTGGCGACTGCCGCTCCGGTCGCTCCGGTACACCCGCCGTCGATTCACAACCGCCGGGCCATGGCGAGCCCTCCCCCCGACTCGTTCGATCCGCCTCTCGAGTCGGCTCTGAACGGCCCGGATGAACCACCGGCCCCGGCCGGTGACGCGTTCGCAGCGGACCAAGCACGTTCCGTCGACACGCTGACACCGACTACCGAGCAGCCACCCGGTCCCAGCCGGGCAGGACGCGATCTGCCCGTTGCCATAGCGGTCGGCGTGGGCCTCGGAATCGCGGTCGTGCTGTCGCTGGTCATCTACCGACCGGCGTTCCTGGGCATCGTGCTGGCAGCGGTTCTGATCAGCGTGTGGGAAATCGGCCGTGCGCTGAACTCTGTTCGGGTTCGCCCGCCGCTACTGCCACTCATGCTCGGCGCCAGCGCCATGATCGTGGTGACCTGGCTCAGCGGGCCCGGGGGACTGGCAGTGACGACCATGCTCACGGTGCTGGCCGCCATCGTGTGGCGCCTCTCTGACGGGCCGGTCGGATATTTCCGCGATGCGTCCACGGCCGCGCTGATCACGGTCTACGTTCCACTGCTTGCCTGCTTTGCCGTCCTGCTGCTGCGGCCCGACGACGGGGTGACTCGGATCGTCGTGTTCATCCTCACGGTGGTGTGCAGCGACGTCGGTGGATACGCGGCCGGCGTCCTGTTCGGCAAGCACCCCATGTCACCGACGGTCAGCCCCAAGAAGTCCTGGGAGGGCTTGGGCGGATCCGTGCTTGCTTGCATGATCGCCGGTCTGCTGCTGGTGGGAATCGCCTTGGACGGAGCGTGGTGGCACGGGATCGTCTACGGCGCTGCGATCGCGGTCACGGCCACCATCGGGGATCTCGGCGAGTCGATCATCAAGCGTGACCTGGGCATCAAGGACATGGGCAACCTCCTGCCCGGTCACGGTGGCCTGATGGACCGGATGGACTCGTTGCTTCCCTCGGCCGCGGTCGCCTACCTCCTGCTGACGGCCTTCGTCCCCCCGGTACTCACGTGACCGGCGATCGGCCGCCGCGCGCAGCCATGCCCCCGGCTTGGCCGGGGTGAGCGAGGAACGTGGTGTGGCCGGCATGCGTCCAAGCCGACGTGACCGGCCCACAGCAATGGACCCACGAGCAGCAGTGGACCCAACAGCAATGGACCCAACAGCCGTGGGCCCAACAGCCGTGGACCCAGCAGCCGCCGGCGGTGCTGACCCAGGTGCCGCAGGACGAGCCCTATGTCGTTCGCCCGAACGGCTACGGATACGCGAAGCTGTTCTGCTCCCTGCTCGCTGCACTCCTGATCAGCCCGGTGGTTGTCTGGGTCGTGCTGAACCTGATCCTCGGGCCGCCCTGGTCGGGCATGTCCTTGATCCTGTGGATCTCGGTGCTCTTCAACGCTGGAATCGTCGGATTCGTGTGGTGGGTGGCAAGCGGCGGCGGCCCCCGTCTAGCGGTGGGGCCGCACGGGTTGTGGCTGCGCTCGGTCAACTGGCCGGTTCAGGCCATCAACCTGGCCTGGCCGGACATCCAGGCAGTGTGGCTGTCGCCTCGATCGGGACTCTGCGTCCAGCCGCGCGACCCTGACCTGATCGCTCGGTTGGGGCAACGGGCGATCCGGGAGGCTCGATCCCAATCCGGGCGCCACGGTTGCCCCCTTGTCGTCCCGCTTGGCCGACACAGCGACCGTCCCATTCCAGAGGTGCTGGCTGCCGTCACGCATTGGGCAGCCGGTCGAACGCAGGTCATCGGCTAGCCCGCCCCCAGCACTGATGGCGCGTCGCCTCACGGACCGGCGTGCTGGCGGATCCAGGTGTGCATCGCGATCCCGGAGGCGACTCCGGCATTGATCGAGCGGGTTGATCCGTATTGCGCGATCGAGCAGACGAGCGAGGCCGATGATCGGGCAAGGTCACTGAGCCCGCCGCCTTCTTGGCCGAAGAGCAGCACGCACTCGCGCGGCAACTCGGTCGTTTCCAACGGGACGGCGCCGGGCAAGTTGTCGATCGCGACGACGAGCAGCCCAGCCCGCTGCGCCCAATTGCCGAGCGCGGCAGCGTCCGCGTGATGACGGATGTGCTGATAGCGATCAGTCACCATCGCTCCGCGCCGGTTCCAGCGTCGTCGCCCAACGATGTGCACCTCGGCGGCAAGGAACGCGTTCGCGGTACGAACGACGGTTCCGATGTTGAGGTCATGCGCGAAGTTCTCGATGGCGACGTGGAACGGATGCCGGCGCTCATCGAGGTCGGCCACGATGGCCTGCATCGTCCAGTAGCGGTAGCGATCCACGACGTTGCGCCGGTCACCATCCCGGAGTAGTTCGGGATCCAACCGGGGATCGTCGGGAACAGGGCCAATCCACGGCCCGACACCCACCGCCGCGGCGGTGGCCGGGTCCGGCTGGTCGATGGCCACGTCTGACGGTATCCGGGTGCGGGGCGGTCGTGGTCGAGCGAGGGCTTGCTCGGGCAGATCCCGGGTATGCGACCCGCGTGGGACCATGGATCACAACATGACTGCGACGTCGCTGCCACTGCCGCTGGTCTGGACCCCACCGCGTGGCGCCAAACCCCCTCGCCACCTCGCCGATCTCTCGGTCGAGGGCGCTCGGGCGGCAATGATCGAGGCCGGCCACCCCGGCTATCGAGCCGACCAGCTGGCCCGGCACTACTTCGACGCGCCCGCCGACGCCGAGTTGACGGCCGTGCCACGCGCCGACCGCGAGTCCCTGCGGGCGCAGTTCCTCCCGTCGCTGCTCGAGCCGATCAACCAGCGCGTCGCGGACGCGGGCCGTACGCGCAAGACGCTGTGGAAAGCCTTCGACGGGACGCTGATCGAGAGCGTCCTGATGCGCTACCCGGATCGGGCCACGCTCTGTGTGTCGAGCCAGGCGGGCTGCGGCATGGCCTGTCCGTTCTGCGCCACCGGTCAGGGCGGATTGACCCGCAACCTCTCGGCCGGCGAAATCGTGGACCAGGTGGTCTGGGGCGCGCGAGCCATGCGCGCGGGGGAGCTTCCCGGCGGGACTGGACGGTTGTCCAACGTCGTCTTCATGGGTATGGGCGAGCCCCTGGCCAACTACAACAGGGTACTGACCGCCATCCGCCGGATGCTTGCAGCCGCGCCGCACGGTCTCGGGATGTCCGCTCGCGGACATCACCGTGTCGACCGTCGGGCTCGTGCCCGCGATCAACCGCCTCAGCCAGGAGGGGCTCGCCTTGCGACTGGCAGTGAGCCTGCACGCTCCGGACGACGAGCTGCGCGACACCCTCGTTCCGGTGAACACGCGCTGGCCCGTACGCGAGGTCCTCGACGCGGCCTGGCACTACGCCGACGTCACCGGCCGCCGGGTGTCCATCGAGTACGCGCTGATCAGGGACATCAACGACTCGGTGGATCGCGCGGATCAGCTCGGCCGGCTCCTTGCGGGTCGGTCGACCCACGTCAATGTCATCCCGCTCAACCCGACGCCGGGGAGCCAGTGGGATGCCAGCTCGCCGGAGGCCCAAGAGCGGTTCGTCGCAGCCGTACAGTCGCACGGAGTGGCAATCACGGTGCGCGACACCAGGGGTCGCGAAATCGACGGTGCCTGCGGTCAACTGGCCGCCTCTGCCGGTGCAGGCACGGCGACCCCACGCGCGGCGCCGACGAGATGACCGATCGACCCGCCGCCGACGCCGAAGCGCACGCGCACAGCCATACCGACGTCTCCGGTGGTTGGCTGCGAGCCGCTGTCTTCGGTGCGATGGACGGCCTGGTGACCAACACCGCCCTCGTGGCCGGGCTCGGCGCGGCCGCGTCCAGCGGCACGGTGATCCTGGGTGGGGTCGCCGGGCTCACGGCCGGCGCCATCTCGATGGCCCTGGGGGAGTGGACCTCGGTCTCGACGCAGAACGAGCAGCTCGACTTCGAGGTGGACAAGGAGCGCCGGGAGCTCCTCGTCCACCCGGCCGAGGAGCGCTCCGAGCTGGTCAACATGTGGGTCGCCCGAGGACTGGACCCCGAACTCGCAGTCCAGGTCGCCGACCAGTTGTCGCGCGACCCTGAACAGGAACTGCGTGAACATGCTCGAGCCGAACTCGGGTTGGATCCCGACGAGAAGCCCTCGCCCTGGACGGCGGGCATCTCATCGTTCACGTGCTTCGCGCTCGGCGCGCTGATCCCTCTGCTGCCCTATCTGCTGGGCTCCAGCGACGTGTGGCTCGCGGTCACGGTTGGCGGCATCGGGCTGTTCATCGCTGGCGCGCTCTTTGCCCGGTTCACGGCTCGCCCGTGGTGGTCCAGCGGCCTTCGCCAGTTGATCATGGGCTTGGTGGCTGCCGGTCTGACGTACGTGATCGGCTACTGGGTCGGCGGCCCACTGGTGTGACCGAACAGAGGCGAGGCCAGCCACCAGCAGACCTGTTCACCCCGCTGTCCGAGCAGCTGGCCAACGTCGTTCGCTGGAACGAAGAGCGCGACTGGGGGCTGAATGCCGACGAGCTCGATGTCATAGATCTCACGCCTCGTACGTACGCCGACCCGCTGGTCGTCGACGTCATCGCGGTCTACCTCGACGACCTGCCCGAACAGGACGGCCGAGGACCGCTGGACGGGGTTCGCCGGACCTTCCATGAGCTGTGGGAAGTTGCCGCCGAGCAGCAGCCCGCGACGTGGTTCTGGGACTGGGTGCGGGACCGCTACAACCCGCGGCCCAAGCCGGTGCGGCTGTTGCCGGGCATCATCCACTGGCCGGGGGTACGACGGATGACCGTCGATCTCGGAGCGCACTGGGAACCGGGACAACACCTTCGGCCGAGCAACATCCGCGGTCCTGATTCAGCGCACGCCGAGATCCTGGCCGCTGCGGCGCATTTCCCGAAGTGGGCCCGTGCCATGGACGGAACGAGCGTCCCCTACATCTGGTTTTCGGGCTACCAGGTGACCCATCCCGAGGAGTCCACACATCTGCGGCTGCCGGGTCTCGCGTGGGTTGAGTACCGGTCCACGCTCAGTTTGACCGTGGATCGAGTCGACCGGTCACACACTGGCTGGGCATCCCCGGTCGTCTAGAGCGGCACCCGAGTTTCGGTTGCGCAGCCCCGCAGGGAGCGAACCCCCAGTTCTGGCCGGGACATGGCCGTCGGGTCAGTTGCGCCAAGCGTTACGTCTGCGCACTGCATCGTGAATCAAGAGGGCGACGATGAATCCGGCGGTACCGAGCACCCAGAGATTCTCGACGTCTCCGGTGTGGTTTCCGAACAACACCATGAGAATCAACGAGACGACCGCGAGCCAACCGAGGACCCGCGGGAGGACTTTGAACTCCTGGTGCCAGCCCCAGTCCTCGGGCCGTTCATGCGGGACCAGCACATAGCCATCGAATGAGGTCGGCGCCGGGTTGTGTCCCGGCTCTGCGCTGGCGCTCACGTGGATCCTTTCGACCGCTTCCTGGTGGGCGACATCATCGCAGACGGGGTGCGGTCAGGATCGCGCAATCCGGCACGGCGGCTCGAAGGGCGCGCCAGGAAATCCTGCCCGGCTCGACAGCGACGGGGTTCCGGGCGGCGAGCAGCAGCGCGACGTCATGCGCGGAGTCTGCGTAGGCGTATTCGACCGGCAGGGAAAGACCTGCCTCCCTGAGCCGAGTCACCTTGCCGGACCCGCGGCGGTCCCGGTCCGGAAGCCAGCCGTGGCGGACCGGAAGAAGGCGCGGGGCGATGACCTGTGCCCCCTCGACGCCAAGTGCGCGTACGACCGCGCTGGCCACCGGCTCCACCGCCGCCGTGGCAACGACAACTGTGGCGCCGGATCGCTGGTGGGCTGCCAACTGAGCGAGGGCGACATCGATCCGGTTGCCGGAGTCCGGACCGGCATGCCAACGGGCGAAGGTACGTGCCCGGCGGCGCAACTCGGCGTCGGTGCGCCCGACAGTGGCCAGCCAGATGAAGGCGGCGCCGACGCCACGACGCGGTCGGCCGGCAACGAGCAGTGGGACTGCCGCGGGAGAGCAGATGGCGGCGACCAACAGCCGCCAGGGCGAGCGGTAGATCAGCAGACGCACGAACTGGCCGAAGGAACTCCCCCTGACCAGGGTGCCGTCCAGGTCGAAGACCACGACCGGCCAAGCCTGCGTCTGGTCAGCGTTCATCGGATTGAGTGTGCATGCGCGAGACTGATGGTGTGGTCGGACCTCGCTCTGTCATCGTGCTCGGCTCCACGGGCTCGATCGGGACCCAGGCGCTGGACGTCATCGCCGAGCACCCCGGCCAGTTCACGGTCATCGGCATCGCAGCAGGCGGCGCCGATCCGCAACTGCTGGCCCGACAGGCATTGGACAGCGGCGCCCGCACCGTCGCCGTGGCGCGAGCCACCGCGGCCCAGGATCTGCAACTCGCCTTCTACGCCGAAGCCAGCCGCCGAGGCTATGCAGAGGGCAACTACCTCGTACCCGAGATCCTCGCCGGGCCGCAGGCTGCCACTGAACTTGCCGCTCGGCGCGCCGATGTCGTGCTCAACGGGATCACCGGCTCGATCGGCCTGGAGCCGACCCTGGCAGCACTTGCCGCCGGCTCCGTGCTGGCTCTGGCAAACAAGGAATCCTTGATCGCCGGCAGTGATCTCGTGCTTGCCGCGGCCAAGCCGGGCCAGATCGTGCCGGTCGACTCCGAGCACTCCGCCCTGGCACAGTGTCTGCGCGCGGGCTCCTCGACCGAGGTGGCGCGGCTGATCCTGACCGCCAGCGGGGGGCCGTTTCGCGGCCGGACACGAGCCGAGCTCATCGACGTGACCGTCGAGCAGGCATTGGCGCACCCGACGTGGAACATGGGGCCGGTGGTGACGATCAACTCCGCCACGATGGTGAACAAGGCACTGGAAGTGATCGAGGCACATCTGCTCTTCGGCGTCCCGTACGCCCGCATCGAGGTTGTCGTGCATCCGCAGTCGATCGTGCACTCCATGGTTGCCTTCGTCGACGGCTCGACCATCGCGCAGGCCAGCCCGCCGAACATGAAGCTGCCGATCGGCCTCGCCCTGTCTTGGCCGGATCGGCTTGACGATGTGGCGCCCGCCCTGGACTGGACGCCAGCCTCCAGTTGGGACTTCGAACCCTTGGATGACGAAGCGTTCCCGGCAGTCGAGCTCGCCCGAGCCGCGGGCCGTAAGGGGCGCTGCCTCCCGGCGGTCTACAACGCGGCCAACGAGGAGGCGGTGGCCGGCTTCCTGCGGGGGAACCTCCCGTTCACCGGAATCGTCGACACCGTGGCGCGTATCGTCGAGAGTGCGCCGGACTTCGGCGTACCGACGTCGGTAGCCGACGTTCTATCGGCCGAATCCTGGGCCCGCGAGAATGCGCGAGCCCGCATGGCAGGGGAGCACAGCGTTGCCCGAACGACTCGTAGGTAGGACCTCGTCATGAGCGCGGTCCTCTGGACGATCCTCGGGATCGGGCTGTTCGCCGTCGGCTTGCTGTTCTCGATCTGGTTCCACGAACTGGGTCACTTCATGTGGGCGCGCAAGTTCGGGATGCGGGTGCCGCAGTTCATGGTCGGCTTCGGTCCGACCCTGTGGTCGCGCAAGCGCGGCGAGACCGAGCACGGCATCAAGGCCATCCCGCTCGGCGGTTACATCCGGATCGTCGGCATGATCCCGCCGGCCAAGGCCGACGGTCAGGCGCGAACGTACGGGCGGCTGCGCCGGATGATCGAGGAAGTACGCGGGGCAGCACTCGACGACATCCAACCGGGCGACGAGGACCGGGTGTTCTACCGCAAACCCTGGTGGCAGCGGGTGATCGTCATGTCGGCCGGGCCGGTGCACAACCTGGTGTTGGCCGTCTTCTTCTTCACGGTCATCCTGGTTGGCTTCGGCATCCCGCAAGGGACGAGCCTGACGATCAACACGGTCAGCGAATGCGTTCTTCCCGCGGGTTCGCCGGTCAAGGACTGCACGACGCCGATCAATTCCGAGGGAGTGCCGTGCGGTGTCGGGGAGGACGGTTGCGACCTGCCGCCGGCCAGCCCCGCCGCGGAGGCCGGGATCCGGGCGGGGGACCGGATCAC
Organism: uncultured Actinomycetota bacterium; assembly: GCA_963766765.1. Lineage (GTDB taxonomy): Bacteria > Actinomycetota > Actinomycetes > Mycobacteriales > Geodermatophilaceae > JACCQS01. The sequence continues at coordinate 11,637 of CAVYBR010000002.1, forward strand.
CGAGGTAAACGGCCAGGCGGTCACGCAGTGGCAGGAGGTTCAGGACCTCATCCGGGTGAGCGCCGGTGACACGGTGACGTTCACCGTCGTCAGGGATGGCGCGACCGAGGACTTGTCGGTCACCCCGATTCCCAACCGGGTCTACCTCGACGAGAACGCCACCGAGACGACCGAGGTGGGCTTCGTCGGAGTGTCCCCGGTCGTGCCACGGGTCCAGCAGTCGATCACCGAGGTACCGGCCGCCGTGGGTGGCTACATCGCCCGCGCAGGAGAGGCTCTGATCAACCTCCCCGAGCGCATCCCGTCAGTGTTCGGGGCTGCCTTCCTCGGCAATGAGCGCACTGCCAACGATCCGATCGGCGTCGTTGGGGTCTCCCGCCTGTCGGGCGAGTACTTCGCGCTCCCTGAGCCACTCGTCGACAAGATCATCTTCTTCCTGACCCTGCTGGCCAGCGTCAACATGGTGCTGTTCCTGTTCAACCTCGTTCCCATCTATCCGCTCGACGGCGGACACGTGGCCGGGGCGCTGTACGAGAAAGCCCGTTCAGTCTTGGCGCGGCTGCGGAACAAGCCGGACCCGGGCCCCTTCGACATCGCCAGGCTCATGCCAGTGGCCTACGTCGTCGCTGGTGTCTTCATCCTGTTGTCGGGGATGCTTCTGATCGCCGACATCGTCAACCCGATCACGCTGAACTGAGGCGCTCGACTCCGTGACATCCATCTCCCTGGGCATGCCGGCACTGCCGCCACCCGTCCTTGCCCCTCGCCGGCTCACGAAGCAGCTGATGGTCGGCTCGGTCGGCGTCGGCAGCGAGCATCAGATATCGGTGCAGTCGATGACGACGACCAAGACCGCCGACATCGACGCCACGTTGCAGCAGATCGCAGAACTCACCGCGGCCGGCTGCGAGATCGTTCGCGTTGCGGTGCCGGACACCGACGATGCGCTCGCCCTCCCGACCATTGCGCGCAAGTCGCAACTGCCGGTCATTGCCGACATCCACTTCCAACCGCGCTATGTGTTCGCCGCGATCGATGCAGGGTGCGCGGCCGTGCGGGTGAACCCCGGCAACATCAAGAAGTTCGACGACAAGGTCGGGGAAATCGCAAAAGCGGCCGGGGACGCCGGAATACCCATCCGGATCGGCGTCAACGCCGGGTCGCTGGACAAGCGGCTGATGGAGAAGTACGGCAAGGCCACGCCCGAGGCCCTGGTCGAGTCAGCCCTGTGGGAGTGCTCGCTGTTCGAGGAGCACGGTTACTCCGACATCAAGATCTCGGTCAAACACAATGACCCGGTCGTCATGGTCCGCGCCTACGAACTGCTCGCCGAGCAATGCGACTACCCGCTGCACCTCGGTGTCACCGAGGCCGGACCTGCCTTCCAGGGCACGATCAAGTCCGCCGTGGCGTTCGGGGCGCTCTTATCACGCGGCATCGGGGACACCATCCGGGTCTCGCTCTCGGCTCCACCCGTCGAGGAGGTGAAGGTCGGTATCCAGATCCTCGAATCGCTCAACCTTCGCCAGCGTGGCCTGGAGATCGTGTCGTGCCCGTCCTGTGGTCGGGCTCAGGTCGACGTTTACACGCTCGCGGAACGGGTAACCGCCGGCCTCGAGGGCTTGGAGGTCCCGTTGCGCGTGGCGGTCATGGGCTGCGTCGTGAACGGTCCGGGTGAAGCCCGCGAGGCCGACCTAGGCGTGGCCAGCGGCAACGGCAAGGGGCAGATCTTTGTCAAGGGCGAGGTCATCAAGACAGTTCCGGAGTCACAGATCGTCGAGACCCTGATCGAGGAAGCCATGCGACTGGCTGCCGAGATGACCGATGCCGGCCGGGCCAGTGGTCCGGCTCAGGTCACCGTCGGTTAACCAATTCCTGTGATCGGCAGCGCGCAGTCGTACACCCTCGGGCCACGCGATGAAACCGACGTACGAACATTCCTTGGCGAGCACCCCGTGGACGGCTGCCTGATCGCGGCGCGGGTCGATGCCCTGGGTATGAGCGGGGCTGCCGGCTATTCGGATGAGCTGTGCGCGTATTACGGGGACTCGGGTCTCGCGGCGCTGTGGCTGGACGGGCCCAGCCTCGTCCTGGTGGGTGATCGTGACGAGTCCGGCAGGATGCTCGACGCGATGATCAGTCGCAACTCGGCCCATCGCCGGCGGTGCTCGTCCATCGTCGGACCTGCCGAGCTCGTCGTCCCGTTGTGGCAGGCGCTGGAGGCATCCTGGGGGCCGGCCCGCGAAGTCCGGCCCAACCAACCACTGCTCGCGCTGGACGGCCCGCCGCTCATCGAGCCGCTTCCCGGGCTGCGCCGCGTTCGCCGCGAGGAGCTGGACATCCTGATGCCGGCCGCCACTGCGATGTTTCGCGAGGAGGTCGGCGTGGACCCGACGGCCGGCGACCGGGGCGCCTCCTACCGCGCTCGAGTGGGTGAACTCATCGATGCCGGCCGGTGTCTGGCCTGGATCGAGAACGGCGACGTGTTGTTCAAGGCGGAGCTGGGTGCGGTCAGCGATCTGGCCTGTCAGATCCAGGGCATCTGGGTTCGGCCGGACCTGCGGGGCAAGGGGATCGGGACCAGGGGCACTGCGGCAGTCGCCGCAGTCGCGCTGGCAGCAGTGGCGCCCGTGGTGAGCCTGTATGTGAATGATTTCAACGTAGCCGCGCGTGCTGCCTACGCCCGCGTGGGCTTCACCCAGGTCGGGACATTCGCCTCCGTCCTGTTCTGATCGGACGGGTTGGGGCACGGGCTAACATCCCGGTCTGGCTCGGCCATCCGCGTGACAGCGACTGGAGGACACGATGACTGAGACCCCCGCAACCAGCGCGCCGGGTAGTCCGCCCGTGGTGGACCTGGACACCTTCCAGTCGGCCCGCGACGAGCTCCTGGCCCGGGAAAAGGCGCACACCCGCGAGGGGGACGCGATCGCCGCGGCCCGGCGCCGGCTCCCCATGACTGAGGTGCCGCCTGACACGTCTGTCATCGGTCCCGACGGCCCGGTCCCGTTCGGCGATGTCTTCGAGGGGCGCGACGAGCTGGTCGTCTACAGCCACATGTTCTACGACGGGAAGCCCTGGGAGTGGCAGTGCGAAGGCTGCACCAGGAACTCCTGGAACATGGGGGACGCCGCCGAGGCGGCCTACCTCAACGCCTACGGAATCGCGTTCGCCGTTCTCGGCGACGGGCCGTACGAGGAGATCGCGGCATTCCGCGAATTCATGGGATACACGACTCCCTGGTACTCCATCGGCCACGTCGACGACCCCACCGTGGGGATCGCTGGCCGGATCTCCTGCTATCTACGGCGCGAGGACAAGATCTACCTGACCTACTGGACGACCGGTCGGGGCGACGAGGTGCTGAATCCCTCGTTCGGGCTCCTCGACATGACCGCCTACGGGCGGCGCGAGGACTGGGAGGACTCGCCAGAGGGCTGGCCGCAGTTCCCGACCCACGCCTACTTCCTGCGCATCGACGAGCATGGGGCCCCGATGGGACCCCGACGCGGCGGTCGACCGGTGCCCCAATGGACGCGCCCCGGCGTCACCGGGGTGGGCGCGCAGACCCGGTAGGAACTACTTGACGCCAAGTGCTCACACCCTAATACTCTGAGTCGAGTATTACGTTGCGAGTACGGAGGGTCATGGCCAAGCGCAAGGTGGGCAATCCCCTCGCCCTTGCCGTGCTGGGTCTCCTGTGCGAGCGCCCGATGCATCCGTACGAGATGTCGACGACGCTGCGGGAACGGTCGAAGGAAAGCAGCATCAAGCTGAACTACGGCTCGCTCTACTCGGTCGTCGAGAGCATGCTCAAGCACGGTCTGATCGACGTCCACGAAACGATCCGTGAGGGCCGCCGTCCGGAGCGCACGGTGTACGAAATCACCGACGACGGACGCGCGGAGTTCGTGGAATGGCTCTCCGAACTCGTCGAACAACCGGTCAAGGAGTACACGCAGTTCGAGGCGGCGCTGTCGCTGCTGGCTGGCCTGCCGCCCGACGAGGCGCTGCGCCTGCTCAAACTTCGCCTGAACCGACTGCGCATCGCTGCCATCAGCGACGCGGCGGTCGCCGACGAGTTCCGCCGGGTGGGCTTTCCGAGGCTGTTCACGATCGAGGGGGAGTACGTCCAAGCCCTGCGCAAGGCCGAGATCGCGTTCATCGAAGCGTTGGTGCGGGAGATCGCCGACGGCAGCTTCCAAGCGCTGGAGTTGTGGCGCAGGGTGCAGAGCGGCAGCCCGCCGACGACGGAGGAGGACTGGAAGAAGGCGGGGGTGAGGCTCGACTTCGGCGACGACAAACCCTGAGCACGCCTCGAACGTCGAGGACCTCGAATGAAGAACGACCCCGGCAGGGTGCGCTAACACCCGACCGGGGCCAACCTCGAGGCCGGCCTGACGAGCAAACTGGCACCAAGGCGCGGCACCACAATAAGCCAGGACTCGTCTGCGACCGCCTCATGACCGCGTGCCACGGCACGTGCAAGGAGACGCAGACATGAACGTGAGCACTGATGCATCGCCATCCGTACCCCATCGCGATCCGATCGCAAGCTCCGACGCGATCCAGGCCGAGGGACTGGTCAAGACCTACGGGGCGGTACGCGCCCTCGACGGGCTCAGCTTCAGCGTCGGCACCGGTGAGGTATTCGGCCTACTCGGGCCAAACGGAGCCGGCAAATCGACGACCATCAAGATCCTGACCACGTTGAGTTCGCCGACCGCCGGGCGGGCAACTGTGGCCGGTCATGACGTCACCGCAGAGCCTGACGCCGTTCGCCGACAGATCGGTGTCGTGACGCAAAAGGCGAGCAGCGACCCGATGGCCACTGGCCGGGAGAACCTACTCTCTGGCCGCCCATATCCAGGGCCTGCGCGGCGCGCGGGCGAGACATCGGGCCGACGAGTTGCTGGCCCGCTTCAACCTCACCGAATCCGGCAACCGGCCGGTCAAGACCTACTCCGGGGGCATGCAACGCAAGCTGGACGTGATGCTCGGCCTCATCCACCGCCCGAGCGTGTTGTTTCTGGACGAGCCGACGACGGGTCTCGATCCCGAGGCTCGATCCGAGATGTGGGCGGAGATCTCGCGGCTGGCCGCGGAGGAACACCTCACGATCCTTCTGACAACGCACTACCTGGAGGAAGCCGACCATCTCGCCGATCGGCTGGCGATCGTCGACCATGGAAGGCTGGTGGCAACCGGTAGCCCGGAGGAGTTGAAGAGCGGCCTGCGTGGCGACGCCGTCATTGTGGACCTGGGGACCGAGGCGGACCTGACGCTGGCGAGAGCGACGATCACTGCCTTACCTGGCACGAGTTCGCTCACGATCGAAGGGCGCCAGGTCCGGGTACGGGTCGAGCACGGCACCTCGGCCGTACCCGGTGTGCTCAGTGCCCTGGACAGCGCCGACGTTCCCGTCGTGTCCATCACTGTGGCCAGACCGAGCCTCGACGATGTGTATCTGCAGCACACCGGCCGGACCATCGGCTCCGTCGAGGCGGAGGTGGCGGCATGACCTCGACGATGGCGCGGCCGGTCGTGGACCAGTCCCGGCCCGGTGTACTGCCAGAGATGTTGGCGCACACAGGCTTCCTGACGGGTCGGCTGCTGCGCGCCACGGCCCGGCAACCTCTCTATGTGGTCATCGTCCTCATTCAGCCGTTGATCTGGCTGCTCCTGTTCGGCCAACTGTTCCGGCGCATCGTGGACATCCCAGGGTTCGGCGAAGGCAGCTACATCGAGTTCCTGACTCCAGGCGTCGTCGTCATGACCGTGCTGTTCTCGGCGGGCTGGACAGGGATGGCCTTCATCGAGGACATGGACCGAGGCGTCATGGACCGGTTCCTGAGTTCGCCGGTGCGTCGTGGCGCGTTGATGGCCGCGTCGACGGTCAACCAGGCGGTGTCGACCGTTGTCCAGTCACTCGTCGTCGTCCTGCTCGGGGTGCTGCTCGGAGCGCGCTTCGACGGCGGCATCGCAGGCGTCGCAGTGCTGTTGATCGCGTCCGTGTTGTTGGCCGCGGCCTTCTGCTCGCTGTCGAATGCGATGGCGATGCTGACCCGTACCCGCGAGTCGCTGATCGGGTTCACAACCATGCTTACCTTGCCCTTGTCCTTCCTGTCCTCGGCCATGATGTCGAGATCCGTTGCCCCGCAATGGATTCAGAACGTCATGTCGTACAACCCGGTGGACTGGGCAGTCGTGGCTGGGCGCAGCGCCCTGTCCGCGGAGCCTGACTGGCCAGGAATCCTTGCCCGGCTGGGTGGCCTGGCGGGTGTGGCTCTGGTCATGGGCTGGTTGGCGACCCGTTCATTGCGGGGATATCTGCGCTCGCTGTGATCTCGAGGGCTTAAGAGGCGCCCGCCCCCGGCTCGGCAACATCGACAACCTCGTGGTGTTGAACGGCGCGGAAGGCATGGCGGACCTACTCGGGAAGGCGTTGACGATGGGCGGCGCCGGGCTCGGGCTCGCCAGGAGCCTCATGTCCTCCATCCAAGGATCCGGCGACGATTCTCGAATCGGTCAAACCCCGCCGGCCGCTGCGGTCAACGACAAGGCCCCGCAGACCGCCGAGGTGTCAGCAGCCCGCGAGACATAGCGCAGCCGCCGCACTGAGTGGGCCGCAGGGTCATCGGAGTGGCCAGCCGCGCCTGTGTCAGGGTGGGAATCATGTCTCGTCGGCTTTGCGCTGCGCTGCTCGTCAGCGCCACTGTGCTCCTCGCGGGTTGTTCGGACGTTGATGAACGGGAGCACGCTGCCCGCAATGCGGCGAATGCGTACCTGAATGCCTGGGCGAGTGGGCAGCTGACGGAGGCTGCCGATCGGACGGACAACAGTGCTGCGGCCCTGCTGAACCTGCGCGCCGTGGCGTCGTCCATGGGGTTCGGCGAGGGAGAGCAACCGCTGCAGACGACGGTGGACGCGGTCCGCCTGACCGATGGCGGTGCGACGGTCAGCTACACCGCGACCTGGGCGTTCGACGCTGCTCCCGACTGGACCTATGGCGCCGAACTGGAGTTGACCGCAGAGGAGGGCGAGGCCCTGACCGTCGTCTGGGCAGCATCGGCGATTCACCCTGACCTCAGGGACGGCGAAACCGTCGAGTGGAGCCGCGGCCTGGCCGAACGCGCGTCCATTCTCGACGCTGCCGGCAATCCCCTCTTCGTCCCCACCCCGGTCGTGGCAGTCGGCGTGGATCCCGGTCGGGTCACGGATCTGCCCGCTCTCGCCGCGACCCTGGCCTCAACGCTGGGGGTCTCGGCTGAGGAGATCGTCGCCAATGTGTCCGCCACCCAGCCTGGCCAGTTCGTGCCGGTGATCACGTTGCGCCGCCCCGACTACGACGCCGTGCGCCCTGCGATCGTCGACCTGCCAGGGACCGTGTTCCGTGAGCAAACCCGGCAACTCGCGCCGACCGCGCGCTTTGCTCTCGGTGTCCTTGGCCGGGTCGGTGACGCGACAGCCGAGATCCTCGAGGAGGCCGGAGACGACTACGCACCCGGCGACCAGTTGGGCACGTCTGGCCTGCAGCGCGCTTACCAGGCGAGGCTTGCTGGAAGGCCAGGACTGACTGTCGAGGCCGTTGGCGCTGACGGGACGCGGCGCGATCTCGAACGCATCGAGCCGGAGCCGGGGACCCCCATCCAGGTAACCCTCGACACAGCGACCCAGAACGCCGCTGAAGCGGCGGTTGCCAGCCGCTCCGAGCCGACGCACATGGTTGTTGTTCGGCCAGGGAGCGGTGAGATCCTCGCCGTCAGCTCGAACGCGGCTGCCAACCCGGGCAACGCACTGGTCGGCCAGTACCCGGCCGGTTCATCTTTCAAGATCATCACTGGCTCGGCGCTGCTCGAGAACGGGGTCGTCGAGGTCGATACACCGGTGGCCTGCCCGGGCACCGTCGCCATCGGCGGAAAGACGTTCCACAACGAGGACGAGTTCGACCTGGGCACGGTGCCCTTCCTGACCTCGTTCGCCGAGTCGTGCAACACCACCTTCACGACCGCTGCTCAGCAGCTTCCGGCCGGCGCCTTGGAAGCCGCGGCCACGAGCTTGGGTATCGGCGCCACGTGGGACCTGCCGGTCAATGTGTTCTCCGGAGAGCTTCCGGCGCCGGCCGACGCGGTTGAGTTGTCTGCTGATGCGATCGGTCAGGGAAGAGTGCTGGTGAGTCCCTTCGCGATGGCATTGGTGAGTGCGACCGCTGCGACGGGTGTGGTTCCCGTCCCCTCGCTGCTCGCCGACGCCGAGCCCGCCGGTCGATCACCTGACGGCCCTTCCGCGGAGGTCATCTCAGCACTGCAGCAACTGATGCGCGAGGTCGTGCTGACCGGCACCGGCGAGGCGCTCAATGACCGCGGTGACGTCTACGGCAAGACCGGCACCGCGGAGTTCGGCACCGAAGTCCCGCCCCAGGCACACGGGTGGTTCGTCGGTTACCGGCCCGATGCCGCCGGCGGCCTCGCCTTCTCCGTCCTCGTCGAGAACGGCCAGCACAGCCGCACCAGCGCCGTACCGGTGGCCGACGCCTTCCTTGCCAACCTCGGCTGAGGGCGCCAATGGCGGCGGGGAACGCCACCAAGTCCTAGCCGTCAGTGATCGTGATCCGCACCGCGCGCGCGTTCTCGCCGGCCTCGATGAGGGTCTTGTGGCGTGGATCGCCGACGTCCAGCCATGGACCTCTGGGCAGTGCGGCCAGCCTGGCCAGGCGCGGATCGGCCAATGCGGTGGCGATCAAGTGTCGATCCCCACCGGTCACCAAGGCGCTCAGCGCCGCCGCCTCGGGCGCGATGATTCGTATTGCAACCTCTACGGCCGAGCCGACCAAAGCCGAGGCCTGGTTGTCCCGCCGGCGAGCGAAGCGTTGCTGACTGGTGCCGCCTGCGGCTGTCCGGCCCTGGACGTAGCGCGTACCGACCTTCGACGCCGTGAGTGTGCCCGCCTTGAAGACTCCGGCGGCATAGCCGCCCCGACGGATCAGCAGCACTGCGAAGCGACGCTCACGCAGCGCGTGCTCGATCAGAGCCTGCCAGGGATCGGCTGCGTCGTCCCGCAGTGGCGGAAATGGCACTTCGCAAGACACCACCGAGCCATCTGTCGCGCGCGCGTCGACGCCGAGCGCACTTGCGGCGACTTCGGCCCCGCCGTGCCGTGCCGTGAAGCGTTCGAACCAGCCGGCCAGGCGCTCTGGCTCGACCAGCACCGTACGAGTCCCGGTCTCGGCCATCTCAGAGACCGGGAAACTCGGGACTGGCTGGTGTGGTCCCGGACTGTTGGTGCCAGTAGGTCTGGCGCAGTGCGGCGTCGGTGAGAGCGGCCAGCGCGAACGCCTTGACGCGCTGCGCGTCGGCTCGGGCTAGTGCGAATGCGTATCCCTCGGCCACCCCACCCTCCAGGACCGCGGCGAGCCGAAGGCCGCCGGTCGCGTCAGCGACGGGAAAGGGCAGTTCGTAATTTGCCTCTGCCGGATCCGGCTCGGCGCCACGCAGCCGGATCAGGTCCGCGAGGTCGTCCCGGCTGGCCCGGTGTGCAGCATCCATGTCGCGGACGCCCTGCCGGAAGTCAGGCGGCAGCGCCGCACCGACTACCCCGTACCCCCAGATCGCGCTGTGTTCGGCCCGCAGCGCCGCCTGCAATCCGTCGAGTTCTGGAGTGCTCACAGGCCGAGCAATCGGGAATGGCAGGCAGTGCTGGCCGCACAGCTGCCGAGCAGGGCCGCGAGCTCGCCGGCGGCTCCCAACGCCGCTGCCCGCAATGCGTCTGCCGCCGCGCTGACCGCTCGGGCGAGATCGGCCTGTGCGGTGACGGCATCCGGGGGCGGGGGCGACACCGGTGGCGCGGAGGAGGGACCCGCGGATCCGGATGGTTCCGAGCTCGACTCGGCAGCCACCTGGGCCGCGGCGGCCGGTACCGCGGCGAGCAAGGCGTCGGTGTGCGCCGCGGATTGCGCCTGGAGGTCGGACAGCGCCGGACCGAGATCCGGGAAAGCCGACACGGTCTGCGCATAGGTCGCCAACAGTTGTTGCTGGCCCAGCAAGACGGGAATGAGCGCTTCGATGGGGGCAGGTGTCGCGGTGGTGTCCGTCGCGACTGCCTCGCAGCCCGTGACCCCCACCGACAATGCTGCGGCGGTCACGGCCGCACCGCCGGCCAGAAGCAGGCTGCGCCGGGAGAGCAGATCGTTCACGCTCGGCAGTCTGTCAGTCGGCCCTGCGGGCCGGGCAACGGTAACCTTGGCAATGGGACGGACCGAGCGCATCGTCCACGACAACTGCAGATGACAAGGAGGCCGACGAATTGAGCGCCAAGAGCGCGGGATCGGCCGCGACCCAGGATCGCCTGTCGGCGTTGGTGTCTCCGGTTATCCGAGCGGCCGGGTACGACCTCGAGGATCTGGTTCTCACGCCGATGGGTCGGCGCAGTCTGCTGCGAGTTGTCATCGACCGCGACGAGGGGATCTCCCTCGACGATGTCGCCGGGCTGTCCCGAGCAGTGGCCGAAGTCCTGGATGAAGACGAAGGCGTGATCGGCAAATCCCCGTACGTGCTCGAGGTGACCTCGCCCGGAGTCGACCGGCCGCTCACCGAACCCAGACACTGGCGCCGGGCAATCGGCCGCTTGGTCGAAGTCACAGTTCGGGAGGGCAGTTCGGCCGGTGCAGGTCCGAGCGAGGCTCTCGTTCGCGGGCGGATCAGCGCGTTCGACGGCGTGACGCTCACGCTGAACTGCGACGGCGTCGAGCAGGAGCTGCCACTGGGTGATCTGGGTCCCGGACGAGTGCAACTGGAGTTCAATCGCCCCGGCGAGGGCGGCGACGACAAGTCCGCACGGCCGCAGCGACAGCACAAGAAGGGGCGTCGCGGCTCGGACCGCGCCCTCCTCCGCGGAGGAAAAATGAATACTGACGACGCACTCTCCTCCGCGGAGGAAAAATGAATACTGACGACGCACTCTCCTCCGCGGAGGAACAGTGAATATCGACATCAGCGCTCTGCGGGGCATCGAGCGCGAGAAGGGCATCTCGTTCTCGACGGTGGTCGAGGCCATCGAGTCCGCGTTGCTGACGGCCTACCGGCACAAGGAAGGTGCCGAGGCGCATGCGCGCGTCCTGGTCGACCGCAAGAGCGGCGAGGTCTCGGTCTTCGCCCAGGAGATCGGCCCGGACGGCACGATCATCCGGGAGTACGACGACACGCCGAGTGGCTTCGGCCGTATCGCCGCCAGCACGGCGCGGCAGGTCATCCTGCAGCGGTTGCGCGATGCCGAGGACGAGAACAACTTCGGTGAGTTCTCCGGGCGCGAGGGAGACCTGGTCGGCGGTGTGGTCCAGGTCCACCGCGGACGCAACGAACGCGGCATCGTGGTTGTCGATATCGGCAAGTTCGAGGCCATTCTCCCGGCGGCCGAGCAGGTGCCCGGAGAGGACTACAGCCACGGGTCGCGGCTGAAGTGCTACGTCGTGTCGGTGACCAGGACCCCTCGCGGGCCGCAGGTCATGGTCAGCCGCCGCCACCCGAACCTGATTCGAAAGCTCTTCGCGCTGGAGGTCCCGGAGATCGCCGACGGCAGCGTGCTGATCCCGGCCGTCGCGCGTGAGGCGGGACACCGCACCAAGATTGCCGTCTACACGAAGGTGGAGGGACTCAACGCCAAGGGCGCCTGCATCGGTCCGGTCGGTCAGCGGGTACGCAACGTGATGAGCGAACTGCACGGGGAGAAGATCGACATCGTCGACTACTCCGAAGATCCTGCCGAGTTTGTCGGACATGCCCTTTCGCCGGCCCGGGTGCTCGACGTCCAGGTGGTCGACGCAGAGGCGAAGGCTGCACGCGTCGTCGTACCGGACTTCCAGTTGTCGCTGGCCATCGGGAAGGAGGGGCAGAACGCGCGGCTCGCCGCCCGGCTGACGGGCTGGCGGATCGACATCCGGAGCGACGCGCAGCCCGAGCCAGACCCCGATGGCTCGCCGGACGACGAGGAGGCCGGCCCCCCTCGGGTCTGAGCCGGCGTGCGCCTGGCAGCAGCATCGGACGGGTCAGGCTAGACTGGACGATGGCCGATCGAGTGATTCCGGTACGCACATGTGTGGGATGCCGGCAGCGTTCGTCGATCAGCGAGTTGTTGCGCGTCGTGGCGGTGGATGGGGCGGTGGTCCCGGACCCGCAGCGCAGACACGTCGGCCGAGGGGCATCACTGCATCCTCGGGCTGCCTGTCTGGAACACGCCGAGCGACGGCGAGCGTTCGGACGAGCACTTCGGGTTTCCGGAATCCTGTCGACAGAGGAGCTCAGGGGCTACCTTGCCGACCGGCTCGGCCAAGCACCTCCAGCACACCATGCACCTCCAGAACACTGAACAGCACAGAAAGCGCGCACGGACATCAGGGTCCGCGCGCCCGTCGAGAGCAGGCATTTCTCGGATGAGCACCCAGTGAAGAACCACCCGTGATCATGTTCCATCCGTAACCACGAGGTCGAGCGGGCAGCCGCCGCCTCACTCATGAGGAGTCCCGTTGCCAGGCAAAGCCCGCGTCAGCGCCATCGCGAAAGAACTCGGCGTACCAAGTAAAGATGTTCTCGCCAAGCTGACCGAACTCGGTGAGTACGTGAAGAGTCCGTCCTCCACCGTAGAAGCCCCCGTGGTCCGCAAGCTGCACGAGGCCTTTCCGGCGCCAGCGCCGAAGGTGGCCAAAGCCGCGAAAGCCACCAAGGCCGCGAAAGCCGCGGCCCCAGAGCCGGCCAGCCCCGTTGCGGCGGCACCCCAGACTCCCAGCGCACCGGTTGTCGTTGCCGAGGCCGCGCCTGCGCCAGCACCGGCTCAGCCCGTCGCTGCGCCCGCGCCCGCCGCTCCGGCAGCCGCGCCCGCTCCGGCACCCCTCGCGGCGCAGGCCGCGGCCCCCGCGCCGGCTGCTCCGTCGACTCCGGCTCCGACCCAGGCCGATCCGGGCGACAACGGCGCCGCGGGTGACATCCCCCGGCCCATCCCGCGGCCAGGTGCGCGGCCTGCTGGTCCGCGCCCCGGCAACAATCCGTTCGGCGTCGGCGGTGGCTCACCCCCCGTACGTCCCGGTGCGCCACGCCCCGGCGCTGCTCCGCGCCCGGGCGGCACCGGAGGCCCCGGAGTCGGACGTCCCAACCCCGGCATGGTCCCCGCCCGTCCGAGCCGACCGGCGCCCGCCGGTGGCCGTGGTCGGCCCGGTGGTCCAGGCGCCGGTGGCCCCGGTGGATCGACCGGTGCCGGTGGCCCCGGCGGCGGTGGCAACTACCGCGGCGGCGGTGCGCCCAGTGGCCCGGGTGGCGGCGCCCCAGCGGGCGGCGGCGGTTTCCGCGGTGGCCCGGGTGGACGTGGCGGCCGCGGTGGACGCGGCAGCGGAACTGCCGGTGCGTTCGGTCGGCCCGGTGGGCGCGGTCCAGTTCGTGGCCGCAAGTCCAAGAAGCAGCGCCGTCAGGAATTCGACAACATGCAGGCTCCGTCGATGGGCGGCGTTGCGCTGCCCCGCGGCAACGGCGCCGTCGTCCGCTTGCCGCGCGGCGCTTCGCTGACCGACTTCGCCGAGAAGATCGGTGCGGACCCGGCGGCTCTGGTGGCGGCCCTGTTCCACCTGGGCGAGATGGTCACCGCGACCGCCTCGGTCAATGACGAGACGCTGGCCCTGCTCGGTGGCGAGATCGGCTACGAGGTCCAGGTCGTCAGCCCCGAGGACGAGGATCGCGAACTGCTCGAGTCCTTCGACCTCACCTTCGGTGATGAGGAGATGGCCGAGGAGGACCTCGTGGCCCGCCCGCCCGTCGTCACCGTCATGGGTCACGTCGATCACGGAAAGACCAAGCTGCTGGACGCGATCCGGCGGACCGACGTCGTCGCCGACGAAGCCGGTGGCATCACGCAGCACATCGGCGCCTATCAGGTCGCGGCCGAGCTCGAAGGCGAGGAGCGACTGATCACCTTCATCGACACCCCTGGTCACGAGTCGTTCACCGCGATGCGTGCTCGTGGGGCAAAGGTGACCGACATCGTCGTGCTGGTCGTCGCCGCTGACGACGGCGTGATGCCGCAGACGGTAGAGGCGCTCAACCACGCGCAGGCCGCCGACGTGCCGATCGTCGTGGCAGTCAACAAGGTGGACAAGGAAGGGGCAAACCCGGCCAAGATCCGCCAGCAGCTCACCGAGTACGGCCTGGTTGCAGAGGAGTACGGCGGCGAGACGCTGTTCGTCGACGTCTCTGCGACCAAGCGGCTGGGTCTGACTGAACTGCTCGAGGCCATCCTGTTGACCGCCGATGCCTCACTCGATCTGCAGGCGAACCGCGAACAGGACGCTCAGGGTGTCGCGATCGAGGCGCACCTCGACCGCGGTCGTGGCCCGGTAGCGACCGTTCTCGTCCAGCGCGGCACTCTGCGGGTCGGTGATTCCATCGTGGCCGGTGACGCCTTCGGGCGGGTCCGGTCGATGCTGGACGAGCACGGCGAGAAACTGACCGAGGCGCTCCCGTCGCGTCCGGTCCAGGTGCTCGGTCTGACCTCGGTGCCAAGGGCCGGCGACACGTTCCTGGTCGTCGACGAGGACCGGGTGGCGCGGCAGATCGCCGAGCGTCGCCAGGCGCGGATCCGCAACGCGCAGAACGCGGCTTCGCGCAAGCGGGTCAGCCTCGAGGACCTGGATTCGGCTCTGCGGGAAACCAGCGAGCTAAACCTGATCATCAAGGGCGACAACTCCGGAACCGTCGAGGCGCTGGAAGATGCGTTGCTCAAGATCCCGGTCGGTGAGGACATCTCGCTGCGGGTCATCCACCGCGGCGTTGGTGCGATCACCGAGGGCGACATCAACCTCGCGATCGCCGACAACGTCATCGTGCTCGGCTTCAACGTCCGGGCCGAGGGCAAGGCAACCGAACTGGCTGCCCGTGAAGGCATCGACATCCGCTACTACTCGGTCATCTATCAGGCGATCGACGAGATAGAGGCAGCCCTCAAGGGGATGCTCAAGCCGGAGTTCGAAGAGGTCCAGCTCGGTACCGCCGAAGTCCGCGAAGTCTTCCGGGTACCCCGGATCGGCAACGTCGCCGGGTCTCTGGTGCGTTCCGGAACGATCGTGCGCAACAGCAAGGCACGGCTGATCCGGGACGGCAACGTGGTCGCCGACAATCTGACCGTGGAGTCGCTGCGCCGGTTCAAGGACGACGCGACCGAGGTCCGGGAGGGCTTCGAGTGCGGAATCGGTCTCGGCTCGTTCAACGACATCAAGGTCGACGACGTCATTGCCACCTTCGAGCTTCGCGAGAAGCCGCGCGAGTAGCCGCACAGAAGGGCAGGTTCTGGCGGTGTTCACCGCGACGATGTGGTGCGACATCCAGCTCGGTGATGTCGCCTCGCTCAAGGCCAAACGTTCCCTCGTTCGGCCGATCGTGGCCGAGCTCCGTCGCCGCTACGACGTGGCGGCGGCCGAGGTCGGTGCCAACGACTTGTACCGGCGGACCGAGATCGGGGTCGCTGCGGTTGCCTCGACCGCCGGACAGGTCGGCGAGGTGATCGACGCATGCGAGCGCTTCGTCGCCGGACGCCCTGAAGTCGTGCTGCTCTCCGTACGACGACAGCTGTTAGCGCACACCGACGACCCGACCGGCAGCACACCGACCCAGCACGAAGCTAAGGAGCCCTCCGATGGCTGATGCGGCCCGAGCCCGCCGACTAGCAGTACGCATCCGAGAGATCGTCGCGTCGACCCTGGAGCATCAGGTCAAGGATCCGCGGCTGGGAATGGTCACGATCACCGACGCCAAGGTCACCGGCGACCTGCGCGAGGCAAGCGTCTACTACACCGTGTACGGCAGTGACGCAGAGGTCACCGGGTCTGCCATTGCGCTGGAGAGCGCCCGCGGCGTCCTGCGCAGCGCGGTGGGCAAACAGACCGGAGTCAAGTTCGTTCCGACGTTGACGTTTGTCAGCGATGCCGTGCCGAAGACTGCGCAGGACATCGAAGACGCGCTGGCTCGGGCCCGCGAGATCGACGCCGAGGTGGCCGCCAAGCGCAACGGTGCCGCCTACGCGGGCGAACCCGATCCGTACCGGCAACCGCGCGTCGAGGAGCGGGATGAGCTCGATGAGGTCGACGAGGACCCGGCCGATCGACCTGCCGACCAACCTGAGTGAAGGACGCCGTGTATCAGACCTATTGGCCCAAGGCGTCCTTCACTCGGTTCGACACCGTCAGCTGACCAGCCGATGTCCGCTCAACGCGGCGTACTCGCCCTAGCGGCCCCGGCGCTGGTGGTCCTCGCCGCAGAGCCGCTCTACCTGCTGGTCGATACGGCAGTGGTCGGACATCTGGGTGGGACGGCGCTGGCGGCTCTGGCTCTGGGCGGCGGTGCGCTGACGGTCACCGCATTCCAGTTCAACTTCCTTGCATATGGCACCACCGGAAGGGCTGCCCGTCGTTACGGCGCCGGAGATCCGGTCGGAGCTCGCAGCGAGGGTGTACAAGCCAGCTACCTTGCGCTGGGCATCGGGTTGGTCATGCTCGTCGCCTTTCAGGTCTTTGCCGGTCCGATCACCCGGGCGCTGGCCGGGGGAGCGGGTCCGGTTGCCGCAGGAGCAGAGCAATGGCTGCGCATCGCCAGCCTCGGCGCCCCGCTGGTCCTGCTCACGCTTGCCGGCAACGGTTGGATGCGCGGCGTCCAAGAAACCCGGCGGCCGCTGCGATACGCCTTGCTGGCAAACGCGACGAGTGCGGTGCTGTGCCCGATCCTGGTGTACCCCCTCGATCTGGGCTTGGCCGGCTCAGCACTCGCCAACGTCATCGGTCAGGCGATCGGTGCGGCCCTGTTCGTCGCCGCTCTCCTGCGCGATACGCAGAACCGCCGACTCCAGCCAACGATCCTGCGTGCGCAATTGCTTGTCGGACGCGATTTGGCGATCCGCACGTTCGTGCTGCAAGGGTCGTTTCTCACCGCCGCGGCAGTGGCAGCGCGAATGGGCACCGCCCAGATCGCCGGACACCAGATCGCTTTGCAACTGTGGTTCTTCCTTGCACTGGTCCTGGACAGTTTCGCCATCGCAGCGCAATCCCTGGTGGGGGCGAGCCTCGGCGCCGGGCGAGTCTCCGAGGCACGGGCGACGGCCTGGCGGGTCGCGCGGTACGGGCTGGCGACCGGCACGCTGGTCGGTCTGGTGTTGCTGCTGGGCCGGGACCCCATCGTGTCGTTGTTCAGTTCCGACGGTGCCGTGCTGGACCAGGCTCGACATGTGTGGTGGTGGTTTGTCGTGATGCAGCCCATGGGCGGGCTGGTGTTCGCGCTGGACGGGGTTCTGATGGGCGCAGGAGACGTGGGCTTCCTGCGGACTCTGACGATCGCCGCCGGTGTGCTCGGCTTCCTCCCGTTGGTCCTGCTGAGTATTCCGCTCGGGTGGGGGCTGCCCGGAATCTGGTTCGGGCTCACCGCATTCATCGTGATCCGACTCATCGGCATGTGTTGGCGCGTACGAGGGGAAGCCTGGGCGCTGGGGTCAGCCCGGATGTCCACCTGAGGTCCTGTGTCACAGTGGCGCGGTGCCCGAGCCGCTGACCTCGCCCCCCGAAACCGCTGAACGCCTGCTCGGACTGCTGCGCGACTCCGGTGGCGTGGTCGTCGCGTTCTCGGGCGGTGTCGATTCGGGAGTCGTGCTCGCAGCGGCTGTTCGTGCTCTGGGGGCGGCCCGGGTCATTGCCGCCACGGCGGTCTCGGGAAGCCTGCCGGCCGAGGAGTTGGCAGCCGCCGCGGAATTCGCTCATGCGCTCGGCGTTGCGCATGTGACGCCGAGCACGGACGAGCTGTCCCGTCCGGGCTACCGGGCAAACGACGGGGACCGCTGCTACTTCTGCAAAGCCGAACTCCTCGATGTCCTCCTGCCGTTAGCCGCCGAATTCGGGCTGCCGCGGGTAGCGACCGGCACCAACGCCGACGACCTCCGGGCCGGCTTCCGGCCGGGCATCCGCGCCGCCGCCGAGCGCGGCGCGATCCGTCCGTTGGCCGACGCGGGACTGACCAAGGACGACGTACGAACGATTGCGCGCCAGTGGTCACTGCCGCTGTGGGACAAGCCCGCCGCCGCGTGTCTCTCGAGCCGAATCGCCTTCGGCATTGAGATCACGCCTCATCGCTTGGCCAGGGTCGACCGAGCCGAGCGCGGACTTCGATCTGCCCTGCACGCGGCAGGACTGCACTCCCGCGATCTCCGAGTGCGCGATCTCGGCGACACCGCGCGGGTCGAGGTCGACGCCTCGCTGACCGCCACCCTCGCCGCGCGGCCTGACCTGTTGGCCGAGGTCGTCGGATTTGATCGGGTCGAACTGGATCCCGCTGGGTTCCGCTCCGGAGCGATGAACGAATTGCTTCCCGACCCCGACCGCTTCCGCTGAACTCGAACTGCTCGGTCAGTCGCGTGGACTGAGCACGCAGAACTCGTTGCCCTCGGGATCGGCCATGACGATGAAGCCGGCATCGGTCGGCTGCCCGACCTGAACGCGCTTGGCGCCAAGAGACTCCAGCCGCGCGACTTCGACAGCCTGGTCGTCGTGTGCCCGCGGTGCGAGATCCAGGTGCAGGCGGTTCTTGATCTCCTTGCCCTCCGGAACCGAGACGAACACCAGCCCCGGACCGTGTTCCTCCACCGGAATGCTGTCGGCTTTGGTCAGCGCATGCGGCGGGACGATCACCGCCTCGTCGGCAGCTTCGTAGACGAGCTGCCAGCCCAGGGCCTCGCCCCACCAGCGGACTTGGGCCGCCACATCCGCACAGTCCACGACGACCGAATACCACCGCACACTCACAGAGTTCCCCTCTCGCGCCCGGGATGTTCTTCGACCGGGGCATCCTCTCGCCGACCACCGACATTTTGTCGGCGTCCACACCCCGGCCAGCGTGGCGGGCCGCTTGGCATGTGAAGGCTCGCGTCAGTCGACGAAATCCGGGCGGCTTCGCCGCAGCACCTTGACCGCGAAGGCTGCTGCACCAAAGCCGTTGTCGATGTTCGTGACGACGATGCCCGGCGCGCACGAGTTGAGCATCGTCAAGAGCGCGGCAAGGCCCTCGAAGGCAGCGCCGTACCCGACGCTGGTGGGGACCGCGACGACCGGGGTCGAGATGAGTCCGCCGACGGCGCTGGCCAGCGCGCCGTCCATGCCCGCGACCACGATGACCACATCTGCGGCCTCGAGCCTCGCCCGCACCGCGAGGAGCCGATGCAGACCGGCCACACCCACGTCCTCGATCCGCGTCACCGCAACTCCGAGGGCCGTGCAAACGAAGGCGGCCTCGGCTGCCACGGCGGCATCGGACGTGCCGGCGGATACCACCACCGCCCGGCCGACCTGTGCGGCGACGGGACCGATCCGGGCGCAGCGCCCCAGCGGATCGATGTCGGCATCTGGCCAACGGAGCCGAATCCTGCCCGCGACGTCGGCGTTGACTCGGGTGGCCAAGGCGACCTGGCCGGAGTCCACCAGTCCGGCCAGGCAGTCCACCACCTGATCCGGGGTCTTCCCCTCGGCGTACACGATCTCGGGCAGGCCGGTGCGCTCGGCCCGGTCTATGTCGAGCCGGGCGAACCCGAGATCGAGCGTGGCGTCCCGGCTCGGGCCGTCGGGGCTGGGCGCATTCCGGCTGGGCAGATCCTCAGTCACGGATGCCATGGTGCCGGGTCAGGGAGAATCAGTGCTCGTGACCTCCGCCGGCCCCGATGGGCTCACCATCGTCGACAAGCCGCAGGGCCTCACTTCGCATGACGTGGTCGCCCGGATGAGGCGCTTGGCAGACACCCGCAAGGTCGGCCATGCCGGGACGCTGGATCCGATGGCCACCGGTGTCCTTGTCGTCGGACTGGGCCGCGCCACCCGCCTGCTCGGCTATGTGTCCGGGCATGACAAGGCCTACACAGCGACGATCCGATTGGGGGTCAGCACGGTCACCGACGACGCGGAGGGTGAAGCGATCGCATCGACAAGCACGGCCGGCATCGACGAGGCCGCCATTCGGGCCGGGCTACAGAGCCTGACCGGGGACCTCGAGCAGGTGCCCTCGTCGGTGAGTGCGGTCAAGGTCGCCGGTCGCCGCGCGTACTCCCGGGTGCGCGCTGGGGAGGAGGTCACGCTCAAACCCCGCGCCGTCACCGTCTCCGAACTGGACCTGTGTGAGCTCCGCCGCCCGACCGCGGACACGATCGACCTGGACGTCACCGTCGTCTGCACAAGTGGCACCTACATCCGCGCCTTGGCCCGAGACCTGGGGGCGGGACTGGGCGTCGGCGGCCATCTCACTGCGCTGCGCCGTACCCGGGTGGGGCGGTTCTCCATCGAGCAAGCTCGCACCCTGGAGGAGCTGGGCCCGCGGCCGATCACCCTCGACCTGCCCGCCGCCATCCGGCAGACGCTGCCGAGCCTGACTGTGGATGCCGAGACTGCCCGTGCGCTCGGATACGGCCAGCGGGTGCGGGCGCAGGGACTGGCCGGGGTTTACGGTGTGTTCGACCCAGCAGGGAGCGCGGTCGCCCTCGTCGAAGACCTCGACGGACAAGCTCGCGCGGTCGTCGGCTTCACCTGATCGGCCGACAATGGCGAAAAGTGCCGCGGACCGGATGCACACCCACTCGCGCGACACCGGGTCAGCGAACCAGCGTTAACCTTGCAGCAGCCCAACCATCCAGCCAACCCACGAACCTCTCAACCAAGAAGGCTCCCGTGACCGACATCCTGGCCCGTCCGACTCAGCTCTCCGCCGACTTGCCGCTGCAGGTTGTGCCGTCGGCCAGTCCCGTGGACGCGGTACGTCGGGCCGAGATCCTTGCCGACCCCGGATTCGGGCGGTTCTTCACCGATCACATGCTCTCTATCACGTGGACGCGTGACGAGGGTTGGCACGACGCGGTCCTGGGCCCGTTCACGCAGTTGCAGCTGCACCCGAGTGCGGCAGTGCTGCACTACTCGCAAACGATTTTCGAGGGCCTGAAGGCGTTCAATCTCGACGACGGCGGGCTCGCGGTTTTCCGACCAGACTCCAACGCCGCCCGTTTCCGGCGCTCTGCGGAGCGGCTGGCCATGCCCGCGCTGCCGCAGGATGCCTTTGTCGCCGCCATCGACGCGCTCGTGACCATCGATCGAACTTGGGTGCCCTCCGGTGGCGACCGGAGCCTGTACCTGCGCCCGTTCATGTTCGCCACCGAGGCATTCCTCGGCGTGCGACCGGCCCACGAATACCTCTGTCTGTTCATCGCCTCGCCGTCGGGTCCGTACTTCCCGCAGGGGGTGAAGCCGGTGACGGTGTGGCTGTCGGAGGATTTCGTCCGCGCCGCCCCCGGTGGCACCGGTGCGGCCAAGACGGGCGGCAACTACGCAGCGAGTCTGCTCGCCCAGGAGCAGGCGGCGGCCGAGGGTTGCGATCAGGTCGTCTGGCTCGACGCGGTCGGTCGCACCACGGTGGAGGAGATGGGGGGCATGAACCTGTTCTTCGTCGTACGGGACGGCGAGCGAGTCGAACTTGCCACTCCCGAACTCACCGGCACCTTGCTGGCCGGGATCACCAGGGAGTCGGTGATCGTGCTCGCCCGCGACCATGGGTATGAGGTCTCCGAGCGCCGGATCACCGTCGACGAATGGCGCTCGCGCGCGGCTGACGGGTCATTGACCGAAGTCTTCGCCTGCGGGACCGCGGCCGTGATCACACCGATCGGCAAGGTGCGCAGCAAAGGCGGGGACTTCACGATCGCCGACGGCGAGCCCGGACCGATCACGCAGGCACTGCGCGAGGAACTACTCGCCATCCAACACGGCAGCGTCGAAGACCGGCGCGGCTGGATCCACCGGATCGGCTAGCGACCACGATGCACGATCACGCCGCCTCGGACCTGTCTGCCCGCTCGCTACGGAGCTGCTGGTCGCCGTGAAAACCTGGCGCGGCGCCGAGCGGACCCCCAGTGGGTGGGGGCGATCTGTGGTCACCATCGGGATGTACGACGGGGTGCACCGTGGCCATCAGCACCTCTTGGCAGCCGCGGTCAACCGGGCGCACACACGTGGTCTCTCCTCGGTGGCGGTGACCTTCGATCCGCATCCGAGCGAAGTCGTCCGCCCCGGAACGCACCCCCCGATCCTGACGTCAGTCAGCCGCAAGGCCGAACTCATGGCCGGTCTCGGCGTGGACGCGTTGTGCGTCATCCCGTTCACGCTCGAGTTCAGCCGGTTGCAGCCCGATGAATTCGTACACTCCACGCTTGTGGCGGGCCTGCATGCCGCCACCGTCGTGGTCGGCGAAAATTTTCGGTTCGGGCACAAGGCGCTGGGCACGGTCGAGACCCTGCGCGAACTCGGCGAGCGCTTCGGTTTCCAGACCGAGGTGGTCGGGATCCAACGGGCCGGTGAGGTCCCCCTGTCGTCCACCTACATTCGCGCCTGCGTGGGGGCTGGCGACATGGCCGCTGCCGCCGCTGCGCTGGGCCGGGCGCACCGGGTCGAAGGCATCGTCGTACGCGGCGAGCGCAGAGGACGGGACCTGGGCTATCCCACCGCAAACATCGAGTGCCCCGTGCACACGGCGATTCCCGCCGACGGCGTCTACGCCGGCTGGCTGATCCGGGATGGCAAGCCGTTGCCTGCGGCGATCTCGGTGGGTACCAATCCCACGTTCTCCGGGGTCCAGCGCCGGGTCGAGGCGTTTGTCCTGGACTTCTCCGATGACCTCTACGGCGAGCATGTGGCCGTCGAATTCGTGACCAGGCTGCGGGGCATGGAACGCTTTGACAAGGTCGAGGACTTGATTGCCGCGATGGCCGACGACGTGGCCAGGACCCGAGACATCCTTGCCGCGAGCGAGCGTTGAGCAGCGAACTGATACTCTGAGTTGTCACGCCGAACTTCGGCGTGCGCCAGCGTGTTCAATTCAGCCACTCGTGAGTCAGACCGAGGGCGGCACGCGACCTGTGAAGGAGAAACAAAATATGGGTCTGTCCACAACAGTAAAGAAAGACATCAGCACCGAGTACGGGACTGTCGAGAACGACACCGGCTCGCCCGAAGTGCAGGTCGCGATGCTCACCCAGCGCATTCGGGATCTGACCGAACACCTCAAATTCCACAAGCACGATCACCACAGCCGCCGCGGCCTGCTCCTGCTCGTCGGGCGCCGCCGCCGGCTGCTCAACTACTTGGCGAAGATCGACATCGACCGATACCGGTCGCTCATCGAGCGTCTCGGCTTGCGTCGTTAGAAATCCCAGCCGCTAAGCACCACCCCCGTATGGCATCCGCCGTACGGTCTTCCATGCCGACGACGGCGTGGCGGATGAGGGGACCGGCTCGAAACCGGTCCTCGGTAGTGGCTCCCGGGAGTGTGGTTATCCCGCCCGAGGGCTTCGATCGAAGACCGGATCGCAACCTTGGTCCCGAGCTCGTCTCTCCGCCGCCTCGGTGTGATGTACGAGAGGACCACATGTCCGCACTTTCGCAAGATTCGCCCGACGAGGGCGTGTACACCGCAACCGCAGTCATCGACAACGGCAAATTCGGCACCCGTGAGGTCAGCTTCGAGACCGGCCGGCTGGCCCGCCAGGCAGCCGGTTCAGTAGTTGCCACCCTCGGCGACACCTTCTTGCTCTCAGCCACTACGGCGAGCAAGTCACCCAAGGAACACCTCGACTTCTTCCCACTGACAGTGGACGTCGAGGAGCGGATGTATGCCGCGGGCCGGATCCCTGGTTCGTTCTTCCGCCGGGAAGGCCGTCCGAGTGAGGACGCGATCCTCACCTGCCGGCTGATCGACCGCCCGCTGCGTCCGACCTTCGCCAAGGGCCTGCGCAACGAGGTGCAGGTGGTCATCACCGTCATGGCGTTGGACGCCGACCATCTCTACGACGTCCTGGCCATCAACGCGGCCTCTGCGTCCACCCAGCTGTCCGGTCTGCCGTTCTCCGGTCCGGTCGGAGCGGTGCGGGTTGCCCTCATCGAAGGCCAGTGGGTGGCCTTTCCGGGTCACTCCGAACTTGAGACCGCAGTGTTCGACATGGTGGTCGCCGGCCGGGTCCTGCAGGGCCCAGAGGGTGGAGAAACAGATGTCGCGATCATGATGGTCGAGGCCGAAGCCACCACCAGGACGATCGAACTCGTCGCCGGCGGGGCAAACGCGCCGACCGAGGACATCGTTTCCCAGGGTCTCGAAGCCGCCAAGCCGTTCATCAAGGTTCTGTGTGAAGCACAGTCCGCGCTGGCCGCTAACGCGGCCAAGCCGACCGCTGAGTTCCCGCGCTTCCTGGACTACACCGACGACGTCTACGAGGCGGTTGAGGCCTACGCCGGAAGTGCCCTTTCGGCCGCTCAACAGATCGCCGACAAGGGCGAGCGCGAAGCCGAGACCGATCGGATCAAGGAAGACACCAAGGCCAAGCTCGCCGAGCAGTTCGAGGGCCGCGAGAAGGAGATCTCCGCAGCGGTCCGGGCGGTCACCAAGAAGGTGGTCCGCCAGCGGATCCTGCGCGACAAGGTCCGCATCGACGGTCGCGGCCTCTCCGACATCCGCCCGCTGACCGCTGAGGTCGAGGTGCTCCCACGGGTGCATGGCTCGGCCCTATTCGAGCGCGGCGAGACCCAGATCCTGGGTGTCACGACGCTCAACATGCTGCGCATGGAGCAGATGGTCGACACACTCAACCCGGAAAACCGCAAGCGCTACATGCACAACTACAACTTCCCGCCGTACTCCACCGGTGAGACCGGCCGCGTGGGTTCGCCCAAGCGCCGTGAGATCGGACACGGCGCGCTGGCCGAGCGGGCACTGCTGCCGGTTCTGCCGACCCGTGAGGAGTTCCCGTACGCGATCCGTCAGGTCTCCGAGGCGTTGGGCTCCAACGGTTCCACCTCGATGGGTTCGGTCTGCGCCTCGACCATGTCCCTGCTCAACGCGGGGGTGCCGTTGCGCGCTTCGGTCGCGGGCATTGCGATGGGCCTCGTCTCCGATGAGGTGGACGGCAAGACCGAGTACGTGGCGCTGACCGACATCCTCGGCGCCGAGGACGCGTTCGGCGACATGGACTTCAAGGTCGCCGGCACCAAGGACTTCGTGACCGCGCTCCAGTTGGACACCAAGCTCAATGGAATCCCGTCCGATGTCCTTGCCGGTGCGCTGACCCAGGCGAAGGCGGCCCGGCTGCACATCCTCGACGTCATGAACGAGGCGATCGACGGCCCGGACGAGATGAGCCCGTACGCACCGCGCGTCACGAGCGTCAAGATCCCGGTCGACAAGATCGGTGCGGTCATCGGGCCAAAGGGCCAGATGATCAACGCCATCCAGGACGAGACCGGCGCGGACATCACCATCGAGGACGACGGCACGATCTACGTCGGCGCCACCGATGGCCCGTCAGCTCAGGCCGCGGTCGACCGGATCAACGCCATCGCCAACCCGCAGATGCCCAAGGTGGGGGAGCGGTTCCTCGGAACCGTCGTCAAGACCACCACCTTCGGCGCCTTCGTCTCGCTGCTGCCCGGCCGGGACGGTCTGGTCCATATCAGCAAGCTCGGTGGCGGCAAGCGGATCGGCAAGGTCGAGGACGTCGTCAGCGTTGGGGACAAGCTGCAGGTCGAGATCCTCGAGATCGACGCCCGCGGCAAGATCAGCCTCGGGCCGGTCGCGGACAACGCCGGCGATGCCAACAGCGCCAGCAGCAACGGTGCGGCTGAGTCGCAGCCGTCGGACACAACAGCGCCCGCGAGCGTCTGACAGCGCACCGAGAGGCCGGGAACCGCGTGGCTGCCATCAAGCACCGTCGCGCCAGCACTCGCACGCTCGACCAGGACTCGTCCGGCGGCATCGTCCGCCGGACGGTCCTGCCGGGTGGGCTGCGAGTGATCACCGAGTCGATGCCCTCGATGCTGTCCGCGTCGCTGGGCATCTGGGTCAACGTCGGATCCCGGGACGAGACACCGAGATTGGCCGGTGCCTCGCACTACCTCGAACATCTGTTGTTCAAGGGAACACGCCGGCGCAGCGCGCTGCAGATCGCATCTGAACTGGATGCCGTGGGTGGTGAGCTGAACGCGTTCACCGCGAAGGAACACACTTGCTACTACGCGACCGTGCTAGCCAGCGATCTCCCTCTTGCCGTCGACGTCGTCGGTGACCTCGTCACCAGCGCCATCGTGCGGAGTACTGACGTCGAGAACGAGCGCGGTGTCATTCATGAAGAGATCGCCATGCGAGATGACGAGCCGGGCGATGCCGTCTACGACCTGTTCAGCGAGGCACTGTTCGGGGACACCCCGCTCGGCCGACCAGTTCTGGGCACGACTCAGTCGATCACGGATCTGACCCGAACGCAGATTGCGGGTTACTACCGACGGCGCTACCAACCGCAGTCGATGGTCGTCGCCGCGGCGGGGGCGGTCGATCACGCCGACGTACTCCGCCTGGTGCGCAAGGCTTTTGCCGATCAGCTGAACGCTGACATTGACCCGGACCCGATTCGTGCCGACGACGAGGGCTGGTCATCGCCGGCGCAGGGGATCGCGCTGATCGACCGCCCGACCGAGCAGGCGCACATCCTGCTGGGTGGGTTCACACCCGGGCGCCATGACGAGCGCAGGTACGCGCTGAGCGTGCTCAATACCGGCCTCGGCGGAGGCATGAGTTCCCGACTGTTCCAAGAAATCCGCGAAAAGCGCGGCTTGGCCTACAGCGTCGGTTCCTCGGTCTCGCACTACGCCGGCGTGGGGTCCTACAACGTCTATGCCGGCTGTGCTCCGCGTAACGTGGACGAGGTCCTCGGCCTGATCCGCGAGGAGCTCGACCGGGTTGCCGCGAAGGGTTTGTCGCCGGAGGAAGTCGATCGGGCGAAGGGTCAACTGCGTGGCGGCATGGTGCTGGGTATGGAGGACACCGGATCCAGAATGAGCCGGATCGCCAAGTCCGAACTCAGCTTCGGCGAGTACCGCAGCGTTCCGCAGGTGCTCGACGATCTCGCCGCGGTCACCGTCCAAGAGGTCAGCGAGATTGCCGCTGAGGTGCTCGCCGGCCCGCTGTGTCTGTCAGTGGTCGGCCCATTCGCCGACCACGACTTTGGCTCCGTTGTCGCGGCCTAGGGTTCGTCGTCCCACTTCCGAGCAATCTGACCGCCGATCTCGCGTAACAGCGTTCGCGCGTCCCGGAACGGGTCGCGGTCGGGGCCGGCGAGCTCGCTGAGCGAGTAGCTGGCGACGGTGCCGGCGAGGTCCGCGTCAGCGGAGAAGCTTCCCGCGACCGCAATCACCGGTGTGGCCGCAGCGCGGGCTGCCTGCACGACGGCAAATGGCGCCTTGCCGGTGTTGGTCTGCTTGTCCCATCGCCCCTCACCGGTGATCACGAGGTCGGCAGATTCGATGGCCGACCGGGCACCGGTGAGTTCCAGGATGAATTCGGCACCGGAGACCACGCTCGCCGTGCCCGTGGCGAGGAACGGGACAGCGAAACCACCCGCTGCACCACCCCCAGGCACGTTGCTGACATCGCTTCCAGTGGAGGCGTGAATGGCCACTGCCCAGTGCCGTAGGCCCGCTTCGAGGAGCTGGACCTGCTCCTCGCTGGCACCCTTCTGTGGGGCGAACACCGCCGCCGCGCCGGATTTGCCGACCAGGGGTGAGGTGACATCCGTGGCCAGCACGATCGAGACACCGTCCAGTAACTCGCGCATCGGCCCGAAGTCCACGGCGGACACGTCTGCCAGTCCATCCCCGCACATGCCGACGGGCTTGCCGGCGGCATCAACGATGCGTGCCCCGAGTGCGGCCGCCGCGCCCATCCCGCCGTCGGTTGAGGCACTACCGCCGAGACCGATCACGAGTTCGCGGTAGCCCAGTCCGATCGCTGCCTTCACCGCCAGCCCCACGCCGTGGCTGGTGGCCTCCATCGGACGCAGCGCGTCGACGGGTAGCTGCGCCAGCCCGCAGACCTCTGCCAGTTCGATCAGCGCGGTTTCCGCCCGGACTCCGATCCTCCTCGAAACCGGCCGGCCGAGCGCATCGGCCGCCTCGACGACGCGGGACTGGAAGCCCGCGACCAGGGCCGCCTCGAGAGTGCCGTCCCCGCCGTCGGCGATCGGACGGAGCACAACCTCGATCTGGCGGGGTCCGGCGGTGAGGCCGCGTCGCAGTTCGGCGCAGATGTCGGTCGCAGTGAGACAACCTTTGAACTTGTCCGGCGCGAGCAGCACGGTCGGTGAAGTTGTCACCCGACTATGGTGCAGCCAATGAGCACCGACGAGTCCAGGATTGACCCGCTGGCTATGAGCGAGCCGTTGGGGGAGCTGATCCGAGTCGGCGTCCTCGGCGGACGCGGACGCATGGGAGCCCAGGTCTGCCAAGCTGTCGACGAAGCCCCCGATCTCGAACTGGTGGCCAACGTCGACGCGGGCGACTGGCTCTTCAACGTCTCCGACGCGGGCGCGGACGTCGTGGTCGACTTCACCGGTCCCGATGTGGTGATGGACAACATTCGGTTCTGCATCGACCAGAACATCCACTGCGTCGTCGGAACCTCGGGTTTCGATGACGAGAAGATCGAGACAGTGCGCAGTTGGCTGGAACCCAAGCCCGAGCTCGCCGTTCTGATCGCCCCGAACTTCGCCATCGGTGCGGTCCTGTCCATGCGCTTCGCCGCCCTCGCGGCCCGGTACTTCGACTCTGCCGAAGTCATTGAGATGCATCATCCGCAAAAGATCGACGCGCCCAGCGGAACCTCCTTCCGGACCGCGCAACTGATTGCGGAGACCCGGCGAAACGCCGGATTGCCGGCCATGCTCGACGCCACCCGTGAAGCCGACCTCGGCGCGCGGGGCGTGGACGTGGACGGCGTCCGCATCCACTCGGTGCGGATGTCTGGGCTGCTTGCCCACCAGCAGATCCTGTTCGGTACCGAGGGGGAGACCCTGACGATCCGGCACGACACGCTCAACCGGAACTCGTTCATGCCCGGCGTCCTGCTGGCCGTACGCAATGTCGCGCACCACCCCGGGCTGACGGTGGGCCTCGACCCCCTGTTGGAGGACTGAGCTCCCATCAGCGCCTCGGCGCGGAAGCGCCTCCCAGGTGGGTGGCGATCCACTCGTTGAGCGGCGCCAACCGGCGCCAGCCGCGGCGTACGTGCCGCAGCGCATCTCGCGTCGCCAGCCACGGTTGGTCGCCAAAGTCGCGGTGTGCACTCAGCGCCCGGAATCGCAGCAACTCCAGCCGCGGATGGTCCTTGTCGTAGCCAGGCGGGCGGGTCTTGACCGGGTTGCCGCTGACGGTCCAGCCACTCTTGCGCAGCGCGCTCAACAGTTGCGCCAAGGCCGGACCGAGGTGCTCGTCGGCGATCGCCGCGCGCATTCGCTGCACCTCTGCTGACTCCAGGTGCCAGGCACCGCCGCCGAGCAACAGCCCGCTTGCTGACAACTGGACATAGAGTCCGCCGCCGCCATCTCCATGGACGACGGCTGCCGCGTGCGTCTTGTACGGCGTCTTGTCCTTGGCAAAACGGACATCCCGGTACGGACGGAAGAACTTGGCTTCGCCGAACTCGGCGCTGATCTCGGCGAGCAGGGCTTCCATCGGTGCCTTCACGCAGTCGTCGTAGACCGCACGATGGTCGGTCCAGTAGGTCTTGGAGTTGTCGGCCTCGAGACCCTCGTAGAAGACCAAAGCACGTTCGGGAAAGCCCGTGAACGTCATACCCGCTCCGCCCCCGGGGCAGCTGCCATGGGATCGGATTCCAGGATGGAGGTGTGCAAGCAGACTTCGCGCAGGGGAGTCCCATCAGCGTCGAGGGTTCGGATCCAGCCTGCCTCGGCCCAGCCCGCGGAACCGAAGAATGTCCGGGCGCTGACGTCGTTCTCCGGCACCCACGTGATCAGTGCACCGACCCCATCTGCCCGGGCGATGTCGACCGTCGCGGCCAGCAGCCGACTTCCGTGCCCGCGCCGGCCGTAGCGTGGCTCGACCAGCATGGTCGCAATCTCGGCGACCGGCACGTGGTCGGCCGCACTGGCTGCCGGTTCGTCGGCGTCTCTCTCCAGGGCCGCGTCGGACTCATCGGCGGGGCCGAAGGCAACCATGCCGACGATGGTGTCCCGTTCGCGAGCGACGAGCACGTGATGCGCCGGTGTCGGTGGCGCCTGGATCGTCGCGGCCCACCGGGACACGACCTCGTCAGCGACGAGTCGGTCCAGGACGGTGGTGGGGATGACCGAGCTTCCCGCGCGAGCCCAGCTCATGCGTTGGATTCGGGCGACCTCACCGGCCTCGTCAGGGCGGGCGGGGCGTACGTCGACATCAGCCACGCGTCAAAGCCTAGGTCGGCCCTACGGTGCGCTGCCGCGGGCCTAAGCGCGGGGCGCATCCATCCACAGTCGTACGTGTTCGACATCATCGTGGCCGGCGTCCAGCAGCCGGAGATGGGCTGCCGAAGCAAACAGCACGAGTTGGTCCACTGGTCACCCGATGTCGCGCCGGCGCAGGCCGACCATGCCCGCGCCGGCGAACAGCACAGCGATGGCGGTCAGCAGCGCAAGCGGCCCGGCCGTGACGCTACCGATGGCGGGCACATGCGCGAACGGAGAGACATCGATCAGCGCTTGCGGCAGCGACAACAACGCACCGAACTGCCCGAGCACGACACATGCGACCAACACACCCCAGGCTGCCGAGGCGGCGCGGGGCAGCCACCCCACCAGCAGCACGGTCACAGCGCCGACGAGCCATACCGCCGGAACTTGGGCCAGCGCCGCGAGGGTCAGCCGGCCGAGTTGCCCGCCGACGTCGCCGGAACGCAGGCCGTGGACGAGCCCGGTGCTCGCTCCGCTGATCGCCAGCATCGCCACCGCCCCCGTACAGGCGACAACGGTATGGCCACTGGCCCAACGGATACGGGCGAGCGGAGAGGACAGGAGGACCTCGGCGTAGCCGCTGGTCTCCTCCTGGCGCAAGCGCAGGACTGATGCGATGACGTAGCCCGAGGCGAGCATGCCCACGAGTCCGAAGGTCGTCGTCAGGTAGGCATCGACGATCCCGTCAGCGCCACCCAAGCGCTGCAGGATGTCGACCAGCGCGGGACTGTCGCCGACGATCGCGGCCACGTCCTTGGCCAGCGCTCCGTAGGCGGCGCCCATCACGACGAAGGCCAGGCACCAACCGAGCAGCGACCCGCGTTGCAGCCGCCAGGCAAGGCCGATCGGTCCGGCCAGCCAACCGGCCGCCGTGCCACGTCCGGGCCGGGGCGGTAGCAAGCCGGCCCCGTCTCGCGGCGTTGGGCCAGCACGAAGGAGAGGGCCGCAGTCAGCACGATGAGCGCAGCGAAGAGGCCCAGCACCCACCAGAGCTCGCCGGCGAAGGGGCGCAGCCGGGTCACCCATCCCAGCGGGACAGCCAGCCGAGTCCGTTGTCCGCGAGATCGCCCGCCGCGCGGATCAGGAAGAAGAGCCCCAGGATCGCGCTCGCGGCGCCATTCGCGCCCCGGCTGGTTGTCGCGCATCGGGCGATGACGGCGGCAATGCCCGCGAAGGCGGCGCCGGCCAAGCCGATGCTCAACGACAGAGCGAGCGAACCGCTGACCGGCAAACCATTCGAGACCATGGAAGCGGTCAGGAGCAGGATCAGAGCGAGGTTCGCCAAGCCGGCCACGATGAGGGCGGCCGACAACGGCGCGCGTCGACCGACAATGGCAGAACCGAGGAGTTCGGTACGGCCGGCCTCCTCATCGGCTCGGGTGTGCCGAGTGACGAGGAAGATGTTCATCAGTGCGGCGACGACTGCGGCGAACAGGCCGATCCGCCAGGCAGTGAGCCCACCCAGGCTGGACAGGTCGTACCCACGCCCTGACATGGCGATGAGGGCGGGGTTGCCGGCAGCGGTAGTGCCGTACGCCGCCCGTTGTTCGGCAGTGGGATAAAGCTCGGCGATGCTGGACACGGGACACGGCGACGAGGGCGACCGTCCCGATCAGCCACGGGAGCACCCAGAGCCGATCCCTGCGCAGCGCAAGGCGGACCAGCGAGCCGGTCCCGGTCAGTGACGTGCCCGCCCGGAGCCGGCTCGGCGGTCGGCCAGCCTGAAGGGTGGTGGTGCTCATGACTTCGCCGCGCCCACCATGTCGGGGACGCCGGGTCCTGCGCCGGCTCGTCGGCCGGCAATGTGTCGCCGTAGTGCCGCAGGAAGAGTTCCTCCAGCGTTGGCGGGTGGGCGGTCAGGGACGTGACGCCCGCCGGGACGATCGCCGCCAGAAGCGCGCCCATGGCCGGGCCATCGACGTGGCACCGGAGCGTCGTTCCGTCAACCGAGACGTTGTGTACGCCGGGCAGACCGCTCAGGTCCGGCGGCGGACGTTCGGTGGTGACGACGACCGCGGACCGGCTCAGGTGTCGCAGCTCGGTCAACGTCCCAGACTCCACGATCCTGCCCTGCCGGATGATGCTCACCCGGTCACACAGGGCCTCGACCTCGGCAAGGATGTGGCTGGAGAGCAAGACCGTGCCGCCACGGCTCCGGATCTCGGTGACGTAGTCGCGGAAGACTGCCTCCATCAACGGGTCCAGGCCCGAGGTCGGCTCGTCGAAGATGTAGAGCTCCACGTCGGTCGTGAGGGCAGCAACGAGAGCCACTTTTTGTCGGTTGCCCTTGGAGTAGGCCTTGATCTTCTTGCTCGGGTCGAGCTGAAAACGCTCGAGCAGTGCGTCCCGGCGCCGGGGCTCTTCGCGCACCCCACGCAGCCTGGTCAACAGGTCGATCGCCTCGCCGCCGGTCAGCGTCGGCCACAGGCTGACGTCGCCGGGGACGTAGGCGAGCCGTCGATGGATGTCGACGGACTGGGACCAGGAGTCCATGCCGAACACCTGTGCCGTGCCCTCGTCGGCGTGGAGGAGCCCCAGCAGGACTCGGATGGTGGTGGACTTCCCGGCACCGTTGGGGCCGAGGAAGCCATGAATCTGGCCATGGGGGACGGAGAGGTCGACTCCATCAAGGGCCATCGAGGAACCGAAGGACTTCTTCAGGCCGCGGACGTCGATGGCCGGGCCCCTCTCAATACTCATGCGGGGAAGCTAGCACAGATTTCACATATTTGTGAAATGTGAGGAATTAGCTTATGTTGCAAACATTCAGGAGGTGGAGATGGCCGCGGCAGACAGAGCACGTGCGGATTCGGATTCGGACTCAGATTCGGCCCGACGCTTCATCGAGCGCTTCGCGCTTGCCCTCACCGATGTCGGCTTCCCGCGCATGCCAGCGCGAGTGCTGGTCGCCACCATGTGTGCTGAAGGTCGCACCGTCACCGCGGGCGAACTCGCCCAGCGACTGAATGCCAGCCCGGCAGCCATGTCCGGGGCGCTGCGCTACCTCGTCCAGGTCGATCTCCTCGAACGGGAAGCTGTGCCTGGATCGCGGAGTCAGCACTATCGCGTTCCGGACAACGCCTGGTACGAGTCACTTGCGCATCGCGAGAGCTTGTTGAGCCGGCTGGCTGAGTCCGGCGCTGAAGGGCTCGACGCACTGCCCGCGGGATCCTTGGGGCACATGCGGATAGCCGAAATGCTCGACTTCTTCGCCTACCTCGAGCGGGAGCTGCCCAACCTGATCGGGAAGTGGCGCCACCAACGGGGGAACAGCCAGGCCGCGTCCTAGTCGGTCGAGGAGACCTGCGCCCCTGTTGTGCGCGGTCCGCTAGCGGCCGCGACGGAGGACGACGTCGCCGCTCATCGTCGATGCGCTGATCCGCAGATCGGGCTCACGAGGTGAGTCGGAGTCCTCGTCGTCGGGATCCACCGAGTCATCCGGCCCGAGCTGCGAGCTCACGTCACCGGAGAGACTGTTCACGTCCAGCCAGAGCAGCAGTCCTGGCGCGACTCCGATCACGACGTCGCCGGACATCGTCTTGGCTTGTACCGCACACGGCACCGGCCGTCGCGATGATCACGTCGCCGGAGGCGGAGCGGGCGGCTAAGTCCCCGGTGATCCGACCCAGCAGGGCGTCTCCGGAGGCGGTCTGTACGGCGGCAGCGACAGCGCTGTGGTCGAGGCGGACATCACCCGAGGCAGTCCTGATCTGTACCGGCCCTTCGGCCCGGTTGAGGTGGACATCGCCACTTGCGGAGTTCACCTCTGCTCGTCCGGTCACATGTGAGACGGAGACGTCCGCGCTGGCTGTGTTCACGCTGACGCCTTCGAAGACGCCCCGCATTCGGACGTCAGCAGTCGCCGTGTCGACGTTGACGGTGGAACCCGACGGCAGCGTCACGATGATCTCCAACGGCGGCTGGCGCAGGTTCTTGCGATCGGGGACATCGATCCGCAACTGGCCGGCGTCCTGGCTGAATGCCACAAGGGTGCGCGCGGCGAGATCAGCTCCGTCGGAGTCGTTCGGGACGAGCTCGACGGTGGTTTCGGTGACCTCGGCCGCCGTGATCTCCACGCTGCCCGCTTGGTTGCGGATCGTGACATCGAGCGGGTTGGGCGTAGTGAACGGGTAGGTGGTGGCATTGATCTGGTCGGCGGATCCGGTCATCTTCAAAGCTCCAGAGGTTTGGGGTAACGGTCTAGGACCGGTGATACCCGGAGAGTCGGCGGCCGGGCGGCGCTGGGGGATTGGGTGGGCCAGGTGGCTGCCCAGCTCGAGCGAGCGCACCGGCGATGGTGCGGGTCAGCCAGGCGTTGAGGGACAGCGCTGATTCGTTCGCGCGGCTCTCAGCAGCCGACTTCACCGACTCGGGCATTCGCAGGCTCACCCGCGCAGCGCCCTCGCCATCTGCCTCGACATTCACGAAGGACCCGTCGGGGGCAGGAGCGGCCACGGTCTCGGGGGTGACCACGACCTCCGGGTCACCGCCGCGCATCCGGAGTTCGACACTGCCCGCACCCCAGGCGGCGGTCACCTCGGCGGCGAAAGCGCTCAGGGCATTTGTGAGCGCCAATCGAGCTCCAGGTTCCAATGCGTCCGCTAGCCGGCGCGCGGTTTCGCGGGTCTGCTCGTCGCCCATAGCCGCGGCAGTGAGCAGGTGGGATCGCATCGTCTCGACGTACGGAGTCAATTCCATGGCGGTCACTATGACGTCACAGGTGATGTCAGCGCGACAGCGGGGGGTTGGCGGAGGGGTTGTAAACCCGGTGCCGACGCCAGGGAGCAAGGAGGCGGTCGGTCTGCCGACGGGAGGCGCGATCATGCGCGGGCTGAGTTTCGAAGTGGTGGCGGAGGTACTCGGCGATATGGGGATGTCGTCATGACGCCATTATGACGCCATTCTTGACACCGGTCAAGTGGCAATTTGCTGTCGGCGTGGCGTCGCATTGACCCGGGTCGCTTCGTGCCTGGGGCCAGCGTGCCGCTCGGGTCCAGCAAGGGGGCGGCGGTTAGGCTCGGCGCGTGCCGAGCCTTGTCCCATTGCGTGTCCAAGTGATTGCCCAGACGCAGTTCACGCCTCCGGCCGATGTCCCGTGGGAGACCGATGCCGACGGCGGCCAAGCGCTTGCTGAGTTCGCGGGTAGAGCCTGCTACCAGTCGTGGACCAAGCCCAATCCGCGCACTGCGACCAATGCCGGCTATCTCCAGCACATCCTCGAGGTCGGCCACCTCTCCGTTCTGGAGCACGGCTCGGTGACCGTCTACCTGACCGGAATCTCGCGCTCGCTGACTCATGAGCTCATCCGGCATCGGCACTTCTCCTACAGCCAGCTCTCCCAGCGATACGTACCCGAGCGCAATGCCGCGTTCGTCGAGCCGGAAGTGATCGGCTCAGATCCTGAGCTGCACGAGAAGTTCATGGCCGCCAGTGACGCCGCGCTTGCGGCCTACACCGAACTGCTCGAAGGCCTGGAGAAGAAGTTCGCCGACGTCGACAACGCCACGCTGCGCCGCAAGCAAGCTCGCCAGGCGGCCCGCGCAGTGCTGCCCAACGCGACGGAAACGCGCATCGTCGTCACCGGCAACTACCGGGCTTGGCGGCACTTCATCGCCATGCGGGCGAGCGAGCACGCCGACGTCGAGATCCGCGAACTCGCCATCGCCTGTCTGCGGGAGCTCAACGCGGTCGCGGCCAACGTATTCGCCGACTTCCGGATCAGTCAGCTCCCCGACGGAACCGAGGTCGCGGCGAGCCCCTTCGTCACCGAGGGATGACCCGCGGGCTCCGGCGGTAACCTGATCGCCATGACCGCAGACCCGACCCGCCCCTTCGGGCGAGTCCTGACCGCCATGGTCACCCCGTTCGCGCAGGATGCAAGCCTGGATCTGGACGGCGCGGTACGGGTGGCCACGCACCTGGTCGACAACGATCGGCACGACGGCCTGGTCCTGAGTGGTACCACCGGCGAGTCACCCACGACCTCGGATGCGGAGAAGGAGAGCCTGCTCCGCGCGGTCATCGAGGCGGTCGGCGACCGGGCGCACGTCGTGGCGGGTGTCGGGACCAACGACACCGCACACACGATCCATCTCGCCGAGCAGGCGGCCAAAGCAGGTGCCCACGGTCTGCTGGTCGTGACGCCGTACTACAACAAGCCTCCCCAACCGGCCCTGCTCGCCCATTTCAACGCTGTGGCCGGCGCGACCGAGCTTCCCGTGATGCTCTACGACATCCCCGGGCGGACTGGTACCGAAATCACGACGGAAACGCTGATCCGGGCAGGGGAGCACGACCAGATCGTCGCGGTGAAGGACGCCAAGGGCGACTTCTTCGCGGCATCGGAGGTCATGGCGCGCAGCGGCCTGGCTTACTACTCCGGCGACGACCCGCTCAACCTCGCCTGGTTGGCGCATGGAGCGGCTGGTGTTGTGAGCGTCGTCGGACACGGATTCGGATCCTCGTACGCGGAGATGATCGATGCGGTCGATGCGGGTGATCTGTTGCGGGCCAGGGAGATTCACGTCTCACTCATCCCTGCCGTACAAACCATCATGTCTCGGGAGAGTCAGGGGGCCGTACGCGCAAAGGCGGTGGCCCAACTGCTCGGGCTGATCGACTCCCGCCGGGTTCGCGGGCCGTTGCTCGATGCCACTGAGGACGAGATCGCTCTCCTGCGCGGCGTCCTCGTCGACGCCGGCATCCTCGCCTGATTCGCTCAGACCGACGCCGCGGCCTGCTGCTGCAGCGCGAGGTAGCGATGCAGTAGCTGTACGGCGACAGCGCCGTCACCGACCGCCGTGGCCACCCGCTTGACCGAGCCGCTGCGCACATCGCCCACCGCGAAGACGCCGGGCATGGAGGTCTCGACGAGGAATGGCTCGCGGCCGTGCTCGGGGTCGACCACGTCCGTCCCGCAGAGAATGAATCCGCCCTTGTCCCGCTGCAGAACCCCGTCCACCCAATCAGTGTGCGGCGACGATCCGATCAGGACGAAGAGACCATGGGCCGGTTCGCGGGACTCGCTGTTGTCGTCGAGATCCTGGATGACGATTGCGCTCAGTCGTCCATCGGTCGCTTCACCGCCGGTGACCTGGGCTCGATAGCGGATGGAGATGTTGTCTGTGGCCTCCATCTGCTCGATGAGGTACTCCGACATGCTCTCGGCGAGGTTGGAAGAGCGCACGAGCAGCGTGACGTGCTCGGCATAGCGCGCCAGGTGGATCGCCGCCTGACCGGCTGAGTTGCCGCCGCCGATCACGAAGACCGGCCATCCGAGCATCGCGGTGGCCTCCGAGACCGCCGCGCCGTAAAAGACCCCGCTGCCCACCAGTTCCTCGAGGACCGGAACGTCCAGTAACCGGTAGTTGACACCGGTGGCGATGACCACGCTGCGCGCGTGCGCCGACCCGCCGTCGGAGAGCGCGACCACCCGATTGTCGCCTTCGGCGCGCAGGCCGACAGCGCTGCGGATGAAGAGGAGTTCGGCGCCGAAGAACCAGGCCTGCTGGAAGGAACGGAAGGCCAGCTGTGCGCCACTGATTCCTCTGGTGAATCCGGGATAGTTGCGGATCAGCGAACTGGTTCCAGCCTGGCCGCCGACCGCCTCTTGCTCGACGAGCAACGTCTTGAGTCCCTCCGAGGCGGCATACACCGCGGCCGCGAGTCCAGCCGGTCCGGCCCCGATGATGACCAAGTCAAAGGTGGTCGAGGTGTCCAGCGGCCGGGTCAAGCCGAAGGCATCAGCGAGCTCGATGTCCGTCGGATTCACCAGCACCGTCGGTGGAGACGTGAAGCGCAGGACCATCACCGGCAGTTCCGCATCCGCCAGCCCGAGGTCGGCTAGAGCTTTCTGTCCCGCTTCGGTTTCGGCGTTGTAGAAACCCACTGGGATGTGGTTGCGATTGAACCCGTCCCTCAGCATGTGGCTGCGCGCGTCGCGCTCGTCAGCGATCAGGCGGACTGCTTCGAATCCGATGCCCTGCGCCGTGTTCCAATCGACCAGAGCATCGGTGATGGTGGCGTGGAACTCCTCGTCTCGGGGGTGCTCTGGCCGCACGAGGAGCATCTCCGCTTTGCCCTCGGCCATGGCATGGCTCGTGGCGGCAACGCTGGCGAAATCGCCCCAGGTGACGGTGATGGCCCGCTTGGCGCTCGGGACAATCGCGCGCGCGCGCCCGAGGAAGTCGATTCCCTCTCGGTCGGCCGGGCTGTAGCAAGCGATGACAAAGGCGACCGGTTGTTCCTGCGCGGCGAGGTCGGTGAGCGTTCGTTCCGCGGCGGCGTAGTCGCGGCGGACCACCACGGTGTACTCCGAGCCGTAGCGAACCCGAAGTTCGCGTTCGAGGGTGCCGCGAGACTCCGGGTCGACAGTGGCGATGACCAGGACCGGACTCTGCACTTCGGTCATCAGAAGCCCCTCTGTCTCCTTCTGTCCCCGATCTCATCGTCGCCCTGACTGGTCCAGACGAGGCTACGACCGCGTCTGCAGCGACGAAACCCGTTTTCTCCGGGCCGAGTAACGTTCGGAGTCGATGACCTCCCTTGCCGATGCACCGCGCCGAGATCTGGCCGCTCCTCCGCCCCTTCCCGCTGGTGGGCTCCGCGTCTTCCCGCTCGGTGGGCTCGGCGAAATCGGGCGCAACATGACCGTTTTCGAGTTCGACGGGAAGCTGCTCGTCGTCGACTGCGGAGTGTTGTTCCCGGAAAGCGATCAGCCCGGGATCGACCTGATCCTGCCGGACTTCGCCAGCATCGAGAACCGGCTCGACGACATCGTCGCCGTGGTGCTCACGCACGGGCACGAGGATCACATCGGCGCGATCCCCTACTTGCTCCGACTGCGGGCCGACGTGCCCTTGGTGGGGTCGCGGCTCACATTGGCGCTGATCGAGGCAAAGCTGCGCGAGCACCGGATCAAGCCGGTCACCGAGCTGGTCGCCGAGGAGGAGGTCCGGACGTACGGGCCCTTCGAGTGCGAATTCATCGCCGTGAACCACTCGATCCCCGATGCGCTGGCGGTGGCGATCCGGACGCCGGCCGGACTGGTCGTGCACACCGGCGACTTCAAGATGGACCAAGTACCGCTGGATGGCAGGCTGACCGACCTCGGAACGTTCGCCCGCCTCGCCGAGCAGGGCATCGACCTGCTGCTGTCGGACTCCACGAATGCCGAGATCCCCGGCTTCGTCACCTCCGAGCGGGACATCGGCCCGGTCCTGGAAGACGTCATCGGTCGGGCGCAGCAGCGGGTGATCGTGGCCTGCTTCGCCTCGCACGTACACCGGGTACAACAGGTGCTCGACGCGGCGGCCAAGCACCGTCGCAAAGTGACCTTCGTCGGGCGCTCGATGGTCCGCAACATGGGCGTCGCCCGGGATCTGGGGCTGCTGCACATCCCGCCGAACCTGATGGTCGACATGGAGGAGGCCGCTGCGCTTGCACCCGAGTTGGTGGTTTTCGTCAGCACCGGGTCGCAGGGCGAACCGATGTCAGCGCTCTCGCGGATGGCCGGCGGCAGTCATCACCAGGTGAACGTGGTCGCGGGAGACACGGTGATCCTTGCCTCCAGCATGATTCCGGGCAACGAGACCGGCATTTTCAAGATCATCAATGCCTTGTCGCGGGTCGGCGTGATCGTCGTCTACAAGGACGTGGCCAATGTGCACGTGTCCGGCCATTCCCCGGCCGGCGAACTCACGCTGTTGCTCAACGTCGCCAAGCCGCGGCACCTGATGCCCGTCCACGGCGAATGGCGACACCTGCGTGCCCACGCCAAGATCGCCGAGCAGACCGGCATCGCTCCTGAGCGGATCTTGCTGGTCGAGGACGGCGTGGTGGTGGACCTCGTCGGCGGGGTCGCGACGGTGACCGGCCGGGTTCCGTGTGGTCACGTGTACGTCGACGGAAACGCGGTCGGGGACGTGGGCGATGAGTCCCTGCAGCACCGCCGGATCCTGGGTGAAGAAGGCTTCGTCGCGGTGACCGTCGTGGTGGAGTTCTCGACCGGAACGATCGTGCGGCCCGTCCACATCTCAGCGCGTGGCTTCTCCGACGCCGAGGCCCCCTTCGCGGCTGTGATACCGCTGCTCGAGACCGATCTCAAATCGGCGCTCTCGCGTGGCGATACCGACAGCCACCGGCTCTCCCAGGTGATCCGCCGTACGGTCGGCAAGTGGGTGTCCGATACCTATCGACGGCGCCCGATGATCATCCCGACGGTGCTCGAGGTCTGAGTGTGAAGGTCGAAGTCGTCGACAACCGTGCGGCGCACCGGTTCGAGGCGCACGCTGACGGCGCGCTCGCCGGCTACATCGCCTACCGGATTCATCCAGGGCGGATCAGCATGATCCACACCGAGGTCGACGACGCTTTCGAGGGCAAGGGAATTGGCTCGACCCTGGTCAAGCGGGCTCTTCAGATGGTGCGCGAATCCGGGCTCGGGTTGTTGCCGCGGTGCCCGTTCGTCCGGGCCTACCTGCAACGACACCTCGAGTACTTGGATCTGGTGCCTGCCGACGAGCGAAGCCGGTGCGACTTGCCGGAGGAGTCCGAAAGCGCCTAGGCCGGTGGCGTCGACGTCGCTACGCGACCGGCGCCCCGGGTTCGACCCCGTCCACCGACAGCAGGTGCACTGTCCCATCCGGGTCCAGGCCGCCCAGAACCAGGAATTCCGAGCGGAAACCGGCGATCCGCTTGGGGCCCAGGTTGATCGCGCCGACGACGAGGCGGCCGACCAGCTCCTCCCTGGTGTAGTTGGTGATCTGCGCAGAAGTCTGCAACTGCCCGACCTCGAGTCCGAAGTCGACGGTGAGCTTCCACGCCGGATGGCGAGCCTCCGGAAACTCCTGAACGGCGAGAATCCGACCGACCCGCATGTCTACATCGAAGAACGCCGCCCCGATGTCGGGCTTTCGTTTCGACATCGGCTGACCGTAACGGCGGTCCGTGGATCTCAACTGGACAGATCGATCCGGATGGTCACCGGCGCCGACGCCATGGCCCGCCCGATGGCCGCATCCCAGCGGTACGGCAAGGTCCGGGATCGAGCGGCTACGTCGTCTTCGGGCAGGACACCGGCGATCCCTTCGCGCCAGCGGCCGCTGACCTTGACCCGCACCCGCGGGTCGGCGCGCAGGTTGCGCACGTAATCCGACTGCTCGCCGTGCGCCGCGATCAGCCAGAACGTGTCGCCGCACAGCCCATTTCCGACCGGCGTGTACCGCGGCTTTCCGCTGCGCCGGCCGATGGTCTCCAGCAGGACGTACGCCTTCGGAGCGATGCTGCGGTGCAGTGCCCAGCGGGTGAGAAGGTTGTTGACCCGCTCCAAACGAGTCATCCAGCGATACTTTCGCGACCGGGCCACCTCCGCATGATGGCGGGCACAGGGGTAAACCGACATAGACACGCGTGTCTCACCTGTCACACAGACCCCATCTGTCGCGTTACCGTTCCTGCATGCCCACGCGCTCCCCCGCGAAGGCCCGGTCTCGCGCGGGCACCGACACGCCCCCAACGAGCCGATCTGGCTCGGGCAGGGCACCGACCGCGGCACAGCCGCGCGCCAGCGCAGCCGCTTCGGGTGGCCGCACAGCTACCGCACGCAGCCCCGGTGCCCGCAAGCCCCCGCCCCGGCGCACCACGGCCCAGCGAAACCGCGCGCGCAACCGTCAGTCGGTCTCGATCGGTACGTCACTGGCAAGGGGCGCAACCGTCACCTGGGGCGTGCTCGCACGAGCGGTCGGCGGTGCCGTCCGAGCCGTCGGCCGGCATCCGGAGGACGAGGCGGTGCTCGATCCGGCGCACCGCAGGGACGGGATCGGCCTCGCAGTGGTGGGTCTGGCCGTCATCCTGGGTGTGGGGGTCTGGACCGACGACACCGGCCCGATCGGCTCGGGCCTGGCCACGTTCGGCCGCGCGAGCATCGGTGCGGTCATCCTCGGTGTCCCGGTGCTACTCCTGTTCGTTGCCATCCGGTTGCTCCGGCATGCCCCACGCCCTGACAGTCGTGGCCGGCTCACGATCGGCTGGATCTGCATCGTGGCCGGGGTCCTCGGCATCGCCCACGTCATCGCCGGGCAGCCGACCACCCCCAGCGGTCGTGCCGACGGGGCGGGTGCGATCGGCGCTGTCGCCGCTGGTCCATTCGTCAGCGGCCTGGGCACCGTGGTCGGCACCACCCTGCTCGTCCTGATCGCGTTCTTCGGATTCCTCGTCGTCACGGCGACACCGGTCCACCAGATTCCGACCCGCGCAAAAGCGGTGTGGGCCAAGCTGCTTCGCCTGCCAGACCCAGATGCGCTCCCGGACGCAAACGACGTTGCCGGGGCCGTAGACGACGACACCATGAAGGCGGCGCTGGCAAAGGTTCGACTGCGCCGCCCGTCCCGCCGCCGGCAGGCGGTCCAAGCCGATGAGCCGGGCGAGCCCGCGGTGCACGCCGCGAGCCCAGACACGATGGACACCGACGAGGTCCCAGAACTTCCGCGGATCACCAAGCCAGAACAGCTCGCCATCAATCCGCTGGACGGGGACTACCGGCTGCCGCCGGCGAACATGCTCAAGCCTGGTACGCCGCACAAGCCGCGGAGCAGCGCGAACGACGCAACCATCGCGGCGATCACCAGCGTCCTGGATCAGTTCACGGTCGATGCGGCTGTCACGGGATTCACGCGCGGTCCGACGGTCACCAGGTATGAGGTCGAGCTCGGCCCGGCCGTGAAGGTCGAACGGATCACGAACCTCGCGCGCAACATCGCCTACGCCGTCGCCAACGACAACATCCGCATCCTGGCTCCGATCCCCGGCAAGTCGGCGGTCGGCATCGAGGTGCCCAACGTCGACCGCGAGATCGTGAGCCTCGGCGACGTGCTGCGCTCGTCGGCGGCCGTCCATGACCACCATCCGCTGCTGGTCGGGCTGGGCAAAGACATCGAAGGCGGGTACGTCTGCGCCAACCTTGCGAAGATGCCGCACCTTCTCGTCGCCGGCGCGACCGGCGCGGGCAAGTCCAGCTTCATCAACGCCCTGCTCACGTCGCTCCTGTTGCGGGCCACGCCGAACCAGATGCGGATGATCCTCATCGACCCGAAGATGGTCGAACTCACGCCGTACGACGGTGTTCCGCACCTGATCACCCCGATCATCACCGACCCGAAGAAGGCGGCCACATCCCTGGTGTGGTTGGTCGAGGAAATGGAGCAGCGTTACCTCGACATGCGCTCCTCCGGAGTTCGGCACATCGATGAGTTCAACCGCCGGGTGATCAGCGGAAAGATCACGACGCCGCCCGGCAGCGAGCGGGTCTACACGCCCTACCCGTACATCCTGTGTGTCATCGACGAGCTCGCCGACTTGATGATGGTCGCGCCGCGCGAGGTCGAGGACTGCATCGTGCGGATCACCCAGAAGGCAAGGGCCGCCGGCATTCACCTGGTCCTGGCCACCCAACGCCCGAGCGTCGACGTCGTCACCGGCCTGATCAAGGCCAACGTCCCCAGTCGGCTCGCGTTCTCCACGTCGAGCCTGACCGACTCGCGCGTCATCCTCGACCAGCCGGGCGCGGAGAAGCTGATCGGCATGGGCGACGCGCTCTTCCTGCCGGTCGGGGCGGGCAAGCCCGTACGGGTGCAAGGCGCGTTCGTCGGGGACGCGGAGATCGAGGCGATCGTCGCGCACTGCAAGAAGCAGGGTCAGCCCGAATACCGCGAGGACGTCGTCACGATCAACCCGGCGAGCAGGAAGGACATCGACGAGGACATCGGCAGCGATCTCGACCTGCTCTGCCAGGCGATCGAACTCGTGGTCACCACCCAGTTCGGCTCCACGTCCATGCTGCAGCGCAAACTCCGGGTCGGATTCGCCAAGGCCGGAAGGCTGATGGATCTCATGGAAAGCCGCGGGATCGTCGGACCCTCAGAGGGTTCCAAGGCCCGTGACGTACTCGTCAAACCGGACGAACTCGACGCGATCCTCGACGCCCTGCGCGCCTGACGAACCGGCCACAACCGCACGGCGGCGACGGGCGGTAACCGCGACTCCCGCGTAGTCTCTCGTCGTGACTCCCCATGCCACCCCGCAGTCCGGCAGCGGGCGGGATGTCGCGCTGGTGACCCTCGGTTGTGCGCGCAATGACGTGGACTCCGAGGAACTGGCGGGTCGCCTCGAGGCTGACGGCTATCGGATCTCCTCGGATCCCACGGCGGCGGACGCGATCCTGGTGAACACCTGTGGCTTCGTCGATGCCGCTAAACGGGAGTCGGTCGAAGCTCTGCTCGCCGCCAGCGACGGGTCGGCCAAGGTAATCGCCGTGGGCTGCATGGCCCAGCGCTACGGATCCG
Organism: uncultured Actinomycetota bacterium; assembly: GCA_963766765.1. GTDB lineage: Bacteria > Actinomycetota > Actinomycetes > Mycobacteriales > Geodermatophilaceae > JACCQS01. The sequence continues at coordinate 56,333 of CAVYBR010000002.1, forward strand.
AACTGGCCGCGGAGTTGCCCGAGGCGACGGTCCTGTCGTTTGACGACTACGCGGACATCGGCGAGCGGGTCGATGATGTTTTGAACGGCCGCGAGCTGACCGTGCACACCCCTTCCGACCGTCGCCACCTCCTGCCCATCGCGCCGGTGGATCGCGCTCCGGACGTGCCACCGCCCGGCCACGACTGGTTGCGCCGACGTCGGCTGAGCAGCGGCCCTTCGGCCTCGATCAAGCTGGCCAGCGGTTGCGATCGCCGGTGCAGCTTCTGTGCCATCCCGAGCTTCCGTGGCCGGTTCGTCTCTCGCCTGCCGCTCGAGATCATCGCCGAAGCCACGTGGCTCGCCAACAGCGGCGTCCGGGAGATCATCCTCGTCAGTGAGAACTCCACGTCGTACGGCAAAGACCTTGGCGACCTGCAGGCTCTGGAAAAACTGCTTCCCCAACTTGCCGACGTCGAGGGCATTACTCGGATCCGGGTCAACTACCTGCAGCCCGCCGAGGTCCGCCCCGGACTGATTCAGGTCATCGCGACGACGCCGTCGGTGGCCCCGTATTTCGACCTGTCCTTTCAGCACTCCGCGCCAGGTGTGCTCCGGCGCATGCGCCGGTTCGGGTCCTCCGAAAGATTCCTGGATCTCCTGGCCTCGATTCGCGCAATCAACCCCCAGGCGGGTGTACGGACCAACGTGATCGTGGGCTTCCCGGGCGAATCCGAGGGTGATCTGGCCGAACTCGAGGGGTTCCTGGACGAAGCTCGGATGGATGCGATCGGCGTCTTCGGGTATTCCGACGAGGAAGGGACCGAGGCGGCGACCTACGACGGCAAACTGTCCGAAGACGTCATCCAGGAGCGTGTGCGCCGGGTGTCTGCGCGAGTGGACGAGTTGACCGCGCAGCGCGCCGAGGACCGGATCGGGACCGTGGTCGACGTGTTGGTCCACGCTGTCGGAAGTCAGGATCCGGACGAGGAGGGGATGGATCCGCGGGCGGCGATGGGGACCGCCGCGCATCAGGCGCCCGACGTGGATGGCCAGACAAAGCTCACCGCACCGCCGGTCGACCGCGGTGCCGCGTACGGGCCCGGCGACCTCATCGCCGCCGTGGTGGTGGATTGTGGCGGCATCGATCTCACGGCTACGCCGGTGAGCGCTGCATGAGCAATGTCATGCCGGACCCCGCGGCCTCGGCTCCAGATCCGGTACGAATCCTCAATCTGGCCAACGGCCTCACCGTCCTGCGCCTGGCCCTCGTGCCGGTGTTCGTCGTGCTACTGCTGCGCGAGGACGGCACGGACGCATCGATGCGGCTGCTCGCAACGCTGGTCTTCGCGATGGCCGTGATCACAGACCGCTTCGATGGCGTGATCGCGCGGCAGCGCAACCTGATCACCGAATTCGGCAAGGTCGCCGATCCGATCGCGGACAAGGCGTTGATCGGTACGGCGCTGGTCGCCCTGTCGCTCCTCGAGTTGTTGCCGTGGTGGGTGACGGTGCTGATCCTCTTCCGCGAGATCGCGGTGACTGCGCTGCGGTTCTGGGTGATCCGGCACGGAGTCATCGCGGCCAGTCGAGGCGGCAAGCTCAAAACCGTCGTACAAGCGCTGGCGATCGGGCTGTACATCCTTCCGCTGTCCGGGTTCCTCGGGACGGTGCGCTGGTGGGTGATGGCAGTCGCGGTCTTCCTGACCGTCGTGACCGGAATCGACTACGTCGTACGCGCGCTGCGGCTTCGGCGGACCAGTGCCCGCGCGATGGAGCGTGCCGCCCAGGCGCGCGCGCAGCGTTCGCACAAACGAGCTGACACGTCATGACTGGGACTGATCCAGGCTCGGTGCACGGGATGCTTCTCGGGCAGGGCTTGACGGTGGCGGTTGCCGAGTCGCTGACCGGTGGGCTGCTCAGTGCTGCGCTGAGCAGTTCGCCTGGGTCGAGCGAGACGTTCCGCGGCGGCCTGGTGGTCTACGCGACCGACCTCAAGGCACTCCTGGCCGGCGTCCCGGAGGCGCTCCTGGATTCGGAGGGCCCAGTCAGCCCGGACGTCGCCGCCGCGCTCGCCCGTGGCGCCCGCGAGCGGCTGCGCGCAGATGTGGGGCTCGGCATCACCGGCGTGGCCGGGCCGGACCCGGTCGGCGAACACCAGGCGGGGACCGTCTTCCTGGCGGTCTCCGGCGTGGGCATCAGCGAGGTGTCAGAGGCGAGCCTGACCGGCTCTCGCGCCGAGATCCGGGCAGCGTCCGTCGAAGCGGCACTGGCCATGCTCGTCAGCGTGCTCGCCCCCGGCCGGGGAGCGGGAATGCCGAACCCGGCGCCGAGCGTTACGCCTAGAGCAAACGCCGCGCAACCGCACAGTGGCGGATGAGCAGACGAGGTAGTGTCGGGCGCACTCTCAGCCGGACGGCACAGGCGAAGCAGCCACCGGATGGCTTGGGCGAACACTGAGGAAGGGGCTCCCGTTGTGACGCTGATGAGAACAGCCCTTGGCCGTCGGTTGCGCTCGCATCGAGAAGGTCAGCGCCGGACGTTACGTGACGTGTCCGGCAGTGCACGGGTCAGCCTGGGATACCTCTCCGAGATCGAACGCGGTCAGAAGGAGGCTTCCTCGGAATTGCTGTCGTCGATCTGTGATGCGCTGGACCTGGAACTTGCCGACCTGCTCTCCGAGACCAGCGACGATCTTCGTACCCCCGCCGACCCCTCGGCGCTCACCACCACGCCTCTGCTTCCCGACGGGCCGGTACTCAAGGCCGTCGATTCGCTGATCGCTGCCTGACCCCACTTTCCCGGCCGCTCGAGATGGATAACGACGGCCCCGGGCTCGGTGACCTGCTGACCATGAGCGTCACCCTTGCCCTGTATCTTGCAGTGGGATTCGGTCTGGGTTGGCTCATCGACCTTCCGTTTGACACGTTCCCGAGCTTCGCGCTCGTCGGGCTCCTGCTCGGGATCGCGGGAGCATGTCGTTATTTCTACAAGCAGGCTCAACGATTTCAGTGAAGGCACATGAGTCCGGAGATGCGATGGCCAGGACGGCCCCGCCTGAGACCAGAGCAGGAGTGATCGGACCTTGTTGACGACCTCCTCATACATCCCGCCCAACGCCCGCGCCATCTTCCGGAGCTCGGTTATCGGGGCCGGCATCACCGCCGTCCTCTCGCTGCTCATCTTCATCCCGCTCGGATACCTGGCAGCGGTGCTCTTCGGTGTCTTCGGGCTCGCGATCGGCGTCGCGAACGCAGCGATGATCCAGCGGTCGGCTGCGCGCTTCGCTGATCAAGGCGGCGCCGGTAAGGGCGGCCTGGCGGTGTCCGCGCTGGTCCGGCTTGGCGTTTCCACCGGCATCGCGCTCGCCTGCGGCCTGATCTTCCGACCGGAGGGACTTGGCGTGTTCGCCGGACTTGCGGCCTTCCAGCTGATCGCGGTGGCAGCTGCCGCCCGCCCGATGATCAAGGAGCTGCGTCACCAGTGAGTGCCACCTTCCTGGCCGCTGACGGCGGCGTCGAGATCGGGAATCACTGGACCGTCGAGGTCGCCGGATATTCGCTCAACATGGACACGATCGTCGCGACCCTGCTCTCCGGGGCCATCGTCATCGGTCTCGGCGTGTGGGTCGGCCGCGGGGCCAACGCCGGAAACCCCACGAGGCTGCAGATCTTCTTCGAGACGATCAAGGAGGCCATCGAGGACCAGGTCGAGGAGAATCTCGGCATCAAGACCGCGCCCTGGGTGGTGCCCTTCGCGTTCGCGATCGCCATGCTGATCCTGTTCGCTAACCTGCTCGCGATCCTGCCGACCGAGGAGATCCTGCCGCCGCCGACCGCGGACGTGAACCTGACCTTCGCGCTCGCTCTGGTCGTGATGTTCGTCGTGTGGTGGACGGCCATCAAACGCCAGCCGCGACGCTTCTTCGGCCACTTCAAGAACCCGATGGCGATCGTCGAGGAGATCACCAAGCCGATCTCGCTGTCGCTGCGGCTCTTCGGCAACGTTCTGTCGGGCACGATCATGATCCAGCTCATCGTGGCGTTGCCGGTCTATATCCTGTGGGCCCCGTTCACGATCTGGAAGCTGTTTGACATCTTCATCGCCGTGCTTCAGGCGGTCATCTTCACCATCCTGACCATCATCTACCTTGGTCAGGCAATCGGTGAGGATGCCGACGCGCACTGATCGCCCCTTGGACCTGCTCAACCCATCAAAGGAGATAAATGTCCAGCGTTATGGAAGTTCTCGCAGCGGACGCTGAATTGAACACGGCGATCACGACTGCTGGCGCGTACATCGGTGGGGGTCTGGCCCTGGCTGGTGGCGCCATCGGCGCGGCCATCGGTGACGGCCTCGCCGGTAGCCAGGTCATCGCGGGTGTGGCCCGTCAGCCCGAGGCTCGCGGTCGGCTCTTCGGAATCTTCCTGATCACAGTGGGTCTGGTGGAGGCCATGTACTTCATCAACCTGGCGTTCATGGCGCTGTTCGTCTTCGTCCTGGGCTAGGACATGACTGACTTGGACATGACCGACTTGCTTGCCGAAGAGGAGGGCGGGGGCAGCAACTTCCTGGTGCCCGATCTCACGATCATCGTGGAGATTCTGGCCTTCCTGCTGATTCTCTGGATCCTGCGGCGCTATGTCTGGCCGCCGCTGTCCAAGGCGATGGACGATCGCCGGGCGATGATCCGCCAAGCGGCCGAGGATGCCGCTGCGGCATCCGCCAAGCTCAAGGAGGCCGAGGATCGCTACGAATCAGCCCTTGCCGAGGCCCGTACCGAGGCCGCGATCATTCGTGACCAGGCCAGGGCCGACGGCCAGTCCATCCGCGAGGAATTGAAGGCCAAGGCTGAGGCCGAGGTCGAGCGCATCCGGACCCGGGGCGAGGAACAACTCGCCAGTCAACGCGAACAGGTCGTCCGGCAGGTGCGCAGCGAGATCGGCGGTCTGTCGTTCATGCTGGCCGAGCGCATCGTCGGCGAGGCGCTAGCCGATGATGAGCGATTGAAGCGCACGGTGGACACATTCCTCGCCGGCGTCGACGATGTCTCCACCGTGGAGGCGCAGCGCGAGACGACCTCGAGCGTGGGCGGGGCCGGCTGAGCGCGAGACTCAGCGACCCGGTCGAACTCCGGCTTTCTGAGCCGCAGACCACCGGCCAAGTACCATGGGTGGTATTCCCATGAACACTGCCTCCTCCGTGCTGAGCACGGATCATCCCCACACGTCCTTTGGCGCCGCGCCGACGCACGTGCGTTCCGACCTGCGCAACCTCGCCATCGTCGCGCACGTCGATCACGGCAAGACCACCCTCGTGGACGCTCTGCTGCGGCAATCCGGTGCTTTTCGAGCCAACGAGGCGCTCACCGATCGGGTCATGGACTCCGGTGACCTTGAGCGGGAAAAGGGCATCACGATCCTCGCCAAGAACACGTCCCTGGTGTGGCGCGGCACGACCCTCAACATCGTCGACACTCCCGGGCACGCCGACTTCGGCGGCGAGGTCGAGCGGGCGCTGACCATGGTCGATGGGATCGTCCTGCTGGTCGATGCCGCAGAAGGCCCGCTGCCGCAAACCCGATTCGTCCTCCGCAAGGCCCTCGAGCGCGAGCTACCGGTGATCCTCGCGGTGAACAAGATCGATCGCCCGGACGCTCGGGTGACCGCGATCGTCGACGATGTCTACGAGCTCTTCATGGACCTCGACGCCAGTGACGACCAACTGGACTTCCCGATCGTCTACTGCTCCGGACGTGAGGGCACGGCGACGCTGGACATGGCAGAGCCGGGCACGGATCTGGCCGCGCTGTGCCAGACCGTCCTCGACACGATCCCGCCGCCGACCTACACCGAGGGCGCACCATTGCAGGCCTGGGTGACCAACCTGGATGCGAACCCTTACGTGGGCCGCCTGGCCCTGTGCCGCATCGTCGAGGGCACGATCACCAAGGGTCAGACCGCCGCCTGGTGCCGGGTTGACGGCAGCATCGAGCGGGTCAAGATCTCTGAACTGTTCCTCACCCAGCATCTGAACCGGATCCCGGTGGAGCAGGCCCGGCAGGGCGACATCGTCGCCGTTGCCGGGATCGCGGACATCACGATCGGCGAGACCCTGGCCGACGCCGAGGACCCACGCCCGCTGCCGCTGATCACCGTCGATGAGCCAGCCCTGTCCATGACAATCGGCATCAACACCTCCCCGCTGGCCGGCCGCGATGGCAAGAAGCTGACCGCCCGTCAGGTGAAGAATCGGTTGGACTCCGAACTCGTGGGCAACGTCAGCCTTCGCGTCGAACCGACCGATCGTCCCGATGCCTGGGAGGTCCAGGCGCGTGGCGAATTGCAGTTGGCGATCTTGATCGAACAGATGCGCCGCGAGGGCTTCGAACTGACGGTCGGCAAGCCCCAGGTGGTCACCCGCGAGATCAACGGAAAGCGCCACGAGCCGGTCGAGCGGGTTACGATCGACGTGCCTGAGGCGCACCTCGGCGCCGTCACCCAATTGCTTGCCGGCCGCAAGGGCCGGATGACCAACATGGTCAATCACGGGCTGGGTTGGGTACGGCTGGACTACCTGGTGCCCGCGCGCGGACTGATCGGGTTTCGCAACGAGTTCCTGACCAACACCCGCGGCACCGGCGTGTTGAGCCAGGTGTTCGAGGGTTTCGAACCGTGGTTCGGCGAGATCAACCTGCGCAACACCGGCTCTTTGGTCGGCGACCGGAGCGGGCCGGCTACCACGTTCGCGATGCTGAACCTGCAGGACCGCGCGGTCATGATGGTCACTCCAGGCACCGAGGTCTACCAAGGCATGATCGTGGGGGAGAACAGCCGGGTCGGCGACATGGATGTCAACGTCGCCAAGGAGAAGAAGCTCACGAACATGCGGCAATCGGCCGGTGACGAGACCGTGAAGCTCACCCCACCGAGATTGCTCTCTCTGGAGCAGGCGCTCGGATTCATCTCGCCCGAGGAGTGCGTCGAGGTGACCCCGAAGCACCTGCGGCTGCGCAAGGTTCATCTGGATCCGCACGAACGGGCCAAGTCCGCGAAGCGAGCCAGCGCCGCCAGCTAAATGTGTGCCCGGGCGGAGCCTGGTGGATCAACCGGTTCGCAGCTTCGGCAGCCCGCGCTGGATCTGCCTGCATGCCTGAGCGATTCGTTGCTCGTTCTCGATCAGAGCGAACCGTACGTACCCCTCGCCCTGGGAGCCGAACCCAACGCCAGGTGACGTCGCGACATCGCAGTCATTGACCACCAGGGTCGCGAAGTCGATCGAGCCGAGCTCGCTGTATGCCTCGGGGATGCGCGCCCAGGCGAACATCGTGCCCCGCGGCCGGGCAATCGGCCAGCCTGCACGAGCCAAGCCGCTGCACAGGGCATCGCGGCGGGACTCGTAGATCGTGTTGACTTCGCGGGGGTAGTCCGTGGCCTCGTTCAAGGTGACCGTGGCAGCGATCTGGATCGGCTGGAACGTACCGTAATCCAGATAGCTCTTCAGCTTCGCAAGCGCCGCGACCACTTCGCTGTTGCCGACCAGGAAGGCGATCCGCCAGCCGGCCATGGAGAACGACTTGGTCATCGAGTACAGCTCGACGGCACACTCCCGGGCTCCGTCGCACTGCAGGATCGACGGAGCGGTCCAACCGTCAAAGGTGGTTTCCGCGTAGGCGAAATCGTGCACGAGTACCACGTCTCGTTCGCGGGCCCAGTTGACGAGTCGTTGCAGGTCCGCGAGTTCAACGGTCGCCGTCGTCGGATTGTGGGGGAAGGACAGCACGACCACGCGTGGTTTCGGCCAGCCGTACTCCCAGGCCTCCATCACGTTCTCCACGTAGTCCTCGTCCGCGCCGATCGCGACCTGGCGGGTGTCGGCACCAGCGAAGTACGGACCCCAGATGTGGATCGGGTAGGACGGCGAGGGGACAAGCGCAGAGTCGCCCGACTGCAGGAGCACCCACATCAGATGGCTGAAGCCCTCCTTCGCCCCGATCGTGCTGAGCACCTCGGTGTCCGGATCGAGCTTGACCCCGAACCGGCGCGCATACAGATCGGCGACCGCCTCGCGCAGTTTCGGGATCCCGCGCGAGGAGGAGTAGCGGTGGTTGCGCGAGTTGCGCGCGGCCTCGGCAAGCTTCTCGACGGCGATATCCGGGGAAGGGATGTCGGGATTGCCGAAGCCGAGGTCAATGACATCCCTGCCCTCGCGTCGGGCGGCGACTTTGAGCCCGTCGATGATCGTGAACACGTACGGGGGCAGTCCAGGGATCCGGCGGAAATCCATGCCTCCACGGTAGGGGTGACAGTGTTGGCCTCTGCGAGGCGGTCCACCCGCACGCGCGGACAGGGGAGGTGACGACCGCAGATGGGCCATGGCAAGCGCGCGGACATGATCGTGCACGAGGCGGAGCCCTACAACGCGGAAGCACCGCGAGGGGCCCTGGTCGGCCAGCAACTCACCGCATTGGATTCCTTCTACTGCCGCAACCACTCGGTGATCCCGGCCATCGATGCAGACAGCTGGGAGCTCCGGGTGGACGGGCTCGTCGAGCGCACACTCGACCTGAGCCTGGCGCAACTCAAGGAGCGCTTCGTCGAGCACACCGTCATCGCGACGCTGCAGTGCGCCGGCAACCGCCGCAGGGAGTTTCTCGGCATCCGCGACATTCCCGACGAAGCGCCGTGGGGCAGCACAGCGACGGGCACTGCGCTCTGGACGGGAGTACGACTGCACGACGTCCTGGCCGCAGCCGGCCTGAACACCGGGGCCCGGCATGTGGAATTCCTCGGTCCGGATGTCGCACCGGACCTGCTCGCACCACAGCCGTACGGCAGTTCAATTTCTGTGGAGAAGGCGACCAGTGCTGAAGTCCTGCTCGCGTGGGCGATGAACGGCGAGCCGCTGTCGGCAGAGCACGGCGCACCGCTACGGGTGGTCGTGCCCGGCTACATCGGCGCCCGAAGCGTCAAATGGGTGCAGTGCATCCGGGGTTTGCGACGGGAATCAGACAACTACTTCCAGTCCGTGGCCTACCGTCTGCACGGAGCTGCCCTCGGCGCGTTGGTGCTGAACTGCGACATCCTCAGCCCCGACTACGGTGCGCACCTGATGGCTGGGCAGACCAACGTCACCGGCTACGCCCTCGGCGGCGCGGGACGCGACGTCGCAAGCGTTGAGGTCTCCGTCGATTCCGGGCAGACCTGGACAGCTGCCACCCTCGCCGCCCGGCTCGGCCCCTGGGCGTGGCGGCACTGGTGGGCAACCGTGGATCTACCGGCCGGTGACGGCCAGATTCTCGCGCGCGCCTGGGACTCCGCCGGGGACCCGCAGCCCGAATCCGCGGAGCAGCTGTGGAATCCCAAGGGGTACGTCAACAACTCCTGGGGGCGGGTACCGGTACGCGGTTACACCGTCTGACCCGTACCGCAGTCGCATGGCACGATGGACGCAAGTGGCGGACGAGATCGCGACCGCACAGACGCGGCGTGGACAGCGCCCGGGGAGAGGACTCGCATGGCCAACCCGTTCGTGAAGGCATGGAAGTACTTCATGGCTGCCTTTGGTGCCAAGATCGAGGAGAAGGCCGACCCCAAGATCCAGATCCAGCAAGCGATCGAAGCCGAACAACAGCGCCACCAGGCCCTGGCCAACCAGGCAGCCGCCGTACTGGCCAATCAGCGCCAGCTGGAGATGCGCCTGACCCGCCAGCTCAGCGAGGTCGAGAAGCTGCAGGGTTCCGCCCGGCAGGCACTGGTGCTAGCGGACTCGACCAAGGCAAAGGGCGATCTCGAGAAGGCAAGTGATTTCGAAAGCGCCGCCGCCGCGTTCGCCACCCAGCTGGTTTCCGCCGAGCAATCCGTCGAGGACCTCAAGCGCTCGCACGACGAGGCGCTGCAGGCTGCCGAGCAGGCAAAGGGAGCGGTCGAGCAAAGCCGCATGCGGCTGCAGCAGACCCTGGCCGAGCGCTCGAAGCTGCTCAGCCAGCTCGAGCAAGCTCGCATGCAAGAGCAGGTCTCGGCATCGCTGCGCCAGATGAGCGAACTGTCCGCTCCCGGATCGACCCCAACACTCAGCGAGGTGCGCGACAAGATCGAGGCCCGCTACGCCCACGCTCTCGGCCAGCAGGAGCTCGCGCAGAGCTCGGTCGAAGGGCGCATGCTCGAAGTGCAGAAGGCCACGCTCGATGTTTCCGCAGCAGCCAGGCTCGAGCAGATCCGAGCGAGCATGGCCACTGGGCCGGACAAGGCGGCGAGTGAGCGGGCCGATCAGGGTCCACCGCCAGCCGTGGGGGCCCCGTCGACCGGCCCGGCCATCGAGGCTCAGCAGGCCGCCAACGATGTACTCAGCGATCCTGTGCAGGCACAACAACGACCCGAGCCCGCCTGACCCGCGGACTTTGGCCCCGGCCATGAGTCCCGACTCAGCACACTGACGCGTCGGTGAGCCTGCCTCCTGACTCGGCCGAGGAGCGGCTCGCGCGCAAGCGGAGCCTGTCCCGGCGCGGGTTCGGCTATCGGCTGCTCGCGGCACTCGGACTGATCCTGCTCGCGTTCGTGATCGGGCGCCGGCCCGGTCTCGAGGTGGCGGAGATCATCTCGGGACTGGCTGCCGCGGTCGCGGCGTTGGGCGCCGTCGAAGCAGGTGTCCGGGCCTACCGGCTGAATGTGGGCTCGCCGCATAAGCGCACAGTGAAAGTGGTCGCCAGCGACCTGCCACCCGAGGGCTCGCTGGCCTACGCGCCGCTGGCCAGGCTCGCCGCTCGCGAGCGCGAGCTCGCCGAACACATGTCAGCCCTGCCGGCAGTGATGTCGGGGGAGACCTGGCGCCAGGCATCCGCCGCTGCTCGGGCGCTGCGGGTCCACGCTTCGCGGATCACTACGGCTGAAGCACAGGCCCGCGCGGGGAAGCCAGCGACCGCAGATGTGGATCTCTTGTCGTCACGATTGCGGGAGGGCGTGTCGGCCTACGAGCGATTGACGGTCACGGCGGGGGAGTTGGCCGGCCCCGACGCCGACGCCAAGCCGGCGGGAAATGCCACAGCCAGACTTGTCGACGCCACAGATGCCCTGGTGGGAATGACCCGCGGCCTGGCGTCATGAGCCCGAGCTCCACCCCGCTCCGCCGCACCCATCGCGAGCTCAACCGGGCGGTGCTGGCCCGCCAGCACCTCGTCGAGCGGCTTCCGGTCGGAACCGGCACAGCGGCAGCGGTGTCGGCGTTCGGACCGCTGCAAGCGCAGTACAACCCCTCCCCGTTCCTGTCGCTGCTCGCGCGGGTCGAGGGATTCTCGGCCGCCGACATGCGGACAGCGCTCGACACCCATCAGGTGGTCAAGGCTTCGCTGCTGCGCGGGACGTTGCACGTCGTCGCTGCGGCGGATTACCCGATGTATGCCTCAACCGTCGACGGCCCGGTGACCCGGATGTGGAGGACCTGGCTGGGCAAGCTCCTCGACGTCGAACCGATGCAGGCAGCGCTGCTGGACCTCGCCGACCCCGGTCCGTGCAGCCAGCAGGACGTGGTCGACTTCTGCCAGGCCTGGGTCGACCAGCGCGTCCCGGCTGGAACGTCGTTGCCGCCGGTGGGCAGCTGGTTCTTCGCCCGTTGCCTTCCATGGCTGTTGCGTACGCCGCACACCACCCAGCTCGCCACCCACAAGCCCGACGGATACCTCGCCGCTCGATCGGTGCGCCCGGATTGGAAACCGCCGGCCCGGGAGGGAGCGCTCACGGAGGCGGTACGCGCCTACCTTGCGCACTTCGGTCCGGCCGGGATGGACGACATCGGCAAGTTCTTGGGGGAGAGCCGCGTCCGCCCACTCCGGGATGCGCTCAGCGCGCTGAGTGCGGAGATCGTGAGCGTGGTTGACGAGGACGGCCGGGGCATGGTGGACCTCGTCAATGCCCCGCGGCCGCCTGGAGATCTCGAGGTGCCGGTACGGCTCCTGCCGAAGTTCGACAGTCTGATGCTTGCCTACACGCCGTCGAATCGAGCGCGGACGCTGCCGCCGGCCTACTACGACGCGGTGATCAAGACCGCCAACGGTCAGGTGCTGGCCACAGTCCTGGTCGATGGGCACGTGGCCGGGACATGGACGGTCGACTCGACCAAGCGCGCGCTCGACATCACCATCTCGCCGCTGGGCCGTTGGGCGCGCGGAGTCCGTGCTGCCGTGCGGGACGAGGCCGAACGGGTGGCCGGCTTCCTGATCGCCGCCGACGAGGTCAGCCGCGAGGTCAGCGTGCGCTTGTGAACCATGAGCCGTCGGCGCGGAGGACGGGAGCTGATCAGCCGGACATGTTCGACAGGATCTGTCCCACGACGACGGTCACGACGCCGCCGGCCAAGGTGAGGTAGGGAAGTATGCCGGCCCGCTTGATCGGTGGCCCGGAGGTGATCACACCGGCCGGGACACCGGTGGACTCCCTTCCGTCGGCACCGGCGGTGCCAGGCCTGACGCCGTCGTCCCGTTCGTCGCCGGTGTCATACATCGACGCCGGGAAGACCCCGTGGTCCTGGACGAAGTGGCGGTACCAGAACACCGGGATGATGAGCGCTGCAAACACTAGCCCCGTCGCAAGCGCGCCCGGGCCCCAGACGTTGGCGCCCCAGCCGAGCAGCAGAGCGTTGAAGAAGGCGAGCACCGCGCCGGCCGCGATCATGACAGTCGGCGCTCTCCACGGCCGCGGCGTCTCTGCGCGGTCCATGCGATGGATCCATCCCGCATGCAGATTCAGGAAGTTGAACACCATGTAGCAGACCGTCGACGAGGCGAGCACGAAGATGTAGTCGCTCATGAGCAGCAGCACCAGGTTGAATCCCAGGTCGGTCCACATCGCCCGGGTCGGCGCCCCGTTCTTGTTGGTCCGGCCGAGATACCTCGGCAACCAACCATCCTTCGATCCCTGGTAGAGCGTGCGGGAGGAGCCGGCCATCGTCGTCATGATCGTGAGCAGGAGGGCCAGGATCAGCATCACGATCAGCAGATTGCCGATGACCTCGCCGCCGCCGACCATGTCGGCCATCGCCTCGCCCACGCCGTCGCCGTTGACGATGCCGTCGGTCGACAGCCGCTCGACGCCGAGCGCGCCCTGGAAGGTGAATGGCACCAGGGTGTAGGCGATCAGACAGAGCAGCCCGGCGGCGAAGATTGCCTTCGGCGTGTCCTTCGCCGGGTTCTTGAATTCCGAGGTGTAACAGATCGATGTCTCAAAGGCATACGCCGACCAGGCGGCCAGGAAGAGTCCGCCAGCGATGAGGGTGAACCCGTCGAGATCCCAGGCTCCGCTGAGCGGCTCGAACGGAGTGAAGTTCGCCAGGGCAACGTCACCGGTCAGCAGCGGGACCAGCCCGACTACCAGCAGCGGCACCAGGACCGCGACGCCGACCACGGTCTGCACCCGTGCGGCGCGCAGGATGCCCCCGTGCTGCAGGGCGAAAACAAGAAGCAGGAAGCCGGCCGCGATCAAGAAGGTTGCATTGAACCGCAGCGCCAGGCCGTCCTTGAGGAATCCCAGGTCGAGGAGTTGGACCGACCAGGTGTTGATGGTCGCATCAGCGGGGAACAGCGCGGTCAGGACGTATCCGGCCGCCAAGCCAGCTCCGATCGTGAGGACCGGGGACCAGGCCAACCAGTTGCACCAGACCGATATCGGGGCGACCAACTTCGAGTACGGGGCCCACGCCATCGCGCCGAAGACCGATGCGCCGCCGGATTTGCGCGGGAACAAGCCGGCGATCTCGGCGAAGACGAAGCTCTGCATCAGACCGATCACCACCGAGATCGCCCACACCAGCGGGGAGATCGCCCCGACCGTCGCAGCGATGGATCCGATGGAGAAGAGCACGAGCGCCGGAACCCCACTCGCGATCCAGAACGCCCCGGTCCAGTTGATCGAGCGTTGCATCCCGGGGTCGTCGGGTCGCTGCTGAATCGCGACATCCAGGGGGTGAGCAGGATCTAACATCGCGGCCTCCAACGGGACCTGAATCGACGGGTTAGTGCAGCGGCGCTTGCCAATCTTGGAGCTGGGAGGGCTTCCAGTTCTCACCCACGGTCTGTGAATCGGCCAGCCATGAGCCGAGTTCGGGCTGGGCGAACTTGGCGTGCTTGTGCTTCAGCCAGATGCCGTAGGAGTTGCCCTCCTGCAGATGCTTGATCAGTACTTTGCGGGCGAACTCGTCCTCCCGACCCTCCGGGATGTCGAAATGGATCTTCAGGAAGGCGTTCGTATAGCGGTCGAAGACCGCGTTCATGCCGCCCTCCTGCATCAGGTGGATGTCCTCCAGCCAATTCAGGTCCTGGCCGGGAGTCACCTCGATGAGGTCGATGTCCTCGACCAGCGCGCGGTCGAACTGATACGGAAATGTGCGTCCGGTGAGTTCCTCGGTGTCGATGCCCTTGTTGGTGGTGAGTTTGCGGCCCGAAGTGTCGAAATCGTCAGCCACGGGGCGAGCCTCCGTACCCGTCGTTGGCCACATGCTTGGCGAGCAGGTCCTTGATCTCGGCCAGCGTCCGCTCCTCGGTGACCCCGGGGATGTACCTGGTGCCGGCCAGCGGCACCTTGGCCATCGCCGCGGCCTCGACCGTCAGGGCACAGAGATCCTCCGGCTCGAGACTGTGCACGTCGGTCTTCCCGCACGCCCGGGCGAGCATCTGCACCTCGAGGGTCAACGTGTGCAGGAAGTTGTAGACCCGGACGGCCGCTGACTCGACCTCAAGGCGCTTGCGCAGCTCCGGGTCCTGCGTGGTGATGCCAACCGGGCACCGGCCGGTGTGACAGTGATAGCAGGAACCCGCCGGAACTCCCACCGTGCCTTCATAGTCAGTGATGCCGGGCAATTCCTTGTTGCAGTTCAATGCCATCAACGCCGAGTGACCGATCGCGATGGCGTTGGCACCCAGGGCAAGGGCTTTGGCGACGTCGCCGCCATTTCGGATGCCGCCGGCCACCACCAGATCGATCTCGTCGGCAAGGCCCACGTCCTCCAGAGCGCGCCTGGCCTCAGGAATGGCCGCCATCAACGGGATACCCGTCTCCTCAGTGGCGATGTGCGGGCCGGCACCGGTACTGCCCTCTGCACCGTCGAGGTAGATGATGTCGGGGCCACACTTGGCGGCCATGCGTACGTCGTCATAGACCCGGGCCGCCCCGAGCTTCAACTGGATCGGCACTTGATAGTCGGTGGCCTCGCGGATCTCCTGGATCTTCAAGGACAGGTCGTCGGGGCCGAGCCAATCCGGGTGGCGGGCGGGGGAGCGCTGGTCGATACCTGCTGGCAGAGACCGCATCTCGGCCACCTGCTCGGTGACCTTCTGCCCCATCAGGTGCCCGCCCAGGCCCACCTTGCAACCCTGGCCGATGAAGAACTCGATCGCGTCGGCGAGCATGAGGTGGTGCGGATTGAATCCGTACCGACTCTGGATGACCTGGTAGTACCACTTGGTCGACAGGTCCCGTTCCGGCGGGATCATGCCGCCCTCGCCTGAGCATGTGGCGGTACCCGCCATCGATGCGCCCTTGGCCAGGGCCATCTTGGCCTCCAGCGAGAGAGCCCCGAAGCTCATCCCAGTGATGTAGATGGGGATGTCCAACTCGATGGGGTTCTTGGCGTATCGCGCTCCGAGGACGGTCTTTGTCTCACACTTCTCCCGATAACCCTCGATGACGAAGCGCGTGAGGGTGCCCGGCATGAACATCAGCTCGTCCCAGTGCGGGATCGGCTTGAACATCGAGAAGCCGCGCATCCGATACCGGCCCAGCTCGGACTTGGTATGGATGTCGTCCATCACCGCAGGGGTGAAGATCCGGCTCTGCCCCAGCGGACGGCCTGTCGGCATGGGCAGGTCAGCCTGCGTGCTCATGGGCAACTCCTGAAAATCGTCACAGAACGAGCTTGCGTTCGTGCGGCTCGAGATTGTCGTAGTTCCACAGCTTCTTGCCGCACACGAACTTCCGGAACGAGTCCGGACGGTCCATGCCGTAGATGCCGAACTTGCGATCGATCATCTCCTCGTCGGCTGGACCCATCTCGGCTTCGACGCAGTCGACGCCGAGGGACGCGACCTTGCCGCCGACGTAGATGGCGCCGTCGTACATCGAGTCGCCGAGGCCATGTCCGGCGTCGCCGCAGATGATCTGGCGGCCGCGCTGCATCATGAAACCGGTGTTGGATCCGGCCGTTCCCCCGACCAGGATCGTGCCGCCCTTCTGGTCGATGCCCGTACGGGCGCCGACTTGGCCGCGAACGACCAGATCACCGCCGCGCAGGGCAGCGCCGGTCAACGACCCGGCGTTCTTGTCGATGACCACGACCCCGGCCATCATGTTCTCGGCCACCGACCAGCCGACCCGGCCGGTGATGTGGATCTCCGGCCCGTCGATGAGGCCGCAGCCGAAGTAACCGAGGCTTCCCTCGATCCGGATCCGACACCGGGTGAGCAGGCCGACGGCGAGGGAGTGTTTGGCACCGGGATTGAGCAGCCTGACGTCGATGATCCCCTCGTGGTAGACCAACCGGCGCAGTTCGAGGTTGATCTGGCGGGTGGTCAACTCGGCCGCGTCCAGAACGGCGGTCTCGCCTTCGATCTTCGCTGACTTGGGCGCCACCGCATCCGGCTCGGCCAGCCCGCGGACGTCGTAGGCAGTGGTCCGGCGGCCGGCGGCTCCTTGCTTCACCGCGTCCACACAAGCACCTCTGACTCGTACGGGTCATAGGTGTCGATCTCGTGGTTGATGATCGCCCGGATCGCCATCTCCTCGGAGGCCAAGGCCACCAGGTCGTCGCTCTCGTAGAGCACGAGCGGCTTCGCGGCCATCTCGTCCTTGGCAACGCCGAGACTGTCGTCGGTGACGACGAGATAGGTGAACACCCCGTCCAGATCCTGCAAGCTCTGCTTCATCGCGGTCTCCAAGGACAGACCGTCGGTGAGCCGTTCTGCGATGTAGACGGCGATGATCTCCGAGTCACATTCGGACTGGAATCGGTGACCGTTCTGTTCGAGCCGCCGGCGCCATTGGTGGTAGTTGGTCAACTGCCCGTTGTGCACGACTGCCACATCGGAGAACGGGTAGGCCCAGTAGGGATGCGCCCCGGCGATGTCGACGTCGGACTCGGTTGCCATCCGGACGTGACCGATGGCGTGGGTGCCGCGGAAGTCGCCGAGCCGGTACTGCTCAGAGACCGTCTCGGCATCACCGAGATCTTTGATGATCTCCAACGAGTGCCCCAACGAGAGGACCTCGGCACCGGGGACGTCCTCGACGTAGTCCGTCAGCGGCTTGAGATCACCTTCGTAGCGGAACGTCGCCCGGTAGGCGTACTGCGACTCGCCTTCCATCCGGTCGACCGTGGCGCCGATCTTGTTCAGGCGCTCCTCAACCTCACGGCGGCTGTTCTCCAGTCGTTCCTCGTAACCGAAATCGTGCGTCTCGTTCGGGTTGGCGAGCTTGAACCGCATCACCAGCAGATCACTGGGCTGGCCGTAGAGCGCATATCCGGTCGAGTCCGGGCCGCGGTGCTTCATCGCCTGAAGCATGCTGGTCATCTCTGCACCGACGTCGCCGTCGCGGCCCTTGTGGATGATGCCTGCGATACCGCACATGTGGAGCTCCCTTCCCGGGTCCTCCCGGGTCATTCGCTGATCAGGTTCTGCCTCGAGTCAGGGCAGGATGTCCAGGTACTCCTTGATGTCCCAATCGGTCACCGTTGCGCAATGCCGTTCCCACTCGTCGCGCTTGTAGTGCTCGAAGACCTTGTACATGTCTCCGGGCATGGCCGAGCGCACGACGTCGTCGGCACGCAGCGCCGTCAGCGCGTCGCCGAGATTCATGGGGATCTTGTGTACTTCCTTGCCCTCGGCCATCGCCTCGTAGATGTTGCGCTCCTCGGGCGGGCCTGGATCGAGTTTGCGTTCGATGCCATCGGCCATCGTGAGAATCAACGCCGCCATGGACAGGTACGGATTCACCGATGAGTCGACCGAGCGGTACTCGAACCGGTCGGGGGAGCTGACGCGCAGCGCCGTGGTCCGATTCTGATATCCCCAGTCGGCATACAGCGGCGCCCAGAAGCCCGCGTCCCAGAGGCGGCGATAGGAGTTGACGGTCGGCGCGGTCACGCACGTCAGCGCGTCCAGATGCTCTAGAACACCGCCGATCGCGTTCAGTCCGAGTTGGCTCGGCTGACGCGGGTTGTCACCTTCGGGAAGAAAGACATTGCGATCGCCCTCCCACAAGGAGATGTTGTGGTGGCAGCCGTTGGCCGAGACACCCATGAACGGCTTGGGCATGAAGCACGGAAAGAGATCGAACTCCCGACCCACCTGTTTGCAGATCTGCCGGTAGGTCGTCAGCCGGTCCGCTGTGCGTTCGGCCCGGTCGAACTGCCAGTTGAGTTCCAGCTGGCCCGGGGCGTCCTCATGGTCCCCCTGGATCATGTCGAGGCCCATCGCGGTGCTGTATTCGATGACCCTGTGGATGACCGGCTGGAGCTCGGAGAACTGGTCGATGTGATAGCAGTAGGGCTTGGTCTTGCCCTCCACCGACGGCGTGCCGTCCGGGTTGAGCTTGAGCCACATCATCTCGGGCTCGGTGCCGGCGCGCAGATGAAATCCGGTCCGCTCCTCGAAGTCCGCGTGGATCCGGCGGAGGTTTCCTCGGCAGTCGGAGGTGAGAAACGCGCCTGGGTCTTCCTCTTCCTCACGGCCACGGAACAAGGTGCAGAACACGCGAGCGGTTTTCGGATCCCAGGGAAGGACACAGAAGGTGTCCACATCTGGGATGCCGACCAGCTCGCGCGACTCCGGTCCGTACCCGATGTAGTCGCCGTGCCGGTCGATGAACAGGTTGGCCGTGGAGCCATAGACGAGCTGGAATCCCTTGCGGGCGAAGGTCTCCCAATGCGCTGCGGGAGCGCCCTTGCCCATAATGCGACCGGTGACCGAGACGAACTGGAAGTACAGGTACGTCACCCCGCTCGCATCGATCTCCCGCCGGATCCGCTCGACCGACTCCTGGCGACCCTCTTGGGCAACGAAGTCCTCGATGTCGGTGCTCAATGGGCCTCCTTGGGTCGGCCCGGCTTGGGCCCCTCGGATATCTATTCACAGGCAGTAAACTCTGTCCTCTCACAGGAGACAACTGTTTGCGATTCCCCGACGACCGCCGCGGTCGCGGGGACTGCGGTGAGCACTGGGGGTTTAGCGTTTACCCAGCACCTACGGCCGAGCCGGGAGGCTCGCACCCCAGACGCAGCCGAAGGGGGAACGTCATGGCGGTCCACCCCGCGCAGACGTCGGACACCGACGAGGGGGACTCAGCGGAGCCCACCGCCCAGGCATCGCCCCTTGCCCAGACCTTGGGCGCGATCATCGCCGAGCGCGTCCGGGAGTATCGGCACAGCCACGGCTGGACCGTCGGGGTCCTGGCCAAGGAGAGCGGCCTGTCCAAGGGAATGCTCTCCAAGATCGAAAACGCGCAGTCCTCGCCCAGCCTGGCGACCCTGGCGAGACTTTCCGAGGCCCTCGGCGTACCGGTCACCGCGTTCTTCCGTGGCCTGTCCGAGGAGCACGACCTGGTCTACGTCAAGGCCGGTGGTGGCCTGGACATCCAGCACAAGGGGTCAGGTCCCGGCCATCGTTATCAGATGCTCGGCACGATGCGGGCGCCCTACGACAGCCTCGAGCCGATGCTGGTGACCTTGACCGAGCGCACCGAGGTGTTTCCGCTCTACCAGCACGCCGGCACCGAGCTCCTGTTCATGATCACCGGCAAGATGGAGTACTGCTACGGCGACTCCCGCTATCTGCTCGAACCCGGTGACGCGATCCAGTTCGTCGGTGAGGTGCTGCACGGGCCCGGGGAGTTGATCACCTTGCCGATCCAGTTCCTGGCGGTGAAGTCGGTCCGGTCCGGCGGTTGATCACCGGCTGTCCCGCCGTGGGCAACATTCGGTCCAGGAGGGCACGGTAGCGGTTGCGCCCGGTATGGTGCACGTGGAGCCGGCGGTCTACTAGTAGGAAACGATGTTGAATCAGAGTATCCAGGCAACCGTCACGAACGCTGACGCCAAGACGCTTCCCAACCGAACCCTTCAGGAAAACGGCTCGCGAAACGGCTCGAGCAATGGCTCCGGCAACGCGTCCAGCGCCGGAGCGGCCAACGGGACGCGGAACGGGAAGCGCTCCCGGTACTCGGCATTCAGTCTGCTCAGCCATGGGCTGACGAAGAAGGACTGGCCGCTCGCCTGGCACAAACACGAGCTGGGCAAGTCCTATGACGTCGTTATCATCGGCGGCGGCGTGCACGGGCTGGCCACCGCCTACTACCTCGCCAAGAACCACGGGATCACCAACGTCGCGGTCCTTGACAAGGGCTACCTCGGCGGCGGTGGATCGGGCCGTAACACCGCGATCCTGCGCTCCAATTACCTCACTCCCGAGGGCATCCGGTTCTACGACCGCTCGGTCAAGCTGTACGAGGGGCTCGCCGCCGACCTCAACTTCAACGTCATGTTCTCCCAGCGCGGCCACCTGACCCTCGCCCACAACGACGCGTCGCTGCGCACCATGCGCTGGCGGGCCGAGGTCAACAAGATCCAGGGCGTCGACTCCGACGTCATTGATCCGGCAGCCATCAAGAAACTCGTCCCGTACATGGACGTCTCGGAGGAGGCGCGCTACCCCATTCTCGGCGCGCTCTACCACCCGCCGGGCGGGATCATCCGGCACGACGCCGTGGTGTGGGGGTACGCCAGAGGTGCCGACGCGTACGGCGTGCACCTGCACCAGCAGACCGAGGTCACGGCGATCGACGTGACCGACGGCAGGGTCACCGGGGTGCAGACCAACCGAGGGGCGATCAGCACGCCGATCGTGCTCAACTGCACGGCCGGATGGAGCACGCTGATCACCGACATGGCCGGGGTGCAGACGCCGATCCAGACCTTCCCCCTGCAGGCGGCGGTCACCGAACCGGTCCGTCCATTCCTCGACACCGTCGTCGTGTCCGGAACTCTGCATGTCTACGTCAGCCAGACAGATCGCGGGGAGTTGGTGTTCGGGGCCAGCGTCGATCCGTTCACCTCGTACTCGATGCGCGGATCGCTGGAATTCGTGGAGGGCCTGGCCGGGCACGTCCTCGAACTGATGCCCCCGCTGCACAAGATGCGGTTGCTTCGGCAATGGGCCGGGCTGTGCGACATGACACCTGACTTACTCGCCCATCATGGGACCCACACCGGTCAACGGCTTCTATGTTGATGTCGGGTGGGGCACATACGGATTCAAGGCGGGCCCGGTGTCCGGCGAGGCCATGGCCGAGTGCATCGCGACACAACAGACGCCCGAGATCATCGCTGCCTTCGGGCTCCAACGATTCACCGACGGGGAACTCGTCGGCGAGAAAGGCGCGGCGGCAGTTGGCCATTGACCGGCTCTGTCACCTTCTGGCGGTTTGCTGGCAAACCGCCGACTCGGACGCGTCCCCGGAAGGACTCCGAACAAAATGATCCAGCTGCCCTGTCCGTGGTGCGGCCCCCGCAACGTCTCGGAATTCCGCTACGCCGGTGAAGGCGGTGCGCGACCGAACCCGGAGACGTCGACTCCGCTGGAGTGGCGGCGCTACCTCTACATGCACCGCAATCCGCTGGGGTGGACCAAGGAGAATTGGTACCACGGCTCAGGCTGCCGGAAATACTTCTCACTGGTACGGCACACCGAGACCAACGAGGTGCGCGGTTCCGAGGCAGAGACAGACGCGGCCGCGCTAGCCGAGAACGCAGGGGACACCGCACGATGACCACGCAGGAAACCAGGCAGTCCGCGGCGACGACGAGCCACCGCCTCCCGCCGCAGCCCGGTGAGGTGATCGACCGCTCCACGACCGTCGACTTCACCTGGAACGGCGCGGCGCACGTCGCGCACCCCGGCGACACGATCGTGTCCGCACTCGCCGCGGCGGGCGTTCGCGTCTTCTCCCGCAGCTTCAAGTACCACCGTCCACGCGGGCTCGTCACAGCAAGCTTCCACGATCCGGGGACCACGCTTCAGGTGGATGACGAGCCCAATGTGCGAGGCGGCCACCGCCTGGTCGAAGCGGGTATGCAGGTGAGTTCGCAGAACACGTGGCCGTCGCTGCGCTTCGACGTCAAGGCGGCCAACCAGATGGTCGGCCGCTTCCTGGCGCCCGGCTTCTACTACAAGACGTTCATCCGGCCGCAGCGGCTCTGGCCGGCATACCAGAAGGTTCTGGCCCGCTTCGCCCACGCGGGCAGCACATCGGCGGACACCGAAGCTGCCTATTACGACAAGCGGTACGCGCATCCGGACGTGCTTGTCGTCGGCGGAGGTCCGGCCGGGCTCGGGGCGGCACTTTCTGCGGCCGAAGCCGGGGCGCGAGTCATGCTCGTCGAGGAGGAACGCCACCTCGGCGGTCATCTGCGCTGGGGCACGCCCGAAGAACAGGCGACTGCCGCGGATCTCCTCGCTCGGGTGGCCAGCAGTCCCGCCATCGAGGTGCTCACGGACTCGGTGGTCCTCGGCCGCTACGACGAGAACTGGTTCGGCGTCGTGCAGCGCGGCCTGCCCGGGATTCCGGAGCGGCTCATCAAAGCCCGCGCCAAGATGCTCGTCGTGGCTGCCGGGCTCATGGAGCGGCCCTACGTCTTCGACGGCAATGACCTGCCCGGCGTGATGCTGTCCACCGCCGCCCGCCGCCTGATCAATCTCTATGCCGTGCGACCGGGCCAGCGGGCGGTCGTGCTGACCGCAAATGCGGCCGGGGATGCGGCGGTCGAAGACTTGCGCCGGATCGGTGTGGATCTCGCCGCGGTGGTCGACCCACGGCAGGGTGTCGACGTCGTTCGGGCGCACGGTCGGCGCGGCGGGCTCAGTGCCGTTGAGTTGACTGACGGCCGCACGATCGAGGCCGACCTCTTGGTCACCGCGATCGGCTGGACGGCGATGACCTCGCTGCTGAACATGGCCGGCAACCGGCCGATCTACGTGCCCGAGGCGGCCCGCTTCGTACCGGACCACGCGACGATGCCCGACAACGTCCTGGTCACCGGTGGGCTCGTGGGTGACGGCAGCGTGGCGCAGATCGTTGACCACGGCGAGGCAGTCGGGGCCGAGGCGGCCCGGCGGGCCGCCCATCGACGGGACGCACAGGTTGCGGCTACTCCGACGAGCCGTTCATCGGGACCCCGGACGACCGAAGCCGTGGCGGTTTCTGCAGAAACCGCCATCCCGGAACTGTCACCGGCTCCACACCCGGAACTGTTCCGCGCCACGACGCACGGGATGGTCGACTTCTCCGAGGATGTCTCCAGCAAGGACCTCATCTCCGCCGTCCGCGAGGGATACGACTCCGCGGAGTTGGCCAAGCGCTACACGACGGTGACCATGGGACCTGTTCAGGGCAAGCTCGAGCTCGTCAACGCCGTGGCGGTCATCGCGGAGGCCAACGGTGCCACGATCGCGGAGACCGGCACCACGACCTGGCGGCCGATGTACGCGCCGATCACGCTGGGCGCCTTGGCCGGACGCAAGTTCGAGCCGGTCCGCTACTCGGCGATGCAGCCGTGGCACGAAGCGCACCATGCCCGGCCGTTGGTGGCCGGCCAATGGATCCGTCCCGATCACTACGGCGATCCGGCTGCAGAGGTGCGGGCGGTCCGGGAAAACGTCGGGATCATCGATGTCACTCCGATCGGCAAGCTGGACCTGCGCGGACCCGATGTCCCTAAGCTCCTGAACCAGCTCTACATCAACAAGTGGTCCAAGCTCGAGATCGGGAAGGTCCGGTACGGCGTCATGTGCGCCGAGGACGGCGTCGTGATGGACGACGGCGTCACCGGTCACCTCGGCGAGGACCACTACCTCATGTCCACCACGTCCTCGGGCGCCGCGACCGTATGGGAATGGGTCGAGAACTGGCTGCAGACCGAGCATCCGGAGTGGCAGGTCCACGTCCAGCCGGTGACGACCGCCTACGCGAGCATCAACGTCGCTGGCCCGCGCTCGCGGGAGCTCATCGGGCGGCTGACCGAGGGCATCGACCTGTCGGCTGAGGCATTCCCGTACATGAATGTCCGGACGGGGCGGGTCGCCGGCGTCGACGATTGTGTGCTGTGGCGGATCGGGTTCACCGGCGAACTCTCGTACGAACTGCACGTGCCGGCCGGGTACGGACTGCACGTCTGGGAGAGGCTGCTCGAGCACGGTGCTGACTTGGAAGTCAGGGCGTTCGGCGTGGAAGCACAGCGGATCCTGCGGCTGGAAAAGGGTCACCTGATCATCGGGCAGGACACCGACGGGCTGACTCGAGCCTTCAGCGCCGGGCTCGACTGGGCCGTCAAGCTGGACAAGCCCGACTTCGCGGGTAAGCCTGAACTCGTCTGGCAGAAAGCCGAAACCACGGGGATGCGCCTGGTCGGTCTGCAGCCGACCGATGGATCGGTCGTTCCACCCGAGGCCAGCCAGATCGTTCGTCGCGGTCGCGGCAAGACCCTGGAGATCGTCGGACGGATCACGTCCAGTCGGATGTCGCCCACGTTGGGCCGCTCGATCTGCCTCGCGCAACTCGATGCCTCCCTGGCTGACGCCGGCACCGTGGTGACCGTGCGCCTGCCCACCGGGCGAGACATCGAGGCCACAGTCAGCGAGCACCTGGCCCACGTCGACCCGTCGGGGGAGCGCCAGCAGTTGGTCACCGAGGCGCCCGAGCCAGTCACCGCCGCTATCGCCGCGCCAGCGGGCGCGGCGAGTGCAATAGCTCCGGACCAGCCGGCCCCAAGCGGGCTGAACCTCGCTGCCGCGCCCGCTGCGCAGGCCCGCCTCGATGACCTTTCCGGTCTCGCGAAGTTCGGCCTTCGAGCGCCGGAAAACGGCAGCCTCGCGAAGGCACTGGGTACGGGATTCGCTGCTTCGAAACGGGCAGCCGACGGCAGCCTCGTCATCGGATCCGGCCCGGGGGAGTGGCTGGTACTTGCCGAACCCGAGGGTGCCCACGCGGTTCGGGCCGGTCTGGAATCCGAGATCACGGCCGCCGGCGAGTTCGCCTCGCTCGTTGACCTGACACATGGCCGCGCCTTGATCAGGCTCACCGGTCCGCGTTGCGCGGACCTCCTCGCCAAGGTCTGCGGGATCGATTTGTCCGACGACTTCACACCCGACGGTTCAGCACTGCGGACGTCGGTTGCGAAGCTGGTGACCGACGTGGTGCGCGATGACCAGCACGGCGTGCCCAGCTATCTGTTGCACTGCGAGCGTTCCTCGGGCACGTACCTGTTCGACGCATTGGTCGACGCCGGCGCGGAGTTTGGTATCGAGACCGACCGGCAAGGCACGGGGCCTGGAAATGCAATCGACCCGAAGTAACTCATGAGGAGATCCGCACATGGCATTCCCCAGCGACCTCGAGATCGCGCGCGGCGCCACGCTCAAGCCGATCGAAGGTATAGCCGAGTCCATGGGCCTGCGACCCGGTCTGTTGGAGGCATACGGACGCGACGTCCTCAAGATCCGGCTGGAGGCGATCGAGGAGCTGGCTGACCGGCCCAAGGCGAAGTACGTCGTCGTCTCCGCAGTGACGCCGACGCCGTTGGGTGAGGGCAAGACCACGACCACCGTGGGACTCGGCCAGGCAATGGGCCACATCGGCAAGCGCGCCACGGTTGCCATCCGCCAGCCATCGATGGGCCCAACCTTCGGGATCAAGGGCGGGGCGGCCGGTGGTGGTTACAGCCAGGTCGTACCGATGGAGATCCTCAACCTGCATCTCACCGGTGACTTCCACGCCGTCACGGCGGCGCACAACCTGCTCTCCGCAATGGTGGACAACCACCTGCACAAGGGCAACGCCAGCGGATTGGATCTCAACAACATCACCTGGCGTCGGGTGCTCGACGTCAACGACCGGTCGCTGCGCAACATAGTGGTGGGTCTCGGCTCGCGGATGGACGGGGTCACCCGGCAGTCCGGCTTCGACATCACCGCGGCCTCCGAGGTGATGGCGATCCTTGCGCTGTCGGTGTCGCTGAAGGAGATGCGGGAGCGGTTGGGCCGGATCGTCGTCGGCTACACGCTGGACGGGTCGCCGGTCACGTCCGAAGAGATCGGTGGAGCGGGTGCGATGGCGGTCATCATGCGGGAGGCGATCAAGCCCAACCTGATGCAGACCCTCGAGAACACACCGGTGCTGGTCCACGCCGGACCGTTCGGCAACATCGCCACGGGTAACTCGTCCATCGTGGCCGACCTGATCGGGATCCGGTCCGGTGACTTCCTGATCACCGAGGCCGGTTTCGGTGCGGACATGGGTGCCGAGCGGTTCTTCAACATCAAGTGCCGCACGTCGGGGCTGAGCCCGGACGCGGCTGTCATCGTCTCGACCGTCCGCGCGCTCAAGGCGCATTCGGGTGCGTTCAAGATCGTGGCCGGAAAGCCGCTGCCGCAGGCCCTTCTGGCCGAGAACCCCGACGATGTGCACGCCGGTGCTGCGAACCTGCGCAAGCAGATCGAGAACATCCGGATCCACGGTGTCTCCCCAGTGGTGGCGATCAACGCATTCCCGGATGACTTCGCCTCCGAGCACGAGGCGATCAAGGAGATCGCGGAGGAAATGGGTGCCCGAGCCGCGGTTGCAAATCACTTCACGAAGGGTGGCGCGGGGGCGACCGAGCTCGCCGAAGTCGTCGCCGAAGCCGCCGACGAGCCGTCGAACTTCAAGGTGCTCTATCCCGACGAGGCGACGTTGCGCGAGAAGATCGAGATCGTTGCCGCGAAGGTCTACGGCGCCGACGGGGTCGACTACTCAGCGGCAGCGACCAAGCAGCTGAAGACCTACGAGCGGGCGGGGTTCGGCCATCTGCCGGTGTGCATCGCCAAGACCCACCTGTCGATCTCCTCCGACCCCGCACTCAAGGGCGCGCCAACCGGCTGGCGCCTCCCCGTCCGCGAGGTGCGTGCCTCGGCCGGTGCCGGCTTCGTGTACCCCATCTGCGGCGACATGATGACGATGCCCGGCTTGGGGGCTTCTCCAGCCGCGATGACGATCGACATCGACGAGGACGGGGAGATCGTCGGGCTATCGTGAGCGAGCATCGCAGCGAGGGACGAGCGAGGAGCGCAGCGAACGACCGTGCGGAGCGCGGAGTGTTGCTGTGAGCGAGCATCGCAGCGAGGGACGAGCGAGGAGCGCAGCGAACGACCGTGCGGAGCGCGGAGTGTTGCTGTGAGTGCTGTCGTGATTGACGGTCGGAAGTACGCCACCGACCTGGCCGAGCGGCTCGCCGACGAGGTCGCCGATCTCGCTGCTTCCGGTGTGCAGCCGGGACTGGGCACCCTGTTGATCGGCGACTCCTACCCTGCCCAGGCCTATGAGCGCCGAGTGCGACGTCTGGCTGACCGGGTTGGCTGCAATTATGTGTGCGAGCGGTTGCCCGGTGACGCAGCCGAAGCCGATGCTCTTGCCGCCGTGGGCAAGTTCGGTGCCGATCCCAGGATCTCGGGGATCCTGATCCTGCGTCCGCTGCCCGCGCACATTTCCGAAGCCTCGCTCTATCGCGCCCTGGACCCGGTCAAGGACATCGAGTCCGTCCATCCGATCAGCGCGGGGCTGCTGGCGCTGGGGCGTCCGCGTTACGTTCCGTCCACACCCGCGTCGGTCTTCCACCTCCTGGATCGCTACCTCAGCGAGTCAGGTCGCGATCCCGCAAAGACCTACCAGCAGTGCAATCTCGTCGTCGTCGGCCGTTCGGCGAACGTGGGCAAGCCGGCACTCATGCTGGCAATGGAGCGCGGCGCAACGGTGGTGTCCTGTGATGAGCACAGCCACGATGCCGGTCTGCTCTATGAGCACACGACGAAGGCCGACATCTTGATCGTGGCGGCCGGTGTCCCAGGGCTGATCCAGGGCGAGCACGTGAAAGAGGGCGTGATCGCCGTTGACGTAGGGATCAACGCAGTCCGGGACGCGGGCACGGGCGAGGTCCGGCTCGTGGGGGACATCAAGACCGATGAGGTGGCTCGCCGGGCCGAAGCCATCACGCCGGTACCCGGCGGCGTGGGCCCGATCACCGACGTCTGGCTGCTGCGCAATACGGTCGCCGCCGCGCGCCTTGCCGTGGGCATCAATGCGTCCTCCGCCGCGACGGAGGGGCTTCCCCAGCGGTAAGCCGTTGTTGACTCTGCTGCAACAGCGTTTCCTCAAAGGGTTTACAGCCTCGGCTGTCAGGGCGATGATCTGCTCCACGTGCCCCATCACCACACAAGGCTGCGTTTCGAGTAGGAGTACTCATGACCGACACCGCAACAGACCGCGTGAGCGAACTCCGCCGTGAGCACCGCGCTCGCCAGGTCCGCTGGGGTTTCATTTGGGCATTGACCTGCGCCGTTCTCTGGGGCGCCTGGTACGTGCCCGGATTCGCGATCTATTTCGAGGCGCCGTTCGTCACGATGGACGACTACCTGCTGGCGGCCTTCGTCATCACGGTCCTCAACGCCATCGCGGTGCTTCTCGCTCTGTTCGTGTGGAACGCCGTGCTGGGCAAGACCGGCGACTACGTCCGCACGATGAAGCAGGTCAAGATCTCCCGCTGGTACCTCCCCGCCGGCCTGGCGGGGATGCTGGCGATCTTCGGGTCGATCATCGCGATCGCCTACGTCGGCCCGCAGTTCTCCGCAGTGGCCGCTCTCTGCTACCCGATCGTAGGGGCGGCTGCGGCGAAGTTCTGGTACAACGAGCGGATCACCCCGCAGGCAGCGGTGGGCATCCTCGTGATCGTCCTCGGCGGGGCCTTCATCTTTACCCCCGGGCTGATCGACGAATTCACCGGAGCGGGCAACAACGCGCTGCTGGGGTACGTCGGCGGAGCAATGGCCATCATCGGTTGGGGTTTGGAGGGCGCCATCGCCGGGCGGGCGTTGGACGTCAGTGACCCAGATGTCGGGATCGCCCTGCGGTTCACCGCCGAAGTCGCGATCTGGGTTGTTATCGCTACCCCGATCGCCTGGGCGCTGGCCGGCGACGAACTGTGGTCGACCATGGGGGCGGCATTGAGCAGCCCGACCGTGCTGCTACTCCTCGTATTGCTCGGTCTGACGTTCGGCTACTGCTACGTGGCCTGGTACAAGTCCTTCCCGCTGATCGGGGTCGGGCGTGGCCAAGCTATCGCTGCGCTGTACGGACCATTCGCGTTGATCTGGCTGGCAGTTTTCACCCTGACGGCGCCGAGTTGGCAGTTCATCGTCGGTGCGTTGATCGCCGTGGTGGGCAGCTTCGTGCTGTTCACGGAGCGGCGTGATGTCCTCGAGGTCATCCGGATAGTCCCGCGCGCCAGGTCGATCCAAGACAATCCGTCCAATCCGGTCCGCTGAGGGAGTCGCCGTGCCCGATCTGCACATCAAGGGATACATGCTCCAGTTGTTAGCCCGTACGGGAGCCATGTGGGACTACGAGGTCGCCGACCAGGTGATGGACGCCTACGGCCTGTCCGGGGACTACTGGTACGGCACGGTTCGCCTGACGCTCACCGATCTCTACGCGGGTGGCCTCTTGGACGAGCTCGAAACCACCATCGACCCGACGAAATCCATGGGGGTCGAGAAGATCCTCTTCCGCTACCAACTCAACGATTTCGGCCGGGATCGTATGCGACAGTCAGGTCTGATGGAGGCCGCCCGATGAATGATCTGTTCTTCGCCTATCCGGCTGGACCGGCAATCGCCACGATCCTGTTCATCGTGTTGCCGATCCTGGCCCTGGTCATGGCCCGCACCTTCGTCAAGAAGCTGTGAGGCTGCTGCTTCCCGGGCTGCTCGCCCGAGCACCAGGTCTGGAGAGCTACCGGGTCCGTCCGGGCGGCATCACCGCCGTTCGGGTGGAGCCGGGTGATCGACTGACGGTCATCGACCCACAAGGTCGGCAACCTGCTGAGGTGTCGGTGCTCGGCGCCGGCGGCGGCAACGGCACGGCGCTGGGGATCGTCGCCGATGCGCCGGCGACGACAGTGCGGTCACTTCCACGCGCCGGAGACCTCGCCAGGGAGACCGGGAGGCCGGATCCGGTACTGGCTGCGCTGGATGACAGCCGGGTCGACGTCGGGGCGATGCGGGCCTTACGACTCTTCGGGGAGCAGTCACCACCCGGGGCGCAGGAGAGCTTCACCGCGAGTTCCGCGGCCACGGTGTTGGTCGCCGCTCCGGCCGTCCCGATGAGTGTCGAAGACATCGAAGCCAATCCGCCCACCGATCTTTGGTTGGAACTGCAACGAGCCGTGCTCCGGCCCGCCGCCGAGCCGCGGATCCCGGCTCCGTTGGCCGATCCCGTTCTTGACCTGCACATCGATGCGGCGACGGCGATGCGCTATGAAGTCAAAGCCGGGCAATTCATCCAGGTGATCGACGTCGAAGGCCGGCAGTGCTCGGACTTCCTGGCGTTCAACGCGGCGCAACTTGCCGACGGGCTCGAGCGTGGCCTGGACTCGACCACCACCCGGTACTTCGTCGGCCAGCCCTACCCGCAACCTGGCCTGTACGGGAAGTTCTACGACCAGGATGCAAACCCGTTGGTCGAGGTCGTGCGGGACACGGTGGGTCGCCATGACGCCTTCGGCCTTGCGTGCAACGCGAAGTACTACGCGGACATGGGCTATCCCGGTCATGTCAACTGCAGCGACAACTTCAACGCCGAGCTCGAGCATTACGGAATCGAGCCACGTACCGGCTGGCCGGCCTTGAATCTGTTCTACAACACCGCCTTTGATGCCAACAACATGCTTGTCTTCGACGAGCCATGGTCGCGTCCCGGCGACTATGTGCTGCTGCGGGCAACGACCGACCTCGTGTGCGCCTCCTCGGCCTGCCCGGACGACATCGACCCGTCAAATGCCTGGGTCCCCACCGACGTGCATGTACGGGTCTACGACGCCGAACGGAAGTTCTCGATGGCAATCGCCCACCGTGTGACCCCAGAGTCCGAGCCCCAGCTGACCAAGCAGACCGGCTTCCACTCGCGGACGTCGGCGCTCACCCGGCAGTTCACCGAATACCGCGGCTACTGGCTGCCCTCCAGCTATGACAACCACGGGCCGCAGGAGGAGTACTGGGCGTGCCGGGAGCGCGCGGCGGTCATGGACCTCTCCCCGCTGCGGAAGTTCGAGGTGCTCGGACCCGACGCTGAGGCGCTCTTGCAGGCTTGCGTCACCCGGAATATTCGCAAGCTCTCGCACGGTCAGGTCGTCTACTCCGCGGTCTGCAACGAGACCGGCGGCATGATCGACGACTGCACGGTGTTCCGCTTGGGGGACAACAACTTCCGGTTCGTCGGCGGCGATGACTACAGCGGTGTCTGGTTGCGCCAGCAGGCCGAGCGACTCGGCCTGGATCGGGTATGGGTGAAGTCGTCCACCGATCAGTTGCACAACCTGGCGGTGCAGGGCCCGGCGAGCCGCGATCTGCTCCGCGAGCTCATCTGGACGCCGCAGACTCAGCCGAGCTTCTCAGACCTGACCTGGTTCCGCTTCGCGATCGGCCGGCTGGGGGACCACAACGGCACACCGCTGCTGGTCTCGAGAACCGGCTACTCAGGTGAGCTCGGCTATGAGTTGTGGGTTCATCCCGACCATGCCCCGGCACTGTGGGACGCGGTCTGGGAGGCGGGGCAGCCGCACGGGCTGCTGCCGCTCGGACTGGACGCTCTGGACATCCTGCGGATCGAGGCCGGGCTGGTCTTCGCCGGTTACGACTTCTCCGACCAGACTGACCCGTTCGAGGCCGGAATCGGGTTCACCGTTCCACTGAAGACCAAGGAGGACGACTTCATCGGTCGGGAGGCACTGGTTTCCCGCAAGGCGGCCCCGCAGCGTCAGTTGGTAGGCCTCGAACTCGCCGGCAACGAGCCCGCACTGCACGGCGATTGCGTCCACGTCGGGCGATCACAGGTCGGGGAGATCACCAGCGCGACCCGGTCGCCGATCCTGCGTAAGAACATCGCCCTGTGCCGGATGTCGGTCCAGTACGCCGAGATCGGCACAGAGGTTGAGGTCGGCAAGCTGGACGGCCAGCAGAAGCGGATCCCGGCCCAGGTCGTCCGGTTCCCGTTCTACGACCCGGACAAGGAGCGCCCGCGCTCCTGAGGGTGCTATTCCTTGGTGGCGAGGAAGGTGTCCATCGAATCGTCGTGGGCTTCCCACCAGGGCGTGTGATGGACCGGCGCCTTCGACCCCGTGCACGGTGAGACGAAGGACCGGTCGCGATATCCGGTGATCGACTCCACCTTGTGGTGCTCCCACTCCTTGAATTCGGCCTTGGTCATCTCGATGTCGAACTCCGGGTAGTCGGTGCCCTCGAGCAGGACCCGCATGTGCTCGGCTTGGAAGTCGATTTCCTGTTCGGGATTCTCGAGCGCGGCCTGGCGCGCTCGCCATTCCTCGACATCAGCAAGCATCTCGTCCCGAGACGGAAGCGTTGTGCGACCAAGCACGAAATCCCTTGCGCACCAGGCTTGGGCGTCAAAGAAGCTGAACGTGTAGTACTGGTCCTGCATCGACAGGTACATCATCTTTGGGTTGTTGATCCAGAAGACGCCCTTGTACAGGTCCGGTGGATAGAGCACGTTGGTCGTCTCGAGCCGAAGCGTGTCCTCGATGAAGGGGAAGCTGTGCTGGTAGCCGGTGCACAGCAGAATGGCGTCGACGTCTCGGGTGCTGCCGTCGGTGAAGTGCGCGGTCTTGCCGTCCATCCTGACCAGCCCGGGCACTTCCTCGATGCCGGCGGGCCAGCCGAAGCCCATCGGCTGGTTGCGATAGCTGATGGTGACCGATCTGGCGCCGTACTTCTTGGTCTGCAAGGCGATGTCCTCGGCCGAGTAACTGCTACCCAGCACCAGCAGGTCCTTGCCCAGGAACTCGTTTGCGTCCCGGAAGTCGTGGGAATGCAGGATCCGTCCCGGGAAGCGGGAGAAACCTTCGTAGTCGGGCGTGTTCGGGACCGAGAAGTGACCGGTGGCGACGATGACATAGTCGAACTGTTCGACGCTGGTGGACTTGTCAGCCAGCGACTCCACGGTGACCTCGAAGCGGTCGTTGGCCGCATCGAAGGCAACCCAGCGCACGGCCGTCTCGAACCGCACCTGACCACGTACACCGCTGGCCTCGGCCCGGCCGGTGATGTAATCGGCCAGGACCTCGCGCGGCGGAAAGGATGGGATCGGCTTGCCGAAGTGCTCGTCGAACGTGTAGTCCGCGAACTCCAGGCACTCCTTGGGTCCGTTGGACCAGAGGTAGCGATACATGCTGCCGTGCACGGGGTCTCCGAACTGGTCGAGTCCGGTACGCCAGGTGTAGTTCCACAGGCCGCCCCAGTCGCTCTGCTTCTCGAAGCAGACGACCTCGGGCACCTCGGCACCGCCTCGGCGCGCTTGCTCGAAAGCCCGCAGTTGGCCGAGCCCACTGGGTCCGGCTCCGATGATCGCCACTCGAGTCATGCCGTCTCCTCTGCGCCAGGTTCCCTGTAGGGAGACTCCGTTCACCCCGAGTGGATGCTAGTGGCGGCCTCAGGGGTCGTCCAGAGTCAGAAGGCAGCCGCTACCGATGCAGCACCCTGCCGCAGCGCCGGAACCAAGGCAGTCATGGTCGGTACGGCGAACCGGGTGGCCGGTCCCTGGATGCCGATGATCGCGATCAGCTGCTCAGCCCGATCAAGCACCGGCACCGCGACCGCGCTCAGGTCGTTGTCGCGCTCCCGTACCGCCAGGGCATATCCGCGCCGGGCCACCTCCTCGATCGCGCCGGACAGAACCCCCCGGTCGGTGATGGTCGCCTGCGTGAAGGCCGGCAAGTCGCCCTCAGGCAGATGGCCGCCACACGCCAGGAAGACCTTTCCGGTCGCGGTGGCGTGGGCGATGCTGTTGCGCCCGATCTCCGCGACACTGCGCACTGACTGGGAACTCTGGACGAAGTCGACGGTCAACACGTCGTGCTCACCGGGCAGGGACAACGTGACGGTCTCGCCACTGAGGGCGGCCAAATCCTCGAGCACGGGGCGGGAAACGGCGCGCAGATCCAGGTTCGACCGCGCAGCACTAGCCAACTGCAGGATGCGCACGCCGAGCCGGTAGCGGCCGGTTGTCGGCAGGTGCTGCACCAGTCCGGACTCGGTCAGCGTCGAGAGCAGCCGCGAGATGGTGCTGGCATTGATGCCGGTCCGGCGAGCGATCTCGTTCGTGCCGAGCTCTGCGCCGCCCTCGGCCAAGGCATCCAGAACGGCGATCGCTCGCTGGACGGCGCCGACCTGACGGGTGGCTGGTTGTCCGGTGCGGGAGATAGTAGGCTCCAATTCAGTTGGATATGGCATTGCCGCTACGGCAATAAGTCAAGTGAACCACACACGGAGCAGGGTGAGATGACAGCGGAACCGCAGGCTGAGATTTCGGCGAAGTACGTCATCGTGGGGGCCGGCATCCACGGTCTTTCGACGGCGTGGCATCTGGCCCGACGCCTCAAGGCAACTGGGCAGGGCGACGGGCGGGACATTGTGGTCCTGGACAAGACCGGAATCGGCGCCGGAGCGTCGGGAGTCGCCTGTGGCGTGGTGCGCAACAACTACTTCCAACCTGCCATGCGCCGGTTGATGGCACATTCAGTGGACGTCTGGGAATCCGATCCAGAGGCGTTCGCCTATCACGGTGTGGGCTATCTGCAGATCGCACCGGAGGCCATGCGGGCCGATGTGGTCCAGATCGCTGCCGAGCAGGCGGCGATCGGATACGAGTCAGTGCTGGTCGAGGGCGTCGAGGAGTGCCGTGCCTATCTCCTCGACATGTTCTCCGACTGGCAGGCGCCGGGAGTCTCTGTCGTCCTGCACGAGAAGCGCGGCGGCTATGCCAACAACACCGCTTCGCTGCGGGGTCTCGCCGCGAAGGCCGAAGCCGAAGGCGTGACGATCCGGACCGGCGTGCAAGTCACCGGTTTCCGGATGGAGGGTGACGCGGTACACGCGGTCCAGACCGATCAGGGTGATGTCGGTTGCGATCAGGTGGTCATCGCTGCCGGACCCTGGATCCGGGACTTCTGGGCGATGCTCGATCTCCCGGAGAAGATCTCCGTCACCGGGCCGGACGGATCCGTGCATCCGGACACTGCGATGTGGACCTACTGGGCACTGCAGGAAGGCACCCTCGGGGTCGATCCGAGTGAGTTCGTCGACAACGACGGGAACCTGCCTCCCGTCGTGCACGTGGACTCCGATCAGCCGCTCTACGACGACAGCGACGGCAGCCTGATCACCGACAAGATGTGGGGGATCTACTACAAGCCCGACTTCCACTTCGGAGGCGTGCAGGGCGGCGCCTCGCCGGAGCTGGTCGGCGGCCAGGCCGCCCACGTAGCCGTCGACCCGTACGGCACAGCGAGCCCCGAGTTCGTCGTGGGTGACGACTTCGTCCGGATGTGGACCTCCGCCCTGGCGCACTGTCACAAGCGGTTCGAGGGCACGCGACCGCTCTACCGCAACGAACCCTCGGGCGGCATCGGCGCGTTCACGCCGGACAGCTTCCCGGTTTTCGACAGGTTCCGGGACAACGCGTACGTCATCGCCGATTCCAACCACGGGTACAAGATGATCGGTGTGGGTGACCTCGTCGCCGGCGAGTTGTTGGGGGAGACCGCTGAGCTGCTCGAGCCGTTCCGATTCTCGCGGTATGCCACCGGCGAGCTGCACCCGGTGAGCAACTCTCCCTTCCCCTGGAGTTGACGAGTGGGCCGATCGGTCGACAATCTCCCGCGCGCCGTGCTGTGTGTGCAGCATCAGGACGACTGCCCGCCTGGACATGTCGGTGCGCGGTTGGCCGAACTCGGCGCTGAGCTCGAGATCGTCGATGCGCGCGGAGGCAACCTGCCCGATCCTCGGCAATTCGACCTGGTCCTGTCCCTGGGTTCGGACGACGCGGCCCACGACGATGCGGTGCCGTATCTGTCCGCTGAGCGGCGGTTACTCGACACGGCGCTGGATGCTGACGTGCCGGTGTTCGGAATCTGCTTCGGAGCCCAGTTGCTCAGTCGGATGCTGGGTGGCTCGGTCGCGCCCTTCCCCGATGGGCCGGAGATCGGCTGGTTGCCCGTGCAGACCGCTGACCCCGAGCTGATCGAGCCCGGGTCCTGGTTGGTCTGGCATCTGGATGCGATGACGGTCCCACCGGGCGGGGTGGCGCTCGCGTGGACCGACCGGGCCGCGCAGGCGTTCGCCGCCAAGGGGGTCGTTGGCGTGCAATTCCATGCGGAGGTGATGATCGAAGGCGCTCGGGTGTGGTCGGCGAACTATCGCTCGAACCTTCTGGCGCTGGGCATCGATCCCGACGAACTCCTCGAACAGGTCCGGGTCCGCGAGCCGGAGACCCGCCGGCGTGCGCACCGACTCACCGACCGGGTCCTGACCCGGCTGGGGTTCGCCGGCTCACCCGGGTCCGACATGGATGCGGACCTCGCGGCGGCGCGCTACTCGCCGACCTGACCGTCGATCCGCTCACGGACCAGGTCCGCGTGGCCGTTGTGTCGCGCGTACTCCCCGACGAGTTTCTGCAGATTCCAGCGCAGGCTGTAGCCATTGCCGGCGCCGACCGACTCAAGCTCGGCGTGCTGCTGGATCCGCTCGTCCGCGACCCGCCGCTCACGCTGCCAGGCCGCCATGGACTCGTCCAGCATTGATTCGTCAGCATCGATGTCCCATTCCGGACCGTCGTCGGTGTAGTCACCCCACGCCCATTGCAGATCAGCCTTCGGTCCCAGTGCCCAGACCGCGTACACGCGTTCCATCTCGGTCAGGTGCCGGACGAGCCCGAGCAGGGACAACGGGGATGGTGGAGCGGATCGAGTGACGAGCTGGGCAGCCTCGAGCCCGGCGCACTTGGCTTCGAGGGCGTTGCGGTGGAACGCAAGCCATCCGATCAGAATGCTTCGCTCGTCCCCGTCCGGCGGTTCCGGTACTCGCTCCACGGGCTTCATAATGACAGCGTTCAGTGCTGGCACGCCGGACACCAGTACATGACTCGCTGTTGCGGCGACCGGCCCCTGTTGGCCGCGCTCGATGTGCGTCCCGCAGCGGCGACAGGGTCGGCCGTCGCGCTCGAAGACCCACAGCGTCTCGCCGCGGCGCAGGCTTCCGGTCGTGGATTGCTGCGGCCGCTCACGGTTGTGCAGCATCAGCCGGCGGGTCCGATCCACCAGACCTGCCAGCGCATCTGGCCCGAGGTCGCTGATAAGTCGTTGCGGCCGGATGCCACCCAGGAACAGGCCCTCGGTGCGGTACAGGGTCCCGATCCCAGCGAGATTGCGCTGATCGAGCAGCGCGACTCCGACCTCGGCGTCGGGTTGTTTCGTCAGCCGGCGGAGAGCCTCATCTGCATCCCAGTCAGGACCGAGCAGGTCCGGGCCGAGATGGCCGACGAGCGAGTCCTCTTCGGAGGTCGGGACATAAGCGAGATCCCGCAGTTGGAAACCAAGGCAGTCCACGTCCACCGTCGACAGCACGGCGCGTATGGCGTGGTTCGGGCCGCCCGTCCAGCGTCTGCCCGCAGGTTGGATATGCCACTTGCCTTCCATCCGGAAGTGACTGCGCAGTGTGTGGCCGTCGGCGAACCGGAACAACATGTGCTTGCCGCGGGAGATCACCTCGGTGACGCTGTGGCCGGTCAGGTCGACGGCGGCAAGTTGCGGTACGCGGAGTTCACCGCGCGTCAGCGCGTTTCCGGCCAACACCTGGTTCATCCGCTGGGCCGCAAGCCACACGGTGTCGCCTTCTGGCATGACCCCATTGTCCCTTCTGCGCGGACAACAAATCAGCAGACGCCTGTGGTCAGTGGCACATCGCGGATCGGGAATGATCGACGGTGATTCGGCGATGTCCTAATGAGATGAATGTCCTGAATCTGACCCACGTCCCCCAACGTCTGAGAAGCACCTCGTCAGAGGTACCGGCCACCGAGCCGGTCACGGTAACCGTCGCCCGAACTGTGCTGCCGGACAATCAGCCGGCTTACGAGGAATGGGCCGACGGAATCCAGTCGCGGATGTCTGACTATCCCGGCCACCTGGGTTCGACGATGCTCAGTCCCGGGCCGGGCGAGGACGAGTACCACATCGTCTACCGCTTCGCCGACGCGCAGACGCTGCACAACTGGGAGGACTCGGACGAGCGGGCCCAGTGGCTGGGAAAGCTCGAGGAGATGGTCGAGAGCGAGCGTTTCGCGCACGTCACTGGCCTCGAGACGTGGTTCAGCCTTCCTGACCGGGCCGACCAGAGCCCGCCGCGTTGGAAGATGGTCGCGGTCACAAGCACGGTCATCTTCGGTCTGCAGCTGCTGATCCAAGCCTTCCTTTTGTCCACGCTGCTGCACTGGCCCTTGGTCCTGCGCGCCGCGATCATGTCGCTCTCGATGACCCTCCTGATGACCTACCTCGTCATGCCGCGGGTCATCAAGTTGCTCCGTCGCTGGCTCTACCCACGCGTGGCGGCGAGCCAAGTCGGCTAGCGCTGCAGCCGACGCCGGGTAGCCAGCCCGCGGTCAGGCGGTCCGGCGTAGTCGCAACCCGCGCGGGGTAACCGAGAAGCCGGCCACTTCCAATGCCCGGGTCATCGGTGAGTCCTCGACGGCCGGAGCTCCGTCGCTGCGCTGCACGGTGAGCCGACCCAGCGCGCCTCTTCCCGCCCCCGTGGCCAGCGCTTCGGCCGCCGAAGCGAGCGCGTCGGGATCCTCGGTGAACGTGAGCAAGGAGCGCCCGCCCCGCTCGACGTAGAGCACAAGTGCGCCATGCACGAGGACCACGAGTCCGCCCGCCTTCCGGCCCGGTCGGTGGCCGCCCTCGCGCGCCGGCCACGGCAGCGCCGCACCGTACGGATTGGCCGGATCGGCGGCCGCAAGCAGCACGGCGCCAGACCCCACGTTGTCGGTGGGTCCGGCGATGC
Source organism: uncultured Actinomycetota bacterium (assembly GCA_963766765.1). GTDB lineage: Bacteria > Actinomycetota > Actinomycetes > Mycobacteriales > Geodermatophilaceae > JACCQS01. Next base: position 95,276 of record CAVYBR010000002.1, read on the forward strand.
CGCGCAGCCGGTCAACCGCGGCGATGGATCCGAACTGTGCCGCGCCGAGCGATTCGATGAAGTAGCCGCGGCGCAGCCGGCCACTCTCCTCCATGGCGCGCAACACCGGATACAGCGTTGCGAACGCTCCGGGCAGCTCGTCCACGCCCGACGCGCTGCGGGTCAGGACGCCGTGGCGTTCGACGAGGCTCTCGGCGCGGGCGTGCACCCGACGGGTCGGATCCGCGTCCCGAGCTGGTACCGCTGACCAGCGACCGGCGACCTGTGGCGGACCCGAACGCGAGGGCAGGCGTGCCCTGCCTGGGCGAGCGGGGCGGCCGTATCTGGGTCTCGCGCTCGGCGCCGCCTGTCGGTGCGCCGCCCCCCGTCCGGCCAACGTGGTGCGTAGCGGGGCCAGCGTGTCGTTGGTGAGCAGTCCGGCCCAGACCAAGTCCCAGACTGCGGTCACCACTTCGGAGTCATCGGTGCTGCCGACAGCCGTCACGAGATCACGGAAGAACAACGCCCGACCGTCGTCGAGTGCGGTCAGGACCGCCTTCGCCAGGTCGGATTCGACCGGAAGCGGGTCGGGTAACAGCAGCGGCGCCAGGTCGGCCGGCGCCATTGTGAGCCAGCCGTCCGAGCCGGGGAGGCCGCCGGCTCCGGTCCACAACACCTCACCGGCACTGGTCAGTTCATCGAGCATCGCCGGGGAGTAATTCCGCACCCGGGCCGGAAGGATCAGTGTTTCCACGGCCGACGCAGGGACGAGTGCGCCGGCCAATTGTTCGACGACCGTGAGGACGCCATCCACACCGGACAGCCGGGGGCCGACGCCCTGCCATACCGGGAGGAACCGACCGAAGGTCTGCGGCTCGACCGGCTCGACCTCCTTGCGCAAGGCGGCCAGGGAGCGCCGACGGATCATCCGCAGCACCTCGGCGTCGCACCACTCCGTGCCGGTGCCCTCTGGCCGGAACTCGCCGCTGGTCACCCGACCGCTGGCGGCGAGCCGGCTCAACGTTGCCGCGACCACCGCGACGCCCAGCCCCAGCCGCCGCGCGCCGTCGTCGACGTGGAAGGGCCCGTGGGTACGGGCGTAGCGAGCGACCAGATCCCCGACTGGGTCGGAAACCGGCTCGGTGAAGACCTCGGGAACACCGACTGGGAGTGCCACGCCGAGCGCGTCGCGCAGCCGGCCGGCGTCCTCGATCGCGGCGAAGCGATCCTCGCCGGCGACCCGTACCGGAATGATCCGCCGAGCATTGACCAACTCCTCGAGCCAGGCGCTGGAGACCCCGCGGGCGGCGGCCTCGTCAGCGCGCAGATCACCGACCAGCCGGAAGAGATCTGCTGCCGCGTCCATGTCGCGCGGATGCCGGTCGACCGGCAGTCGTTGGATCTCGTTCTCCACCTCTAGCAGGGAGGTGAGGTCGAGGAGTTCCCGGAGCTCGGCCTGCCCGAGGAGTTCGGCCAGCAGTGTGTTGTCCAGTGCCAAGGCCTGGGCCCGGCGTTCGGCCAGCGGCGCGTCGCCGTCGTAGATGAAGGCACCGACATAGCCGAACAGCAGGGACTGGGCGAACGGCGAGGCATTGGCGGTTTCTATGTCAACGACGCGGATCCGCCGCGAGGTGATGTCGCGCATGAGGGTGACCAGGCCGGGCACGTCGTACACGTCCTGCAAGCACTCTCGTACCGTCTCCAGAACGATCGGGAAGGAGCCGTAATCGCTTGCCACGCCGAGCAGTTGAGCCGCGCGTTGCCGTTGCTGCCAGAGTGGGGTGCGCCGTCGGGGGTCTCGTCGTGGTAACAGGAGCGCCCGCGCAGCACACTCGCGGAAGCGAGAGGCGAACAGAGCGGAGCCGCCGACCTCGGCGGTGACGGCGGCCTCGACCTCGTCGGGGTCGAGCAGGATCAGGTCGGCTGAAGGCGCCTCGCCGGTGGTGTCGGGCAGTCTGAGCACGATGCCGTCGTCGGAATGCATGGCTACGACATCGGTGCCGAGTTGTTCGCGCAGGCGCGCCGTGAGAACCAGCGCCCAGGGCGCGTTGACCTGAGCTCCGAACGGTGAGTGCACGACCATGCGCCAGTCCCCGAGCTCGTCCCGGAACCGCTCGACGACCATCGTGCGGTCGTCGGGCAGGTGCCCGGTGGCCTCGGTCTGATCGCGCAGGTAGGCCAGGAGGTTGTCGGTGGCCCAGGCATCGAGTCCGGCTTCGGCAAGGCGAGAGCGGGCCTTGTCCTGGGCACCGTCGCGCTGGTTGCCGACCTCACGCAGGAACGCACCGACGGCCCGGCCGAGCTCCAACGGGCGCCCGGGGGCGTCGCCGTGCCAGAACGGCATCTTCCCCGGCTGCCCGGGCGCCGGGCTGACCAGCACTCGGTCGTGCGTGATGTCCTCGATCCGCCAGGAGGAGGACCCGAGGAGGAACACGTCCCCGTTGCGCGACTCGTAGACCATTTCCTCGTCGAGCTCGCCGACCCGGCGGCCGACCATGCCCGGGTCGCCAACGAGGAAGACCCCGAACATCCCGCGGTCCGGGATCGTCCCGCCGCTGGTGACCGCGAGCCGCTGCGCGCCGGATCGGGCAGTCACCGTGTCGCTGACCCGGTCCCAGGTCACCCGCGGTCGCAGCTCGGCGAACGCGTCCGAGGGATAGCGCCCGGCAAGCATGTCCAGCACGGAGTGCAGCGCCGACTCAGGCAGTCCGGCATACGGCGCAGCCCGCCGTACCAGTGCGCCGATCTCCTCGACGGTCAAGGGGGCGAGCGTGACCATGGCGACGATCTGCTGGGCGAGCACATCGAGCGGGTTGCGCAGATAGCGCAGGGACTCGATCAGACCTGACTGCATGCGCTCGGCCACAACCGCTGTCTGCAGCAGGTCGCCGCGGAACTTGGGGAAGAGCACTCCGCTGCTGACCGCGCCGACCTGATGCCCGGCCCGGCCGACTCGCTGTAGGCCGGAGGCGACGGTTGGCGGTGATTCGACCTGGATCACGAGATCGACCGCACCCATGTCGATCCCCAGTTCGAGGCTCGACGTGGCGACAACCGCGGGCAGCTGCCCGGACTTGAGCGCCTCCTCGACGACGGCGCGCTGCTCGCGGGAGACCGAACCGTGGTGCGCAGCTGCGACGGGCACGAAACCTGCCGGCAGGGCCGCGCCGATCCCGGCCTGGGCCATGACTTGAGCCGGCACCTGTCCCGCCTCGGGTGACTCGACTCCGGCCCGCTCGGCGGCCAGTTCGTTGAGCCGTGCGGTCAGCCGTTCAGCCAGCCGGCGCGAGTTGACGAACACGATCGTGCTGCGATGGGCCTGGATCAGGTCGAGCACGCGCTCCTCGACGTGCGGCCAGATGCTCGTGCGGGGTTGCGAGCCTGCAGCGGATCCGGCGAACTCGCCGGTCTGCGCGCCCAGCTCGGCGAGATCCTCCACCGGCACCACGACGGAGAGGTCGACCTGCTTGTCGACCGTGGGTGCCACGACTTGTACCGGTCGCCCGCCGGCCAGGAAGGTCGCGACCTCATCGATCGGCCGTACCGTCGCCGACAGCCCGATGCGCTGGGCCGGTCGGTCCAGCAGATCGTCGAGCCGCTCGAGGGAGAGGGCGAGATGGGTGCCGCGCTTGCTCGGGAGGACCGCGTGCACCTCGTCGATGATCACGGTCTCCACGGCCCGCAAGGCTTCCCGGGCGCTGCTGGTCAGGAGCAGGAACAGGGATTCCGGCGTTGTGATGAGGATGTCCGCTCCATGCCTGGCGAACGCCCGGCGTTGCTCGGGCGAGGTGTCCCCGGAGCGGATGGCCACGTCGATGTCGGGCGGCGTTTCGCCGAGTCGGGATGCGGCTTGCCGGATGCCGGTCAGCGGAGCGCGCAGGTTGCGCTCGACGTCCACCGCCAGGGCCTTGAGCGGCGAGACATAGAGGACGCGACAGCGCGCCTCGGGCGCAGGTGCAGGCCCCGACCCGGCGGCTCGCCGGCGGGTCGGCTGCCGCGCGGGTAGCGGGTTGCTGGCCAGCTGGTCGATCGACCAGAGGAAGGCGGCCAGGGTCTTGCCGGAGCCGGTCGGGGCCACGACGAGGGTGTGCGAGCCGTCGGCGATGGACTCCCAGGCTGCCGCCTGCGCGCTGGTCGGTGCGGCGAAGGCGCCAGTGAACCAGGCACGGGTGGCCGGTCCGAATCGATCCAGGGCGCTCATTGCTCCCAGTCTTACGCAGACATCGGACATCCGCTCGGCCCGCGCGCCCCTCGTGCGCGGCTTGGCACGCGCCGCTTCACGTGCGCCTGACATGGGTAGGGGCCACACTTTGCAGGTGAGCCGATCTCCGACCCGCCCATCGGCGCGCCCGCGCGGTCGCCGCGGGCTGCGGGCAGGTCTGCTCCTCGGCCTCCTCCTGGTCCTGAGTGGATGTCTCAAGTACGACCTGATGTTGGTCGTCAACGAGGACGACACGATGGATGGCACGCTGATCGTCGCCGTGGCGCGGGAGTTCGCCGCCGGGCAGGACATCATCGGGCAGGCCGGCGAGCTGAACCCGTCGAAGGGGACGGTCACCACGGAGGCCTACGAAGACGCGGACTACGTCGGCACGCGATACATCATCAGCGGGGTTCCGATCTCCGAGATCGACAGCCTGTCCTCCGACGCGTCGTCGCAGTTCGCGCTCACGCACGAGGGCGAGGAGTACGTGCTCGATGCCAGCATCAACTTCAATCTCGCCGGAGCCGAAGGGTTGGGCACTGGGGCGGCGAGCTTCACGGCCATGGTGTCGTTCACGTTCCCGGGCCGGGTCACCGAGTCCAACGGCATGATCGACGGCAATACGGTCGTCTGGTCGGCGCTGCGCGCGGACGCCGAGAACACGCTGACCGCCCGCGCCAGCGCAATTTCCAACGGCCAGGCGAGTGCTGCGGCGAGCCCGGGCGGGACTGCCTGGTGGCTCTGGGCGGCCGGGGGTGCTGCCGTCGCGCTCGTCGCGGTCATCGCCGTAGGCCTCGTGCTGCGCAAGCGCAGGGCGGCTGCGGCTGGCGCGGCCGGTGCGTGGGTCGGGCAGGAGCCCGGTGGCTATGACTACTACGGGAACTGGATCCCGGCGGAGGGCTACGGGCAACAGAGCGGCTACTACGACTCGGGCTTGACTGATGGCTACGGCTCGTACTACGGCACGTACGGCGAGACACCCAGTCGTGCCTACGACTACCAGTCGGGAGGCGCGTATCCAGGCACATCCGGAGCGATCACCGGGGACACCTACGGCGGACCACCGGGTACGGCACCCGCGCCCACCGTTCCCCAACCCGCCTACCCACAGGCGGGGTACGGGACCGGGTATCCCCCTGGCGGCTACTCCGGTGCCACCGTGGTGGGGTACCCGGGCCCGCCGCAACCGCCCGACCAGGGCTGGGTTGTCCGACCGCCCGGATAGGTCATTCGTCGGTGGTTACCCACCAGTAGGAATCGGGCGTCGCTGGTGTCACACTCGCTGTCAGCTCAGTCGCTTGTACGAGCCAGAGCACGACGCATTCCGCGACATGGCGCGGGCATTCTTCGCCAAGCACGTAGCCCCGTTCCACGACAGTGGGAGACCGAGGGCGTGGTCGACCGGAGGATCTGGACCGAAGCCGGCAAGCAGGGCCTGTTGGCGAGCGATGTCGACGAGATCGGTGGCGGGGCGTCCGGGACTTTCGATACAACGCCGTACTTCATGAGGAGATCGTGCGGATCGGAGCCAGCGGGGTCGGGTTCGGCTTGCACAACGACGTGGTCGCGCCGTACCTGCTGCACCTGACCACCGAGGAGCAGAAGCAACGGTGGCTCCCGGGCTTCTGCTCGGCGAGATCATCACGGCCATCGCGATGAGCGAGCGGCCGCCGGCAGCGACCTGCAAGGGGTCATCACGTCGGCCAGGCGTGACGGGTCCGATTACATCTTGAACGGGTCGAAGACCGTCATCACCAACGGGATCCTGTCCGATCTCGTCATCGTCGTGGCCAAGACGGACCCGGACAAGCCCGGCGCACAGGGGATCTCGCTGGTCGTCGTCGAGCGGGGAATGCCGGGCTTCGAACGCGGCCGCAATCTCGACAAGGTCGGGCTCAAGGCTCAGGACACCGCCGAGTTGTTCTTCGATGACGTGCGCATTCCCGCAGAGAACCTGCTCGGCAAGGAGAACCGGGGCTTTCTGCACCTGATGGAGAACCTGCCGCAGGAGCGGCTGTCAATCGCTGTGGGCGCGGTCGCGGGGTGCGAGCGAATGCTGGAGATGACACTGGACTACGTGAAGGGAAGGACCGCCTTCGGCCGGCCGATCGGCAGTTTCCAGAACAGCCGGTTCATCCTCGCTGACCTCGCGACAAAGACCGAGACCGCGCGGGTCTTCGTCGACCATGCGATCGCTTCCTTGAATGCCGGTGAGCTCACTGCCATAGACGCGGCGATGGCCAAGTACTGGACCACGGACCTGCAGAACGTGGTCGCCGATGCCGGCGTGCAGTTGCGCGGGGGTTACGGATACATGAGTGAGTACCCGATCTCCAAGGCGTGGCGAGACTCGCGGGTGCAGTCGATCTACGGCGGTACGAACGAGATCATGAAGGAGATCATCGGCCGGAGCATGGGCCTCTAGCCTGACTACGTCGTTTCCCGAGTCTGGACTTCAGTCGTCCTTGCCGTTGCGTCGCCGATACGCCAGAACCAGCACGACGAGGGCCCCGATGAGGACGACGGCGGTCCCGAGCTGCCAGGCCAGGTCGTAGTCACCCGCCGCGTCCATGCCGTCGATCCTGCCACCTCGACCCATCCTCGGCTGCATGGTGCCGTGCCGCGCGCGGCCGGCCGGAGTCGTAGGCTCGACCGAGTGCGGATGACCGAGTTCTGGGAGCAGATGACCACGCAATTCGGTCCGGCCTATGCCGAATCTGTCGCCCGAGACCATGTCTCGGCGAGGCTGAACGGCCAGACGGCGGTGCAAGCGATCGAGGCCGGCGAGCCGTACAAGAAGGTCTGGCTCGCCATCTGCGCGGACTTCGACTTGCCGGTCCGAGTCCGCTGACGGTCAGGTATATCTCCCTCTTCGGCGTGTCGCTCGTTATCGAACACCTGTTCGGATAGCTTCTCCACAGGCCGCAACACGCTGTCCCCAGATCGGTCGGGAACCGCGGTTGTGTCGGTGGCCGGCCGTAGCGTCGTGTTCATCCCCAGCAACGGGGAAGCGCGACCCGAAACGAAGGTGGGAGCACGATGGCGGGACTCGACCGGGACAAAGCACTGGACATGGCTTTGGCCAACATCGAGAAGCAATACGGCAAGGGTTCGGTCATGCGCCTCGGCGACGAAGTGCGTCCCGCGATGAAGGTCATCCCGACCGGCTCCATCGCTCTCGACGTCGCCCTCGGCGTCGGCGGCCTCCCGCGGGGCCGGGTCATCGAGATATACGGACCGGAGTCGAGCGGTAAAACCACCGTGGCTCTGCATGCCGTGGCCAGCGCTCAGGCCGGCGGCGGGATCGCGGCATTCATCGACGCCGAGCACGCTCTGGATCCGGACTATGCCAAGGCGTTGGGCGTGGACACAGACGCACTCCTGGTCTCCCAGCCCGACACCGGTGAGCAGGCCCTCGAGATCACCGACATGCTGGTCCGCTCCGGCGCGCTTGACATCGTCGTCATCGACTCAGTCGCCGCGCTCGTGCCCCGCGCCGAGATCGAGGGCGAGATGGGCGACAGTCACGTCGGTCTACAGGCTCGCCTGATGAGTCAGGCGCTGCGCAAACTCACTGGGGCACTGAGCAATTCGGGTACGACGCTGATCTTCATCAACCAGCTGCGGGAAAAGATAGGCGTGATGTTCGGATGTCTTTCCTACGGCACCCGAGTGTGTCTCGCGGACGGTACGACAGAGAAGATCGGAAAGATCGTCAACCAGAAGTTGCCGGTCGAGGTGCTGTCCTACGACCCCATCGCGGACGCGGTCGTGCCGCGCAAGGTCGTCAACTGGTTCGACAACGGCGTCACCGATGAATTCCTCCAGTTCACCGTCGAGAAGTCCGGTGGCAACGGTCGTTCACAGTTCGCCGCCACCGCGAACCACAAGATCCGCACGCCGGGCGGGTGGCAAGAGGCTGGCGAGCTGCTGCCCGGCGACCGGGTGATGGCCGTCGAGACGCACCGGCTCAGCGACACGCAATGGCAGGTCGTCCTGGGTTCACTCATGGGTGACGGAAACCTCTCGCCGAACCGTCGTGACCGCAACGGTGTCCGGTTCCGGCTGGGGCACGGGGCTCGTCAGTCTTCCTACCTCGACTGGAAGGTAGGAATGCTCGGCAACATCGACTGCTCGCGCCGCACCGATCACCGGGGCGCGGTCTTCGCCGACTTCACGCCGTTGGCCGAGCTCGGTGAGCTGCAGCGCGCCGTCTACATCGGTGACGGGCACAAGACGCTGTCCTGGGACTACCTGAAAGCGCTGACGCCGCTGGCGCTGGCCGTCTGGTACATGGATGACGGCAGCTTCACGCTGCGCTCCAAGGGAGTCCAGGCACGCACGGCCGGCGGCAGCGGGCGGGTGCAGTTCGGTCTCGAGGCCATGTCCGAGGGGTCCCGGGATCGCTTGGTCAGCTACCTGAGGGACACCCACAAGCTCGACGTCTCTTGGCGCTCCACCGGCACCCGGGGCAAGGCAGTCCTGACGTTCAGCACAGCGGCTTCTGCGCGATTCCAGGAGATCGTGGCGCCATACGTTCACCCATCGATGGACTACAAGCTGCTGCCGCGGCTGCGCGGACAGTTCGCGGTCGGGCCGGAGTTCGTCGAGCCCAGCATCCGTCCGGTCCCGGCTCGGATTCTGGACATCCACATCAAGCCAAAGACACGGTCGATGCACCGCTTCGACATCGAGGTGGAGGGTTCGCACAACTACCTCGCCGACGGAGTCATCGTCCACAACAGCCCCGAAACGACCACCGGCGGCAAGGCGCTGAAGTTCTACGCCTCGGTCCGGCTGGACGTTCGACGGATAGAGACACTCAAGGACGGCACCGACGCGGTCGGCAACCGGACCCGGATCAAGGTGGTGAAGAACAAGGTTTCACCCCCCTTCAAACAGGCGGAGTTCGACATCATCTACGGCCAGGGGATCAGCCGCGAAGGTTCGCTGATCGACGTGGGCGTCGAGCAGGGGTTCATCCGTAAGGCCGGCGCTTGGTACACCTACGACGGTGACCAGCTAGGTCAGGGCAAGGAGAACGCCCGATCCTTCCTGCGGGACAACCCCGACCTCGCGAACGAGATCGAGAAGAAGATCAAGGAGAAGCTCGGCATCGGGGCAGTCCTCGATGTCGACCTCCCGATCGACGTCGCGCCGGTCGACTTCTGAACCGGATGAGCGCGACGGCAGGCGGCGCGTCCCGGGGACGCCAGTTCGGTCAATCCCGGGGCGGCCGCCGCCGGCGCCAGGACGAGTCTGCGGGCGGGCACCCGGAGGATCCGCCGGGCGACCCCGAGTCAGTGGCTCGGGCGATCTGTTTGAAGCTCCTCACGATGTCGCCCAAGACACGGGCTCAGCTGGCCGAGGCACTGGCAGCTAGGGGCATACCTGACGAGGCGGCCGAAGCCGTGCTCAACCGCTATACCGAAGTCGGTCTCATCAACGATGACGCCTTTGCGCAGGCTTGGGTGACCACCCGGCAGTCCGGCCGCGGGCTGGCCACCCGGGTACTTGCCCAGGAGTTGCACCGCAAAGGGATCGACAAAGATGTTGCCGGACGGGCCCTGGCGACCCTCGATCCGGCCGACGAGGAGCAATCCGCGCGCGAGTTGGTGCAGCGCAAACTACGCAGCATGCGTGCCCTGGAAACGCATGTCGTGACGCGTCGGTTGCTCGGGATGCTGGCCCGCAAGGGTTACCCGTCCGATGTGGCCTTCCGGGTGATCCGCGACGAGATCGCAGCCGCGGGCGAAATACTCGACTGACTCGCGGCCCGGGCTAGACGGAGCCGAGCCCGCCACCACCGGCGCCGAATTGCTCGGCGGTCAGCGGTAGCCCCTCGGCGTCATCCTTCGTCTTCCTGCTCCTGGCCAATCGTCTGTCCAGCCACCGGGCGAACGTCGAGAGCGTGACGTTGACCAGGATGTAGAGAAGTGCCGCGCCGACGTAGATCTGGAATGTGTATTCGTCGCCGAACCTGGAGCTCAGGAAGTTCACCAATCGCTGCGACTCTCTGAGCAGTTCGGCGTAAGCGATGATGAATCCGAGGGAGGAGTCCTTCAGCAGCACGACGAGCTGGGCAATGAGGACCGGCAGCATCCGTCGAATCGCCTGCGGCAACAGGATGAAGCTCATGACCTGCCACTTGCGCATACCGATGCCGTACGCGGCCTCGCTCTGTCCCTTGTCGATCGACAAGATGCCCGCCCGGACGATCTCGGCGATGACAGCCATGTTGTACAACGTCAGGCCGATGACCAGCGCCGCGTACGCACTCAGTCGCACGCCCAGGCTCGGGGGCACGAAGAAGACCGCGAAGATGACGACGAGCAGCGGGACCGCTCGGAAGAATTCGATGACGGTAGTCACTGGGACTCTGACCCAGCGATGCTCGGACAGTCTGCCGATCGCGAGAAGCGATCCCAGGATGGTGGCGGACACCATGCCCAGGGCAGCGACCTGCAACGTGGCCAGCAGCCCACGCACGAAGGCTTGCGGGACCCCGACTCGGCTGTCGAAGAGAATGGCCCAGCGTTGGCCCTCGAGCTGGTCGTTCTGCCCCAACCGGAGCAGGACATAGCCGACCAGCCCGAGGATGAGAGCGATGCCGATCACAGTCCCGATCAACGTGCGGCGTCGCGCCCGCGGGCCGGGATTGTCGTAGAGGACCGCGGTGCTCATCGGAGGATCACGGCTCGCTTCTCGAGCCTGCTGACTGCATAGGCCGATGGCAGAGTGATGAGCAGATAGGCGATCACGATGCCGATCAGGATGGCGATGAGGTGGTCCGCGTCGGAGTTTGAGAATCGCGGCAGCAGCGACGAGAGTTCGGGGATGAAGAAGCCCGCGGCGATGGACGTGTTCTTCACCATCGCGATCCATACATTGCCCAATGGGGGCACGACGGTGCGGAATGCCTGCGGAAGCACGACCTCGCGCAGCGACTGGCCGAAGGTCAAGCCGATAGCTCGTGCCGCTTCGGCCTGCCCGGCCGAGATGGAGTTGATGCCTGACCGGATGGCCTCACAGACGAATGCCGCCGTATAGAGACCCACGGAGAGCACAGCGCCAGGGAACGGCGACACGCCGGCGTCGATCTCCGGCAAACCGAAGATGATCATGACAAAGACGACTGTCAGTGGGGTATTTCGAAAGACCTCGACGTAGAAGGTCGCCAATCCCCGAAGCGGAGGAATGGGGCTCACCCGCATCGCCGCAAGGGCCGTGCCGAGCACCAGCGCTAGGACGCCCGCGAGGAGCGCCATCAGCAGCGTCTCGCCAAAGGCGTCCGCGAAGGTGTCGAAGTTCTCGATCAGGAAATCCATGCCACCTCCACTGCGCGGCGAACCAGCGGGCCCGGTTGATCAGCAATGCAACGTTGCTCCACCCGGGCGGTGGCCGGTCGGATGACCGGCCACCGCCTCGGGCTCGGAGAATCTAGTAGCGATCGACCGCCGGCGGCTCTGGAGCCTCGGTGCCATTGATCTGCCCGATGGTGGAGTCATAGGCGTCAGCCCATGCGCCACTCTCGTAGGCGTCTTCCAGGACGTCATTGATGAAGTCCCGGAACTCGTCATCGTCGAGCGCCAGGCCGATTCCGTACGGCTCCTCGGTGAACGGGTTGCCCACCAGCTCGAAGCTTTCCGGGTCACCGGCGACGAACGCGGTGAGGATCACGTTGTCGGTGGTCACCGCGACGACCTCGCCGTTCTTGAGCTGGTCGGCGCACTTGGAGTAGACGTCGGTGGTCACGAGGTTGACCTCCGGGTAGTTGTCCCGGATGTTCTGGGCCGGGGTCGACCCCTCGACCGAGCAGACGGTCTTTCCGGCAAGGTCGTCCGGACCCGTGATGCCCTCCGGGTTACCCGCCGCGACCATGATGTCCTGGCCCGCGACGTAGTAGGGCCCGGCGAAGGAGACCAGAGTCTTGCGGGTGTCGTTGATCGTGTAGGTAGCCACGACGATGTCCACGGTGCCGTTCTGGATGAACGGCTCGCGGTTGGCCGACACCGACTCGGTGAACGTGACGCCGTCCTCCGGGATGCCGAGGGCGGCGGCGATCAGGTACGCGATCTCGACGTCGAAGCCTTCAGGCTTGTTCGTCGTGGGGTTGAGCAGCCCGAAGCCCGGCTGGTCGAACTTGGTGCCGACAGTGATCGCACCGGCCTCGTTGAGCTCGAACATTGTGGTGCCCTCGTCGAAGGTCACGTCCTCCGCGACCGTCGGCGCCGCCGAGCTCTCCTCCTCGGCCTCGTTCCCGGCATCACTGCCGCCACATCCGGCGACGAGCAGGGTGAACGCCGCAGCCGCGGCGAAATGTCGAACTCGCATGAAAGGTCCTCCTAGTTGGTGTTGCTTGTTCTCTTGGTGGGCACGGCGCCGGCCGGTGACGGCAGGACTCAGTGGGACAGGATCTTGGACAGGAAACTCTTGGCCCGGTCGCTGGTCGGGTTGGTGAAGAACTCCTCGGGGGTGGCCTCTTCGACGATGGAGCCGCCATCCATGAACACGACTCGGTTGGCGGCCCGCCGGGCAAAGCCCATCTCGTGGGTCACCACGACCATCGTCATACCGTCCTTCGCGAGCTGGACCATGACCTCGAGCACTTCGTTGATCATCTCGGGGTCCAGCGCCGAGGTCGGCTCGTCGAACAGCATGACCTTCGGGTCCATCGCCAAGGCTCGAGCGATGGCCACCCGTTGCTGCTGCCCGCCCGACAGCTGCGCCGGGAACTTGTCGGCCTGCGCGCCGATGCCAACGCGGTCGAGCAGCTCTTTCGCCCGCTTGCGGGCTTGCTCCTTCGACTGCTTGTGGACCTTGATCGGACCCAGTGTGACGTTGTCCAGGATCGTTTTGTGAGCGAAGAGGTTGAAGCTCTGGAACACCATGCCGACCTCGCTGCGCAATCGGGCGAGGTCCTTACCCTCCTCCGGGAGAAGCTCGCCGTCGATCTTGATCGTGCCCTTTTGGATCGGTTCCAAGCGGTTGACACAGCGGCACAGCGTCGACTTGCCCGAGCCGGACGGGCCGATGACGACCACGACCTCGCCTCTGGTGATCGTCAGGTCGATGTCGGCGAGGACGTGCAGGTCTCCGAACCACTTGTTGACCCCACTCATCTCGACGAGCGGTTGGCCAGCATCGGCACTGCCTGAACTCGTCGGGGCAGGGTTCACCATGGGCAGCACACTAACCATCACCACCGGCCCAGCACTGTCACGCGAGGTTACGGTTGCCTAACGCCCGGCATGCCGGGCGGCGTCGTAGGCTCATCTGCGTTGTGACCACTGTGACCCCTCCCGCCCGTGACCCTGCGCGGACGTACTCCGTACGCACGTTCGGTTGCCAGATGAACGTGCATGACTCCGAACGACTCTCCGGCCTGCTCGAATCAGCCGGCTACATCCGCGCGGCTGAGGGCGCCTACGGCGATGTCGTCGTCCTGAACACGTGCGCGGTGCGGGAAAACGCGGACAACAAGCTGTACGGGAACCTCGGACACCTCGCGTCGGTCAAGGGCAAGCGCCCCGGCATGCAGATCGCGGTCGGCGGTTGCCTGGCGCAGAAGGACCGCGGGCTGATCGTGGAGAAGGCGCCGTGGGTGGACGTCGTCTTCGGCACGCACAATCTCGGCTCGCTGCCGATCCTGCTCGAACGAGCCCGGCACAACGACGCGTCTGAGGTCGAGATCGCCGAGTCGTTGGAGGTGTTCCCCTCCAGTCTGCCCGCACGCCGCGACGCCGCCTACTCGGCTTGGGTGCGCTGGTGCCGAACACCACGCGCCTCTCGTGCATGCGCCCGTAGTTGCGCACACGGCTGCCGAGCAGATCGCCATTGGAGATGATGATCTGCTCGCCGCTCAGGCTGCGCAGGCGCGTGCTCTTGATGCCGATGTATTCGACGCTGCCCAGGAAATCGCCGACGATCAGGAAGTCGCCGACCACGAAAGGCCGGTCGAGGGTAATGGACAGCGAGGCAAACAAGTCGCCAAGGATGTTCTGCACCGCCAAGCGCGACAGCGATGCCGCCGATGCCGAGGCCAGCGACCAGGGCGGTGACATCGACGCCGAGATTGTCGAGGTCAGCAGCAGCACCATCGCCCAGATGACGACATTGACGATGAAGCTGATGATGCCGAGCGAGCCGGCAGCGGCCCGGTCCGCAGCGAGGCTGCGCTGACGTTTGCGTTCCAGCCAGATGGACACCGCGGCCATCGCCCAGATGCCGACTTGCCAGAACAGCGCGATGGTGATCGCGGAGGCAAGAACTCTCTGCGTCGTAGGCCCTACGACGAGCGATTGCGCCCCGATGAAAAGCGCGACGATGAAAAGTAGCGGCAGCGTTGTTCGGCTCAACACCTGCAGGGGGATTTCCAGCAACTCGGTTGCGGTGGTCGCCTGCATTTTCTTGTAGTAAGTGCGGATGGCTCGGCGTGCCATGAGAAAAACCATGAATGCGACGGCGGCGAGGCCGAGCGCCATGGACCAATCCAGCACTGAATTACTGAACAGCGGCAGCTGAGTCAGTTTGGATAGCTCGGGCATCGTAACCTCTGATAGGTAAGAGAACTACGGCTCGATGCGTGCAACGTCGTGGCGGCACTCGATTGCTAGCGGCGATTCTTGAGCACAATGCCGCCGAGAATCACCAGGTACGAGAGCAGCCGCACCAGATAGATTGCCGGTGCGCCTTCGTGCGGATTGGCGAGCCAGAGAAACGCCAGGCGATTGCCGGCCTCGATCAGAAACGCCACGGCAAATGCGAGGAAAAGCTTGTCGCGGGTCTGCCGCCAAAACCGGTAAAAGAAGGCCGCGGCGGTCGCCGAGCCGGTCACGATGACACCCAGCAGGAAGCCTTCGATCATGTTTCGCTCTCGAATACCAGACCATACAGCAACAGCACGATCGACGCCGCGGCGACGCCGAGGCGCCACGCATACAGGTTGACATGAGGTATTACGAGCAGGTCGACGAACAGCAGGGCGTTGGATATCGTGAGCCCGGCGAAGCACAGCCCGCTCCACAGCAGCAACCGAGTCCTGCGCGTGAAGTAGCTGCGCAGTAACAAGACGGCGCAAAGCGCCACGGTGATGGTTCCAAGGATGTTCACGGCATAGGGCATGCTAACGATCCTTCTTGAGGTGGAACGCACGAGCAAAGTCCGCACCGACGCGGAAGCTCCGGAATGAATGAACGTGGCAATGCGCACCAGGTAGCGGCGATAGGTGCTGGCGACTTCCGCCATCAGTGTGCCGGAGCCGTCCCAGGCGGCCGAGTAACGGTAACCGGCGCCATCGTCATTGATTGCCAGCTGCCGCGTCTGCAAGGAGCGCAGAATCTGTTGGCTGGTCTCGGGGGAGACGTACACGCGCCTTGCGATTTCTTCCACGCTCCATGCCTTGTTCGGCTCCTGCCACAGCAACAGCAGCGCCTCCAGCTGAGGCACTGTGTCGATGCGCTCCGAGATGAAGCGCAGAACCCTCTCGGCAATGTCCGGTGCGTCCTTGGTCACGCTGCTGGTCGTCGGCGCAAATGGATTGTCATCAATGTATATGGGCCGGCACTTTTACTACATTCTTGCGGTGCGAAGCCACCCGGTCATGCCGAGCCGCGCCCGTCTGGGCCGGCACGACCTGGCCCCGATATCATCGCCGAGGTCTCGTTATACGGGGATTGCAGTCGCCATCAATATGAAGAAAAGGCCAAGAGCGCCGTGCGCCGCCGCCGGGCGGCCGCTTGCCGATCTCTGACCTCGTCGCGTGGCATCGCCGCTTATTCCCTGGTGGAATCAATATCCATTGATATCCATACAATGGATTCCAAAATGATATAGCGATTGTTGCATCGGCGGACGAACTGTCCTAGCGTAACACTGTCTCTAAAGGTAGACATCACTTGCGAGGACAAAGCGTGCGCCCGTTCCTCTTGTCGCTGCTTTGGTCCTCTGTCGGCGTGCTGTCGAGTGCAAACGCGGATTCCGGCGGTGCCGGCCTTGGCGCACCGCTTGCGCAGCGGCCGATGGAATCGTCGATTCAGACGACGCTGGCGACTGCCGTAATGCGCAAGTTGCAAAGCGATTCGATCGTCGATGCACGCACCATCGACGTCGGAGAGGTCGATGGAATCGTCACGCTTGCGGGAAGTCAGGCGCAGCTGCTCGCGTGCGATCGGGCGACATACATTGCGGAAACCGTGCCGGGCGTGCGTCTGGTGGTGAGCCGGCTTGGCGTTCGCCAACCGCGCGAGGCGGATAGCCAAAAACTCGAATCTGACGTTCTATACGTGCTGCTCACCGACCCGGCAACCGAGCACAGCAGAATCCGCGTATCGGCAAACGCGTTGGGTCTCGTAACACTTGCGGGGACGGTGGGCAGCTATTCCGAGCGCCATCTTGCGGGGCAAGTGGTCAGGAGTGTCGTCGGCGTGACGGGCGTGAGGAACGACATCGAGATTGACAGTGATCGGCCGCTTCGGGACCGACAACTCGTTGCGGACGTGCGGCGGACGCTTGCCTGGGACGCTCATGTCGACAGCCGCGGAATTGATGTAAGCGCCGAGCGGGGCGTCATCACTCTGCGGGGAAAGATCGGCAGTGCTGCACAAAAGCGCCGGTCGATAACGCTGAGCTGGCTTGCAGGAGCGAGAGATGTAAACGCGACGATGCTACAAGTTGCAAGCGGACCTTCGGCGGACGGCGCGGATGATTCGCACTCGATGGCGGTGGTTACGTCCGATGAGAATATTGCGGCGGCTATCAACCGATCACTACGTGCTGACTCCCGCTTGCGGGGAGCGGAGATTCAGATTGCTGTGCGGGATCGCATGGTGACGCTTGCTGGTGATGTCGCGACGCTCGCGGCCAGGCGGGTGGCCGGGGCACTCGCGAGTGGGCTGCGTGGAGTCACGTCGATCGACAATCGCCTGCGTGTTGCCGCGTCAGATCGAGTGTTCTCCGATGCGCAGATCGAGTCCAGGATTGAGCGATCTCTGGCGCGCAACAGCTTGACTCGCGATGACGCGATTGGTGTGAGCGTAGTCGATGCGGCCGTGACCCTTGAAGGCGACGCGCACAATTGGCTGTCCAGGCAACTTGCGGAGAACGCTGCCGCATCGGTCAGGGGAGTGCATGCGGTGATCAACGACATCGTCGTTGCTGAGGGTGCGAGTGCGCTCTCGTTCAATCCTTACGTCGATGCCGGACCCGTTGCCTGGACCAACGACTGAGCGCGAATGCGTGGCGCCAGTCCTTTGCGACGCCCAGCTGCCGTCATCGACTTGGCTCATCGAGCAGCGGCTTGATGAGATCCAGTGGTAGTGGGAATACTATGGTGGTCGTGCGCTCGTTTGCGATGTCGGCCAGCGTCTGCAAATAGCGCAATTGCATCGCTTGCGGCTGGGCGCTGAGGGATTGGGCCGCCTCCACCAGCATGGCCGCCGCCTGCTTTTCGCCTTCGGCGTGAATGACCTTGGCGCGCCGAGTGCGTTCCGCTTCGGCCTGTTTGGCCATGGCGCGAATCATTGTTTCATCCAGGTCGACGTGCTTGATCTCTACGTTCGCCACCTTGATGCCCCACGCGTCGGTGGCGTGATCCAGGATCTGTTGAATATCGACATTCAGCTTGTCGCGTTGGCTGAGCATTTCATCGAGTTCGTGTTGCCCCAACACCGAGCGCAGAGTCGTCTGCGCGAGCTGGCTCGTGGCCTCGAACGGACTGGCTACTTGAATCACCGCCCGCGCCGGATCGACGATGCGGAAATATACGACGGCGTTAACCTTCACAGAGACGTTGTCGCGTGAAATGACATCCTGCGTCGGAACGTCGAGCACGATGGTGCGCAGATCCATCTTGATCATTCGCTGTACCAGCGGGACGACGATGATGATGCCGGGACCACGCGTGGCGGTGTAGCGCCCGAGTGTGAAAAGCACGCCGCGTTCGTACTCATTGAGGATACGAATCGCGCTGAAGAGGATGAACAGCAGGATACGACTGCGGGAACGATCAGATACATGGCGTGGCACTCCTTCGAGTTGAGGAGACTATTCCAATGGCGTGACATCGAGCGACAAACCGTCGACTCGCAACACCCGCAGCCGCTGGCCTTTCGTGACCGGTACGCGTGAGTGGCCCGCCAGGTTTCGCCGTGAATATCGACGAGACCTGAAGTGGAGAAGTCCTCGAGCGCAATGGCGGTCTCCTGCAGCATCTGCTCGACGCCCGTGGCGACCGTGTGCGCCTGGTCCGCATGAAGACGACCGCGATCAGCAGCATGAGGATCGCGGCGGCCAGGGCGATCGCTCCGATGAGACTCCGCGCGATTTGAAAGCCCGGCGCGTTGTCATCGAACAGCATGATCGAGCCAATCACGAAGGCGGCGATGCCGCCGGTGCCGAGCGCCCCGAAACTCGGAGCGAACGCTTCGCCAATGATCAACGCGACCCCCAGCCCCATCAGCGCCAAGCCAGCGTAGTTGACGGAAAGGATCTGGAAGGCGTACAGCGCAAGCAGCAGACATATTGCGCCGACGACGCCCGGCAGGATCGCGCCGGGGTTGTAGCCCTCCAGCAGCAGCCCATAGATGCCGACCAACATCAGCATATAGGCGACGTTGGGATTGGTCAGCACGCTGAGCAGCTGGGTGCGCCAGTCGGCCTCGAAGTCTTCGACCACGAGTGCCCGCGGTGTTCAGTTCGACCTCCCCGTAGCGCATTTTAATCGCTCGGCCTTCGAGTTGTCGCAGCAGATCCGGCAGATCGGATGCAATCATATCGATGACTTTTTGCTCCAGTGCCGCGCTGGCGGTCAGGCGTAACGGCGTCGCGCACAGCCGCTTCTGCCCAGTCAGCGTTTCTACCGCGCAGTTCTGCTAGTCCGCGGATGTATGAGACTGCATCGTTGATCGCTTTTCGCTCGGCTGCGGTCTGCAGGGTCGCTCGTTGACTCGTTTGTTGTTTTTTTCCGGTGTTGCAGCAGGTCGCGCTGCGGCCCGCCGATCTGTATTGGGGTCGCCGCCCCCAGGTTCGTTGCTGGCGCCATTGCGGCCATGTGGCTCGCATAAAGTAGATAGGTGCCGGCGCTGGCGGCGCGCGCCCCGGATGGCGCTACATAGATCGCAACGGGTATGGGCGAGGCCAGAATCGCCCGAATCATGTCACGCATCGCCGAGTCGAGGCCGCCGGGCGTATCCAGCTCCAACACCACTAGTTGCGCATGAGCTGCTCCGCACGCGCTAACGCTCGGATGAAGAAATCGCTGGTGGCGGGCCCGATCGCGTCATGTATCTGCAGATGCAACACCGGATTGCGCTCGGTGCCTCGCGGCTCTTGCTCTGCGGCGATCGCCAGCAGCGGTGCGAGCAGCAGCAGCCAGAGCATGCCTACTGCGGCTCTCAATGGCGTCAGGAATGCAAGCACTGCCATGCTCCCGTGCACGAGCCCCCAACGTTGCGCGGAATCGGCAACGGCGGGCGCTACTATCTACAGTGATTCGTCAACTCCCTCTTGAGTTCCCTACTGGCTGCAGGAGCTGTCCTTGCAAGAGTATCATCGGCTCGCGCCGTTTATTTTCGCCAGAACGCGGTGGTCATGAGAACCAGCAGCGGAAAGATTTCGAGTCTTCCCAAGATCATCGCGAGCGTGCAGATCCAGCTCTGAAAGTCGGTGAGACCGGCGTAGTTGGTCGCGGGCCCCACGCTTCCCAGGCCCGGCCCCATGTTGTTGATGCAGGCGACGATAGCGCTGAACGCAGTGACGAAGTTCAGCCCGGACAGCAACAGCGCGAACGTCAAAGTCACAACGGACATGAAGTACAGGAACGTAAAGCCCAGCACTGCGGCAGACAGGCTTTCCGGCAGCGGTCGGCCGCCGATCCGCAGCGGCAAGATCGCCCGCGGATGCATGAGTTGCTTGATTTGATTCGCGGCTTGCCGCCAGATGACCAGGGTTCGGATCGACTTGATGCCGCCCCCGGTAGAGCCTGAACTCACGGCAATGCAGCTGAGGAACAGCATCCACATGGGCGCGAAGGTAGGCCAAGCCGCAAAATCTTTGCATCCCTGGGTAGCCTTCGGCGTCATGCCGCTGTTCGCGCTCGCGAACGCGGGATTCACGATGTCGATCTGCATTGCGATGCTGGCCTTTGACGACCCACGTCTACTCGCCGCCGCAAAACTCGGAGTGCTCATCGCATCGCTCGCGGCAGCAGTGGTGGGACTATTACTAGGGCGCGCATACGTAGCAAAACAGCGCGCTCTGGCCGCGGCACAGTGAGGACATCCCGCACGGCCGGTGAGGGCCGAGTCCAATGCGCGTTCCCGATACGGCCGGGCAACTTCCCATATCCACGATATTGGCCTTGAACTTTCTTTCCAGGCGCTGACTTGCCTGCCGAGGTGCGCGGTTCGGGCACGCTGCGCGATCCCGGGCCGTCGCTACGGAAAGCTCACGTGCCCCATGACCTCCATCTCGCCGCACGAATGCGCCAGTACTTGTTTCGCGCAAGGGCGTGACAGAGAAAAAGATGTTCGGCGCCATTGCGCGTTCGCAGGCAAAATTGGCCACCTGATCGGCAAGAAGCCGGTGTCATTTATTCGTGGTTGAAAGCAATCCACTCGCAAGCGCTGAGAGAACTGCTGTTTCTGTCCAGCCGGTAGTGCTTGTGGAGACTTGCGTCCACGCTCAACACCGAGAACCCATGCTCTTCATACAGTTCGCGGACGGGCATATTCTTCGCTGTCGGTATGAATTCAGCCGTGATGGCGAGGCACGCGGCACGTGCGAAACATAGCTTCTTGATCTCGTTCAGGACTGCGGATTCGATGGCTCGACCCATGGCGCGACAGCTCAGGATGAAGCTATCGATATGCACGAGGCGACGGTAGCGCGCCAGCGCAGAGTCATGGTCATCGGCCAACAGCTCGCGAATCCTGGGTGGATGAGCAGGCTCCATGGCCAGGTCGCCATGGGGCAGCACATTGTCAGGATGGTTAGCCAAGGTCAGGTTGCTCCAATCGCTGCGCCGCGTAACTCGATAACCTGCTGCAGATCAGCCGGGCTCTGTGCTCTCGCGATTTCACCCATCGTGAAGGATGCGCCGAACTCCGTCTCCAACATCGCGATCAAGTGAACTGTGATCGAGGCACGTGCGCGCGGTGTTTCGCGCCACGCACAGCGTCTCGTGAAGCCCAGGCCCCGCAGCCGGTTGCGGCAACCCGCGGCATGTCGTGGTGGATCGTGGCGTGCCGGGGGCGTTGATCGCCTAACTCATTGAAATCCAGTCGCCTGCGCCGCTGGCACAACCCCTGCACTGACTCTCGCGGATCGTTCGTGGCGGCCGGCCACGCGACCAGAGTTAGTTGCCCTTCATATACATATGTCAGGAGTTGCAGAGATGAAGACCAAGACGGCCCTTATTTCCACCGCCATCACCAGCCTGCTTGCGTTCGGCATGGTCAGCACGTCGGCTCAGGCGGCGGATGACGCCAATACCGAGAAATGTTACGGCGTCGCCAAGGCTGGTAAGAACGACTGTGCGGCCAACGGCCACGCCTGCGCCGGCCAGTCGAAGGCGGCCGCGAACGGCAAGGAATGGATCAAAGTTCCCACCGGCACGTGCGAACGCATCGTCGGTGGCAGCACGAGCGCGAAATAGCGTCATGCCCGCCGCGGCTCACAATGTGATCCGTAGCTCGGGGCCGATGCCGGCGCGTGCCGGCATCGGCTTGAGAGCGCAGCACCATGCTGATCTGTTGCGCGATCGGCCGGACATTGGTTGGCTGGAGGCGCACAGCGAGAACTACTTTGCCGATGGCGGAGCACAGATCGATTACCTGCTGGCGTTGCGCGCTCTGTATCCGTTGAGCTTGCACGGTGTCGGCCTCTCTCTGGGTTCCACCGATCCGCTGAACACAGATCATCTGCGGCGTCTAAAGCGCCTGGTGCAACTGTGCGAACCGCAACTGGTCTCCGAACACTTGTCGTGGGGCGCGGTGAGCGGTACCCATATGAACGATTTGCTGCCCATGCCGTACACGCAGGACGCGCTGAGTCACATGGCGATGCGCGTCACTGAGCTGCAGGACTATCTCGGCAGGCAGATCTTGGTCGAGAACGTGTCGAGCTATCTGCAGTTCACGCAAGCTGACATGAGCGAATGGGAATTTCTGGATGAGCTTGCCGAGCGCAGCGGTTGCGGACTTCTGCTCGATGTCAACAACGTGTACGTCAGCAGTCGCAATCACGGGTTCGATGCTCGTACGTACATCGCTCATGTACAGCCCCGGCACGTGCATGAGATCCATCTTGCCGGCCACAGCATCAATCGACATGGGGATTGCGAGATCCTCATTGATACCCACTCGCGCCCGGTCAGCGACGCGGTCTGGGACCTTTACGACTTTGCGATCGACCGATTTGGTCGCACACCCACACTGATCGAATGGGACACGGACATCCCGCCGCTGCAGCTGCTCGTCGCTGAGGCGCATCGTGCCGATCAACACCTGGAGCATTGCGATGCCGTCGCTGCGTGAACTCCAGCAAGCGTTCATGGAAGGTGCGCTGTATGAGCGCACTACGCCGATCTGTGCGTGGA
This sequence comes from uncultured Actinomycetota bacterium, assembly GCA_963766765.1. Classification (GTDB taxonomy): domain Bacteria; phylum Actinomycetota; class Actinomycetes; order Mycobacteriales; family Geodermatophilaceae; genus JACCQS01. The sequence continues at coordinate 118,054 of CAVYBR010000002.1, forward strand.
TCCAGCGTAATGGCATCGCACCCGAGCGGCGGCTTGCTATCTATCGGAACAATGCCGTCGAAGGATTCCTGCAGACGCTGTGCGCCACATTTCCAGTGCTGCTGCGCTTGTCGGGCGAAGACTGGTTTCGTCACAGCGGACGTCGCTACATGAGACAGCATCCGTCCAGATCCGGAAACATCCATTACATCGGCGAACGTTTCCCTTCCTTCCTGGACACGATGCTCGGCGGCAGCGAATACGATTACTTCGCGGATATCGCACGGCTCGAGTGGGCATACCAAGAAGTGCTGGTGGCGGCCGACCACGCGAGCCTGGATATCGCGTCGCTCGCGACCGTACCGCCCGAACAATATGCAGCGCTGACGTTCCGAACGCATCCCGCCATGCGCCTGGTGTGCTCGCGCTTCCCTGTGCTTGCGATCTGGAAAGCCAATCAACCCGGTTGTCATGCGAGCGAGCAGATCGCCCTCGATGGCGGTCCGAGCAACGTGCTGATCATCCGTCGCGACGACCATGTCGAGCTGCGTGAGTTGCCGATGCCGGACTTCGAGTTGCTTGCCGCATTTGCGCGTGGCGAAACCTTCGATCTCGCCGCCGATCATGCCCGGCATGCTGCGCCGGAGGCTGATTTAGGCGCGGTGCTTGCGCGCATCGTCCGACTCCGGACGCTCATCGATTTCACATTGCCCACGCATCAATAGACGGAGTTTCGTATGAATGCCATCACTCGCCTCATGACCGCACTTTCACAGGGGCTCAACTGGTTGCAGGCGCCGTTTGCACTGGCGACACGGCTGTATGTCAGTCAGG
>CAVYBR010000003.1:0-194831 GCA_963766765.1 uncultured Actinomycetota bacterium
ATCGACTGATCGCCTGGCAGCACCTGGCCAGGCACACCTGGCGCTACGAACTGGAAGAAGTGGAGCCGGGCCGGACTCGGGTCACCGAATCCTGGGACTGGTCCCGGTCGCCGGTTGCCATCCCGATGGAGCTGGCCGGGTTCCCAGACCGCAACCGCAAGGGCATCTCGGCAAGCCTGGTCAAGCTCAAGGCGCTGGCAGAGAAGCGCGCAGCCACCGCCGACTCATAAGTCAGTTCGGCCAGGTGGGCGACCGGCCGAGATGGGCGAGGATCCGATCGAGGACCGGGGCTTCGTCGGCCACGGGCAGACCCGGCGCAAACGCCGCGCCGAACCGCAGCCGCTCCGGGCCGTCCGGCACCGCTCGGGCGATCACCCATCCGGTCTCGAGCACGTCGGGATCGAGAGCCAGCGGTACGTCGATGGTCCTGGCGACATCCCAGGCATGCACCACGTAGTCGATGAGGTGAAACCCGATCGCCTGCCGGCCCGGGAACGTGGTGATCGGGCTGATCTCGGGTAGGGCGAACTCCTGCTCGAGAACGTCGTCCCGGGCAAAGGCTGCCAGGACGCGATCAGCAGCGGCCACATAAGCACCGACCGGGTCAGCGGCCGGCGGCGGCTCCGCCCAGATGGCCAGATCACCACCGTTGCCGGCCGCAGCGGCGGCGAAGCCGTCGTGTTGCACGGTCATGTGCGCAAGGAGCCGGCTCAACGGCCAGTTCCCGCACGGAGTGGGCGAGTTGAGGTCCTTGTTGGCGTCCACTTGCGAGACGACCGACACGCTGGCTCGCACGGCACGTGCGTGCAGATCGCGGAGATTGGTAGCGGTCACGCCATCAGTCTTGCCCAACCCTCAGGACACCTGGTCGTCGAGGGTTTGCAGCGACTTCAGTGCATCGTCCGCATGGATGTCCATGTTCCACTCGCCCGTAACGACGTGGATGACCTTGCCGTCCGTCCCGATCACGAACGTTGCGCGCTTCACGGGTGTGATGAAGCGCCGTTTCACTCCGTACGCGGTCACGACCTCGAAGTCGACGTCGGAGAGCAGTGGGTAGTCGAAGTCGTGCGTCTCGGCGAATTGCTTCTGCTTGTCCACGGGGTCGCCGCTGATGCCAACTCGCTGGGCACCGACCGCCTCGAACTCCGCTGCCATGTCCCGGAAGCGGCACGCCTCGGCCGTACAGCCGGAACTCAGCGCCGTCGGATAGAAGAAGAGCACGACCGGTCCCTTGGCCAGGAAGTCCTTGAGCGCCCGCGGCGTGCCCGTCTCGTCGGGAAGGGTGAAGTCGGGTGCGATCGATCCGGCCTTGATGGTCATGGCTGCTTCTCACTGTCTGTTGAGGTGTCGGTGTCGGTGTCGGAGTCGGTCTGGGTGCGGGGCGGTAGCGGAAGGAATCCGCTCGTCCGTCGGATGTAGTCGGTATAGCCGGGGCGTCGCTTGTCCATGTCCTTCTCGAGGGTCGGTTTGCCGGTTCCCTTGGCCAGCAGGAAGGTCATGCAGACCGGCGACAGGATCGTGAGGATCCCTGGCCACGCGCTGAACGCGATCAGCGACAGTCCCCACCATACGCAGGCATCACCAAAGTAGTTGGGGTGCCGGGTGTATCGCCACAGACCTGTTTCGAGAACCTTGCCTTTCGAGGCAGGGTCATTGCGGAAGCGGGTCAACTGCAGGTCACCGACGGTCTCGAAGAACATGCCGATCAACCAGATGCCGACGCCGAGCCAGACGAGTACTCCCCACCCCCGCGGGGCGAGCCCCTGCGGCTGGAACATTGCCACTTGTACGGGCAGGGACACGAACCACATGACGAGTCCCTGGGTCAGATAGATCTTGCGTACCGCGAACGCTGTGCGGCTCCCCGGTGCACTGGCCAGCAATTCTTCGTAGCGCGGATCTTCGCCGTGACCACGCGAACGCACACCGATGTGTGTGGCTAGCCGCAGGCCCCAGATGACGGTCATGGCCAGGACGACGGAGCGTCGACCGGGGTCACCGGCTTCGAAGACGATGGCCGACAGAAAAGCAACTACAGCGACCACAGCGAATCCGAGGCCCCAGGCGACATCGACCACCGCGTGTTTGCCGGCCCGTAGAGCGACGATCAGCGTTGCGCCGAGGAGGACCGCGACGGCCAGCGCCGTCAACGGCAGGGTGAGCAGGAAGTCCTGAGTGGGAAAGCTCATGTCCAATTGCGGGTAGCGGGCAGCCCACTGCGGCCATCTGCGGTGGAGCGCACGGCCAGGATCTGGTCGACGCCCATGCGGCCTTCCTCGAAGGACAGCGCCGAGCCGACCATGTAGAGGCGCCAGACTCGGGCTACCTCTTCGCCGACCATGTCGACCGCCTTGTCCCAGTTGTCCTCGAACGTGCGATACCAGGCATTGATGGTGCGGACGTAGTGCTCCCGCAAAGCATGCACGTCACGTACCTCCAAGCCGGACTCCTCAATCAGGGCAGCGGTTTCCCCCACCGGGCGCATGTACATGTCCGGGGCGATGAAGGCCTCGATGAACGGGCCGCCGCCATGCTTGTCCCGGCGCGACATCTGCTGGATGAGCAGGCGGCCCTCGGGACGCAACTTGTCTCGCAGCCCGGCAATAAACTTCGGGTAGTTGGCCTTGCCGACGTGCTCCCCCATCTCGATCGAGCAGACGGCGTCGAAGGGGCCGTCGAGCACGTCGCGGTAGTCCTGCAGTCGAACTTCTGCCAGGCCACTGAGGTCGAGATCGTCGATCCGCTGCTGCACGAACTGGCGCTGTTGTTCGGACAGGGTCACGCCGACGACCCGGACGCCGTAATGCTGGGCGGCGTGGATGGACAGCGATCCCCAGCCACAGCCCACGTCGAGCAGTTTCATGCCCGGTTCCAGGCCTAGCTTCGAGCAGATCAGGTCCAGCTTGTCCCGCTGGGCATCCGAGACGGTGTACGCGGGGTCGGCGCTGGTCCAGTAGCCGCACGAGTAGGCCTTGTTGTCATCGAGGATCAACGAATAGAAGTCGTTGGACAGGTCGTAGTGGTGCGAGATGACCGCGCGATCGCGCAGCTTGCTGTGCAGCCGGCCGCGAAGGCGGGCCTGGGAGTCCGGTGGCGCGAGCGGCTTGCCGACGATGCCGAGTGCCAAGCCGGTCCGGGCCGCCTTGACGATGGCCGGCACCCCCAACCTGCCCTTGCTGCCACGATCGCGGACTGTCTCCCAGACCCGGCGTAGCCCGTCGAGCAGGTCGCCCTCGACATCGATCTCACCGGTCACGTACGCCTGGGCGAGGCCGAGTTCATTGGGCCGGTAGAGAAGTCGGCGTAGGGCGTTGGGCGAGGACAGCACAACGGTAGGCGCATCCAGAGGCCCCGCCGCGCTGCCGTCCCAGGCGCGCAGGCGTACGGGGAGCTCGCCGCCGAGCGCCGGGCGGAGGATGACGGCTAGTCGCTGAGCCACGCCCGATGCACCGGCGGGCCGCCACTGCGGGTCCGGCGGTCGAACCTGGGTCTTCGGTGCTGCGGCCGTGCGGCTGGTACCGGTGGCGTCGAGGGTGTCCGTCACGGTCGCCTTCCAGGGATCTGTGGAATGCTGTCGTCCCATATTCGCGCACGGCGGCGGTTCGGATTGCAGTGCGGCCGCAGTGCGGTGCATCGCATCAGATCAACTGCTCGAGCAGCCCGGTGTCCACGTCGTAGAGGAATCCGCCCACCGGCACACGCTCGGGAATCAGCGGATGTGAGCGGACTCGTGCCACATCCTCACGCAAGGCGGCCTTCTGGTCGGTCACGACATTCCAGGATGTCCACGCCGCGTCCTGACCGCTGGCCGCGGTGACCTGCCGGCGCAGCTCCTCCTCGGTGTGCATAGCCATGGCGCACCGGGTATGCGGCACGATCAGGATGCGTTCGACCCCGAGCAGGTGGACTCCCAGCACCATCGCGTCCAGAGCCTGGTTCGTGACGTGCCCGCCGGGATTGCGAAAGATCTTCGCGTCGCCGGGCTTGAGCCCGAGCATCCTGAGCGGATCGATGCGCGAGTCCATGCAGGTGACCACTGCCACCCCACTGTGCGCTACTCCATCGAAGCCCGCCAGGTCGAACGTCTCGGCGAAGGCTGCGTTGGCCGCCAGTAGGTCGTCGAAGTCAGAGGGCACTGTCGAAGGTTACGACGTGCCGAGTCAGGCGCCGACGGGTGTGGTGCGGATGAGCTCCGTCAGTGCTTGGGCGCCCGCATCATGTGACTGGGCGCGATGAGCAAGATGGCGCCGGCCACAAGCAAGCCGAACGCAATCAGGCTGATTCCGCCGATCGGTGCCCCCGTGACTGCCAACTCAGGAGCCTCTGTCGTCGTGGTGGTTGCGGTCGCACTCGTGCCCGGACCAGACGTCGTCCCGGTGGAACTCGTGCTGGTCGTCGTCGTCGCGGTCGTGGTCGTAGTCGACGTTGTGGTCGGGGGCGTCGACGGGGTTCCGAGCGTGCCGCAGATGAACCAGTGGCTGATCGTCGGCACGTTGTCATTGCCAACCAGCGGGGCGTGCAGGTCGTTCTCGGTGCCGTCGACGAACAGGCCGCCGGGGTAGACGTTGTAGTTCGGGCCGCCCTTGACAACGGCGCCAGTCACGGTGACACCCGGCTGCACTGTGACATCCAGGTACGTGCCGTCACTGACCACGGTGATGAACTGGTTACTCGCCCCGCCCGATCCGCCCGAGCCGATCAGGATCTGGCCAGACAAGCCAGCGCCGGCGCAGGTGACCGTGTTGCCAGGGAAGGCTGTAGCGCGAGGGTCCCCTGAATCTCCAGGTGCCGCGGCCGCGACCGAACCAAAGGCCCAGATCAGGGCTGCGGCGCTCACCAGAAGGCCACCCACCACCCTGCGCGCGACAGTTGCTGATTGGATTTTGCTCACGGAAGAATCCCCGCTCCTTCAAGTGCCCCGGACCAGTGGGCGAACGTGTCCAAAGCCCACGCCATACGGAGCTCAGCGGCCGACGTTAGAGGCTACGACGATCAACAGCAAGCACTTCGGCGCCACTCAACACCACTGCAGCACATCACATTCAGCGACCATGCGATCACCCATTGTTATTGGGCGCGCTACGGCGTGACGGTCACCACCGAGCCGGAAGGGCCGAAGACGCCGGTCGTCGCGTAGATCGTCCCGTCGTCGGAGAGCTCGACGGCTCCTGGTGAGAACAGGTCGGCAACCGTGCTGACGACACCGTTGCTGATCGCACTGATCCGGTTGCCGAAGAGCTCGGCGACGTAGATCGTGCCGTCATCGGCGACCGCGAGATCCACCGCGCCATTGAACCCGCGGGCGACCACGCTCACCGCACCGGTGTCCGGGTTCACCCGGAAGACCGAGCCGGCATTCACCTGCTCAGGGGCACCAGCCAGCGAACTCACGTACCAGTAGCCGTCCGGACCCACCTCGATGTCGGTGGCAACCGGCTCGGAGGTGTAGACCCGACCGATCGTGCACGCCGGCAAGTCGAACTCCCGGGCCGTCCCCGGCGTGATCCGCTGCGGCGCACCGGGCAGAACCGCCACGAGGTCAGGCTCCTGACCCACGCCGGTCACTCGCAGGATGCTGTTACCGGCCGCGTCTGCGACCGCGAAGCTGACCGGGCTCAGCGCCTCGACCTTGTACGGGTTTGATTCGATGATCCCCTGGTAAGGCAGACCGAAGCCGGTGAGCTTCGACTCGCAACCGGCCGGCAGGTTCTCGAAGCCGTAGGTGTTCCCGGCGTCCGGGTTGTTGTCTTCCTCGAAGGTCAGGAGGTCAGCGAGCACGGTCACTGTCCCGTTGGGTTGCACGCGCTCCAGCGACGTGGCTGTTGCCGGCTGCTCGGGGCCCCCGGCGGACACGGCGCGGGTGAACACGGCCCGGCCGAGCACACTGCCGACCACACCTGTGATCGAGTCGCCATTGGAGGAGACGATGACGCTGCGCTGCCCGCCCGATGTCACCCGGGTGATCTGTCCGGCGAAGCCCTCGGCGACGAGGATCGTTCCGGCACTGGTCACGTCGAGCCCCAGCGGACCGATCAGGCCCTCCACGATCGGCGCCGAGACAGTGCCTGCGGCTGCCTGATCGGCGTTGGCCGGGGCTGCGACTGCCAGCGCCATCCCAAGGGCGGCTCCTGCGGCGACGGCCGCGCGCCAGGACCGGTGAATGCTCATGCCGAACCTTTCGACGACTGGCCCTGGATTCGGGCAACTGGTCGGCACTGTAGGGATTTCCCCCGCCCTCGCCAAGACCATTGCGCGTTCAAGCAACCCGCGTGTCGTCAGCCGCAGGTCTGTGGGTTAGCCGTGGGAGTGGGCTCTGTCGAGGTCGGCGCTGACGCACTCGGAAGCTGGTCCGGCACCGGCGCGGGCGGCGCGATGAGAACCGGCACGACACCCTCGAATGACGACCCGACGATCAAGTCGATGAAGCCGCCGGCAGTGCTGCCTTCCTGCAACACCGAGTTGGGCACTGCGGCCCTGACGGTCCGCGCGGCCTCGAGCTGGTCGGGCGCATAACGGACGACGGACGCCTCATCGCCGGTGATCTGATTCTCGACTTCGCCGATGCGGAAGCCCTGTGCTGTCAACTGCTCGGCTGCTCCGCCGGCCAGACCCGGGGTGCCGATGCCGTTGTAGACGTTCACCGTGATCTCCTGCGGGGCGACAGTGAGCGCATTGGGGTCCGACGGCGGCGCCGGCGGGGCCGCGGTCTCGGTGGGAACGGCAGTTGGGTCCGGCGTTGGAGTGGGCGTTGCCGTCCCGTCCGGCGGGGCGGACGATTCCGGGAGCCCGGAATTGTTGATGATGGCCGAGAAGAGGCCCCGGCTTGCCGCATCGTCGATGAGTGCGAACGTATCGTCACTCCCCGTCGGCTGATAGGCGACCTCCGCCAACGGGACGCTCGCCTGCACCGTATCGCCGGCGGTGAACTGGCCGAGTTTGTCGCCGAGGTCCTTGAGCTCACCCAGCGTCGTAGCCGGGTCGAGGGTCAGCGCATTGGCGGCCTCGTTGACGAACTTGGTGAGCACGATCGGGTTCACCAGGTTCTGCAGGCGCAGCGCTTCGCGCAGCGTCGACGCGAGGAGCAGTCGCTGCCGATCGGTGGCCCGCTGACCGGTCGGGTCTTGCGCCGCATCGATGTCGGCCAGCAACGAACGCACTTGATCTGAATCCAAGACTGAACGACCCGCTGGGGCGGTCATCTGACCCGCGGACACAGCCGCCGGAAGACACACCGGGACCCCGCCCAGCGCATTGACCATCCCAGGAAGCCGGCCCAGATCCAGTTGGACGTAGTGATTGATCCGCATCCCGGACATCTGCTGGACGCTGCGGACCAGGCACCCTGGACCACCGGATTCGAAGCTCGACGCCAGCGAGCCGCCGTACGGTTCGGCCGGCAACTCCGCACCCGGGTCGGGGCAGGCGGGCACGTCGACGAACGCCGTCAGCGGAAGACTCACGAGGACCGCACCGTTGCGCTCCGGCGTCAGATGCGCGATCAGCGCGGAGGTCACGTGCCGGTTCGAGCCTTCCCTGCGGGTGCCGACGATGAGGAAGTTGTCCGCCCCGTCCTGGGCCTGTGCGGAGACGATCCCCGGTGCCTCGACGGCAAGCGCGTCGACTCGCTCGACCGAGCGGTCGAGGTAGAAGAACAGCCCGACGTAGTAGGCGGCGACAGAGGCGAGCAGGGCGAGCAGGAAGGTGAGCAGCACGGCCAAGAAACGGCGCACTCTGTGCCGGTGTACCTCGAAGATGGCCTGCCGTGCAGCGATCCGCCGACCGGGCGTCTCCAGCGGGGGTTGCCCGGCTTTGGCCAGCAGATCGGTGACGGTGATCGGGCCGGTGTGATCGCCGTCGTCGCGGGAGTCCAGGGAGCGCCGGCCGCGGCTAGCTGGCACGCGTGCGCCACCCCTCCCGACGATATGCAGAATCTGAACCGAACCTGAACACTGGCAACAGGCAAGGGCTCAAGGGTACGGGGTGACCCACGCAGGGCCGGTTCCAGACATGATCGCGCCGCCCCGACACAGACTCGTCGAGGCGGCGCGATCACGCTCTGTGGTGCTGAGGCAGATCAGCCCTCGGACGGCCCCACGTAGCCCTGCGCCAGATCCGTGGTGAACAGATCCTCGGTCAGGGTCAGGCCGCCGTCGGCTGCCGCATCCGGTTGCGCGATGTAGATCTCGCGCGATGGCGAGGCACCCGGCTCGGAGTAGTCCAGCGGGGCGATGATCCCGCCGGTGTCCCCATCGGTCGTCTCGGTCAGCGCCGTCTGCAGCCCGGCCCGGGTGAGGTCACCGTTGTCACACGCACGCTGGATCACCGATGCGTAGATCGTGGCGACTCCGTACCCATAGAACTGCCCACCATTGGGGGAGGCATCCGGGAACTTCTCCGCCAGGCGGTCCCGCAGGTCCTGAGCCTCCGGCGTGTCCGCTGCGTACGGCACAGTCGACGCGGCTACGTACAGGTTCGCTGCCAGCGCTGCGGCAGCAGGCGTGTCCAACAGCGCCGGGGCGAACACCGGGTTGTTACCGAGGAACGGGATGTCCAGCCCACCGGCGACCGCCGAGCCGACCGCGGATGCGGTCTGCGCGGGAGTGGTCGTCAGGAAGATTGCCTTCACGCCCTGGCTGCCCAGGGACGAGATGGCGCTGGTGAGGTCGGTGTCGGTGGACCTGACCTGGACCTCGACGAGGTTGAGGCCCAACTCCTCAGCTGCGTATTGCGCACCCAGCAGGCCATTGGCGCCGTACTCACCCTCGACGTTGATGTCACCGACGGTGTCCCCCTCGGCGATCATCCCCTGGTCGACCATCCATTGGATCCCGTTGATCATCTCGAGGTCGTATGTCGTACCGCCCATCAGGATGTACGGATTCTCCAGCAGGGTGGAGGCCCATGAAGCGGGCGCGGTCACCATCTCATCGGCGGTGATCTGCTCGAGCAATGCAGTCGTCATCGGCGAGCCGATCAACTGGGTGATCCCCAGTACGTTGGGCGAGACCTGGTTGTAGAGCTGGACTGCCTGCTGGACGTCGTAGCCGTGGTTCTGGATGTCCAGTTCGATCTGCCGCCCGCAGATGCCGCCATCGTCGTTGATCGTGTCGTAGACGAGTTGGTTGCCCTGGACGATGCCGGTCGACAGGGCCGCGAACGGCCCGGTCAGGTCGGTCAGGATGCCCAGGTTGATGGTGTCGTCGGTGACCCCGAAGTCGGTGAGCACGTCCGCATCGCTGCCGCCTCCGTCACCACCGCCGCCCCCATCGTCGTCGGCGCGGGTACTGCAAGCCGTGACGACGAGAATCGTCGCCGCGCCAAGCGCAGCAGCCGCACGTGCTCTGCGAATGTTCATCTTGGTTCCTCATCTCGGTCGGAGGAGGTTGATCGCCCGTCCGGACGCCTCCCGGTGGGGTCGGCTCCACCTTGGGCGGCAGCCGATTCCGAAGGTGGTGAATCTTGGGTTGCAGACTTGACAGTCCGTTTGGTCAACCGTGAGGCACCGGACACCCGTCCGATGAAGCGTCGGCCCACTGCGCCCAGGCCGCCCGGTTCCACGAGCAGCACGACGACAACTGCTCCGCCGTACAAGAACTTGGCAAGCGTCGAGGCGTCCAGTCCCCCGCTGCCGGGCTGGGCGAGGAACGGGAACGCGTCGGAATACAGCTGGAAGATGGCCGGCAGAGCCGTGACGAACGTCGCGCCGACGATGGCGCCTACCACCGAGCCCAACCCGCCGATCACGATCATCGCCAAGTAGGAGATTGACAGCACCAGGCCGAAAGATTCTGGGGTCGGCCGGAGGACCAGAGCGAGCATCACGCCGGCCAAGCCCGCGTACAGCGAGGAGAGCACGAAGGCGTATGCCTTGTAGCGAGCAACCGGGACGCCCATGACCGAGGCGGCCACCTCGCGGTCGCGCACCATCTGCAGTGCCCGGCCGGGCCGGCTGCGCAGCAGGTTTCGGGCGAACAGGGCGGACAGGACCAGCAGAACCAGGAACAGGTACCAGAGTCGCTCGTTGCGGCCGAATGGGATGCTTCCCAGGACGAAGAGGTTATCCGGATTGTCGTTGCTGAATTCGAAGCCGAACAGCCGAAACGGCGCGGCCGGGCGGCCGTTGAAGCCGCCGGTGACGGTCTGCCAGTTGAACAGCAGGTGCTGGCCGATCAGGACCAGCGAGAGTGACGCGACGCCGAGGTAGATGCCGCGCAGCCGGGAGGCGATCGGGCTGAACAGCAGCCCGGCTATCCCTGCCAGCAGCACTCCCCCGATGGCCGCGAGGACCGGGTGCCAACCCAATCCGCCGTACTGGACCGCTTGCCCACCTGGTTCCCCGGAGAGGAACGCATAGGAGTACGTACCGACCGCGAGGAAGAAGGCGTGGGCCAGTGACAGCTGACCGGTGACACCGGTCAGCAGCGTCAGACCGATCGCACCGACCGCCGCGGCCATGCAGGTGAGGCCTGTGTAGAGCAGCGAGCCGCCCTGGTAGATCGGAAACAGCGCCAGCAGGACAATCACGACGGCGGCGAGGATCCATTGCAGCCGTCGGGCCCGCCGCTGGGGATCAGGCGGGGCGCTGGCGACCGCCCGCTTCCGGTTGTCCGAGTCGGCGGCCGAGGCCAGGCCCGCAGCCGGTGGATTCTCCGGCTGCGTTTCGGGCGCAGTTGTCCCAGGGACCTTGGTGTCAGACACGGGCAAGATCCTTGGTGCCGAACAATCCCGAGGGCCGGACGAGCAGGACGATGATCATGATGACGTACGGGGCGATCTCGCCGAAGCCACCGCCGAGGAAGCTCAGGTAGTTGTCGTAACCAAGGGCCAACTGTTCGGCCATTCCGACCAACAGTCCGCCGATGATGGCGCCACCGGTCGAATCGAGGCCGCCGAGGATTGCGGCGGGGAATGCCTTGAGCGCCAAGCGAGTCACGCTGCCATCAAGCCCGGGAGTGGGGAAGGCGACGAGGAAGACAACGGCAACGGTGGCAAGGATCCCGGCCAGGATCCAGGCTGTGGCCGAGACGCGGCTGCGCCGGATACCCATCAGCGCGGCGGCCTCGGGGTCCTCGGCACTGGCCCGCATCGCGATGCCCCACTTGGTGTACTTGAACGCCAGGAAGAACGCAGTCACGAGTAGCGCCCCGACGATGATCGCGGCCACGCGGCTCTGCGCGACGACCACGCCGCCCAGGTCAACTGTCTTGTTGCTGAACGGATCACGCAGGCTGCGGGCATCGACACCCACGCGGCGGACCAGCTCCGCGGCGATGATGATGTCGACACCGATGGTCATGATCGCGAGCGTGTTCACCGAGGCCTGAGTCGAGCGGATGGCGAGAATACGTTCGATCACGAGGGCACCGAACGCGGCGACTGTCACGCCGAACAGGAACGCGGGGAAAAAGCCCCAGTCGCCGGAGAATTCCGCGATCGTGAACCCGCCCAGGAAGAGCAGCGAGCCTTGCGCGAAGTTCACGACTTCGGTGGCCTTGAAGATGATCACGAAGCCCAGGGCGATCAACGCGTAGACCGCTCCCACCGACAACCCGTTGATCACCAGTTCGAGGAACAGCTTCACGAGGCCGCCTCCTCGTGATGCGTGGCCTCGCGGGCGGCCGCGACGTCAGCAGCCGACCCAAGGTATGCCCGGATCACCTCGGGATCGTCCTGGACCTCGCGGGGCTGACCGTCGGCGATGCACTTGCCGAAGTCGAGGACGGTCACCCGATCGGCGATCCCCATGACCAGTCCCATGTCGTGCTCCACGAGCACGATCGAGATCCGCAGGGTCTCGCGGATGTCCTGGATGGTCTGCCCCATGATGGCGGTCTCTTCGGAGTTCATCCCCGCAACCGGCTCGTCCAGCAAGAGGATTCGCGGCTCGATACACAGAGCACGCCCCATGTCGACGCGCTTCTGGTCGCCGTAGGACAGGAGGCCGGCGGGCGCGTGCAGCACCTTCAACAGGCCCATGAAGTCGGCGATCTCGATCGCCCGTTCGCGGTGCCTGCGTTCCTCCCGTCGCGCCAGCGGCCACGCACTGCCAGCTGTCACGAAGCCGACCTTCATCAGGTGATGTCGACCGAGCATGAGGTTTTCGAGCACCGACTGGCTCGGGGACAAGGCGATGTTCTGAAACGCCCGGGCGACACCCAGATTGGCGATCTTGTAGGGCCGAAGTCCGGTCACTTCGCGATCGCCGAGCAGAACCCGCCCCGACGTCGCCGGGTAGACCCCGGACAACACGTTGAACAAGGTCGACTTGCCCGCGCCGTTGGGGCCGATCAACGCATGGATGGTGCCAGGCACGACGCGCAGCGAGACCGCGTCGAGGGCGGTCAGACCGCCGAAGCGCACGGTCACGCTGTCCACGACGAGTTCCGGGATGTCTTCCGGTACCTCCGCCGCAGCGACGACGGCCGGGCCCCGGGCGCCGGGTTGATCCCCGGCCACCGCACCTGCTGTCATCCGGTCCACCTGGAGAGGTGATGTCGACGTCCAGCGGTTGCCGTACTGGAGATCTTCTCCGCACCATGGCCGAGATAGAGCTCACGCACCTGGTCGGTCTTCGACAATTCGTCAGCCGGTCCGGACAGGGACACCTTGCCCACCTCGAGCACGTGGGCGTACTGCGCCACCCGTAGCGCCATGCTGGCGTTCTGCTCCACGAGCAGCACCGAGGTCCCCATGCCATTGATCTCGAGGACGATCTCGCCGATCTGCTCCACGATCTGAGGTGCCAGTCCCAGCGACGGCTCGTCGAGCAGGAGCAGGCTGGGACTTGCCATGAGGGCGCGGCCCATTGCCAGCATCTGTTGCTCGCCCCCGGAGAGCAACGACGCACGTTGCGTCCGCCGCTCGGCGAGAATGGGGAACAAGGTGAAGACCCGCTCGCGCATCTCCTGCCGGGCGGCCTTCGGGGCGGAGGAGTTCATGCCACCGGCCCGGAGGTTCTCCTCGACCGTCAGCCGCCCGAAGATCCGTCGACCTTCGGGGGACTGGACGATGCCGTGGGCCACGGTCTTGGCGGTGTCCATCCGGTCGACGCGGACCGTGCCTGAGCCAGCACCCTTGTCGTACGAGATCGTGCCCTCGTCGATCCGACCGCGGTGCAGCCGATGGGTGCCCGAGATGGCGCGGAGCAATGTGGACTTACCTGCGCCATTGCTGCCCAAAACGGCGACAACACTGTTGTCCGGCACCTCCAGGGAAACCCCTTTCAATGCCTCGACCGCCCCGTAACGCACGACCAGGTTTTCCACTCTCAGCATGTACGGCGCGGCCTCCGGTGACCTGGGACACAATTTCGTTGGTTGAAGCTAACGTCATGCTGTCGGGTTCGGCACCCAAAGCGCGGGAAAGCCGCGATTAACCGCATGCCGGGGGGCAGTTGTTGCCAAACCGTTACCGGTCGAACGGCGGTTTAGGGTGAGCCGGTGAAATTGCCCATTCCGGGACCCACTGAACTCGTCCAGGCAGCCAGCGCGGTGCGCAACGGGGTGGAGGACGCCCTGGCCTTGGTGCCCCGGGTCGTTGCGGTTCTCGGTCGGATCGAATCGATCGTCGACCGGGTCGAGTCCGTGGTCGATCGGGTCGAGTCTGTCGTCGGCCGCGTCGAGAGCACCGACGAGCGCATCGATGCCCTGCTCGATCTCTACGAGCCGCCGCTGACGACGCTGGCTCCGTCGCTACGGAGATTCGCCGAGAAGCTCGATCCGGAAGAGGTGACGGCGACGATCGAGTTGGTCGATCGGCTGCCCCGACTTCTCACGCATCTCGATGAAGACGTCTTCCCCATCCTCACCACCCTCGATCGGGTGGCCCCGGACCTGCATCAGCTGCTGGAGATCGCGCAGGATCTCCAAGTCGCGCTGGGCGGACTGCCCGGGATGGGCTGGTTGCGCAAGCGCGCCGAGAAGGAGGAGCAGGAGGCCGAACAGCTCGCGCGCGAGATCGAAGCGACGACGAGCAAGCCGGTGGGCAAGCCGAAGATCAAGGCGAAGCCGAAGGATTAGTTCTCGAGTGGCCTAGCTCTTGATGCGATCGACGATCTTCCAGGCGCCAGGCAACAGGACGCCGGCGGCCACCAGCTTCACGACCTCGCCGATGACGAACGGCGTGAACCCCAAGGCCAGCCCCTGGCCGAGGCCGACGTCCAGGACGACCATCAACCAGCCGACCCCGATGACGAAGATCGCCAGCTCGCCGAGCAGCATTGCCGGTACTGCTGAGATCACCTTGCGATCCCAGGCTTTCTCCGCCAGGTAACCGGTCAGTCCGGCCGCCACCACCGAGCCGACGAGGTAACCACCGGTCACGCCGAGGAGTACATCGATGCCGTAGCTGCCTTCGGCATAGACCGGCGCCCCGGCTATCCCGACCGCGACATAGAGCAGGGTGGCCAGCAGGCCGCGGACCGACCCCATGGCGGCGCCCGTGACGAGCACCCCGAAGGTCAGTCCGGTCACGGGGACGGGAGTGAAGGGCAGGTAGAAGGCGACCTGCGCGACCAGAGCGATGAGCGCAGCGCCGCCGACGACCAGCAACGTGTCGGTCAGCACCGACGTCCGCGGCAACAGAGCTGTACGCAGGGTGGCGGCCGAGGCGCTCACGCGCGTCTCCTCAAAGTCAAAGAACGGTCACACGATCTGGTGGTGCGGGCAGACTAGCGACCCGCCGATTCCCCGTCAGATCTCGGTTCGGACACGCGGGCCGCCTCGACCCGGTCGCCCGGGATTGCCGCCGGCTGCGCGTCCGGCGCGGGGGCGGCTTCAGGCTCGGACGATTCGGAGTCTCGGGTGCGCAGCGTGGCCCGGTCGCCGATCTCACCGGGCGGGGACTGAGCCCAGCCCTGGGCGATGGGTGCCGCGGTCATCGGATCGGCTCCAGTCGCGAGCGGCTGGGTGTCCTTGGCTGCGGGCTGCCATTGCCCCGGACGCTCCCACGCAGTTTCCCGCTCCGTGTCGTCGGGCCACGGTGAGGCCGGCCGATGCTCGCCAGGGGTCGGAGCCTCCTGGCGACCGGACTCGAGTCCGTAGTGCTCGAGCAAGCGCGACTCGTCCTGGCTGGACAACTGCCCGTCACCGAGATCGATCCGCGGGGCGGAGCGAACGGTCGCCCGCTCGGCCCGGATGACCAGGTGCTTGCCCCGCATGGCCGCGCCGGACAACGGCAGCAGTCGCATCCCGCGCACCCGCGTCACATCCACTGCAACCCAAGCGGGTTGGTCGCTGCGGTCGTCCAAGAAGACCTGAGCTACTCGACCGAGGCGTGCCCCTTTGAGGTCGTAGGCAATCGCGCGCACCAGCGCACGCACGTCGCTTCGATCGATCGACATGAAGCTCCCTTTCCGGCGTTGCTTCGGGGGTAACCCCGCTGCGATCCCATTCTGTCCCCTGCACCGGCTCCCGCCACAGGGGACACGCATACTTACCTCGCCGTCAGCTCGTGTTGACGAACCTCCGTCGTCAACATATGCTGACGGCTATGAGTTCTCCCACCGCGCTGATCGCCACTGCAACCGATGACGACCCCCGTGAAGGTCTGCACGCGGTCGCTGCGCTGCGCAGACTCGTCGAGCAGTTGGAGCGCGCGCATGTCGCTCGCGCCCGGATGACCGGCTGGTCATGGCAGGAGATCGCCCTTGCCCTGGGCGTGAGCAAGCAGGCAGTGCATCGCAAGCATCGACACACCCGCTGAGACCGGGACCCCGCCGTACCCATTCACATCCTTGATGGAGGACACACCATGGCTCGGAGAATCGACCGCGCCGTTGCTCTGGCACTGAAGGCAGCGCTGGCCTGCGCGCGGCGCCAGGGCGCCGAAGAGGTCGGGGGCGAACACCTGCTCGTGGCCCTGTCCGCAATGCCGAGCAGAGCTGCCACGACCCTGGCCGAGCTCGGCGTCGATACTGGGGCCCTCGAAGCTGCCGTTGGTCGCGGCGCGCATGACGCCAGGCTGCTGGCGGGACTGGGCATCGACCTCGCCGAGGTGCAGCGACAGGTTGGCGCCCGGTTGACGACCCGCTGGCGAACCCGCCGACCTGGGTTCCGGACCGATGCGAGACAGGCGATCTCGATGAGCATGCAGGAACGGCAGACCGGGCGATCCCGACGGGTTGGACCAGAGCATCTCCTGCTGGGCCTGCTCAGCTCATCGGTGGCCGCACGAGAACTGTTGCTTGCCGTCGACGTCGATGTGGACGAGTTGCGCCGCCGTCTCGTGCATGCGCTAGCCGATGGTGGGTAGTTTCTTGGCCGCACGTGACGATGTCGACTCCTCGAAGGGGTAAACCCTGATGCTCGTACGCAGGCTGGCCAGACCATTGCTCGCATCAACGTTCGTTCTCGGGGGGATCGACCAAATTCGAAACCCTGGAGAGAAGACCCCGGCAGCTGCAGGCGTGGTCAAGTTCCTGAGCGAGCGCACGTCGGCCGCGGTCCCCGATGTGGCCACCGTCGTCAAACTCGACGGACTGGCCAAGGTGGTGGCCGGGATCGGTCTTGGGTTGAGCCGGGCTCCGCGCCTGTGCGCCACGATCCTGACGGCAAGCCTGGTGCCGACCACCCTTGCCGCCCATGCCTTCTGGAAGATCGAGGATCCCCAGGAGCGGGCGCAACAGAAGGTGGAGTTCTTCAAGAACGCCAGCATGGTCGGCGGGGTGCTGCTTGCGACGGTCGACACCGCCGGCAAGCCGTCGGTGGGGTGGCGGGCCCGCCGGGCTGCGCGCAATCTGGCCCGCGAGGTGAGCCACGTCGCGGAGAGCACGACAGATTCCGCGGAGCGGGTGGCGCGGCGCACGCGCCAGGCGCTGCCGGTCTAGTCCGCCCCATCCTCCGGGGCTCAGCGGTGCGCCGCGGGTGACAGAGTGTCGCCATGGACGATGACGCTGCCTCGATTCTGATCACCGGCGGTACCGGCGGCCTCGGGCCGGCCGTCGTGGCCCGCTTCCTCCAGGCGGGTTGGCGCGTTGTGGCGCCGTACGTCCATGAGCCCTCGCCCGACGACGTACCCAGGCACGACGCACTGGAATTCGTCCAGGCGGACCTGTTCGACGCCGACTCCGTCCGTACCGTGGCCGAACGCGCAGCCGCAGACCCGCAACGGCCGCTGCGCGCGGTGGCCAACTTGGTCGGGGGCTTCGCGAGCAACGGGCAAGGTGCACGAGACCCCGGTCGAGGATTTCGAGCGGCAGTTTCGGCTCAACCTGCGAGCGACATATCTCGTGTGTCAGGCCACCGTGCCGCACCTCATCCAGGCCGGCGGCGGCGCGATCACATGCGTTTCGAGCCGGGCGGCATTGCGACCCTTCGCCGGAGCCGCCGGCTACATCACCAGCAAGCTCGCGGTTCTCGGCCTGGTCGACGCCATGGCCACGGAGTACCTAGCCGACGGCGTCCGGGTGAATGCCGTGCTGCCCAGCGTCATCGACACCGCCGCGAATCGGGCGAGTCAGCCGGATGCGGACTACCGCAACTGGGTGCACCCCGACCAGATCGCGGAGGTGCTGTTGTTCCTCTCGGGTGATGCGGCCGGCGTCATCAGCGGCGCCCACATCCCGGTGTACGGTCGCGCCTGATGCGGGTGACAGTGCTGGGCGCGGGCTCCTGGGGGACGACCGTTGCCAGCCTCACCGCCGGTCGCAACGACACGATGGTCTGGGCTCGCGATCCCGACGTCGCTCGTGAGATCAACGAGGAGCACACGCACTCGCGCTATCTAGCCGGCTACCGGTTGCCCAAGCGGCTGAGTTCCAGCCCGGACCTCGAAGAGGCTGTCGGGCGTGCGGATGTGTTGGTGATGGGGATCCCTTCGCACTCGTTTCGCGAAACCCTCGAGGCCGCAAAGGCATTCGTACGGCCATGGATTCCGATCGTCAGTCTGACGAAGGGCTTGGAGACCGGCACCATGCTGCGGATGACCGAGGTCATCCGGGACGTGCTGCCCGGGCACTCCGCCGCTGCCCTGACCGGCCCCAACCTCGCCAAGGAGATCATGGCCGGTAATGCGGCAGCCAGCGTCGTGGCGACTGAAGACCTCGACGTCGCTGCGGCTCTGCAGAAGGTGTTCGCCCGGGGCATGTTCCGCGTCTACATCAACCACGACGTCATCGGCTGCGAGATCGGCGGCGCTCTGAAGAACGTCGTCGCCATCGCCACGGGGATCGCCGAGGGTCTGTCTGTGGGCGACAACACTCGGTCAGCGGTCATCACCCGAGGCTTGCAGGAATTGACCCGCCTCGGGGTGAGTCTGGGTGCCCAACCCGAGACGATGGCGGGGCTTGCGGGAATGGGCGACCTGATCGCCACCTGCATCAGCCCACAGAGCCGCAACCGGTACGTGGGCGAGCAGCTCGGCAAGGGGCGTCCGCTCGCCGAGATCCTCGCGGAGATGAACCAGGTGGCCGAGGGCATCAAAACCGCGCCGGTGGCGATGGCGCTGGCCCGGCAGTTCGAGGTGGACATGCCGATCGCTGCCGAGATTGCCGGCATCGTCGACGGTTCGATCAGCCCCAACGATGCCTATCGAGGGCTGCTGCGCGACGTCAAAGCGGGGCACGAGGCCGAACCCGGATAACCGTGCAGCCCGCTTCAGCGCCGACAGTGCGCAGACCTGTCATGTTTCAGTCATGGCGTTCGGTCGGCTTTCTGCACTGGCGCTACCCGGCGGCCGCGGTTCAGGCACTGTTGCCTGCCGGGCTGGAGGTGGGGGCGCGATGGTGCGAGCGGGATCTGGTTCTTCTCCCTCGATGCCGCCCGGCTCCCGGCGGTTCTCGGGGGGCCAGGCCGGTTACGCACTGCCGTGACCCATTTCTTGACCGCGCGGTTCAGTCTGTACTCGATCACGCTCGGTCGCCTGGCCAGGGCCGATGCCCAGCACCCGCCGTGGCCACTGCACACGGCGAGCCTCGTCCGTCTGGACGAGAACCTCATCGACGCAGCTGGCTTGCCGGCGCCCCACGGCGCACCGCTCGTACACGCCTCCCCCGGCGTCAGAGTCCGGATCGGCATGTGGAAATGGATCTAGTGACCACATCTGATCAACATCTTCCGACGGTTAGCGACTCGCCGAACGGGCATACATCTGCAAGCCCCAACCCCGCACTCTGGAGGAAACATGGAGACCAGCACGATTGTGTGGATCATCGTCGCCGTCGTCGTCTTGTTGGCCGGCATCGCCGTGGCCGTTCGGATGACCGGGCGGCAGAAGTTGAATCGGCAGCGGGCGAAGGCAGAAGAAATCCGGGAGCAGGCAGCCGCGCAGGAGGGCACCGTCCGCCGGCATGAGGCAGAAGCCGCCGAGCAGGACGCGCTGGCTCGGCAGGCGCAGGCAGAGGCGGACCAGAAGGCCGCCGAGGCGGAACGGCTCCGGATCGAGGCAGAGGAACGGGCTACCCGGGCTGCCGACTCGCGCGCAGAACACCAGGACCGGCTCCGCTCAGCCGACGAGGTGGACCCCGATGTCGACCGCGAGGTACCGAAGCACGGCGCGCCCGATGACCTGCGGGGGAACCGTCCCGACGACGATTACGGACGCAGCGCCAGCAACGTGGAGCAGCCCCCTCGCTCGGTCTGAACCCGTCGCCGGACTCCGGCGACCACCCAGGAACTGCCGGGCGATCGGTACGGTTTGCCCCCGATGACACCCAGAATCCAGTGCACCCGTCTGCGACGGCGCCTGCGCCGGTTGACCGCATCCGCCGTGCTGGTGTGTCTCGGGGGCTCGATGTCGGCGTGCACGAGCACCGTCCCGGGCGAACCGGCACCGGCACATCCGCGCACGGATGTGTCGGATGCCGAATTCCCGATCAACCTCGCGGGAGACTCGCCCACAGATGTAATCGCGCGCAACTCCCTGGCCGATGTCCTCGACTACTGGGAAGCCACATTTCCGGAAGTCTTCGGCGCGGACTTCGGGGAGCTGGAAGGCGGCTTCTGGTCGATCGACCCGGACGAGACGGACGAGGCGGACCTTCCCGACAGCCAATGCTTCGACCGTGACGTCGAAGAGTTGGCCGCCAACGCCTTCTACTGCCCGCCCGACGACGCGATCTTCTTCGATCGCGCCTGGATGGCCGAACTCAGCGCGGACTTCGGCCCCTTCGTCATCGCCGAGATCATGGCCCACGAGATGGCGCATGCGGTCCAGGGGCATGCCGACATCTTCGATGCCGATTCAATCGTGGTCGAAACCCAGGCCGAGTGCTTCGCCGGCGGCTGGAGCCGGTGGGTGGTCGACGGCAACGCCCAACATTTCAGCGTCCGCGAGCCGGCGCTTGACCCCTACCTGCTCGGCTATCTCTACTTCGGCGACCCCACCGGCAGCGACCCCAACGACTCGAGTGCCCACGGTTCGCTGTTCGATCAGCTGTCGGCGTTCCAGGAAGGCTTCGCCGACGGTCCGCGAGCCTGCGTCGACAACTTCAACTCCGAGCGCCTCTACACCGAGGAGGAGTTCAGTCCCGAAGAGGAGGACAACCAGGGCAACCTGCCCTACGACGAGAGCCTGGACTTCACCGATGACACGCTGGCCGCCTTCTGGGAGCAGGCATTCGGTTCGGGGTACGACGAGGTGGCTGCACTGGACGGCGAGTTCGTCGCCCCGGAACTCGAGGCGATCGAAGGGGACCAGCCGCCGTGCGATGGCGCGACCGCGAATGCGCCGCTCGATCTGGGCTACTGCCTCGCCGACCACACGGTGCGCTACGACGAGGGTGAGCTTCTCCAGGAGGCCCATGAGGAGGTGGGTGACTTCGCGATCGACACCCTGCTGTCCATCCCGTACGCACTTGCCGTGCGCGAGCAGATGGGACTTCCGACCGACGACGTGGATGCGATCAACAGCGCGATCTGCCTGACCGGTTGGTACACCCGCGAGCTCTACAACGGTGCCGTGGTGGAGAGCCCGATCCAGGTCTCCCCCGGTGACGTCGATGAAGCCGCCATCGTGCTCATGACGTACGCGACGCAAACCAGGGTGTTGCCTGACCTCGGGCTTTCCGGTTTCGAACTGGTCGATCTCTTCCGCCGCGGTTTCGTGGGGGGCGGTCAGGCCTGCGGCTTGCCCGCCTGATGCCCGGGCGATCCGCGCCCGCGAGCACCCTCGCGGTCAAGGACATACGTGTCCAGTACCGCTAGGAGCATCGCCGCCACGGGGATAGCCAGCAGCGCACCACCGGCCCCGAACAACGAAGCGCCGAGGATCACCGAGCCGAATGCCACGCCCGGATGAATGTTGACTGCCTTGGCACTGATCCGCGGCTCCAGGATGAGGTTCTCGATCTGCTGATAAACAATCCCGAAGGCCAACACGGCCACGCCCAGCCACGGATTCGGTGACGCCAGCCCGACCAGTATGGGAAGGGCGATCGCCAGGTACGTGCCGATGGTCGGGATGAGTTGCGCCACAACGCCGGTCCAAATGCCGAGCGCCAGCCAGGAGGGCATACCGATCACCAGGAAGAACAGTGAGGAGATGACCGCGTTGATCGACGCGAGCGTGACTCGCGCGGCGACGTAGCCACCGGTCTTGAGTAGCGACAGTTCCCATATGTTTTCGAAGTGCGGTCGGTAGCGGACCGGAAGCAGGCTGGCGAGCCAGCCTCGCAACCGAGGGCCGTCGGCGGAGAGGTAGTAGGTGAACAGGCCGAGGGTCAAGAGTCCGAACACGGCACCGACGAAGGTTCCGATCAATCCGAGCACGCCGCCAAGCACACCTTGCGCGTATTGGGCCACCTGCTCCGGCGAGATCTGCAGCGAGGCAAGGATGTCGCTGGCTTCGTACGACGTGCCGAAGCGCTCATTGATCCAGTCGATCGTCGCGGTCACGACGTCCGGCAGCGCGCGCAGCATCTGCGCAACCTGCTCGACGAACAGTTGTCCGAACAGCGCAATGAACGCCGCGAGCGCGGCCACGACGGTGAGAATGACCAGGAGAGTGGCCACCCCTCGGCGCATCCACCGCGAGAGCTTCCGAACCGCCGGCTCCATCGCGAGCGAGATGAACCACGCGATGACCAGCGTGAAGATCAGCGAGCCGGCGTCTATCAGCACGAAGCGCAGCAAGAGGAACAGGCCGACGGCGCCGAGGACCACCAAGCAGATGCGCCAGGCGTTGGCGGGGAGGAGCAGGACCCGTACCGCGGGTGCATCGTTTTCGGGCGCGCCCTCAGGCAGTGGTGGGGTTGACGTCGGCGGCTCGTCCTTGTCCATCGACCTGTCCTCCCTCATAACTGCGCTGGATCCGCCTCTCGCGGATCTGCAGCGAAGACCTTGCCGGGGTTGAGGATCCCGTGCGGGTCCAGGGCGAGTTTGATCGCATGATGCATCGCCAGCACAGCCGGGGAGACCTCGGCGGCGAGGCCGTCGCGCTTGAGCAGACCGACGCCGTGCTCGCCGGTGACGGTGCCGCCGAGTTCCAAGGCCGCGGCGATGATCTCGTGAAAGGCCAGGTGAGCGCGACCCCGGGCGGCGTCGTCACCTGGCGCGGTGATCAGCAGGGGATGCAGATTGCCGTCGCCGGCGTGCGCGATGTTCGCGATGAGGGTGTCGTGTGCGGCAGCGATCGCCTCGATCCGAGCCAGCATCGCCGACACGGCGGACTTGGGCACACAGACATCTTCGGTGAGGACCGGCCCGAGCCGCTCCAATGCCGGGTAGGCCAGCCGGCGGGCCGCGAAGAGCGCCTCGGCCTCGTCGGCGTCGGTGCTGACCGCCGCCCACGTGGCCCCGGCTCCTTCGAAGGCGGCAAGCATCTGCTCGGCCTCGACGTCGCCCGCGAGTCCCGGCGTGTCCACGCGGCCGAGTAGCACGACCTCGGCGTCGGCGGATAGGCCCATGTTCTTCCATGCGTCGACGGCGGCCAGACAGTGCCGGTCCACCAGTTCCAACGCCGACGGTGTCAATCCCGCGGCCGCGACTGCCGTGACCGCTTCACCGGCTGCAACGACCGAGTCGAAGTAGCCGGCAATGGTTCGCTCCGGGTCGCGCTGCGGCCGCAGCTTCACCGTGACTTCGGTGATGATCCCCAGCGTGCCCTCACTGCCGACCAGCAGTGCCGTGAGGTCGTAGCCTGCAACGCCTTTGGCGGTCCGTCGACCGAGGCGGACCAGCTCTCCTGTTCCCGTGACGACTTGCACGCCGATGACGTAGTCACCGGTGACCCCGTACTTGACGCAGCACACCCCACCGGCATTGGTCGCGACGTTCCCGCCGATCGTCGACCAGGGGGAGCTGGCCGGATCCGGTGGATACCAGAGGCCCTGCTCGGCCACCCGCCTGCGCAGATCGTCATTGACCACTCCGGGTTGCACGACGGCGAAGCGCTCCAGCGCATCGACCTCCAGCACAGCGTTCATGGCTTCCATGCAGAGGACGACGCAACCCGCCGTGGCGTTGGCTCCGCCGGACAGGCCCGTACCCGCCCCCCGCGGCACAACGGGCGTGCGGGTTTCGATGCAGGCGCGTACGGCAATCTGCACCTCCTCGGCAGTGCGCGGCCGGACCGCTACGACAGGCGACTCGAAGTCGGCCCACTCGGCCTCGTCGTGGCTGTAGGAGGCCAAGACGTCCGAGTCGGTGACCAGCCGGTCGGCCGGGAGGGCCGCGCGGAGGGCCTCGACCACCTCTGCGCCAGAGCCCTGGCGACCATGGTCTGCGCGACTACGGCGGGGGGATGTCACGCGGACCACGCTAGGCCACTGCCTGGTCCGCATCGTGGCACCTCTATAGCGTCTGCTCGTGGCCGCCGACCTCTTCGCAGGAATCCCGGTGAGCGACTACCAGCGCGCAGTGGCCTGGTATGAGCAGCTGCTGGGCTCGGGGCCGAGTTTCCTGCCGAATGACATCGAGGCGGTGTGGGACGTCAACGAGCACGGGTACGTCTACATCGAGGTGCGTCCTGAGCATGCCGGCCATGCAAAGCACACGATCTTCGTCGAGGACTTCGAGGCTCGGATTCTCGAGATCGCCAGCAGGGGGATCGAGCCGGCCGAGCAGGAGACCTACTCCAATGGCGTGCGGAAGACGACGTTTCGGGATCCCGATGGAAACGAGATCGGTTTCGGCGGCGGCCCGGCTGACTCTGCCGGAGCGGAATAGCCGAACGCTCAGCGAGCCTGGTTCGGCATCGGTCGTTCGCTCACCGGGGTGATCCTGGCTGTTGACACCTTCATGCCCGGAAGGAGAAAGGTGTTGAGCCGGTCGATGTCGTCGGCCTCGACCACCAGGTAGATCGTGTGTTCCATGAATGAGCCGTACACGGCCTTGACGTCGACTCCCTCCACCGAGGCGTCGTGCAGGGACCGCGAGCCACCGTCCCCGTAGGGACAGTTCTCCGGGGTGTGAACCTGTTCGATGTGGAACAGCACGCTGTTCTCCTCACGTGTCCCGCACGGGCCACGAACCCCGCGGCCAGCAGATCGGCTCGGCCCCGACAGTCAACCGCTCGCGCCCCGCGCTGACTAGACGTTGTGGCGTCCGGGAGGTGTGGCATCCACGCCGGGCCGTACAGGTCGCGCCTGCACGAGAGGATCGACCCGGAGGGCGTCGATCAGTGCCGCTGGTCCGCCGATGCAGGTCCAGGTGTCATCCCAGAGGCCGGAGACGAGCCAGGTCCGGTCCGCGGGGAAGAAGAGATCGGGGAGCACACCGTCCCCCATGCGCATGTGGCCCACGCGCCAGGTCAGCGCCTGCTCTGGTCCGGCTCGCACCAACACGTACGGCCACTCCGAATAGAGCGTGACCCTAGGAGCCTTGGGGAAGACGATGTCGTGGGCGCCGGTCTCGAGATATCCAAGCCACCATGGCTGTTCGGCGGTGTGTTGAACGAGGTTCCTGACCACGGCCTGCTCGTGCGACGCGCTCGTCACACCCGGCTGCTCGGGCGGGAAGAAGGTCGCATAGGCCTCGAAGACTTCTGGTATGGCTGAGGTGATCGTCCGGCCGATGGTCGTCTGGCCGGCGATCCAGGCCACATCCGAGCTCGTCCCGACTCGCCAGCGCCGCCAGCCCTTGATGACCTTCACCCGACCATCCAAGCCGATGGTCGCGGGGCGGGACGAGTGCATTTCCGGGATGACTGCCTTTCCGGGCGAGGCCGGTCGTCAGAGTGCGCGAAGGATGTCCTCCACCCGATCCTTGGCGTCACCGAAGAGCATCGCGCTGTTGTCGCGGTAGAAGAGTGGGTTGGGCACTCCGGCATATCCCGAGGCCATCGACCGTTTGAAGACGATGACGTTGTCTGCTTCCCAGACCTTCAGGATCACGAGCACGACGGCGGTGTGGTCGAGGCTGCGCAGCCGGTCCATGGCTTGCGCTAATTCGTCATGCCCGGTACCGCCACATCGCGCTAGCGCCGCCAACCTGTGGCCACCTCGGGCTGGTAGGAGCAGTAGATGCCGGTGCGTACGGCGTTGGCGAGGTGCCTCCCCAGCGCGGGGTGCGCGATCTCGATTCGCCGAATGGCGTCATGCACGCGGGCGGAAACTGCCTTGCGCAGCCGCTCGATCGGGACCGGACCAGCTGCGCGGCTTCGGCCACCCGCACCGATGGCGCCGGTCAGCTGGTCCACGATCGCGTCATACTCGGCGCGGGCCCGATCGGCCCTTGCGATGTCATGGTCAGCGTCCGCATCGTCTAATTCCTCGCTCAGATCCGCGAGGCGAGCTTTGTACGCGGCAATTGCGCGGCGGTCGAGGGCGGCATCTCCGCTGTCACCGAAGACTTCCACCGGTACGCCTTCGAGGTCGCTGACATGGACCTCGCGCCCAGCCGCCGACAGGAGGACGGCGAGGTCGGCCATTCCCTTGGTGTGCTTGATGATCGTCGAAATTCCGCCGTAGGTGATGTGCCACACGTCGCCTCCCCGGCGAAATTCGTTGGCCGTGCCCGATCTGGTCCCGCCCGTCGCCGGTTGTGCGTGAGATCGGACGAGGTGGGAGAGACCGATCGCTGCATATGCGGCATCGGCATCGGTGTGCCGACTCTCGGCCAAGGCGGCGTCGTCACCACGCGCAATGAGACATTCGGCCAAGGAACGTAGTGCATCTGCCGTGAGACTGCCTCCGAAGCCACGGTTGACGACGACGGCTTGCTCGGCGTAGCGGACAGCATCGTCGTGCCGACCAAGTGCTGAGCAGCCGACAGCGACAAACCGCGCCACCGATCCGTAGAGACCCGCGCCGATCCCTTCGAAGGCGACGAGGTCCGCGTACGGCTCAAGTAAGGCAAGCGCATTACCGAGGACCGGGTGGTCAATGGCTGCGGCGACACGTACGACGTTCGCGATGTTCGGCAGCCACTCCGCGTCTGCGACGTGCGCGTCGAGGCCGATCGCTGCCGCTCGGTCCAAGCAGGCTGCGGCGTCCACGAGACGGTTGACCAAGTAGTAGGCCCAAGCGTATTCGCCGGGCGCCGCGATGTACATCTCGAGTGGTGAGCCTTCCTCGACCAGCGCCTCGACCGCGCGTACGGCTCCGGTGTTGTCGCCGCTCTGCCACATCGCCGAAAGACGCAGCACGGCCGCCAGCATCGGGCCGTTGGTGCTGCCCGCCGCGCGGCCAAGCGCCTCCGCCTCGCCGATAAGACGATCGGCGGCGCTCAAGTCGCCGCCAACGAGGCTAAATTGAGCTCGCCACAGCGGCACGTACCAGGAATACAGGGGACTCCCGACGGTTGCCGCGCGTCGGGCGAAGGCCCGGGTGTCCTCCTCGACACCGGCGATGTCACCCCGCTCAAGAGCGGCGACGAAGCGCAGTCGGCGACCGAGCAGCTCCAAGGGCCCATCCCCGGCTTCCTCGGCTATGGCGATGATCTCCGACGCCTCGGCTCGGCGCTGGTCCACATGCTGGGGCCCGGCGATCGCGTCGCAGTGGGAACCCAGAGCCCGGCCGAGCACGATCGGATCCGCCGCCTCCCGGGCCAGCACGACCGCCTTCTCAGCAAGCTCGAGTCGCCGTACGTCCGGGGCGGTGAACGACAGCGCGACCGACAGGCGGGCCAGCACCGTGGCCCGCAGACCCGGTTCCGGTGTCGCCTCCAGTGCGTTGGCCGCCTCCTCGAGCAGGTCGATCTGGCGTTGGTCGAACAAGCGCACCTCGAAACCTGACAGGTCTGCGCTGAAACCCAACGCTGCGCGGGCAAGCAACCTAGCCGAGCCAAGTGACCGGCCGATGCTCGCCAGGTCCGCGAACGCTCGCGCCGCACCTTCCTCGTCTCCGGCGAACAGGCGAGCTCGACCCAGCCCTGCCAGGGCGTCGGCTGCGCTGTCGGAGTCCGGCGTCCCTGGGCGCAGCGCCAGCAGCGCCCGTTCGTAGTGTGCAGCAGCCTCTTCCCAGGCCATGGCCGACAGCGCCCGGTCGCCCGCGGACACGGACCATTCCGCGGCCTCGACAGCGCAGGGCGGACCGGCCGCCAGGAGGTGAGCGGCGATGACCGCGGGTTCGGCATCGCCGACCCGCAGCACGGTGGAAGCGAGCTTGTGCAGGTCGGCGATGTCCGAGGAGTCGACACCCTCGAGCGCCGCCAGGCGCAACAGATCGTGTGTGAAGGCCCAAGACCCGGTTCCGGGCGATCGCCCGACAATCCGGAGCGACGCCGCCCTGTCCAGCGCGGCGTTGAGCGCGCCTGAAGGCAGATCGAGCATGTGGTCGAGGTCGGCGGTGCGGAACGGACTGCCGAGGACCGCGGCGGCGACCAGCACGGCGCGATCCGAAGCGTCGAGGGGCGCCAGGCCTTGCTGCAGCAGGTCACGAGCCCCGGTCGGCAGCGTGCCCACTCCCAACGCGCCCTCGTCCTCGGCCAGCAGGCGGCCGATCTGCACGACGAGGAAGGGATTGCCTCCGGTCAAGCCGAGGACCTCGTCCGCGAAGACCGCGCCCCGTCCCGCACCGACCTGCTCGCCGAGAAGCGCGGCGACCGCGGATCTGTCCAGGCCACGAAGCGGTAGGCGGTCGGCCCGTCCACCTAACCGGGTCAGCATGGAGTCGGCCGAGGTATCCGTGTCCCGGTAGGCACCAACGACCAGCACAGGCAGCCCTGGTACGTGGGCGGCCACGACGTCGAGCAGCTGCAGCGTCCCCTCATCCGCC
The DNA here is from genome assembly GCA_963766765.1 of uncultured Actinomycetota bacterium. Taxonomy (GTDB): domain Bacteria; phylum Actinomycetota; class Actinomycetes; order Mycobacteriales; family Geodermatophilaceae; genus JACCQS01. Next base: position 28,094 of record CAVYBR010000003.1, read on the forward strand.
CAGTGCAGGTCGTCGAGGACGAGCAACACCGCACGTCTGGTCGATGCCTCCTCGAGGGCAGTCACCACGGCGTTATAGGCCGCCGTCCGCGCTGCTGTGGTCGCCGTCCTATCGCCGAACGACGTTCCCTGCAGGACACCCATCGCCCGCCGACCGGGCGGACCGAGACCGGAGAGCAGGGTGAACCATGGACCGTGAGCGACCGTACCGCCGGTCGACGAGCATGCTGACCAGCGCACGGTGACGCCGCCACGGCGAGCGGCTGTCGTGACATCACGCGCGGTGGTCGTCTTCCCGATCCCGGCTTCCCCGGACAGAAGCAGCAGCCGGCCGCTGCCGGAAATCGCGGCGGTCAAGGCCTCGGCCAGGACGGCGCCGACCTGCCCACGACTGGGATCCGGCTGCGCGCTCACGACCACGTGACGGTACTCGGCATCTGGCGAAACCAGACCAGATCTAGCGGCCTTCGGTTGACAGCCACTCACGAGGAGGATTCATGACCACTACGACGACCCAAGAGACCAGCCACGAGGTATCTGCGAGCCCCGACGATGCCGGCCTCGAAGCAGCGATCGGAGGATTCGCCGAACGAGTCTTCCTGGCCGCTATTGGCAGCTTCGAATTGGCCACCATCGAACTGGGTATGCGACTTGGACTCTACGAGGCCTTGTCCGCCGGCCCGGCAGCTCCGCCGGAACTGGCCGCTCAAGCGGGTATCGACGCTCGCTACGCACGTGAGTGGCTCGAACAGCAGGCCAGCGCAGGGATCGTGTGCATCGACAGCGACCCGACCGACGGCGATCCGGACAGCCGCGTCTTCTCACTACCCGTCGCACACCAGGCCTGCCTGCTCGACCCTGACAGCCTGGCCCACATCGCGCCGCTGGCGACGTTCGCCGTTGAATGTCCGGTCGTCCTTCCCGAGCTCGTAGAGGCCTACCGCCTAGGCTCGGGGATCAGCTTCGCCGGCTACGGCGAGTGGGTACGACGGGCCCAGGAAGGCTTCAACCGACCTCAGTTCGTCAACCTGCTCACCACCGAATGGTTGCCAGCGATGCCCGACGTGGCAGCTCGCCTGGAAGCCGGACCGGCATCTGTCGCAGATCTGGGATGCGGCTGCGGGTGGTCCTCGATCGCCATTGCCCGCGGCTATCCGAATGTCGCAGTAGACGGCTTCGACACCGACCGGGCCTCGATCGTCGATGCCACGGCGAACGCAGCCGCTGCCGGCGTCGCCGCCCGGGTCCGTTTCACCGCCGAAGACGCCGCGTCCACAGAGGGGACCTACGACCTCGTCTGCTGCTTCGAAGCACTTCACGACATGGCCCATCCCGTCCAGGCTCTCAGCGCGATGCGTGACATGGCCGGTCCCGACGGCGCTGTCTTCATCGTCGATGAACGGGCCGCCGACGCGCTCACGGCCAACGACCCCGACCCGATGCAACGGTTGTTCTACGCGGCCAGCGTCCTGCACTGCCTCCCCGTAGGGCGCAGTGAAGAGGACTCGGCAGCCACCGGCACCGTCCTGCGGGCCGCCACCGTCGAACGCCTCGCGGCCGAGGCCGGCTTCCGCTCCGTCGAGGTCCTGCCCGTCGACCACGACGTGTTCCGCTTCTACCGGCTCCACAAGTAGTGCCCAGCAAGTAGCCCCCTGCACTCCAATCACCCCGACAGAGAAGGAGATCTGACGATGCACCTGACCTCTTACCACTTCGATGGCGACCCGGAAACGCTGCAGATCGGCTACGCAAAGATGCTCTCGGCCATTCCGGACGTGTTGCTGAATCTTTGTGTGCCTCGCCTCGATGGAATCACGGTGATCGATGCCTGCCCGACTCGCGCCGACTTCGAGTCCTTCACGGCCAGCGACAATTTCGCGTCAAACCTCATAGCTTTCGGTCTGCCCATTCCGCGTCGAGACGCTCGGTGACGTATGCGGTTTGTACGGTGCGGCAGTGTCGGAAACTGTCGAGCCGGCGAAGCAGGCGTGAGTAGGCGGGCTGCGCATCATCGCCTATGGTGGGCACGGCTTCCTGCCGAATGACGGCCAGCCTGAATGATCCGGGCCGGGACGACCGACTTTCCCGGGGGAGGAGATTGTCGTCAGAGTGCGCGAAGGATGTCCTCTACCCGATCCTTGGCGTCACCGAAGAGCATCGCGCTGTTGTCGCGGTAGAAGAGTGGGTTGGGCACTCCGGCATATCCCGAGGCCATCGACCGTTTGAAGACGATGACGTTGTCTGCTTCCCAGACCTTCAGAACCGGCATGCCGGCGATCGGACTGGTCGGGTCGTCGGTGGCCGCGGGGTTGACGGTGTCGTTGGCACCGATCACGAGTACGACGGCGGTGTCGTCGAAGTCGTCGTTGATCTCGTCCATGTCGAGCACGATGTCGTAGGGCACCTTCGCCTCGGCCAGGAGGACGTTCATGTGGCCGGGGAGCCGGCCGGCGACGGGGTGGATCCCGAACCGGACGTCGACGCCCCTTTCGCGCAGCCTGCGACTCAGCTCTGCCACGCCGTTCTGCGCCCGCGCGACGGCCATCCCGTAGCCCGGCGTGATGATCACGGTGTCGGCATCGGCCAACAGCTCTGCCACTCCCACGGCAGTGATCTCGTTGTGGTCGCCGAAGTCGGTGTCCTTCCCAGGATCGGTCGCCTGGATCCCGAAGCCTCCCGCGATCACGGAGATGAAGGAGCGGTTCATCGCCCGGCACATGATGTATGACAGGTAGGCACCCGAAGAGCCGACCAGGGCGCCGGTGATGATCAGCAGGTCGTTGGCCAGCAGGAAACCGGAGGCGGCTGCCGCCCAGCCGGAGTAGCTGTTGAGCATGGACACCACCACCGGCATGTCGCCGCCGCCGATGGATGCGACCAGGTGCCAGCCGAGCAGCAGAGCGATGGCGGTGACGGTGACCAACAGCCACAGCTGCGGGTCGATCACGAACCATGTGGTGAGCGCGGCGAAGGCGACCAGCGCGCCGAGGTTCAGGACATTCTTGCCGGGCAGCATCAGCGGATCGGACTTGATCCGCGCAGACAGTTTCAGGAACGCAACGATGGATCCGGTGAATGTGACCGCACCGATGAAGACACCGATGAAGACCTCACCGTGGTGGATCCCCAGCGAATCAAGGGTCTGCAGGTGCTGGGCCTCAGCGCCGTCGAGGTCGGCCTCGACCGCGAGGTAGCCGTTCCAGCCGACGAGCACCGCGGCGAGTCCGACGAAGCTGTGCAGCAGCGCGATCAGCTCCGGCATCCCGGTCATTTCGACCATGCGGGCTCGATAGAGACCGACCGTCGCCCCGACGGCGGCAGCGGCGAGCAGCAATGCGAGGCCACTCGATTCGATGTCCCTGTCGATTGCCAGCGCGATCGTCGCGACCAGGGCCAACAGCATGCCGACCATGCCGAAGGTGTTGCCAGTCTTCGCGGTTTCGTGCCTGGACAGACCGGCCAGTGCGAGGATGAACAGCAGGGCCGCGACGATGTAGGCCGCCTGCGCGGCCGATTCGATGGTCATGGGAGTCAGCGTCTGATCAGTCTCGGGAGAACATCGCAAGCATCCGCCGGGTCACCGCAAAGCCACCGAACACGTTGATGCTGGCCAGCAGGACCGCACACGTGGACACGATGGTGATCGCGGTATTGCCCTGTCCGATCTGCAGCAGCGCACCGACCACGATGATTCCGGAGATGGCATTCGTCACCGACATCAGCGGCGTGTGCAACGCATGGTGCACCCGTCCGATGACATAGAAGCCGACAACGATCGACAGTGCGAACACAGTCAAGTGCCCGAGCAAGGCCGAAGGGGCCAGCGCCGCACAGAGGAACAGAAGCCCAGCCCCGATGACGACCACCGACAGTCGCCGCGCCGGCGAGACGTGCTTGCGGATCGGCGACTCGGCTCCGGCGACGGCTGGGACAGCCTCCACCATCGAGGCTGACACCTGGACCGGCGGCGGCGGCCAGGTCGACGTGCCGTCGCGCACCACGGTCATCGATCGCTGCACGACGTCGTCGAAATCCAGGACGAGCTTGCCATCTTTTCCCGGCGTCATCAGCTTCATCAGATTCACCAGATTGGTGCCGTACAGCTGCGACGCCTGCGTGGGGACCCGGCCCGCAAGATCGGTATAGCCGATGATCGTCACGCCGTTGCTGGTGACCACAGCTTCTCCGGCGACGGTTCCCTCGACGTTTCCGCCGTTGGTTGCCGCCATGTCGACGATGACGCTGCCGGACTTCATGCCCGACACCATCTCCGTGGTGATCAGCCGTGGCGCGGGCCGCCCAGGGATCAGCGCCGTGGTGATCAGGATGTCGACGTCCTTGGTCTGCTGCGCGTACAGCTGGGCGGCGCGCTCGTTGTAGTCATCAGACATCTCCTTGGCATAGCCGGTCGCGCTCACCTCCACGTCGGCGGCCGGCACAGACAGATACTCCGCACCAAGGGACCTGACCTGATCTGCCACCTCGGGCCGCGGGTCGGTCGCCCGCACGATCGCGCCCATGGCGCCGGCGGCCCCGATTGCCGAAAGGCCCGCGACACCGGCTCCGGCGACGAGCACCTTCGCTGGCGGAACCTTGCCCGCAGCAGTCACCTGGCCGGTGAAGAACCGGCCGAAGGCGTGTGCGGCCTCGATGACGGCGCGATAGCCCGCGATATTCGCCATCGAGCTGAGCATGTCGAGCGACTGGGCGCGCGAGATCCGCGGGACCGCATCCATCGCCAACGCGGTGATCGGCCGGCGCGCAAGGTCCTCCACCAGGTCCGGGTTCAGATTCGGACTCAGCATGCTGATCAACGTGGCTCCGGTACCGAGACCGTCCAGCTGCTCGCGCGCAGGAACGTTGACCCCGAAGACCACATCGGCCGTCAACGGATCACCGATCCGCGCTCCCGCTTCGACGTAGGCCTCGTCGGGGAAGCTCGACGCCGCGCCGGCACCGGCCTCGACCACCACGTCATAACCCAAGCCGCACAACTGCACCACCGTCGCCGGTGTTGCCGCCACCCGGGTCTCACCAGGATCACGTTCCTTGAGGACCCCGATAAGCACCGCGACCTCCGTTCATGCGTCCTGCACCTTGGTCGGACTCCCCGTGTCCGCGGGCCCGTCTGCGCGCTTCTTGCCGACCCAACCTCGCCCATCAGCCGACCCGGCAAGTCAAACATGAGGGGAAGACAGCCGAGCAGATGGTGCCCGCCGCCATCGCAGACCGGTCCTACGGGCGACCGGCGCTACTTGGTGTGTGTCGTTTCCGAGTGGTAGTCCGTGTACTGGTAGGGGTTGTCGAGGATCTTGGTCTCGGGGATCTCAGGATTCATGCCTGCTCCCCATGCGTCGGCGCCCATCTCCTGCTCGAGGTAGCCAACCGTCTCCGCAACTGCCTTGCGCGCCGGTTCCAGTGAGATGTCGACGAGCCGGTTGTTGTGTTTCACCACGCGGCCGTTCACGACCACCGTGTGTACGTCGCCGCGTTGCGCTTGGAATGCGACGTGGCCGTACGGGTTGAGCAGCGGGAACATGACCGGTGAGTCGTCATTCTTGAGGAGCACCACGTCGGCCTTCTTGCCCACCTCCAGGCTGCCGATCGCGCCGTCGAGGCCCAGCGCCTTCGCGCCACCCCGCGTCGCCCACTGCACCACGTCGTCCGCGCGCAGATGGCAGTTGGTGATGGTCTCGCCCTTTGCGTGTGCCTCGAAATGCTCCCGGGAGCGATCGGCACCGAGGGTGGAGCGCATCGCCGAGAACAGGTCGCCGCTCCACCACACGCTGGTATCCATGGACAGCGACACGGGGATGTCGTGCGCGCGCAGGATCCAGGTGGGCGGGTAACCCTGTCCGGCGCTCTGCTCGCTCTCGGTGGAGACCGAGACCGAACCGCCGCTGGCCGCGATGCGCTGGTAGGAGTCGGCATTCAGCGTCGCGGCGTGGACGTAGATGGTCTCCGGAGTCGCGAATCCGTTCTCGAACATGAGCCGAATGCCGTCATCGTTGGTGGCGCCCCAGACTCCAGCGTGCGTGGTGACCGGCACGCCGAGCTCGCGGGCAACCTCGAACGCGGCGCGCTCCGGGAACGTCGGATCACCGGTGACGTCGAACGCCATCTGGAAGCCGAGCATGTCGTTGCCCGGAGTGATCCGCCGAGACACGAAGTCGCGGAAATCTGCGCTCGTCGACCACTCCCAGGGGCCGGCCTGGATGTTTCCGTACGCGAGGACGAACCTGCCTGGAATTGCCTCGAGCGCATCCACGGCGGCATCGGCGTGCTCGACGGTCTGCAGCCCGTGCGACCAGTCGACGGTGGTCGTGACTCCCGCGTCCAGCGACTCGATGGCGGCCAACAGGTTGCCCGCGTAGATGTCCTGTGGGCGGAATTTCTTGCCGTGCTCGAGGTAGTACCAGACGAAGTACTGCGTCAGCGTCCAGTTGGCTCCGTAGCCACGCATCGCGGTCTGCCACATGTGTCGATGCGTGTCGACCATGCCGGGCATGACGATGCCGCCACGGGCATCGATCTCCAACGCGTCGGCCGGGGCCTGGAGGGCGGGGCCGACGGCTGCGATGCGCTCGTCGACCACGAGGACGTCGGCGTCGGTGAGGACCGTCTTGGTGTCGTCCATGGTCAGCACCGTGCCCCCGCGGAACACCACGGGGCGGCCCGCAGCCGGTGTCTGGCTCGGTCCAGCCGAAGCCTGGGTGGCTGTCATGTCGCCTCTTCCTCTAGCTAGGTACAAGATCTTTGCGTACACATGTCCGTCTGGCGGCGGTTGATCGGTACCTTGTACCTCGGCCGCGGGTGTCGTCAAGGCGTACGAGCGTTGCGTGGACGACGCCGCCGGTGCGACCGGGAGAGGAGTCGGCGATGGCTCGGCGAGACGATGACCCGAACTTCGTGGAAGCGATCGCGCGCGGCTTCGACGTGATCAGGGCCTTCGATGCCACTCGGCCGATCATGACGCTGAGCGAGGTGGCAGCCGCCGCGCAGCTCGCCCGGCCGACCGCCCGCCGGATCCTGCTGACGTTGGAAGCGCTGGGGTATGTACGCACCGAGCCGCGTGGTTTCGCATTGACTCCGCGGGTGCTGGAGTTGGGCCTTGCCTACGTCCAATCGATGGGCCTCTGGGAGGTGGCGCGTCCGCACATGGAGCGGCTCGTCGGCCGAACGCACGAATCGACGTCGATCGCACAGTTGGACGGGTCCGACATCACCTATGTGGCTCGGGTTGCCGTACCGAAGATCATTGCGCTGGCCGTGAGCATCGGTACGCGATTCCCGGCACCGCAGACGTCGCTGGGCAAGGTGTTGCTGGCCGGCCTCGACGCGAACCAGCTGGACGACGTGCTGTCCGAGCCGAGCCGATCGGGGATTCGCCCCAAGTGGCAGCCCGGCCGGGTTGAGCTCGAGGACGTCCTGCGCGATGTCCGCGCAAAGGGCTGGGCGCTCACCGACGAGCAGTTGGCACCCGGGATCAGATCTGTCGCCGCTCCCCTGCGCGACGGGACGGGCGCAGTCATCGCCGCGATGAATGTGACCGTGCATGCCGCGGAGACGTCGGTCGAGACCCTGACCCAGGACTACCTGCCGCTCCTGCTGCAGGCCGCCAGCGACGTGAGTGCGGACTTCGCGCTCGCTGCGTCCGTGCCCAAGACCACACTTTCGGACAGTCGTCCGCAGGGCGTACCGGCCTATGCGGTGAAGGGCGCGTGATGGCTGCGACCCCGGCGCCCGCCGAAGGGGCTCCCTTGGCCGGTTTGCTGGTCGCGGACTTCTCGCGGATCCTCGCCGGCCCGTACTGCTCGATGCTGCTGGCCGACATGGGCGCTGACGTCATCAAGGTGGAAGGACCCGGCGGAGACGACACCCGCACCTGGGTACCGCCGGTGCGCGACGGCGTGTCGACCTACTACCTCGGGGTCAACCGCAACAAGCGCTCCATCATCCTGGATCTGAAGCAGGCCGCAGATCTCGAAGCGGCGCAAGAGCTTGCCAAGCGAGCCGACGTGGTTCTGGAGAACTTCAAGCCGGGCGGCCTTGCCCGCTTCGGACTCGACTACGACACCGTGGCTGCCGAGAACCCCGGCGTCGTCTATGCGTCGATCAGCGGCTTCGGCACGGCAGGTGGAGCCGCACTCCCCGGCTACGACCTCATCGTGCAAGCCATCTCCGGGCTGATGAGCCTCACCGGTGATCCGGACGGACCGCCGTACCGAGCCGGGATCTCCGTGTTCGACCTGATGGCTGGGCTGCACGCGACAGTCGGGATCCTCGCTGCCTTGAATCATCGAGCCGGCAGCGGCCACGGTCAGCACGTCGAGGTGAACCTGCTTTCCTCGGCCCTGTCCGCACTGGTCAACCACTCCAGTGCCGTTGTGGCGGGCGGCGTTGTGCCCTTTCGGATGGGCAATTCGCATCCGAGCCTGTTCCCGTACGACGCCCTACCCGCCGCGGACGGCGAACTCATCGTGACGGCGGGCAACGACGGCCAGTTCCGAAAACTGTGCCAGGTGCTCGGCATACCGGAGCTGATCGAGGACCCCCGGTTCCTGCACAACCAGGAGCGGACGGCCAACCGGGAGGCACTGCGGCCGCTATTGGTTGCCCGGCTCGCGACCCGTTCCCGGATGGACTGGTTCCACGAGCTCATCGCCGCGGGCGTTCCGTGCGGCCCCATCAACACCGTCGATGCCGGCATTGCTTACGCGGAAGAACTCGGCCTGGACCCGGTCGTCAACGTCGGCGCCGGCGACACCGCAGTCCCTTCAGTGCGCAACCCGATCACGTTCTCCTCGACGCCGGTGCGTTACGACCTGCCGCCACCGACGCTCGACGAGCAGGGTGCGGAGATCCGACGGTGGCTCGCGCAGCCGCCAGGTCCGGGAGGAGACGCCTGATGAGCCCTGAAGGGCAGGAACCGACGTACCCGACGTCGCTCGGCATGTCCGACCCGGACAGCATCCGGTTGCTCGGTCAGGACCTTGCCGAGGACCTGATGGGCAAGGTCGGCTTCGGCGAGCTGGCGTTCTGGCTCGTGGCCGGCCGCCGTCCGACGCCCGGCGAGGTGCGGGTGTTCGAGGCGGTGCTGGTGGCGCTGGCCGATCACGGTTTCACGCCGACCGCCATCGCCGCGCGACTCACCTATCTCAGCGCCCCCGACTCGTTGCAGGGCGCGCTGGCTGCCGGCCTGCTGGGTGGCGGCTCGAGGTTCCTGGGGGTCACGGAAGACACCGGACGCTTCCTGGCCGATGCGTTGAGCGCGCACGAGGGACCATTGCCAAGCGATCCGGCCGCCTGGGATGCGTTGGCGCTCAACGTCGTACAGCGAGCCCGCGACAAGAAGGTCTTCGTCCCAGGGTTGGGCCACCATGTGCACAAGGTGACCGACCCCAGGACGCCGGTCTTGATCGCTCTCGCGGAAGTGGAGGGGACGCATGGCAGTCACCTGAAGCTGTTCGAAGCGATCGGCCGCGTACACCCGCAGGTACTCGGGCGAACTCTGCCGCTCAACGGAGCCGGGACGTGCGGGGCTGCCCTCGCCGACCTCGGCCTGCCGGTGGAGATGCTGCGCGGCTTCGCCCTGCTCGCCCGCGCGGCCGGATTGCTCGGTCAGCTGGCCGAGGAACGCCGCCGGCCCATCGCCATGGACATGTTCCTCAACATCGAACGAAATGCCACCTACGTCAACCCGGACGGCGTGTGAAGGAGGGCCTCCCATGGCCGAACTGGTCGCAGTGATCGCCTCGACGCATCACCCCTTCTACTACAAGGCAAGCACCGCGCCGGAAGGAGAAGCGCCGCCCTTCGCCGCGGAGTGGGTCCGCAAAGTCGAGTCATTTCGCGAGACGCTCACGCGGGCGAGGCCCGACGTACTGGTCATGGTCGGGTCCGACCACTTCCACCAGCTGTGGCTGGACAACATGCCCCAGTTCCTGGTCGGTCACGCCGAGCAGTACGACGCCAACTGGTACAACGAGGAGCGGGAGTTCGGCCTCCCCCGAATGTTGATGCAAGGCAATCGCGACCTGTCCGGACACATCCTGCGCAACGGTCTCGACGCCGGGTTCGATCTCGCGTTCAGCAACGAGCTGCGCATCGACCACAGCGTGACCTGCCCGATCATCACGCTGCGCCCGCAGAACGACCTGCCCATCGTGCCGATCTACACCAACATCTTCGCCCCACCGCTCCCCCAGCCGAAGCGCTTCGTACAACTCGGCAAGACCATCCGTTCGCTGGTCGAGTCGTGGCCGAGCGAGCAGCGGGTCGCTGTCATCGGCACCGGACATCTGTCTCTTGAACTCGGTGGTCCTCGCCAGTTCGGGCCGCACGGCCCCGACCCCGAATTCGATCGCAGGGCGGTCGACTGGATCGCCGGCGGAGATCTGGACGGATGTCTGGCCGAGGTGACGCTGGACAGCCTGCATGCGCCGGGAAACGCGACCCACGGGTTCATGGACTTCATGCTCATGATGGGCGTCGCCGGTGAGAACGCAAAGGCCGACTACGTCGACACCTACGACCTGTTCCACACGATGGAGGCCTACTTCACCTGGTACCCGAACGGAGTCCCGGCATGAGCAAGTACCTCATGAACAAGTTCCTGTTCACCGTCGACCGTGACGCGGCACTCGTCGAAAGCTATCGGGAGGATCCCGGTGGCACCGTCACCCGGTGGGAGGCCGAGCACGCAAACCTCATCCTCAATTGCGTCACTGTCGAGTCGAGCACATGGCTCGCATTCGACGACATCGAGCGCGAAGCACTGGCCAACCACGACTACGTGAAGCTGTTCGAGCTGGGTGCCCATCCGTTCCTCACACTCACGTTGTTCATCGCCATGTTCGAACGTGACCATGACGAGCCGCTCGGCTTTCAACTCGAGTACGCGCAGAAGCTCGCGCACTTCTCGTTGCCCTATGCCGACATCACGACCTGAACCAATGAAGCGTGAGTTGTCCGACGCCGGATCGGAGACGGTCACTGCCGCTTTCATCACCGCGCACGGGGAGCTGCCGGAGCTGCTGCAGCATCGGCCGGCCCGTGGTCCGGGCCAGTGCACCATTCGCGTCACGGCTGCTCCAATCGTGCCCCTCGACCTGCTGTGCGCGTCCGGTACGTCGTACTTCGGCGCACCATCGCTGCCCTACGTTCCGGGAGTGCAAGGCGTGGGCCATGTGCTGCAAGGTGATTCGCTGGTTCCGGGCTCCCGGGTCTGGTTCAACACCGACGCCGGCATCCGGCCCGGCAACGGAAGCCTCGCCGAAGTTGCCGTCGTCGACGAGACCGAAACCGTACCCCTGCCGGCCGGGGTCGACGACGCCGTCGCCGCCGCCCTCGGCCTCTCGGCCGTAGCCGCCTGGGCGTCGCTGATCTGGCGAGCCGGACTGCAAGCCGGCGAGCAGGTGCTCGTGCTCGGTGCCTCCGGTGTGGTCGGACAGGTGGCCGTTCATGTGGCGCGGGCCCGTGGCGCCGCGCGGATCATCGCCGCCAGTCGCCGGCCGCAGGAGCGAGCCGAGACGGTGTTCGCGGATGCGGACGCGGTCGTCGATCTGGCAGACGCGGACGTCGACGAGATCGAGCGCCGGATCCGAGAAGCCGTCGAGGGCCCCCTGCAGGTCGTGATCGACCCCGTCTGCGGCGACGCCGCATCGGCTGCGTTGCGGGTGCTCGGCGATAGGGGTCGGCTGGTCAACCTGGGGTCGGCCGGAGGACCGAGCGCGACGTTCGACTCCGCCACGCTGCGGAGCCGGACGCAATCCATCCTCGGCTACACGAACGTGACCCTGGCGGCAGCCGAGCGCGCCGACGCGCTGACAGCGGTACTTCGGCTCGCAGCCGAAGGCCGCTGCCCCGTCGATCACGTGACTGTGGGCCTCGACCAGATCAGCGACGCGTGGCGCAGGGCCGCATCCGGCGCGAGCCGCGTGGTCGTGCTGCCCGCTGAATCCCGACCAACTGAGGCAGCTGATGCGAGATGAACCTTCCTCCGCTCTTCCCCACGAGCCTCGTCGGCAGCTACCCACAGCCCGACTGGTTGATCGACCGGGCGAAGCTGGCCGGCCGGTTCCCGCCCCGGGTCAGGGCCCGGGAGCTCTGGCGACCGGATGACGCCTATCTGTCCCAGGCCCAGGAGGACGCCACCCTGCTCGCCATTCGCGCGCAGGAGGAGGCCGGCCTGGACATCATCACCGACGGCGAGATCCGAAGGGAGAGCTACTCCAACCACTTCGCCACGGCCCTCGACGGTGTCGACATCGACAATCCCGGCGAGGCCCTGGACCGCAGCGGACACCCGAATCCAGTTCCGCGCGTCGTGGGTCCGATTGGGCGGCCGAAGCCGATCCAGCTCCCCGACCTGCAGTTTCTCCAATCGCAGACCGGGCGGACGACCAAAGTCACCGTTCCGGGCCCGTTCACCATGTCCCAACAAGCGCAGGACGACTACTACGGCAACCCGCGCTCGCTCGCGCTTGCCTACGCCGAAGCCTGCAACCAGGAGGTACGGGATCTCTTCGCCGCGGGGGCCGACATCGTGCAGCTGGACGAGCCCTACATGCAGGCCCGGCCCGACGCTGCACGCGAGTTCGGCCTCGAGGCCCTCAACCGCGCGCTCGACGGCGTGGTCGGCACGACGGCCGTACACATCTGCTTCGGCTACGCCGCGATCATTCACGAGCGTCCGTCGGGCTACACGTTCCTTCCCGAATTGGCTGACTGCGCCTGCGACCAGGTATCGATCGAGACCGCTCAGTCCGGGCTGGACCCTTCAGTCCTGCAACAGCTTTCGGACAAGACGATCATTCTCGGTGTCCTCGACCTGTCCGACAACGAGGTCGAGGATGTCGACACCGTCGTACAGCGGGTGCGCCGCGCCCTGCCCTTCGTGGACGCCGAACGGGTGGTTCTGGCGCCGGACTGCGGGATGAAGTACCTGCCCCGGGCGTCAGCCGAAGGCAAGCTGCGCAGCATGGCGTCGGCGGCGAGAGTGCTGCGGCAGGAAGCCGGCGACTGACCCAGAGCGTCTAGGGCTCACTCCCTATCGCTGACGTTGACCCGTACGAAACCGGGCAACTGAGTGGGGGTACCGCTCATCAATGGTCTGGCGAGGCGCTGCGCGTCGCAGGAGGGCAATGCAGTCGCTGTTGCCTGCCGCTTGGGACTGGCCCACGATCGGCGGGTCCGCGAGTTGGTCGAGCACCTGGTCGCGTGGCAATGGCCAGACGGCGGCTGGAACTGTGATCGTCGCCCGCAGGCGAGTCGGTCATCAGTGAACGAGACTCTGCCTGCACTGTGGGGCCTGCACGAATATCAGATGGCGACGAACGACTCCGATGTCGCCGGGGCCGTGGGCGCCGCGGCCGAAGTGTTGTTGCAGCGGGAGGTCGTGTTCGCCCGGGACAGCGGCGATCTGGTCCACCCCTGTGGCGAGTTGCATTACCCGCCGTACTGGCACTACGACGTCTTACAGGCGTTGCTCATTCTTCATCGGTGTGGGCACGGGTCGGACGCTCGGACGGTTCGGGCCCGACAATTGGTCGCACGCCGTCGCAGATCAGACGGACGCTGGCAAGCCACCCGGCGCTGGGGAAGGCCGCCAAGAACCGATTGCATCTTGATGTGGCCGCCGCTGATCCCGAGGCCGAGGTAACCCGCCTCGTCGAACTGGGCGCAACCCGGGTCGCCGATGTGGACGAGTTTGGATACACCTGGACGGTCATGGCTGATCCAGAGGGCAAAGAATTCTGCGTGGCGAAGTCTCTCTAGCGCTCATCTTCAATGCGCCGGGTTGGCTGAAGCCAAACTGAATGCCGCTGAGCGCCTCAGTCCGTCGCCACCCTGGGAAACCTGACGTCGAAGCGTGCCCCGCCGGTGGACGAATCGGTCAGACTCACCGTCCCGCCGTGGCCCTGCACCACCTCGGACACGATCGCCAGTCCGAGTCCGGCCCCTCCGCCATCGCGGGCTCGGGCATCGTCGAGCCGGGAGAACCGAGCGAAAACCACCTCCCGATCCTCCGATGCCACCCCGGCACCGTCATCGTCGACCCGAAACAACACCGACTCACCGTCCTGCTGCAGAGACACGGTGACCCGGGAACTCGCGTGCCGTGCGGCGTTGTCCAGCAGGTTGCCGATGACGCGGCGCAGGAGAGCGGCATCACCGCGCACCCGACCCGCGGACACCCGCGAGGTGTCCACGACCACACCTGATCTTGCGCGGATGCGTTGAGCTTCGCTGAAGACCAGGTCGTCCAGATCGACCGGATCGTGCAGCGGCGTGGTGGTCTCGTCCGCGCGCGCCAGGACCAGAAGATTCTCGACCAGCTGCTGCAGGCGCAGGCTCTCGGCCAGCACAGTCTCGGGCAGTTCCGGGGTACGTCCGCGCTCCGGATGGGCGAGGGCCACTTCGGCGTTCGCCCGGATGCTGGCGATCGGTGACCTCAGTTCGTGCGAGGCGTCGGAGACGAATTGCTGCTGGCGCAGCCGGGCGGTTTCCAACCGGGCGAGCATCCGGTTCATCGTCTCCGCGAGCCGGGAGATCTCGTCGTGACCGGCCGGCTCCGGTACCCGCCGGTGCAATTCGGTGGCCGAAACCGCATCGACCTCCCGGCGGATCGCGTCCACCGGGACCAGCGCCCCTCCGACCACGCGCCAGGTTGCCAGCGCGAGGAGCAGCGACAGGATCGGCACCCCGGCTGCCAGCAAGGTTGTCAGCGCCTGCCTTGACTCCTCGACCAGGTCCAGGGCGTGCGCGGCCACGACGGTGTATCGACCCTGTGGCGCGTCGGCCACTGCAGCCACCGCGAGGTAGGCGTCGTTGTCGAAGGCGACATCGATTGTTTCCGCTCCACCGGGCGACACATCCGACAGCGGATCAGTGCCGACCTCGTCTGAGCTGGACCTGACTACATCGCCGTCGCTGTCCAGGATCTGCACCAATTGGTCGTCGTTGTCCGGCAGGTTGAGTGAGCCCAATCCCGCGGCCGCTACCGCCGTCGCCACTTGATCTGCCTGGGCCTGGGCGTTGCTGCGGACACTCTCGGTCAGCCGCGAACTCAGCAGAGAGACCAGCACGAAAGAGCCCGCGATCAGGGCGACCGCGACGACGGCGGTGGCCACGAGCGTGATCCGTACCCGGACGGTCCCGAAACGTGCTCGCCACCCGTGCCTAGGGGACGAGGGCTCATCAACCGCCATCGGCGGCCAGTCGATATCCGGCGCCGCGGACGGTGACGATGGACTGGCGGCCGAACGGGCGGTCCAGTTTGTTGCGCAGATGGCCGATGTACACCTCGACGATGTTCGGATCGCCCTCGAAGTCGTAGTCCCACACATGGTCGAGGATCTCGCGCTTGGACACGACTTCGCCGCTGTGGCGGAGCAGATACTCCAGGAGCGAGTGCTCCCGCGTCGTCAACCCGACCGCGACTTCTCCCCGGGAGACTTGCTTGCCCGCCGGATCTAGCCGCAGATCGCCGGCCGTGAGGACTGCCGGCCGTTCCTGACCCCCGCGTCGGATCAGTGCGCGCAGTCGGGCGAGCAGCACCGCGTACGAGAACGGCTTGGTGAGGAAGTCATCGGCGCCGGTGTCCAACGCCTCCACCTCGTCCCACTCGCCGTCTTTGGCGGTGAGCATCAGAATCGGCGTCCACACTCGTTCCTCGCGCAGGGTCCGGCACATCAGATAGCCGTTCACTCCGGGCAGCATGATGTCCAACACGATTGCGTCGTAGGCATGTTCCCGCGCCAACCAGAGACCGTCCGTGCCGTCGAGAGCGACGTCGACCGCGAATCCGTCTGCCTCCAGACCGTTTCTCAGCCCGGCGGCCAGCCGCTTCTCGTCCTCGACGACCAGGACTCTCAGGGTGAACCCTTCTGCCGGTCTGCCGGGTGGCGGACGGGGTGCGGTGGGTCGGAACAGGAATAGAATGACCCATCGGAACTGAACGGTTGCTGAAAACCGCAGTAGGGACTGACACCCATCACCCGAAGTAGGGCCGAATTCATGGCGGAGCCATCTGGATGTCGCCGTGCTGTCGCATGTCCGGGATGCGATCAGGGCTTGCCCGGCAGGTCGGAGGAATGATGAGTGTTCCGCTGCGTCCTCGGGGCGCCGTCGTCACCGCGGCCGGCCCGCATCTGCGATCGGTGCTGCACGATCTGGCTGCGCCGACATTCCAGCGCTGGGCGAGGCAGTGGGGATGGACCGTGCTCACCACGGACCTCAGCTCAGACGGTGTACGCGCCGACGACGGCGCTCAGAAGGCGAAGTGGGCCAAACTACGACTCCTACGAGAGGCGCTGCAGCACTATCCGCTGGTTTTGTGGCTCGACGCGGACGTGCTGCTTCTCCGCGATGACGAGGATGTCTCCCTGCACTTGCATCCGGATCACTTCCAGGCCCTGGCTCTGGAGCACGTCCCGACCGAGCATCGGGTGAACCCCAACACCGGCGTGTGGCTACTGAGATCCTGCCCCCAAGCTCTGGCCTTTCTCGACGCTGTTGAACGAGCCGGAGCGCAGCCAGGACCCTGGGCAGACCAGGGCGCCGTGCTGGCTGCCATTGGCTGGAACCGCGGCGACGAGCGCTACCACTGGGCACGGCCCGGCGAGGGCAATCAGTTCCTGTCCGGTACGAGTTGGCTTCCACCGGGATGGAACCAGCCATGGGTTGACGGGCGCACCGACGCTGACTGCTTCAACAGCACGGCCGCTTCGTACGCGGACCGTCCGCGCGTGCCGGAGCCGCACGCTCTGCACTTCATGGGCATGCCCCCAGCAGCGCGCTACCTCGCGATGTCCGCGGTCGCCGCCGGTTTGGAGGCAGCGCGCACTGAGCTGCCAAGCGGCTAGCCGAAACCCGGCGTCCCGCCTTTCGGGAGCGAGACCCCTGGCAGCCGGCTCATGGCACATTTTCCGGGAAGTGGCAGGCGAAAGGATGGTCTTCCCCGTTGAGCGGAGGCTCCACCTCCGCGCAGAGATCCTGAGCCTTCCAACACCGGGTCCGGAAGCGACATCCCGACGGAGGATCGATGGCGCTCGGCACGTCACCACGCAAACGGATCCGCTCGGTGGCCGCTGAGTCCTCGCCAGCAGCGATCGACCGCGGAGCAGCCGACAGCAAGGCTCTCGTGTAGGGATGGTGCGGCTCGGCGAAGATCTCGTCAGTCGGCCCGGATTCCACGATCTTTCCCAGATACATGATCACGACGCGGTCGGACAGGTGCCGGATCACCGACAGGTCGTGGCTGATGAACAACATGGTCAGGGATCGCCCCTGCTGGATCGACTGAAGGAGATTGATCACCTGCGCCTGCACCGACACGTCGAGCCCGGACGTGGGCTCGTCGCAGATCAGGACCTCGGGATCCAGGGCAAGAGCACGGGCGATCCCGATCCGCTGGCGTTGCCCGCCGGAGAACTGATGGGGATAGCGTTTCAGCCCGCCGGGATCAAGGCCGACCGAGGTCATCAGTTGTTCGGCCCGGTCATGCCGATCGGACTCCGGTACGAGATCGGGGTGCGAGCGCCAGCCCTCGCCGATGATCCGCTCCACCGTCAGCCTGGGACTCAGCGATGCGTACGGGTCCTGGAAAATCATCTGGATGCGCGCACGCTGCCGGATGAGCGCAGCGCCTTTGAGCGCCGACAACTCGTTCTCGCCGAGAAAGACGTGACCCTCAGTCGGGCGCTCCAACACGACGAGCGTGCGCGCCAGTGTGCTCTTGCCGCACCCGGATTCACCGATGACGCCGACGACCTCACCGCGGTTGACCTCGAGAGATACACCGTCCAGGGCGCGGAGGAACTTGCTTCCCTGCCGGGATCTGCGTCGGACCGAGTAGGTCTTCACCAACCCTTCGGCGCGGAGCAACGGCTCCGCAGTCTGCGTCACGATGCCGCACCCTCGCTGAACAGGTGACAACGCAGTTCCCGTCCGTCCACGGTGACCGTCGGGGGCTTCACCGTTGGGCACGGGACGAAGACCGCGGGGCATCGGGCGTGAAACGGACAGCCCGCGTGGGCGATCCCGCCGACGGGAGGAGAGCCGGCGATCACCCGCAGCTGGCTCTTCCGCGGTTGGACTGAGGGCATCGAGGCCAACAGCGCCTGTGTATAGGGATGGTGGGCATCGCCGTAAACCTTGCCGACCGGCCCCCTTTCCATCACTTCCCCGCCGTACATGATCACGACGTCGTCGACGACATCGCGCACGATCTCCAGGTCGTGGCTGATCAGGAGCAGCGCCATTCCGTGCTCGTCGTGGATCGAGCGGATCAGGTCCATGATCTGGGCCTGGACCGTCACATCGAGCGCGGTCGTCGGTTCGTCGGCGATCAGCAGCCGCGGATTCAGCGCGAGCGCCGAGGCGATCAGCACGCGCTGACGCATGCCGCCGGAGAACTGATGCGGATAGTCACCGAAGCGGCGTTCGGCGTCCGGGATTCCGACCCGTTTCATCGCATCCAGTGCACGGGCCCGAGCGACCTTGCGGCTTGTCTTCTCGTGGACGCGGAACACCTCCGCGATCTGCCAGCCGACCGTGAACGACGGATTCAGGGCGGACAACGCATCCTGGAACACCATGGCGATCTCTGAACCGCGAAGCTTGCCCATCGCCGATTCGGATTCGGTCAGCAGATTGCGCCCGCCGTAGACCGCCTCCCCGCCGACGACGACCGGACGATCGAGGATGCCCATCAGAGCCCGAGCAGTTGCGGTCTTGCCGGATCCCGATTCGCCCAGCAGGGCAAGCGAGCCGCCATCGGGCAACTGGAAGCTCACATCACTGACCGCGCACGCATCCCCGCTCGGCGTCGGGAAGACGACCGAGAGGTTGCGCACGTCCAGTAGGGGCTCGGCCATCAGCGTCCGCTGTTCGCCCTCGCGAGGCGGGCGCCGGCCGCCAGAATGTCGTTGACGTCCCAGTGGCCGCTGCCCTGGACCCGAGGGGTAGCGGTCACCGGCACGGACAACAGTGCGGGGCCGTCCTGCTCCATCATCTCCTCGAAGCGCGGGCGCAACTCCTCGACAGCACTCACTCGCGCGCTCCACGCGCCGAAGGACCGGGCCAGCGCAAGATAATCGATCGCATAGTCCGCACCTTTTGGATCCACGAACCTGGTGCCGTTGAGCCGACCGAAATGCTTGTCCTGATACACAGCGATCGAGGCGTAACCGCCGTTGTCCAGCAGAATCCACCGGACCGGCAGCGCGGCCGCCACTGCGGTGGGGATGGCCGCGAGACATGCCAGCACCGCACCATCTCCGACCAGGGCCACGGCGGGCACGCCCGGGCGAGCGGCCGCGACACCGAGTGCCGCCGCCGTCTCCTGGCCCATCGTCCCGAATCCGCTGCCCACCACCAGTGAGCGTGGTCGGAGTATGGGGAAGTGCTGGGCCACCGCATGCCGGATCCCGACGCCGCTGACCAGGATTGCCTCATCCGGCAGAAACGACCGGAGCTCCCGAAGCAGATAGGCCGGTTCCAGCGGCAGCTGTGCGTCAGCATTCACGTGTGTCAGTTCCTGTCGCCAGTCCGCGGTCCACTCCGACGTTCGGTTCCGCCATGCCTCGACGCGATCGGCGGTGAGGTGTGCGGTCGCCCGGTCGAGCGCCGCGATGGCGGCACGCGCATCGGAACAGATGGCCACGTCCGCGCGGAAGACTCGATTGAGTACCTGGGGTTCGGCGTCGATGTGGATCAGCTGGGTCGGTGGGATCTGGGCGAAGTACTCCGGGCGCCACGAGCTCGAGTCCATCTCCGGGAACTGCGTACCGACCGCGATGATCAGGTCGGCTTCCCTGATGGCGGTGTTTCCCGGCACCGTGCCCACCACGCCGGTGGTCCCCAGCGCCAGCGGGTGATCCTCCGGGAACGCGCCCTGACCGGACATCGAGGTCACAACGGGTATGCCGAGTCGTCCGGCGAAGGTGGCAATTGCCTGCGGAGCCTCTCCTGAGTTCGCACCACCTCCGCAGTAGAGGACCGGCTTGCCGGCCGCAGCCAGCAGCGTTGCCGCCTCATCGATCCGCGCCGGATCGGGGTGGGGCCGGCTCACAGCGGTGGGCGCCGTCAGGCGCGCCGGCGGCGTCACCGGATCTGCGAACAGGTCGAGGGGAACATGCAGGAGAACCGGACCGGGCCGCCCTTGGCGCGCTTCCTGCACAGCGCGATGGAACTGCGGCACCAGATCCTCGGCACGCGTGACGCGGATGACACGCTTGGTGAGGGGCCGGAAGATCTCGGATTGGCTGTCGTCGGCATGGCTGGACAGGGACTGCAGGGCGTCCTTCCCAGCATATGCGGTGGGCACACCACCGGTGATGACCACGACGCCTGAACAATCAAGCAACGCGTCCCCGAGCCCCGTCGCGAGGTTCGTTGCCCCAGGGCCAACGGTGGTGACTACGACCGCGACGCGGCCGCTCACCCGGTAGTACGCGTCCGCCGCGTGGATGGCCACCTGTTCATGGAAAGCGCTGATGAAGGTGATCGGGCTGTCCAACAGGGCATCGATCAGCGTGAGATTCCCGTGGCCCACAGTGCCGAACACCGTGTCGATGCCCTGGTCGTCCATGGCATCGGTGAGTGCGTGCGCACCAGTTTCTCTGACCCGGCCACCGTCTGTGCCTGTGCTGCGTGGGGACGTGAGCGTCATGTCTGCTCCTTGGCCGTAGCGGGGTGGACGTATTGGCGGTACCAGGCGGTCACTATGTCCGGGTTGAGCGTGAAGTCGAGGAGCACGGGACGATGCGGGCGAGCGAGCGCCGGGGTGAGCGCTTCGAGCTCTGCGCGACTGGACGCCCGGAATGCCTCGATGCCCAGCGCCTCAGCTACCGCGGCGAAGTCGACGTGTGGGAACCGGGCAAGTGCGGTGTCCTGCCCACGGTACCGGAGTTCGTGAACCTCCACCCCGTAGGCGCTGTCGTTGTAGACGGCCACGACGATGGGAAGCGTTGTCCGGGAAAGGGTCTCGAGCTCACCGAGAGCGGCACACAATCCGCCGTCCCCCACCACGCACAGGGTCGGCACGCTGGCATCACTGCTCGACAACCCTATTGCGCTGGCCAGACCCAGACCGATCGAGCCGAAGTGCAGCGGAAAGGACAACCTGCGGGGGTGGCGGACCTCGATGGCGATGGCCGGCTCGGAGGTGAAGTAGCCGAGGTCGGTGCTCAGTGCCCGGTCGGCAGGCAGCGAGGCGTCGAGGAACCGAGACACCGTACGGAGGTCCAAGCCGCTGGCGTCGGACTGATCCGGTTCGGCCGCAGGTTTCCAGGACGGGTCGACCGGCCAGTCGGGTGCACAGGAATCCGAGCCTGGTGGAAGTTCACCGACGATCTCGCGCAGCACCTCCAGCACGCCTCCGGTGACGCGCAGCTCACTGGAACCCACTGCCGGGTCGCCCGGCAGGGCTTCGACGCGCACGACCCGGGCCCCGGCGAACAAAACTCCGCCGCGCGTCGTGAAGGCGTTGAGACTTGCTCCGGCGACCAATGCGGTATCCGCGCGGTCGAGGAGCTCCTGGGCGGTTGGATTCCCGAAGCCGCCGGCCACGCCGACATCGCGCGGATGTCCGTTGAACAGGCCCTTAGCCTTGAGCGTGGTCGCGAGAACCGCACCGCAGCCGTCGGCAATCTGGATCAGCTGATCGCGGCATCCGATGGCCGCATGGCCGGCCAGGACGACCGGCCGGTCCGCCACGCTGAGCCAGGTTGCCGCCTGGGCGATCTCCGCTGGGTCAGGGGATGTGCCGTCGTACGGGTACGACGAATCCTGCGCGGGCTGAGCTCCAGCCGCGTCAGCCGGCGGGCCAGCGGAGGCATGCTGCAGGTGCGTGGGGACCTCGAGGATCACTGGAGTGCCGCTGCGAGCCTGGTCGAAGGCGAGCCGGGTGATCTCTTGCGCCGCTGTCGCTTCGGAGATGCGCAGGAAAGGCGTCCCGGTCGCAGCCGCGAGTGCTGATTGATCCCACCACTGGGGTGCTTCCCGCGCGGAGTCCGGCAGTGCGCCCGTGATCAGGACCAGTGGGCTGCGTCCCTTCACAGCTCCGATCAGCGGGTTCATGGCGTTGGCGAGCGCGGGTCCTTGGGACACCGTGGCCACGCCGACGCCGCCTGCCCCCTGGGCGAACCCTTCGGCAGCAGCCACAACCGAGTCCTCGCGCCGCATCGCGAGCCATTCGCAGCCGTTGTCGCGCAACGCAAGTGCGATGGCGAGATTCGCCTCTCCGAGGAGCCCGAAGACAGTACGGACTCCGTTCTCCTGCACGACGCCGGCGACGACGTCAGCAACGCTAGGCATCGGCACCGCCCTCCTGCAGGCCTTCCAGACGGGCGATGGTGGTGTCCAGCCAGGCATCACGACTAACCCCGTACCGAAAGGGCTCCAACAAGATCGGGAACTGCGGTGGCTCAGCCAGAAGGGTCTCCGCGAGGCGAAGGCCGTTCAGCATGCCGTCACCCACCGGCACAGTGATGTGCCGGCCGCGTACATGATCAACCAGCGGCCGGCACTCATCGTCGGCACCATGCACGGCCGGACGGTGCCGCGTGACGTCCTTGAGGTGCACGCTGCCGATCAGTTGGCGCAGCTCGTGAAAGGCGTACGGGAACGCCTCCTCCCCGCCGATCGCAAAGTTGCCCGTATCGAAGGTCAATCTGGTCAATGCCGGATCGAGATCGGCGAAGAGGTCGAGGATTGCCGTCACGGTGTCGAGGTCACCAGGTGGCTCGCGGGAGAATACGTTCTCGATGAGCAGGCCGATGCCGGCCCCGCGGGCACGGTCAGCGAGGGGGGCGAGGCGCTCGAGGAAGCGCTGGCGTGCATCAGCGCGGGAGAGGGTCGCGCACCCGCCGTACATGAAGCCGACGTTGGGGATTCCGTACCGCTCGGCAAGCTCGAGGCAATCCTCGATCAGGCCCACGTCTTGCGGCAGGTCCGCTTCTGCTTGGGCAAGCTTCGCCAGGGAGGAACAGCTGTGCACCGTCACCTCACCGCGCCGATGTCGCTCCAGGACGGCAAGAGTCACTGGATCATCTCTGCCCCGGAGGACGAAGACCTCCAGCTGGTGCAGCCCGCGCCGCAGAGTCTCAGTCAGACACTCGCCGGGGTCGGCGAAGTCCAGACTGATCAAACCGATCCTGCGAGCCAGGCTCACAGAAGGGCACCCTGCCGTTGCTCGGAGTAGCTCACCATGAACCGGTCCAGCACCAACTCGACCTGGTCGTCGGTGAGCTGCGGGAACAGGGGCAGCTGCAGGGAGTGCTCGGCGATGCGCTCGGCCGTCGGGCAGCTGATCGTTTCCGCTCCCCGTTCCCGGTAGAGCTGGAAGAGATAGCTGGGTCGGTACAGCCCGGGAACGGTGTGGATTCCGTGATCCCACATCAGCGACTTGTGCATGGAGTGGTTGTCCAACACCGTGGGATCGAGGACGAGGGTGTAGAGGTGGAAGCCATGTTCGGATTCCGGCGCCTCGTAGGGGACCGTCACGCCTTCGAGGCCGGCAAGCGCCTGGCTGTAGCGATGGGCGATCTCGCGTCGACGGTCGAGCAAGCCCGAGAGTTTCTTCAGTTGCTCCCGACCCACCGCGGACTGTGCCTCGGTCATCCGCAGGTTTGACGGGATCAGCCCGTCCACGTCAGCGATGTCGTACGGCCGAGGCCCTGGCGTCCCGTCATCGTGCGGATCGTCCGGATACCGGGTTCCCATCGAGCGCAACCACGGAATCTTCACCGCGTACTCGTCACGCGATGTGGTGAGCATGCCGCCCTCGCCGAGGGTGGTCATGTTCTTGATGGCATGGAAGCTGAAGCAGCCGACATCCCCGAACGAGCCGGCGTAACGGCCCTTGTAGGTGGCCCCCTGGGCGTGGGCGGCGTCCTCCACGATGAGCAAGCCGTGCTCCCGGGCGATCTGGGTGATGGAGTCCATGTCGCAGATCTGTCCAGCGAGGTGGGTGATGAACAGGGCTTTGGTCCGCGGCGTGATGGCGCCTCGGATGGCTTCAGGATCGATGTTGTAGGTCTGCTCGTCGACATCGACGAAGACCGGCGTAGCCCCGCGCGCCAGGACTGCCTGATTGGTCGAGATGAAGGTGATCGGCGTCGTGACCACCTCGTCGCCGGGTTGCAGGCCGCAGAGCTGCGCAGCCATGTGCAGGGCCACGGTGCAGTTGGATGCCGTGTAGGCGTAAGGCACCTGGTGGTATGCGGCCCATTCCCGTTCGAACTCAACTGTCTCGAGGCCAGTTGTCAGCCAGCCGCTGTCGATGACCCGGTTGATGGCCGCCTTCTCCTCCGGTCCATACGGTGCGCCCATGAAGCTGTACGGGACCTTGATCGAGGCTCCTTCCGGCGGGGTGTAGAGGGTGCGGTAGATGCTGTGCGTGACTCCGGGCACGACGGTCCTTTCGTTGGCTGGTTGCTACGGGAGGAGACGGTGGGTGCGCAGGCGTCCCCAGGCCGGCTCGTGTCCGAAGGCTTCGGCGAATGGCATTTGGACCTGGACCCCGCGGGCTCTGGCGCAGATCTCCGCTGTCTCCCTCGCGGTGGCACCGCCCTGATCCTCGACGGGGGGACTGACCGCGTCCAGCAGCTCGAGTTTTCGTTCCCAGACATCGTTGATGTCCACGTACTCCGGTGTGCCGGAGGCGAAATGGGTCACTGGGTCGCCCTGCGCGATGACTGCCCGCACGGAGACCGCCTCGCGATCGGTGAGCGACGGATAGTTCGGGACACATGCGCAATAGGCCGCGCCGAAGACCAACTGAGCCAAAGTGCGGGAGTCCGGCCGCAGGGCAGTGTTGGCCGGACCGAGGATGACGTCAGGGCGGGTTACCCGAAAGACGTCCGTCAGCAGGTCCCGGGATGCCTTGTCATCGTCGACTGAGTCCATGTCCAGTCCGAACCAGTTGTCCGCATCGACGTTCAGCCGACGTTGCAGCTCAGCTCCCACGCCATCCTCGGCGCCGCCCGCCGCTGCGGGCGGCCGAGAGAGTGCGATGACACTGACCTGATGGTCTGCGTCCGCGTAGCGCAACAGTGTTCCGCCGCAGGAGACGACAACGTCCGACAGGGAAGTGCCCACCGCGGTGACCCGCATCAGCCGACGCCTTCTCTGCGACAGAATTCGATCCCCTGCTGAAAGCAGCTGTCCAACATCTCCGGCGGCACGTGCGCCTCGATCGTCACCGAGACATCGAGGTCGTCCTCGAGGACGCGCTTCAAGACTGCACGGTTGTCGGTGATTCCCTGCTCGACCGGCACGAAGCGGAAGTCGCCGTGGACGAGGTCAGTCACGATGCGGCCGTGGTAACCGGAATCCAGATCCGGTTGCACCGGACGGGCATCCTTGATGTGCACGTTGCGGATGTAGGGCTTCAGCACGGTGTAGGCGTCCTCGAGCGGTTGGCCGCCGATGGCGAAGTTGCAGTAGTCGAAGTTGAGCGCGAAGTTGGGCGACCCGATCGCCTCGATCAACGTGCGGCACCCCTGCGCGGTATTGGTGAGCTCCCCCGGCGCATGACTGAAATGGTTCTCGATCAGAATAGTGACGCCGACATCCTCGGCCCGGCGCACGCTCTCACTCACGAGATCGACGAAGCGCTCCAGCGCCTCCGACTCGGGTCGGGTTGGGTGGCCCCCGAAGTAGGTGACCGCGAATGGCGCACTCAACGCAGCCGCACAGTCGACGGAGTCGTCCAGCAACTGGACCATGGCTGCCACGGCGTCTGGGTCATCGACCATGTTCGGCTTGCTCAGGCTCGCCACAGCGGTCACCGACACGTCGTGCGCCCTAGCGATCTCGGCAACTTCTGCCGCAGTTGCGGGGGTGATGTCGCCGGGCGTGACGAGTTCGCAGTGTCCGACGCCGAGGTCTTTGGTCTTGGCGAGGGAGCTCGCCGGCGGCTCGTGGTACTCGAATGCGGCGATGCCCAGGGTGCGGGTCATGAGTGCCTCCCTTGATTGGAGTTCGCGAACTCGGTTGTCCCGTCTGTCATGGCCGACCGTGACGCAACGCCGGGGACATCCCACGTTGCACCGTGGGCCGCAGCCAAGCCCTCGGCGAGAGTGAGCCCGGACTGCAGTCCCCGCCAGCGCGCGTTCCACTCGATCATGTACGTCATATCGGTATGCCGAGCCGCGCTCATCCACGTCATCTGCGACGCGTGGCAACGGATCATGTCGATCTTCTGGTCGAACACAGGGGCGATGTCGATGTAGGTGTCCGGCACGAAGTCCACCCCGCCGATCGTGTCCATGAACCACACCGGCACGTTCGGAGCTTCGTGTGCTGAGGCGGCGAGGGCCAGCTCGCCGGTGATCCGATGATCCGGGTGATAGTCGTCGGGTCGGTGGGTCACGATGAGGTCTGGGCGCTCCGCCTCGATCAGTGCACCAACCGCATTCCGGTGCTCGGCCGCGTCGTACAACTCGAGGTCGCCGGTGATTCGGCCGACCACCTCCGCTCCGATCAACGCAGCCGCGGCTTTCGCCTCTGCGTGCCGGGTCGCGGCCAACTCATCCGGATCGTCACGACCGCCCTTGTCACCGTAGGTCAGATGCGCCAGCGTGATCTCGTGTCCTGCCTTGGCCAGCAGCGCCATCGTTCCCGCGCAACAGATCTCGACGTCATCGGGATGGGCGGCAATCACCAGGACCTTCACAGATCTCCTAGGTTCGCAGGACGGGGTTGAGGACGAGGTACAGGACGTCGACGAGCAGGTTCACCACCGCGTAGGCAAGCGTGATGGCGATGACCACACCCATCAGTGCCGGGAAGTCCTGCCGGAACATGGCGGCGACCGCGTACTGACCGAGCCCTGGCCAGCTGAAGATCGACTCCGTCAACACCGCGCCGCCGAGGAGCGCCCCGAACGTCAGCCCCGCAACGGTCACGGTGGGCAGGAGCCCGTTGCGCAGCGCGTGGATGTACAGGGCGCGGCGTGGGCTCACCCCCTTCGCCCGTGCTGCCCGCATGTATTCCTGGCTCAGGACGTCCAGCATGCTGGCCCTGGTGACCCGGGCGATGATGCCGGCTCCCATGATCCCCAGGGTGAGAGCGGGAAGTGCGATGTGGCGTAACGCATCCCAGAGCACCGCCCAATTGCCTTGCAGGAGGCTGTCCAGGATCAAGCTCTGCGTGATCGAGTCGGGGAGTTCGCTGCCGAGGGTGAAGCGGCCGCTGCCCGGGAACCAGCCAAGGACGCTGTAGAAGACAAGGATCAGCAGCAGCCCAAGCCAGAACACTGGCATCGAGGATCCGACCAGCGCGAACAATCGGCCGCCGTGGTCCAGGAAGCCGCCCTTGTGCACCGCGGCCAGGATTCCGAAGATCCCACCCATGAGCAGGGCAAGCGTGATGCCGGCGACGGCGAGTTCGAGCGTCGCCATGAAGTAGCGCCCGAGGTCCGCGGCGACCGGTCGTCCGGTGAAGATGGACGTGCCCAGATCACCGCGGACCAGGCGGCTCAGGTAGACCCCGTACTGAATCAGTATCGGCTGATCCAGGCCCAGCCGCTCCCGAGCGGCTGCCACCTGTTCGTCGGTTGCGTTCTCCCCGGCCGCGGTCGCCGCGGGGTCGGCCGGGAGGACCTGGGAGAGGACGAAGGTGATCAGGCTGACGCCCACGGCGAGCGGCACGAGCGTTGCCGTGCGCTTGAGAATCATTCGCCAGATCACCTACGTCCCCTTCCTATTTGCCGATCCCTTCGCTGTGGTCAGCTGAGCTCGAGGGTCCAGATCGGGACCCACCTGACTCCCTCGACATCCGGACCCAGGACGGCGGTGCCGAGCGGACGGAAGAGGAACACGTACGGCCCCTCTGACGACACCGCCTGACCGATCTCTTCATAGAGCGTCCCGCGCTCGTCCGCGTCGTTGAGCGCCCGCGCTTCGAGGATCAGTTCGGTGACCTCGGGATCGTTGTACGACAACCGTGTGGTCGCCTGCGTATTGACATCACCGTGCGGGCTCACCACGGGATCCGGGTCGGGGTAGGTGGGCCCGAAATACCAAAGGATGGCCGGCAGTTGACCCGCTCGGTAGGCCGGGAACAGGGCGTTGATGTCCTGAACCTGCAGGTTGGCCGTGATCCCCACCTCTGCCAGGTCGGCCTGGATCTTGGTGGCCAGACTGTTCGTCGGTACGCCGAGACCCTTGACCGTGTCGTTGGCCAGATACAGATCGAAGGCGAACCCGTCTGCCAGTCCGGCTTCCTCCAGCAGGTCTCGGGCATGGTCGGGGTCGTGGTCGTAGATGTCGTCCAAGCTCGGGTCGTGACCGGTCAGGCCTTCAGCCACGACACCGCCGGCTTTGACTGCCTGGCCGTCGAGCAGGCCATCGATGATGCCCTCGTAGTCGATCGCGTACCGCACCGCGTCCCGCACCCGTGGATCGGAGAACGGCTCCGCGGACAGGTTGAGTCCCAAGTAGTAGGTGGACAGGTCCGAGCCGGTGGAGATCCCGAACCCGTCGCCCTCCAGCTCAGCCACCTGCTGCGGAAGGATGTCCAGCGCGACGTCGAGGTCTCCCTGGCGCAGCCCGGACACCTGCTGCGCGGACTCGGTGACGAACTCGATCTGGACCGATTCGAATCGCGGTTCATCGCCCCAGAACTCGTCGTTACGGGTCAGCGTGATGTACGAGCTGCGCTCCCAGGTGTCCAGCTGGTACGGGCCGGACCCGGCGGTGTGCTCCGTGAGCCAGGCCCGCTGCTCCTCCACGTCCTCACCAGCAGCTTCGGTAACGGCCGCCTCAGAGATGATGCTGGCAGCGGTTCCGCTCAACGCTGCCAGGAATCCGCCGAACGGCTTGACGAGGGTGATGACCAGGCTCGTCTCACTAGGCGCTTCGAGCGTGGCGCCGTCCAGCGATGGCCGGATCTGGAAGCCCTGGATTGCCTCCGGCCAGTCCAGCACCCGCTGGAAGGACCACAGGACATCGGCTGAGGTCACCGGGCTTCCGTCAGCAAATGTTGCATCGGGATCGAGCTCGAAGCTGTATGTCAGCCCGTCGTCACTCACGTCCCAGGACTCGGCCAGGGACGGCTGCACCTCAGAGGCATCGAAGTCGTAGCTCACCAGCGTTTGGTAGACGTTGTGCAGCACACCGATGCCGAGGACCCCGGCCTCGTTCGGTGGATCCATCGTGAGCGCCTCGAGTCCCCAGGCGATCCGCAGCGTCTGGCTGCTCGTGCCCGATCCCGCGTCGTCGGTCGATCCGTCGTCGTAGGAGCTGCCGCATGCCGTGAGGGCCAGGGCGGTTGCCATGGCAATCAAGCTGCGCCTGGCGAGTCTGAATGTTCGCATGCCGTTCTCCTTCGCTGGATTCATCGCGATCGCCTCGGGTCGAGGACGTCTCGGAGCGCTTCGCCGGCGAGGTTGAAGGCCAACCCGGCGATCAGAATGACGAGGCCGGGCAGGGTGGAGACCCACCACGCGGACTCGATGTAGTTGCGTCCGTCGGCCACCATGACGCCCCACTCAGGAGTGGGGGGCTGGACCCCGAGGCCGATGAAGCTGAGACCGGAGATGTAGACGATGGCAAAGCCAACGTCCATCGTGGCCTTGACGATCACGTGCGGAAGCGCGGCCGGGAAGATGTGTCGGCCGAGGATGCTGATCGGGCTCGAGCCCAGAACCCTTGCCGCGTCCACATATTGGGCACGCGACTCCCCCAGTGCGGCACTGCGGGCCAGTCGCGCGTACTCGGGCCACCAGGTGATGCTCACCGCGATCAGGAGATTGGGCAGGCTCGGCCCGAGTGCGGCGGACACGGCCATAGCTAGGATCAGCTTGGGAAAGGCCAGAAACAGGTCGGCCGTGCGCATGATGACGCTGTCGACCTTGCCACCCAGATAGCCGGCCAGCAGTCCGAGCGCGGTACCGACGGTCATCGCTACGGCAACGACGGACAGTCCGAGGAACAGCGAGATCCGACCGCCGGAGATGACTCGACTGAACAGGTCCCTGCCCAGTTCATCGGTTCCGAACCAGTGCTCGGTCGAGGGGGGCATCAAGAGGCTGGAGAAGTCCTGAGCCGAAGGGTTCGAGAGCACCAGCGGTCCCAAGGCACAGGCCAGGACGAGGATGCCGACGATGATGCCGCCAGCCACTCCCGACCCGGGAATTGCCTTGAGGCCGCGGCGACGTGTCGCCGGTTCGGCCAACGCGGACACCGTGCTCGAGGCCGGGCTGGCGACCGTCGGATCGTTCGTCAGTCCCCGGACCTCGTCGCTGAGTGGCCCAGCCGACATGCTCATCGCTGGATTCCATTGATCAGACGACGGAGGTTGTCGCCGGCGATCAGCGCCCGGTCCGCCTGGGGGATCTTGGCGAACGTCGTGCCCAGAACCGATGGGCCAGGCGGCCCCACCGGCATGCCGCTTCCGAACAGCAGCCGATCAGCGCCCACCGTCTTGGCAAGGAACTCATAGCCCCGATGCGCTGTGAAGAAGGACATCTCGGCGTGCAGGTTCGGACATTCCCGCAGCAGCGGAACCAAGACGCGGACCGCAGAGAAGTTCGTCCGGACGATCACCATCGGCAGATCTGGAAATGCCTGGCACATGTCGTAGACGTTCTGCGCGCTGAACCCGGTCGATGGCCCATCCGGGTAGCGGCCGAGGTCACTGCTGGCCAGCAGGACCGGCATCCGCGCGCTGGCCAGTGCACTCCAGGCCGGACCGAGCGCCCATGGCGCAACGAGGTGCCCGTGATAGGGAGACGGCGCAACTCGGACCCCGCACACACCGGCAGCCAGGATTTCCGCGACGAACGCGTCCGGATCCGGGATGTCGATCGTGGTGTGTTGGGGCATCACCCACACCGGTCGCGTACCCGGATGCTGGGCGACGACGTCGAGGATCTTCGAGTTGGCACTGGTGTCCCGCTCGGCGGCTTGGGCCGCAGCGATGAGGGCCTCCTGCACGCCATGGCGGCGCAGTTCGCCGAGGATGTCCTCCGGTGAGTGCAACGTCCCCGGCCCGGGCCGTGAGATCCGGCCCACCAGGCAGTTGGCGTCGAAGAACCGCAAGTCGCTCACCGCGCGGCCTCGAGCAGCTGCGCCATGGTTGCGCCGAAGACCTTTTCCTTTGCGCCGTCCGGGATCTTTGCGAACGCGACGTGCGCGACCTCCGCATGCCAGTCGTGGAATGGCGCATCGGTACCGAAGAGGACCTTGTCCTCGCCCACCTGGTCCACCAGATATTCCAGGACTCCGGTGAACCGCGCCATCGCGCAGATCTCGAGGAAGACATTGTCGTGGGCCTGTGCGGTCGCGATGGCCTCGTCCAGCATCTCCCAGGAGTTGTAACCACCACAGTGGCCGATCAACACGTTCATCGCCGGATGCCTGGCTGCCACGCGTCCCAGATCGCTGGGTCGACACCGATGCGATTCACTCGTCGGTCCGGCATGGATGAGGACCGGCAGGCTGCGCTGGGCGGCGTACTCCCAGACCGGCTCGTAGGCAGGTCCAACGATCGGGTAGTCGTGGTGATAGGAGGTCGGGTGGACCTCTCCGATACCCACGACTCCTGGTTCGGCGAAGCACTCAGCCAGTACGGGTTCGATCAGTTCGGGATAGCGGGGGTTGATGAGCACCATCCCGAGAAGCCGGCCGGGATGGTCGCGAACGGCTTGAAGCATGTCGCCGTTCCCGTCCCCGGCGCCGATGACGCTGATGCACGCCTTGTCGATGCCCAGCGAGTCCATCGCCTCGACCATCTCCGTGCTGCTCGCGTACGGCACGTGTGCCATCGAAGAGGTCCCACCCATGAGGTGGGCATGCGCGTCGATGACCAGGCAGTCCAGCGGATGTCCCTGCAAGGTTCGCTGATGAATGTCGTCGGTCGGCGACGCATCTGGACGTGCCATCGCCACCTGGTCAGTCAAGGGTCCGCCCTCCGTCGACGTAGACGACCTGGCCGGTCGTGTAGGCCAGCCGCGGTGAGGAGAACATCAGCACCGGTCCGACGACATCGCTCGGAGCGGCCAGGCGGCCAGCCGGGACCTTTGCGGTCAGGGCGGCCAGTCGCCCGGGTACCGCGACGTATTCGGCGGTCAGCGGGGTCAACGCGTATCCGGGTGCGACCGCGTTGACGTTGATCCCATCCGCCGCCCACTCGATTGCCATGACCCGCATCAGTTGGTTGAGCGCACCCTTGCTCGCCGCATACGCAGCGTGGTGGGGATGGGCCAACTGGGCCGACACCGACGAGATGAAAACCAGACTGCCGCGCTGCGACTGTCGCATCACCTCCGCGGCCGCACGCCCGAGCCAGAGGCAACTCGTGGTGTTCACCGCTTGGATCTCGGCCCATTCCTGCGGCGAGATCTCATCCAGCGGCGTACGCCGGTTGATCCCAGCGGCATGCACCAGGATGTCGAGGCCATCCAGCGCTGCCGCGGCAGCGGATACCGCCTCGGTACATGCCGCTTCGGTGCTGATGTCCACGAGATGGGTGCGAACGGCGCCCGGCGGTTGCGCAGCCTGAACCTTGGCCAGCCGCTCACTGTCGCGGTCGAGCACGAACAGCCGGGAGCCCACTGACGCGAACGCCTCCACGAGTGCCTCACCGAAACCGCCGGCTCCGACGAGCAGCACGCGGCTTCCGCGCAGACCCAGCCAGTCGCTCATGACTGCCCGTCCTGACTGTTGGAGCGGAGGCCGGGCTCGCTGCTCGGGTGGTCCGAGCGGACGGCGACCAGGTCGCCGACACCGTCTCCGGGCAGCGCAGCGCCGCTGATCGGCTGGGTGAAGCCAAGCCGTACCGAGATCGTCGACGCACACTCCTTGAGCGGAATCAGGAAGCGCTCGACCAGTTCATCCAGAGTCCAGCGCGTTGCCGGGACTGCCAGATTGGCCGCGGCCACGACCGCGCCGGTGCGATCGAGGATCGGTACGGCGATGGAGCGCAGTCCGTACTCGAGTTCCTCGTCCTGGCTTCCCCACTGGCGGCTACGGATGACGTTCAACTCGGCTACCAGCGTGTGCCGATCACGGATGGCCTTCGGTCCGCGAGCCGCGGTGAAGTCCAGGCGGTTGAGCCGATCCGCCAGCAGCGACTCGGACAGGTAGGCCAGCAGCAACTTGCCCATGGAGGTCGCCGAGGCCGGCAGCCGGGACCCGACGCGGATGTTGGCGGTGACCAGGTCTGCGTTACGTACCCGGAGCAGATAGCGCGTCTCGACGTCGTCGAGGACCCCGAGATTGACCGTCTCCATCGTGGTGCGCGCGAGTTCGCGAAGCGGTTCGTCAGCGGCTTGGACGACGTCGAGTCCATCCAGAGCCGCGAATCCGAGGCGGAGAACCCCCAGCGAGGGGCGGTACTCGCCGGTCTCCACCTGTTCCAGGAACGACTCTGCGACCAGCGTCCGAACCATGCGCAGGACCGTCGGCAGCGGCAATGCCGTACGCCGGGCGATCTCAGTGAGCGGGAGCTGTGCGGGCGGGTCCTCAAAGCACCTCAGCACCTGCAATCCGCGGGCGAGGGACTTGACCTGGTAGTCACGATCGGCCAATTTCACTCCTTGAAAGTGGACTTTCATTATTTCCAGGCCGGAGCTACACCCGTCAAGAGTGACGCCGATCACAGCGGTCCCCGGTGGAGGGTTCAGGGGACCCGTACGTAGGTCCGGTTCGGTCCTCGCCGCAGAGGACTGGTCGGCAGCTACGCGCGTCCGGGCGATCTGGCCGACGACTTGGGCCTTGATGGTGGGCCGGCTGCGTTCCGGGTCCGCGACGAACCCGTCTCAGACCGGCCGGGTCCGCTCCCGCGGCATCAGCCGGGCACTGGCACAGAACCT
Organism: uncultured Actinomycetota bacterium; assembly: GCA_963766765.1. GTDB lineage: Bacteria > Actinomycetota > Actinomycetes > Mycobacteriales > Geodermatophilaceae > JACCQS01. Next base: position 61,922 of record CAVYBR010000003.1, read on the forward strand.
CGAATGACCATCCAAACCGCACACCCGGGTCAGAGTCTGTATCGGCGAATCCCGGTCAGGAACCTCAGGCCGGTGCGTCTGTCACGCGGTCGACGTAGCCCATCTCCGACGAGACCTCGAGCGCGGCACGTGCGGCCAGCGCACCGCACTCTTGCAGTCGCCCGGCGGGGAACCGGTCGGTAGGACCGCAAATCGACAAGGATCCGAACACCTCGCCCGACGCCAGCCGGATGGCCGCAGCCGCGCTCGCCGCCCCTACCTGACGCTCACCGAAGCTGATTGCGTAGCCCTGGCGCCGTACCAGTTCGACCTCGTCGCGCAGGTGATCGACCGACGTGATCGTCGCTTTGGTGAGTGGGGTCAGCTCGACCTCCGCGAGGTACTCGGCGATCTCGTCGTCCTGCAGGGCGGCCAAGATCGCCTTGGACGACGAGCCGGCGAACAGCGGGTGGAGGCTGCCCAGCGTCACGGTCATGCGGATCTCGTGCGGGGAGAGAACCTGGTCGACGTAGACCCGCGACCAGCCCTGCCGCACCGACAGCGTTGCGGTCTCGCCGGTCACATCGACCAGGCGTCGCATGTGGCGCCTCGCGACAGACGCGACCTCAACACCCCGAAGGGCCGCGAGTCCGATCATCAGGGCACCGGCCCCGAGGCTATACAGCTTCGTCGTCTCGTCGAACCGCAAGAACCGGTTGCCGGTGAGTTCCTTGAGGATGCGGTGCGCGACCGCCTTCGGCAGGTCGAGCGTGCGAGCGACGGTGGACACCCCGATCGGTTCGGGACTGCGCTCGGCGATGAAGCTCAGAACCGCGAGTGCCCGATCAAGGCCGCTGGTCGAGTTCCGGAGGCTGATTGGAGCCATGGGGCCGTCCGTCAGCACGGCGACGCTCCGGCCCGGGAGGCGCGCGGACGGCGATCGCGCCTCCGCCTTCTCGACGTCCGGTCGATGCACTCGCTGCCCGAGCGAACCGCGGTGGCCGACGACGTGCTTGCCGCTCTAGTCATCACGTGATCACCGTCCCGATCATGCTGGTCCCACGAAGGAACTCCCGTGTCGAATCCTCGTCTGAGGCAAGTTCGCGTAGCCGCAGGATGCGCGCCCGCCTGGCCTCGAGATCCTCAGCGTCGGCGAGCGCACGCGCACCGGTCGTCCTCGGCTGGATCACCTCGATGGCGAGCTGGCGACGCCGCTCGGCACAGACGCGCACCGCCGCGGCCTCGCCAGTGTCCAGAGCTGTCGCGAGTGCGGACGCTGTCTCCCAGGCGTCGTGCACGCCTGAATTCAACCCCATGCCACCCGTGGTGCTGCTCAGGTGGGCGGCGTCACCCACGAGCACGCAGCGTCCGAGGTGCAAGGTGGCGGCCACGCGCTGGTGGCTGCGGTAGAGCTGGTGCTGCCGCCGCTCCTGCGGCCCTTCACCTGGTGCGCACTCACGGCCGAGCAGCGCGCGCATCACCGCGACGTACGAAGGGTGGGGATCCGACCCGGCGTGGCCGGACGGGTCGCCTGCCGCCGTGTCCGTCGAGACAGCCGCGCGCCAGATGTCCGGCGTCCGGATGAACGACAGCCGTCCGCGCGGGCCGCTCCAGTAGGAGACCTCGCTCAGGTGGTGGACGTGATTCTCGAATGGGAACGGCGTCGCGACGACGAGGCTCTGATGAGGGTAGGTCCATCCGGGGAACTCGATCCCCAGGAGCTTTCGTATGGAGCTGTGCGCGCCGTCCGCGGCCACCACCCACGATGCCAGGAACGGGATCATCTCCCCGACCACCTTGTCTGCGTATCCGCCGTAGTAGCGGACCGCTCCGGCCGCGCGCGCGACCTCCCGCCGGGTGTCGACGAGGGTCTTACCGGTGTTGCCGCTCTCCACCGCGGTGAGCTCGTCCGCGTGCGACTCGATGAGTTCGGCGATCTCCATCAGAATTCGGCCTCGTCGGGTGCCCGGGGTCCGTGCCCAAGCCTGCTGGGCTGAGCGGGCGGCATCGAGCGCCTCGTCGATCTCAGCGGCCGACGAGACAGGGACATCAGCCAGGACCTGACCGTCTATCGGGGAGTGAACCAGGCTCACGGGGTGACTCCTGCCGGAGGGACGGTGTGTCGGCCGCACCGCCGACGTTCGGACGCGTCGTACGGTGTTCAGCTCATCGGAACGTAGAGTCATTCCGCACCCCCGTCAACGCATGTCGCGAATCCGCCGGCGCCGACCTCGCACACCCCGGCTCCCACCTCGACAACGTCCCGACGGACCATTCCGCGGAGCAGGTCCGCCGGACCACGGAGGAGTCGACAGCCATGGCCACCCACGGAAACCGATGACGCCGCGGCAGGGCATCGGTCCGATCGTCGCTGCCACGGTGGTGACCACGGATCTGGACGGGACGGCGGCGCGGTACACGACTGGCCTGGGCTGGCGGGAGACGCGGGACCGGCATCCGATGCGAGCATCGCGGGCGAGGATCCTGGGAACGCCCGGACTCGCTGGCATGCCGACCACCGAACTGGGGTCCGGCGCAGCCGGTCAGCCAGTCGTCCAACTGGTGGAGCATCCCGCCGCCCCACGAGTCGCTGCGCTGCGGACGTACGGGTGGGCCGCGCTTGAGTTCCAGGTGCCGGACGTGCACACCGCCGTCCGCCGCGCGGAGCGCGCGGGGTTCGAGGTGTTGAACCGGCCGACGGTGCTGCAGAACGTCGGACGCCAGATGCCGCTGGTGGCCGCGCAGCTGGCCGGTCGGGACGGGGACACGGTGTACCTCACGCAGATCCAAGGGGAGCTGCCGAACTTCGATCTACCGCGGCCGACGCCGTTCCCCGAGATTTTCATCTGCGTCTATGCCACGCGCGACCTTGCCGCTGCGCGCGGCGCGGTGGAGACGAGGTTTGACGTCCGGCGTGCCAGTGACCGGGAGGTCGCCATCGGCGTGCTCAACCGTCAGTTCGGCCTGCCGGGGAACTCCATGCACCGCATCAGCTCGCTCCAGCTCCAAGGGCGGCACGCCTTCGAGTTCGACCAGTACCCGTCGGAGGCCGAGCCGCGGCCGGCCCGGGCAGGCGTGCCGGCCTGCGGGATCCTGGCGGTCAGCGTGCTCGGGCGCGACGCCCACGCGCTGGCGATGGCCGACGGTGGGCTGCTCGAAGTCATTCCGGCGGCATGACCCTCGAACGGCCCCGCAATGGTGCTGCTCGGTCAAGCGACTTGTGTCTCGCTCTTGACGTCCATTGCCGGAGGTGACCATGCTGGCTTCATAGGCGGTACGCCGTTCCGCTAAGACGAACAGGAGAAGAGATGCGCCGAGCCTCTCGAGGTAGGTTCGCGACCGCGGCAGCGGTTGCCGCCATCGCGCTGAACGCTTGCTCCCCGGCCACCTCCGGGGGCGAGGAGGAATCGTCCTCCGACGCTGCGTCCGGTGGGACGCTCCGGGTCGGGGTGCACAACCTGCCGCCCGGGCTCGGTAACCCGTACACGGGCGTCGGCTCCCCCGGCGTCTTCACGTGGAGTGCCATCTTCGACTCGCTGACCCTCCTTGACGAGGAGGGCGCCGTCCAAGGGTCGCTGGCCGAGTCGTGGGAAAACACGTCCCCGACCACGTGGCAGTTCTCGCTGCGCGAGGGCGTGGAGTTCTCCAACGGCGAGGCCTTTGACGCAGCAGCGGTGAAGGCCACCGTGGACTACCTGATCAGCGAGGCCGGTGCCGCCTCTGTCGTCGGAGGTGAGCTCGACGTCATCGCCGGCGCAGAAGTCGTTGACGATGCCACGGTGGCGATCGAGACCGAAGAGCCCGATCCAGTCCTGCCGGCCCGGCTGGCGGCCATGAGTGTCGTTGCGCCGCAGGCATGGGCGGACCTTGGCCCCGAGGGATTCGCCTCCGCACCGGTCGGAACCGGCTCCTTCATAGTCGAGTCGATCGACGCCAACCGAGTCGAACTCGTGGCGTTCGAGGAGTCGTGGCGCGCGCCGCAGGTCGACGCGCTGGAGCTGATCAAGCTCGCCGAGCCGGCCTCGCGGGTGCAGGCTCTCCAGTCCGGCCAGGTCGACATGGCGATCAACCTCGCGCCTGACCAGCTGCCGCTCGTCGAGCAGTCCGGGGCCACCGCGCACACCAGTCCGGCCCCGCAGGTCATGTCCCTGGCGTTCTACGAGCAGGGCGGCGGCCCGGTTGTAGATGCACGCGTGCGCGAAGCTCTGAACTACGCAGTCGACAAGGCCGCGATGGCCGAGTCGCTCCTAGGTGGCCTGGCGAACCCGGCGACTCAGGGTGTGACACCGACCGCGTTCGGCTTCAACCCAGACTTGGAGGGGTTCCCCTACGACCCCGATCGCGCCCGGGAACTCCTCGAAGAGGCCGGTTACGGGGACGGGCTCCAGCTGGTGGCCGACGTCGTTGTCGGGACCTATGCCGCGGATGCGGAGATCTACCAGGCCACCGCCGCCGACCTGGCCGAGGTTGGCGTCGACCTGGAGCTGCGGCAAATGCCGTTCAGTCAGTGGCTCGAGCTCTACACGACCAACGGCTGGACCGGCGACACGTTCGGGCTGTCATGGAACACCGCGCCGGCCTCGGACGCGATCCGCCCGTTCGTGATCTTCTCGTGCGCCAAACAGCCCGCCTTCTTCTGCGACCAGGAGGTCATGCCGCTGATCGACGAGGCGAACAACGAGTTCGACGCCGACGCCCGCGAACAGATCCTGTTCCAGATCGGCGAGCAGATGCAGGAGAACCCGCCGTCCCTGCTGCTCGTGGAGCAGGTCGACGTCAACGCGACGGCCGACAATGTGGAGGGCTACGAGGCGGCCAACCGTGTCATCCAGTACGACCGGATGACGGTCAACTGACCCGCCGTCGAGTCGAACGCGTGCGAAGGGCGATGTGACTCAGTTATCCAGCGCCCTGCCGGTGGCGCCTGATTTTGGTCAGGCGCCGCCGGCTCCTTCGGCAGCTCGCCGCGCATGGGCCGTCGTGTGGCCCCGCGTCGTGCAGCTGGCCGTCCTGCTGTGGGCGATCTCCACGATCCTGTTCATCCTGCTCCGCGCCTCCGGCAACCCCGCTGTCGTGCTGGCCGGCGAGGACGCGAGCCCGGAGATGATCGCCCAGATCGAGGCCCAGTACGGCCTCGACCGACCGGTGATCATCCAGTACCTGATCTTCATCGGTGGCATCCTGCGGCTGGACTTCGGCACCTCCCTCACCAGCGGCCGGAGCGCTCTGGAGTCAGTGTTCGCGGCTCTGCCCGCCACGCTGCAGCTGGCCGGCCTGGCGATCGTTGTGAACACGCTGCTGGCCATCCCGATCGGGGCGTGGCTCGGCGCGCGCCCGGACCGGCCGGAGCGCCGAGTGGTGAGCGGTGTGGTCAGCGTGGCGCAGGGCATCCCGGCCTACGTGGTCGGGCTGATGCTGATCCAGATCTTCACGGTGCAGCTGGGACTGCTGCCTTCCGTGGCCAACGCGTCGCCGGCCTCCTCGGTGCTGCCCACCCTCACGCTGGCGTTTTTCATGATGCCGCAGCTGATTCGCGTCGTGGCCGCGAGCGTGGGTGAGGCGACGCGCCAGGACTACGTGCGGACGGCGCTGGCGAACGGCGCCGCTCCTCGCACCCTCCTGGCCCGGCACGCGCTGCCCAACGGTTTGTTGGCGACCACGGCGATGCTCGGCGCCCAGTTCGCGTTCCTGCTGTCGGGCTCGGTCCTCACCGAATTCATCTTCGCCTGGCCGGGACTTGGCCTGTTGCTGGTCGACTCGGTGACGAACCTGAACTTCCCGGTCGTGCAGGCGGCGATCTTCGTCGTGGCCACGCTGGTCTTCCTTGTCAACGCGCTGCTCGACCTGGTCTTCCAGTTCGCCGATCCACGACTGCGCAAAGGGCAGGTCTGATGGCCGTACCCGCACAGCGCATCAAGCCGGACCGGGACGACCGGGCGCGCGGGGCCACCGGGGGCGAGCCCGTGGTCCGCACACCGCTGACGCGCCGGGTGATGCGGTTCGGTGGTGGCCCGCCCGCACCGTGGCTGCTCCGCGCCGGCCTGGCGATCGGCGGGTTCATGCTCGTGGTGGCGCTCATTGCGCCGCTGCTCGCCCTCGACCCGGACGCCACGGACCTCGCCGCCCGACTCCAGGCGCCCAGCGCCGAACACGTCCTCGGCACCGACTCGTTGGGCCGCGACGTCCTGGCCAGAGTCGTGGCCGGGTTCCGTTGGTCGCTGAGCATCGCTGCCATGGCGACGCTGATCGGCCTGCTCATCGGCACCGTCCTCGGGGTCAGTGCGGCCTGGCACAGCGGCAAGATCCGCGCCGTCCTCACCCGAGCCATCGATGTCGGCATCTCGTTCCCGTACCTGGTCACCGCGCTGACCTTCATCTCGGTGGTCGGCCGCGGGTTCTGGCCGCTGGTGCTCACTCTGGGGCTGGTGAACTGGCCCACCATCGCCCGCGTCGTCTACGCCCAGACCCTGTCGTTGCGGGAACGCGAGTACGTAGTCGCCGCGCGTCTCATGGGGGTCCGCTCGCTGCGTTCGGTCCTGACACACGTGCTCCCCGCGCTGCGTCCCACGGCCCTGGTGGTGGTGGCCTTCATGTTCGCCGAGATGCTGGTGGCCGAGAGTGGGCTGTCCTTCCTCGGGCTGGGCGCACCTCTGGGCACACCGACGTGGGGAAACATGCTGTCCGAAAGCCGTGCCTACCTCAGCGTCGCTCCCTGGCAGATGATCGCTCCCGCGGTAGCGATCGTGCTGGCCGTCCTCGCTGCCAACTTCGTCGGCGACGGGCTCACGTCGAGGTCGCACCTCCGCAACGAAAGAGGTGGCACGTAATGTCCGCCGATCCGGTCGGAACGCGGTCGATCATCGACGATCCGATCGTGGCCGTGCAGGACCTTCGGGTTTCCTTCCCCACGTCGGCTGGCTACCGGCCGGTGATCCGGGGGATGTCCCTCACCGTCCACGCTGGCGAGCGGCTCGCGATCGTGGGCGAGTCCGGTTCCGGGAAGACGATGCTGGCCCTCACCCTCCTCGGCATCCAGCCGAAGCAGGCGCAGTTGGAGGGTTCGGTCGAAGTCACCGGCGTCGATGTGCTTTCCGCGCCCGCGTCGCGGATGCAGCGGCTGCGCGGCGGCGACGCCTCGATGGTGTTCCAGGAGCCGTTGACCTCGCTGAACCCGGTCCGCAGCATCGGGAGCCAGCTGGTCGAATCGGTGCGGCGGCATAACCAGCTTTCGAAGACAGAGGCTCGGCACCGGGTGCTCGAGGCCCTGCACGTCGTGGGGGTTCCCGTCCCGGAGGAGCGGCTGAAGGCCTATCCGCACCAGCTCTCCGGCGGTCTCCGGCAGCGGGTCATGATCGCCCTGGCCATCGTCAACCGCCCGCGTCTGGTCATTGCCGACGAACCGACCACCGCGCTGGACGCCACCATCCAGGCGCAGATCCTCGACGTCTTGAAGGAAGGCCTTGGGGACGCGGCGCTGGTCCTCATCACCCATGACCTCGCAGTGGCCGCCGACGTCTGCGAACGGGTCGTTGTCGTGTACGCCGGCAACATCGTCGAGCACGGCAGCGTCGAGGAGATCCTCGCCAGCCCGCGGCATCCCTACACCCGCGGACTGTTGAAGGCGGTCCCCCGGTTCGATCCCAGCCGGCCGAGCCTGCAGCCGATCCCGGGGGCGCCTCCGACGCTGATGGAGGAGACGACGGGCTGCCGCTTCGCACCACGGTGCGCATACGCGACTGATCGCAGCCGCAGCGAAGAGCCCCCGCTCGTCGACGGGGTGGCTTGTTGGAACCCACAGCGCGGAGGGTTGCTATGACGTCCCGGGTGGACGCGGCCCTGCTCGAGGCGGAGGAGCTCAGCGTCACGTTCGTGAGCGGCGGAAGACCGCTGCACGCAGTCGACCGGGTGGATCTGGCGACCTATGCCGGGGAGGCCGTCGCCGTCGTCGGAGAGTCGGGCTCGGGCAAGACGACCCTGGCCATGGCGATGATGCGTGCCCGTCGTCCCACGTCGGGCCGGATCAGATTCCATGGCACGGACATCACCGACCTGCCGGAGAAGTCGCTTTCCGGCTTCCGGCGCGAGGTCCAGATGGTCTTTCAGGATCCGTACTCGAGCCTGGACCCCACGATGTCGATCGCAGACATCCTCGGCGAGCCCCTGCGCGCGCATGGCGAGCGCTCCCGCGCCAGCCGCCGGGAAAGGGCGAGCGCCCTGCTGCAGGACGTCGGTCTGGACGTCTCGGCTCTCGACCGGCGCCCTGGCCAGTTCTCCGGCGGGCAGCGGCAACGGATCGCCATCGCCCGGGCCCTGGCCCTCGGCCCGTCCGTGCTGGTCGCCGACGAGCCGGTCTCCGCGCTCGACGTCTCGGTGCAGGCGCAGATCGTCAACCTGCTGCGCGACCTCCAGGCCGAGCGCGATATCGCGCTGCTGCTGATCTCCCACGACCTCCCTCTGGTGCACCACCTGGCTGACCGCGTCGTCGTGATGTACCTCGGCCGCGTCGTCGAGGAGTCGCCCTCAGACGACCTGCTCACCTCGCCGCAACATCCGTACACGGCGGCTCTGCTCTCGGCAGCTCCGGCGCTGGGGCGGACCGATCGCACCGAGAGAATCGTGCTCAGCGGCAGCCCGCCGTCGGCGATGTCCCGACCCCCCGGCTGTGCCTTCCACCCCCGATGCCCGATCGCCCGTCCGAGGTGCGCCACCGATTCCCCGCCGCTGGCACCGATCGGTGCCGGACGCCGGGTTGCCTGCCACTACCCAGGCGAGCTCCCCGGACCACTGACTGGTCACCGCGACCTGTCACTGACTCCTCGAGAGGTGGCACCGTGACGCGACCGTTCATCGAGTTCTTCCAGGCCCAGCAGCTGGACTGGAGCGCGGGAGCCCGGTCCGGCGCGGAGGTGAAGGTGCTCAGCCGCGATGAGACGACCGGCGCGTGCAGCCTGCTGCTGCGCTACCCGCCCGGCTGGCAATTGGTCCACGGCGAGGTCCTCGCCGTGGACGAGGAACTTCTCGTCCTGCGCGGCGATCTCGAGGTCGGCGCGGTGTGCCACGGGCGCTACTCGTACGCACATCTGCCGGCCGGCCACGCCCGGCAGGGCATGCGCTCGGTCGCAGGCGCGGTGGTGCTGACCTTCTTCTCCGGGGACCTGGCTGGCGCCATCTCGGGCCCGAAGCCCGAGCCGGACGCCGAACGGCTCATCGAGCAAGTGGACGGGCTGCAAGGCACATGGGGGGGCGACTTCCATCCGAAGTTCCCGCCGGGCGCCGGCCGCAAGTGGCTTCGACGGGACCCCGTCACCGGCGACGAGACGTGGCTGCTCGGCACGATGCCGTTGCGGTCCGGCGCTCGCCCGGAGCGGCACCCGGTCGTGGAGGAGATGTTCCTCCTTTCTGGCGCGCTGGTCGGCCACGTCGGCGAAATGCGAGCCGGCGCGTACTTCTGGCGCCCGCCGGAGGAGTGGCACGGTCCCTTCGGGTCGCTGACCGGCAACCTGATGCTGTTCCGCACCGTGGGCGGCCCGCTCAGCACTGAGTACACCCAGCACGAAGTGCCGTTCAGCTGGGAACCCGAGCCGCAGCCGATCCTGCCGCCACACCTCGCGCAGCTCCGGCCGGCTCCCGGCTGCGGCTGCGACCCGTTCTGACCCATCAGCATCGTTCAGGTCCCGCGCGGCGGGCTCAGAGCAGAGGAGAAAGGCCGATGAGCAGCGAAACCACGAGAACGGTGGCACCGAGCACGATGGACCGCGGCCAGATCGGCACGATGACCGCGCTGACCCGGTTCGACGACGAGAGCTATCTCGATTTCGTGGAGGCGGCACGGGCCTTCGCCTTGCGCGAACTCACCCCCCGCGCCGCGGCCGTGGTGCGGGAGCGGTGCTCCGACGGAGTGGCCGGGCTCGAACAGCTGCGCTCCACCGCGGGGGCGATCCCGATCGTCGGCACCCGCAACCGGCTGCTGCACAGCACGCAGGGGATGAACTGGGCTCGGGTGGTGGCCTCCTACGAGTCGCGTCGGGTCGAGCTGGAGCGCGAACTCGACGAGCTGTCCCGGCGCGGGCCGGGATCGCTGCACCTGGACCCGGACTGGGTCTACCCGGACTACTACGCATCCGTGCACTACCACCGCCAGCCCGGCGGGTACCACGAGGACCCACTGGCCGGGTACCACTACCACTACGGCACCAAGGTCTTCCATACGGGCAACAACGATCACGACGAGGCCAAGGCCCAGCGGATCTGGGAGCTGCCCGAACCCGCCGATGGCGTGGTGCGCGCAACGCTCGACCTCGCCTCCTCCATCGGGGCCGGGACGGTCGCCTTCAAGCAGCGATGGCCGCACGCCGAGGTCTGGGGCATCGATGCCTCGGCGCCGCTGCTGAGGTATGCCCACGCGCGCGCGGTCAAGCTCGGTGTCGACGTCCAGTTCGGGCAGCAGCTGGCCGAAGATCTGCGGTTCGACGCCGGCAGCATGGACGTGGTCTACATGAGCACGCTGCTGCACGAGATGCCGGTCGAGACCGGCCGGACCGCGGTCCGCGAGGCACGCCGGGTCCTGCGGCCCGGCGGCGTACTGGTGATCCACGACATGCCGCCCGCGGCCGCACCACCGGATCCGTGGATCGCCTTCAATCGCGACTTCGACACGTACTTCAACGGCGAGCCGTACTCCTACGACTTCATCCACTCCGGCCTGGAAGATCTGCTGCACGAGCTGTTCTCCACGGTGGCCGGCGTGCCCGGCTACACCAAGACCTGGACGTGCGTGGCATGAGCAGTCCGAACTCCTGGCGAGTGGAGGCCTCTGAGCCCCTCCCCCGCCTGCTGCGCCACGATGCCGACGACCAGCTCATGCACATCTGCATGCAGCTGGCGGCGGAGCTGTGGGTGGTCAAACGCCGCCTGCAGGAGGTGGAGTCCCAACTGGTCGGGACCGCGGTCATCACCTCGCCCGACGAGATCCGCAGGGAACCCGACTACCGGTTCGACACGCAAGCGCGCGACCGGTTCGTCCGCTCGGTACTGGGCGTCCTGCTCGACGCCCCGGAGTGAGCACGCTCGTTCGCCCGCAGTCGCCGTTGACGCCTCGATCGGCCGACGACTAGCCTCTCAGCGGAACGGCGTTTCGACCGGCCGAACAGCAGGAGGATCGGATGGGGGACGGCCCACTCGCGGGGCTGAGGGTCATCGATGTCTCGACCGTCCTGGCCGGACCGCTCTGCACGCAGATCCTCGGGGACTTCGGCGCCGACGTGATCAAGATCGAGCACCCGCTGGCCGGGGACAGCATGCGCGGCCACGGGCGGGCGAAGGACGGCGTCTCGCTGTGGTGGAAGGAGATCTCCCGCAACAAGCGGACGATCGGCCTGTCGCTTTCGTGCCCCGAGGGCGCGGAGGTCTTCCGCAAGCTGGCGGCCACCGCCGACGTGGTCGTAGAGAACTTTCGCCCCGGCACGTTGGAGCGTTGGGGCCTCGGCCCCGACGTACTGTTCGCTGGCAGCCCCGGCCTGGTGCTGGTGCGGGTGACCGGCTTCGGCCAGACTGGCCCCTACGCCGCCCGCCCCGGCTTCGGCACCCTGGCCGAGGCGATGAGTGGCTTCGCCCACCTCACCGGCCAGTCCGACGGCCCACCCACGCTTCCGGCGTTCGGCCTGGCCGACAGCATCTGTGGCATCGCGGCCTCCTCCGCGGTGTCGATGGCGCTGCTGGCCCGCCAGATCAACGGCGGCAAGGGCCAGGTCATCGACATGAGCTTGCTCGAGCCGATCATGACCGCGGTCGGTCCCGGCCCAACGGTCTACCAGCAAACCGGGGAAGTGGGCATGCGGCACGGCAACCGCTCGACCTACAACGCACCCCGCAACACCTACCGCACCATGGACGGCAGCTGGGTAGCGGTCTCCACCAGCGCCCAGGTCATCGCAGAGCGGGTCATGCGACTGGTCGGCCACCCGGAGGTCATCGACGAGCCCTGGTTTCGCACCGGCGGCCAGCGGGTGCAGCACGCCGACCTGCTCGACGACATGGTCGGCGGCTGGATCGCCGAGCGCACCCGCGACGAGGTGGTGAGCGCCTTCGAGGACGCCGGCGCAGCGATCGCTCCCGTCTATACAGCGCGCGACCTGGTGGAGGACGAGCACGTCCGCGCCACGAGCATGCTCACCACCGTCGAGGACGACGACCTCGGCGAGGTGCTCATGCACAACGTGATGTGGCGGATGTCCGAGACGCCGGGACGCATCCGCTTCTCCGGCCGCCCGCTGGGCGCCGACACCGACGAGGTCCTGGGCCCTCTCGGCTACGACGCCGACACGCTGACCGACCTGCGCGGACGGCAGGTCATCGCCTGAATCCGTTCCACTCCGTGCCATCCCGCAGCCGAACCCGAGGGACGCCGCCGTGACCACACACACAGACCCACTGCTCGCCGCGATCGCCGGCCCGCTGCGTACCTACGACCTCGGCCGCCCGCTGACCGTCGGCATGCCGCAGTCGCCCAACCACCCTGCCTTCTGGCACACCCTTCCCCGCCGGCACGGCGACATGGTGCGTCCGGACGGCGGCTCGGCGGCAAACGACATGATCTCCATGGGCACGCACGTCGGCACCCACATCGACGCCCTGGCCCACGTGTCGCACAACGGCAGGCTCTTCGGCGGGGCCGACGCCAACGAGGCTGGCCGGGGCGGCAAGTACGTCGAGCTGGGCGTGCACACCATCGACCCGATGGTCCGCCGCGGCGTGCTGCTCGACGTGCCCAGAGCGCTCGGCACCCCCGAGGGCTGCGATCCCGGCTACGAGATCACCCCCGACGACCTAGCGGCTGCCGAGCAGAAGCAGGGCACCCCGGTGCAGCCGGGCGACGTCGTGCTGATCCGCAGCGGCTGGGGCCGGCACTTCGCCGACCCGGACCCGAACGCCTACATCGGCGTCTCCGGCGGGGTGCCCGGGGTGGGCGAGATCGGCGCGGGCTGGCTGGCCGAGCGCGGAGCGCACGCGGTGGGCGCCGACACCATCGCTTTCGAGTGCCTGTCGCCGGGTGCGGGACACAGCGTGCTGCCCGCCCACCGGGTGCTGCTGGTCGAACACGGCATCTACATCATCGAGACGATGGCGCTGGAGGAACTCGCCTCCGACGCCGTGCACGAGTTCCTGTTCGTCCTGTCGCCGCTGCCCATCTTCGGCGCCACCGGCTCGCCGGTCCGGCCGCTGGCGGTGATCACCCGTGGCTGATCCGACCACCCTCGCCCAGCAGCTGGCCGAGTTCGCCGCCCAGTCGGGCGATAAGCGGCGTCCCGGACGAGGTCATCGCGAGCGTGCGGCAGCGGGTGCTCGACGTCCTCGGGCTCTGCGTGGCCGCGCACCGGTTGCCGACCAGCCGCGGCGCGGTCGCCTTCGTCCGGGAGCAGGGCGGCGCCGGGCAGGCGCCCGGCGTGGGCGTGCCCGAGGCTGGTGCCGGCCGCGCAGGCCGCATTCGCTCAACGGTGTGCTCGCGCACTCCCTGGACTACGACGACACGCATCTGCCGTCGGTGCTGCACCCGAGCGCCACCGTGGTGCCCGCCGCCCTCGCCGCGGCCGAGGCCGGCGGCGCCAACGGCGCGCAGACGGTGGCGCGATAGCGGTCGGGCTCGAGGTCTCCGTTCGACTCGGCATGGCCGGCTACGACTCGGACCTGCGGCAACTCGGTGTTCTTCGAGCACGGCCAGCACGCCACCTCCATCTGCGGCGCGATGGGCGGCGCGGCCGCCGCCGCCATGCTCCTGGGACTGGGCGCCGACGGCGTCCGCGAGGCACTCGCGGTCACTGGCGTCGTTCGCGTCCGGGATCATCGAGGCCAACCGCACTGGCGGCACGGTGAAGCGGCTGCACTGCGGGTGGGCTGCGCACGCCGCGGTCACCGCGGCGCAGCTGGTGCGGCACGGCTTCACCGGGCCGCCGACCGTGCTCGAAGGCCGGTTCGGCTTCTTCCAGGCGTTCCTGCGCGGCCAGTTCGACCTCGCGCAGGTCACCGACGGGCTCGGCGAGGAGTGGGCTGTGCCCGGCATCTTCTTCAAGCCCTACCCGGCCAACCACTTCACCCACGCCGCTGTCGACGCGGGCCGCGCGCTGCGCGCTACAGGGTGTCGCCCGTGGAGTCCATCGAGGCGATAGACCTGCGGCGTGCCGAGCGCGGTCATCCGCACGATCGGCGAGCCGATCGAGGTCAAGCGCGCGCCGGAGACCGGCTACCAGGCCCAGTTCAGCGGCCCCTACGCCGTGGTCGCCGGGCTTCTCGGCGGCGCGGCCTCGGCGCCGGGCTCGCCGACTACAGCCGACGCGCTCGCCGCGACCCGGCGCCGTCGCGCGCTGATGGCCACGTCGACGTCGTCGCCGACGCCGCGCTGCGACGAGATCTTCCCGAACCAGTTCCCCGCCGTCGTCACCGTGCGCACCGACGACGGCCGGGAGTTGGACCGAGGAGGTGCTGGTCAATCGCGGCGGCCCGCAGCCAGCCGCTGACCGACGCCGAGCTGACCGCGAAGTTCCCCGACAACGTCGCCGGCCGGCTCGATGACCAGGCCGCCGGGCAGCTGCAGGAGAGCGTGCTGCGTCTCGACGCGGCCGATGACATCGCCGCCGTACTCGCGCCGCTGCGCCGGCTCACCGAGCCCACCAGCTCGACCCGTCCGGACCCAGCACCCAGGAGGAACCGAATGACCTACGACCTGATCGTCTCGCAACGTCCGCGTCGTCCGCCACGACCGCGACGAGCCCGAGAGCGCCGACATCGCCGTCACCGACGGGAAGATCGCGCGCGTCGCGCCCGGCATGGACGCCGCCGAGGCGCGGACGGTGGTCGACGGCGGCGGCAAGCTCGCGTTCCCCGGCGTGGTCGACGCCCACCAGCACTGGGGCATCTACAACCCGCTGTCCGACGACACCGCTACCGAGAGCCGCGCGTGCGCTCAGGGCGGCGTGACGACCGCGATGACCTACATGCGCACCGGGCAGTACTACCTGAACAAGGGCGGCCCGTACGCCGACTTTTTCCCCGAGGTGCTGGCGTCGTCGCGAGGGCCGGGCCTACGTCGACTACGCCTTCCACCTCGCGCCGATGATGAAGAAGCACATCGAGGAGATCCCCTCGCTCGTCAGCGAGCACGGTGTCACCTCGTTCAAGATCTTCATGTTCTACGGCAGCCACGGCCTGCACGGCCGCTCCACCGACCAGAGCTCGTTCCTCATGACCCCCGAGGACGAGCGGTACGACTACGCGCACTTCGAGTTCGTCATGCGCGGCATGCAGGAGGCCCGGGAGAAGTTCCCGGAGCTGGCCGACCAGATCTCGCTGTCGCTGCACTGCGAGACCGCCGAGATCATGACGCGCCTACACCAAGATGGTCGAGGAGGAGGGCACGCTCACCGGGCTGGAGGCATACTCGCGCCTCCCGGCCGCCGCACTCCGAGGGGCTGGCGGTCACCATCGCCTCCTACCTCGCGCACGAGACCGGGCTGCCCCACGATCAACCTGCTGCACCTTTCCTCGGCGCAAGGCGATGGACGCGGCGCTGCGGATGGCGAAGGCGTTCCCGCACATCGACTTCCGCCGCGAGGTGACCGTCGGGCACCTGCTCGCCGACTTCGACACCGCCGCGGGCATCGGCGGCAAGGTGAACCCGCCGCTGCGCCGCGCGAGCGACGTCGAGGCGCTGTGGAGTCACCTGCTCGACGGCAAGATCGACTGGGTGGTCAGCGACCACGCCTGCTGCCGCGACGAGATGAAGTTCGGCGCAGCCACGCGACGACGTGTTCCTCGCCAAGTCCGGCTTCGGCGGCACCGAGTACCTGCTGGCCGGCATGGTCAGCGAGGGCCGCAAGCGCGGTCTGTCGCTCGGCCGGGTCGCGGCGCTGACCGCGTGGAACCCGGCGCAGCGCTTCGGGCTGCGGACCAAGGGCGCCATCGAGGAGGGCTTCGACGCCGACATCGCGCTGGTCGACCCGGACGTCAACTGGACCGTCCGTGCCGCCGACTCGGAGTCCAGCCAGGAGTACACGCCGTTCGAGGGCTTCGAGCTGACCGCGAAGGTCACCGACACCTTCCTGCGCGGCGAGCGGATCCTGGAGGCCGGCAAGGTCGTCGGCGAGCCCGCCGGCCGCTACCTCTCCCGCCCGACCCGGCGCTGACGCATGGGCCGCGCGCCCCGCAGCTACCTCTACGTCCCGGGTGACCAGCCGGACAAGCTGGCCAAGGCCGCCGACCTGGGCGCCGACGCACTCATCCTCGACCTCGAGGACGCCGTCGCCGGCGCGGCGAAGCCAGCGGCGCGCGAGTCGGTCGGCCGCTTCCTGACCCGAGCAGCGAACGGCGTGCAGTGGTGGGTGCGCGTCAATGTCGAGACCCTCGCCGACGACGTCGCCGCGGTCACCGGCCCCGCGCTGTCGGGGGTGGTCCTCCCGAAGGCCGAGCCGGCGCTGCTCGGCGAGCTGGACCGGCTCCTGACCGACGCGGAGCAGGCGGCCGGCATGCCGCGTGGCAGCGTCGCGGTCCTGGGCATCATCGAGACCGCGCGCGGCGTGCTCGCGGCCGAGCAGGTCGCCGCCGGCCCTCGCGTCGTACGGATCGCGATCGGCGAGGCAGACCTGGCCGGCGAACTGGGGCTGCAGCCAGGCCCAGACAGGGAGGAGCTCTGGCCGTTGCGGTCGCGCATCGTGGTGGCCTCGGCGGCGGCCGGGATCTTGCCCCCGGTGGGACCGGTGGAGACGGCGGTGCGCGACGCCGACCTGCTGCAGCACACCACGCGGCTGCTGCTGCGCCAGGGCTTCCGGGCGCGGACGGCGATCCACCCGGCGCAGGTAGCGGTGATCAACACGGCCTTCAGCCCGTCGGCCGAACAGCTCGCGGCCGCGCGCGATGTCCTGGACCGACTCGCAGCCGCGCAGTCACAGGGATCCGGGGTCGCGCTCACCGCCGACGGACGGTTCATCGATCAGGCCGTGGCGCGCAGCGCCCGAGAGGTCATCGACCGCGCCCACTGATCAGGTCTTGACAAGCCCCCCGTCGCGCCGAAGACTTTGGTCAGCGTGTCGAAACGCCGTTCCGTTCATCCGAACGGCGTGATGTCGTGAAGCAACACATGGCTGGACCGCAGACCGGCACCGTGGACCAGCGCGGGTCGGCTGAACCGCAGGGAGGCACTGATGATCGACATCGAGGACCGTCTGACGCTCGACGAGCGCTCGGCGGTGGACTTCGCCGTGGCGCTACGCAAGGGATGGGCCGACACCGTCTACCCCGCCCTCACCGCCGAGTTCGCGGCCACCGGTGCCTCGGGGGCCACCGTGGCAGAAGTGGAGCCAACGCTGCACTCGCTGCCCACCTACCCCTGGTTCAGCCACGTCGAGCGCGCCCAGCAGAAGCTCATGTGGCGGCTGGCGGGCGACGCCGTCGTCGGCCGCCGGGAGGAGCTGCTGGCCGACCTGGAATCGGTGCCGATGCAGGGCCACGGCACGCTCACCCTGGACCCAGGCCTGCTGCTGCCCGGCTGGTACACCGCCTATGACATCCACATCCAACCCGGCAGCTTCCACTCCGACGACATGTCGGCCTATGTGTACGAGATGGGCGCGCGGGTCGTCATGCTGCGCGACAACGACGGCTACAAATTCCACCGACTGTTCGCCCAGACCGCGCTTCCTGACATCCCCAGCGCCACGCGGGTCGTCGACGTCGGCTGCGGCTTCGGCAAGAGCACCCGGCCGCTGGTAGCCCGCTACCCTGGCGCCGAGATCATCGGCCTTGACCTGGCCGCCCCCGGGTTGCGCCTAGCGCACGCCGAGGCCGAGGCCGAGCAGCTGCCCATCGCCTACCGGCAGGCCGATGCCCAAGCGACCGGCCTGCAAGATGCCTCTTGCGACGTGGTCACCGGCACCATGGTGCTGCACGAGATGCCCGGCCAGGCCATCGAAGCCGTCATCGCCGAGGCCGCCCGCCTGCTCAAGCCCGGCGGCGCACTGCGCTTTCTGGAGTTCCAGCTCACCGGCGACCCGGTGCGCGACGTGACCGTCTATGAACACGCCGAACGCAACAACGAGCCGTACTTCCGGGCCCTGTTCGCCACCGACGTGATAGCCGCGTGCCAGCGCGCCGGCCTCAGCGACGCGCACTGGACCCCGTTCGACGAGCGGGCCAATGGCGTGAGCCCCGACGGCTGGGGCACTCGCACGGAGTGGCACTTCCCTTGGGCGGTCCTGTCCGCGACGAAGCCGGCGGAGATGGCCGCATGACCACGCCGGAGTACGACTACTTCGGCAGCCCACACGTCTCCAAACTGGTCGACCTCGTCCTCCAGCTCGGTACCGAACTGCACGTGGTGAGCCAGCGCGTCCGCGCGATGGAGAACTTGCTGATCCGCAACGGCACGCTCCAGCTCGGCGCCGTCGACACCTACCGTCCCGACACTCGCGAGCAGGTCGACCTTGACGCGGCCCGCGACCGCCTCATGGACCGCATCCTGCGCATCATCACCGAGGACGGCCCGGCCGAACACCCCCTGCGCCAACAGTGGGAAACCACCATCGCCAAGCAGGGCAGCTAGGCGGCCCGCGTGCCGGAGTCAGCAATGACGTGACCGCCCTTGCGGATCGCATCGAGAATGCTGCTGCGGACAATCTGCGGACAGCTGAGACGGTTGCGGATCTTCCGTCATTACGATCTAGCCGCTGACCTGGCCCTTACAAGTGGGCCTGTTGAGTTTCGCCTGGGCAGATCCGGTCGAAGAGCACCTCGACCGGCGGGTGCCCGAACCGGCCGGTGAAGGACCTTGCCGTTGTCGGTCAGGATCTGCTCGGGCACTCCGTGGGCGCGCAGCGGCTGGGTCAGCCCGGCACACACCTTCTGTGCACTCTCTCGGGTCATCAAGTACGCGCTGACACAGAACCGGGAATGGTCGTCAACGCCGGTCAGCGCCTTGGCCCGGGTGCCATCAGCCAGCACGAACCCGCCGACCACGTCCATCTGCCACAGCTCCATCGGCGCCCCGCGTTCCCAACGTTTCCACCTACGATCACGCGGACGCCGAGCGGCCGGGTCGATCAGGTTCAACCTGACCAAGGCACGGTAGACCGCCGACTCCGACACCACCGGGTCAACGCCCCGCTTGACCAGCTCGAAGCGCAACCTGCGCGGCCCCACCACGGATGGGCTAGCCGCAACTCCACCAACGCCACCTCAACCAAAGCCGGCATCTGATGCGGACACGAACGCGGCCGATGCGACCGATCCGCCAAATTCTCCAGACCACCGGCCTCATACCTGCCCAGCCACGCATGCACCGTCTTACGCGCCACCCCGAACCGGGCCGCCACATCCGTCACCGTCTCGCCGTCGGCGAGCACCGCCCACACGGCCTCATACCGCTGCTCAGCCACAGACAACTCCCTCATGAACGGGAGTGTCACCAATCACCCGATGTAGGTGTAACCCATCACCCGAAACACCGTCCGGTATCAACCGAAGCCCAAACGTCCGGAATCAACCGAAGGATTACAGTTGCCGAAGTGGGCCCCACGGGAATCGAACCCGTAACCCGCGGATTAAAAGTCCGCTGCTCTGCCAATTGAGCTAGAGGCCCGAGGCAGTCGGCTGTGGCGCCCGAACCCACGCCACCACGCCCGCCTGCCACTCGGGAGACCAGTATGCCGTCATCGATTACCCTCCTCCGATGTGACGGTCGATGAACCTGGCTTCGGCCGTGTGCTCATCCTCGTTCCGGCATACAACGAGCAGGACTGCATCGCCGCCACGATCGCTGAGATCGGCCTTGCCGTGCCGACCGCCGAAGTTCTCGTGATCGATGACGCGTCCACCGACGCGACGGCGAGCCTCGCTTCGGCCGCCGGGGCTCGCGTGCTTGGGCTACCGGTCAACGCAGGAGCCGGCGCCGCGATGCGCGCTGGCTACGGCTTCGCTGCCGAGGCCGATTACGACGTTGCGGTGCGCGTGGACGCCGACGGCCAACATGATCCAATCGACATCCCGGACCTACTTGCCGCAGTCAGAGACGGCGCGGATGTGGCCGTCGGCAGCCGGTTTTCCGGTGCTCCCGGTTACCCCATCGGGTACGGCAGACGCTGGGCAATCCGAAGGCTGTCCAGCCGCGTCACGCTGGTGACCGGCGTCCACTTGACCGACGCGACCTCGGGCTTCCGGGCAGTCAGTCGGCGAGCGATCCCCTTGCATGCGCGGGAGACCGATCCCCGTTTTCTGGGCGACACCGTCACGCCCCTGGTCAGCGCCGTTGCCGCCGGCCTCGAGGTCGTCGAGGTGCCCGTACGGATGCGGGCCCGGCAGGGCGGGCGACCCTCGCTCGGCCTGGTTGCCTCCGCTGTGGGGTTCTGGCGCATGTGCCGATCGCTGAGCCGCCAAGTCCCGCTCGAGAGTCTGGTCCCGTCCGCGCCGGTAGCCGTCCTGCGCGCGAGTGAGGACTGATGGCTGCGCTGAACCTCACGCCGGACGAGGTGCTCACCACCACACGCGCGGTCCGCAAACGGCTGGACTACGACCGACCGGTCGATCCGGCGCTGATCCACGAGTGCTTGACGATCGCACTCCAAGCGCCGACCGGCAGCAATCGACAGAACTGGCAGTTCGTGGTGGTCGGCGATCCGGCCCTCAAGGAGCAGGTCGCCAGTCACTACCGGGCGTCCTGGGAGGCGTATGCGGCCAGCCCGCCGGCGGGCGGGAAAATGACGACCGAACAACGGCGATACAAGGTCCGCAGCTCCGGCCAGCACCTGGCCGACACCATGCACCTCGCCCCGTACCTGCTCATCCCCGTCGCGAAGGGTCGAGCCGAGGAGCTGACCAAGTCCGAACAGCAAGCCGCGTTCTGGGGATCTGCCACGCCTGCGTTGTGGAGCTTCATGTTGGCCGCGCGTGTCCGGGGCCTTGGAACCGTTTGGACAACACTGCATTTGGTGTACGAGCGGGAAGTCGCTGAGATCCTCGGCATCCCGTACGAGGACTACACGCAAGTCGCCCTGACGCCGGTGGCCCACACGATCGGAACCGACTTCCAGCCCGCGGCGCGAGAGCCCTTGGAATCGGTCCTGCACTGGGACCGCTGGTAGCCCCTCAGCCCAGTAGCCTGAGCAAGATCAAGGCGCAGCCGACACCGCCGCCACACAATCCAAGGGAGCTCCAGGACCGATGAACGACGCCAACGTGCAGCTGATCGAGCGCTTCTACAAGGCGTTCGACGACGGGGACGGCAAGGCGATGGCGGCCTGCTACGCCCCGGAAGTCCGCTTCGCCGACCCGGTGTTCCCCGATCTTCGCGGGGAGCAGGCGGGCGCAATGTGGCAGATGCTGACCGAGGGCCCGGGTGAGGTGAAGGTCGAGCTGCTCGAGCACGACGCCGACGAGACCAGCGGTACGGCGCACTGGAAGGCGCACTACACCTTCTCCGAGACCGGCCGCCCGGTCATCAACGACATTCAGGCGAAGTTCAGGTTCCAGGACGGCCTGATCACCGAGCACCGCGACACGTTCAACTTCTACACGTGGTCGAAGCAGGCTCTGGGGCTCCCCGGACTCCTTCTCGGGTGGACCCCGATCGTGAAGACCGCAGTTCGCAAGAAGGCGGCCGGCCTGCTGGCGAAGTACACCGCTACGTCAGGCAACGGCGCCAAGTAGCGCGCGGCGTGGGGTAGAACTGGTGGGGAAGAGCTGACCGGATAGTCGCGGTCGGATCATCCCCACCGGGCGGAAGGGGCACCGATGCCGGACTGGATCCCTGTTGCATCCTCGGCTGACGTCGGCTCGAGTCCGGTCCAGGTCAGCGCCGGCGGTCGCAGCTGGGTCCTCGCCCGGCTGCAACCGGACGGCCCGCCCGCGGTGTTCTCGGCGCACTGCCCGCACCGGCTCGTGCCCCTCGCGGCGGCAACAGTCGTTGACGGCACTCTCCAGTGCGCCTACCACGGCTGGCGGTTCGGTTCCGACGGCCGATGTGCGGTCGTCCCTTCTCTCGGTCCGGACGCGCATGTGCCGCCCCGTGCGGACCTGCCACCCCCGCCTGATGTCCGCGAGGACGGCGGGCAGATCTGGCTGCAGGCTCCTGCCGAGCAGACCGAGGCGGACGCCGGGTTCGTCCTGACGAACCTCGATCCCGCACTCCGCCACGCCTGGCATCCAGTGGCCCTCGCCAGCGAACTCGACAACGGCCCACAGGCGGTGCGCCTGCTCGGCGAGGAGTGGCAGATCTGGCGCGAATCCGGCGCCACCTTGGCGGCCAGCCCACACCCGTGCGGGCTCATCGAACGATGGGGGCTGATCTGGCTGGCACCTGATCAGCCGTTGGACGACCTGTTCCACGATCCCGACGTTGAGGATCGCGACTACGTCGGTGCCTGGCTCCCGCCTGCCCGCACCAACGTCAGCGCCGGATTGGTGGCCGACAACTTCTTGGACGTCGCGCACTTCCCGTTCGTGCACGCGGCGACCTTCGGCCCGGACACGACCTTCGTCGAGCCGTACGAGGTGCAGCCTGAAGACAGCGGATTTCGCAGCGTGCAGGTGCAGCCCTTCGACAACCCGGAGGACCCCGCGGTGGCAACGGGCGAGCGGCCGCTGCGCCAGAACCGCCGGGCAACCTACGTCTACCGGGCTCCGTTCCAGCTGATGCTCCGACTGGAGGAGCTGGACGCGGGTGCGGTCAAGACGATCCTGTTCTTCGGCCAACCCGAGGATCTCGACTCGACCCGCATCTACACCAAGATGCTGCTGTACGGCATCGGCGGCATCGAGCGGCCCGGTCCGGAGATCGTCGCTCGTGAAGTGGCCTTCGAGGAAGCGGTGCTTGCCGAGGACCTCGCCCTGCAGCGGGGGATGGACGCCGTCGGGTTGCCGCTTGAGCTGCGGACCGAGCTGCACGTCCGGGCCGATCGGCTCGGCGTGGCGCTGCGCCGCGAACTGCGGGCCTTCACCGAACGGGCCACTACTCTCGCGCCATGATCGACCTGCTGTTGCGCAATGCTCGACTGGCCCGGACCGAGGAATTGACCGCGATCGGCATCGACAACGGGCTGCTGGTCGAGGCCGGCGACGACGCGGAGGCCGGCGAGATCATCGACCTGGGTGGACGCTTCGTCAGTCCCCCGCTGGTCGAGCCGCACATCCACCTCGACGCCGTGCTGACTGTCGGCCAGCCCCGGCCCAACGTCTCCGGCTCGCTGTTCGAGGGCATCGCGGTCTGGGCCGAGCGGGTCCGTGACCTGACCGTCGACGACGTGATCACCCGGTGCGCGTGAGGTGCTGCGCTGGCAGCTGGCCAACGGCGTCCAGCACGTCCGCAGCCACGTCGACGTCTGCGACCCCGAGCTCCGCGGCGCTGCGGGCCTTGGTCGAGCTGCGCGAGGAGGCGCGCGGGCTGGTCGACCTGCAACTGGTGGCCTTTCCGCAGCAGGGCATCCTGTCCTTCGACGGGGGCGAGGAGCTGATGCGGCGGGCGGTCGAGCTCGGCGCGGACGTCGTCGGCGGGATCCCGCACTACGAGCTGACCCGCGAGTACGGCGTCGCGTCGGTCGAGTTCGCGTTCGCCCTGGCCGACGAGTTCGGGCTGCAGGTCGACATCCACTGCGACGAGACCGACGACGACCACTCCCGGTTCGTCGAGGTGATGGCGGCGGAGACGATCCGGCTCGGCATGTCCGGGCGGGTCACGGCCAGCCACACCACTGCGATGCACTCGTACAACAACGCCTACGCCTACCGGCTGATCAGCAACATCGCGCGGGCGGGTCTGCACATGGTCACCAACCCGCTGGACAACGCGGTGCTGCAGGGGCGGTTCGACACGGGGCCCGATCCGCCGCGGCCACACCCGGGTCAAGGCAGCTGCAGGCAGCCGGCGTCAACGTCTGCATCGGGCACGACTCGGTCATGGACCCGTGGTATCCGCTGGGCTACGGCGATCCGCTACAGGCCGCGTTCGTGCTGGCCCACCTCGGGCAGATGAGCGGCGACGACGAGCTGCACCGGCTGCTCGACATGATCACCGCCGATCCCGCAGCCGCACTGCGGGTCGAGGGCTACGGACTCGCCACCGGCACGTCAGCCGATCTCGTGGTCTTCGACGCACCCACGGACGTCGACGCGTTACGGCTCGTCGCGCCGCGGTATCTCGTGCTTCGCGGCGGCAAGGTTCTCGCCCGTACCGAGCCCGCCGTCACCACCGTCGCCTGGCACGGCGACGAGCAGCCGGTCACGTTCTTGCGACCGCGACCCGCCTCGTCCGGCAGCACCATGATGGCCGAGCGCTTGTCCCCACCGAGACCGAACAGCAGCGCGTAGGTCAGCGCGCTGAGGCTGAACCCGACGACGAACGTGACGTCCCCGATCTCGGGAACCGCGGTCGGCACCACGCCCACGTACTGGGCCTGGTTGGAGAAGAGCCAGATCGAAACCACCATGCCGAGCAGCATCGCCACCGGTCCTGCGTACGGGTTGTGCCGCCGGTCGAACAGGAAGCCGTCGACCCGAGTGCCCCGCCGCAGCACCATGTCGGTGAGATAGACACCCAGCCAGGGCGCGACCCAGTACGAGATGATCAACAGGAAGCTCTCGTACTTCGCGCCGGCGTCGTCGAGCCCGTAGTAGGCCACGATCCCGCCGATGATGCCGAAGATGACCGCGACGATCGCCCGCCGAAGGGTCAGCGGCAGTCGGATGCCCATGGCCAGGAATGACATCGTGCCGGAGTAGATGTTGATCACATTGGCGCACACGGCACCGACGGTGATGGCCAACAGGGTGACGCCGACAAGGGCGTTCGGCAGGGTGTCGGTGAAGGCGACGGTCGGGTTGCCCGCCAGTCCGCCACCTGAAATTGTCACTGACGCCGCGCCGACGACCTCCAGCGCGACACAGGCGATGAAGATGCCCAGCCCGGCATAGACCCCCGCCGCCTTACCCGTTCCGGGCTTGAGGTAGCGCGTGTAGTCGGTCGCGTACGGATTCCAGCCCGCGGCGTAGCCGAAGCAGGTTCCGACAGTGAGCATGAAGCCGCCAATACCGCCCCCACCCACGGCCGCCGACGGGTTGGCCTTGGCCAGGATGATGACCGACACGATCAGGAAGACCAGCGCCAGCAACGGCAGCAGGAATCGCTCCCACGCCGAGATGAGGTTGTGACCGAAGAATCCGATCACCACCTCGGTGAGTACGACGATCACCAAACTGGCTGCGGCCGGCAGGTCGGTCAGCGCTGACAGCGCGAGTGCGCCACTGACGCTGTTGACGGCGAACCAGCCGACGCCGGCAGTCACAACGTTGAGGCCGGCGGGCAGCAGGTTGCCGAGGAAGCCGAACGGCACCCGGCTCAGAATCATCTGCGGCACACCGAAGTCCGGCCCTCGGGCCGAGAGGATCGCGTGGGTGATCGCGCCCAGGCCCGTACCGACGATGATCGCGAGCACGGCCTGCCAGAACGTCAACCCGAACGCTGCGACGGAAAGCACGCCCAGGAAGATCGTCGCGAATTCCAGGTTCGGCGACATCCAGGTCCACAGCAGATGACTGGGCCGGCCATGCCGTTCTCTCTGGGGGATGTACTCCGCTCCCCCGGGCTCGACGCGAACGACGCGGTCGCCGTACTCCCCCTCCCGAACTTCAGCGACAACCTGATCTGAGGCGGCTTGGCTGGTATTCGGTTGCGGATCGGTTGTGGTCATAGCGAACCTTCTCGTCAGGCGCCGGGTGGCCGGAAGTTCAGACATCGGCACGCTAGTCCCGAGCGGGTGTCGGTGGAATGACCTTGTTGCTTTGATCCGTCACCCCGGGAGCTTGACCAACTCGCCCAGTCGGCTGCGGTGCTGGTCGGGTGTTCCGAGCAGGAGTTCATCGGCCTTCGCGCGGGCGAGATAGAGGTGTGCCGGGTGCTCCCAGGTCATCCCGATGCCACCGTGCAGCTGGACCATCTCCTCGGCCGCGAAGACTGCGGTCTCCGAGCAGTACGAGGCCGCCACGGCGACGAGCGTCCCGATCTCGTCCGGGTCGCCTTCTCTGGCCAGCGCATCTGCGGCGGCAATGGCCGCTGCCCGGGCCAGGCCGGTGCGGCGCCAGACGTGGGCGACCCGGTGTTTGAGCGCCTGGAAGGAGCCGATCGGGCGGCCGAACTGATGCCGTTCCTTGAGGTAGGCCACGGTCGTGTCCAGCGACCACTGCGCGATGCCCACCTGCTCGGCGGCCAGCATGGCCGCACCGGTCACCAACGCGGTCGCCACCTCGGCCAGGGCGGAATGACCTCGCACGATCAAGTTTCCGGGTGCGTCGGTCAAGTCCAGTGAGCCGATGGGTCGGGTCAGGTCCAACGGCGTGATGGGTGTGACAACGGCAGCCCTGTCGTCCGGCGAGACGGCGTAGAGCGCTGGTTCACCTTCGTCCCAGGCCAGCACGATGACCACATCAGCCGCCGCAAGGTCGATGACCGGAGACACCGTGCCGCTCAATGCGCCACGGACCGCCTGAACCGCCGTGCTGAGCATCCCGCCCGGGATCGTCGTTGCCGAAACACCAAGGGTCGCCGTCACTTCCCCTGCAGCCAGCTGCGCGAGCAACTCTGCGGCCAGCGGTTTCGCGCGTACGGCGAGCAGAGCCTCGGTCGCCAGCACCGCGCTGCCGAGGAACGGCACCGGTGCGACGAAGGCGCCGAGCTGTTCAGCGACGACCGCAAGATCCGCGGCGGTACCGCCAGCGCCCCCGAGTTCCTCGGGAATGAGCAGACCGGTGACGCCGAGGTCGCCGAGTCGGCGCCAGAGCTCCGTGTCGTAGGGCGTGTCCGACTCGACCCTCGCCAGGACCGCTGACCAGGGTGAATGGTCGGCCAGCAGCTGGCGAACCGCCGTACGAAGGGCCTCCTGGTCCTCGGTCAGCACCAGCTGCCGGGTCGAGTCGGCGCTGCGGGCACTGCCGGGACTCATCGGGGCAGGTCCTTCCAGGCGCCGGTGTCAGAGCGCGGCTCGCGAGGGAGCCCGAGCACGCGTTCAGCGATGACATTCAGCAGGATCTCCGACGAACCACCCTCGATAGAGTTGCCCTTGGTCCGCAGGTAGCGATGTGTCGCGCCTCCGGCCGCCCAGTTGGACTCGGTGGGTCGGCGCAGCGACCAGTCCTCATGATGCAGCCCTTCGGCTCCGAGCACGTCCAGCTCCAGAGCCGTCGAATCCTGATTGAGCTGGGCATAGGTGACCTTGGATCCGGAACCGTCCGGCCCGGGACGGCCGGCAAGCAACTGCTGGCGTTGCCGGTCCGTCGACAGCCGATAGACCTCGGCATCGACCCAGAGTCGCATCAGCCGGTCGTGCAAGGCGGGGCGGCGCAACTCCGGCCGGGAGCGCCACAGCTCTGCCAGCACACCCACCATTCCCGACTCACGCGCTGCCCCGCCGCTGATGGCCATCCGCTCGCTCATGAGCGTGGCTTGAGCGACCGCCCAACCGTTGCCCTCCTCGCCGAGGCGAGCCGAGTCCGGGATGATGACGTCGGTGAAGAACACCTCGTTGAATTCGGCCTCCCCCGTGATCTGACGAAGGGGGCGGACTTCGACGCCGGGCGCGGTCATGTCGGCGATGAAGTACGTGAGTCCCCGATGCTTAGCCACGTCTGGGTCAGTACGCGCCAACAGGATCGCCCATTTGGCAATGTGCGCGAACGAGGTCCAGACCTTCTGGCCGGCCACGATCCAGTTGTCGCCGTCCCGGACCGCCCTGGTGGCAACGGCGGCAAGATCCGATCCGGCCCCAGGCTCGGAGAACAGCTGGCACCAGATGTCCTCACCAGTGAAGATGCGGCGTAGCAACGTGTTCTTCTGCTCGTCGCTGCCGAACTCCAGGATCGTCGGCGCGGCCATTCCGTACCCGATCACGTTGTCGGCTTGCGCCGTCGGCGGCGCCCCGAGCCGGGCGAACTCCGCCTCGACAGCGAGCTGGGCGGACCGCGGCAGACCTGAGCCCCCGAAGCCGGATGGGAAGTGCACCCATGCCAGGCCGGCATCGAAGCGCGCCCCGAGAAAGGTCGGTCGATCGGCCTTGCCGTGTGCGGTCACGAGTTCGCCGACCCGCTCAGCGAGTTCAGCGTCCAGCATCGGGCGTCTCCTCCTCGAGCGCGCGCCACCGTACGACAGGTCCGTCGGGCACCTCGACCACCAACCCCCGAGCGGCGAGCTCCAGGAGGTGAGCATGCGTTTCGCCGATCGCTGCGCGCCGCATCTGGCCGCCCAGTCCAGCCCAGCCGCGCTTCCACGGCTGGCGGCTGGCGACGTCGAATGTCGTCAGTCCCGACTCGTTGGTCAGGGTCTCGAGCATTTCGCCGAGTCGCTCCTCGTGATGTGCGAGCAATTCGCTGACGCGTTCCCGCAGCTTCGCGATCGGCTCCACATGCGCGGGCAGAGCCTGGTCGATGCCGAGCACATCGGTTGCCCGCAGCGAGTCCAAGTAGGCCCCGAGTGGGTTGCTCAACAGCGAGGTCATCGTGTTGACATTCGGCGAGATCTTGGCCAGGACGTGGTCGCCGGAGAACAGGATCTCCCGGCCGAAGTCGGCGAAGCACACGTGACCGTCGGTGTGCCCCGGTGTGTGCAGCGCGGTCAACTCGAAACCCGGCACGTCGTCGACCACGTCGCCGTGGGTCAGGGTGCGGTCCGGCAGTCCGGGCAGCATCGTTGCGACAGCTAGCTCCTCGATCCCCAACCAGTCCTCGATGTCCTGCGCCGTGGCGCCCATTTCGCGCATCCACCGCGATCCCGCGGCGAAGTTCCGGTCCGCCTCCCTGCGATCAGCGGCGAGCATGTGCCGATCCGCCGGATGCAGGGCAACCCAGGCTCCGGAGATCTCGCGCAGCCGCGGCGCCAGCCCGTAATGGTCCGGATGTGCGTGCGTGACGAGCACGCCGCGTACGTCATGCGGCGTCGCGCCCATGGCCGCGAGGCCCGCCACGAGTGCGTTCCACGGCTCATCGTCGTCCCAGCCGGCATCGATGAGGACCAGCCCGCCCGGAATCTCGAGTGCGTACGGGACGACGAACCGCAGCGAACTCCCGGGCAGTGGCACCGGGAGGGACCAGATTCCCTGCCCGAGGTCCATCGGCCCGGGAACCGGGATGTGCGCGGGTACGGCAGCCGGCGGTTGGCTCATCGCCGCCATGCATAACACAGGCCGGGACGGCTGCTCCGGTGATCTTGGGCACCTCGGGGATCGGGGACGTTATGCGCATAACGTCCCGACTTCGGGCCTTGATCCGGGACGTTATGCGCATAACGTCCCGACTTCGGTCCGAGTTACCGTCGTTGGGGACAAGACGGTCGATGGATGAGGTGGGTGCGGTGCGTCCGAAGACGGTCGCGCTGCTGACCACCGTCGCCACCGTCGCGGTCGCGCTCAATCTGCGTCCGGCAGTCGTTGCGGTCTCGCCGCTGTTGGACACGATCCGCGACGAGACCGGCTTGTCCGCGCCGATGGCCGGCCTGCTGACCACCCTGCCCCTGATCTGCTTCGGAATCTTCTCCCCGGTTGCACCGCGGCTGGCGCGCCGAATCGGCCTGGAGTGGGCGGTCGGTGCGTCGTTGGTCCTGCTGGTGCTCGGCATCCTGCTCAGGCTGGTGACGCCGGTGACCGCGCTGTATGCCGGGAGCCTCATCGCCGGCGCGGGGATCGCGATCGGCAACGTGCTGATGCCGGCCTTCGTCAAGCGCGAGTTCCATGAGCATCCCAGCGGGATCCTCGGTGTCTATACCGCAGCGCTCAACGTCGGCGCGGCAGCGGCGGCCGGACTGACGGTGCCGATCGGTGCGGCATTGGCGTTGGCCTGGCGCCCGGCCCTCGCATTCTGGGTCGTGCTCGCCGGCCTCGGCTTCGCGCTGTGGCTGCCGATCTTGCTGCGCGGGAGGCGCCTCGCGGCGGCTCGACCGGAGCTCCGGGCCGCCGACCAGGAACTGGCCGCAGCCGAGGACATCCGCGGCTTCGTGCTCCTGCGCTCGCCCGTCGCGAGGCAGGTGACCGCCTATCTGGCGCTGCAGAGCTTCCAGTTCTATTCGTACGCGGCCTGGCTGCCGACTCTGCTGGGAGACGAGGGCATCTCGCCGAACACAGCCGGCTACATGCTGATGGTCACCAACCTCACCGGCGCCGCTGGAGCGCTCATCCTCCCGTCGTTCATCAAGCGGCTGCGAACCCAGCGGTTGCCGGTCGTCGGCGTGACGTCGTTCTATCTCGTGTCACTGCTCGGGCTGGTTGTCGCGCCGGCGGCTGGTGCGTGGGCGTGGGTGTGCCTCTACGGCGTCGCGCAAGGGACCGGCTTCTCGCTCGCCCTGACGCTCATGGTCCTGCGGAGCCCGGACACGGCAGTTGCTGCGCGGCTGTCCGGAGTCGCCCAGCTGATCGGATATCTCGTGGCAGCCACCGGACCGGTGCTGCTCGGTTATGTCCACGACCTGACCGGCGGCTGGGATTGGCCGCTCGTCGTGCTGCTGGTGCTGCTGGCACCCATGCTCTGGGTCGGCCTCGGGGCGGGCCGCGACGTACTGCTCGGGAGCGCGGAGGATGTCAGCGGTAGCACCCGAGAGCTCTGGCGATCTGGCTCCATGGGGTGATGTCGGCGCGTGGCCGCGTCCATAGGCTCGACAATCATGGAGTCGGCGGCGCGTAGCCAAAGCGCGGTGGCGTGCGGCTGGAGGAGACCGGACGCCGCCGACTGGTCCACGCCGGTCTGGTGCTGACCCGTTACCGATGACTGGAAGCGCTGGCCAAACCGCTGAGTCCGTCCAACACATCAGCGTGTGCGGCGGGCACCTCGATGTCGAGCACGACGTCACCGGCGTCGGCTGTGACCGTGAAGTCGAAGAACGCGCAGCACTCGGTCTCGCGTCGAGCCAGATCGCGCACTGTGTCGGCCAGGTCTTCGCCGCCGGCAAAGGTCAATCGCAGGTGTCGTGGGCTGCGCCGTTCTCGAGCGCGCAGAACCGTGCTGAGCAAGTCCTGGAACTCAGCCTGGCGGATCGGCTGTTCGACGGTCGGCAGCGTGCAGGCATCAGGGACTGGGAATGACATGCGGGCTCCTTGGCTGGGCTGGCCTCCTGATCCACGGTAGATCTGTACCTGGGTACCGATTGCAAACCTGGCAGCACACCTGTTCCGTACGGACCCCACCCGTAGCTTCACCGGGTTTGCAGCTGATGCAGGTGCAATGCCGCCGGCGCGGCAGCTGGGATCTAGTACCTGGGTACAGGGTTACCATCGAGCGATGGATGCAGGACTGCGGGCCGGCAAGGTCGCGGCGGCGGCGGGCGTCAACCGGCAGACACTGCGCTACTACGAGCGCCGCGGTCTGCTCGCCGTGCCCGACCGCACCCTCGGCGGGCATCGGCTGTATCCCCGCGAGACGGTCCAGCTCCTTCGGGTGATCAAGACTGCCCAACGCCTGGGGTTCACGCTGGACGAGGTGGCCGACCTGCTCGCCTCCGGCGCGCATCGGCACGGCCGTCGAGGCCGGAACGTGGGTCTACACACACAAGTTGAGACGAAACTCGCCGACGTGGAACAGAAGATCGCCGATCTCGGCGTCATCCGGGACACGTTGAAGTCCGCGGTCGAAGTCGGCTGTGCTGACCTGATGACGTGCGCGGAGAGCCCCTGCTGCCCGATTCCCTTCACCGAACTCGCCGACGACGACCGCTGACTGCACCACACTCGCGGCCGACCATTGCCGACGTACGGGCCGGACAGCACGACCATCTGTACGATCCCGGCCGTGTCCTGTGCGCAACGGGTTGTCGTCGCGTTCGTCGCAATCCTCGTGCTAGTCCCCGGTTGCGGCTCCGCGTCGGACCAGACCGAAAGCAACTCATCCAGCAACTCCTCGGCGAGCCCGCCCGAGGTGGCCATCGATCCTGAGTTGGTCGGCGAGTGGCAGCGATTTCAGCAGTGCCAAGAACTGGTCGATGCCCTCACGGCGGTAGGGCTCGAGAGTGCCGTGCTGGAGAGCGTCGCAGGCGACGGCTGGATCCCCGGTGTTTCGAACCCAGCTCAGATTCAGGACCCAACTCATCCCTGCGTGGGTGCGGTGGGCAGGAATCACTCGCACTTCTTCACTGCCGACGGCGAGTTCGGCTCGCGCGACGCCAACGGTCAACAGGTGGATGACGATCAGTACAAGATCATCGGCGAAGGCACCATGGAGATCGGCGCCGTGACCTTTCACTACACGATCACGGACAACGACACGATCGCCTTCGACCCGGTCATCCCCGACTGCGCACCAACGTGCTTCGAGGCACAGTGGAGCGTGGCCGTCGCGTATCCCGGCCACACGTGGACCCGAGTCAGTTGACCAGTTAGTTCGGGCGGCTGGCGATGAGGCCATGCTGGACCGATGCAGGTGAGCGGTGCTGAACCCCGGGAGATCGTCGCCGCGTTGCGGCGGGCCGGGATCGCCGAAGCGGACGACAGCGAACTGAGCCGGTCCCTCTACGCCTCGGATGCCTCGCTCTACCGCGTTCGGCCGGCAGTGGTCGTCATCCCGCGAGACGTCGAGGATCTGGCCGCCACGTTGGGCGTGTGCCGCGAGCTGTCCGTACCCCTGACCATGCGCGGTGCGGGTACGTCCATCGCGGGCAACGCCGTCGGGCCGGGAGTCGTCGCCGACGTGAGCCGGCACCTGACGCGGGTCCTCGCGATCGACGCGGATGCCGGCACCGCGCTCGTGGAGCCCGGAGTCGTCCAGGCCTCGCTCCAGCGCGCAGTTGCCACGCACGGCTGGCGATTCGGTCCCGATCCGTCCACGCACAACCGAGCGACACTCGGCGGGATGATCGGTAACAACGCCTGCGGCACAAGGAGTCTCGGCTACGGTCGGACCAGCGACAACGTCCTCGGCCTCGACGTGCTGACCGGGTCTGGGGAGCGGCTGAAGCTGGGGTCGCTCGCGGCCGCAAAAGCCAACTCCACGCTGCTCGGCTCGCTGCGTGCGCTCGTGGCAGAGAATCTCGCAACCGTACGTACCGAATTCGGCACCTTCGGCCGACAAGTCTCCGGCTATGCCCTGGAGCATCTGCTGCCTGAGCGAGGTTTCGATGTCAGCAGGGCCTTCGTCGGTAGCGAAGGGACGCTGGCGCTCACCCTCGCTGCGCAGGTGCGCCTGGTGCGCGATCCTCCCGACCGGCGGCTGGTCATCCTCGGCTACCCGTCGATGTTCGACGCCGCCGACGCGGTTCCGGCAGTGCTCGCGCACGGCCCGGTCGCTTGTGAGGGCTTGGACAGTCGCATCGTCGACGTGGTCCGCGCCCGCCGTGGACCCTCGTCCGTGCCGGAACTGCCGCGGGGATCCGGGTGGCTGCTGGTCGAACTCGCCGGGGAAACCGCCTGGATCGAGGAGACCCTCCCGCCTCTGATCGCGGACGCAGCTGCGGTGGAGGCGCTGGTCGTCCGCGACCCTGGCACCGCCGCCGTGGTCTGGCGGATCCGCGAGGACGGCGCCGGCCTGTCCGGTCGCACGCCAGCCGGAGCGCCCGCCCACTCCGGCTGGGAGGACGCCGCGGTTCCACCGGCTCGACTCGGCGCCTACCTTCGCGACTTCGAGGCGCTGATGTCCGAGCACGGCCGCACCGGACTTCCGTACGGCCACTTCGGCGAGGGCTGCCTGCATATCCGCATTGACTTCCCGTTCGATCGCCCAGACGGAACTGCGGCCTACCGCGATTTCGTCTTTGCGGCCGCCAGACTGGCTGCCCACCACGGTGGCTCCATATCCGGCGAGCACGGAGATGGCCGCGCGCGCAGCGAGTTGTTGCCGCTGATGTACTCCCCCGAAGCCCTCGGTCTGTTCGAGACTGTCAAGCGGCTCTTCGATCCGACCGGCCTGCTGAACCCAGGAGTCCTC
This sequence comes from uncultured Actinomycetota bacterium, assembly GCA_963766765.1. Lineage (GTDB taxonomy): Bacteria > Actinomycetota > Actinomycetes > Mycobacteriales > Geodermatophilaceae > JACCQS01. The sequence goes on from CAVYBR010000003.1 coordinate 95,816, forward strand.
GTCTCCCCCAAGCCGATCGACGTGGATGTCCGCGCTGCCGGCGCCCGACCGGTTCGGCGGCAGCAACTCACCTCGCTGGCGTTGGGCTATCGGCACGACCGTGGGGACCTGTCGATGGCCGTGCATCGATGCACGGGAGTCGGTAAGTGCTTGGCGGACAACACCGCCACCGGCGGGGTCATGTGTCCCTCGTTCCTGGCCACACGGGAGGAGAAGGACTCGACCCGCGGTCGGGCTCGGGTGCTCCAGGACGTTGTCAGTGGACAGCTCGGCCCGGACGGGTTCGCATCCGACGCCCTCGCCGAAGCCCTCGACCTGTGCCTCTCCTGCAAGGGCTGCGCCTCGGACTGTCCGACCGGTGTCGACATGGCCACGTACAAGGCCGAGGCCGTCCACCAGCGCTACCGCCGCAGGCTCCGGCCCCGCTCGCACTACGCACTCGGCTGGCTGCCGCGCTGGGCCGGCCTGGTGCACCGGTCAAGGGGGCTGACCCGGCTGGTCAACGGACTCCTCCGTCTCCGCTCACTGCATCGCTTTCTCACGTGGGCCGCCGGTGTTGATCGCCGGCGACCGCTTCCGGCCTTCTCCGCCAAGACCTTTCGGCGAGCCTGGTCAGAGCGACCGCATCAGCAGCGGGATTCCGCGGATGCACGCACGGGAGCCGGAGACGTCGTGCTCTTCGTGGACAGCTTTACCCAGCACTTCAGCCCGGAGATCGGCATCGCGCTGGTCTCGGTCCTGGAGGCTGCCGGCTATTCGGTCACGATCCCGGACCGGGCGACGTGCTGCGGCCTGACCTGGATCTCGACCGGTCAACTCGACGGGGCACGGCGCCAGATCCGCCGTACGGTCCGGGCGCTCGCGCCGTACGTACGGGCCGGTGCGCTCGTCGTCGGGGTCGAACCCTCGTGTACGGCCGTACTGCGCGGTGACGCCGAGGAGCTGCTGCACGGACCGGACGCGGTCCTGGCAAAGGAGGTGGCCGCCGCGACCAGAACGCTCGCCGAACTATTGGCAGCAACGCCCGGCTGGCAGCCTCCGGACCTCCGCGGTACCCGGGTCATCGCACAACCGCACTGTCACCACCACGCGGTCATGGGTTGGTCGACCGACGCTGACCTACTCGTCGCGGCCGGTGCCGAGGTACACCGGCTCGGCGGCTGCTGCGGCCTGGCCGGCAACTTCGGTGTCGAGCGCGGCCACCACGACGTGTCGGTCGCGATCGCGGAACATCAACTGCTGCCCGCCGTACGGGACATGGGCCCCAACGATCGAGTGCTAGCCGACGGGTTCTCCTGCCGTACGCAGCTCAGCGACCTGGCCGGCGCCCGCAGCGAGCACCTGGCCGAACTCCTGAACCACCGCTGACGGGACGTTATGCGCATAACGTCCCGAAATCGGGGGTCATACCGGGACGTTATGCGCATAACGTCCCAAATCGGGGGTTACCAGTTCTCGATCGAGTTGGTCAGGATCTGCTCGATGTCCTCGGCGGTGACCTCGCGCGGACAGGTCGCCAGCAACCGCTGCTGCTTCATGGTGCCAGGCACCAGGTCGCCGACATCGCTCTCGTCATAGCCGACCCCGCCGATCCCGTTCGGGATGCCGATGTCGCGCATCAGATCGACCAGGACCGAGGGCAGTTGCTCCGCCGGATCGTTGTGTTTGGGCTGATCGGGTGCCAGCAACGACGCAGCGCGCAGATGGCGCTCCGGTGCACTAGCGAAGCTGAACCGGAAGGCCTCCGGCGCGGTCAGTGACACCGCCTGGCCGTGCGGCACCAACGCCTCGTCCTGCGGGTATCCCCTCGGGTGGTAGTCCTTGACCATGCCAGCGATCGGATAGGCATTCGCGTGTGGGATGTGCACCCCGGCGTTGCCGAAGCCCATCCCGGCGAACGTCGCGGCCAGCATCATGTCCGAGCGAGCCTGGACGTCGTCGGCGCCGTGGTGGACCGCGCGACGGAATGCGTTCGCCAGCAAGGACATCGACCGCTCCGACCACAGGTCCGACACGGGATTCGATCCGCAATAGGTCACCCGCTGTTCCGGCGTCTTGCGGTCATACGTCTCGTACCAGCGCGCCGTGTAGGACTCGAGCGCGTGGCAGACGATGTCCATTCCCGAAGCCGCGGTGACCTCCGGCGGCAGGGTCATCGACAGCAACGGATCCACGATCGCGAGCGTCGGCCGCAGCCGCCAGTGGCTGATCCCGGTCTTCACCTTGAGCGAGAGGATGTCCATGATGCACATCGCCGTGCTCTCCGCGCCCGTTCCCGCGGTCGTCGGGATAGCGATGAGCGGCTTGAGTGCGCCCGGCGGGGCAAGCGCTTTGCCCACCGGTTTGTTGACGTAGTCCATCAACTCCCCGGGGTAGGTGGTCAGCAGGTTGACCGCCTTGGCGGTGTCGATGACCGAGCCACCGCCGACCGCGACGAACCCGTCCCACGGGCCCTGTTCGCGCGCGTACCCGATCGCCTTGTCCATGCTGTCGTCAGTCGGCTCGACGTGCACACCGTCGAAGATCTCCGCGGCGAGCCCGCTGCCTTGCAGCGATTCGAGGATCCGATGTGGCAACTCGGTCGCAGCGAGCCCGGGATCGGTCAGTACGAGCACCCGTTTTGCGCCGAGCTGAGCCATCTCGAACCCGACTTCGGCACTGGCACCGGGACCGAACTTCAGCGGAGGCGCACCCCAGGTGAAGATCGTTTCCTCGGTTTGTACGTCCTGCACTGAGGGCTCGGCGGTCATGGTTTCGAGCCTAAGCCGATGGTGCGATCGTCGGGTCGGCCTCAGTCCACCGGATGTGCGGAGGCCGCGTGCCGGCGGGCAATGTCCCGGTAGGCACCTGGATTGCTCTCCACCCAGTGCCGGTGCCCGGCGGTAAGCGGGCCACGCACCCGGGCCGGCGTACCAGAGGCCATCGTCTCTTCCGGAATCTCAGTTTTCGGAGTGACGGTGCTGCCCGCGGCCACCAGCGCTCGCGCCCCGACGCGGGCGTTGTCGAGGACGATCGCGCCGTTGCCGATCAACGCCTCTTCCCCGACTACCGCCTCATGCACGATGCAGAGATGGCCGACTGTCGCGCCCGAGCCGATCACGACATTGCCGTGCAGCACTGACCCGTCCTGCACGTTGGCGCCCGCCTCGACCTTGATCGCGCCGAAGTCACCCCGCAGGACCGCGCCGTACCAAACCGAAGCGCCGGCTTCCACGGTCACGTCCCCGACCAGGGTTGCGGTGGGCGCGATCCACGCGTCCGGATGTACTTGGGGTGAGTGGTCTTCGAAGCTGAACAGTGGCATCGGATGACCTTAGGCCGCGAAGCGCCGAGTCTCTTGTCAGATCGGTCAGACCCTCGTGATCTGCTCGCGCAACCTGCCCACTCCCCACGGTGAAGGAGCTGACGCCATGCCGTCCCTCGACTACTCGCCCGAGTTCGACTGGTCGATCCTGTCCACGCCTGAGCCGATGGCCATGGTCCGCGGTCAGCTCGGCTTCTCGTGGCTGATGCTCGCCGAGCGCCTGGGTGAGATCGACGACGAGGCCTATCTCTGGGAGCCGGCGCCCGGAGCCTGGTCCTTACGCCCTCGGGATGAGGCCCGGACCGAGTCCCCGGCTGGACTCGGTGACTGGGTGCTCGAATGGCCCCGCGAAGGTGATCCGAATGGGACGCGAACTATCGCGTGGCTGATCGCACACCTCACGGATGTCTTCTTCGAGCGCTGGGAGTGGACCTTCGGCGGGCACAAGTCGCGGCGCACGGACCTGACCTACTCGCCCATCGCCAGCGAGGGCGTCGCCCAGCTCACCCGCTGGGCCAACGCGTGGCAGGAGGGCATCGCCGGCCTGAACGACGACCAGGTCTTCACCGTCGGACTGAGCCAGGCCACCGAGATCGATGCGCAGGCACCCTTCGGTCACCTCGTGCTGCACATCAATCGCGAGCTCATCCATCACGGGGCAGAGATCACGTTTCTGCTGGACCTCCACCAAGCCCTCCGCTGAGACGAGTTGATCATCGGCGAACGCGGCATTCTCGCGACGAAAAAGCCCTACTTGCCGATGATCAACTCGTCAGGCCGGGCGTACTCGGGCACCGACCGCATCGGCGGTCGGTCTCGGGTGGCGACATCCCAGTCGACGTACTCATGCCCGTCCTCGACCCGGATGAACTGGGTGAGTGTCGACGTCGCCGACGTCCCGGCTTCCGAGGGTGCTCGGCGCAGCGCGGTCTGCAGGATCTGGCCGGCCATCCGACCAAGGGCGGGTTCGGCCTGATGACTGTGCCGGCGTACGCCGAGGTCGATCTGGGCCAGAGCATCGAGCCCGGCCAGGTCGAGCAGGTCGATCAGCAGCCCGATCTCGACCCCGTACCCGGACGCGAACGGGACGGCCTCGAGGAGGCGGCGACGCCCTGCGTACTCACCTGATAGCGGTTGGACGAATCCGGCCAGTTGCGGCCAGACGGCATTCAGCAACGGACGGGCGATCAACTCGGTCACCCGCCCACCACCATCGGGCACCATGCCGTGCAGCGTCTGCAACGGACGGTCGTAGAGGCCCTTCACATATCCCACGTCCGGGTCGGTGAGGAGCGGACCGACCAGACCGGTGACGAACGACGGGTCGAAGTCGATCAGGTCAGCATCGAGAAAGACGACGATGTCGCCGGTCGTGACGAAGAGGGACTTCCAGAGCGCGTCGCCCTTCCCCGGCCAACGGCCGTGCGAAACCAACACGTCGTGGACGCTGATCACGCTGGCGCCCGCGGCTCGAGCGACTGTGGCCGTCGCGTCCGCAGAGTCGGAGTCGATGACCACCAACTCGTCGACGAGGGGATGCTTCCCCATCAAGGAGCGGCGCACCCGCCGCACGATCTCGCCGACCGTCGGCTCCTCGTTCGAAGCCGGCAGTACGACGCTGATCCGCAGGCCATTGCGCTCCTTGGCCAGCACCAGGTTCGGAAGCTCGAAATCCGCACTGCGGTAGGTCCGACGCCGGAACCAATCACGCACGTCGTTGTCCATCGCGCCCCTCAACCCTCCGACGACAGCTCTGACCCAGGCCACATCGGTTTTGGGCTCCGCCCGGCTGCCCGCAACGCTACCCGCGGGTAGCCTCGCGCCCATGGCGCCCATCCACTACGACGTGCTGATCATCGGAAGTGGCTTCGGCGGCTCGGTTTCAGCACTTCGGCTGACCGAGAAGGGCTACCGGGTCGGCGTCCTCGAGGCCGGCCGCCGCTTCGACGACTCGACCTATCCGGCCACCTCGTGGGACCTGCGCCGGTTTCTGTGGGCACCCAAGTTGGGCTGCTTCGGGATCCAGCGGATCTCGTTGCTGCGCAACGCGCTGATCCTTTCCGGCGCAGGCGTCGGTGGCGGATCGCTCAACTATGCGAACACGCTGTACGAGCCCCCGAGCGCGTTCTTCGCCGATCCGCAGTGGTCCCATATCACCGATTGGAACTCTGAACTCAGCCCGCACTACGACCAAGCCAAACGCATGCTCGGAGTGACGATCAATCCGGTCACTACGGCAGCCGACGAGGTTCTGCTCGGGGTCGCGGAGGATCTCGGAGTCGGCGACACCTACCGCCCGACTCCGGTCGGCGTGTTCTTCGGGACCCCGGCGTCGAGGTCGAGGATCCGTACTTCGGCGGTGCCGGGCCGCGGCGAGCCGGCTGTCTCAACTGCGGTGCCTGCATGACCGGCTGTCGGCACAACGCCAAGAACACGTTGACCAAGAACTACTTGTACCTCGCCGAGTCCGCGGGCGCGCAGGTCCACCCCCTGACCACAGTGACGCGCGTGCGCGACCGCCCGCGCGGCGGTTTCCGAGTCGACACGGAACGGACCGGACGCTGGATCAAGCGGGACCGTCAGACGTTCACCGCCGATCACGTCGTCATGGCGGCCGGCGCGCTCGGTACGGCCAAGCTGCTGCACCGGATGCGCGATTGCGGCGCGTTGCCCAAGCTTTCGTCGCGGCTGGGTGTGCTCACTCGGACCAACTCAGAGGCCATCATCGGCGCCCGGACCTGGGCGCCCGGGATCGACTACTCCCGCGGCGTCGCGATCACGTCCTCGATCCACCCGGACGCGAACACCCACATCGAGCCGGTGCGCTACGGCAAGGGCAGCGACGCGATGGGCCTTTTGCAGACCGCGTTGGCGGACGGCGACCAGCCGGGTCCCCGGGCACTCGCCTGGCTCAAGGAGTTGGTCCGTCTGCGGGGGAAGGTCTTCGGCGTCCACAATCCACGCGGCTGGGCGCAGCAGACCATCATCCTGCTGGTCATGCAGACGCTGGACAACTCGATCACGACCTTCACCAAGCGCGGACTCTTCGGGCGCAGGCTGTCCTCCAAGCAGGGGCATGGGGCGCCGAACCCGAGTTGGATCCCGGCCGGTCATCAGGTCGCCCGACGGGTGGCCGAACGAATCGGAGGCGTCGCCGGCGGCGCATGGAACGATGTCGCCAACATCCCGATGACCGCCCACTTCATCGGTGGGGCGGCGATCGGAGACTCCCCCAGACCGGGGTGATCGACCCGTATCACCGGGTGCACGGCTACCCCGACCTTTCCGTGCTGGATGGCGCCGCGATCTCGGCGAATCTCGGCGTGAACCCGTCGTTGACCATCACCGCGCAGGCTGAGCGGGCGATTTCCATGTGGCCGAACAAGGGCGAGGCCGACCCGCGACCGGCACCGGGTGCGCCGTACGAGCGGGTGGCCGCCGTAGCGCCGGTCAGGCCCGCCGTACCCGCGAGAGCACCCGCCGCGCTGTGGCTGATCTCGCGTCCGGATGCTGGGCTGAGCAACAGATTCGAGGAATGATCAGCCCACTGAGCGCCCTTGTCGTCGGCCGACATTTCCGATCGCACGTTTGATCGAGAAATGTGGAAGCCTTGCCCCCGTGAGCGCGTGGGTGATCGACGGCGTCGTCCGCCGGCCTGGGGTCTCGATGACCCTGGTACTCGTCTGGACGCTCATCGTTGTCGGGATCATCACCGTAGCTGCCTTCGCGTGGTACGCCGCAAAGAAGCGACGAAAGAACATCCGTGAGCGGGCAGCGGGCATGGGTTTCACCTACGTCCCCGACGATCCGGCTCTGCTGGAACGGTTTGCCGCCTACGGAGACCCGTTCAACCACGGCTACTCCCGGCGCGTCACCAACGTGCTCATGGGGACCTGGGGCGGCCGGCCCGCCATCGCTGCGGATTACTCGTACCGGACGCATGTCGGCCGCAAGACCACCAATGTCACCACTCATCACGTGGCGGTTGTGGGCGTCAAGGCGGGAGTGGGCCTGCCGACGCTCTCCGTCCTGCCGGAAGCCGTCATCTCCCAGCCACTGGACAACCTGCTCGACAACGATGTCGTCGTGGAAAACCGCGAGTTCAACCGCACGTTCACCGTCACCTCACCCGAGCCGACCGCGGCTGCAGAGGTGCTCGACTCGGTGATGACCGAGTTCATGCTCTTTCACCCGCGCGAGGGGCTCAAGATCCAAGGCGAGGAGATACTGCGCGTGGTGCCGGGTCACTTTCGGCCGGAGCATCTAGGTCCGGCGCTGGAATATCTCGACGCCGTCCTCCTGCGGATACCGGAACGGGCCAGGCGGGACCTGCGCTCCTCAGATCAGGGCTGAGGTCCGAGCGTCTCGTCGAGCGACTCGTTGATCTTCGACTCGACCACGCCCTTCATCGGCCGGAGGAAGAGCGGCAGGTCCACCTGTACGCGGACCGTGGTGTCGGTGACGTCGAGCGTGCCCTTGGCCGGCTGCGTGATGACGAACTGATCGCCCTCCCACTCCCCAGCGACCCCGAAGGAGGACTTCAGGTCCTTGAGGAGCGGTTGAGCCCGCGACTTGGCCTCGACGGCTCCGAGGGTGTGCTCGCGAGTGATATCAACGCTGGCCATGTCTGCGGTCGTCCCTCCGTTGGCTGGCCTTGCAGGCTAGCCGATCCATCGGCGCGTCTTCTTTTGGCGGTTTGCTGGCAAACCGCCAGGTTGGTTACCCGGTTCGGGAGCTGGCCCTGACCTACGCTGGCATGGTGGGTGATCCTTCGCCGTACCTGGTCTCGCGGATGCGCGGTTTCGGCACGACGATCTTCGCGGAGATGTCGGCGCTTGCCGTCAAGACCGGCGCCATCAACCTCGGCCAAGGCTTCCCGGACACCGATGGCCCACCCGAGGTGCTCGAGGCTGCGGTGCAGGCCATCCAGTCCGGCCACAACCAGTACCCGCCCGGTCGAGGCATTCCCAGCCTTCGCGAGGCGATCGCCGCACATCAGCAGCGCTACTACGACCTGACGTACGACCCGGACCGCGAGATCCTCGTGACCGCGGGCGCGACCGAGGCGATCGCAGCCACAATCCTGGCGCTGTGCGAGACCGGCGACGAGGTCGTCGTTCTCGAACCGACTTATGACAGCTACGCAGCCTCGATCGCGCTTGCTGGTGCCGTCATGCGACCGATCACGCTGCACTCCCCTGACTACCGGCTGGACATCGATGCGGTACGGGATGCGATATCTCCGCGGACCCGGCTGTTACTGGTCAACAGCCCGCACAATCCGACCGGTCGCGTGCTGGACGAGTCGGAATTGCGGGCGCTGGCAGATCTCGCCGTCGAACGCGATCTGATCGTGGTCACCGACGAGGTGTACGAGCACCTGACCTTCGACCGGCCGCACATTCCACTCGCGACGCTACCGGGCATGCGCGACCGTACGATCACGATCTCCTCGGCCGGCAAGACGTTCTCCTGCACCGGATGGAAGATCGGTTGGATCTGCGCCGCGCCGGCGCTGGTCGACGCTGTGGCGACCACCAAGCAGTTCCTCACCTACGTCAACGGCGCGCCGTTCCAACATGCGGTCACGGTGGGGCTCACGCTGCCGGACAGCAGAATCGAGGAGATCCGGACGAACCTGCGCGATCGGCGGGATCAGCTGCGCGGCGGTCTGCTTGCCGCCGGCCTCGACGTGCATCCCTGCGAAGGCACGTATTTCGTGACCGTGGACGTTGCATCACTCGGCGAAACCGACGGCTTGGCCTTCTGTCGCGCCCTGCCTGAACGGATCGGCGTTGTCGCCGTACCGAGCTCCGTCTTCTACGTGGACCCCGGACCTGCGCGTTCGCTGGTCAGATTCGCCTTCTGCAAGCGGCCGGAGGTCCTGGACGAGGCGGTCCGACGACTGGCCGAACTCAAGTCGGGTACGGCCGGTGAGCGCGCGGGGACGGAATCGGTAGCGCAAGAGGTCAGGAGTCCCGCATGAAAGTTGCCGCGATCCAGCACGACATCACCTGGGAGGACAAGGACGCGAACTTCGCCCGCCTAGGTCCCCAGATCGCTGCGGCCGCTGACAAAGGCGCCCGGCTGGTCGCCCTGACCGAGATGTTCGCCACCGGCTTCTCGATGTCCTCCACCACGCTGGCCGAAGGACATGACGGTCCCAGTACGCAGTTTCTCCGCGAGCAGGCCCAGACACACGACATTTGGATCGGCGGCTCGATCGTCCAGCGCCATCCGACCGTCAGGTTGCCCTACAACCAGTTCGTGCTCGCCGGGCCGGCCGGGCAGGTGCATCGGTACGCGAAAATGCACCCGTTCACCTTCCACGGTGAACACGAGCACTACTCGGCCGGCTCGCAGTCGATCACCGTGGACATCGACGGATTGCGGCTCTCGCCCTTCATCTGTTACGACCTGCGCTTTGCCGACATTTTCTGGGACCGAGCACCGGAGACCGACCTCTACCTCGTCGTGGCGAGCTGGCCCGCGCCGCGCCGCGCGCATTGGCGCAGCCTCCTGGTCGCGCGAGCCATCGAGAACCAGGCGTACGTGGTCGGTGTCAACCGGGTGGGCAGCGGCGGTGGCAGCGATTACGTCGGAGACAGCCTGATCATCGATCCGGCCGGTGAGATCGTGGCCGATGCCGGCGATCAGGAGCAGGCGATCCTGGCCGACATCGAGCCCAGTGTCGTGGCGAAGACCCGGGCCGACTTTCCGTTCTTGGCCGACCGCCGCAGCTGAGCCCGCCGCACTATCTCGGTCAGGTTCCTGCTCGGTCAGGTTTCCTGGCTGGGTGGATCGGCTGGGCTGTCGGTGACCTCCTAGCGCCCAACCGGACGGTAGGCCGAGTCGTAGATGTCCTGACCCTCACGCGGCGACAGGTCGATCTGTTTCATGGCGCCGCCCCAGTACCGAAGAATTCGCCCGAGTTCCGTACCTGCCTCGTCGGCGCCGGTCATGCCAGTCATGTCCACCTCGAGCACGAATTTCACACCAATCCTCCTCGCTCCGAATTCGCCGAAAGGCGCGAACTGCACGTTTCCGATGCCGGGATAGGTGCACTTTGCACCTCGCGGCACGAGTCATCGAGCTAAGGTCCCGGCAAGGCTGAGTCTCGTTGGTGGAGGCAAGCGTGACTGATGCACATGATGGCGAGATCGTGCTCCGCCCTGGCCAAGGCCGTTCGCTCGACTTGGGCAACTTTGCGATATCGGTGAAAGCATCCGGCGAGGACACCGGCGGCGCGTTCTCGTTGCTCGAAGCCACCGAACCACCGGGGTTCGGACCACCCCTGCACATCCATCGCGACGCGGCAGAAACGTTCTATGTGCTTGAGGGCGAATACACGATCTTCATCGAGGATCGCGAGCTAGCCTGCCCCGCAGGCTCATTCGTCTACATCCCAGCCGGGATGACCCATGGTTTCCGGGTGGGCGAGAACGCTAGTCGGAAGCTGAATCTCTACACGCCGGCTGCCATGGTCGGGTATTTCGAGGACCTCGGCGCCGCGCTCCTCGCGGACAAGCTGGACGAGCATGCGCTTGCAGCGATCGCCGCCAGGTACGCCATGGAAGTGGTCGGTCCCGTGCCGGAGCTCTACGCCTGACGGACTCACTGGCCGCAGCACTCACAGCCGACCGGCGTCGATGACCCGGGCAAGGAACTGGCGAGTTCGATCCTGCACCGGCGCACCGAGGACCTGATCCGGCGTGCCTTGCTCCAGGATCGAGCCGGCGTCCAGAAAGGCGACCCGATCTGCCACCTGCTTGGCGAACCCCATCTCGTGGGTCGCCATCAGGATCGTCATCCCCTGAGCAGCGACCTCGCGGACCAGAGCCAGGACCTCACCGACCAACTCAGGGTCCAGTGCGCTGGTCACCTCGTCCAGTAGCAACACCCTCGGCTCGACGGCGAGTGCCCGTACGATCGCGACCCGTTGCTGCTGCCCGCCGGAGAGCCGATCCGGATACTCGGTTGCCTTGTCCGTCAGGCCGATCCGCTGCAACAGAGTGTGGGCCTGCTCGACGGCATCAGCTGGTGGCCGACCGTGCACGACGCGGGGCGCCAGCGTGATGTTGTCGAGAACGGTCAGGTGCGGGAAGAGGTTGTAGGCCTGGAATACCACGCCGATCCGGCGCCGGACCTGATCCGCGTTGACCCGCGGATCGGTGATGTCCTGGTCATCGAGCAGGATCTGGCCATCGTCCACGGTCTCCAACAAGCTGGCGCAGCGCAGCAGGGTCGACTTCCCCGACCCGGAGCCGCCGATCACGGCCACTACCTCGTGTTCTGAGACCGTCAGGTCGATCCCCCGCAGCACGACGTTGGTACCGAACGCCTTGACTACACCAAGGCACGAGAGGACAGCGGTCACAACAGACCACCTGCCTGTTGGCGCCGTCGGGCCCGTGTGGTCACGTAGTCGGCCAGCCGGGCCGAGGGCACAGCGAGCAGTACGAACAGCAGGCCGGCCACGACGTACGGGGTGAAGTTGAAGGTCTGACCCGTGATGATCTGCGCCTGCCGTACGGCATCGACCGCACCGAGCACCGAGATCAGCCCGACGTCCTTCTGCAGGGCGACGAAGTCGTTGAGCAACGCCGGAGTGACCGTCCGCAAGGCCTGCGGGAGCACCACGATCCGCATGCTCTGCCGGTGGGTGAGGCCGAGCGAGCGAGCCGCCGCCCGTTGCGAAGGGTGCACCGACTCGATGCCGGCCCGAAAGACCTCGGCGACGTAGGCCGAATACGTCAGGACGATCGCCGCCGTACCGAGGACGAACGGCGAGGTGGGTACGCCCTGCAAGCCGAGTGCGGGGAAGCCGAAGCCGACCAGGTAGAGCGTGATGATCAGTGGCACGCCGCGGAAGACGTCGACGTAGACCGTGCCGAGAATGCGCAGCGGCGCGAACACCGGCCCGCGCAGCGTCCGCAACATCGCAATCGCCAGACCGAAGACCAGGACCAGGAAGCCACCGACGACAAGGACCTGGATGTTGAGCCACAGGCCTTGGAGGATCTTGGGGAACGAGTCCTTGGCCACCGCCATGCTGAAGAACGTGGCTTGTACGCGTGGCCAACCCGGCGATCTGGTCACGGTGAAGTAGGCGAGCGCGAAGAAGGCAAGCGTGCTGATCAACGCGACCAGCGTGGAGCGACGTGCTCGGGAACGCCGATACGCGCGTCGGCCCAGCTCGAGCTCGCTGGGGGCCCAGCCCACCTGACCGGGCAGGCCGACGGTCATGACGCGCGAAACCGCGAAGCTACTCGAGCACCGGCGCGTCGATCACGTCGGAGAGCCACTCCTGCTCCAGCTGGTCGAGCGTGCCGTCCTCGCGCAATGCGTCCACAGCCTGGCTCACGCAGTCGGTGAGCGGGCTGTCCTTGCTCAGCAGCAGGCCGAACTCGTCGCCCTCCCCGGTATCGGCCAGCTGCCCGACCAGCACGCCGCCATCCAGCTCGACCTGGCTGATGAAGTAGGCGGTCGGCAGGTCGACGACCAGCCCATCGATCTGACCGTTCTGCAGCGCCAGCTTGGCGTCGTCGTTGCTGTTGAACACGCTCGGCGCGGTGGTGGGAGCGATGACGTCGGTGAGAATCTGCAGACTGGTCGTGGCCACCTGTGCCCCGAGCCGCAGGCCCTGCAAGTCGGCCAGGCTCGCCGCTTCGGCTGCGGGGTTGCCCTCGATCGCGACGATCGCTTGGGCAACGGTGTAATAGGGCGTGGAGAAGTCGACAGCCTGAAGGCGTTCCTCGGAGATCGAGAACTGGTTGATGTCGAAGTCGAAAGGCTTCTCGCCGGGCTGGATCGCTACGTTGAAGGGCACCCGAGCCCAGGTCACCTGATCTTCGGAGTAGCCGAGTTGCTCGGCGACTGCATAGGCAACTGCGGACTCGAAGCCCTCGCCGTTGGTCGGGTCGTCGTCGACCATCCACGGTTCGTAGGCCGGTTCGTCGGTGGCGATGGTCAACGTCTCGGGCTCGACTGTCTGCAGGTCCCCCGGCGAGCACGCGCCTGCGTCACCGCCGTCGCTCGACCCGGTGCCGGAACTGTCCTCGTCCTGCGGCGCGCAGGCGCTGGCGGCCAGCAGGGCGGCGGCGGCGAAGGCGGCGAAGACGATCTGTCGGCGCATGAGCACTCTTTCGACGAACGGGCGCGCGGGAGAGGGAATCCTATGCCGACAAGCCCGCGTCGAGGCCGCCGACGAGCATGCGGATGCCCAAGCGCAAGCGCCGCCGGACCAGATCTGCATCGCTGAGGTCGATCTCGAGACCCTTGGTGAGCGCCAGCGCAAGATCGGCGACCTCGGTCGGCTCGATGTCCACGAGTTTGACCTCGCCGCGATCTTCGGCCTCGGCGACGGTTCGCGTGACCAGGTCGTGCATGGCCGCGGCGAAGTCGTCGTAGACGTCACTGGTCAGCCGGGAGCCTGCTCCGAGCAACTCCTCCGCGTGCGGGCTGTCGGCCACCAGTTGCAGGACCAGCTCCATCTTCGCCGACAACGCATCGTGCAACCGCTCGGCCAGCGGCCCATCCTGGGCTGCAGCAGTCTTCGCGGCTTCCAGCGCGGAGTCGAAGATCCGAGTCGTCAGCCGACGGAACGCGTCGTCCTTGTTGTGGACATGCTGATAGACCGCAGCTCGCGACATCTCGGCGGCCACAGCGATGTCGTCCATCGTGGTTCGACGTACGCCGTGCCGAGCGAAGGCCGCGTACGCCGCGTCGAGAATCCGCTCAAGCCGGTCGTCGGACATGCTGACAAATATTGCATGCCGTGACATCGAGCGGCCGCGTTCTCACTCTGGTGGCGCCGTTGCCCGCTCCAGCACCTCCAGCACGGTGTCGCGCAGGAGCCCGACCTTGTACGCCGTCTGCGGCAGCGGAGCGCACCGCGCGAGAGCACCTTCAGCCGCGAACAGCAACGCCGCCGGGTCGCCTTGCACGTCGATGCCGACCAAGACCGCTTCGACCTCTGGCAAGCGCAGCGGGGTGTGTGCGACGCCGCCGACGGCAATTCCCGCTGCGGTGATCGTCGACCCCGCCATCACCAGCCGCGCGACCGCTTCGACGAGTGGCCATTCGGCCTCGAATCGGCCGATCGCACGGTGATAGGCGGCGCGCTCGCCAGCGGCCGGAGCCGGCAGCGCGACGGACAGGAGTACCTCGCCCGGTCCGAGCAGATGATCTCGAGTGGGGTCGGACCCATCGCCGTACAGCTCGCGCACCGGCAGCCGGCCGCGTTGGTGCACATCCGCGTGCGCGTCGTAGGCAAGCAGTGCCATGGCAATCGAGGATGGATGCGGAGCCACGCACGGCCCCTGGTCGATGACCGCTGAATACAGGTGCAGCCCATCGCGGGCCGGACAACCATCGCCTCCGGTCTGGAAGCAGGAGAAGTGGCGGTTGCGGTAGTACCAGCACCGGTTGCGCTGGAGCAGGTTGCCGCCCAACGTCCCGGCTGTACGAATCTGTGGCGTGGCCAGCGCTCCGGCGGTGGCTGAAAGGGCCGGGTACCGGACTCGAAGCTGGGGGTCGGCCGCGATGTCGGCGACGCTGGTCAGCGCCCCCATCGTGGCCGAACCGTCGGCTGCCCACTCGATCCCGTCCGGCATGGCAGGCACGCCAGAGAGATCCACGAACGGACCGGCCGCCTGACCCGAGCGCTGCCGGGCGGTGACGTCCGTGCCGCCGGCCCGCAATTCCCCGCCGTTGTCGCGCATGCTCTGCGCGACCTCATCGAGGCTGATGAGCACGGTCATGAGTGGATCCCTTCCAGGAGACGGTCCGGGCGGATCGGGAGGTCGCGCGGGCGCCAACCGGTTGCTGCATGAACCGCGTTTCCGACCGAGGCAGCGACGCCGATCGTGGCGATTTCGCCGAGGCCGATGCCAAGACCCTTGACGTGCTCCCAACCTTCGCGGTGGAAGTGGATCTCCATCTCTGGTGTGTCGCCGATGCCCGGGATCCGGTAGTCCTCGAGATTGTCCGTGAGCACGACGCCAGTGTTCGGATCGGTGTGGCGCTGTTCGTACAGCGCGAACCCGACACCTTGGATGATCGACCCCTCGCACTGGCTGCGGGCAAGTTGCTCTGAGTAGATGTGTCCCACGGCGACGCCACCCCAGACCCGCGTCGCCCGGATCTTCCCCAGTCGGGTGTCCACCTCGACCTCGGTGACATGAACTGCGCCACTGAACCCGCGGCCGACCGTGATACCTCCGACTGGCATCGGAGTCACATAACCTCGGCGATCCCGGCTCCGCTTCCCGACGACCTTCAGTCCCTCAGCGCCGGCCAGGAGATCGGCGACCGACGCGCTGCTCCCTTTGGCACCGAGTGCATTCCGCAGGCGGCGGGCCGCATCGGCGGCGACGGGGGCGAGAGACGGCGTCGTCCGGCTACCGCCGGCCATCGGACCGTGCACCGTGTCGGTCTGCCCGACCAGCACGCGAATGCGGTCCTCGGACAGCCCGAGCCCGGCGCACAGGATGCCGGTGACGATCGAGCGGATGCCCGTCCCGACGTCCTGGGTGCCGGTGCGGGCAACGACAACGCCCTGTTCGATGGTCAGTTCGACCTCCGTGCCCGAGTCCAGGAAGTAGAACCAGTTGGCCGCCGCCACGCCGACCCCGCGACGAAAGCGCCCGGTCTGCGACTGTGAGGTCGGGCGTTGCGTCCACACCGGAAGTGCCTGCGCCCAGTCGTAGAGAGCCCGGCGCTTGGGATTCCCGTCCCACCGGCGGCGCAGCGCAATCGGGTCCTCCTGGAGGCGCTCGGCCATCTCGTCGACGGACTGCTCCAGCGCCCACGCCAGCGGCGGGCCGCCTGGGCCACGGAACGGCGTGGCCGGCGGATGGTTGGTCAGCACGTCGTAGTCGCGCAACCGGCGCGGCGAATTGCCGTACATGAAGCGCCCGAGCACGGCCACCCCGGAGGCGATCGAGACGCCGCCCTCACCTTTGACGTCGATGGTCATGGCGGCAAGGTTGCCGTTGGCATCGGCCAGCAGGCTCACCTCGGAGTCGCTTCCCGACCGGTTGCCGGCGGCGGTCAGCTCGGCCGAGCGATCCAGGATGACTCGGACCGGAGCGCCGGTCGCGCGGGCCAGTTCCACGGCTGCGTCCACTTCCTGGGTGAGCGCGTTCTTGGCACCGAATCCGCCGCCGACGTGCTCGGCGTAGCCGTGGACCTTCTCCGGTTTGAGATTCCAGCGCTTCGCCGCGGCTTCGGTGATCGCTCCGATTGCCTGCGCCGAAACGTAGATGTGCAGATCGCCGTTCTGATCCCAATGAGCCACGCAACCGTGCGGCTCCAACGTCGTGTGCACCTGGACCGCTGTCGAGAAGCGGCCGGAGACCAATCGGGAGTCGCCCTCGGTGCGTGCCTTTTCGATCCGTTTGACCGCGGTGCCACCGCGCCAGTTCATCGACGAAGGCCCGCGTAGGTTGCCGTCCCACTTCGTGGGCAGGACCGGGCCCTCTGCTGAGACCGGAGCGTCCTTGCGGGTCGGCCTTCGATCCGTAGACCACCGGCGCATCGGGCTGCTGGGCGGTCACGGTGTCCAGCGCCGCGGGCTTGTCCTCGTACTCGACAAGCACCTGATCGGCGGCGGTCAGCGCGGCAGCCAGGTTCGCACCGGCAACTGCCGCGATGGGCTGGCCGACAAATCGGACCGTGCGATCGTCGGGCAGCAGCTCGACCAGGGTCGTACCCGCGGGTGCCTTGACCGTTCCGATGACGGCATGTGCGCGCGTCGATCGGATCATCACCCCTTCCAACTGGCCGTCCAGGCGGACGTCGGTGGTGTAGCGAGCTCGGCCGGTTAGCTTTTCCATGGCCTCGACCCGCGACGGCGCAACCGCGGCGTCGCCGTCGTGCGCGCCGGTGCATGCCGCGGCGACCGCGGCGTAGATGCCGGCATAGGCACCGCACCGACAGAGATGGCCGCCCAGCGCGTCGGCGATCGTGTGTCGGTCCGGGGCAATGTCGCCGTGCTCAGCTCGCCAGCGATCGACAAAGGCAGCGCCCTCAGTCACGAAGCCCGGCGAGCAGTAGCCGCACTGCAGGCCGTCGTGGGCGGCCATTGCGCGTTGGATGGGGTGGACGCCGCCCAACCCCTCGACCGTCATGACCGACTTTCCGTCGAGCGCAGCGCCGGGGAGCAGGCAGCTCACCATCGGCTTTCCGTCGACGTGGATCGTGCAGGCACCACAGACACCGGATCCGCAGACGAACTTGGTACCGGTGAGCCCGAGAGTGTCGCGCAGCACGCTCACCGCGGTGTCCTCCCCGCTCACGTCGAGGCTGTGCGGTGTGCCGTTGACCGTGACGTCCACGTTCGCTCCCCAGTTTGTTTGACGTAGTGACACTGAATACTGATTTCGTCACTACGTCAAGTTGAACTTTGCGGCACGGCAGGACGAGTGGCCGCCCTGTGCGGGCCAGGGGCGGCATCCTCTACACTCGGCGGGCCCCGATGGTGCGCGAGCCCCCATCGTCTAGTGGTCCAGGACGCCGCCCTTTCAAGGCGGTAGCACGGGTTCGAATCCCGTTGGGGGTACGTACCATTGCGTCCGTAGAACGAGATGCACAACCAGCAAGGCCCTGTAGCGCAGTTGGTTAGCGCGCCGCCCTGTCACGGCGGAGGTCGCCGGTTCGAGCCCGGTCAGGGTCGCTGCTCCGCCCGGTGTTCACGCATCGAAGTGGAGTTGCAAGGAAGCCGTATCGCTCTCGCCAGCGGTGCGGCTTCGCGGGGCAGGTAGCTCAGTCGGTACGAGCACTCGCCTGAAAAGCGAGGGGTCGGCGGTTCGATCCCGCCCCTGCCCACCAGCCGTGGATTCAAGGCTCAGGCGAGCGCGTCCAGCCTTGCCATGTCCTCCGGAGTCAGCCGGATCTGCGCGGCGCCCATGTTCTCGGTCAGGTGCTCGACAGACTTCGTCCCCGGTATCGGCAGGACGACCGGTGACTTGTGCAGCAGCCAAGCAAGCGCAATCTGCGCCGGCGTCGCGTCGAGATCCTTGGCCAACGCGGCCACGGGTGACTCGCGCCTGGCCAGATCGCCCGTTGCGATCGGGAACCACGGGATGAACGCGATTCCTTCGGCGGTGCAGTAATCCAAGACGGCCTGGGACCTCCGGCTTGTGAGGTTGTAAAGGTTCTGCACGCTCACGACATCGACGATCTCCCGTGCCGCCTTGATCTCCTTCACCGACACCTCGGACAGACCGACGTGGGCGACTTTGCCGGCCTGCTGCAGTTCGGCGAAGGCACCAAGTTGATCAGGCAGCGGCACAGCAGCGTCGATGCGATGCAGCTGGATGAGATCGATGCGCTCCACGTTCAAGTGGCGCAGGCTCAGCTCCACCTGCTGCTTGAGGTAGGCCGGGCGACCAACCGCCACCCACTGTCCGGGTCCCTGTCGCGTGAAGCCGGCTTTGGTGCCGATTACCAGGTTGTCGGGGTAGGGGTGCAGTGCCTCGGCGATGATCTGCTCACTGACGAACGGCCCGTAGGAGTCCGCGGTGTCGATGAAATCGACGCCCTGCCCGATCGCGGCCCGGACCACCGCCAGCGCGCCCGGCCGGTCCTCGGGCTCGCCCCACACTCCGGGTCCTGGGAGCTGCATGGCGCCGTAGCCGAGCCGGTGCACCACCAACGCTCCGCCGATGGCGAACGTCTCCGACAGTGTCGATGCGGTCATGCAACGGCCAACCGATGCGGTGCGGTGTGCATTCCGCACCCCAATCAGCGCGGTGCTGGACCCTTGGGGTCTGGCACGGCCTTTCGTCGTACCCGACGTGCCGGTACGACGTACCAGACGGTGAGCAGCGTGACCCCGATTCCACTCACGATCACCAGCGCCAGCCATCGCGGCAGGGCGCTGTCCAAGGCAAGCAATGTCGCGCCGACGATCGCCAGACCCAACAGCGCCAAACCCGTCTTGGCCTGCTTGGCCGAGACCTCCACGACCTCGCCCTTACGACCGAGTGCGAACATCGCGCGGTGCAAGGCGACGGGCGCGATCAGGAAGGTCGCAGCGGCTGCGCAGCACAGGACGGTGACGACATAGACGACCACCGCCAGGCGGTCCAGATCCGCGAAGCCCGGCTCGAAGGCCAGGATCAGCAAGAACGCGAACAGGATCTGAACGCCGGTCTGGGTGACCCGGAGCTCTTGCAAGATGTCGGAGAAGTTGCGGTCGGCCCGCTCGGCCGGCGACTCACCTGGACGTTCGTCGGCACCACCGGTTTGCTTGTCCATGGGTCAGGTCAGGTGCCCGGCCTCGAGTGAGGTGAAACCTCAACTCGGCAAGTCGCTGAAGACCGCCGCGGACCCGGCATGCCCGATGCGGACCACGTAGATGACCGACAGCACCGCACCCACCACTGAGATGGCCCCGACGCCCCAACCGGCGAGGTTCAGCCAGGACGGTCGGTCGGCGCGCCGTGCACCCCAGTACGCGAGACCGATCAAGACCAACAGGGGTATGGCCAGCAGGAGCACCCACGGCAACAGTTGTTCGGCCAGTTCCGCGTGCTTCTGGACGAGTTCGAACGGTGCATCAGGCGAACTGAGGACGCGGTCCTTCAGGATCTCCCCGCTCTCCTCAGCCACGAAGACCGCACCGATCGAGGTGAGCGCGGCCAGCGCCGCCAGTACGCCGAACCGTGTGCGCCACCGGGGTACGGCGGTGAGGGCGATCGCGGCTAGGGCGGTGAGCGGAACGAAGACGACGACGGCATGGACGATGACAGCGTGGGTCGGCAGTCCGAAGAACGTGTCGAACATGGTTCTCCATCCCCGATGGCGCTCCGGATGAACGCCGCGCAGTACGTGCCTACCGGAAGAGACTGAGAACTGGCTGAGAGCCGTGGGTCCGCGGTGGCCCCCAGCGAAGGTCAGTCAGGACTCGTGGAGGGCTGCCTCGGCGGCAGCAACGAGCATGGAGATGCCCTCGGGACTCAGGCCGCGCTGCTGCGCCTCGCCGTGCCCGTACGCGCCGGAGACGCTGCGGGAGTAGACGCCTGCCAGTACGGCAGCAAGCCGCCAGTAGGCGAAGGCGATGTAGAAGTCCACGTTCTCCACAGGGAGATCGCTGCCGGCAGCGTATCTCGCCAGGGCCTCGTCTCGGCTGATGAATCCCGGCGCGGTGGTGGGCATGGCCATGGGCAGCGCTTCGACACCGGGTGGAGCGCTCCAGTACGAGAGCAGCCAGCCGAGGTCGGCCAGCGGATCTCCGCGGGTGCACAACTCCCAGTCCAGGATTGCGGCGACGCTGCCATCGGAGTCGAGCATGAGGTTGCCGAAGCGAAAGTCACCGTGCGCGATGGTGACCGCGTGCTGTTCGGGCACCCGCCCGGCCAGTCGCTCTCCCATGTCGAGCAGACCCGGCACCGGGTCCATCGGAAGGCTGGCGACCTGGCCGGTCCAGCGCTTGAGCTGTCCCGCAACGTAGTTCGTACCGCGGCCAAGGTCGCCTAGTCCGATCGACTCCGGATCTACCCCGTGCAACGCAAGCAGGCAGTCGACCGCGTCCTCCCCCGCGTGCTTGCGGGCCTCGACCGAGAGCGCAGCGGTCACCCGCTCAGGGTCGTGTGCAACGACTCCCTGCACGAAATCCATCACGTAGAAGTCAGCGCCGATTACGTCATGGTCGGTGCAGAGCCCGATCGTCGCCGGGACGGGTACATCGGTGCCGCCGACGGCTGTGATGACTCGATACTCCCGCTTCATGTCGTGCGCCGACGGGAGCACACCGGACAGCGGAGGCCGGCGCAGCGCGAAGGTGTTCTCCGCCAGGTCGGCAACTCGGTAGGTGAGATTTGACCGGCCGCCCTCGACAACGTCGAAGCGCAGTGGCGGGCTCAGTTCGGGCACCAGGCGACCGAGCCAATCGGTGACCCGGCGCGCTTGTTCGGGGGTGATGTCTGTGTCGGCCACGACGCTCACCCAACCAGTCGCACCACGTCGTGCGACATGTGGACACGCCCCTGCGCAGCCAACTTGGCCAGCGCGGCTCGAGTGGACTGCTCCGCGGCCGGCCACAGGGTACGGGAGACAGCTGCATAGATGACTTCAACAAGTCCCGAAACCGATTGTGGCCCAACGGTGAGCAGGGCCATGATCTGTTGCTCACGGTATTCCCTGTGGGCGCGATAGAAGTCCAGCACCCCGAGCGGGTCCTCGGTCAGCTCCGGTCCGTGGCCGGGATAGAGCGCGGAGGGCCCGAGGTCGTATACCCGGCGCAACGAGTCGAGGTAGGCGACGAGGTCGCCCTCGGGATGGGTGACCACCGAGGTCCCTCGTCCCAGGACGTGATCGCCGGCAAGGACTGCGCCGGACTCGATGCGAAAGGCCAAGTGGTCGGCGGTGTGACCGGGTGTCGGCACCACCTCGATGGTCGTACCAGCCAGGCGCAGCTGCGCACCGGGGGCGACGACATGACCGCCGGAGCCGGCGACCGAAGGGTCGCTCGCGCTGACCGACGTGGCGAAGTGCGCAGCCCAGGGCAGCGCCGCCTCGGCGTGATCCCAGTGGTGATGCGTCACCAGGATCCCGACACACCGGGCATCCCGTTCGGCCAGAGCTGTCGTGACGCGGTCCAGGTGGGCCGGGTCGTCCGGTCCAGGATCGACCAGGACCGCCTGTCCAGATCCCGGTGCGCCGACGAGGTAGGTGTTCGTGCCGTCCAGCGTCATGCCCGACGGGTTGGGTGCCAGGACTCTGGTGACCAGCGGCTCGAGAGTCAGGGTCATCGGCATGCTGCCCGGAGCCGGGAGGTCCCATGTGGTCCTTGGATCCACCGGGGCGACGAGATCGGCGAAACCGGTCGGCACGTCAGTCATCGCACCATGATGCCCAGTTGCTCATCGGTCACGCCGGATGTCTCCGGCGCCACTGACTGGTTACAAACCGATGATCATCCGCAACCGGAGATGTAGATGCCCAGGTTCCGCAACCAGGGCACCGGGTCGATGGCGTGGCCGTACAGGTCCCCGTTCGTATGGACCTCGAAGTGCAGGTGCGGCCCGGTGGAGTGACCCTCGTTGCCGACGGCACCGATGTTCTGGCCGGCGTAGACGCGCTGCCCGGTCGAGACATAGATCCGGCTGACGTGCCCGTAGACGGTGACGTTCCCGTTGTCGTGGGTGACGTAGATGGCCTGGCCGAAGCCGTTGGCCGCCCCAGCCCGGGAGACTCGACCACTCAGCGGTGTGTAGACCGGTGTCCCGATCGGCGCGGCGATGTCGACGCCGTAGTGGAAGGACCCGTTGCGGGGGCCGAAGCAACTGCTGGTCCGCCCGGTCGCGGGCGGGACCCCGGACGAGGCACCTGGTCCTGGACCGGCACTTCCGCCACCACCGCCACCGCGGGCGGCCCGCTCAGCGGCAGCGGCTTGCTCGGCTGCTACGCGGGCGCGCTCGGCGGCCGCCGCTTCCTCAGCGGCCTTTTGGGCTGCCCAAGCCTCGTACGCGGCACGTGCACCCTCGAGGCCGAGCAGGTTCACCTGCGCCGCATACAGCTGCGCATCCAGGGCCGCCTTCTGAGCTTCGACCTGGGCTACTTGGGCGGCGCTGGTCGCGAAAGCGGCATCTGCTGCCGCCTTCGCCTCAGCGGCCGCCTTCTCCGCCGCAGCCATCTCGATCTCGGCCGCGCGGTTTTCGGAGTCGGAGTTCGCAACGGTGACCCTGGCGACCTCGAGATTGTTGAGGACGTCGAGTCGGCCGGACGAGATGTAGTCGAGGAAGGCTGCCTTTTCGATCAGCTCGCTCGGATCCGATGCGGTGAGCAGGACCATGTCGTTGGTGAGTAGCGACCCGGACATGTAGCTGCCGCGCGCAAAGTCGACGATCGCTTCCTGAGCGCCCTCGACCTCACCCTGCGCCTCGGCCAGCTGCGCCGCAGACTCCGCCGCGGCTTCCTGGGCTTCGATCAGGCGCCCTTCGGCGGCGAGGTATTCATACGTCGCCTCTTCCGCGATGATCCCGAGCTGATCGAGTTCGGCCTGCGCGGCAGCGAGTTCGCCGGAGATGCGGCCGACCTCGGCAGCTGCGGCCTGCGTCGCCGCATCAGCGGCATTGATCTGTTCGTCGGAGGGGTTCGGGGGTGGCGGTGGTGCGGCTACGGCCGGTGTGGAAACCAGAAGCGCCCAGAGCAGTGCGGACAGCAGCGCTGCAATCACGCCAGACCGACGTCGCCGAGTTCGACTACCACTACCCCTGTGCCTGATAGGCCGACTGGCGACCATCAATCCCCCTACACGTTGGCCTGTGCAGGAAGGACCCGTCATGGCATGAGACCACCCGGGCGTCACAGACCGTCAGCAAACAATGACATATAGGGGTCGCAAAGTCATCACCTGTCACAGCTTTCACACAAGTTCACAGGCTTAACATGTAAGGCTGTACGTGAGACTGAGAGCCGACTGGTGGCCCGAGCGGCCGATGGCGGCGCCGGAGACGGTCGGTCGGCGGTCACGTTCGGCGACCCAAGTCCGGGGACTAGATTGGCATTTCGTGAGCGAGTTCTCGAGCGTCGACGACATTTTCTCCGCCGGCCACCAGCAGGTGGTCTTCTGTGCGGACGAGCCGAGCGGGCTCAAGGCCATCATCGCCATCCACTCGACGGCCCTCGGTCCGTCCCTGGGCGGTACGCGCTTCTACCCGTACCCCAATCAGCAGGCCGCCCTCACCGACGTGCTTCGGTTGTCCAAGGCCATGTCGTACAAGAATGCCCTGGCCGGTCTGGACCTCGGTGGTGGGAAGGCCGTGATCATCGGCGACCCGGCCCGCGACAAGACCGAGCTTCTGCTGCGCGCGTACGGGCGGTTCGTCGAGAGCCTGGCCGGGCGTTACATCACTGCCTGCGACGTCGGTACGTACACGACGGATATGGACGTCATCGCCCGCGAGACCCGCTACGTCTCGGCCCGGTCGATCGAATACGGCGGAGCGGGCGACTCGGCGTCGCTCACCGCGGTCGGGGTCTTCCAGGGGATGCGGGCGTGCGCCCAGCATGCCTGGGGCACCCCTTCCCTGAACGGTCGGCGAGTGGGCGTCGCAGGCGTCGGCAAGGTCGGCCGGCAACTCGTCGATTCGCTCGTCACTGACGGCGCATCCGTCGTCATCACCGATGTCGATCCCGCAGCAGTCGCCCGCGTACGGATGACCCACCCCCTGGTGGACGTGGCGTCGGACACGGCGGCTTTGCTCGCCGAGGACATCGACATCTATGCGCCCTGCGCACTGGGAGGGGCGCTCAACGACGAGACGGTCGCCGCCTTGCGGGCACGCATCGTCTGTGGCGGGGCGAACAATCAACTCGCGCATCCCGATATCGGAAAGGCACTGGCCGATCGCGGCGTCCTGTACGCGCCGGACTACATGGTCAACGCCGGCGGTGTCATCCAGTGCGAGAACGAGGTGGGCGGCTACCCCGCCGACCGTGCGCGATTGATGACCGAGCGCATCTTCGACACGACCTTGCGGGTCCTGGCGCTGGCCGAGACCGACGGTGTGCCGCCGGTGGTTGCGGCCGACCGGTTGGCCGAACGCCGGATGGCCGCGGTCGGCCGATTGGCCGCTATTCGCCTGCCGGATTAGCCGACTCCCGGGCCGGGCACAGTGATGCCGGTCACCCTCCTGCCCCGGCCACGCACGACGCCGGGGTCCGCCTCGTCGATCGCTCAAGAACACTTCACAGGCCGTCGTGCCTGGAGGACATTGGGCAGGTACGCTGGCGTTCTGACATACACACCCATCGGGGCCGTCTCGGACCCGTATTCCTGTACGAGGGGGTCGAGCCATGGGGCGCGGCCGTGCCAAAGCCAAGCAGACTCGGGTCGCTCGGGACTTGAAATACAGTTCACCGAACACTGATCTCGAGCGCCTGCAGCGCGAATTGTCCTCTGTCCCTGTGCGACCCTCCGACTCATCGTCGGACGCCGGCCAGGCAGATGACGACAACGACGACTGGGCCGGTTATTCCGACCCGGACGAGGACAAGTGGGCTAGCGCCCGCTGAACTCACCCAGTACTGATCGACCTGAGGGCACCTCCACTGCGGAGGTGCCCTCGGTTTTGTCAGGCCGACCCGGCGTACGTTCCGGTCAGCTGCGCGGCGGGGTCATCGACAGCGCCTCCCCGTTCGACGACCGAGCCGGCGACCCACGCGGGGACATTGCGCTCGGCGAGCAGGTTGAGCGCGTCCGGGATTGCCGGTTGGGGTAGGACCGCGACCATCCCGACGCCGCAGTTGAAGGTGCGCTCCAGTTCTGCGAGCCGAACCTGACCCAGCCGCCCGATGGTCAACACCAACTCCGGCAGTGCCCAGGTCGAACGATCCAGGACGGCTTCGAGCCCCGCCGGGATGACCCGGGCGAGGTTGCCCGCCAGTCCCCCGCCGGTGATGTGCGCGAAGGCGTGCACTTCAGTGGCGGCTACGAGCGCCAGGCAATCGAGGGCATAGATACGCGTCGGTGTGAGCAGTAGTTCGCCGAGCGTCGCACCAGATCCGTCGGAGTCCGGCGGTGCCGCGTTGAGGTCCAGCCCGGCATGCTGCAGGAGGACGCGGCGGGCCAGGACGTACCCGTTGGAATGCAGGCCCGACGAGGCCATGGCGAGGACGGCGTCTCCGGGCCGTACTCGTTCCGGTCCCAGCACTGCATCGAATTCCACGATGCCGACTGCCGTCGCCGCAACGTCGTAGTCGTCTGGCCGCATGAGGTCGGCATGTTCTGCGGTCTCTCCGCCGACCAAGGCGGCACCGGACGAGACGCAGCCGACTGCGATCCCCGAGACGATGTCGGCGATCCGCTCAGGAACGACGCGACCGCAGGCGATGTAGTCCGAGACGAACAGTGGCTCGGCCCCGCAGACCACCAGATCGTCGACCACCATGGCGACGAGGTCGATCCCGATCGTGTCGTGCCGATCCAGCGCCTGGGCGATCGCCAGCTTCGTCCCCACCCCGTCGGTCGAGGAAGCGAGGAGCGGCCGGCGATAGCGGGCCAGGTCAAGCTCGAACAACCCGGCGAACCCACCGAGACCGCCGACCACCTCCGGTCGCCGGGTCTTATCCACCGCGGCGCGCATGAGGTGGACGGCCCGCTCTCCGGCGTCGATGTCGACGCCGGCAGCGGCGTACGACATCTCATCCATGGCCAGTGCTCACATGGTGCCTATACCTGGCGGTTTCTGCAGAAACCGCCAGGAAGCGCCGCGGACGAACCAGGGTCACGGTCGGGTCAGGGCGTCCTGCGCGCCGATGCCCACCGTGAGGGATGTCCGCGGATCGGGCAGCGGCGTCAGGCCCAACTCCACTCCTTCGAGCATGTGCTTGCCCATGGTCGCGCTGGCGGGCAACTCGATCGGGTAGTGGCCGGTGAAACAGGCGGTGCACAGGCGGTTGGTCGGCTGCTCGGTTGCTGCCACGAGTCCGTCCAGGGAGATGTAGCCCAGCGAGTCGGCGTTGATCGACGCGCGGATGCCGTCGACCTCCAGCCCGTTGGCGACCAACTCGGCCTTGCTCGCGAAGTCGATCCCGTAGAAGCACGGCCATTTCACCGGCGGCGAGGCGATCCGCACGTGCACCTCGATCGCGCCGGCCTCGCGCAGCATCCGAACGAGTGCTCGCTGGGTGTTGCCGCGCACGATCGAGTCGTCGACGACGACGAGCCGCTTGCCGCGGATGACCTCACGCAGCGGGTTGAGCTTGAGCCGGATGCCCAGCTGGCGGATGGTCTGGCTGGGCTGGATGAACGTACGACCGACGTAGGAGTTCTTGACCAGCCCCATGCCGTACGGGATGCCGGACGCCTCGGCGTAACCGACCGCCGCGGGCGTGCCCGACTCTGGGACAGGGATGACGAGGTCTGCCTCGACCGGCCATTCCTTCGCCAGGCGGCGGCCGACCTCCACCCGGGTGGCGTGCACGGTGCGGCCGCTGATCGTGGTGTCCGGGCGGGCCAGGTAGACGAACTCGAACACGCAGCCCTTGGGCTTGGCGATCGCGAAGTGCTCCGACCGAAGGCCTTCGTTGTCGATCGCAATCAGTTCGCCGGGCTCGATCTCGCGTACGTACGAGGCTCCGACGATGTCCAGCGCTGCTGTCTCGCTTGCCACGACCCAGCCGCGTTCGAGGCGGCCAAGGACCAGCGGCCGGACACCCTGCGGGTCACGGGCGGCGTAGAGCGTCGTCTCGTCCATGAAGACCAGGCTGAAGGCACCGCGCAGCGTCGGCAGGATCTCCATCGCAGCCTGCTCGATCGTGACATCGGGGCGGGCGGCCAGGAGCGCGGTGATGAGGTCTGTGTCGCTGGAAGTCGGGAAGGCACCCGGTATCCCAGCATCCGCAGCCTGGGCGGCCAGCTCGGCGGTGTTGACCAGATTTCCGTTGTGGCACAAGGCGATTCCAGAGCCGGCCGTACTCGTACGGAAGGTCGGTTGAGCGTTCTCCCAGGTGGACGCACCGGTGGTGGAGTATCTCGTGTGGCCGACCGCCAGGTGCCCCCGCAGGCTGGCCAGCGTCGGCTCGTCGAAGACCTGCGCGACCAGGCCGAGGTCCTTGTAGACCACGACCGAGGAGCCATCGCTGACCGCGATGCCAGCGGCTTCTTGCCCGCGGTGTTGCAGCGCGTAAAGGCCGAAGTAGGTGAGCTTGGAGACTTCCTCCCCGGGCGCCCACACCCCGAAGACACCGCAGGCGTCCTGCGGAGAGGGGCTGGAGGGGTCGAGATCGTGGGTCAGTCGTCCGTCACCACGAGCCACGCCCTTACTCTACGGGTGACATCCGTTCTGCCCGATTCGCCACGACGGGAATTCCGCATCGCCCCGTTCGCCGGGTCGCGGAGCTTAGCGGCAGAGGACCCCGGGGGGATGCCTTGGCAAGGAATTGGCGTACGAATGACGACGACGACAGCGACGCCCTCGACGACAGCGATGCCGAGGATCCGCGATTCTCTGAAGCGGCCCAATGGCAGGACCTGGCTGGTCTGCTCGAGCATGATCCGCATCTGGCCGAAGGCCGGCCGGGCAGCCTCCTCGCCGGAGTCATCTGCGCGATGGCGGCAGGAATTCTGTTGTTGCTCGCTGTCGCGCGGGACGTGGAGCTGTTGTTCCTCACGCACTCGCTCGGTGTCGGCGACGTCGAGGCAGTCGCAGACATCTACCAGGGCGCCCTCGTCTATGCCGGCTTCGCGGCGTTGGCGGTTCTCGCCATCATCCTGCTCGGCGGTGCGGCCCTCGACGGATCACCCACCGGGCAGATCGGCATCACCCTCGGCGCGGTCGTAGCGGTCGGAGCTGAAGTGGCCAGAATGATCGGCACCGTCGCGGCCTATGACCGCTGGGTGCTTTGTGCGCTGCTCCTCGGGGCCGCCGCTGCCCTCTGGCTTCCCGCTTCTCGCCGCTATGTCTCGCTTCGAACTGCCAGGCGGCGTCTGCTCGCTGCGCACACGTTCCAAGATTGACCAGTCATGGCGCCGCTCCGTGCAGGAGCGCTTCGATCGTGGCTTCGACGTCGGCTTGGTCGAGCGGGGCGTACCGCCAGAGCATCCGGTAGTAGAGGACGCCTTCGAGTTGGTCCACCAGCAGCCCGAGGTCGGCCTCCGGGCGTAACTCGCCGCGCAGCAGTCCCCGCCGAAGAACTTCCATGGTCTCGGCCCTGCGCTGCTCCACCGAGACCAGCATCGCCTCGCGGATCCGCAGACTGCCCGCGGCAGCAGCGAGCAGCTCAACCCCGCCACGGGCCGACGACGCGCGGGTCAACAGCCGGATCCGCTGGCTCAGCATCTCGGTCAGGTCCCCGTGCAGCGTCCCAGTGTCGGGCGGTGGGGTGCGCCCGGACATCGGCATGGACGCCAGTCGCACCAGCAGGTCCTCAACGCTGGCAAAACGCCGGTAGACGGCCATCACGCTGACTCCGGCGCGTCGAGCCACCTTCTCCCGGCTCAGCCCTTCCCGGCCAACCTCGGCCAACAACTCGACGCAGGCATCAACCACGGCTCGATCGATGGCTGCATCGCGCGGTCGACCACTGCGTACCGGTGCCTGCGTCGATTCACTCACGTGTGCTAACTTACGAGAAGTTCCTTCTCTTAACACCCCTGACGCGCACACACGGAGGTTTGGGACGTGAGCGACCCGAGAGTTCTCAAGGGCGTCGGCTATGTGCTGCTGGCCATCTCCCTCGCCCTCATCGCCGTGGCGCTGTTCACCGACGGCAACAACATGTGGACCGCCCTCGCCGCCGTCGTCCCGGCCCTCATCGCCATCAACCTGTTCATGCGGGCTGATCCGGAGAAGTGGCGAAAGAGCAAGGCGTGACTCCTCAGCGCGGCGGCTAGGCCAACTCCCGCAGGCGGGGCAGCACCTGCTCCCGGTAGAAGTCGAAGAAGCCCTTGGCGCTCGTCTTCGGCTCGCGACCGCCCATCTGGGAGATGTGTACGACGTCGATGCCGGCCTCGGCGAACGGTCGGAAGGCGTCGACGTGGCGATCGACGTCATTTCCGTACGCAATCGAGTCGCGCGTCGACTCCTTCGTCACCAGGGTGCTTGCCTGCTCGAAGTGCTTCGGACTCGGTAGGACTTGGGACAGCTCGCCGGGCACACCGCTGTTTGCCCAGAGCCGGTGTGCGACTTCGATACAGGTTTCGTCGTCATCGCCCCAGCACACCTTGTAGCCAGCCTGGACCGGCTTGTCCCCGCCGCCGGCATCGCGGAAGGCCGCGATCATCTCCTTGTCGGGTGACGTCGTGATGAAGCCGTCCCCGATCCGTCCAGCCAGAGCCGCGGCCTTCGGGCCGAACCCGCTCACGTACACCGGGATCTCCTGCTCCGGCAACGTGTAGATCCGTGCGTTTTCCACCGTGTAGTGCTTGCCGTGGTGATCGACGAAGTCACCTCCCCAGAGTTCGCGCATGACCTCGACGGCTTCTTCGAGCATCTCCAGGCGCACCGCGATGTCCGGCCACCGGGCACCGGTCACGTGCTCGTTCAGGGCCTCGCCGGATCCGACGCCGAGGATGAATCGCGATTCGGTGAGCACCGCACTCGTGGCAGCTGCTTGAGCGACGATCGCGGGATGGATGCGAACCGTCGGGCACGTGACCGCGGTCGTGATCGGCAGCGAACACACCTGGCTCACCGCACCGATGACCGACCACACCATGGGGCTCTCCCCCTGCTCGTCGTTCCAGGGGTGGAAGTGGTCGGAGATCCAAAGCGACTCGAACCCCGCTTCTTCGGCCCAGCGGGCCTGGTCGACGAGTTCGGCGGGTCCATACTCTTCCGCGGACAGGAAGTA
The DNA here is from genome assembly GCA_963766765.1 of uncultured Actinomycetota bacterium. Taxonomy (GTDB): domain Bacteria; phylum Actinomycetota; class Actinomycetes; order Mycobacteriales; family Geodermatophilaceae; genus JACCQS01. Next base: position 126,426 of record CAVYBR010000003.1, read on the forward strand.
ACCGATCTTCACGGGTGTGCCTCCGGCAAGGTGAATCGTCGGGCAGGACAGCTGAGACTTACGACGTTTCAGCTACCCGGGGCGCCCGCTCACAAACGGAACAATTCCTGAAGCGAGCTGCGAGCGAGCCGGACGATCCCGGTCGGGGACAGGATCCCGCGGATGAACCCGAGCGCCTCCTCGCTCGCCGCAGACCGATCTGGCTGGTCGAAGATCCGGGCGGCGAAACTGGCCAGGTCCTGCGCCGCCCAAGAGCACCGGTAGTACGCCAGTCGGCGGGCGTCGATCTCCGCTGGACCGTAGCCCTGGAAGAACCAGCCCTGCTGCTCCGGCGTGACGGGTGCGTCAGACAGCACACCGCCCTTGAGGAACATCAGATCCCGCTCCCGCGGTGCCCATGTGACCTCATCCCAGTCGAGCAGCCACAGCGTCGCGTCGTCGTCCAGGACAACGTTGCCGAGGTGGGCATCTCCGTGGCTTGCCGCCAGAGCGGCCGGTTGTGCACGTAGCTCCGCGCCGAGCGAAGGAATGTGCTCGAGTATCAGTGCGATCGAGCCGCTCGCAGCGCGCCATTCGCGGATCAGCTGATCTGCTGAAGAGTCCAGGGAGTCGGTACGGGATATCCCTTCCGCAGCCCGGATGCGTTGGTCGATCGCCCGGACAGCGGCGGCGGCGGGCTCGCGGTAGTCCTCGACCGGCAGGTGCTCGCGAGACGTCCCAGACAGTGGCGCGCCGTGGATCCGGGCCAACAGCCTGCCGAACTCACGCCAGTGCTCAGCCCCTAGCCCATGCTGGTAAGCCGAACGTCCGGTGATCCAGGGGGTCAGCGACACGGTCCTGCCCTGCCATGTCGTGTACGGCCGTCCGTTGGCGGCCGGCAACGGCGCGGGTATGCCGGGAGCGCAGCTGCTGGCCAACGCGGCGGCCGCGAGCAAACCTTGTACGCGCGCACTGCGGCTGACCTTCACCGCCAACGTCGCACCACCCTCGGTGGTCGCGCGAAAGACGACGGCATCCGAATCCTGTCCGCCCACCACCTGAGACATCGATGTCAGGTTGATCTCGAAGTCGGTCCGCACGCGCTCGACAAGGACAGCACCCTCGATGACCGGCGCCCCGGAAGCGGATCGGAACTCACCCACCGGCATGAGCATGGTGTCGCCGGAGTCGATGGGCTAGCGAGTTTCGCTCCGAGCTCCCCGCCAGCGCAGGGACTTCCACACGCTGGCGATGAGGACGGCCGCGGCAACCCCGAACGCCCAAGGAAGTGGCAGGGCGAAACCGATCCAAAAGACTGCGTGAACCGCCAGGAGCAGCAGGACAAGAACTGCCCCGGCTCCTGATCCTTTCCAGACGAGCCGGGCGGCCAACGCCAAGGCCAGGGAGAGGACGAAGAAGACACCCAGGAGGATGGTCATGGTGTCCACGGTGTAGCTGGCCGACCACGGCCCGCCGTACACCTGGAAGAGGTCGAGAAGGCTCGGCAGCCGACCGTTTCGGCGCAGGTAGACGGCAACCGGAATGGCCGGCAGACCGAACCCCGCGGTGTATGCCCAGATCAACACCGCCGCGGCCCGGCGGCGCTTGTCAATTGCGCTCCATCGGTCGCCAAGGCGATTGGTCAGCCTCATCTGCGCAGCATGGGGCATCCGGCAGCTCAGGAGATGTTGTTCGACTCCGCGCCGATCGTGGTGTCGGCACCGTGCCCCGTCTTGACGACAGTCTCCGGAGGCAGGCGCAGCAGCTTCTCCGTGATCGACGAGACGATCGTCGGGTGGTCGGAGTACGACCGACCGGTCGCGCCGGGGCCGCCGTTGAAGAGGGTGTCGCCGGTGAAGACGGTGCCGAGGTCCTCCGCGTACAGGGACACCGACCCGGGTGAATGCCCCGGGGTGGCGATGACCCGAAGGGTCGTCCCAGCCACGGTGAAGACGTCGCCGTCGGCGATCTCGTGGTCCGGCTCGACCGCGGGGTAGACCTCATCCCACAGCATCCGGTCGGCGGGGTGCAGGTAGATCGGCGCGCGCGTGCCGTCCCAGAGGTCACCCGCGGCGTTGAGATGGTCGTTGTGGCCGTGGGTCAGCACGATCCCTCGTACGTCGCGGCCGCCGATCGCCTTGAGGATCGGTTTGGCGTCATGGGCCGCGTCGATGACGAGCACCTCGAACTCGTCCCCCACCAGCCATACGTTGTTCTCGACGTCGAAGTTCTCCCCGTCCAGGCTGAACACTCCTGACGTCACGACGCGCTGGATCGCAGCTCCCATACCTAATCCCCCGGTTTCTCTAGAACACAACGACGGAACGAAGCACCCCGCCGCTTTGCATCTTGTCGAAGGCACCTTCGACGTCGTCCAGGCTGATGGTCTCGGTGACAAACGCGTCGAGATCCAAGCGGCCCTGCAAGTACAGATCCACCAGCATCGGGAAATCCCGGCTGGGCAGGCAGTCGCCGTACCAGCTCGACTTGAGCGACCCGCCGCGGCCGAAGATCTCCAACATCGGGAGTTCGACCATCGCCTTCGGGCCTGGCACAGCGACGAGAACGACCGTGCCGGCAAGGTCGCGCGCCTTGAACGCCTGCTTGTAGGTCTCGGGCTGACCGACCGCGTCGATGACGACATCCGCCCCGAAACCGTCGGTCAGTGCGCGGATCTCCTTCACGACGTCGGTCTTCGTCGAGTTGATCGTGTGTGTGGCGCCCATGTTGGCCGCCCATTCGAGCTTCTGGTCATCGATATCGATGCCGATGATCGTGCGCGCTCCGGCCAGCCTCGCACCTGCGATCGCGGCATCGCCCACACCGCCGCAGCCGATGACCGCGACTGTGTCACCACGCGAGACATTGCCGGTGTTGATGGCCGCACCGAGACCGGCCATGACGCCGCAGCCCAGGAGGCCCGCGGCCGTGGCAGAGGCCCGCGGATCAACCTTCGTGCACTGGCCGCTGTGCACCAGTGCCTTCTCCGCAAACGCGCCGATGCCCAGCGCCGGGGAGAGCTCCGTACCGTCGGCCAACGTCACCTTCTGTGCGGCGTTGTGGGTATTGAAGCAATACCAGGGCCGTCCGCGTAGACAGGCGCGACAGCCACCGCACACGGCCCGCCAGTTGAGGATCACGTAATCCCCTGGGGCGACGTTGGTGACCCCCTCGCCGACGGCGGCCACCGTACCGGCGGCTTCGTGACCGAGCAGGTACGGGAATTCGTCGCCGATTCCGCCCTCCCGATAGTGCAGGTCCGTATGGCAGACACCGCATGCCTGGACGTCCACCAACGCCTCGCCCGGTCCCGGATCCGGGACCAGGATGGTCTCGACGGTTACGGCCTGCCCTTTGCCGCGGGCCACGACACCCTGCACCTCATGCACCTGCACCTCATGCACCATGCCGAGACCCTATGACGAGACCACTGGCCGCTTGCCGGTGGCCTTTCGCCGCAGTAGCGGTTTGCCGACCGTGTGCGCGGGCAACAAGTTTGCATACTTTGCGGTGCTTTGCCCGACGAACCGCTCGTGGAGGTCTCGTGGCTCTCTTGGCATTCCTCGACCGTGAGCACACGGTGGCCCGCCCCGGCTTCAGCCGCTGGCTGATCCCTCCGGCGGCACTGGCGGTGCACCTGTGCATCGGCCAGGCCTACGCAACCAGCGTCTACAAGACAGCTCTGGTGGCGCACTTCGACACGTCGCTCACCGCGATCGGGATCATCTTCTCGATCGCCATCGTCATGCTGGGCGTCGCCGCGGCCGTTGCCGGGACATGGGTGGACCGGGTCGGTCCGCGCAAAGCCATGTTCACCGCAGCTTGCTTCTGGGCCGCCGGGTTCTTGGTCGCGGCACTCGGAATCGGCACCGAACAGCTCTGGCTGGTCTATCTCGGCTACGGGTTCATCGGCGGGATCGGCCTGGGCATCGGCTACATCTCGCCCGTCTCGACCCTGATCAAGTGGTTCCCCGACCGGCCTGGCCTGGCCACCGGCATGGCGATCATGGGGTTCGGCGGCGGTGCGCTGATCGCCTCGCCACTTTCCAGCCAGCTGCTGGCTCGCTACGACAGCGGCTTCGACCCAACTGACCCGAGCACAGTGGCCTCCGGCGATGCGGTGATGAAGCTCTTCATCACACTGGCCATCGTCTATTTCCTGGTGATGATGCTGGGCGTTTTCAACGTGCGCGTTCCGGCGCCCGGCTGGAAGCCGGCCGGCTTCGACCCGGCCAAACTCACGGCCAAGCCGATGATCACCGCGGCGAACGTGTCGGCGAACAACGCCGTCAAGACCCCTCAGTTCTGGTTTCTCTGGACCGTGTTGTTCTGCAACGTCACGGCCGGGATCGGCATCCTGGAGCAGGCAAGCCCGATGCTTCAGGACTTCTTCCGCGGCGACGACGGTGTCTCCACCGTGGCGGCAGCGGCTGCAGCGGGCTTCGTCGGCCTGCTCTCCCTGTTCAACATGACCGGTCGGTTCGTCTGGTCCAGCACGTCGGACGTCATCGGGCGCAAGCCGATGTATGCGATTTATCTCGGCGTCGGGATTGTCTTGTACTTCTTGCTCGCCACCTTCGGCAACACCGCGACCGCGCTGTTCGTCCTCCTGGCCGCGGTGATCATCTCGTTCTACGGCGGCGGGTTCGCGACGGTTCCGGCCTACCTGCGCGACCTGTTCGGGACGTATCAAGTCGGCGCGATCCATGGCCGACTGCTGACCGCCTGGTCCGCAGCGGGTGTCGCCGGCCCGCTGATCATCAATGGGTTCCTCGACGCACAGGGAACGCCCGGCGAACTCGTCGCCGCCGACTACCGGCTGGCGCTGTACACGATGGTCGCGATCCTGGCCGTCGGCTTCGTGTCCAACCTGCTGATCAAACCGGTGGCCGACCGCTTCCACGAGCCCGAGGACCGTACCGACGCGTTCCTCGAGGCGCGCGAGGCTGAAGCCCGAGGCGAGAAGGTTTCCCCCGGAAGGAGTTCCGATGAGTAGCAACGTCGAGCAAACTGCAGACCGGGAGACCGCGCCCGCCCAGACGGCGCGCCTTGTCGTGTCCTGGCTGATCGTCGGTGCGCCCCTGGCGTGGGGCGTCTATCAGACGATCAGCAAGACGCTGCCGCTCTTCGGGGGCTGATCCGGCGCTGACCCTTCGGGGACGTTATGCGCATAACGTCCCGATTAGGTGGCCGATTCTGGGACGTTATGCGCATAACGTCCCCAAGTAGGTGCGGTCGGACGGGTCAGTGCGGGGTGACCGTTCCGAACAGTCGCGGGAACGTCTCGGTCCAGGCCGTACGGAGGTCAGCGAGCGGGATCGGCGTCACGCCCTCGATCGCGAGTTGGTCGCCGCCGACCGTTCCGACCCGGGTCATCGGGACGCCCGCTTTCGCGCAGGCTGCCTCGAGTGCCGCCAGGCCATCCGGCAGCCCGGCGACGAGTGCGCGGCCGCCGGATTCGCTGAACAATTCGACGAACGGGTCCCCCGGCAGCTTGACCTGGGCACCGACGCCGTAGCGCAGGACGGACTCGGTGAGCGTGGCGGCCAGCCCGCCGTCCGACACGTCGTGTGCCGCCGTCAGCCATTGCTCGCTCGCGGCTTCGACCAGCACGCCGGCCAGCCGGGCCTCGGCGGCGAGATCCACCGCTGGGGGCCGTCCGCCGAGGTGACCGTGCACGATCCCGGCCCACTGTGAGCCACCGAACTCCGGTTGCGAGACACCGAGCAGGGCCAGCTCCTCGCCCGGGACCCGGCCCAGGCCTTGGCGCAGTCGGAGCCGGACATCATCGATCACACCCAGGACACCGATGACCGGCGTCGGATGAATTGCCACGTCTCCGGTCTGGTTGTAGAAGCTCACGTTCCCGCCGGTGACCGGCAGCCCGAGTTCGCGGCAGGCATCGGCGATCCCGTTGATGGCTTGGGCGAACTGCCACATCACGCCGGGCTCTTCCGGACTGCCGAAGTTGAGGCAGTCGGTGATCGCGATCGGCGTCGCGCCGGTGCTCGCCACGTTGCGGTATGCCTCGGCCACAGCAAGCTGCGCGCCGGCGTACGGATCGAGCCGCCCGTACCGACCATTGCCGTCGGTGGACAGCGCGATACCTAGATGTGACTGCTCGTCGATCCGTACGACGCCGGCGTCCTCGGGCTGGGAGAGCACAGTGTTGCCGCGCACGTAACTGTCGTACTGCTCAGTCACCCAACTCTTGTCGGCGAGGTTCGGGTGGGCGACCACCCGCAGCAGAGTGTCTCGAATTTCATCCGGGGTCGCCGGACAGACCAAGCTGTCGGGTACGTCCGCCTGCAGCGCATCCTGGTCGGCGGGACGGGCGAGCGGCCGCTCGTACACCGGGCCGTCATGGGCCACCGTCCGTGGCGGTACGTCGACGATCTGCTCGCCGCGCCATTCGATGGTGAGCCGACCGGAGTCGTTGACCGTCCCGATGACTGCTGCAAGGACGTCCCACTTCTTGCAGATATCGAGGAAGGCCGGGACCTTGCCCGGCTCCACGATGGCGCACATACGCTCCTGCGACTCGCTCATCAGGATCTCTTCGCAGGTCATCGTCTCGTCGCGCAGGGGCACATCGTCGAGGACGACGTGCATGCCTCCCGCGCCGGAGCTGGCAAGTTCCGTTGTGGCGCAGGACAATCCGGCCGCACCGAAGTCCTGAATTCCGACGACGAGGTCGGCGGCGAAGATCTCCAAGCTGCATTCGATGAGCAGCTTCTCGGTGAACGGGTCACCCACCTGAACCGATGGGCGCTTCTTTGGTTTGGCGTCCTCGAACGTCTCGGAGGCCAGGATGCTTGCCCCGCCGATCCCGTCCGGTCCCGTACGTGAACCGAAAATGATCACTGCGTTGCCGGGTCCGGGCGCCGTCGCCAGCTTGATGTCCTCGTGCCGCATGACACCCACGCAGAGCACGTTGACGAGCGGGTTGCCGGCGTAGCACTCGTCGAACACGACCTCACCGCCGATGTTGGGGAGGCCGAGACAGTTGCCGTACCCACCGACCCCTGCGACGACACCCGGGAGCACGCGCGCGGTGTCCGCGGCCTCGGCCGGTCCGAAGCGCAACGGGTCCATCACCGCGATCGGGCGAGCCCCCATGGTCAGGATGTCGCGCACGATCCCGCCGACCCCTGTCGCGGCTCCCTGATACGGCTCGACGTACGAGGGATGGTTGTGCGACTCGGCCTTGAACGTGACGGCGTAACCGTCGCCGATGTCGACGACCCCGGCGTTCTCCCCGATGCCGACCATCAGCCGTTCGGAGCGCGGCAGATCGCCGAACACGCGCAGGTGGACCTTTGAGGACTTGTACGAGCAGTGCTCGCTCCACATGACCGAGTACATCGCGAGTTCCGCGTTGGTCGGTCGCCGACCCAGGATGTCCTTGATCCGCTGGTACTCGTCGCCGCGTAGGCCGAGTGCGGCATGCGGCTGCTCCTGATCGGGTGTCTGCGCGGCCGCTTTGACCGTGTCGATGTTCACGCCGGCCGGCCCGCTCCTGAACCGACGCCGATCAACGACGCGAGAATCGAGGTGAAGAACCCCAGGCCGTCCGTCGAGGGACCGGTCAACTTTTCGACGGCGTGCTCGGGGTGCGGCATCAGGCCGACGATTCGTCCCGTGGCATCGGTGACTCCGGCGATGTCACGCGAGGAGCCGTTCGGGTTCCCGCCGACGTAGCGAACGACGACTCGGCCCTCGGCCTCGACCGCTTCCAGGACATCGCGAGTCGCGACGTAGCGGCCTTCTCCGTTCTTCACCGGAATGACGATCTCCACGCCCGCTGCGAAGTCGCTCGTCCAGGCCGTACGCGCCTCGATGCGCAGTCGCTGGTCCCGGTTGCGGAAATGCAGATGCGCGTTGCGGGTCAGCGCGCCGGGCAGGAGCCCGGACTCGCACAGAACCTGGAAACCGTTGCAGATGCCAAGCACCGGAACTCCGCGCTTGGCCGCATCGATCACCTCGCGCATGATCGGGGAGAAACTGGCGATTGCGCCGGCGCGGAGATAGTCGCCGTAGGAGAACCCACCGGGAAGGATCACCGCGTCGACCTTGTTCAGATCGTGGGTGCCGTGCCAGAGCGCAACCGCGGTCCCGCCGGCGAGGCGGACGGCTCGGGCGGCGTCCCCGTCATCCAGCGAACCAGGAAACGTGACGACCCCGACTCGGATGTCGATGAGTTCGCTCGCCGCCGTTCCTGGTGCCGGCTCGGTCATGAGGTGGTGCGGTCGAGCGGGAGCGGGGACGGCGCGGTCGCCGGGTTGGCGGTGTGGATGTGGACTGAGAAGTCCTCGATGACTGGATTGGCCAGGAGAGTGTCGGCGATCTTCTCGATGGCCGCCTGGTCGACCGGGTCACTCACCTCGAGCTCGAAGCGCTTTCCCTGCCGTACCCCATGGACGCCTTGGTGCCCGAGCCTGGTCAGCGCGCCGAGCACGGCCTGTCCCTGCGGGTCGGAGATCTCGAGTTTGAGCATGACATCGACAACAACCCGGGTCACGGTGTCAGCCTAACGGGACTCCCCTGCGACCACCGGGACCTCCTCGTCGGCCATGACCCCCGTGATCTTGACCTTATTGCGGCGACACGCCGTGAAATCCGCGCGAAATCCACCACAAGGTCAAGATCACGGCGAGGGAGGATCGTTGCTCACCGCGCCGAGCGCGTCCGGACTGCCGACTTCCGTGCGGCCAACACCTGGTTCACCACCTCAGCTGGACGAGACAGCACGTCCAAGCCCGAGAACCGCAGGACCGTCCAGCCGGCCGCGATGAGCTTGTTCTGCCTGCGTAAATCACGCGCGAAGACATCAGCCTCGCGATGGACCGCCCCGTCGAACTCAATGGCGATTCGATGTTCCGGATACGCCAGGTCGACTCTTCCAATGAACCTTCCTTCCGCATCCGTCACAACAAATTGCAACTCAGGCGCCGGCAGGCCACCTGCAATGAGCACCCATCGCAGCACTGATTCCATCCGCGACTCAGACCGAGGGTCGCCGTACCGCAGGGCTGTTCGGGCTCGAACAGCACCGCGTTCACCGGTGTGCTCAGCGAGCATTCGCTCGAGCAGAACTCTGGGGGTCCAAGTCCGGAGCAATTGATCGGTGACTGCAAGGAAGTCGGCGGGCCCCAGCACCGTCGCAAGGTCCCACCACGTCCGAGCGGGTGAGGTGATCGCAAGTCCCTCGACGCAGTCCGCATCAAGGGGTCCGAGTCGTACCGCTTCATGCACGACCCGGTCAGCTCGATGCTTGGGCCGCAAGGCACGAGGGGTCACCACGTGAACCAGCACGGATTCTGCTGCGCGGGGAAGGTCGATTCCCCAGATCTGGGCAGCGCTGTCGTGACTGATGAGCGATGAAGTCGGCATGGTGAGCAGCACGCCGCGAGCCCGAGTCATCAGGTCATGGGCCTCGCCCGGCGGCAGGTACGTATCGCGCGCCGCGTGGACAAGCGCACCCTGACGCAATTGCCACGGCGTCAGCCCCTGGCCGATCGCTTGGGCCCTGGTCATCGGCGAGGCACTGTCGTCAGCCGGTTGTTCGTGGCTCATCCGGAGACTGTCGACGTCGGTGGCCATCACCCGCCGGGGCTATCCACAGTGGGCCGGTGAATCTCTCGTGATCTTGACCTTATTGCGGTTTTCGTAGCCCTTTGTCGGCGTGTCTCCGCAATAAGGTCAAGATCACGAAGGAATGGACCTAGGAAAGGTCGAGCGGCTCGCCAGTGAGGAGTTCGTAGGCGGCGAGGTAGCGCTCGCGGGTTCCGGCGACGACCTGCGGCGGGAGTGGCGGCGGCGGTGCGCCGGAACTGCGGTCCCAGCCGGACTCAGAGGTCAGCCAGTCACGGACGAACTGCTTGTCGTACGAGGCCTGTGGCTGTCCCGGCGACCACTGCGCCGCGGACCAGTACCGGGACGAGTCCGGCGTGAGCACCTCGTCAGCGAGCACCAGCGACCCATCTCCGGCCACGCCGAACTCGAACTTCGTGTCGGCGAGGGTCAGTCCGCGGCTCAGCGCGATCGCCGCAGCCGCCTCGTACACGGCAAGGCTGCTGTCCCGTAGCGCTCGGGCCAGCTCGATCCCGACGGCGTTCTCGACCTCGTCGAAGGTCATTGGCTCGTCGTGCGCGCCCACTGCTGCTTTGGTGGTCGGCGTGAAGATCGGCTCCGGCAGCCGGTCGCCCTCCGATCGACCAGGACCGACCGCCGAGCCCGCGACGTACCCGCGGACCACGCACTCCACCGGCACCATCTGCAGTCTCCGTACGAGCATGGCGCGGCCGGCGACCTCCTGCGGAACCGGAGGCGACGTGGCCGAAACCAAGTGGTTGGCCGCTACATCGGAGAGCTGGTCGAACCACCAGGCGGACAACGCGGTCAACACACGTCCCTTGTCCGGGATCTCGGTGGGCAGCACCCAGTCATAGGCCGAGATCCGGTCACTGGCCACGAGGAGCAGATGGTCCTCGTCGACGACGTCAGAGATCGCGGACCTTCCCGCTCCCCAATTTGGAAAGTTCCATCGGCACCGCTCCATCTTTGCCCACCATTACCCTGGCACGTATGCAGGCGTCGGCGTTGACGGTCGTGTTCTCGTGGTGACTCTGTTCAAGCGTCGTGCCCAGCGCGCTGAGTCCGAGCGCCGCCGGACTCTGGCGGAATTGGTACGAGAGGCGAGTCGCACTCAGGACCCGTTCGGGCTGATGGCCCCGCGCACCGATGCACCGGTCGTGGTGAAGGAGGCGCAACCCGACGACTCCGGGGTACCCACCGGCGTGCGGACCGCGGCGGCTTGGTCCTGGCGGTTCCTCATCATCCTGGCCGCGGGCGCAGCTCTGCTGTACCTCCTCGTTCAGCTGTCGGTCGTGGTCATACCCGTCGTCGTGGCTCTCCTGCTGGCGGCCCTTCTGCAGCCTGCGGCTGCCTGGCTCGCCAAGCGGGGCTGGCCACCCGCGGCGGCGTCCACGGTCGTCCTGATCGGCGGGATCGCTGTCGTCACGGGGATCATCTGGTTGGTCGTTGCCCAGATCACGTCGAGCTTCGCGGACCTGTCCGACCAGGTCGCCGGAGGCATCGAGTCGGTCCGGAACTGGCTGGTCAACGGTCCTCTGTCGCTGTCTCAGAACCAACTCGACGATGCGTTCGAGAGCGCGCGGGACGCGGTCACCGAGAACCGCGACGTCCTCACCAGTGGCGCTGTGACCACAGCCCTCACGGTTGCCGAGGTCATCACCGGATTGGCGCTGGCGCTGTTCACCTTGTTCTTCTTCATCAAGGACGGTCGCCGGATCTGGAGTTGGGTCAACCGGCTCTTCCCTCCCCACGCGCAGGCAGCGATCGACGAGGCGGCCAGCCGGTCATGGCGGACCCTGATCTCCTACGTCCGCGCTACGGCTGCGGTTGCGCTGTTCGACGCGACGATCATCGGCATCGGGTTGCTCATCTTGGGCGTTCCGCTGGCAATCCCGCTGGCCGCCCTGGTGTTCCTCGGCGCGTTCGTCCCGATCATCGGATCCTTCGTCGCCGGCCTCGTGGCTGTCCTCATCGCGCTCGTCACCAACGGCTTCGTCATCGCCCTGATCGTTCTCGGCGTGATCGTCGCAGTCATGCAGTTCGAGGGCCATGTCCTGCAGCCGCTGTTGCTGGGTCGTGCGGTCGCGGTCCACCCGCTGGCGGTCGTGTTGGCGATCGCCGCCGGCCTGCTCGTCGGCGGCATCTTCGGGGCGCTCATCGCGGTGCCCATCGTGGCGTGCACCAACGTCGCCGCGACCTACCTCATGCGCCGCAGCCACGCGGTGGATCATCCGGAGGAGGTGGCCGACTCGTCAGCTCCGTTGGATCCCAACGGCGTTCCGGTTACGCCGGATCCAAGCACGACCGGAGCGATCAGCCCGGACTCGCCGACGAAGGACGGCCAGGAGCCTCCGGCACAGTGACCCTGCCTTCAGCGGCGGCCAGTGCGATGTCGGTCCGGTACTGACCCCCGTCCAGCACGATCGGACGTACGGCGGCATAGGCGGCCGTACGGGCAGAGGCGAGATCCGGACCGGTACCGACGACCGACAGGACGCGGCCGCCGGAGGCCACCACGTCACCTTCGGCACTGCGCTTGGTTCCCGCATGGCGCACGTGCTCGTCTTCGGTCCCCTGCACGACCTGCCCAGTGCGCGGGTCAGCCGGATAACCGGGAGCCGCTATGACGACCGTGACCGCGGCGCCCGAATCCCACTGCAGCGCAGCGTGCTCGGCGAGCTTGCCGGTCGCGGCTGCGTACAACAGCCCGGCCAGCGGAGTGGCCAGTAGCGGCAGTACGACCTGAGTCTCCGGATCCCCGAACCGCGCGTTGAACTCGACAACTCGTACGCCGCGCGAGGTCAGAGCCAATCCTGCGTAGAGCAGGCCGACGAACGGCGTACCGCGGCGACGCAGTTCGTCGACAGTCGGCTGGAGAACGGAAGCCGTGACGTCTGCCACGAAATCCGGTGGGGCCCAAGGCAGAGGCGAGTAGGCGCCCATCCCGCCGGTGTTCGGCCCGGCGTCGCCGTCGCCCAGTCGCTTGAAGTCCTGCGCCGGCTGCAAGGGCAGGACCGTCGTGCCGTCGGTGATCGCGAACAAGGAGACCTCCGGACCGTCCAGATAGTCCTCGACCACGACGCGGTGGCCGGCGGCCAAGATCAGCCGACCGTGCTCGATGGCGGCGGCGCGATCGGAGGTCACGACTACGCCCTTGCCGGCGGCCAGGCCGTCGTCCTTGACGACGTGCGGCGCACCGAATCGGTCGAGTGCCGCCTCGAGATCGTCGAGGGAGGTGACGCTGCGCGCCTCGGCGGTGGGGATGCCGGCGGCGACCATCAGGTCCTTGGCGAAGGTCTTGGAGCCCTCGACCTGTGCCGCCTCCTTGGACGGACCGAAGCAGGCGATCCCGACTGCCCGTACCGCGTCCGCGGCGCCCGCGACCAGCGGGACCTCCGGTCCGATCACGACCAGATCGGCGGCCCACGCCTGGGCAAGCGCAGCGATCTCCTCGGGCGAGGATGCGGCGCCCGCGTCCGACGCATCCGGGTTTGCCGCCGGTGGCGGCGCGATGGTTTCCGTGCCGGCGTTCCCGGGCGCGCAGGCCAAGGCCGTCACCACGGGATCCGCGGCCAGGGCGATGCACAGGGCATGTTCGCGCCCACCGGAGCCGATGACCAGAACCCGCACGGGCGCGGAGCCTAACCGGCCGGCGATTCCCAGACCCGACATTCTCCGGAGAAAGTGCGCTCAGCCGAATCCCAGACGCGACATTCTCCGGAGAAAGTGCCTTCTGCCGAACGCCAGACCCGACATTCTCCGGAGAAAGTGCGCTCAGGCGGCTCGTCAGTTGGGCGCGGCGCCCTGGTCCTTGGCGACCGTCGCGGCGAACCGGTCGGCGAGATTCGCCCGCACCGCCGATTCCATCGCCTGGGCGAAGTACGCGTCCACGGCGAGCTGAGCCAGCGGCCGCAGCCGGGCGATGACGACCGCGAGCTCGTCCGCCTCCGCGCCGGTCGGGATCCAATCGGCGGGCTTGTCCCGCAGCAGCGCGTCGGCAACCCTGCGGACCAGCCCGTCAGCTGCTGGCCGCAGGTCGTCGCGCAGCGATTCGGCGAGCTCGAGTACCTCGGTCAGCGGGATTCCGGCCGCCACCAGCTCCTTGCCGGCGTGCAGCAGCCGGGGGCTGGGCACCCTGAAGCGGTCGCCCTCGGGTTCGAGCACGCCAGCCCGTACGGCATGCGCGACGGTCTCAGCCGTGCTTTCGGCGCCGAAGGTCGCAACCAGGTCGGCGGCGGTCACATAGCCCGGTATTTCATCGGACCAAGGACTGGTCAGCACCGCCTCGAGCCCGAGGACATCCCCGATGTTCCGCCCGGATTCCCAGGCGGTCGTGAGCTCCGCGATGTGGGCGAAGGTGTAGCCGCGCTCCAGCAGCGCCCCGATCAGCTTGAGCCGGGCAAGGTGCGCCTCGCCGAACACGCCAACCCGGCCTTGGATACGAGGCGGGGGCAGGAGGCCACGGTCCTGGTAGACGCGAACATTGCGGACGGTCGTCCCCGCCGCGCGGGCCAGTTCATCGACTCGGTACTCCGCCGGCTGCCCCGAGATATGCGCAGTCATCGTCGGTTCCTCTGGTCGGACGGTTCCTGGTGCACAATGCGGTGCTGATCACACACCGTACCATCTTGTAATGTGACAATGACCGTTGTTAGGGTCTCCGAGTGGCCAGCCCAGACCGGACTTCGGCCAGCACGAACGAACGCAACCCGTACATCGTCATCGTGGGCAGTGGGTTCGCCGGCCTGGGCATGGCGATCCGGCTCAAGCAGGCCGGCATCAACGACTTCGTCATCATCGAGCGAGCCGGTGACGTCGGTGGCACGTGGCGGGACAACACCTACCCCGGTGCTGCCTGTGATGTCCCCTCTCAGCTGTACTCATTCTCGTTCGCGCCCAACCCACGCTGGAGCCACAGCTTCTCCCGGCAACCGGAGATCCAGAGCTACTTGCAGCAGTGCGCCGATCGGTACGGGATTCGCGAGCACATCCGCTTCGACTGCCCGCTGGTCTCGGCATCGTGGGATGACGACGCAAAACGGTGGCAGCTGCAGACCGGGCGCGGGCACCTCAGCGCCGAGATCCTGATCAATGCCGCCGGTGCGCTGTCCGATCCCGCCGTACCCGACATGCCCGGCATCGAGGCCTTCACCGGGACCGTCTTCCACTCCGCGCAGTGGAATCACGACCACGACCTCGCCGGCGACCGCGTCGCGGTCGTGGGCACCGGCGCGTCAGCGATCCAGTTCGTCCCGCAGATCCAGCCGAAGGTCGGAAAGCTCACCCTCTTCCAGCGCACCCCGCCCTGGATCCTCCCCCGCATGGACCGACGCCTGACCAGGTTCGAGAAGTTCCTCTACCGACGCATCCCGATCGCCCAGCGGGTCACGCGGGCAACGATCTACGCCTATCGGGAGGGGGCCATCCTCGGCTTCGTCGTCAATCAGCGGCTCTTGAAGGCCGCCGCCAAGCTCGCCGAACGGCACCTGGCCCAGCAGGTCCCAGATTCGGCCTTGCGCGAGAAGCTCACGCCCTCGTACACGATCGGCTGCAAGCGAATTCTGCTCTCGAGCGACTATTACCCGTCGCTCACTCAGCCCAATGTCGAGGTCGTTCCGCACAGCATCACAGAGGTTCGGGCCAACTCGGTGGTCGCTGCAGATGGGACCGAACACGAGGTGGACACCCTCATCTTCGGCACCGGATTCCAGGTCACAGATCTACCGATCGCGCACCGGATCCATGGCCGCGACGGCCGGAGCCTGGCCGCCTACTGGAATGGCAGCGCGCACGCCTACCTCGGCAGCTCGATCCCCGGCTATCCCAACCTCTTCATGATCGTCGGGCCCAACACCGGGCTCGGGCACAACTCGCAGGTCTACATGATCGAGGCCCAGATCGACTTCACGCTCGATGCGATCAAGACCATGCGTACCCAGGGATTGGCCACTGTCGACGTCGAGGCCGATCACGAGCAGGCCTACACCCAGGCCGTGCACCGCCGGATGCAGCGCACCGTCTGGATGCAGGGCGGGTGCAACAGCTGGTACCTCGACGCGACCGGCAAGAACACGATGCTGTGGCCGGGGGCGACCTTCCGGTACCGGGCGATCACCCGCACCTTCCCGGTCGAGCGATACCGCACCACCCCTGCGCGTCTGCATCCGCAACCGCAACCCCCGCCGGTGGCAGCCGCAGCCGCGGCTGACTCGTCCCACCTGGAGGGCTGATCCATGGCCGACCCGATCCTCGTCCCGCTCACCGGCGGGGTGCGAACCCTGCTTGACGTCGCAGACCGTCCGGCCGGTGGCGCCGAGCCGATGCAGATCGTCGCCGCCTCAGCGATGAGCCTGATCGTGTTCCTACCTCTGCTGATCACCGTGATCCGGGAGCGGCGGCACCGGACCACCATCGCCGGTCGGCTCGCCGACCGGATGAGCGCTCGTACAGGGCTCCCCCGCTGGCTCGCGCTACCGCTGGCCATCAACGTCGCATCGGTGTTCCTTGCTGGAATCGGGGTCTATTGGGACGTGCCGATCCACGTGGACTTCGGCCGTGACGAAGGCCCGTTGGCCAACCCGTCGCACTACCTGATCCTGTTCGGGCTGCTCGGCACCTTCGCCAGCGGCATCCTGAGCTGCGGTCTTGCCGATCGCAAACTGCCGCGTCGTGCATTCCGATTAGGCCCCGGCTGGCCGGTGCCGTACGGGAGCGTGCTGGTCACGTTCGCCGGAGCCATCGCGCTGTCCGGGTTCCCGCTCGATGACATCTGGCATCGCCTGTACGGCCAGGACGTCACCGAATGGGGGCCGACCCACGTCCTGATGATCGGCGGCGCGATCGTCTCGCTCCTCGGATACATGCTGCTCATCGCCGAAGCCCGCCAGCTCGGCGCAAAAGGCCGTGGGCTGTGGATCGCCGAGTTCCAAGTCGCGTCACTGTGGTTGCTCGGGATCACCTCGCTGATCATGGAGTTCGAGGTCGGCGTCGCACAGTTCCCGGTCGTCGCGCAAGTCGTGGTCTTCGTCGTGATCACGACCTGGGCCTTCGTCTACGCCCGCGACCGACTGGGCCCCGGCGGCGCGCTGGCCATCCTGGCCTCATACCTGGTGTCCCGCACCCTGATTCTTGGGTTGCAGGTAGGAGTGTGGGACGTCAGCACCACCCACTTCCTGCTCTACCTGGCCGAGGCTCTGACCGTCGAAGGCCTCGCCCTCGTGCTCAGCCACCGGCGCCGCTACGCGTTCGGAGTGGCGGCGGGCGTGTTGATCGGCTCGCTGGGGGTCTTGGCCGAGTGGCCGTGGACGCACGTGTTCATGCCGCTCCCGTGGCCGGCGGAGTCCGTCCCGCGATTGATCGGGTACGGAGTTCTCGCCGGAATCGGCGCCGGGCTTATCGTGGCCTGGCAACTCACCCGAGTTGACGAGGTTGCGACGACGTTGCCGGAGCGGTCGAGCACAGCCGCACCCGATGGTGCGGCAGCGCAGCGTTTCGGACGCCTGCATGGGCTCGGCGTGCTCGGCGGAGTCCTCACGCTCATCGCCCTGATCGCAGCCATCCCACCCACTGACGATCGGACGCTGTCGGCGGAGATCTCCATCGAAGTGGTCGACGCGAGCAGGGCCGAGCCGCCGATCACCGGGCCAGCCGGCCTGGTCACGCTGACTCTGAGCGATCCGGACGCCGCCGATCAGGCCATGTGGCTCTACGTCCAGTCATGGCAGGGCGGCGGCCAGTACCACTCCGATCTGGCGGAGATCTCCGACGGCGTCTATCGCACCGGCCAGCCGGTGCCGCTCGGCGGGGACTGGAAGACCATGGCCCGACTGCACCTCCTCGATCGGGAACTGTTGAACATGCCCATCTACATGCCGGCCGACGACGCCATCCCGGTCCCGGAGATCGCCGCCGAGTCCGGGGTGACCAGGGACTTCGTTGCCGACTCCGAGATCATGATGCGGGAGCAGAAGACCGATGTTCCGGATTGGCTCTGGGGCGCGGGGTACGGGTTGGTCTTCCTGCTGTACGCCGTTCTCTTCGCGGTCATGGCCGGCCTCTATCGGCGCTCGTCGTTGCCCGTACCCGAAGGCAGCACCGGCAGTCGCCGACCAACCACCGAGCCACGTACGGAGATCGACGCGTGAGCAACGCACTGACGGGAAAGCGGGCGCTGGTGACCGGCGCACTGGGGGCCTTCGGCGCTCAGACCATGGCCGCCCTGCGCGCCGAGGGGGCCGAGGTCATGGGCCTGGACCTCAACGCCGGCCCGGGGGTGTTGTCGTGCGACATCACCGACCCAGATCAGGTTGAGCGGACCGTTGCCGACGCGATCGACGGGCTCGGCGGGCTGGACATCCTCGTCAACTGTGCCGGCATCGGGGTACCGGTGGATTCCGGGGCGATGCCCGGTCCCACCGCCAGGGCGATTGTGGACGTCAACCTCTGGGGGCAGTGGCAGATGACCGCCGCGGTCCTGCCGGCACTGCTGGCCAGTCACGGGCGGGTCATCTTCGTCGCCTCCGGACTCGCGTACGCGAACGTCCCCTTCGCCGGGGCGTACGCAGTGTCGAAGCGGGCGCTGACCGCCTACGCCGACGCATTGCGGATCGAGTACGGCGCCAACATCGATGTCACCACCGTCTATCCCGGCTATGTGCCGACCCCGATCCACGAGGCCAGCGACGAGGTCGGCGTGAACGTCGGCAACCTGGTTCGCGCCGAACGCACCCAGGACATCGTCGCGACCATTCTGCGCGTGGCGAAGGCGGCCAAGCCGCCGCGGGACCGAGGGACGACCCGGCTCGGCCATCTCGAACTCCTGGCTGCCCGCCATCTGCCTGCCGTCGCCGATCGGGTGATCAGCAGGCGCTACCAGGCGCTGGTCGACTCGGGCAGGTACGCGGGCTCGCCGCTCGTACGGTCCGCGCAGGCACGCACCGCCGACGCCACCGCCGGCTCAACGGCGGCAGCCGACATGGGAGACGTGCTTGAGGACATCGTGCGAACGACGGACGGCGTACGGCTGCGCGTCCGTTCAGCCGGCTCACCCGACGCGCCTTCGACCGTGGTCTTCCTGCACGGCTGGTGCCTGAGCCAGGAACTGTGGGAACAGCAATGGGTCGCGCTGCGCGCGAACTCCGAAGTCCGGCTGATCTCCTATGACGTCCGCGGCCACGGCCGGTCCGGCCCCGCCCCGGAGGGCAGCAACACGATCGAGGTACTCGCTGAGGACCTCGACGCCGTTCTGACCGATCTGAAGGTCTCGGGTTCGGTCGTGCTCGTGGGTCACTCGATGGGTGGAATGACCGCGTTGGCCCTCGCCGGAAGTCGCCCCGAACTCTTCGGCGATCCGATCCGGGGCCTCGTGCTCGTCAACAGCTCAGCCGAAGCATCCGAGCATGTCTCGTTGGGGCTAACACGGGCGATCTCGCGCGTCGTGGCGGCGACCCTCCCGCGGGAACTCGGCCGTCGGGCTACCGCCTACCGCACGCGCGGTGGCGGTGCGGTGCGGCCGCGCGTCAGCGACAGCGCCATCGCACGCTGGTTGCTCCTCGGCGACAACCCACCCGCGGATGCGGTGAAGTACTCCCGGCAGGCCATCAGCACCACCGCCCCGACCACCGTCGCCGGCTTCCATACGGTGGTCCGCGACAACGACCAACGCTCGGCACTCGAGGCTGTTGCCGGCCTGCCCGTGGAGATCCTCGGCGGGAGCCGGGACCGGTTGCTACCTCCCGAAGAGCACGCGGTTGCGCTGTCCACGTGGCTGCCCGCCGCTCGGCTGACCGTCGCTCGAGGGGCCGGACACATGCTGCCGTTAGAGTGCTCTGAGCTCGTCACCGATGCGATCAGTCGCGTGCTCGATGCAGCCACTGTCCGTCGCAATTGACCAAAGGAGCACAGTGTTTCGGCTCGTCCGGTTCGGTTTGCTCGTCGCCCTCACCGTGCTCCTCGGCCTGGCCGGATGTGGTGGGGAGGCTGAGGATCCGAACCCGTCCACCGCGACAGACCAGCCTTCGTCGGACCCGGATGTCGGCGTTGGCGTTCCATCCGGTGGGCAGGACATACCCGCCGACGAGGTCATCGTCGAGGTCATGATCGTGGGTGGCGTGGTCACCCCAGCCGAGAACGAGGTCCACGTTCCGGTCGGCTCGACGGTTCGCCTGCTCGTCACGTCTGGCATCGAGGACGAGGCGCACGTGCATGGCTACGAACTGACCGTCACGCTGCCTCCTGGCGAGCAGGCCGAGCTCGAGTTCGTCGCCGACATTCCCGGTGTCTTCGTGGTCGAGTCGCATGAGACCGGCATGCAGCTGTGCTTGCTGACGGTGGAGTAGGCCCGTCCCAGGAGACATGGACGTCCTCGCCCACGGGTTAGGTGGCCGAACGGATCTGCCGATCCCGCTGTGGCTCGCGGTCTACGGCGCCACCGCGGCAGTCGTCATCTCGTTCTACGCCGTAGCTCGGTTCTGGCGCCGCCCGCTGTTCGAGGGGCCACCCGGCGGGCACCCGCTGCCCGGTTGGCTCCAGACCTTGGCGGACAGCCCCGCAACGCGAGTCGCCCTGCGAGTCATCGGAGTCGTCCTCTTCGCCGGTCTCTTGTTCGTGGCCTGGCTCGGAGCCGATGACAGCTCGGTCAATCCGGCACCCACCTGGTTCTACGTGTGGTGGTGGGTCGGACTGGTGCCCGCCTCCTTGCTGCTCGGGCCGGTTGCGCGCCGGCTCAGCCCATTCCGCGCGGCCGGCGACGTCCTGCGCCGACTGCTGCGTCGCAATGACGTCAGCGACGAGCTGGTGGACCGGCTCGGCTGGTGGCCGGCGACAGCGAGCTTGATCGCTTTCCTCTGGTTGGAGTTGGCCTCCGGATTCTCCGACAGCCCCCGAGCAGTGGCGGCGTTCCTCAGCGCCTACGCGATCGTGCACGTCGCGATGGGCGTTGCTGTCGGCCCGCGCTGGTTCGACCATGGGGAGGGCTTCGAGGCGTACTCGTCGCTGTTCGCGACGCTCTCGCCGCTCGGCCGGCGGGCGGATGGGCAACTGGCGCTGCGCAATCCGTTTGCCGGCCTGTCCCGATTGTCGCCGGTGAGCAAACCGGCGGCACCCGGTGCGCAGCCGCCGGATGCAGCTCGACTGTCGGACCGAGCAGGGCTGAGCCTGATCGCGTTCTGCTGCCTGTTGCTCGGATCCACCGCCTTCGACGGCTTCACTCGTACGGCGCCGTGGCGCTCCATGTCGCGGCTGGCCGACAGCCCGCTCGCGGCGGCCCTGCTGGGCACGGCGGGACTCGTCGCAGCGGTCCTCGTCGTGACCGGCATCTATCTCCTGGCCACTCGGCTCACGGCGGCGTACCTGCCGGCCGGAATGCGCCGCACACGGGTAGCGGCGGCGGCCTTCGTCGGCTCGCTCGTGCCCGTTTCGATCGGCTACACAGTGGCGCACTACTTCTCCTTCGCGGTCTTCCAGGGCCAAGCGGGCTGGCTGCTCGCCTCTGATCCGTTGGACCGTGGGTGGGACATTCTCGGTGTGGGCTCCGAACCGGCCATCGACTACCTGGTGGTGACCCCAACGGTCATCGCCCTGGTCCAGGTAGGCGCGATCGTGGCCGGGCACATCGGCGGCGTAGTGGCCGCGCATGACCGCGCGCTCGAGATCATGCCCAGGACAAAGGTCAAGGCCGGCCAGTACCCGATGCTGGCCACCATGGTCGGCTTCACCAGCCTCGGCATCGCCCTGCTGGCCGGGTCATGACCTTCCGCTCGGAGGCGGTCGAGATCCTGGCCCATCAGGGAGGTTGGGACGAGCTTGCCTTGGTCGGCGGACCGGTATTGGTCATCGTCGTCCTGGGCTATCTGGCCCGCCGCGGGATCGACAAAGAAGCAACTGACGAGCCCGACGAGCCCGACGACATCGAGGCTCCGCACCGCGACGATTGAGGGCTATTCGGCCTCGATGTGGCGCACACCCGATCGAGACGTCGGCGACTACTTCGAGCGGGCTGGTCCCGGCTGAGCGAGAAGCTGCAAGACGCTAGCGGGGTCGCCGGGGAAACTCCAGGTCGCGGCCTGATCTCAGTTGGCGCTGCCGGGAGCGCAGTCGCGCTCCCGCCTCACCCCGCTCCCAACCCGCTCGGCGATCCTGAACTCGAGCGACTTCGCGTTGCAACTTCACCCAAGACGCGAATCTCGATGGATCCAGCGCGCCGGCGTCGACGGCTGCTGCGACCGCGCAGCCGGGTTCGGTGCGGTGCGCACAGTCCCGGAACTGACACTGTTCCTGGAGTTCGACGATGTCGGCGTACGCGCGGTCGAGTCCTTCCTCGGCGGCCCAGAGACCGACCTCCCGCAGGCCGGGTGTGTCGATCAGCAGGGCACCGGATGGGAGCAGGTGCAGCTCGCGATGGGTCGTAGTGTGCCTTCCCTTGCCATCTGTGCGTACCTCGCCTGTGGCAATGGTCTGCGCACCAGAAAGGGCATTGATGAGACTGGACTTCCCGACACCGGACGGGCCGATGAGAACGACGGTCCGCCCTGGTGTCAGGTGTCTCGCGATCATGTCCAAGCCGTCGCCGGTGCGGGCACTGACCGCGTACACCTCCACGCCCAACGCGACTGCGCGTGCGTGTTCGACGGCGCTGTCCGCGTCGACTGCCGCGTCTGCCTTGTTCAACAACACGACCGGTGTCGCGCCGCTCTCCCACACCAACGCGAGGTAGCGCTCGATGCGGCGCCCTTTCGGAGTCGCGCTGGCATCGTCAACGACGAAGACCACATCGACGTTTGCTGCGACCACCTGCGCTCGGGTTCGCTCGCCGGCCACCTTGCGAGTGACTGCGCTCGTACGGGGCAGGACTTGGTCGATCTCCTCGCCGGCCAGTACCACCCAGTCTCCGACCGTGGGTATCTGATCGGAGTCCTGAGTGGCCAGCAGTCGCTGGGGAACCACAGCCCGCACCGGCCCAGCGACAGTGAACACAGACGTCATGCCGCGATCGACGCGCGAGACCCGAGCCAGCAGGCCCTCGGCCCAGCCGGCTTCGGGCCCGCCTTCATAAGACCGCCGCGCGTCACCGGACGGCAGCGCGGCAGTGCGCTGCTCAGTCCAGCCGATGTCGCTCAGGGAATACACGCACAAAAAGTACGTCGGGCAGGCAATCCAGTCGCCTCAATTTCACACCGCAGCTCGCTCAGTGGGGGTCGATCACCGTTCGCCGGGCATGGGATCGCGGCACGCCGCCCTCGACATCAGCCAGGAGATCGCGGCGTACGACGTTCTGGTCCCGACCCGGCCCGACACCGATCACGCTGATCGGGGCGCCGGAGAGTTTCTCCAGGTACAGCACGTAGGCCTGGGCATTCGCCGGCAGCTCTTCGAACTCCCGGCAGTGGCCGATGTCCTCGAACCAGCCGGGCAGTTCCTCGTACACCGGTTTGGCGTGATGAAAGGCCGTCTGCGTCATGGGCATCTCGTCGTGTCGTACCCCATCGACGTCGTAGGCGACGCAGATCGGAACCGTCTCGAGGCCGGAGAGCACGTCGAGTTTGGTGAGGAAGTAGTCGGTGATGCCATTGACCCGAGTCGCGTACCGGGCGATCACCGCGTCGAACCAACCGGTACGGCGGTCCCGCCCGGTGGTCACGCCGACCTCGCGCCGTGCTTGCGGAGGTATTCGCCCCATTGGTCGAGCAGCTCCGACGGGAACGGTCCCGATCCCACCCTCGTCGTGTACGCCTTCAGGATCCCGACGACCTTCCGGATCCGCGTCGGCCCGATGCCCGAGCCCGCCGCCGCACCACCGGCGGTCGGCGAGGAGGACGTCACGAACGGGTAGGTCCCGTGATCGATGTCGAGCAGGGTGCCCTGCGAGCCCTCGAGCAGCACCCACTCGTCTCGGTCCAGCGCGTCGGCAAGCAAGAGCCGGGTGTCAGCGATCCGAGGTGCCAGCGCGGCTCGAGTACCCGATGTACTCGTCGAGACCTCTTCGAGGTCGATCGCCTTGCGGTTGTAGACCTTGACGAGGATCTGGTTCTTCTCCCGCAGGACCGCATCCAGTTTTGCCCGCAGGATTCCCGGGTCGAGCAGGTCTTGCACACGGATCCCGACCCGGCCGACCTTGTCGCCGTAGGCCGGTCCGATCCCGCGTCCGGTCGTACCGACCTTGGACTTGCCCAGGAAGCGCTCGGTGACCCGGTCGAGCGCACGGTGGTGCGGCATGATCAAGTGCGCGTCGGCGGACAGTACGAGCTTGGATGTGTCGACGCCGCGCTCCTCGAGGCCGGCCAGTTCCTGGAGCAGGACGCCCGGGTCAACCACCACACCGTTGCCAATCACCGGAGTACAGCCGGGAGTCAAGATTCCGGACGGGAATCAGATGCAACGCATACTTTTCGCCGTCGGGAGTCACGACCGTGTGCCCGGCGTTGTTGCCGCCCTGATAGCGCACGACGTACTGGACTCGCCCACCGAGCAGGTCGGTGGCCTTTCCCTTACCCTCGTCACCCCATTGGGCGCCGATCAAGACGATGGCAGGCATCGCCGATCAGCTCTGACCGCGACACGTTGCGCAGGTCCCGAAGATCTCGAGTGTGTGGCTGACGTCGCTGAAGCCATGCTCGTCGGCAATCGAGTCCGCCCACTGCTCGACGGCCGGACCGGCGACCTCGACGGTGTGCCCGCAGCCGCGGCAGACCAAGTGGTGGTGGTGCACTCCGCTGCACTTTCGGTAGACCGACTCGCCGTCGCCGGTCTGGATGACGTCGACCTCGCCGGCATCGGCAAGTGCTTGCAGGGTTCGGTAGACCGTCGAGAGCCCCGTGCCCTCGCCTTGGCTGCGCAGGAGGTGGTGGATGTCCTGTGCACTTCGGAAATCCGTCAGGCCGGCGAGAAGGTCGGAGATCGCCGTTCGCTGCCGGGTGGCTCGAACTGCGGTCGGGTTCGACATTTGCCTCATGTTACGTGGGCACCCCGCCTGCGACGTAGGACCGAACGGACGACCTCAGCGAGGCTGAAGAGCACGAAGACCGCGATCGCCAGTAGCACGATGGTCCCTCCCGACGGGGTGTCGCTGTAGTACGAGACGCCGACCCCGACCACCGACACGACGACGCCGATGGCGACACCGATCAGGACCGTCTGTCCGAAGCTGCGCGCCACCAACTGCGCCGAGGCGATCGGCAGGATCATCAGGGCGCTGATCAACAACAGCCCGATCACCCGCATCGACACGACGACGGTCATGGCGGTTACGACGGCCAGGAGAAGGTTCAGGCGCAGCACCGGAAGTCCCGAGGCCAACGCGAATTCCTCGTCGTTGCTCACGGCGAACAAATACCGCGACAAGCCCAGGGTCACGGCCAGCACGACTACACAAAGGATCCCGAACACGATGACGTCACCAGTCGTCGTGGTCGTGATCGCGCCGAACAGGTACGCATTCAGATTCCCCGGAGTCCCGCCGGGTGCCTGGGAGATGATCACGACGCCGCCGGCAATCCCGCCGTAGAAGAGGATGGCCAAGGCAATGTCCCCGCTCGTCCGACCTCGGGCACGGATCAGCTCGATGGAGAGGGCGCCGACGATCGCGACCGCAAGGGCGGTGAGCACCGGGGCCTGGCTGGTCAGGACACCGATCGCTACGCCGGCCAGCGCAACGTGCCCCAGACCGTCACCGATGAGGGCAAGGCGGCGCTGCACGAGGTAAACGCCGACCGTCGGTGCGGTCAGCCCGACAAGGACAGCGGCGATCATCGCCCGCTGCATGAACCCGTAGTCCAGGAAGTCCAACATCAGCGCGGGTCCGTACCTGAAGCGGTCGTGATGGACCACCGCATGCCCGGCCGGCCGGGATGCGCGCCGTGCGGGTCCTGGTGTTCGCAGTCAGGCTCCAAGCCGCTGTCCGGTACGCCGAGCCCTTCTGCCGGGTGATCCGGATTGCCGTGCTCACGAACGGGAATCGGCACGCCGTCGTAGACCAGGAGTCCGCCCTCGACAATGACCGTGCGGGTGATAAGCGGCCGCATCTCGCCGAGTTCATGAGTCACCAGCAACAGGGTGCGCCCGGCGGCCACGAGATCGGTCAATGTCTCCGCCAACACGACCCGGTTTTCGGCGTCCACGCCTGCGGTCGGCTCATCCAGGACAAGAATGTCCGGGTCGCCGGCGAGCGCGCGGGCGATCAATACCCGGCGCTGCTGTCCGCCGGACAGGTCGCTGACCAGGTCGCCGGCTCGGTCGGAGAGTCGGACCGTTTCGATCGCCGAGTCGATGGCCGCCCGGTCTGTGGAAGAGAACCGGTGGGCAAACCGCTTGCGCGCCAAGCGACCCGAGGCCACGACTTCGGCAACCGTCGATGGGATTCCGCTGACTACCGTCTGGCTCTGCGGCACATATCCGAGCCGGTACCAGTCGCGGAAGTTGGCTCTCGACTCCCCGAACAACTCCACGGTCCCGGCCAGAATCTCAGCCAGCCCGAGGATCCCGCGGATGAGCGTCGACTTGCCTGCCCCGTTCGAGCCGAGGACGGCCACCGCGTCACCCCGTCGCAGCACGAAGTCCGCATCGCGGAGGACGCGACGCTGGTCGTACCCGATGGAGACGGCACGTAGGACGACGAGGGGCTCTGCGGTGTCTAACTGCATGACTGACCGGCCCTCAGGGACACCAGGTTTGCTCTCATCACTTCCGGATAGTCCGAACCCGGCGAGCTGTCGGTCAGACCTTCGAGGGGATCAAGCACCGCGGTCTGCGCACCGGTTTCGCCGGCGATGGTCTCGGCGATCGCTGGGCTGACGAGTGTCTCGAAGTAGATCGTCTCGACGTCGTGCTCTTCGACGAAGGTCGCGATCTCGGCGAGGCTGGCGGCCGACGGTTCTTCCTCGGGCGTCAGACCGGTCATGCCCACCTGGGTCAGTCCGTAGGCCTGCGCGAGGTATCCGAAGGCGGTGTGACTGGTCACGAGATTCTCATTCTCGCAGTTGGCCAGTCCGGATCGGAGTTCTGCGTCGAGGCCTGCGAGGTCGTGGCGCAGGGTCTCGGCGTTTGTCGTGAACTGGTCCGCATTGTCGGGGTCCAGCTCACCGAGGCGCCCGGCCAATCCGTCGGCGACCTCGGCCAGTTTCATCGGGTCCAGCCAGAAGTGCGGGTCCACGCTGGAGTCGTCGGAGGACCGCCCCTCCTCGATCGGGACATAGGTCAGGTCGAGATCGGTGTGCTCGGCGGCATCGAAGGCCGAATCCGAGGCTTCCTGGGCAACCGCCTCGTCAACCGCGGCCTGGAAATCAGACAGATAGACGACGAGGTCGGCGTCGCTGATGGCCGCGATATCCTGCGGGCTGAGCTCGAGGTCATGCGGCTCGGCTCCTGGCGGGGTCAGGCTGGACACCGCGACTGCGTCCCCGCCGACTCGTTCGGAGATCCACTGCAACGGGTAGAAGGACGCCTGGACGGACAGTCCGTCGGCATCCTCTGATCCCGACGCGGAGCCGCAGCCGCCCAGTGCCAGGACCAGGCCGGGGAGCCCTAGCATCCAGCGCCCTCGGGTCGTCATGCTCATCATCATGAATGACAATGACGATGATTGTCAAAATCGGCCACTGTGGGAGCTGCGGCCTCGGCACCTCTGGCGGTTTGGCAAACCGCCAGGTTCTGCCGGGCGCCTGTCAGAATCCCCCTGCTCCCCGTCGCGCTGAGCAGAAGGTGGACTTGGACCATGGCGCTACTCGATTTCGGCGACCTCACTCCGGATGTCGCGCCGGACAAGGACCTGACCAAGCGGGCGCTCGGCAACGCCGCTGACGTGACGGTCGTCGGCTCGGTCGCAGCTCTCGGTTCGGTCCTCGCCACGCTGAACCGGCTCGAGCGCCTCGAGGTGCCGGTCGCCTGGATCCCCAGCGAGGATCCGCTTGCCTCCGGCTTGGCACGCCACCTGGGAGTCGATGCGAAGGGCCGGCTCTCCGACGGCACCCAACGCAAGCTGAGCCTGGTGCGCGATGACCACGGCGGGGTGCTGCTGGCGCGGGGCCGCCTGACGTCACTGCCGAAGCAGCCCGGAGCGCCCGGTGCGACGTACGGGCGATTCGGTGCGCAGATCCACCACGACGAGCAGAAGGTGGCCGATGGCCAGATCACCCGGGTCGACGTACGCCCCGATTGGACAGCCGAGGACCGGCTCAAGGTCAACGTGCACACGCAACTCTGGCGGCGCGGGGCGATCACCCTTGGCCGGGCGATCCAGATCGCCTGCGACGAGGCACAGGTAGAGATCGACGGGGTGCGCTATCCGCGCCCGATCACGACCTGGACGTGGTACGGCGACGAACGATTCCGGTGGATCCTGGCCAGCGCCTGACTGGACTCAAGGGATGCGGAAGGTCGTGCTCTATCAGTTGCTTTCCACTGGACGGAGTTGCCGAGGAGCCCGGGGACTGGATGTTCGACCCCGACCATGACGTGTTCGCGAACCTTGGCCGGATCATCGAAACGCAGGACGCAATCCTGCTCGGCCACAAGACCTATGACTACTGGGTCGACTACTGGCCCACCTCCGATTTCGAACCGCTCGCGAGCTTCATCAACAACACGACCAAGCGGGCTAGTCGGGCGTCGGAGCCGCGGACTCGACGGTCAGCACAGTTGGCGTGGGGGGCGCGGTCGCCGGCGGTCGGTTGAGGACCGTGCGCCCGGCCGGCAACAAGACGGCGCCCAGCACAAGGGCGACTCCGCCCAGCACCAGGATCGGCACCCCCGTACGTAATGAATCGCCCGCCACCAAGGCAACAATTGTCGGTACGGCGAAGCCGAAATAGACGACGAGGTAGAAGACCGAGACCAAGCCGCCGCGACGGTGTCCCGGCGCCAGGTGGTCGGCGACCGTGATACCTGACGTGATCGCGAGGCCCTCCGAGACACCGATCAGCAGCGACGCGGGGAGGACCCAGGCCCAACCGTGCGGCTGCACGGCGAGATAACCCAACACACAACCCGCAGCAGCCAGAACCGCCGAGACCCAGCCGGACAGGCCGGGACCCCACCGATGCGCAAGCACGGTCGCGACAGCGGCCGAGCCCTGCACGAGCAGCGCGCTGACTCCGACCAGAGCGAAGACCGCGCCGAAGCCCTGCTCGGCGACCAGGAGGGGGAAGACGGTGAGGGACAGGACGGCGTAGGTGTAGACGATCAGTCCCGCCGGCAGCAGATAGGTGAAGAAGCCGGGTCCGGCACCTGGCGGGATTCCGATCTGCAGCCGTCCCGGCCGGCGCGTCGTCATCGTCTCGGGGATGCGCCTGGTCAGGAAGAACGCCATCGTCACGAGCAGCAAGGGCAGGACGAACGGCAGGATCTTCGGCAGCGCCGCCCACTGGACGAGGAGCCCTGAGGTCAGCGGGCCGACCGCAAACCCGGTCGCCATCGCGGCGCTGGCCCGCATCGCCGCGCGCGCGGCGCCCTCGGGGCCGGCGAGTTCGCGCAGCCAGACGACCCCGACGGTGAAGACCGCCCCACTGGTGACGCCCTGCAGGAAGCGACCGAGGTAGATCGTCGGCTCACCGAGGGCGGCGGTCAGCAGCAAGACCACGAGCGCGCCCAGGCACAGCAGCGTGAACGGCACGACGACTCGCTTCCGACCGTGCCGATCGGAGTAGGGCCCGCCCAGCAGTAGAGACGGCACCAAACCCAGTGCGTAGACGGCGAAGAAGATCGTCAGAGCGAGCGCGCCCAGGTCGAGGTCGTCGGTGTAATAGAGCAGCACCGGTGACGGCGCTTGGGTGGAGAAGGCGACCGCGAACAGCGCCAGCATCAGCCGGCGCTGGCTGCGCTGTGGCTCGCTACGCCCCCCGGATGCGGTCATCGACCGGGCACACGCGGATTCAGGCCGGCGATCTGGGATCGAATGACGGATCGCATTCGACCAGTAGATCCGCCAGCCGGCGGGCCTCCTCGTCCTCACCGATCTCCGCGGCCGCATCGGCCAGGACCGCGACGCAGGTCAGGAAGCCGACGTTGCCGGGATGGTCGCCGGGCACCGGCCCGTACCCCTTCCAACCGTTCTTGCGCAGGGAGTCCAGCCCACGGTGATAGCCGGTACGGCCGTACGCGTACGCCTCCATCGTCCGCCCGCTGGCGGCCGCTTCGAGTGCCAGAGCTGCCCAGACAGCTGGATAGGCCGGAAAGGCTGCCGCGACTGCGCTTGCCGACTCGCCGCTGACGGCGGCCGCGTCGGCCTCAGGGTTCGCGGGCAGGAGCACCGGCGGTGGACCGGGAAGCAGATTGCCAGGCATGGTCATGCCACCGACCGTAGGTCATCGGCCATCAGCCCGGCGGGTTGCCGCCGCCAGGCGGGGTGGGACCGGGCGGCGTGGTGGTCGGATCGGGGCTGGTCGGCGTGGGATCGGTCGGGGTAGGTGACGTCGTCGTCGGATCGGTCGGCGGCGGCGTCGAGGAAGGTACGCCGGTCGGGACGCTGGATGGGGTCGGGGCGACGCCGGCTGGCACCTCATTCCCACCGGAACCGGCGTCAGATCCGGCATCGGCAATCTCGCCCAGCGTCGTGCCGCCTCCGCCACCGGACAGTGGTTGTCCGGTGAGCAGTTCGAAGCCGGTGATGCCGGCGATGGCCAGCGCGAAGATGACCGCAACTCCGGCGATCAGGCGGCGCGGCCGGAGCTGGATCCGAGCCCGGGGTCGGACCGTCTCGGCTTCTGGTGCGACATCGCCGGCGCTGATGCGGCTGCGGGCGACCTGAGTGACTGCGCGCACGCGCGTATGGGTCCGGCGCAACGACTGGGTGTAGAGGGCGCTTGCCACGGCAGTGACCATGCTGATCACGGCAGCACCGGCGATCGTCCCGGCCACGCCGAGCCTGGAGGACAAGGCTGCTGCCGTGGCCGCGGCCAGCGAACCGCCGACCACCTGAGCCATCAGAGAGATCGAGGCGGATCCGCATGGGTTTGTCGTCGTGGGTGGTCACCTCTGGCGCGGAGGCGGGTGTTGCAATGGACGTACCGGTCTGAGTGGCTGAGTGTGAGAGCTTGGAATCCATAACTTCATCTGTGAGCCGCTGAGATCGCGGCATCCTTGTGGGCGGTATCACTTGGGTCTGCACTTCGGTGAACGCACGTGATGGCGAGATCACTCCGAGATCCTCCGATGGTGAGCGAAGGCACATATCGGATGATGGAGGGGTGTTCCGATACGCGGCCGGTGTGCTGGCCGCCCTGACCGCCGGCACCGCCGGTCTAGCCCGCTTCTTCGTGCACCGCATCCTGAACGTGGTCCGGGTCAAGGAGTACGACATCCCGGTGCTCGACCTGGGTGCGGACACGGTGCGGCTCGGGGCGACGGACAACTCGCTGCTAGCTGGAACCTACGGCCTGAGCTGGCGCGACCCCGAGGGTGGACCGGCCGGCGAGGCGGTCGTCGGGCCGATTGTCGCCATCGACGACGCCCCCGACCCGACCGCAAAGCGCGGCAAGGCGCGCGGCCGAAACCACCAGGTCGTCACTCGTGAGCTGATCGAGGTCCGTACGGGCGAGTTGGCCGTCGGACTGAACACGACGTGGGAGCAATACACCTACCTCGGGGATCCCGAGTCCGCCTACGGATTGGACTTCGAGGAGATCGCGCTGCCAGGTGAGCTCGGCGAGTTCCCCACGTGGCTGCTTCCGGGCGACGGCGGGACCCGGTGGGTGATCGCGGTACACGGTCGCGGTGGCGACCGCGGCGAGACGATGCGGATCTTGCCGACGCTTGCATCGCTGGGCTTGCCGACGCTGGTCCCGACGTACCGCAACGATGTCGGCGCGCCGGCAACATCCGACAGCTACTACCACCTGGGCGAGACCGAGTGGCACGAGATCGACGCAGCAATGACGTACGCGCTCGACCATGGCGCGACCGAACTCGTGCTCTACGGCTGGTCCATGGGTGGCGCGATCGTGCTGCAGGCCACAGTCCGCTCGGCTCACGCCGACTCGGTGGTCGCGCTTATCCTCGACTCCCCGTGATCGACTGGCGAGACACGTTGCGCGCCAACGCCAAGGTCAACCGCCTGCCTCGACCTGCTGCCGAACTCGGTCTCGTTATGGTGCAGCGCCAGCTGAAGCTCAACCTGGACGACTTCGATTGGGTCCGCCGGGCGAACGAACTCACCCGGCCCATGCTGATCTTTCACGGACCCGAGGACGCCTTCGTGCCGTGGAAGCGGGGTCTGGCCCTGGCGCAGGCCCGGCCGGACCTGGTGACGATGGTGACGTATGAAGGCGCGGCGCACACGAAGTCGTGGAACGTCGACCCAGCCGGCTACGAGAAACAGGTCCGCGAGTTCCTAACCGGACTTTCTCCGGATTAAGTGCGTTCTGGCCGCCGGCAGACCGGACTTTCTCCGGAGAAAGTGCCTTCGGGCCGCCGACTCAGTTGGTCGCTGACTTGCCGGCCGACAGCAGGTTCTCGCACGCCTCGACGACCCGGGCTGCCATCGACCCCTCGGCTGCCTTCAGGTAGGACCGCGGGTCGTACAACTTCTTGTTGCCGACCTCGCCGTCGACCTTCAGTACGCCGTCGTAGTTGCTCATCATGTGCGCGGCGATCGGCCGGGTGAAGGCATATTGCATGTCGGTGTCGACGTTCATCTTCACCACGCCGTAACTCCAGCGCCTCGCGGATCTCCTCCAGCGAGGGGACCCCGAGCCACCGTGGAAGACGAAGTTGAACGGCTTGCTTCCCCTCCGCCAGCCCTCTGGCCCTGGCCACCACCTCCTGGCCCGCCTTGAGGATGTCCGGGCGCAGCTTCACGTTGCCCGGCTTGTAGACGCCGTGGACGTTGCCGAAGGTGGCGGCGAGGAGGTATCCCCGCGCTCGCCGAGTGCCGAGCTTGTCCGCTGTGGCGAGGTAGTCGTCCTCGGTGTCGTGTAAAGCTTGTCGTTCATCTCGCCGACGACGCCGTCCTCTTCACCGCCGACCACGCCGATCTCCACTTCGAGGATGATCTTGGCCGCGGTGCACTGATCGAGCAGTTCAGCCGCGAGCTCGAGGTTTTCCTCGAGCGGCGTGGCCGACCCGTCCCACATATGGGACTGGAACAGGGGCTCCTCGCCGCTCTTGACCCGCTCGGTCGACAGGGCGATCAGCGGGCGAATGTAGTTGTCGAGCTTGTCCTTGGGGCAGTGGTCGGTGTGCAGTCCGATGAGGACGGGGTACTCAGCTGCCACCACGCGCGCGAACTCCGCGAAGGCGGTCGCCCCGACAACCATGCTCTTGACGCCGAGCCCGGAAAGGAACTCCGCGCCGCCGGTCGACACCTGGACGATCCCATCACTGCCGGCGTCGGCGAAGCCCTTGAGCGCAGCGTTCAGCGTCTCCGAGGAGGTGACGTTGATCGCGGGATAGGCGAAGCCACCGTCCTTGGCGCGATGGAACATCTCGGCGTACTGGTCAGGCGTGGCGATCGGCATGCGGGGAGTATCCCGTACGAGCCACGCTCCCGAAACTGGCGAGGGCCCAACCCGCCGTTGTCACGTGCTCCCGTCCGGGGCGCAGAATGAGGACATGGTTCACGCCGATCGCGTCGCCTTCGGGCGCGGCGTCACGGTCGACTGACAATCGGGGCTGGCATGAGTTACGGCGTCGAGGCTGCGGGGCGAACCCATCCCGGCCACGTTCGGGCCGTCAACGAGGACACCCTGTACGTCGGCGAACGCGTGCTCGTCGTCGCGGATGGAGTGGGCGGCGAGGCGGCCGGTGAGATCGCCTCGCAGACCGTCGCCTCGATCATCGCGAGCATCGATACGAGCGGCCCTGATGAAGATGCCTATGGATCGCTGACCGAGGCGGTCGAACGGGGCAGCCGGGCCATCGCCGAACAAGTGCAAGACGATCCGAGTCTGGCCGGCATGAGCACGACCATCACGGTGATGCTGTCCATGGAACGGCGGATTGTGTTCGCACAGGTGGGTGACTCCCGCGCCTACCTGCTGCGCGCGAGGGAACCTGAGACGTTTCATCAGGTCACGCGAGACGACTCCTTCGTACAGGAACTGATCGATGCCGGCGTGATCAACCGGGAGCAGGCGCGGCATCACCCCCAGCGCAACTTGATCCTCAAGGCAGTCGGCGTTTCGGCTGTGGCGCCGTCATTTGCTACCTACGCCCCTGTCGCGGGCGACCGATACCTGTTGTGCAGCGACGGGCTCACCGACTACGTCAGCGAACCGGACATCCACGAGGTCGTGTGCACCGATGACCGTACGGTCGCGGCCGACCGGCTGATCGAGCTAGCGCTGCAAGCGGGTGCCCCGGACAACGTCACGGTGATCGTTGCCGACATCACGGCGTCCTGACTGCCTCGGCCAATTGTATTGGTGTGCCTTTCCGAGAGGTAGAGCGCGTCTGACCGCCGGACTTGCGGGCACTTCGCGCGTTGGCCGCGCTGTACCTCGTGGTCACCGGCCGGCTGCCTTGCGGGCCGCGATCACCAACGCGTCAAAGACCGGGGAGAACGGCGGCGCGTACGAGATGTCGACCGAGGCGAACTCGGCGGCTGTCATCTCCGCCCAAATCGCGGTCGCGAGGACGTCGATCTTCTTGGCCGAGCCCGGGCCGCCGACGATCTGACCGCCCAGCATCCGCTGGGTGTGCCGGTCGGTGAGCAGCTTGACCGTCAGCTGACCGGCGTCCGGGTAGTAGCCGGCTCCACGGTCGAGTCGACCAGCGTCGTCTCGATCGAGTACCCGGCCCGCTCCGCCTCCTTGGTGGACAGTCCGGTACGGCCGATCTCGCAGTTGCCGATCTTCGTGACCGCGGTGCCGAGTACCCCGTCGAACCTCGCCGGGCGGCCACCGATGTTCGTGCCGGCGACCCTGCCCTGCCGGTTGGCATGGGTGCCCAGTGCGATGTTCATGGGGTGACCGGTTATCCGGTTCCGCGTCTGGACGCAGTCCCCTGCGGCGTAGACGTGTTCGTGCATCGACACGCGCATCGTGTCGTCGACCTCGATGCCCTTGGTCGTGCCGATCCGTAGACCGGCTTCGCGGGCGAGGTCGGAATTCGGCCGCATACCCAGACCGAGCACGACGAGGTCGGCGGGGTAGGAACCCAAGTCGGTGACCACCGCCCGGGCGTGCCCGCTGTCGACGTCGATGCCGCGCACCGGTTCGCAGGGTCGCATGTCGATGCCCATGAACGTCATAGCTGCGCAGACCTTCTCGCCCATGTCCGGGTCGAGGGTCGCCATCGGAAGTGGGTCAGCCAGGACAACGGTGACCGACAGACCTCGGTTGAGCAGTGCTTCAGCCATCTCCAGGCCGATATAGCCCCCGCCCAGGACGACTGCCCGCTTCGGTTGCTTCTCCAGGGCGCGCAGGATGGCCTCGCCGTCGGGAATGCTCTGGACGCCGAACACGCCCTCGGCGGTCAGCCCATCGATGGGTGGCCGCAGCGGGACCGCGCCGGTGGCGATCAAGAGGCGGTCGTACGCCCATGAGTTGCCCCGCCCGTCGTCGGCGTCTGCGTCTCCTTGACCGCCTGACCGCACGGTCACTGTCTGCGCAGCCAGGTCGAGGGACTCGGCCGGGGAACCCAACCGGACGTCGATGTCCAGCTCGGCGAATTCCTCGGGTGTGCGAGCGATCAGGGCGTCGGCGTCATCGACCAATCCGCCAATCCAGTACGGAATCCCACAGTTCGAGTACGAGACGTACTGGGCGGCCTCGAGAACGACGATCTCGAGATCCTCGGCCGGTCGAAGCCGCCGGGCCTGGGACGCGCAGGACATCCCCGCTGCGTTGCCCCCGATGACAACCAGCCGCTGAGTCACCTCCCCACCGCGGTCAGCTCCACCGGCGGGGCTGCGGCTGCCACGGGCGCAAAGAGCTTGCCGGGGTTCATGATGCCCAGCGGGTCGAGCGCCGCCTTGATGGCCGCGTGCACGCGCACGCTGACCGGGCCGATCTCGGTGGCAAGCCAGTCGATCTTGAGATTGCCGATCCCGTGCTCGCCCGTCACGGTGCCGCCGAGGGACAGACCCACTTCGAGGATGTCGTTGAACGCGCCGAATGCCCGCTCGTACTCGTCGGAGTCGGTCGGGTCGAAGCAGATCGTGGGATGCATGTTCCCGTCGCCGGCATGGCCGACGACCCCGATGATGACGTTGCGCTTCTCGGAGATCTCAGCGGTTCGGTCGAGGAACTCTGAGATGCGGGAACGAGGCACAGCAACGTCATCGATCAAGGTGGTGCCCAGCTGCTCCAAGGCCGGGAGCGCGATTCTCCTGGCATGCAACAACATTGCGCCCTCTTTGGCGTCATCGGTGTGGTGCACGAATGTGGCGCCGGCCTGCTCACAGGCAGCTGCGACGGCTTCGATCTCCACCGCGGCCCGTTCGCCGCCGGAGTCGGACTGCGCGACAAGGAGGGCTGCCGCAGTCCGATCGAGGTCCATCTTCTCCATATCGTCCACGGCGCAGATGCAGGTGTTGTCCATGAGTTCGAGCAGCGAAGGCACCATGCCGCCGGTGACGACCGCTTCGACGACTTTGCCCGCCGCGCCCGTTGAGTCGAATGTTGCGACCAGGGTGACCGGCGCCTGCGGCTTGGGCCGCAGTGCGAGGGTGGCCTCGGTGATGACCCCCAGCGTCCCCTCAGACCCGACGAACAGTCGCGCAAGGTCGTACCCGGCAACGCCTTTGACCGTACGGTGCCCGGTGCGCAGCACCTCGCCGTCGGCGAGGACGACTTCGATACCCATCACGAAGTCCGTCGTCACGCCGTACTTGACGCAGCACAGCCCGCCGGCGTTGGTCGACAGGTTGCCGCCGATCGTGCACCAGTCGAAGCTCGACGGGTCCGGCGGATAGAAGAGGTTCTGCGCCTCCACCGCGTCGCGCAGCGCCTTGTTGACCACTCCCGGCTGCACCACGGCGAGCCGGTTGGCGGGATCGACCTCGAGGATCGCGTTCATCCGGATCATCGACACCGTGATCGCGCCGTCGATTCCGTTGGATGACCCGGCCAGCCCCGATCCGGCGCCGCGGGGCACCACCGGCACCTTGTGTGCGCTGGCGATGCACATGATCGCGGAGACCTCGGCTGTGTTCGCGGGGAAGACCACGGCGGTGGGGCGGCCGTTCGGGGCGAGCATCGCCATGTCGCGGGAGTAACCCGACACGACGTCGGGATCATCGACAACCGCGCCCTCGGGCAAAACTGCGCGTAGTTCCTCGAGCCAAGCTGCTGGAGCGCTCATGACTGCACGGTACGGCGGCGACCCGGCACGATCCAGCGATCCGCCGCGCTACAGACCGCGCTTTGCCTACCTGGTGCCGCGACATCCCGGGCGCGGGATCGGTGTGTCGAGGCATCAGGTGGGCAAAGGCGAGGGAGGTTCGGGTCGGTAGGCTGACTCATCGTGATCACCGCAGAAGTCCTCGCCGGCCTCGCCGCGCTGCCCGGCGCGATCACCGACTTCTTTAATCCCGAGTATCTGGTCAACACCTTCGGACTCGCCGGCCTCGTGGTCATCGTCTTCGCTGAGTGCGGGCTGCTGATCGGCTTCTTCCTGCCCGGGGACTCGCTGCTGTTCACTGCTGGGTTGCTGTCCGCGGCGGGATTTGCTGGCCTACCCCTCTGGGCGCTCCTAGTTCTGACCCCCCTCGCGGCGATCGCCGGAAACCTCGTCGGCTACTGGATCGGGCGCCGAGCCGGTCCCGCCGTCTTCAAGCGACCCGATTCGCGGTTCTTCCGGGCCGAATACGTGGAGCGGTCTGCCGCCTTCTTCGAGAAGTACGGGGCGCGCACGATCGTCTACGCCCGCTTCGTCCCGATCGTCCGCACCTTCGCGACGGTCATGGCCGGCGCCTCCCGAATGAATTACCGGGTGTACGTCATCTACTCGATCATCGGCGGACTGCTCTGGGGAGTCGGTGTCACCCTGCTCGGCTACTGGCTCGGGCAGATCCAGTTCGTCCGCGACAACATCGAATTCATCATTGTCGGGATCATCGTGGTCTCGCTGCTGCCCGTGGCGCACGAGCTACTGCGTTCCCGCCGCGCCAAGCGCGCCAGCTGAGCCCCGCGCATTCCTCCGGTTCGCTACACAACCGCCACTTTCCAAGCCCGCTAAGGGGAGGTTGTGTAGCAAAGCGGCCATTTCGGACCTCTAGAGGTCCAGGTCGGCGAGCGAGAACAACGCTCGATACGGCAGTCCCGTGGCCGCCAGCGCCGGGCCGGCGCCACGATCGATGATCAGCGCAATTCCGACGACCTCCGCACCCCCCTCGCGCAGTGCTTCAACTGCGGCCAGAACGCTCCCGCCGGTAGTCGACGTGTCCTCGACGGCGAGCACCGTACGACCCTTGACCTCCGGTCCCTCGACGCGCCGCTGCAGGCCATGCGCCTTGCCCTGCTTGCGGACCACACACGCATCCAGCTGCTCGCCGCCGGCAGCAGCAGCATGCAGCATGGCCGTCGCGATCGGATCCGCGCCCAGCGTCAACCCACCGACGACCTCGTACGACCAATCCGCAGTGAGTTCCCGCATGAGCCTGCCCACCAGCGGTGCGGCTTCGTGGTGCAGGGTGATGCGGCGCAGGTCCACGTACCAGTCGGCTTCCGCCCCGCTGGAGAGCACAACCTTGCCTCGTACGACCGCGAGCTCCGTGATCAACGCGGCCAGCCGGTCGCGATGATGTCGGGTGTCATCGGTCGCGGAGTCTGTCGCTGCGTCACGCGTCACGGACGTCGAGCTTAGGTGTCGGTGTTACCGGCTAGCCTGCCCGCCATGTCTGCTGACGCCGATCACCGGCTCCCCACCGCTGATTACCTCGCCCACATCGACGCCGAATCGCGGCGCTTTGCGGACGTGCTGACCGACACCGATCCGGCAATCCGGGTGCCCAGCTGCCCGGAGTGGTCGGCCGCTGACCTGATCTGGCACCTCACTGAGGTGCAGTGGTTCTGGGGCTCGATTGCCGGCGGCCCGATCATTGACGCGGCTGATGTCGAGGCCGTCGAGGCCAGCAAGCCGCCGCGTCCCGACGATTACCCAGACTTGCTGGCCCTGTTCGGGACTGCCACGCAACGGTTGGCCGCCGCCATCGCGGAGGGGCCGGACGACACGCCTCTGTGGTCCTGGGCAGCGGAGCAGAGCCTCGGCTTCACCCGTCGCCGTCAGGCACACGAGGCACTCATCCATCGAGTCGATGCGGAGCTGACTGCCGGTGTGCCGGTCGGGGCCGCTCGACCCCGCGTTGGCTGCCGACGGGATCGACGAGGTGCTCACCGTCATGTGGGCGATCCCCGTCTGGTCGACCTTCTCCCCGGGCGGTGGAGTCATCGCGATCGAGGCGACTGACACCGGCGACGCGTGGTTGGCCGAACTCGGCCGGATGACCGGGACGTCCACGTATTCCGGTAAGACCTACGACGAGCTAGCAGTGGCCGTGCTGGCTGCGGGCTCGCGTGAATCGGATGCGCAGGTCAGGGGGACCGCGAGCGATCTGGACCTGTGGCTCTGGAATCGCGGGAGCACCGGGATCGAGCGCACAGGCGATCAATCGGCACAGGATGGCCTGGCCACCCTGATCGCGGATGGCGTGCAATAAGGCGGGCCAGGGACGCTTGACACGACTTCGCGCGAAACGTCAATCTGGGAGGGCCGCGGAGCGGGGCTAGGACACCACCGCTGCGCGTCTGATGACAGCAGATGTAGCCCCCGACATGACCGTAACCGCGTACACGGCAACGGTCGCCAGCGGGACCGCCGTCTGTCCGGTCCGTCGATGGTCACACAACGATTGTCACCGTCTGGTCCCAGGACGGTGAGCACGACGTGCAGCAGCGCGGGCGCCCCGGAATCCGGGACGCCCGCGCTGTGTTTCTTCGGATCAGTGCTTATGCAGCCGGGGGCATCATGACGGTGTCGATGATGTACACGGTCGCGTTTGCGGTCTGCACGTTGCCGCAGACCACAGTGCCTTCGGAGGTTCCGCCGACGTCGGTGGTGAACATCTCGCCACTGCCGTCGATGGTGATCTCAGCGCCGTTGAGCGTGGCGAACGTCCAGCCAAGTCCTCAGGAGCAATGCGCTCGCCGATGACGTGGAAGGTCAGGATGCTGGTCAGGGTCGCGACGTTTTCCGGCAGAAGCAGTGACTCGAGAGCCGCTGTGTCGATCGCTTCGAATGCGGAGTTGGCCGGCGCGAAGACAGTCAGCTCAGGAGCACCGTTCAGGGTGTCGCCCAGTCCGGCCGCGGTGACGGCTGCCACCAGGGTGGACAGGACCGGGTTGTTGCTGGCCGCGGTTGCGACCGGGTCGTCGGCCATGCCGGCGCTGGAGCCTTCACCGTCGGCCGGGATTCCGGCACAGCCGGCGCCGAATGGCTCAACCATGGCGTCCTCTTCGGGCGTGGTGGCTTCGTCGGTGGCAGCAGTGTCTGACGAACCGCTGGATGTTTCGGTCGGCTCATCGGAGCCACAGGCGCTCAGCGCCAGGGTCATGCCCAGAACCGATGCCAGCAGGATGCTGCGAGTCGCTTTGATGCTCACGTTGTTGCTCCCTTCGCCAGTTCTATGCCGGCGGGTTGGTGGGGTGTTCCTTCACAGAGCGTTCGGACCGGATGCACAAACGGTTCATCACGAAAAGGGTCACGATGCCGTAGCCATCGCCAAGCCATACGCCGAATCCCCCTGCTACACAAGGAAAGCCCGAGCATCGCCGCCGACAGAGCTGAATCTCCGGGGCTGGTCGGAAGTGCCTGTACCAAGATTACACGTTGTAATCAATGGCCAAAGTTATGCAGTGTCGCTGACGGTCGCAACGATCGTGTGCCAGCCGGTTGCTCCGTTCGGGAATGGCTCGACGCGCTCGTCGGTCTGCCGCTGGCCGGCTTTGTTGGTCGCGCGCACCGCGATCGTGTGCGAGCCGGCCGCGAAGTCCACCGGATACATCCACTGTCGCCAGATGTCGTCGCTGACCTCGGGCGACAGCTCGGCCTCGGCCCAGTCGGCCCCATCTATCTTGACCTCGACCTTGGCGACACCGCTGGG
Source organism: uncultured Actinomycetota bacterium (assembly GCA_963766765.1). GTDB lineage: Bacteria > Actinomycetota > Actinomycetes > Mycobacteriales > Geodermatophilaceae > JACCQS01. Next base: position 167,029 of record CAVYBR010000003.1, read on the forward strand.
CTGGGCCCAGGCGATCCCCGCCACCATCCGCGCTCCGGACTGGACCGGTCGCAGGCCCTGCGGAGTGTCGATCCGCGAGAACACCTTGATCGGCGCCTGCTGATCCCAGCCACGCTCGACCCAATATGCGTCGAAAGCATCGAACGTGGTCGCCTCGATCTCGACAATCCACTTGCATGCGCTCACGTAGCCGTACAGACCGGGGATGAGCATCCGTGCCGGGAACCCGTGATCCACCTCCAGTGGCTCACCGTTCATCCCGATGGCGATCATCGCGTCCTGAGTGTTCAGCGCCGCCTCGGTGGCCGTACCGATCGTCATGCCATCGATCGAACGCGACACGAGTTGATCGGCGCCGCTCTTGATGCCGGCTTCGTCGAGCAGGTTCTGCAACGGAACGCCGATCCAACGAGCCGTACTGGCGAGCTTGTCGCCGACCTGGTTGGACACGCAGCTGAGCGTGATGTCGCGCTCGATGAGGTCGTCCCGCTCCATCAGATCGGCGAAGGTGAACTCGACCTCCTTGTCGACCATCCCGAAGATCCGCAACGACCAATCCGACGGCGAGACCTGGGGGACGGTGATCGCGGTGTCCACCCGGTAGAAGTCGTTGTTGTCGGTGAACAGCGGGGTCAGGCCTTCGACGGTCTCAGACAGATCCGCACCGACCGGAAAGTGTGCCGGCCGGGCTGGATGGATCGGGCAGCGTGATATCGGCCCTGGCCCCCGACACGGAGAAGCGCCGCTGCAGCAGGTTGCCGGCTCCCCCGGCCACGACGGCCGCGCCGGCCGCCAGCCCCCCGGCGACGAAGAACCCACGCCGGTTGAGCGACGAGGTGCTCCGATCCACGCCGCCCAGGCGTTCGCGGAGCTTGGCGATCAGCGTCGCGTCCGCGTGCTGGCGCTTGGCGTCGCTCTCCGCCGCCCGGGCCAGTGCAGCCTGCAAGGCCTTGTCGGTGGCAATGGGCTTGTCGGTGGCAATGGGCTTGTCGGTGGCAACTGGCTTGTCGGTGGCAACTGGCTTGTCGGTGGCAACTGGCTTATCAGTGGCAATTGGCTTGTGGGATGCCGTACGGGACGTGAGCGCTGTGATCATGTAGATGAGCGCCACCGCACCAGTGACCGCGCCCAGGATCGAAGGAACTACGTCCAGTACGGAGCTGGTCGGTCGGGTGATGGCTGCTGCGGCGCCGACAATGCCGAAGAGCAGGACCCCGGCGGCCGCCAGCTTGAGCCGGGACCAGGCAAGCACACCCAGCACCATTGAGAAGAGCGCGAGGAGGGCGAGCGTCCCGGCGACGAGCACGATCTTGTCGTTCTCGCCGAATGTCTCGATCGCGAATTCCTTGAGGAATCGTGGCGTCGCGTCGATGACCGCACCGCCGATGGCGATGACTGGGGCGCTGTTCGGGCCAACCAAGCCCGCAAGCAATTCCGCGACGCCCAGCGCCACACCGGCCGAGATCAGGCCGGCCAGCGCGCTCAACCCCCGCCGTACCCAGGGGTTGGCTTCGCTGCGGACGCTCGATGTCGGGGGGTAGTCACGGTGAGTGTTCGCGCACCGGCCCGTGCCGGTTCAACTCCCGGCTTCCTGGTCCGGCGCGCCGGAGGTGACCCGGCCGCTTGCCCACCGGAGAATTCGACGCGGAATCAGTCGAGCGGCGACGACGGAGGCCTTGTACTGCGCACCGGGAACACTGACGACGGCACCGCGTCGGTGATCGCGCAGGGCGGTCGACACGACATCGTCGGCATCGAGCCAGAGCCGCTCGGGGATCCCATTCCGCGAGATGCCCACCCGGTCCTCGTACTGGGTACGGGTGAATCCCGGGCACAGGGACGTGAGCCGAACGCCGGTGTCCTTGATCAACATGGACAGGGACTCGGTGAATGCGGTCACCCACGCCTTGCTCGCTCCGTACGTCGCACCCGTCGCGGTGGGCACCAAGCCGGCAACGGAGGAGACGTTGATGATCCCTCCGCTTCCGCGCTCGACCATCCCCGGCAGCGCAGCGTGCGTCAGTCGCATGAGCGCGCGCACATTGAGGGCCAGCATCCGGTCCTCGTCGGCGATGTCGGAGTCGAGGAAATCGGCGGGAAGGCCACATCCGGCGTTGTTGACCAGCAGATCGATCGGTGCGTCGAGATCGCAGACCCGGGCCTCGACTCGGACCAAGCCGTCGTCGGTGGACAGGTCCGCCGCGATCGTTTCGACGCCGATGCCGTACCGCTCACTCAATTCCTTCGCCTGCTCGACCAGCCGCTCCTCCGTACGGGCGACGAGGACGAGATCGCTGCCTTCACGGGCGAGTTGCGCGACAAAGGCGGCACCGATGCCCTGGGTGGCGCCGGTGACAAGGGCAGTGGGCATGTCAGGAGGTTAGCTCTGCGGGGCTCAACTTCCAGGACGCTCACTCATCGCGATCCGTCCGAAGCCACTCCACCGTCTGGTTGCGGAACAGCATGACGAGGATCGCGGTGGTGAGCACGATCAGAAGCAGGGTGTAGTTCAAGAGGCCGCCGAGGCCGATCGCGTTCAGCACCGCGAGGGAGAGCTGGATCCCCGCCACGGCGATGCCCACCATCCGGCCCGCCCGGTTACGCCGAGCCAACAGGTAGCACGCCGCCGCCGCGCCGAGACCGAGAACCGCGCCCGCGATGAACAGGATGAGCAGTTGCGTCCGCGCAGCGTCCCGATCGAAGGCGACATCCCGATCGCGGGAGGCCTCGGCGAAGTTGTCCAGGATGGATGTGAGCCCGGCGAATCCGAGAATCGCGTTGAGCAGCAGGAGTACGGCCAGAATCGCAAGCAAGATCGCGGCGACCTTCGTCGCGGCGGGCATTCGCTGCGTGGGTCCGGCGGCCGCCCCTTTGGAGATGTCAGGCATAGCGGCAGCTTGCCAGTTCCCCGAGTCGCCTACGGTGTGGCCATGTCGACGCCCGCGCCAAGCGATCCGACCGGCGGACCGACGCCGTACGGATACGGCTATCCGGCAGCCGGATCCGGTTACCCGGCCCAGCCGTATGGCTATCCCGGTGGCCCGCCCGGCTACGGCGCCCCGCGCCCGCGCAATGGCCTGGCCATCGCGTCCCTCGTGCTCGGCATCATCGGGCTGCTCACGTGCTGGCTGACCTTTCCGGGCATCATCTTCGGCATTCTGGCCGTGATCTTCGGCGGCGTCGGACTGGCGCGCGCGCGTCAGGACCGGGTCAGCAACAAGGGGATGGCAATCGCCGGCTTGATCACCGGCGTGATCGCCATCATCGTGGGCGCGGTCCTACTGGTCTTCGCCATCCAGGTCGCCTCGGACTGCGTCGACCAGTACGGAAACAACGCCACCGATCAAGAACTCGAGCAGTGCGTCCTGGACCAGGTCGGCTAGCCCACGCTCGTCCGCGCTATGCCTTGCCCGGCCAGTTGTATTTGCGCGCATCGCTTTGGAAGCGGTACCAGTCGTTCGACGGCTTGAGCGCGAGCAGAACGACCGCCGCAATGGTCAGGACCAGGCTCAGCACGTTGACGATGACGATGATGCTGACCGGTGAGCTGAAGGCCGTGAACAGTCCCAACAGCGACAGGCCACCGAGTACCCAGATGACGATGCGGGCCCAGTTGTGGCCCTTCCAGGCGAACCAGAGGAACATCACCCACAGCGCCACGAAGACCAGGCCGATGATCGCTCCGGCCGTGTACGCGGAGTCGACGAGTGCCGAGGACCCGGCCGAATCCGGATCGAAGCCAGCGTCGCGCAGCGCGTCGTCTATGTAGGCGTCCTGGTTGGTGAAGACCAAGATCGCGCCGATCAGGCCGAGCACCACGTTGGCGGCCAGGGCGTAGAACGCGAACAGCACGGTGCTCGGCCGGGCGAGATGCTGCTGCGGGGGCGGGGGTGCTCCCCAGCCCGGGGGCGGCGGCGGCATTCCACCACCCGCGCCGAATCCGGCGGGCGGCGGTGGTCCCTGCTGGTAACCGGGGTATTGGCCCGGCGGTGGTCCGTAACCGGGTGCCGATTGGCCGGGGTTCTGATACCCGGGGGTCGGGTCTCCGGAAGTGGGCGGCGGCGAGTACGGCGGCTGGCTCATGCCGTCATCCTGCCGCAGCCCGTCGACCGGTCAGCGACGGGACGTGACCTGGAGTTGGTCCTGCCCGGAAGCCACGTCAACCAGGACCGTGTCCCCGTCCCGGATCTCGCCGGACAGCAGTCCCTTGGCCAGCGAATCGCCGATTGCTGACTGCACCAGCCTGCGCAGCGGGCGCGCGCCGTACACCGGATCGAACCCGCCCAACGCCAGCCATTCCCGGGCGGCCGGTGTCACGTCGAGGATCAACCGGCGGGCTGACAGCCGGCGCGCCAACTGATCGATCTGGATGTCGACGATGTGCGCCAACTCCTCCATGCCGAGTGCGTTGAACATGACGATGTCGTCGAGCCGGTTGAGAAACTCCGGCTTGAAATGCCGGCGAACGACCTCGAGCACCGCGTCCCGACGAGCTTGCTCGGGTTCGGATTGATCCGCGATGAGCGCCGAGCCGAGGTTGGAGGTCAGGATCATGAGGGTGTTCCGGAAGTCCACGGTCCGCCCCTGCCCGTCGGTCAGCCGACCGTCATCGAGGACCTGCAGCAGCACGTCGAACACGTCCTGGTGCGCCTTCTCGACCTCGTCGAGCAAGACCACGGTGTACGGGCGGCGCCGTACTGCTTCGGTCAGCTGGCCACCGGACTCGTATCCGACGTACCCGGGCGGCGCGCCCACGAGCCGAGCCACCGAGTGCTTCTCGCCGTACTCGCTCATGTCGATACGTACCATCGCCCGCTCGTCGTCGAACAGGAACTCGGCCAATGCCTTTGCCAGCTCGGTCTTCCCGACACCGGTCGGACCGAGGAACAGAAACGTTCCGGTCGGCCGGTTGGGGTCTGCAATTCCGGCGCGAGCCCGGCGTACGGCATCAGACACTGCTTGTACGGCTGCGTCCTGACCAACGACGCGCGTCGCCAGCACCTGTTCCATCCGCAGGAGCTTCGCCGTCTCGCCTTCCATCAGGCGACCGGCCGGAATGCCAGTCCAGGCGGCCACTACACCGGCAATGTCGTGTTCAGAGACTTCTTCGGTGAGCATGGACTGTCCACTGTGGACGCTCTCTTCGGCCTCGGCGAGCTGGCGCTCCAGCTGTGGGATCCGGCTGTACCGGAGTTCGGCGACCCGAGCGAGTTCGCCATCGCGTTCGGCTCGCTCGGATTCGGAGCGAATCGTTTCCAGCTCTTCCTTGGCAATGCGGATCCGGTCGATGGCCGATTTCTCCTGCTGCCAGCGCGCCGTCAGTTCGGCGAGTTGCTCCTGCTTGTCGGCGAGGTCCTCACGAAGGGCGGCGAGCCGTTCCAGTGAGGCGGGGTCGTCCTCCTTGGACAACGCCATCTCCTCGATCTCGAGCCTGCGTACGACTCGTTCGACCTCGTCGACCTCGACCGGTCTGGAGTCGATCTCCATCCGCAGCCGACTGGCGGCCTCGTCGATCAGGTCGATTGCCTTGTCCGGCAGGAACCTTGCAGTGACATAGCGGTCCGACAGGGTGGCAGCGGCCACGATTGCGGCGTCGGTGATCCGTACGCCGTGATGCACCTCGTAGCGCTCTTTGAGTCCGCGCAGAATCCCGATCGTGTCCTCGACCGAGGGCTCTCCCACCAGCACCGGCTGGAAGCGGCGCTCCAGCGCTGCGTCCTTCTCGATGTGCTCGCGGTATTCATCCAGCGTCGTCGCGCCGACCATCCGCAGCTCCCCGCGGGCGAGCATCGGCTTGATCATATTGCCGGCATCCATCGCGGAATCACCGCTCGCGCCGGCTCCCACGATCGTGTGCAACTCGTCGATGAAGGTGATGATCTCGCCGGCGGAATCGGTGATCTCGCTCAGAACTGCCTTGAGCCGCTCCTCGAACTCACCGCGGTATTTCGCTCCGGCGACCATCGCGGAGAGATCCAGGGACATCAGCCGCTTTCCCTTGAGGCTCTCAGGCACGTCGCCGGCAACGATCCGCTGCGCGAGGCCTTCGACGATCGCGGTCTTGCCGACGCCGGGCTCACCGATGAGGACCGGGTTGTTCTTCGTCCGCCGGGAGAGCACCTGGACAACGCGACGGATCTCGGTGTCGCGGCCGATGACCGGATCGAGCTTGCCTTCTCGCGCGCGCTGGGTGAGGTCGATGGCGTACTTCTCGAGCGACTGGTACGTCGCTTCAGGATCCGGGCTGGTGACCCGCCGGTTGCCCCGGACGGTGCGGAAGGCCGCTGTCAGCGCGTCAGCGGTCGCTCCGGCGTTGGCCAGAACCTTCGCCGCCTCTCCCCCGACCGAGGCGAGACCGACGAGCAGGTGCTCGGTCGAGACGTACTCATCGCCGAGCGCGCTGGCCTGCTCACCGGCGGCGTTGAGCACGCGCAACAGGTCGCGGGACGGCGCTGGGGCGGACACCGTGGACCCGCTCGCGCTCGGTAGGCGGCCGACAGCTGCGGTCGCCGCCGTGCGTACCGCAGCCGGGTCGGCACCGGCGGCCTGAAGAAGGGGTCCGGCGATGCCGTCTGCCTGCTCCAGCAGCGCTTGCAGGAGGTGAACCGACTCGAGCGCGGGGTGTCCCCCGGACACGGCCAGGCGCTGAGCGCCGGTCACAGCCTCCTGCGCGCGAGTGGTGAGCTTGGATTCCATAGGGTTGAGCATGCCTTTCGTCACGGTGCAGTGGATTCGCTAAGTACAACGAACTCAGAGTTGAGCGTGTTCCGCTCAATTTTCATCGCCGAGCCGCCACACCGACCCGCCCGCCATCGACATCATCGAGGAGACAGAATGCCGACGCGTATCGCGCGCACTGCTTGGAACGGAACCGTGCTGGAAGGTTCCGGCCAGGTCGAGATGACCAGCTCCGGGGTCGGCACGTACGAGGTCAACTTCCCGAAACGGGCAGCCGAGGAGGCCGACGGAACCACCAGTCCGGAGGAATTCATCGCTGCGGCGCACTCGTCCTGCTATGCCATGTCCCTGTCCGGAATGATCGAACGGGCCGGCGCCACGCCGCACAGCCTTGATGTCACCGCGGAGGTCTCGGTCGGGAAGGATCCAGCCGGTGGACTGCGGCTGACCGGGATCAACCTGATCGTCCGCGGCGAGGTCGAGGGAATGGACGAGGAAGCCTTCGCCGAGATCGCCGCCAAGGCCAAGGTCGGCTGCCCGGTGAGCAAGGCACTGACCGGTGTCGACATCACCCTGGACGCCGCCCTCGAGTGACGCTCTAGCGGGGGGGCCGTTGCCGGAAGAGCAGCATCGCCTGTTGGTTCATCGGTACGAGGTCGCGCCGGTAGGAGGCGTGCACGGCCGCCTCGGCCGAGATGCGGCGCTGCTCGGACAACTCGAGTTCGTCAGACAGCTCGTCGAGCCGCTGCTGGAGCTGGGAAACGGCGGTCTCGAGTTCGATGATCCGTTTGATCCCGGCGAGGTTGATGCCCTCCTCGTGCGACAGCCGCGCGACGATGTGCAGCCGCGCGATGTCCCGGGCGCTGTAGCGGCGGCCGCCGCCGGGGGTACGGCCGGGGGAGACCAGCCCGAGGCGGTCGTACTGGCGCAGGGTCTGGGCGTGCATCCCGGCGAGTTCGGCAGCAACCGAGATCACGAAGACCGGGGTCTCGTCCGACAGTTCAGCCACGGCTGCGCACCGCCTCGGTGATCCTGGGTCGTGGGTCCTCGGCCTGGGCATCGGCGAAGGCTTGCAACGCCGTACGAGCATCGTCTGACAGTTCCTTCGGAACCGCCACCTCCACGGTGACAAGCAGGTCGCCGCTCTTCTTCGCCGACGGCACACCGCCGCCCTTGATCCGGAACGTCTGCCCGGACGCGGTCCCGGACGGAACCTTCAGTGTCACCGCGCCGTCGAGGGTCGGCACCCGCACTGTCGTCCCCAGCGTTGCCTCGGCGTAGGAGATGGGCACGGTCAGCGCGAGGTTGTTGCCCGACCGGGTGAACAGGTCATGTCCTCCGACGTGCACGACCACGAAGAGGTCCCCGGGGGGAGCACCACGCTGACCGGGCGATCCCTTGCCCGCAATCCGGATCCGCTGGCCGTCCTTGACGCCCGCAGGAATGCGAACGGTGATGGTCCGGGTCTGGCTGGTGACGCCGGTGCCTCGGCATTCCGGGCACGGGTCGTCGACGACAGTTCCACTGCCGCGACAGTCTCGACACGGCTCAGAGAACGCGAACGATCCCTGGTTGCGCGTTGTCACCCCGGCGCCATGGCAGGTCGGGCAGGTCTTCGGCGCCGTGCCCGGCTTGGCCCCGGTCCCTGAGCAGTTGCGACAGGTGCCCGGGCTCTGCATCCGCAACGGGATGGTGACGCCCCGGACCGCTTCGTCGAATGACAGGGTCGCTTCGGTCTCCACGTCGCGGCCCCGGACCGGACGGCTGCGCGTCTGGGTACCGGCTCCGGCACCGGTGCCGAACAGGCCACCGAACAGATCCCCGAGTCCTCCCGCGCCCGCGCCTCCACCGCCGCCGCCGAACAGGTCGGTGAAGTCGTACGTCTGCCCGCCGGGAGCCCCACCGCTGCGGCCGCCGCCGAATCCGCCGGGGCGAAAGCCGCCGGCCCCGAAGAGCCGCCGGGCTTCGTCGTACTCACCACGCCGAGTCGAATCGGAGAGCACGTCGTAGGCCTCGGAGACCTCTTTGAACTTCGACTCCGCCTCGGTGTTGTTCGGGTTCTTGTCCGGATGCAGTTCGCGGGCGAGGCTCCGGTATGCCTTCTTGATGTCGGCGGCGCTGGCGTCCTTGGCGACGCCCAGCGCGGCGTAATAGTCCTTCTCGATGAAGTCCTTGGTACTCATGATGGGCGCCCCCTCTCGCTACTCGGTGCTGTCGTTGTCCACCGGCGCTTGCCCCGCGGCTGAGTCCGGCGAGGGAGCAGCCGCGTCGCTGACATCGGCAGGCGCCCTGACCTCGGCCGGCGCGGAGGCGGCGGACGCATCCGGAACCGGCGGCGAGACCGGATCGGCCACACCGACCATGGCGGCGCGCAGCACGCGATCGCCGCGGCGGTAGCCCCGCCGCATCACGTGCGTGCAGGTCGCTACGTCGACGTCGTCGCTCTCGGCATGGAGTACGGCTTCGTGTATGCCGGGATCGAAGGGGTCGCCGACCTCGCCGTAGGGCTCGACTCCGGCTCGATCGAGGACGCCGGCCAGGCGATCTGCGGTGCTCTTGAACGCGCCAGTCAGATCACCGTGCTCCCGCGCGCGGTCGATGTCGTCCAGCACGGGAAGGAGATCGAGAACCAGGCGCTCTTGAGCGAGCTCGCTGATCAGCACCCGGTCACGGTCGACCCGGCGCCGGTAGTTGGCGTACTCCGCCGACACCCGCTGCAGGTCCTCGGTACGTTCGGCCAGTTGTTTTGCCATGTCCGCGGCCGCACTGGGCGCGGTGGTTGCGCTGTCGGTCACGTTGTCTCCTGCCGGGGACGCGGGACCGGGAGCCGCGGACGACTCCCGAACCACTCCGGTCACCGGATCGATCCGTCGCTTGTCCCGTACGACGACCCGGGGCTGGTCCTCGTCGTCCTCGGACCGGCCCCGGTCGCCATACAGACCTGAGGAGTCTGGCGGGCTCACTTCTGCTCGCTGTCGTCATCCACGATCTCGGCGTCGACGACATCCGAGTCATCCGGCACTTCGCCACCGACCGGCTCGCCGGGAGCGCCCGCGGCACCGGCACCCGCTGCGTCACCAGCCGCGGCACCTGCCGCTTGCTGCTGGGCGTAGAGCGTCGAGCCGGCTTCCTGCGAGAGCCTGGACAGCTTCTCCGAGGACGCCTTGATCGCAGCGGCATCGCGAGCCACCGAGTGCGGACTTGAGCTCGCTCAGCGCGTCACCGAGTTCGGTCTTGGACTCCTCGGACAGCTTGTCGCCGTTCTCGGCCAGGAACTTCTCGGTTTGGTAGACTCATCGACTCCGACAGGTTGCGGGTCTCGGCCTCCTCGCGGCGCGCCTTGTCCTCCTCGGCATGCGCCTCGGCATCGCGCCATCATGCGCGCGATGTCGTCCTTGGGCAGCGCCGAGCCGCCGGTGATCGTCATCGACTGCTCCTTGCCCGTACCCAGATCCTTGGCGTGGACGTGCACGATGCCGTTGGCGTCGATGTCGAAGGCCACCTCGATCTGCGGGACGCCACGTGGTGCCGGTGGCAGGCCGGTCAGCTCGAACATGCCGAGCTTCTTGTTGTACGCGGCCATCTCGCGCTCGCCCTGGATACACCTGGATCTGCACAGACGGCTGATTGTCATCGGCGGTTGTGAAGATCTCAGACCGCTTGGTCGGGATCGTGGTGTTGCGCTCGATCAGCTTGGTCATGATGCCGCCCTTGGTCTCGATACCCAGCGACAGCGGGGTCACGTCGAGCAACAGGACGTCCTTGACCTCGCCCTTGAGGACACCGGCCTGCAGTGCTGCGCCGACCGCCACGACCTCGTCGGGGTTGACGCCCTTGTTGGGCTCCTTGCCGCCGGTGAGCTCGCGGACCACATCGGTGACCGCGGGCATCCGGGTGGAGCCGCCGACCATGACCACGTGGTCGATCTCGGCGACGTTGATGCCGGCGTCGCGGATGGCCTGGTTGAACGGGGCCTTGCGTCCGGTCGAGCAGGTCCTGGGTCATCCGCTGGAACTCCGCGCGGGTGATCGTCACGTCGAGGTGCAGCGGGCCCTCGGCGCCGGCGGTGATGTAGGGCAGGTTGACGTTGGTCGACTGCGCGCCGGAGAGCTCGATCTTGGCCTTCTCGGCAGCCTCACGCAGCCGCTGCATCGCGAGCTTGTCCTTGGACAGGTCGATGCCGTTGGCGACGTTGAAGGTGCTTGACCAGGTGGCTCGACGACCTTCTGGTCCCAGTCGTCACCACCGAGGTGGTTGTCACCGGCGGTCGCCTTGACCTCGATGACGCCCTCACCGATCTCGAGCAGGGACACGTCGAAGGTGCCGCCACCGAGGTCGAAGACGAGGATCGTCTGCTCGGTCTCGCCCTTGTCCAGCCCGTACGCCAGGGCAGCCGCGGTGGGCTCGTTGACGATGCGCAGGACGTTGAGCCCGGCGATCTCACCGGCTTCCTTGGTGGCCTGGCGCTGGGCGTCCTCGAAGTAGGCGGGGACCGTGATCACCGCATCGGTGATGGTCTCGCCGAGGTAGGTCTCGGCGTCGCGCTTGAGCTTCTGCAGGATCCGTGCGGAGATCTCCTGCGGGGTGTACTTCTTGCCGTCGATGTCGACCGACCAGTCGGTGCCCATCTCGCGCTTGACCGAACGGATGGTGCGGTCCACGTTGGTGACCGCCTGGTTCTTGGCCGACTTGGCCGACGAGGACCTCGCCGTTCTTGGCGAAGGCCACGACCGAGGGAGTGGTTCGCGAGCCCTCGGCGTTGGCGATGACCGTCGGTTCGCCGCCCTCGAGGACTGCGACGACGGAGTTGGTGGTGCCGAGGTCGATCCCGACCGCTCGTGCCATGGGTGGTGCCTTTCTCTCTGTGCTTCATCGGACAGGGATCCCGGCTTGCGCCAGGTTCGCTCAACTTTCTTGCCAGATTAACGCGGGTCCTGGCCGAAACGTTCCCTACCCCTGCACATCGAGACGCGCCCCGCTCCTGAGCGAGTCAGTCGAAGCTGGCGATCTGGATCAGGTTCCCGCACGTGTCGTCCAGCACAGCGGTGGTGACCGGACCCATCTTCAGGGCCTCCTGGGTGAACTGGACGCCCGCCGCCTGCAGCCGGGTCACCGTGGCCGGGACATCGTCGACCCGGAAAGAGGTCCACGGAATGCCATCGGCGACCAGCGCTTCCTTGAACGGCCGGGCCGCGGGGTGCTCGTCGGGTTCGAGGGAAACCTCCGTGCCGTCCGGGTCCTCGGCCGAGACGACCGTCAGCCAGCTGGCCCCACCCATCGGAATGTCGTTCTTCTTCACGAAGCCGAGCACCTCTGTGTAGAACCGCAGTGCCTTGCGCTGGTCATCGACCATCACGCTCATGACATAGACCTTCATGTGGACTTCCTCTCGGGGCCAGGTGGCCATCGCTCGGTGATAGTGCGCAGGGGTGCGGTGTCCAGATCGTGGAACTTGTAGCGACCCTGGCGCCGGCTGACGACCAGCCCAGCCGCCTCCAGCACCGCGAGGTGCTGCGAGATCGCCTGACGCGTAGAGCCCAGGCCGTGCTTGTTCATGAGACGCACGCACAGCTCGAACAGCGTTTGACCGTTGCGCTCTTGGAGTTCGTCGAGAATTACGCGTCGGGTCGGGTCGGCGAGCGCCTTGTACAGATCACTCACCGCCGCAACGTTAGGCAAGTAACCACTTGCCTGTCAAATCAGTACGAGCGGGGCAGCTTCAGGCTGTGCTGAGCGATGAAGCTCAGGATCATCTCCCGGCTGACCGGCGCAATCCGGGTCGCCCGCGACATCGCCAGCAGCGCAGCCACGCCGTACTCCTGGGACAGCCCGTTCCCACCATGGATCTGGATCGCCTGGTCGACGGTGTGCACGGCGGCCTCGGCGGCGGCGTACTTCGCGGTGTTGGCTGCTGCGCCGGCGGCCTCGTCCTGACCCTGGTCGATCAGCCAGGCGGCCTTCTGGGTCATCAGCTGCGCCAGCTCGACCTCGACCTGACATGCGGCCAGCGGGTGGGCAAGGCCCTGATGCGAGCCGATCGGGGCGGACCAGACGGTTCGGGTACGGGCGTACTCGCTCGCCTTGCCCAGGGCGAGCCGCGCCACACCGACGGCGTAGGCGGCGGCCATCACCCGCTCGGGATTGAGCCCGGCGAAGAGCTGGGCGATGCCGGCATCGGGGTGTCCGACCAACGCGTCCGCGGGGAGCGCAACATCGTCGATGAAGACGGAGAACTGACGCTCAGGCGACACGATCTCGGTCGGGATCGGTTGCGCCTCGAAGCCGGCGGAGTCCGTGGGTACGACGAACAGCGCCGGGCGCAGCGTGCCCCTCGGACCGTCGGCGAGCTTCGCCACGACCAGCACTGCATCGGCGAGGTCGATCCCAGAGATCCAGACCTTGCGTCCAGTGAGCCGCCAGCCGGCGCCGTCGGCCGAGCCCTCGCGCCGGGCAACCGTGGTGATGTTGTGCGAGTTCGAGCCGGCATCGGGCTCGGTGATCGCGAACGCCATCATGATCGAGCCGTCGGCAAGGCCGGGAAGCCACCGGGTCTTCTGCTCAGCGGTGCCGAATCGGGCCAGGATTGTTCCGCAGATCGCCGGCGAGACGATCATCATCAACAGCGGGCAGCCGGCGGCTCCCAGTTCTTCCAAGACCAGAGCCAGCTCGCCGAGTCCGCCACCGCCTCCCCCGTACTCCTCGGGGAGATTGACACCCAGGAAACCAAGCTTTCCGGCCTCGGCCCAGAGCTCGTCGGTGTCGCCGCCGCTGCGCGCCTGCTCCAGGAAGTAGCGCTGCCCGTACTTCGAGCCGAGGTCGGCCACCGCCGCCCGCAACGCGCGATGCTCGGGTCCCTCGTCGAAGTCCATGGGAGGAAGGTATGCCACGGCGGGGCGGGAACTCGGTGCACCATTAGGCTCCGGCTCATCACCGAGCGAAAAGGATTCCCGTGATCGTGCGCTTGATTCTCGGCCTGGGTGCCACGCTCCTCGTGGCCGCCTTCGCGGCGCGAAGGATCCTGTTCCTGATCCGGCTGATCCGGGCCGGGCAGCCCACCGCAGGACGATGGGACCGGGTCGGCGAGCGGGTATGGGCCCAGGTCACCGAGGTGTTCGGTCAGCGCAAGCTGCTGCAGTGGTCAGTTCCGGGGCTGGCGCACTTCTTCACGATGTGGGCTTTCTTCATCCTGCTGTCGGTCTATCTCGAGGCCTACGGCTCGCTGTTTGACGAGGACTTCCACATCCCGCTGATCGGCACGTGGCCGGTGCTGGGGTTCCTCCAGGACTTCATCGCAGTCGCCGCCCTGCTCGGGATCATCACGTTCTCGATCATCCGGCTGCGCAACGACCCGAAGCGCAAGCAGCGCGACTCTCGCTTCTACGGCTCGCACACCGGGGGCGCCTGGCTGATCCTGTTCATGATTTCGATGGTGATCGTGACGATGCTGTTGTTCCGCGGGTCGGCGGTCAACACCGGCACCTTCCCGTACGACTCGGGCGCCTACGCCTCTGAATTCGTCGGCTACCTGCTCAGCGGGCTCAGCGACGGTATGAACGAGGTCCTGGAGACGATCTTCCTGCTCGCGCACATCGGCGTGATGCTCGCGTTCACAATGATCGTGCTGTATTCCAAGCACCTGCACATCGGCACAGCCCCGCTGAACGTCGCGACCAAGCGGCTGCCCGACGGCCTCGGTCCGCTGCTGCCGATGGAATCCCAGGGCAAGGTGCTCGACTTCGAGGAAGCGGACCCGGAGAAGGACACCTTCGGGCGCGGGAAGATCGACGACTTCACCTGGAAGGGATTCCTGGACTTCTCCACCTGTACGGAGTGCGGTCGCTGCCAGAGTCAGTGCCCGGCCTGGAACACCGGAAAGCCGTTGTCTCCCAAGCTCCTGATCATGGACCTGCGCGACCACATGTTCGCCAAAGCTCCGTACATGCTGGGGGACAAGGACATCCCCGACGAGGTCCCGGACCTGGTGACCTCGACCAACGGGCACGGCGTCCCCGAGGCGGGCTTCCCCCGCGTCGAGGGCTCCGGTCCGGCCCAAGCCCATCGACCGCTGGTCGGCACCCTCGAAGAGGGCGGCGTGATCGACCCGGACGTGCTCTGGTCCTGCACGATGTGCGGTGCCTGCGTCGAGCAGTGTCCGGTCGACATCGAGCACATCGACCACATCGTCGACATGCGCCGCTACCAGGTGCTGATCGAGTCGTCGTTCCCCTCCGAGGCCGGCGTGATGCTGCGCAACCTGGAGAGCAAGGGGAACCCGTGGGGGGTCGGCGCCAATACCCGCGAGGAGTGGATGAAGGGCCTGCAGTTCGACGGGGCAGATTTCGAAGTGCCCGTCGTCCAGGGGACCATCGACGACGACGTCGAGTACCTGTTCTGGGTCGGCTGCGCCGGCGCCATCGACGACCGCGCGAAGAAGGTCACCCGCGCGGTTGCCGAGCTGCTGCACATCGCCGGGGTGAAGTACGCCGTACTCGGCAACAACGAGACCTGCTCAGGTGACCCGGCCAGAAGACTCGGCAACGAGTTCGTCTTCCAGATGCTCGGCCAGCAGAACGTCGAGGTGCTCAACGCGACGTTCGCCGACCGGCCGGACCAGGCGAAGCGCAAGATCGTCGCGACCTGCCCGCACTGCTTCAACTCCCTCGGCCGCGAGTACCCGCAGCTGGGCGGCGACTACGACGTCGTGCACCACACGCAGCTGCTCGGCCGTCTGGTCGAGGAGGGAAGGCTCACCCCGGTGACGCCGGTCGACGGCCTGGTGACCTACCACGATCCCTGCTACCTGGGCCGGCACAACAAGGTCTACACCCCGCCGAGGGACATCCTGGCCTCGGTCGAGGGCATCCGCACCCAGGAGATGCACCGCTGCAAGGAACGCGGCTTCTGTTGCGGCGCCGGTGGCGCGCGGATGTGGATGGAAGAAAAGATCGGCAAGCGGATCAACGTCGAGCGGGTCGACGAAGCGCTCGCCCTCAACCCCGACATCGTCTCGACCGCCTGCCCGTTCTGCATCACGATGCTCTCCGACGCGGTGACCGCCAAGCAGTCCGACGGCGAAGCCGAGAACGTCGAAGTGCTCGACGTCGCCCAGATCCTGCGTCGTTCGCTGGCGTGAGTTCGCTGTCGTGAGCTTCTTCGGCACGGGACGCGGCAGGGTCGACGCCGAGCTCGAGGCCGGCAACCGGCGCTCGCGCCTGCACTTCGCCAGAGACATCAATGACGTACGGACGATCGCCGCGTCCGGGGAACGTCCACCGATCAAACGCCGACGATTCCACTGGACCCTGCTGCTCATCGCGGCGGCCATCCTGCTGTTCATGGCCTTCACCGGCGGCCTCGTGGGTGCCCAGGACGTGGCGCTGGACCCGGACTGCGAGACCGCGGCGATCGGATTGGAGTCCGACGAGACCTCGGCGGGAACCCCGCTGCGCTTTCGGCTGGCCGGTCCGGACGATGTCGACTACATCGTGAGCCTCGACGGGGAGCCGGTTCGCGGCGACGGTGGCAGTGAGGTCGCCTACGAACAGACGCCGGCCGGCCCGGCGCTTCGGCTGCAGCTGTGCCTCAGCCCCACCCTCGTCATCGCTGCGCCCGCCCCACCCGGGGAGCACGAACTCGCCATGCTGCGGCTGGAACCCGACGGCGGGACGACCGAGTTGACCAGCATCACCGTGACGGTCACGGACTAGCGCCGCACCGTGCAGCATCTGCAGGTCTCGCTACCCGCTGAGCACACCGACGAGGTGCTTGGTCTTCTGCGCGACTGTCCCGGTCTCTCCTCCTTGGCTGTCCTGCGCGGTGCCTCCGAGATTCCGCCGGGCGACCTCGTCATAGCCGAACTGGCCCGCGAATCGGTCGACGGAATTGTGCGCGTGCTGCGCGAGCGCGCTGTCGACCATTACGGCACGATCGCGATCTTCGATGTGACGACCGCGATCTCCGACGCCGCGGAGAAGGCTGAACGTGACGCCCCAGGTGAGGGCGTCGACGCGGTCATCTGGGAGCAGGTCGTACGGACTGCCGATGATCAGTCGCGGCTGAGCTGGACATTCTTCGCGTTCCTGACCATCGCGACGCTGATCGCCTCGATCGGCATCGTCGTGGACTCGTCGATTCTCGTCATTGGGGCGATGGTTCTCGGCCCAGAGTTCGGCCCGATTGCCGCGTTGTGTGTCGCCGTCCTCCATGGCAGGCATGCAATCGCGAGGAGAGCTGCCGTGTCTTTTCTCGGCGGCTTCGCTGTAGCGATTGCGGTGACCACGCTCTTCGCATTGGTCGCGGGCTGGATCGGCTGGATCGACCAAGACGTCCTCACCTCAGCCCGACCCGCGACAGGCTTCATCACCTCACCTGACAAATGGTCGTTCATCGTGGCGTTCATCGCCGGAATCGCCGGCGTCCTGGCGTTGACCTCGGCGAAATCCGGTGGACTGGTCGGAGTCTTCATCTCGGTCACAACCGTGCCGGCTGCCGGAGACCTGGCCCTCGCCCTCGCACTGGGCAACGGCAGCGAGATCGGGCGCTCGCTGACTCAGCTGTCCATCAACGTTGCCGCGCTGGTGCTCGCCGGAGTCCTCACTCTGCTCGTGCAACGCGCGGTGTGGGAGCACGTCCCGCGAGCCCGCCCCCGGCTGGCTCGCCCAGGGCGGCGGTAGAAGCCGTCAGTTCACGTCGTTGGGATGCGGTCCGAGCCTGACCCCGGTCTCGAGCGCACTGATCGCTGCCATGTCCTCGTCGCTGAGTTCGAAGTCGAAGACTCGAAAGTTCTCGGCGATCCGATCCGGGTTGACCGACTTCGGAATGACGATGTAGCCCATCTGCAGGTGCCACCGGATCACTACCTGAGCGGGCGTCTTGAGGTAGTGGTCGGCGACGTCGGCGAGCACTTTGTCCTCCAAGAGCGCGCCACGAGCCAGCGGGCTCCATGCCTCGGTGGCGATGTTGTGCTGGGCGTGCAGAGCGCGGAGTTCGGATTGCTGGAAGTTCGGGTGTAACTCGATCTGGTTGACCGCCGGGACGGTCTCAGTCTCGGCCAACAGTCGGGTGAGGTGTGCCGGTTGGAAGTTGGACACCCCGATGGAAGCCGTCATTCCGTCGGACTTCACCGACTCCAACGCGGTCCAGGTCTCGATGTAGTCGTTGTTCACCGGCATCGGCCAGTGGATGAGGAACAGGTCGACATAGGAAAGCTTCAGCCGCTGCAGGCTGCCCTCCATCGCCCAGCGGGCGGTGTCGTATCCGTGGCGATCGTTGTTGAGCTTGGTCGTTATGTAGATCTCGTCCCGCGGGATACCAGAGCGCCGGACTGCGGCGCCGACCCCTGCCTCATTCCCGTACATCTGAGCGGTGTCGATGTGCCGGTAACCCACCTTGAGCGCCGTGGCGACGGCCTGTTCGGTCTCCTCCGGTGGCACTTTGAACACGCCGAAGCCCAACTGTGGAATGACGTTTCCGTCATTCAGGGCGACGGCAGGTTGGGAGTGCGTGCTCATAGTCCACCCGAGGTGTGTGCAATCGTTGGGGAGTGGCCGACGAACCGACGCTGAGCCCGCTCGATGGCCGTTACCGGCCGATCGTATCTGCGATCACCGACCATCTGAGCGAACAAGCGCTCAACCGCGGCCGGCTCGAGGTGGAAGTTGCCTGGCTCAGCCATCTGTCGAATGCCCGGGTCATTCCGGAGCTGCGCGCACTCACCGACGATGAGCAGTCGCTGTTGCGCAGCCTGGTCTCCGATTTCGGGCCCGACCGGGCCGCCCACCTTGCGGCCCTCGAGCGTCGTACGGGCCATGACGTCAAGGCGATCGAGTACTACATCAAAGAGGCACTCGCGCAGACGTCCCTGGCTGACCTCGCGGAGTTCGTCCACTTCGGATGTACCTCCGAGGACATCAACAACCTGGCGTACGGCCGGATGCTCCAACGGGCGATTGCCGACGTCTGGCTGCCCGCCGCGCTCGGCCTGGTGTCAGAACTTCGCGATCTGGCTGTGGCCCAACGGGATCAACCGATGCTCTCCCGCACTCACGGACAGCCAGCAACCCCGACGACGGTCGGGAAGGAGATGGCAGTCTTCGTCCACCGGCTGGACCGGCAGCTCCGCCGGATCCAGGCGCAGGAGTACCTCGGAAAGTTCAACGGGGCTACCGGTACCTACGGGGCGCACGAGATCGCGGCCCCGGACGTCGGCTGGATCGATGTCAGTCGGAGCTTCGTCCAGAGCCTGGGGCTGACCTGGAATCCGCTGACGACCCAGATCGAGTCGCACGACTACATGACCGAGCTGTTCGCGGACATCGCCCGGTTCAACGGGATCCTGCACAACCTCAACACCGACATCTGGAGCTACATCAGCATCGGGGTCTTCAAGCAGAAGCCGACCGCCGACGCCGTCGGTTCGTCGACGATGCCCCACAAGATCAATCCGATCCGGTTCGAAAACTCCGAGGCCAACCTCGAGGTCAGCAACTCGCTGCTCCAGGTGCTCCAATCGTCGCTGATCACGTCGCGGATGCAACGGGATCTCAGCGACTCCTCGATGCAGCGCAACATCGGGCCGGCGCTTGGGTACGCCCTCATCGGGATCACGAACACCCGAGCGGGGCTGCGCAGCATCGATGTGGACTCCGCGCTGCTCGCAGCAGAGTTGGACGATGCCTGGGAGGTCCTGGGCGAGGCCGTGCAGTCTGTGATGCGCCGAGCCGGGCTCGACCAGCCGTACGAACGGCTCAAGGAACTGACCCGCGGGCAGCAGATCACCCAGGAGGGCCTGCGAGAGTTTGTCCGAGGGCTGGGGCTGCCACCCGACGACGAGAAGCGCCTTCTCGCACTGACTCCGGCGACCTATATCGGCCTGGCCAGCCGCCTCGTCGACTTCATCGACGTACCCGTCCCAGAGTGAGGTCACCGGCTGCCCCGTTGATCACTCCTCTTCGTCGGTCATCCGCGCCAATGTGCGCATCTTGTTGACCGCGTCGAGGGCCGCGACCTTGTACGACTCGGCCAGGGTCGGATAGTTGAAGACCGCGTCGACGAGGTAGTCGACCGTCCCACCGCAACCGATCACGGTTTGTCCGATGTGGACCAATTCGGTCGCATTCGAGCCGAAGACGTGCACACCGAGCAGTGTTCGGTCCTCGGCATGCACAAGCAGCTTGAGCATCCCGTACGAGTCGCCGAGAATCGCGCCCCGGGCGAGCTCGCGGTAGCGCGAGATCCCGACCTCGAACGGGATCGACGACTCGGTCAGCTCGTCCTCGGTCTGCCCGACGTAGGAGATCTCGGGGATCGTGTAGATCCCGATGGGCTGCAACTGAGTCATCGACCCGACGACCGGTTCCTCGCAGGCGTGATAGGCGGCCCGCCGACCCTGTTCCATCGACGTCGCAGCTAGGGCCGGGAACCCGATCACGTCGCCGACGGCATAGATGTGCGAGACGGACGTCACGTAGTTTTCGTCCACGACGATCCGGCCGCGATCATCGGCTTCGAGTCCGGCATTGCCGAGCTCCAAGCTCTCGGTGACGCCTTGGCGTCCAGCGGAATACATCACAGTGTCGGCCGGGATCTTCTTGCCGCTCTCCAGTTCGGTCAGGGTTCCGGAGCCGTGCCGCGTGACGCTGGAGACGTGCTCGCGGAACCGGAACGTGACCGCCAGATCGCGGAGCTGGTATTTCAGCGCTTCGACGATCTCCAGGTCACAGAACTCCAGCATCCGGTCCCGCCGCTCGACGACCGTGACCTTCGTACCCAGTGCGGCGAACATCGAGGCGTACTCGATCCCGATGACTCCGGCGCCGACGACAACCATGGACGGCGGGATGTGGTCGAGTTCGAGAATCTGGTCGGAGTCGACAATCTTCTTCCCGTCGAACTCCACGCTGTCCGGACGGGCCGGCCGGGTCCCGACGGCGATCACGAAGCGTTCGGCGGTGACCTTCCGATCAGATCCGTCGTCGGCGGTGACGGCCACCGTGTGGTCATCGAGGAAACGAGCGGTACCGGGGATCAGCGCGACGTGGTTGCGGCCGAGCTGGCTGCGGATGACGTCGATCTCGCGACCGATCACGTGCTGGGTTCGGGCGGTGAGGTCTGCGACGTTGATGTCTTCCTTGAGCCGGTAGGAGTGCCCGTACAGCTCCCGCTGGTTCAGACCGGTCAGGTAGAGGATCGCCTCGCGCATGGTCTTGGACGGGATGGTCCCGGTGTTGATGCAAACCCCGCCGACCATGTGCTTCTTCTCGACGATGGCCGTACGCCGATCGAGCTTGGCGCCGGCGATCGCCGCCTTCTGGCCGCCTGGGCCAGACCCGATGACGAGTAGGTCGTAGTCGTACATCGTGCGCCTCCCAGGAGTCGTGCGTGGGGGTACACCGTAAGTCCCTCCCGACTCGGGGAGCACCTTGCCCGAGGCCAGCGGTCCGCGAGCCGAAATGGTCAGTAATTGCACCAGGACGGCGGGCGGGGTTGCAGGTACTGACCACTTGGCGGGAAACCGGGAGCCAGGGGCGTCCCGCAGTCCCCACCCGCGAGCCCCGCGCCGACGGCTCTCTAACCTGAAGACTCGTCGGCCGGCCGAAGCATCTGGAGTACGCGTACGTGAGTGAGATCGAAGTCTGGCCTGGGCGCCCGTATCCCTTGGGTGCCACCTACGACGGCACGGGAACCAACTTCTCCCTCTTCTCCGAGGTGGCTGAGCGGGTGGAGCTTTGCCTCTTCGACGCCGATGGGGCAGAGCAGCGGGTCGAGCTCACCGAGGTCGATGCCTTCTGCTGGCACGCCTATCTGCCCCGGATCGGGATGGGCCAGCGCTACGGATTCCGCGTACACGGCCCCTGGGATCCCGCCAACGGCTCCCGGTGCAACCCCAACAAGTTGTTGATCGATCCCTACGCGAAGGCGCTCGAGGGGAACGTCGACTGGTCCAACGCCTGCTTCACCTACGACTTCGGGGACCCGGAGAAGCTCAACGACGAGGACAGCGCGCCGCACGTTCCCAAGGCGATCGTGGTCAGCCCGTTCTTCGACTGGGGTGCCGACCGGGCGCCTGACGTCGCGCTGCACGAATCGGTCATCTACGAAGTGCACGTCAAGGGCTTCACCCAGACCCATCCGGACATTCCGGAACTCGAGCGCGGGACCTATGCCGGACTCGCCCATCCCGTGGCCATCGACTACCTCAAGTCACTTGGTGTGACAGCGGTGGAACTCCTGCCGGTGCACCAGTTCGTGCACGACTCGCACCTCGTCGAACGGGGGCTGAAGAACTACTGGGGCTACAACTCCATCGGCTTCTTCGCCCCGCACAACGAGTACAGCTCGGCCGGCGACGACGGCTCACAGGTAGCGGAGTTCAAGTCGATGGTGCGCGCCATGCACGAGGCGGGCATCGAGGTGATCCTCGACGTGGTCTACAACCACACCGCCGAGGGCAACCACATGGGCCCGATGCTCTCCTTCCGCGGGATCGACAACGCCGCCTACTACCGGCTCGTCCAGGACGACAAGGAGTTCTACTACGACACCACCGGGACCGGGAACAGCCTCAACATGGCCCACCCGCACTCCTTGCAACTGATCATGGATTCGCTGCGCTACTGGGTCACCGAGATGCACGTGGACGGCTTTCGCTTCGACCTGGCCGCGACGCTGGCCCGCCAGTTCCATGAGGTCGACAAGCTGTCCGCCTTCTTCGATCTCGTGCAGCAGGACCCGGTGATCAGCCTGGTCAAGCTGATCGCCGAGCCCTGGGACGTCGGTGAGGGCGGTTATCAGGTCGGCAACTTCCCGCCGCAGTGGTCTGAGTGGAACGGTCACTACCGCGACACGATCCGCGACGTGTGGCGCGGCGAGCCTGCCGTCGTCGACGAGCTCGCGTCACGGCTGACGGGCAGTTCCGATCTCTACCAAGCGGACTCGCGTCGACCGTCGGCCAGCATTAACTTCGTCACCGCGCACGACGGCTTCACGATGGCCGACCTCGTCTCCTACAACGAAAAGCACAATGACGCGAACGGCGAGGGCAATCAGGACGGCGAGAACCACAACCGCTCCTGGAACTGCGGCGTCGAGGGTCCGACCGACGATCCAGACATCCTCGCCCTACGCGCCCGGCAACAGCGCAACCTGCTGACCACCCTGATGCTGTCGCAGGGCGTCCCCATGCTGCTCGGTGGTGACGAGATCGGTCGGACTCAGGGCGGCAACAACAACGCGTACTGCCAGGACAATGAGATCTCTTGGTACGACTGGGAAAACGTCGACGACGAACTGCTCGCCTTCACCAAGAAGTTGATCGTGCTTCGCCGCCAGCATCAGGTGTTCTGCCGGCGGCGGTGGTTCCAGGGCCGCCCGCTGCGCGGAACTGCAGACATCCTCTGGCTGCGTCCTGACGGCATCGAGATGACCGAGGAGGACTGGAACGCCCACGAAGTCTCGGTGGGCCTCTTCCTCAACGGCGAGGCGATCAACACACCCGGCTTGCGCGGGGAGCGGGTGCTGGATGACTCCTTCCTCCTGCTCATCAACGCCTCGCCCGAGCCGCGGAAATGGATGATCAGCGGATCGTGGGGGCAGAACTGGGAGATCGTTCTGGACACTGCCGCGACCAGTGAGCATGCCTCCGACGAAGCGCAGGTGCACGGCGATCTCGTCGTGACCGACCGGTCGGTCGTACTCCTGCGTCGGGTAGAGCCCGTGAAGTCCGTGGTGGCCTGAGGCCGCGATGGCCCGCGCCCCGCTGTCCACCTATCGGCTGCAACTCAATCCGGATTTCGACTTCGATGCTGCGGCGCAAATCGTCAACTACCTCGCCGATCTCGGGGTCTCGCACGTCTACCTGTCCCCCATCCTGCAGGCGGCCCCGGGGTCAACCCACGGTTACGACGTGGTCGATCCCTCACGGCCGAGTTCGGACCTGGGCGGGGAGGAGGGGTACGCCCGACTGACCGCCGCACTCAACGCGGCCGGCCTCAAGCAGGTGCTCGACATCGTTCCCAACCACATGGCGATCACCGGCCCGGAGAACCGCTGGTGGTGGGACGTCCTGGAGAACGGGCCCTCTTCGCTGTGGGCCGGGCATTTCGACGTCACGTGGGATCCGCCGGAAGCCAAGCTGCGCAACACCTTGCTGATGCCGATCCTCGGCGACCATTACGGCAGGGTGCTGGATCGGGGTGAGATCAAGGTGGGGCGCGAGGGACCGGTCTTCACGATCCGGTACTTCGATCATCGACTTCCGGTCTCCCCGCGGACGCTGGAGACGATTCTGGCTCCTGCTGCACTTGCGACCGGCGACGATGATCTCGCCTTCATCGCCACTGCCTACCGACGGTTGCCGGCGGCCGAACGCACCGATCCGGCTGGGATGGCCGAACGCAGACGGG
The DNA here is from genome assembly GCA_963766765.1 of uncultured Actinomycetota bacterium. GTDB lineage: Bacteria > Actinomycetota > Actinomycetes > Mycobacteriales > Geodermatophilaceae > JACCQS01. The sequence continues at coordinate 191,109 of CAVYBR010000003.1, forward strand.
ACGCTGGGGTGCTCTGCGAGCAGCTTCGCCGATTGCTCGTCGAGCGATCGGCGTTGGGCGAGGCCCTGGACGACGCGGTAGCCGCACTGAACGAGGACGTCGACGCACTCGATGCGTTCCTGGAGATCCAGAACCATCGGATCGCGTTCTGGCGCACCGCCGGCCGCGACCTGGACTACCGACGATTCTTCGACATCGACACGCTGGTCGGGCTACGCGTCGAGGATCCCGCGGTCTTCGAGGACACCCATCAGAAGATCATTTCCTGGGTCCGCGAAGGCATCGTGGACGGCCTGCGAGTCGATCACCCCGACGGCCTGCGCGACCCGGAGGGCTACACCCACCGGCTGAGCGCGGCCACCGGTGGAGTCTGGACCGTCGTCGAGAAGATCCTCGAACACGGTGAGGAACTTCCCGAGTCCTGGCCGGTCGCCGGCACCACCGGCTACGACCGACTCACGGTCATCGGAGGCCTGTTCGTCGACCCGGCCGGCGAGGAGCCGCTGACCACGTCGTACGGAGAGCTCACCGGCGCCCCCACCGATGTGGCCGAGGTTCAGCGGGAGGCCAAGCGCTGGGCCGTGCGCGAACTGCTCGCAGCCGACGTGAACCGGCTCTCCGACCTGCTCGTCTCGTTGTGCGAGGGGCGGCGCTACCAGCGCGATCGAACGCGACACGAGTTGCATGACGCGCTGCAGGAATTGCTCGCCGCGTTCTCGGTGTACCGCACCTACGTCCAGGCTGAGCAGGGTCTGGTCCGACCTGCCGACATCGAACATGTCGAGGCGGCTTGCGCTGTCGCGGCCGAGTGGCGCCCGGACATCGACCCCGATCTGCTGAGGTTCTTCGCCGACCTGTTGCTGTTGCGGCTCCCGAAACCGACTGAGGCCGAGCAGGAATGGGTGATGCGTTTCCAGCAGCTCACCGGTCCAGCGATGGCCAAGGGTGTCGAAGACACCACCTTCTATCGCTACACGAGGCTCCTCGCACTCAACGAAGTCGGTGGTGACCCTGGCCGGTTCGGGGTCAGCGTGCCCGAGTTCCACGCCGCCAACGCGGCCGCGCAGGACAAGTGGCCGGACACGATGACGACGCTCTCCACGCATGACACGAAGCGATCCGCAGACGTACGTGCGCGACTGAGCCTGCTCTCGGAGATCCCGCACGAGTGGGCTTCAGCGTGTGCGCACTGGATGAGTGACTCCGCCATCCATTGGCCCGGTGGTGACCCCGATCGGCACACGCAGCACCTGCTCTTCCAGACACTGGTCGGCGCTTGGCCACTGTCGGTTGAACGCGCGACCGACTACCTGGCAAAGGCGACCAAGGAAGCCAAGGTGCATACCACGTGGACCGAACCCAATCATGCGTTCGATCAGGCGCGGGATGCGTACGTGGCCGGCGTCCTCGGCGACCCGGATCTGGTCGCCGACATCGAGGACTTCGTCAGCGGGCTCGTGGAGCCAGGCCGGGTCAATGCGCTGGCGCAAGCCCTGCTGCAGTTGACGGTGCCTGGCGTGCCCGACACCTACCAGGGCAGCGAGCTGTGGGACCTCAGCCTCGTCGACCCGGACAACCGGCGACCGGTGGACTTCGAGCTCCGCCGGGCACTGCTTGCCGAGGTGGCGACGCTCGGCCCAGCCGAGCTGATCGCCCGATCCGACGAGGGACTGCCGAAGCTTCGCGTCGTACGGGAGGCGCTGCACCTGCGCCGCCGGCGACCGGAGCTGTTCGGTGCGGGGCCGGCCGCGAGGTATGAACCTCTGGAGTGTTCCGGCGACCTGGCTGGGCATGGTGTCGGCTTCACCAGGGGGGCTTCCGTGATTGTGGTTGCGCCAAGACTTGTCATGAGCCTGCGCGGAGGCTGGAATGACACGAAAGTCATCGTGCCGCCAGGATCCTGGACAGATCTGGTGACCGGTGCGGTACGGGTTGGGGGGGCCACATCGATGCGTCGAGCTACTCGACGCCTTCCCGGTTGCTCTGCTCGAGCGCACGTCGGAGGCCTGACGTGCGCTTCTCGGTCTGGGCACCTCGGGCGCAGATGTCCGTCGAGATACTCGTCGGCTCCGGCCGTACCGAACTGGTCCCTGGCGAGCGCGGCTACTGGTCGGCAGACCTCCCGGCTCTTGTGGCCGGCTCGGACTGACGCGCTCTCGATCGACGGCGGCCCGCCACGGCCGGACCCCCGCTCGGCACATCAACCGGCCGGCATCCAGGGCCTGTCCCGCATCGTCGACCATGACGAGTTCCGGTGGACGGACTCGGACTGGGCCGGACTCGACCTTGCCCGGTCGGTCCTTTACGAGCTGCACATCGGCACCTTCACCGAGGCCGGAACATTTCGCGGAGCCATCGATCGTCTGGACCATCTGGTCTCCCTCGGGGTCGACGCGATCGAACTGATGCCGGTCGCGGAGTTCCCGGGTGCGCGCGGCTGGGGTTATGACGGCGTGGACCTGTTTGCCCCGCATTCCGCCTACGGCGGTCCGGACGGCCTGAAGGAGCTCATCAACGCCGCGCACGCAAAGGGATTGGGCGTCATCCTCGATGTCGTCTACAACCATCTCGGTCCTGACGGGAATTACCTGGGCGAATTCGGTCCGTACTTCGATGACCGCCATCACACCAACTGGGGTCAGGGGATCAACGTCGACGGGCCGGGCAGCGACGAGGTCCGCGCCTTCATCGTGGACAACGCGCTCATGTGGCTGCGCGACTACCACGTCGATGGACTCAGGCTCGATGCCGTGCACGCCATCGTGGACGAGTCGGCAACGCACATTCTCGAGGAACTCAGCACGGCTGTGGCCGACCTGTCGCGAAGGCACCAAATTCCGCTGTGGCTGATCGCCGAATCCGATCTGAACGCGCCGCGGTTCGTCCGTCCGGTGGCGCAGGGCGGGTACGGGCTTGCCGCGTCCTGGGCCGACGAGTGGCATCACGCGCTGCATAGCGTCCTGACCGGGGAGACGGAGGGTTACTACTCCGACTTCGGCAGCATGCTCGCACCTTGCCAAGGCACTTCGGCAGGCCTGGGTCTACGACGGCGAATATTCAGCCCATCGCGACCGCACGCACGGACGTCGGCCGACCGGACTGTCCGGCCACCAGTTCGTGGTCAGCGCACAGAACCACGATCAGGTGGGCAACCGGGCAGCCGGTGAACGGCTCGGCGAGCTGGCCCCCATCGGTCGGTTGCGAATCGCCGCGGCCCTGCTGCTGACCGGCCCCTTCGTACCGATGCTCTTCCAGGGTGAGGAGTGGGCCGCCTCGACCCCGTTCCAATACTTCACCGATCACCAGGATCCCGAGCTCGGTCGCGCGGTCTCGGAGGGGCGACAGAACGAGTTCGCCTATTTCGGTTGGAAGCCGGAGGACGTGCCTGATCCGCAGGACGAGGCAACCTTTCTCCGATCACGGTTGCGCTGGGACGAGCTCACGGCGCGCCAGCATGCGGAGATGCTGAAGTGGCACAAGTCGTTGATCGCCTTGCGCCGAAAGCACCCTGGCCTGGGGACGGGCCCGCTGGGCGATGTCAGCATTGACTTCGAAACCGATCAACAGTGGTTGATCATGCGGCGGGCGATCGCCGGCGTCGCAGTGGGGATCAACCTCGGCGAGTCGCGGGTCCTGCGGCTGGCCGGAGACGTCCTGCTGTCATCGACACCGGCGCTGGAGAACCTCGGCGGCGGTCTCCTGGTCCTTCCGCCGGCGTCGGTG
>CAVYBR010000004.1:0-348463 GCA_963766765.1 uncultured Actinomycetota bacterium
AGGTTCCGACGAAAAGCTGTGGACGGTGCTCGGCGCGCACGTGCGCAGCTACGACACACCTGGCGGCGCTGTGACGGGGGTGTCATTCGCCGTGTGGGCCCCGGGAGCCCTTGGAGTGCGGCTCACCGGCGACTTCGACTTCTGGCAGGCGAACGCCTACTCGATGCGGCTGCTGGGCGCGACCGGCGTGTGGGAGCTGTTCGTCCCGGGTGTCGAGGTCGGCGCTCGCTACAAGTTCAACATCCTCGGCGCCGATGGCGTGTGGCGAGTCAAGGCTGATCCCATGGCTTTTGCCACCGAGGTCCCGCCGGCCACGGCGTCCGTGGTCGCCGCGTCGGGATATGAATGGCAGGACCACGAGTGGATGACCAGCCGGGCTGAGACCTCTTGGCACAAGGCCCCGATGAGCATCTACGAAGTGCACATCGGCTCCTGGCGCAAGGGTCTGGACTACCGCCAGTTCGCCGACGAACTCGTCGACTACCTCGTGGAGACCGGCTTCACCCATGCCGAACTGCTGCCGGTCGCCGAACATCCCTACGGAGGGTCCTGGGGATACCAGGTCACCTCGTACTACGCGCCCAGTGCCAGGTTCGGCTCCCCGGACGACTTCCGCTATCTGGTCGATCGCCTGCACCGGGCCGGGATCGGCATCATTGTCGACTGGGTGCCGGCGCACTTCCCGAAGGACGAGTGGGCGCTTGCCCGGTTCGACGGGACCCCGCTCTACGAGCACGCCGATCCGCGCAGGGGCGAGCAACCCGACTGGGGAACCTACGTGTTCGATTACGGGCGCCGGGAGGTCCGGAACTTCCTGGTGGCCAATGCGCTGTTCTGGCTGCAGGAGTACCACGTCGATGGCCTGCGCGTGGATGCCGTGGCCTCGATGCTCTACCTCGACTACTCCCGCAAGGAGGGCGAGTGGCTCCCCAACGTCTACGGCGGCCGGGAGAACCTGGACGCCGTCGGGTTCCTGCAGGAGATGAACGCGACCGTCTACAAGCACGTGCCGGGTGCCATCACCATCGCCGAGGAGTCCACCGCGTGGCCTGGTGTGACCCGACCGACCTATTTGGGCGGCCTGGGCTTCGGTTTCAAATGGAACATGGGCTGGATGCATGACACGTTGAATTACGTTGCACGACAGCCAATTCACCGGTCGTATCACCACGATCAGATGACCTTCGCCATGATGTACGCCTTTTCGGAGAACTACATCCTGCCGATCAGCCATGACGAGGTGGTGCACGGCAAAGGTTCGTTGCTGGGCAAGATCCCCGGCGATCGGTGGCAGCAATTGGCCACCCTTCGCCTGCTCCTGGCCTACATGTGGGCCCACCCCGGCAAGCAGTTGCTGTTCATGGGCAGTGAGTTCGGCCAGCCGAGCGAATGGGCTGAGGGCTCTTCCCTGGACTGGGGTCTGCTCGAGGACCCGGGTCATGCAGGTCTGAAGTTGTTGGTCGGCGACCTCAATCAGGCCTATCGCAGCCGACCGGCCATCTGGTCCCAGGACACTGACCCGGCCGGCTTCCAGTGGATCGACGCCAATGACGCCGCCAACAACGTCTTCTCGTTCCTGCGCTACGGCTCAGACGGCTCCGTTGTCGCCTGCATTGCGAACTTCGCATCGGTTCCCCACCTCGGGTACCGGGTCGGCCTGCCCAACGGGGGCGCCTGGATCGAACTCCTGAATACCGATGCCGACTCCTACGGAGGCTCCGGGGTCGGCAACCTCGGGCGCGTGGAAGCCAAGGCAGAGCCATGGCACGGTCAGCCGTACTCGGCAACGGTGTCTCTCCCGCCCCTGGGCGCACTGTGGCTCGAGCCGCAGGAGCCGGGTGGGGACCCGCCGGCGGAACTGTCCTCGAACGAGGCGCCGGCCGGTTCGTCGGCATAACCCCGAACTCACAATTGCCCGTCTAACCTGAACCGGTCCACCCAGAACCCGAGACTCGATGGAGATTGCGTGAGCGACACCCGCAGGAGACCTTCACTCGGATTGGCCACCGTCTGTCTGTCAGTCGCCGCACTGAGCCTGACCGGGTGTGCAAGCCTGGTTCCCGGAGCGGGGAATCCGGCAAACGGGATCCGGCAAGACGTTCCCGACTCCGACCTCGAGATCTTCGGGGCCGGGGACGGCGAGGCCGATCGTCTCGTGCGCAACGCCCTCGCCGACCTCGAAACGTACTGGAGCGAACAGTTTCCGGAGGTCTTCGGGACCGATTTCGAGCCCCTGGAGGGTGGCTACTACTCGGTTGACCCGGAGAACTTCAATCCCGACGACTACCCGCCGGACATCCAGGACGACGCCTGCCTGGAGGACCTGGTCGACAGCGTCTCGGGCAACGCGTTCTACTGCCTGGCCGGCAACGACGGGGACGTGATCGTCTATGACCGCACGCTGCTCCAGCAACTGAGGGACGACTACGGACCGTTCCTGCCGGCCATGGTGATCGCCCACGAGTTCGGGCATGCCATTCAGGGCCGGGTCGGCGTCGACTCGGACCGCACGATCGTCTCCGAGACGCAGGCGGACTGCTATGCCGGGGCGTGGACCGGCTGGGTAGCCACCGATTCAGCGCAGCACTTCAACATCCGTGCACCGGAACTCGACGATCTGATTCGTGGGCTTGTGGAGTTCCGCGACCCAGTGGGTGAGGACCCCGACGGGCGGAGCTCACACGGCTCCTACTTCGACCGGGCCTCGGCCCTGCAAGAAGGCTTCGACGATGGCCCGACCGCCTGCCGGGACAACTTCAATGACAATCGCATCTTCACGCAGATCGAGTTCGCCCCCAACGACACGACCGGCGACGCCCCGTACGAAGACACGTTCGACATCGCTGATGCCTCGCTCGGCGCGTTCTGGAACGAGGTCCTGAGCAGCAATGGCGTGGACTTCAGCCCACCTGAGCTGGTCCCCTTTGACGGAGATGCGCCGTCCTGCGACGGGCAGAGCCTCGAGCGGGACATCAACTACTGTCCCGGCGACAACACGATCAGCTTCGACGAGTCGGAGTTGACCCGGCCGATCTACGACGACATCGGGGATTACGCCGTCATCATGGCCACGGCAATCCCGTACAGCCTCGCCGTGCTCGATGCTCTGGGCGAGCCGACCGACGACCCAGGCGCCGTCTCATCCTCGGTGTGCCTGGCCGGCTGGTATTCGGCAGCCTTCTTCACCGGTGACATCCCGTTCGAGGACGGATCCGCCGCATCGATCTCTCCCGGTGACATCGATGAGGCGGTCATCTTCCTGGTGGAACAGGCTCCGCGCCGCGAGGTGCTGCCCGAGGCGAATCTGTCGGGTTTCCAGCTCGTGGACTACTTCCGGCGGGGGTTCGTCGTCGGTGCCGACGAATGCGGCGTCGAGGGCCTGAGCGGCTGAGCACGACAACAGGAGGTTGGAGATCGACAGTCGCCGAGCTGGAGTAGCGATGCGGACAGCAACGAGCTCACCGCGGTCTGCCCGTACCTTGGCCGTGCTGTCGGTTGTAGGTGTGCTCGCCGCTGGATGCACCAGCGCTATCGTCGGCACGCCGTCCCCGGCGAATGGGTTACGCCAGGACGTGGCCAACTCTGACTTCGAAATCGTCGGCGCCACTGACAGCGAGATAGACGTCACGGCTCGCAACGCGCTGGCCGACATCAACGACTTCTGGACCCAGAACTTCCAGGAGCTCTTCGACACTGATTTCACCCCCCTGACCGGCGGCTACTTCTCCATCGATCCGGAAAACTTCGATCCCGACGACTATCCGGACGACATCGGTTGCCTCGAGGGGGAACCGGAGAACGTGGCCGGCAACGCCTTCTACTGCTTCCCACAGCCAGGTGGCGGGGGCGACAACGTGGTGTATGACCGGACGCTGCTGGAGTCTCTGGCCGACGACTACGGGAGGTTCCTCCCGGCGCTGGTCATGGCCCATGAGTTCGGGCACGCCGTCCAGGGTCGCGAGGCCCCGCCTTCTGACTTGTCGATCGTTTTCGAGACTCAGGCTGACTGCTACGCGGGCGCCTGGACGGGCTGGGTCGCGCAGGACAATGCGAAACACTTCAACATCCGCGCCCCGGAACTCGACGACGTCATCCGCGGGTTCCTGCTGCTACGTGACGAACCCGGGTCGGCTGCCGACGACGAGAGCGCGCACGGCTCGTACTTCGACCGGGTGTCGGCCTTCCAGGAGGGCTTCGACAGTGGGGCGCAGGCCTGCCGCGACAACTACAACGACGACCGGCTCTTCACACTCGCCGAGTTCAGCGGTGACGACACGACCGGCAACGTGCCCCACGACGAGGCAGTCGCCATCAGCGAGCGCAGTCTCGAGGTCTTCTGGGAGGCCGCCTTCGACGAGATCGGGCAACAGTCCTTCATCACGCCGGAACTGGTCGCCTTCGATGGTGATGCCCCCGACTGCGGTGGCGAGGCCGTCGAGCGAGACATCGGCTACTGCGTCGATGACAACACGGTCACCTACGACGAGGCCGATCTCACCGAGGTGATCTCGGATGACATCGGCGACTTCGCCGTGACGACGGCCATCTCGGTGCCGTATGCGCTCGCTGCCCGTCACGCGCTGGACAAGTCGATCCGCGGGCCCGAGGCCATCTCGGCAGCGGTGTGCGCAACCGGCTGGTTCGCGGCGCAGTTCTACCTGGGCTCCCTGGAGGCAGACGCCACGATCAGCCCGGGGGACATCGACGAGGCGGTCATCTTCCTGATCGACTACGGCTCCCGACGCGAGATCCTGCCCGAGGTCGGGCTGTCCGGGTTCCAACTCGTCGATGTGTTCCGCCAGGGCTTCATCAATGGCGGGGCGGACTGCGGCATCTTCGGCGGCTGAGCGGGGACCGCGCCGTGGCCGCGCCGTGGCAGCCGTGTTCGATCAGCGCGGTTCAGGTTCGAGCCTGGTGCCTAAACCCTCCCTGCACTGGTTCACCTGGGGCACAATCGGCCCGGCTCGGTGGTTAGGCTGCGCCCACGACCGGTCCCAGAGCGGCGCAGAAATCGGTGAGAGGAGAACCCAGGTCGATGAGTAGTCCGAGCACCGCACCTCCGGCTTCGGCGTCTCGGGAATGGGTGCCTGGAGACCTCAGCCCCGCGCTCATCGATACCGACATCTGGACCGACGAGATGCTCGTCCAACACGGAATTCCGATCGTGGACGTGCCGTTCGTGACCATCGGCGGCGGCATCGGGTCCTTTGTCACCACCGACTACCTGCGGATCTCGGGTGTTCCGCCAGAGGCCATCAAAGTGCTGACCTCCCTGGATGTTCCGTGGCAGAGCTATGAGTACCTGACCCGGGTCTCGCAGGTCCCCCGCAAGGAGCGGCTGCGCTCGGACTCCGCGTCGACGCCGGACAACATCTGGGGCTTCCCCAGTTATGCAGTCCGCGAGGCCTTGTCGGCCAAGACGGTCAAAGGCTTCTTCGGACCGTTGTGGTCGGTGCTCACCGAGCCGATCTTCGCCGACTACTACACGCCCAAAGCGGGTCAGGCTTTCGAGACGATGGAGCGGGAGTATCACCGGATCCGTTACGCGCAGTCGGTGGTGAAGGGCCAGGTCAGGATGGTCCGCCGCCGCGCCGGTGGCGGCTACTTCACCATCCTCACCCCGCCGGCCGGCGCATCAGCCACTCGCCGGGTCGCCTTCCGCAGCACGTACGTCCACGTCGCGGTCGGTTATCCCGGCCTGAAGTTCCTGCCCGATCTCCAGGAGTACCGCGACAAGCACCGCGACTTCAGCCGGGTTGTGAACGCATACGAGTCACACGAACACATCTACGACCAGCTCAAGGCGCAGGGCGGCGGCACTGTGATGCTTCGCGGTGGCGGGATCGTCGCCTCGCGCGTGCTGCAGCGGCTGATCGACGACCGCGACGCCTACGGCCTCAAGACCCATATCGTGCACGTCTTCCGGACCTACATCACCGGTGCGCACGGGCCGCACCTGTGGATGCGTCGGCGCGGCGGAGACGGTTGGGCCTATCAGGGCTTCAACTACCCCAAGTCGGTCTGGGGCGGGCAACTGAAGTCCCGCATGCGCAAGCTCGAGGGCAAGGACCGCGCCGACCTCTACAAGACGATCGGTGGCACCAACACCCCGATTCGCAAGAACTGGCAGGAGCAGCTCAAACGCGGCCGCCGCGAGGGCTGGTATCAGACGGTCGTCGGTGAGATGGGTCCGATGACCCCGGCTCCAGCCGGCATAGACACCCAGGTCAATACCGCCGGCGGAGTCTTTCGGGCGATGGTCATCGCCCTCATCGACTGCACCGGTCTGGAGGCCGACATCCGCGAGCATCGCGTCCTCGCGGATCTGATGGATCACTCCGGGGCCGGACGCAACCCGATCGGTCGGCTGGACGTCGATCGCAACTTCGAGGTCATCGGCACCCGCAGCGGCTCCGGCCGGATGTACGCGTCAGGCACCGCCACTCTCGGCGGTTACTTTCCCGGGGTGGACACCTTTCTGGGACTCCAGATCGCGGCGCAGGAAATCGCCGACGACCTGGCCAAGCTCGGTTTCTGTCAGCGGCTGGGGGTCGGGCGGTCCACCAAACAATGGTGGCTCTGGGCCCGGCACCGGCAGATCTGAAGGGCGCACATGCTTCCCACCCTCGGGGGACGAATTCAAACCCGCATCTTCGCCTTGACCGTCTTCGGTGGACTCTGGACGTTGCTGATCACGCCGATCCTGCCCACCGGCGCTCCGCTGGGTGCGTCGTACAAGGCGACGTTCACGATCCTTCTCATGGTCATCGTGCTCGGCGTGCTGTGGGAACTCGTCTATCACTTCCTGATGCAGTTCCGTTGGGAGAAGGACTGGCCGACATTGTTCGGGCTGATCACCGCCGTCAACGAGGGCCTGTTGATCTGGTTCATGCTGGCGGCGGGTTGGTGGTTCTGGGACGTGTCCGTCCCCGGCTCCGCATTCCTCATCCACTTCATCACGACCTGGCTGGTGGTGTGGGTCATGGTGAACGGTCCGATGCGCGTTCCCTTCATCCACTGGCGGTTCCGTGGCGGGTCGCTGATCTCGTGACCCTCCCCCACCCATTCTTGATTGCGGAGGAGTCATGAGCGCCGCCCCTACGTCAGAGACCGCAAGCTATGACCTGCTGACCGTTCCGAGTTTCGACCGGGTCGCCGTCGAAGTCCTTCCCGGTGCCGGACTGGTCGCTCGGACGCCCGGAGCGGTTCTGGTCCTGGCCCAACCCGCCGACGACGAGCAATGGCGGGCGGCCGAGGACTTGATCGCCCAACTGGCCGAGATCTCCCGTTCGGCAGCACGTGCACCGGCGGCACCGATGACGCAGGCAGTACAGGCGTGGCACGCGGCCCGACCCACCGTCAGTCTCGCCCTACTGGCCGCCACCGACGACGGCTTGGCGCTGTGCCTGTCCGCGACGGCCGAAGCCAGCCAGCCGCAAACCGGTAACCGCTTGGCGGCCGGGGATGAAGGCGGCTGGCTGACCCGCCAATTGCCGTGGAGCGAGGAAGCGATCGTGCTCACCCTCGGGGGGTCGAGTGCGGTCGGGGCGGCACTGGAGCGGCCGGTTCTGGACCTGCACGCCGGTGTGGTGCCCGGAGCCGGAGTCCGGCTGGACCCGCAGGGCGCTGATCCGGGTACGCCCAGCCAAACGGGCAAGCGGCTCGACCAACTCTCGGCGCCACCCCTTCCGCCCGCGGCTGACCAGCCGTTGGTGCACGAGCCACTGAGTCTGCCGCCCGAGGCGAAGGCGGCAGTTCTGTTCGGGGCCGCGGATGCCGCCCCGCCCCGCGCTCCCCTGCCGGTAGCCGCGCCGGCCCCGCCCGCAGCCGGCCAAGGGCCGGCTCCCGCACATGACCCGAGTCACCATGGCGACCACATGCTCGCGGGCGGCGCTGCAGGGCCTGCAGCCGCCGCCGGTCAGCTGGACGCGGCCGCCGACGAGGACGGCGTTGTCGTGGACGGATTCCTGTGCAGCCGAGGCCATCTCAACGATCCGCGAGGTCACTTCTGCGCCCAGTGCGGGATCCGGATGGCCGAACTCACGGGCATCATCACGAAAGGCCGTCGACCCCCCTTGGGGTTGTTGCTCTTCGACAACGGGGCCACGTTCGTCCTCGATCACGACTACTTGATCGGCCGCGAACCCGAGCCCGACCCGGATGTGCGATCTGGTGAGCTGCGGCCCCTGGTTCTGGTCGACCAGAGTGGCGGCATCTCGCGGCGCCACGCTGAGATCCGACTCCGCGGCTGGGATGTCGTGCTGGTCGATCGGGGCTCGGCGAATGGCACTCTGGTCGCGCTGCGCAACGCCGATCAATGGCGGGCGGTCGTGCCCGGGCAGCCGATCCAGCTGCTGCCTGGGATGCGGATCAGCATGGGCCGCCGGACGTTGTCGTTCGAGACTCCGCACCGCACGACATGACCGTGCCCGGCCGGCTGCGGTGACCGTCGCTCACGTGCAACGTTCGGCTGAGAGCTCAGGTCGGACGCGGTGTCTCCGGCTCGACCTCGACACCGGCAGGTGTCGCGATGGCGGCGATCGTCTCGGCCAGGTCCCGATCGGCGTCCTCGGAACCGGGGTGCACCCATACGTGCGGCGTCGACGTGGATCCGGCATCCTCGCCGCTTCCGGTGGGCAGCACCCGAAGGCCCACCTGGTTGTCCTCCTCCCAGGGCGCCGCCGGTATTCCAGCCCTGGTCAGCGCTTGGACGGTGGAGGTGACCTTGCGCTCGGCCCGCCATCCCTCGGAGGCGCCGACGAGAAGCGTCCCGCCCCGCGCCAGTGCAGCTCCAGCGGCTACCCGCAGAGCGGCGCGGCCAGCGGGATCACTGCTGATCCGCACTCCGACCTGCGGCTCGGCCGCTGCGGCCTCGGTGTCTCCTGGCTCGGGCACCCGCAGCACGACGACCGCGGGGCGCTGCGGTCCCGGCAGGGTGCTCGTACCGACCAGTCCGGCCCAGGATTCCGGTACGACGACGAGTGCCGCCGCGACCTGATCCACCAGCGTCGCGAGGTCAGCCCAGGAGTCCTCACCGAATCGCGACGACACCGTCACCTCGAGGCCGCGGGCCTCTGCTGTAGCAGCCAGGGCGCGCAACTCGTCGCCGGTGGAGATCAGCGCCGCCAACTCGACGCCGAGTCCACTGGCTACCTGCAAGCTGGGTCCCCGTTGCACCATGGAGGCCAACACCAGCCTGGATGGACGTTCGAGGCCGACGAGGTCGCAGGCGGCCGAAACGAACGCCTCGCTGCGGTGCTGTTCATCGAGCACGACCAGAACCGTGTGCGCCTCGGATATCCCCAACGCGGCGCGCTCGGCCTCGGCAATGTCTCGCTCCACCAGGCGGCGTGGGTAGACCACGCGCAGCAACGGCTCGGTCATCATGGTCGTGACGACTGCCATGATCACGAGCAGCGTGAACATCTCCCCGTCGAGCACGCCGAGCTGCAAGGCCACGTTGAGAATGACCAACTCGGTGAGTCCGCGAGTGTTCATGAGGACACCCAGCGCCAGGGCCTGTCGACGCGGAACCCGTTGCAGCCGCGCTGCAGCGAATGCGCCGAGGAACTTGCCGGAGATTGCGACCAGCAGGATCAGGAGGAGTTCCACCACGCCCCTGGCCCCGATCGCGCCGAGATCGACATTCAGACCGGTGATGACGAAAAAGACCGGCAACAACAACGTCGTGCTCACCTGTTCCAGGCGTTCGAGCACGTCCCGGCGCATGGCGTTGGCGGCCGGTCCCTGCCGCGGCATGATGACGCCGAAGAGGAATGCCCCGAAGATGAAGTGGATCCCGATCTCTTCGGTGACGAAGGCGGAGCCGAGAATCCCGATCAAGACGATCGCGAACAGATCCGAGCTGAGCCGGCCGGCCTTCTCGTACCGAGGCACGATCCGCGCCAGCAACGGCCGGACCACCAGGAACATCGCCAGGACGAACGCCAAACTCAAACCGAGAATGATGAACACTCCGGCATACCCGTCTCCCACCGTGACCGCAACGACGACGGTGAGCAGCGCCCACGCCAGGATGTCGTCGACTGCGGCGCAGGCGAGGCTCAGGGCACCGGCTGGGATCCGGTGCATGTTGCGTTCGCTCAGGATCAGGGCGAGCACGGGAAAAGCCGTGATCGACATGGCTACGCCGAGGAAGAGTGTGAAGGCCGCAAATTCGACCACCTCGCCGTTGACCAGCTTGTGGTCGGGGTAGAGCTGATATGCGAGCACCACTCCCAGGGCGAACGGCAGCGCGATGGAGGCCAGGGACACCGCGCCGGCCACCCGCTCCCGGCCGCGGATGAACGACAGGTCGACTTCGAGGCCGACGATGAACATGAACAACACGAGGCCGAGCTGCGCGAGCACCGAAAGGAACGGTCTGATGTCGGGCGGGAGGAGCATGCCGTCCAGGTCGCCCGGAAGCGCGCCCAGGGCGGTCGGCCCGAGCAGGATGCCGGCCACGATCTCCCCGACGACGGCAGGTTGACCGATCCTGGCGAACAACTTGCCCATCAATCGCGCCACCACAATGACAACCGCAATCGCCAGGAATACCAAGGCAACCGTCTCACTGATCGTGCGCACAACAGCCACGCCCTTCCTCGCCAAGAATCCGCACCCAGCCGCCGAACTCGCCGCAGCTTAGCCGCGCAGCATCAGCAACATCGCCCAAAACAGCACAGCCACGAATACCGTTCAGGCTCGCACAAACTTAGGAGAGGGACCACGCGATGACCACCGCGGACGTCACCACCGGTACACCCGACCGGATCGCCGACTACCAGATTGTGCGGTTGCTCGGCGAAGGCAATCACGGCCGGTTCTACCTCGCCGTGCCACCACCCAGGTTGGGACTGCCCGACGAGTTCGTAGCCCTCAAGGTCTTCACCGGCCACTGCAGTGAGCAGGCCTATGACCGTGGCGTCCGCGAGTTGCGGGTCTTCGCCCAGGTCAGCTCGCCCTACCTCGTCCGGGTCTACGACGCCGTACTGCACGAGTCGTTCCTGTATGCGATGGAGTACTTCCCGGGCGGCTCGCTGGCTACACCGGCCCGCCCCTTGGCTCGCCGGGAGGTGTTGATGGCGGTGCAACACACGGCGCTGGCTGCACATGCACTGCATGAGGCTGGGCTTTCACACGGGGACATCAAGCCCGCCAACGTCATGCTCGGGGAGACCGGCGCCAAGCTCTCCGACCTGGGGCTGGCCCGCTTCCTGGCCCCTGGGGTCACGTTGACCGGGATGGCCAACGCGGCATCTCTGGAATACCTCGACCCGGCCCTCCTGCAGGGCGAGCGACCTTCCAGGGCAAGTGAGATCTGGGGCCTGGGCGCAACCCTGCACCGCAGTCTCACTGGAACCGGTCTGTACGGAGAGCTGCCCGACAACGAACCTCTGCTGGCCATCCGCCGGCTGATGACGACGCAGCCGACGCTGGGCCCCGGTCTGTCAGCGGGAGAGGCCGCACTCATCCAGGCCTGCCTCGCACCACCCGCCGAGCGACCGAAGACCGCTCAGGAGGTCGCAGATGCGCTGCAGGAGTTGGTGACTCAGGCCAACTGAGCGGTCACGTCAGGCGTCCGGCCAGATGTCGACGCAGTAGCGCTCAGCCACTTCATCCTCACTCAATCGGTCGCCGCAGGTGAACGCATAATCGAAGTAGGGCTGCAGGGCCTCCGTCGGATTCGGGGGGCTGCCGTTGGCTGTGGCCGCGTACAGATCGTCACAAGCTTGCATGTCGCCGTTGTAACAACCCATCGCCAGGGCGTCCGTGGCGGCGTCAGCACCCCCGGCCGGTGGAACCGAACCCGCTGCCGGCGGCGGCCCCTCTTCCGGAGTCGGTTCGGGCGACGACTCCTCCGATGAGCTCGACTCCGTCGTCGTCGTCTCCGCGAGACGCTCCGACGTCGTGGTCGTCGTCGGGATCGCCTGGTTGTTGCTATCCGCCTTGTTCACCAGGAGTGCGATGACCGTCACCAGGGCGACGACGAGGAAGGTGGCTCCGACGATGAGCATGGCGCTGTTCTTGTTCAGTCGGGACCGCGGCCCGACCGCGCCGGCTGCCGGATTGGGCCCGGTGGGCGGGCGGCCCGGTCCGGACGGGCCCGTCGGCGGGCCATATTGCCCCGGTGGCGGGCCATATTGCCCGGTTGGCGGGCCATATGGGCCGGGTGGGGGGCCATAGCCGCCGCCTGGGGGCGCGGCATCGGGACCCGGTACGGCCGGCTGGGGCGGCCCGGTGATCGGGAATTGGGCGAGCTGCGGGATCTGCGGATTGGATTGTGTCCCCGGCGGAACGTAGGAACCCAGGAAATAGTCCTGACTCTGCGACGGCGGGTAGGGACCGGCTTGGGCTGCAGGCGGGGGTGGAGCGGCGAAACCGGGTCCGGTGTTGATCCGCAGCGCTCGACGGGCGGCTGCGGCCAGGTCTCCGGCTTTGGCGAAGCGCTGTTCGGGGTCCTTCGACATGCCCTTGGCGATCACGTCGTCCATGGCGACCGGCAGTCCGGGAACCACCTCAGAAGGTCGCGGCGGGGGCGTATTCAGGTGCCCGTACATCAAGGCGGGCAGCCCCTCACCGGTGAAGGGACGTCGCCCGGCCAGACACTCATAGAGCAGGCAGGCCAGCGAGTAGACGTCGGTTCGACGGTCGACCCGTCCCTCGAGGAAGCGTTCGGGTGCCATGTAGTCAAAGCTGCCCACGGCCGAACCCGTCTTTGTCAGGCCGCCTTCGTCCTCCGCGGCCCGGGCGATCCCGAAGTCCACGAGATAGACGAAGTCGTCATCCCCGTCGTCGTCACGGTCGCTCATCAAGACGTTGGACGGTTTGACATCCCGGTGGATCAGCCCGTCGGCGTGGGCGGCGTCAAGGGCCCGGGCAACCTGGCTGACGATCGCGACAGCACGGTCGGGCGGGAGCGCCCCGCGCTGCTCGAGCAGCGCGGCGAGGTCAGCTCCTTCGACCAGGCGCATGTCGATGAACAGCCGCCCGTCGATCTCGCCGTAACGGTGGATCGGGATGACGTGGGCCTCGCGCAGTCGAGCGGCGAGTTCTGACTCGCGCCGGAACCGAGCTCGATAGTCCTCGTCAGCGGCGAGGTGGGGGGAGAGCAGTTTGAGTGCGACGACCCGCTTTTGGCTCTGGTCGAAGGCCCGGTAGACCTCGCCCATCCCACCGCGACCGAGAAGTTGCTCGATCCGATAAGGACCGAATGTTTCGCCGTCCACCAGGTCGTCCCGTCCTTTTCGGGCGCGCTCAACGCCTTGTGTACGTCTCCCCGAGCATAGCTGGGGTGGACGCGCAGTTACCGAGTGTGCGTACCCGCAGGTCTAGAAGAGTGCAGCGGTCAGCTTCTTTCGGGAGGCGACGACGAGCGGGTCGTCGTCGCCGACCAGCGCGAACAACTCCAGCAGGCCCGCCCGCGCCGTGTCGCGATCCTCGCCGGATGTAGCCCGGATGACCGCCAGCAGGCGATCGAATGCGCGCTCCACCTGACCCTGCGCCAGCTCCACGTCCGCGGCCGAGAGCGCGGCCGCCGGGTTCGTCGGGTCCGCATCTGCGTTCGCGATGGCGTGTGGGCCAGCGACTTCGGCGCGGCGTAGCAGCCGGATCTGGGCCAACGCGAGACCCGCGATCGGGTGCTCGGGCTCGCTGGCCAGAATGTCGGCATAGGCGGTCTCGGCAGCAGCCAGGTCACCGCGGGCTACGGCGTCTTCGGCAGCGTCCAGGCGCGGATCCTCGGCTTCGACTTCCTCGACGACAGTCTCGGGACCTGCCGCGCCCTCGGGTAGCTGTCCCCCGGCCGCCTGGACCACGGCGGCGAGAAACTTACGGATCTCGGCTTCGGGGAGTGCCCCGTTGAACTCGGCAGCGAGTGCACCCTGCAGCACCGCCTTGACGACGGGAACGCTCTGGACCTGAAGCGCTTGGGCCAACCGAGGGTTCGAGTCGACGTCGACTTTGGCCAGGATCCAAGCGCCGTTGCCTTCCGCGGCAAGCCGTTCGAGGGTGGGGGTCAACTCTTGGGAGGGCGGGCTCCAATCGGCTCGTAGGTCCACGACGACTGGCGTCTGGAAAGAGCGGTCGATGACCTCCGCCTGGAAGTTCGACTCCGTGGCGTCGATGACGTAACTGCCGCCGGCCCGAGGTGGCGCGGCAGCGGCGCGTTCGGCGGCCTCGGCACGAGCCCGCACAGCACCGAGGTCAACCGCGCCGGCCAACGAGGCGGCTACCTGAGCCTGCTTGGCGGCATCAGCAGCCGTACGGGGTGGGGCGGGTCCACGGTTGGGTTGCATGTGCCCCATTTTGCCACTGTGCCGACACCCGGCCGGCCGATGCCTCTCAGCTGCCTACTGAGTGCTACCAGATGGACGTGCAGTAGCGATTGGCGACTTCCGCCCAGCTCAATCGATAGCCGCAGGTGTAGCCGTAGGTCTCGAACTCGTCACCCACCGGGCTGGCGAAGTACAAGTCGTCGCACGACTGCATGTTGCCGTTGTAACAGCGTTGCGCGAGGTTATCCAAGTACGGGTCACCGTAGCTGGCCGGTGGCGGACCGCCGGCTGGCGGCGGACCCCCGGCCGGCGGCGGGGGAGCCGGCGCCGGGTTGGGGTTGCGCGGCGATGTGGTCTGCGGCTCGAGCGGCGGTGCGGCGGGAGGTTGGGCCGCGGGCGGCACAACGGTTGACCCCACCGAGGGCGACAGCGACGTCGTGCCTTTCAGCGGAGTACTGGGTGCATCGTTCGCGTTCGATGTGGCTGACAGCGGGTTCGCCTGTGCGTTGCTCGGCTCCGGGTCGCGCAGGACCACCACGCCAATGAGGGTGAATGCCACGAGCAGCGCCACGACGGCGGCTACCAGCAGGGCCGAACCCAGACGGCGCCGCGCCATGACCGGTGTCGCATCGGGCGACTTGGTCAGGTCCGGGAAGGGCAGCGCCTTGTCCGGGTGCGCGGGTATCTGCCAGAAGGCGACCTCGCTGGTCGCATCGGCTGCCGCCTCGGCGGGCACGGCGTCGGTTCCGATCGGGACTTTCCGCAGTTGCGCCCGGGCCGCCGCGGCCAGATCTCCGGCCCGGGCGTAGCGGTCGGCCGGATCCTTCGCCATTCCCCGCGCGATCACATCATCCAGACCCTCGGGCAGATCGCGGAGCAACAGGGAGGGCCGGGGTGGGGGCGTGTTGAGATGGTCGTTCATCAGGGCAGGGCCAGCCGATAGGAAGGGCCGCCGCCCGGTGAGACATTCGTAGAGCAGGCAAGCCAACGAGTAGACATCCGTGCGCCGGTCGACCGGCGCTTCCAAGAAACGCTCCGGCGCCATGTAATCGAAGCTGCCCATGGCCGCACCGGTCAGCGTGAGGGCCTCTTCACTCTCACCGGAGGCCCGAGCGATCCCGAAATCGACGAGATAGACGAAGACATCGTCACCGTCGTCGTCGCGACTGGTCACCAGCACATTGGACGGCTTCACGTCACGGTGGATCAGACCATCGTCGTGCGCGGCATCGAGCGCCTGCGCGACCTGACTGATGATGTCGACTGCGCGGTGTGCAGACAGCCCTCCGGGTGTCTTGAGAACCGCGCCGAGATCCTGGCCGTCGACCAGGCGCATGTCCAGGAAGAGCCGCCCCTCGATCTCGCCGAAGCGGTGGATCGGGATGACATGGGCTTCGCGCAGGCGAGCAGCGAGTTCAGACTCCCGGCGGAACCGCGCACGATAATTCTCGTCGGCGGCCAGGTGCGGCGAAAGCACTTTGAGGGCCACCACTCGACGGTGGCTCTCGTCATAGGCGCGATAGACCTCACCCATCCCGCCGCGGCCGAGCAACGCCTCGATCCGGTACGGGCCGAACATCTCTTCGTCTGTCATTACAGAACCCCGTCTGTCACTACAGACCCCCGCGCGTTCGCACGGTTTACATTTTCACACTGCCGCGCCCGGCGCGAGGGGGGACTAGAACCGAGCCGGCTCGGTGTACCCGCCCCAAACGTCGCGCAGTGCATCGCAGATCTCCCCCAGTGTTGCCTCTGAACGTGCCGCATCGAGCATCGCCGGCACCATGTTCTCCTCGGTCCGACTCACGTCGACCAAGTGCGCCAGAGCCGCACGAACCTCTTCCTCGTTCCGCGCAGCACGCCGGGCGGCAAGTGTCCGGCATTGCTCGATCTCGACCTCATGGCTCACTCGCAGGATGTCGAGCTCGTCGTGATCACTCACCGAGGCGTTGTTTACATTAACCCCTACAACCTCGCGGTCACCTTTCTCGAGCTTGAGCTGGTAGTCAAACGCGGCTTCGGCGATCTCCCCGAGGAACCACCCCTCCTCGATCCCCCGCAGCAGACCGCTGGTCATCGTCGCGTCGGTACCCATGTCCTTGATCTGGGTGAAGATCGCCTCTGCCTGGCGTTCGAGTTCATCGGTCAGGGCCTCGACGTACCAGGATCCACCCAGCGGGTCGGCGACGTTGCCCACGCCGGTCTCTGCGGCGATCACCTGCTGGGTACGCAGCGCGATCTGAGCAGCCTTCTCGCTGGGCAGGGCCAGGACCTCGTCGAGGGCATTCGTGTGCAGCGAGTTCGTGCCGCCCAGAATGGCGGCCAGAGCCTCGACGGCGGTTCGCACGATGTTGTTGTCCGGCTGCTGGGCAGTCAACGACACGCCGGCGGTCTGGGTGTGGAACCGCAGCCACTGCGCCCGCTCTGTCTTGGCGCCGTACACGTCTCGCATCCAACGGGCCCAAATACGTCGCGCCGCACGGAATTTCGCGATCTCTTCGAAGAAGTCGATGTGGGCATCAAAGAAGAACGACAGCCCGGGTGCGAACGCCTCGATGTCCATCCCGCGAGACAGGCCCAGCTCGACGTAGCCGAATCCATCGGCCAACGTAAAGGCAAGCTCCTGCGCGGCGGTCGATCCGGCCTCGCGGATGTGATATCCGGAAACGGAGACCGGCTTGTAGGCGGGGATCCTGTCGTTGCAGAACTCCATCAGGTCGCCGATCAGGCGCAGGTGCGGCTCAGGTGGGAACAGCCACTCCTTCTGAGCGATGTACTCCTTGAAGATGTCCGTCTGCAACGTCCCGTCGAGAGTCGAGATGTCGACGCCCTGCCGTTCGGCGGCGACGAGATACATGCAGAAGACCGGGACTGCCGGTCCGCTGATCGTCATGGACGTGGTGGTCTCCTCGAGCGGGATGTCGGCGAAGAGCGTTTCCATGTCCGCGGCCGAGTCGATCGCGACGCCGCAGTGCCCGACCTCGCCCAGCGATACCGGCTCGTCGGAATCGCGGCCCATCAGGGTCGGCATGTCGAAGGCCACTGACAGTCCGCCGCCGCCCTCGGCAAGGATCATCTTGTAGCGCTCGTTGGTCTGCTGGGCGTTGCCGAAGCCGGCGAACTGGCGGATGGTCCAGGAGCGGCCCCGGTAACCGGTCGGGTAGAGACCGCGAGTGAACGGGAACTCCCCCGGCCAGCCGATCCGTTCGAAGCCTTCTGGCTCCTGGCCGGGTTCCGGGCCGTACACCGGTTCGACCTCCACTCCGGACAGGGTGCGGAAGTCGGCGTCGCGGACTCGTCCGGACTCGAGTGCGGCGGCATAGCGCTGCTGCCAACGTGCGCGGCCGTCGGCCAGGGGTGCGGTCATACTCTAATAGTAGGACGTCCTACTAAATACACAAGCTAGGACGACCTACTAATTACGTGATGTCGGTCCGCGTGCCGCTGATCGCCGGGTCGGCCTCTGCAACGTCGCCGGCTGCGTAGCGGACGTCGCGGAGCGTCTCGTAGAGCTCGTCGAGACGCTCAGCACTGATATTTGCCAGCCCGAAGTCGACCCGCATCAGATCCGCAGTTGCGCGTTCGACGATGGCCCTACCGCTATCCGTGATCGAGGCCAGAACCCCCCGGCCGTCGGCAGGGTTGGGCAGGCGCTCGACGAGACCGGCCGCAGCCAACCGCTCGATGGTGTTCGTCACGCTGGTCGGATGCACCATGAGCCGGCTACCGATCACTTTGAGGGGCAGCGTTCCGGTTCGTGAGAAGCGAAGGAGCACCAGTGCCTCGTAGCGAGCGAACGTCAGTTCGTACGGTCGCAGTGCCTCGTCAAACCGCGCCAGCAGGATCTGTTGGGCGCGAAAGATCGAAGTCGCGGCTCGCATCGCGGCCGCTGGGCCCCAGGTGCGCACCCAGTTCTCCCCGGCCCGTTCGATCGGGTCGAACGGAAGTCTGAGTTCGCGAGGCATGGTGGGCGAAGGCTACGCGCCCCGCTGGGTCGTGGGCAGACGGCGCAGGGAGGGCGCCTTGCGGATGCCGAACCGCTGCCTCAGCGCGAGCCGCGCGGCGTGCTCTCCGCACATGCCGTGGACGGCCGGCCCCGGTGGCGTGGCTGAGGAGCAGAGGTACACGCCCTCGACGGGAGTTCGATAGGTCGACCACCGCGGCACCGGTCGGGCCAACATCTGAAACAGCGAGGTCGCCCAGCGCTGATGTCACCGCCGACGTAATTGGGGTCGTAGTCGCTCATCTGCGCGGCGGTCATCACATGCCGGCCGACAATCAGGTCGCGGAATCCCGGCGCCACCGTCTCGAGCTGATCCTCGATCACCGTGCTCATGTCGACTGTTGACCTCGACGGCACGTGGCAGTAGGCCCACAGAACATGCCGGCCGGCTGGCGCTCGACTGGGATCGGGCACGGTCGGCTGGACGGTGAGAACGTAGGGCGCCTCGGAATGGCGGCCCGCGGCCACATCCGCCTCCGCGCGGGAGATCTGCTCGAATGTGCCACCGACGTGAACGGTTCCAGCCCGGCGGATTTCGGGATTGGTCCACGGCATCGGCCCGGACAACGCCAAGTCCAACTTGCAGACGCCCGGCCCATACCGGAAGCGGCGCATCGCTTTTCGGTATCCGCCGGGCAGGTCCTCGGGGCCGACCATGCGAAGGAAGCTCGCCGGCGACACATCGAGCAATGTGGCGCGGGTCTGCGGCAGCTCGGCCAGGCTCCCGACCTCATGTCCGGTCATGACTTCACCACCGGCAGCTCGCAGGGCCGCGACCATCGCGTCGCTGAGTGCCTGGGAGCCGCCTGCGACCACCGGCCAGCCGACCGCGTGGCTCAGCAGGGCGAGCACCAAGCCGAGTCCGCCGGTCACCGGGCGGTCCAGGCGCAGCATGCTGTGGGCCGCGCACCCGGCCAGCAGCGCCCTGGCCTCCTCACCGCTGAAGCGCCCGGCTAGGCCCTCGGCGCTGCGCATTGCGTACCTGCTGAAGTGCAGCACCGCCGGGATTCCGGACGTCGGCGGGCGGCGGAATGTCCCCAAGAGCGTCGAGAGCAAGCGCGGCGCATCGGCTACGAGTGGTGCCAGCATCCGCTCGTAGGCTGGGCCGTCGGACCCGAGTGATGCAGCAGTTGTGCTGAGGTCACGGTGCACCAGGACCGCGCGGCCGTCGGACAACGGGTGGGCATAGGGCAGATCCGGCTGCAGGAGCTCGACTCCGTGCGCAGCAAGGTCGAACTCCCTGAAGAACGGCGAGATCGCGACCATCGGGTGCGCCGTGGAGCAGACATCGTGGGCGAACCCGGGCGCCGTCAGCGCCGCCGTGCGCGTACCGCCACCCCAGGTCTCGGCCCGTTCATAGACGCGCACCGAGAGACCGGCAGCTGCCATGCGGAGAGCCGCGGCGAGCCCATTGGGGCCGGCACCGACCACAACCGCGTCGAGATCGCCGCTGCGCAGGCTCATAGCTCTTCGATCACGGCGTCCGCAGCGGCGTACGGGTCGAGCTCGCCGGCAACCACCCGCGCGGCGAGCGTGCTCAAGGCAGCCGAGCCATGGACGTCGCCCATCCGGGCACGCAACGCTGCTACGGCAATCGCCTCGATCTCGCCGGCGGCTCGTTCTTTCTGTCGTCGGGCCCGCTCCCCCGACGTGTCCAGCCACGCACGGTGCTTGTCGAGGGCCGCGACGACCTCAGCCACCCCTTCACCCTTGGTGGCGACCGTAGTCAGGATCGGCGGGCGCCAGGCACCCGCCACCGAGTGCCGCCCACCCAAGGAGAGCATGTAGCGCAGGTCGCGAACGGTCTGCTGCGCCCCGTCGCGATCTGCCTTGTTCACCACGTACAGGTCGGCGACCTCGAGGATCCCGGCCTTCGCCGCCTGGATGCCATCACCCATGCCGGGAGCGAGCAGCACCATCGTGGAGTCTGCGAGCTGGGCGATCTCGACCTCGGCCTGCCCCACACCGACGGTCTCGATGAGCACCACGTCGCAACCCGCGCCGTCGAGGACGCGCAACGCCTGCGGTGTCGCCCAGGCCAGTCCGCCGAGTTGGCCGCGGGAGGCCATCGAACGGATGAAGACATCGGGGTCCAGGGCGTGATCCTGCATCCGGACCCGATCTCCGAGCAGCGCACCGCCGGAGAACGGCGACGAAGGATCCACGGCCAGCACGCCCACCCGTTTGCCGGCGGCCCGGAACGCCGTCACCAGCGCCGTCGTCGTCGTGGACTTCCCCACGCCGGGCGGCCCGGTCAGTCCGATGATCTGCGCATGCCCCACATGCGGGACCAGGGCAGCGGAGACCTCCCGCAGCTTGGGACTGCCGTCCTCCACCAACGAGATCAATCGCGCGACGGCGCGGGCCTGGCCGTCGCGCGCGCGGGCCACCAGGTCACCGACGTCGGGGTCGCGCCGATCTGAGCGTCGTCCCCGGTAGGTGGCTTGAGTCTGTTCGGCGGTCACCCGCGGGTCGGAACCTTGACGATCAGGGCATCGCCCTGACCGCCGCCACCGCACAGTCCTGCCGCGCCGACTCCACCGCCGCGCGGCCCAGTTCGAGTGCGAGATGCAGCACCAGGCGTGCCCCGCTCATCCCTATCGGGTGACCGAGCGCAATCGCGCCCCCGTTGACATTGACCTTTGCCTCGTCGACGTCGAGGCTTGCGGGTGGAAACGATCCCGACAGCGGCGAAGGCCTCGTTGATCTCGATGAGATCGAGATCAGCGGGCTCGATGCCCTCTTTGACACACGCCGCCCTGATCGCGTTCGGGGGCTGCTCGTGCAGTGAGGTGTCCGGACCGGCGACCACGCCATGGGCGCCGATCTCGGCGATCGGAGTCAGTCCCAGTTCGGCCGCCTTGGCAGCTGACATCACCACGACCGCGCAGGCGCCGTCAGAGATCTGCGAGGCCGAACCCGCGGTGATCGAGCCCTCCTTGGCGAAGGCGGGGCGCAGCCTGGAGAGGCTCTCGGTCGTCGTGTCGGCCCGGATGCCTTCGTCCGCGGTGATCTCGATCGGGTCCCCTTTGCGCTGGGGCACGGTCACGGCGACGATCTCGTCATCGAAGAGGCCGTTCTTGGCCGCCAAGGCCGCCTTCTGATGACTGGCTGCCGCGAAGGCATCCTGCTCCTCGCGGGTCACGTCGTAGCGCTCGTTATAGGACTCGGTCGATGCCCCCATCGCTACCTGGTCGAAGGCGCAGAACAACCCGTCGTAGGACATCGAGTCGACCAGCGTCGCGTCGCCGAACTTCGTACCTTCGCGGGACTTCGGCAGCAGGTGCGGCGCGTTGGTCATCGACTCCATGCCGCCGGCAACGACGATTTCGAACTCTCCGGCGCGGATCAGTTGGTCGGCCAGTGCGATGGCGTCGAGCCCGGACAAGCACACCTTGTTGACGGTCAGCGCGGGGATCGTCATCGGGATGCCGGCCTTGATCGCGGCCTGGCGGGCGGTGATCTGTCCGGCACCGGCTTGCAGGACCTGGCCCATGATCACGTACTGGACCTGCTCGCCGGAGATCCCCGCTCGCTCGAGGGCGCCTTTGATCGCGACCCCGCCCAGGTCGGCGCCCGAGAAACCCTTCAACGAGCCGAGCAGGCGACCCATCGGGGTACGGGCGCCTCCGACGATGACCGAACCCGACATGAGCAGTCCTCCCGAACGATCGCAGGCTGAGGCCGGCAAGACACGGCCAGGATTGAGCACCGCCCAGTCTACCGATGCCGCCCGAGGCAGGGCGGCCGTGGACAATCGAATCCGTGTTCACCCACCTCGACCACGTCGGCATCGCCGTTCCGGATCTCGACGCGGCTCTGGAGTTCTATGCCCAGACCTTCGATCTGCACTCCGTGCATGAGGAGATCAATGAGGAGCAGGGTGTCCGCGAGGCCATGTTGGCCGTCGGTGACTCCGGCAGCTGCATCCAACTTCTTGCCCCGTTGACCCCGGATTCGGTGCTGGCCAAGTTTCTCGACAAGTCCGGACCAGGAATTCAGCAAGTGGCCTACCGGGTCACGGATATCGACGCAGTCTGCGCGACGTTGCGCGAACGCGGACTGCGGCTGATCTACGACTCGCCACGGCGCGGAACCGCCGATTCCCGAGTGAACTTCGTCCATCCCAAGGACACTGGCGGCGTTCTGATCGAACTCGTCGAACCTGCCGCGGCCGATCCAGCCTGACCCGACTCAGCGGCGTCCTGCGGCGTTGAGGGAGTAGTTCTGCGCTTCTCGCCGGCTGCGTACTGTCGGACGGGTGCCGCGACCGCTCCACGAGCTGATCGACCCGGGATGGGCGGCCGGCCTTGCGCCGGTTGCCGACGTCGTCACCGAGATGGGCGCCTTCCTGCGGTCCGAGATCGCCGCCGGACGGTCGTATCTGCCGGCTGGAAATTTCATTCTGCGCGCGTTCGAACGTCCCCTGGCCGACGTACGAGTGCTGATCGTTGGGCAGGATCCGTACCCGACTCCTGGGCATGCGGTGGGGTTGTCCTTCTCCGTCGCCCCGGACGTACGCCCGATCCCCCGCAGTCTGCACAACATCTACCGCGAACTGTCGGCCGACCTCGGCGTCGAGCCGCCGCCGCATGGGGACCTCTCAGCGTGGGCCGACCGCGGGATCCTGCTGCTCAACAGATGCCTCACGGTGCAACCTGGCAACTCCGGCGCGCATCGCGGCAAGGGTTGGGAAAAGGTCACTGACCGAGCTATCGACGTCCTGGTTCAGCGCAATGCCCCACTGGTGGCGATCCTGTGGGGAAAGGACGCCCAGACCCTGCGGCCGCGGCTGGGGTCGGTGCCGGTCGTGGCCAGCGTCCACCCCAGCCCGATGTCGGCGGACCGGGGCTTCCTCGGATCCCGGCCGTTCAGTCGGGTCAACGACCTGCTGGGTCAGCAGGGGTGCGCCCCCATCGACTGGAGTCTCACGTGACGGGCGCGCCGCGTACGGCATTGGTCACCGGCGCCAGCGGTTACGTCGGCGGTCGGCTCGTACCGGAACTGCTGGCCGCTGGGTGGTCGGTAAGGGCCATGGCCCGCAAGGCTTCCCGGCTCCGCGACTATCCCTGGGCCGCCGACGTCGACATCGTCGAGGCGGACGTTCTCGACAGCGACAGCCTGGGCAGCGCACTTCAGGACGTCGACGTTGCCTACTACCTGGTGCACGCGATCGGTTCCGGATCCGACTTCGAGGCAACCGACCGGCGCGCAGCAGAGAACTTCGCAGCCGCCGCCCGGGATGCTGGTGTGCGCCGGATCGTCTACCTTGGCGGGCTCACGCCAGAGGGCGAGGAACTGTCGCCGCACCTGCGCAGCCGCGAAGAGGTCGGAAAGATCCTGCTGGACAGCGGAGTTCCGACAGCAGTGCTCCGAGCGGCAGTCGTCTTGGGCAGCGGGAGCGCTAGCTTCGAGATGCTGCGCCATTTGACCGAGCGCCTGCCGGTCATGGTCACGCCGAAGTGGGTCGATGTGCAGATCCAGCCGATCGCCATCCGTGACGTCCTGCGCTATCTCGTCGGCGTGGCCGACCTTCCGCCAGAGGTCAACCGGAGCTTCGACATCGGCGGCGCGGACGTGGTGACCTATCGGGACATGATGCAGGGGTACGCGCGGGTCGCCGGGCTGCCCAAGCGCCGGATCGTCGGGGTCCCGGTGCTGACCCCGACGCTGTCATCGCTCTGGGTGGGGCTGGTGACGCCCGTTCCCGGCAGCCTTGCCCGGCCACTGGTGGCGAGTCTGCGTAACACGGTTGTGGCTCGTGAACACGACATCGCTCAGTTCGTGCCGGATCCGGCCGAGGGGTTGCTCGGGTTCGAGGAAGCGATCCGACGAGCGCTCGCTCGGATCCGGGACGCCGATGTGGCAACCCATTGGTCCAACGCGTCGGTGGCCGGGGCATCCAGCGATCCCATGCCGACCGACCCGGAGTGGGCTCGCGGTGATCTTTACGTGGATGACCGCAGCACCGTGGTCGATGCCGCACCTGCTGCCCTGTGGGAGGTCATCGAGGGGATTGGTGGGAAGGCCGGCTGGTACTCGTGGAAATTGGCCTGGCGGGTCCGGGGTGTGCTGGACCGACTGTGGGGTGGGCCGGGCCTGCGCCGCGGCCGCCGAAGTCCCTTTGACCTGCAGATCGGCGACGTCGTCGACTGGTGGCGGGTCGAGGAGATCGTGGACGGTGAACTGCTCCGGCTGCGGGCCGAGATGCGACTGCCCGGCCGCGCGTGGCTCGATCTGGGGATCGAGACCGACGATCGTGGCCGAACCGTCTACCGACAGCGCGCGATCTACGCTCCGCGCGGACTACTGGGGCGGGCGTACTGGTGGGCGGTGTGGCCATTCCACGGATTCGTCTTCGGTGGGATGCAGCGCAACGTCGCCGCCCGCGCGGAGCAGGTATCGCGGTCCGGCAGCGCCCCGAAGTGGAAGCCTTCGGGCGCACCTCGCGCGTGACGGTCAGCGCAGGGCTGGGGCTACCTCGCGTTCGAACAACTCGATGCCGCTGCGGTCGTAGGCAGCCTCAGCGAAGTAGCAGATCGCGTACGTCATCCCCATGTTCTTGGCTGAGGTCAGGGACTCGATGATCTGCTCCGGGGTTCCGACCGCCGGGCCGCGCCGCGCGTCAGCAACTGCCTTGTCAGCGCGCGCAGCGCCGACGATGCCGCGGTAATGGTTTCCGAACCATTCCAGCCGCTCGTCCACCTCCGCCTGGTCGGCTCCGATGAACACGTTGTAGTTGGCACTGCGGGTGATCTCCGAGAAGTCGCGGCCGAGATCCTTGCAGTGACCCTCGAGAACCGCCGACTTGTGCGCGAACGCATCCGGGGTCCCGTCGAAGTTCGTGTACGCAGCGTTCTCCGCAGCGATCCGCAGGGTCTTCTTCTCACCGCCGCCGGCGACCCAGAGCGGGATCCCGCCTTCTTGCACCGGCTGCGGACGGCAGATTGCCCGGTCGACCTGGTAGTGCTCTCCGTCGAGGGTTGCGCGCCCGGTCTCCCACATCTGACGCATGATCTGGATCCCCTCAGCCAGCATTGCCAGCCGGATGCCGGGCCGTGGGAACCCGTATCCGAATGCGCGCCACTCGTTCTCGTACCACCCGGCGCCGATCCCCATCTCGAGGCGGCCGCCGCTGATGATGTCCACGGTCGCCGCGACCTTGGCGAGGTAGGCCGGGTTCCGATAGGCCATGCACGTGCACATCTGACCGAGCCGCACCCGCGACGTGCTCGCGGCAAACGCGGCCATCAGGGTCCAGGCTTCGTGGGTAGCCTCGTCGGTCGGCTTGGGGATGGTGTGGAAGTGGTCGTATACCCAGATCGACTCCCACGTGTCGCCGGCGTCGGCGTGCGCCGCAACCGAATGCATGACCGACCACTGGTCGGCGGGATCGATGCCGGCGAGGTCGAGTCGCCAGCCCTGCGGGATGAACATTCCGAAGCGCATGTCCCTCAACCTACGACTCTGCACCGCCGGGGTTTGGCTCCGGTCAGTCCGAGCCCGTCCAGACCACCGGGAACAGCGGATGATCCATCGGCCGACCGGCGCCGAGTTCCCGGTCCAGCCCCTCGAACGGAGGTGATGTCCGCCACCGTCGCGGTGCATGCCGCGCGGTGTCGGACAGGTAGCGCAGCGAGAGCACCCGCCGCCGGCCGGCGAACGGGAATCCCGGCGCCCCGTGCACGGACAGGAAGTCGAAGAAGATGGCGTCGCCAGGCTCCATCTCGTAGCTGCTTGATGTCGAACGCGGACCGGTCGGCCTCGACGTCCGGCAGTTCGGCGAGTGCGCCCTTCGGGAAACCACTTCGCCTCGCCGGCAAGGAATGTGCGCGGCATCAGCCACGGGCCGCGGTGCGTGCCGGCGAGCATCTCGAGGCAACCGGCCTCCGGAACCGGGTCGACCGGGATCCACGCGCTGACACCGCGGCCGTCGACGTTGTAGTACGGCTGGTCCTGGTGCCACGGCGTGCGCTGCTTGGTTCCGCCCTCCTTCACCAGCACGTGATCGTGATAGAGCCGGACTTGATGGCGTGGCCATCAAGGCGCCGGCGATCGCCGGGACGCGCGAGTGTTGGGCGAGTTCGGCGATCTCCGGGACGTCCGACCAGCGGCAGAAGTCCTCGGTGAAGCGACCCGGATCATCGCCGCCGCTGGCCACGAGAGCCAGCGGACTGGGTTCGGCCAGCACGCGGTCGATGCCCCGCATTGCCTGCTCGATCTGGGCAGGATCCAGGACTCCACGGACGCACACGACGCCATCGCGGGCAAAGGCGGCAACGACGTCGTCGCCCAATGCAAAGGCGCTCACGGGCGGAGCCTAGACGACTGTCAGGTCTGCGGCTCCTCGGCGTCCGGGTAGTGCACCCGCCACCAGTCGCTCCACTGCGCGACGGTCCTGGCGAAGTCGGCATCGCCCTGGCCGTAGGTCGTCACGATGGCCATTGCACCCTTCGACTCCCCCTGAGCGCCGGGCTTGTCGGCGGCTACCAGCAAACCCGGACCGAGAGAGTCCACGGTGACTCCGGTCTGGTGTTCGGAAACGAACCAGCCGGTCCCGCGTAGATCGAGTCCGGCACCGGCCGCCACGTCGTACCCGGCGCCCGGAGCGACGCCGGCCAATCCCAGCGCCGCGCGGACGGACTCGAGCCCTTTGCCGTCCACATTGAGGAAGACCGTGCGGCGCATGTTGTCCGGCTGTAGCTCCAGCGTGAAGCGGAGCTGTTGCAGGAACGAGGTCCAGCCCTCGGTGATGTCGTCGTACCAGTCATCCCACAGCTCACCGGCGCCCCGTGCGCCACGAGTGATGCGCACGGTCGTGCCGCCAGCGGACTCGCGGAGTTCGAAGCGGTCGCCGCCCTCGCTCCAGGTGCCGTCCTCCGAACCGCGGTCCAGCTCGAGGACGTACGGCGTGTCGATCTCACGTGCGTGCTGTCGAAAGATGTGGTCGATCTCGGGATCGAGCGCCTCGGTGAGCCACCCATGCCAGCGGCGGATGAGGTGCGGCTCACGCAGATGCGTCCAGACGGTCTCGATCGGCGCGCCCACGGTCACTTCGATGACCACTGGTGCCTCGCCGATCCTGACTCCTCGCTCATGCTGGTCTTCCCTTCGATGCGTCCATTCCCTGGCGGTTTTGGCCAAAACCGCCAAGCGGAGCCGGGTCGGGCTCGGCCTGGGCGGCCGGATGACCACCGACCACGACCCGGTAGCGGCGGCCACTGGTCGTGTTGAAGCGCTGCGCCACGTCGGCGACCGCCGTGGCGAGTGCGTCGGTGAACTCATGGACTGCCGCGGGCGCCGCAAAGCCCACCTCGGTCTCGATCGTGAAGGTCGAGCAGCCGCTTGCCCTGCTCGTTGGCCGCAGCCCGCATTCTGGAGACGTCTCCGACGGTCCGTCCCGCGGCGGCGACCAGGTGCTCGGCGGCAAACGCATCGCGGGTGACGAGTGGATCGGTGGCTCTGCTCATCACCGAGGGATCCACGACAAAGGCATCCGCGCTCGCCCGCACGAGCCGTTCGGTGCAGCCGCGGCGCTGACGCAACTCCACCAACTCGACCAAGCCGGCCCGCTCCAGCACCCGTAGGTGATAGTTGGCCTTCTGCCGAGACAGGCCCAGCCGGGCCGCCAGCTCAGTTGCTGAGGCCGGTTCGGCAAGCGCCGCGAGGAGGCGCCGACGCAGCGGGGACAGTGCGGCACGCAAGCGGGCCGGGTCGTCCACGAACTGCATGGCGCCCATGGCCGCCATCATGCTTTTGACAATCAAATTTGTCAATTGCTGTCACGGCGGCAAAACCCCCGCTTGCTACCGTGCTGCCCACTTTTCCGCCAACCCGGTACAGGAGGATGCACCTCGTGAAGCAGATCTCCGAAGCGATCCACGCCGATGCGCTCTGCGAGATCGGCGACCTCGCTGTACCGGAGTCCTACCGGGGTGTCGTGGTCCGCGAGGAAGACCAGGAGATGTTCGCGGGCCAGGAGACGCGGGACAAGGACCCGCGGCGTTCACTGACCATTCAGGACGTCCCCACGCCCGAACTCGGCCCCGGTGAGGCGCTCATCGCGGTGATGGCCAGCGCCGTGAACTACAACACCGTGTGGACCTCCATCTTCGAGCCTGTCTCGACCTTCGGTTTCCTGAAGCGCTACGGCCGGCTCTCGCCGCTGACCAAGCGCCACGATCTGCCCTATCACGTGGTCGGCTCGGACATGTCCGGAGTTGTCCTCCGGGTCGGAGTGGGGGTCAACAAGTGGAAGCCGGGCGACGAAGTGGTTGCCCACTGCCTGTCGGTCGAACTCGAGGACTCGGCCGGCCACGACGACACGATGCTCGATCCAGAACAGCGGATCTGGGGCTTCGAGACCAACTTCGGCGGGCTGGCCGAGCTGGCTCTGGTGAAGTCCAACCAGCTGATGCCCAAGGCAGCCCACCTGACCTGGGAGGAGGCAGCCTGTCCGGGTCTGGTCAACTCGACCGCCTATCGCCAACTCGTGGGCAAGCATGGCGCTGCGATGAAACAGGGCGACGTCGTCCTCATCTGGGGAGCCTCCGGGGGGCTCGGCTCGTACGCGACTCAGTACGTCCTCAACGGGGGCGGAATCCCGATCTGCGTCGTCAGCAGTCCGGAAAAGGCGGAGATCGCCCGTCGTATGGGCGCGGATCTGGTCATCGACCGCAGTGCCGAGGGCTACCAGTTCTGGAAGAACGAGCACGACCAGGACCCCAAGGAGTGGCAGCGCCTGGGCGCCAAGATCCGCGAGCTCACCGGCGGCGAGGATCCCGACATCGTCTTCGAGCACCCGGGCCGAGAGACCTTCGGCGCCTCGGTCTACGTCACGCGGCGGGGCGGCACGATCGTCACCTGCGCCTCGACCAGTGGGTTCTTGCACAGCTACGACAACCGCTACCTCTGGATGAACCTCAAACGCATCGTCGGATCCCACTTCGCCAACTATCGAGAAGCCTGGGAAGCCAATCGTCTGATCGCCAGAGGTGCGATCCACCCGACCCTGTCCGACGTCTATGCCCTGGAGGACGTCGGACAGGCGGCTTACGACGTACACCGCAACCTGCACCAAGGGAAGGTCGGGGTGCGTTGTCTCGCAACGCAGGACGGCCTGGGCGTACGTGATCATGAGCTACGCGAGCGCCTCGGCGAGAAGCTGCACAGGTTCCGGCACACCTGACGACTTCGAACGGCGCGCATGGAACTATGTCGCCCATGGATCGCGACAATCCCCAGGACATCTTTCCGAACGACGGCGCGGCGCACAGCTTCGACGTGGTCATCCGCGGGTACGACCGCTCGCAGGTACACGACGTGGTCGACCGCCTGGACGGCGAACTGCGCGTCGCTCTGGCCGACAAGGACGCCTCGGCCGCGAAGGCCAGCGAGCTGGCGGCGACCCTGGCCAAGGCGCAGGCTGAGCTCGAGGCGCTTCGCCAGACCGCCAAGTCGGCTGCCGCACCCAACTTCGAGTCGATGGGTGCCCGGATCTCGCACATGCTCCAGCTGGCCGAGGAAGAGGCCAACGACATCCGCCGCATTGCCGGCGAGGAGCAAGAGCGTTCCCAGGCCGAGTTGAAGGCCACTAAGGAACAGGGCGAGCAGATCCGCACCAAGGCCCAAGCCGACGTCAAGCGGATGACCGAGGAAGCCAAAGCCGAGGCACTCCGGGTCACCGAGGAAGCTCAGGCAGCAGCAGCCAAGACCGTCGCGGACGCGCAGAAGCAGTCAGACGAACTCGGCGAGCGGGCGCGGGCATCCGCCGAGCAAGCCGAGCTCGACAGCAAGGCCAAGGTTGCCAAGATGGAGGAGGACTTCCAGCTCGCGCAGAAGGCCCGTCGAGCCGAGGCTGCCCGCGTCGAGCAGGAGCGCGACCAGTCCTCGCGTCGGGATGCGCAGAGCCGCATCGAGAAGGCCCAGCGAAAGTCCGACGACATGGTGGCGGGCGCCGAGAAGCGGGTCACCGACCTGGACGCCCAGCGCGCGGAACTGCACGCCCGACTCACCCAGGTTCGCGAGATCCTCGGCGGCCTGCCCGAGCTCGCGATCCCGACTGTCATCGACACCGACGGCGCTCCGAGCGTGCCCCGGCCAGCAGCCTCGAACGGACGGCCAACCGGCCAGGAGGCGACCGCGGCCTCGAAGTCCGAGGCTGAGCCCGAGACCGATGAGAAGGCCTCAGCTGCAGAATCCAAGACCGACGTCCAAGGCGCGCCGCCACCACCGCCGAGTTCGCCGAGCTGGCCGGTGAATCACCCCACCCAGGCGATTCAGATCCCGCGTCAGGGCTGATCGGGCACGTAGTACGCCGGAAGCGGGTGGGCGCCAGGGTTGAGTCGGGCGACGATCTCGTCGAGCACGCGCTCGGTATGCCCGACGAACAGGTGCTTGGCGCCCTCGACCGCCACGACCTCGGCCTGCGGGATCGCCGCGAGGCGGTCGCGCGCCTCCGCGGGCCGCAGGTAGTCGTCGAACTCCGGTACGAGGGCGATCACCGGCTTTCCTGACTCTGCCCACGGAGTCAGGTCTTGCGCGGTCGCATAGCGCAACGGCGGAGAGATCAGGATCGCCCCACAGATGGCGGGGTCGCAGCCGTACTTCAGTACGAGGTCGGTGCCGAAGGACCAGCCGACCAGCCAAGGCTTGGGCAGCTCGTTGAACTCGGCATACTCGATCGCCGCGGCCACATCGAAGCGCTCCTCCACGGCGCCGGAGAATTCCCCCGTCGAGCGGCCCTGCTCGCTCTGCGTTCCCCGTGTGTTGAACCGGAGTACGGCGATGTCAGCCAGTGCCGGCAGTCGATTGGCGGCCTTGCGGAAGAGGTGACTGTCCATCATCCCGCCCTGCGTCGGCAGCGGATGCACACAGATCATCGTCGCGACCGGGGGTCGGGCTTTCGGCGTGGCCAGCTCGGCGACGAGGTCGTGACCGTCGGCTGTCCGAAGCGTGAACAGCTCCCGCGCTGAGGGAAGGATGGTCGTGCCGCGGATCTGCACGCTTTGGCCGTCGCCGCCGGATGCGCTCACCAACGGCTGCGTCCCGGGTTTCGTCGCGCGCGGGACTGCCAGCACGTGCGGTGCCAGTGTCTGCGGTCTGCCGCCTCGGCGTCTTCGGCGGGCCAGACCACCAGATGCGGTGTGGCCGGTCGGATCTCGTGGTCGCACCCAGGGCAGCGGTACGTGCTGGACGTCCCTGATCCGGCGAGCGTCCGGACGACCCAATCGCCGTCCGCGGCTGATTCGATCGCGTCGATGGCCCGGGGGTCCGCGTCGCGGCCGGCCTCCGGCGGCTCGCGGCGTGGTCTTGATCGGCGCGGCATCAGTGGCTGTAGTCGCGGAAACCCTTGCCGCTCTTGCGGCCCAGGTATCCAGCCGTGACCAGATGCTCCAACAGGGTCGCCGGAGCGAATCCCGGTTCGCGGAACTCGAGATAGAGCGTGCGCTGGATCGCCAGGGACACATCGAGTCCGACGACGTCGAGCAACTCGAACGGCCCCATGGGATAGCCGCAGCCGACCTTCATCGCCGAATCGATGTCGTCGGCGGTGGCGTAATGCGCCTGCAACATCTTCACCGCGTCGTTGAGGTAGGGAAAGAGCAGGGCGTTGACGATGAAGCCTGCTCGGTCGGCGCAGGTCACCGCGTGCTTGTCCAGCGCCCTGCAGACCTGTTGCAGGGTAGGGACGACATCTGCGGCGGTAGAGATGGTGGGAACGATCTCGACCAGCTTCATCACGTTGGCCGGGTTGAAGAAGTGCAGGCCCACCACGTCAGCGGGACGCTCACTCGCCTTGGCGCACTCCACGACTGGGAGACTGGAGGTCGTTGTGGCGAGAATGGCGCCTGGCTTCGTGATCTCGCCCAGGTTGGCGAACAGCACCTGCTTGACGGCCAGGTCCTCGACGACTGCCTCCACGATCAGGTCCGCGGACCCGAGGTCATCGAGGTTGGTGCTGCCGGTGATGCGGGCCACCGCGGCGTCCCGGTCGGCCTGTTCCAGTCGGCCGCGACCGACTGCCTTGTCCATGGACTTGGTGACCGCGCTGACAACCTGCTTGACCTTGTCCTGGCTTCGGGCGACGAACGCCACCTCGAAGCCGCCTCTGGCAAAGACCTCGACGATGCCGGTCGCCATCGTTCCGGAGCCGACCACACCGACCCGGTCGACACGTCGGACTGCGGCGCCCTGGCCGGTGTCGGTGGGGGTCAGCGCGTCATCGACGACCTGCGGGCTGTCCCGTTCGGCGTAGGTATAAAAGCCCCGACCGGATTTGCGGCCCAGCAGCCCTGCGGTGACCATCTGCTTGATCAGCGGCACCGGGGCATGTAGCCGATCGCGCGACTGCCGATACATCGTGTCGAGGATCTCGTAGGCGGTGTCGATACCGATCAGGTCCATCAACGCCAGCGGCCCCATCGGCAGGCCACAGCCCAGCCGCATCGCGGCGTCGATGTCCTCCCGGGACGCGTACTGGGTCTCGACCATCGACACCGCGTGATTCAGGTAGCCGAACAACAGAGCGTTGGCGATGAACCCCGCCTTGTCTCCGATCGTCACATCGGTCTTGCCCAGCCGCGCCGCCAGCGCCTCCACGTCCTCGATCACAGCGGGGTCGGTGACGACGGTGCGGATGACCTCGACGAGTTTCATGACCGGCGCCGGATTGAAGAAGTGCAGACCGATGACCTTGCTGGGGCGGCCAGTCGCAACGGAGATCTCGGTAACCGAGAGAGAGGAGGTGTTGGTGGCGAGAATCGTGTCCGGCGGGCAGATTGCGTCCAGCTTCGAAAAGACCTCAGCCTTGAGGTCGAGATGCTCCGGTACTGCCTCCACGACGAGCTCGGCCTCGGCTAGATCTTCCAGCTTGGTGCTGAACGTGATCCGGCCGAGCAATGCCGCGCGATCGTCCGCGCTGAGTTTGCCGCGCTCGACCGCGCGGGACGTGGAGTGCTCGACGTGGGCTCGGCCGCGCTCGAGAGCCGCTTCGTCGACTTCGATCCCCGTGACATCCAGGCCCGAGCGGGAAAAGACCTCGACGATCCCGGCACCCATCGTGCCGAGCCCGACGACGCCGACCCTGGCCAGTTCACGTGCCACCTGTACTCCTCGATGTGCGGTCTCGGATCACCTCGGACCAGTCTCTCAGCCCCGCCGCGCACGGCCGGTCGCACCCTGGCGGTTTCCCCGGAAACCGCCAGCAGCGTCATCGGCGCTGAGGCCGGCGCCCGTAGCGCAGCCGGACCGCGGCGAGCAGAGCCTTTGTGAGCACGCTGCTGCGCTCGAACGATTGCAGGATCAGCGGCGCCGGAATCTGCTGTTCCACGATCGCGTGCGGCCACGCGAATTCACGTAATCCGTCGGCGCCGTGGATCCGACCGAATCCCGAGGCGCCGACACCACCGAACGGGAGCGATGGGATCACCGCGAAGGTGATCACCGAGTTGATGCTGGTCATCCCGGCGCGCAGCCGATCGGCGATCTCCATGCCGCGAGCCTTGGAGAACACCGCGCTCGACAGGCCGAACTCGGTGCCGTTCGCCCGCTCGATCGCCTCCTCGACATCGCGAACTCTGCCGACGGTGAGCGTGGGGCCGAACGTCTCATCGGTGACGGCTGGCCGGTCCTCTGGCGTGTCGAGCAGGATGGTCGGTTCGACATACGGCGCACGTACGGAAGCGCCGCCCCCGACGATCGCCGTTGCACCGTGGTCGATCGCGTCCTCGATGTGCCCGCGGATGACGTTCACCTGGTCGGGCATGGTGATCGGGCCGTAGTCCGAGTCACCGTCGCTGCCCGGCCGCGGCTTTCGCGCCTCCGCCGTCAAGCGCGTGACGAATTCGTCGTAGATCGCGTCGACCGCATAGACCCGCTCGACCCCGACGCACGTCTGGCCGGCATTCGACATCCCGCCCCAGACTGCCGCCTTTGCCGCGGCAGCCAGGTCCGCGTCCTCGGCGACGATTAGGGCGTCCTTGCTGCCGCACTCGAGCAATACCGGGGTCAGAGTCTGTGCGCACGCGCTCATCACCAGCTTGGCCGTCGCCGTGGAGCCGGTGAACGCAAGCTTGCCCACTCCCGAGGTGCACAGTGCAGCACCGGTCTCTCCGTAGCCAGTGACCAACTGCAGGACGGGGTGCTCGGGTACGGCTCCAGCGAACGAGCGGACCAGCCATCGCCCAACGGCGGGGGTGTATTCGCTGGGCTTGAACACGACCGCGTTGCCGGCAGCCAGCGCGTACGCGATCGACCCCATAGGCGTGAACACCGGGTAGTTCCAGGGCCCGATCACCCCGACGACCCCGTACGGGCGGTAACCCACCGACGGCTTGTGATTGGGGAACAGCCAAGACCGCCCGACCCTGTGGCGGCCGAGGACTCCGGATGCGTGCGTCGCGGCCCAGTGCAGGTGCTCGATCACGCCGACCACCTCGAGCTTCGCGTCGACCAGCGGCTTGCCGTTCTCCAGGTGGATGAGCGAGGCAAGTTCCGCGATCCCAGCAGTGAGGATCCGCGCCCACTCCCGCAGCCGCGCCTCCCGGCCATCGAATCCGAGCCCCTCCCACCACACGGCCGCCGGCTTGGCCGCGGCAACTGCATCGCGTACGGCCGCCGGCGTGTGGATCGGAAAGTGGTCGATCGTCGCTCCGGTGGCCGGGTTCAGCGACGGGAAGGTCGTCTCCACTGTCGGTGCGGCGCTCATGGCACTGATGCTACGGGCGGGTAACCGAATCGCGCGGCGAAGCGATCTCAGGAGCCTCGGGTCGCGGACGCCTCGATCCGGAAGCGTCTCGCCTCGTCGTAGCTTCGCCCCTCGACGAGCATGGTCATCGTGTCGTTGCCCAGATCCGCAACGAGGGTCGTGCCCTCGGCCAGGGTGTAGGCCTTCGCGATCACACCGAGCTGCGGCTTGCAGGGGATCAACTCGTCCTCGTCGAAGAAGCCATTGAATGCCGCGCCGAGTTCTCGGCCGTCCTCGACGAGCTCGCCGGTCAGCTCTCCGTCGTCGTAGGCCAGGTCCCAATACTGTTGCAGGTAGGGCTCATCGGGTGTGCTCTCGACTTCGAGAAGTGCCGCGCTGAACAGTGCCAGCGTCAGTGGGCCGGGATCCTCCGGATCTGTGCCGGCGGACATGTAGAACGGATTGTCCTCGATCGTTGCGTCGCTCACTTCCGTCGGAGCGGCCGTGCTGAAGGAGAAGCTCTCCTCCAGGGTGTAGGTGTCAGCCAGGGTCAACACGAGCTCGCCGGGCGGCGAGCCGCAGTAGTTCCACTTCTCCACGGTCATCGTGAAGGTTCCACTCCAGTCGAT
Source organism: uncultured Actinomycetota bacterium (assembly GCA_963766765.1). Classification (GTDB taxonomy): domain Bacteria; phylum Actinomycetota; class Actinomycetes; order Mycobacteriales; family Geodermatophilaceae; genus JACCQS01. Next base: position 35,599 of record CAVYBR010000004.1, read on the forward strand.
CCCGTCGACGAGATCGGCGGTCGAGGGAGCCTCGGATTCCGATTCCGTCGAGGGACCAGTGGATTGATCGCCCGAGGGTGCCGGCTGACTGCCTTCGACGTTCGACGCCGGACCTGAATAGTCCGGCTTGCCATCGGCGACATTCGTGCAGGCGACCAGGGCGGAGGTCACCACGCCGAGTGCTGCCAGCCAGGCCGTTACGCGGGCACCGTGACCGTCTTTGTGCATGGGACCGCTCCCGGGTCTCGAGCCCCGCTCGGCCCCGTCGATTCGGCTGCAAGATACGCCGATCCTTGCCCCGCCTGAACCCGTATCGAGCAATCGGCAGCTGGTCAGAAGAGCCGCAGGGAGGTGTCCTCGGCCCCGCGCAGCAGTTGGTAATCCACGACTTGCCAACCGATTCCGCGGTCGGTGGCGAGTACCCGTGCCTGCGGGGTCACCTCCTGAGCGACCAGGATCCCCCGCACCGGAGCCAGCAACGGATCCCGGTTGAGCAACGCCAGATAGCGGGTCAACTGCTCGACGCCGTCGATCTCCCCGCGCCGCTTGACCTCGATCGCGACGGTTGCACCGGTGGCGTCCCGGCACAGCAGATCGACGGGGCCGATCGGTGTCGGGTATTCCCGCCGCACCAGTGACCAGCCGGCACCGAAGGTGTGCACGTGCTGGGCGAGCAGGGCCTGCAGATGCGCCTCGACACCGTCTTTGACCAGACCCGGGTCGACGCCGAGCTCATGAGCTGAGTCGTGCTCGATCGATTCGATCCGGATGAGCAGCTGCTCACCTGTCTTGTTGGTGACCGTCCACAACGTGCCTTCGGCATCGGTTGTCTCCCGCAGTGTGCACGGCGGGCTCATCCAGTTGAGTGGTTTGTAGGCGCGATCGTCCGCGTGGATGGACACCGACCCATCGGCTTTGACCAACAACAGCCGTAGGGCAGACGGCAGATGGGCGGTCAGCCGGCCGACGTAGTCCACCGTGCAACGAGCAACGACCAGACGCACAGGACGAAGGCTAGGCGACGTTGGATATCAGCGCGTCAGGGCAGTAACGAGCAGCGCGATGATGACCGTGTTGAACAGGAAGCCAGCGCCGCGTGGCCGGTGACCGTACGACGCATGCGCGTGGTCGTCACATCGACGTCGGTGGCCCCGAATGTCGTAGCCACGGTCAGTGAGAAATAGAAGTAGTCAGTGCGTCCAGGCGCGGGAGCAACGCTGCTCCACCCAGGGCCAGTGCCGCCATCGTCACAGCGGTCCCGGGTCCGTCGCCCCCACCCAGCAGGTATCGCTTCCACCGCGTGCGCTGGCTGCCCTCTCGCTTCAGCAGGGCCGGAAGGTCAGCGGCTGGCACCCTTCTGAAGGCTCGCACAGTCATGGCCGCGTACAAGATGCCGAAGACATCCCAGGCGAGAAAACTGCTCGTCAGACCATCGAGCCGGCGCCCGGTCACCAGGACGATGCCGACGTAGAGAGCCATGGCGAGCGGCAGCGTGATCGCGGCAGCCACCCAAGCGCGGATGTTGTCCTTGTGAATCCAGCGCTTGTTCACCGTTTTAGCCCCGGCCGGCCCGGGGTGGCTGTCGCCCGCCCGATCGCCTTCGCGGACCACGGACCTGCTCATCGCAACCTCTCCCCCGCCATCCGTCACCCAGCGCGAGTTGGGTGCCGATCCCGCCACGGTCCATATGCCCAGGATTTCGCCTGAGGAACGTGGTTCAGACGTATCTTTTCGATCATGAGCCCGCCCGCCGACGACGCCGGAGGCCCCGGCACGGGCGAGTCCGAAGATCTGATCGGGTCGTCGCCGGACCGCCTCGATCGGTTGGCCGACCTGGTGAGCGCCCGCGTCCCGCGATCCTTCAGCCGCACGGCGATGGTTGCGACGGCCGCTCTCGCAGCCGTTGCGGGCCTAGTGCTGGGCCAGCTGACTGCGCCGCGCTCAGCAGGCCCAGTCGACAGCGTTGCGAGCACCTCGTCGAGCTATGACCGCGGATCCCCAGCCGCAGCGCTGCCGCGCGAGTTCGCGGCGCTCGGTCGAGGGCTGATGACTGCGGACGAACTGGCGGCGATCGGTGAGCCAGTGACCGGCGGCACGTACACCCGCGGCTCAGCCTCGGCCATTCCCGACCCCTGTTCGCGCCCGAGACCGGGCGATACGGGAGTCAGTTACGTACCCGGACCATCCGGCGCGACTGCGGTGTCCTTCCAGGTGGCCGGCGGCACCGTGACCGAACGGGTCACCACGTTCGTCGATGACCAGGCGGCTCGCCAACATCTGCGCGATGTAGTGGTCGGCGTCAGCATCTGCCAGTCCGCCGTCGGCACGGGAGTCTCATTCGGTGAGATCGGTGCGGGTCTTGGGCATGAGTACGTGGCCGGAACGGTCGTCCGCCGTTATCCCACTGGAAGCACGACCACAGCGGCTCTCCTGGTGGTGCGCGTGGGTTCGGTTCTCGTCGAGTTCTCGCTGACCGGTTCAACCGCCGCGGCGGCGGACTTCGCCGTTCGGTGTAGGGCGATCGCCCTTGCCGGCCTAGCCCGCTGAGGCAACCTCGCTACCGTCCAACGCATGACCTATCTGCCTGCTGAGGATCGCTACGAGTCGATGCCCTACCGCCGGAGCGGGCGCAGTGGCCTCAGCCTGCCGCCGCTGTCGCTGGGAATGTGGCACAACTTCGGCGACGAGCAGCCGCTGGAGATCCAGCGAGCAGTCATCCATCGAGCGATTGATCTGGGGATCACACACTTCGACCTGGCCAACAACTACGGGCCGCCGTACGGAGCCGCCGAACGGAACTTCGGCGCGATCTTGCGCGAGGATCTGCGTCCCTACCGTGACGAGCTGGTCATCTCGACCAAGGCGGGATGGGACATGTGGCCGGGCCCATACGGTGACGGTGGATCGCGGAAGTACCTGATGGCGAGCCTGGACCAAAGCCTGCAGCGGATGGGCCTCGACTACGTCGACATCTTCTACTCCCATCGCTTCGACCCTGACACGCCGCTCGAGGAGACGATGGGAGCCTTGGATTCCGCGGTCCGCTCCGGCAAAGCGCTCTACGTCGGGATCTCGTCGTACTCGGCGCAGCGCACAACTGAGGCTGCGGAAATCTTGCGCGAACTCGGCACGCCGTTGTTGATCCACCAGCCGTCGTACTCGATGCTCAATCGCTGGATCGAGGACGAGTTACTCGACGTCCTGGAGCGCGAAGGGATCGGCTGCATCGCCTTCACGACGCTGGCCCAAGGCCTGTTGACCGGCAAATACCTGCATGGAGCGAAACCGTCCGGCTCACGCGCCGATTCGCTGTCGCCCGACCAACTGTCCGAGGACAACCTGTCGCGCATCCGGGCACTGGCGGGGATCGCGGAGCGCCGGGGGCAAAGCCTGGCTCAGATGGCGCTTGCCTGGGCGCTACGGGACGAGCGGATCACGTCTCTGGTGGTCGGCGCCAGTTCGGTCGCCCAGATCGAGGACAGTGTCGGGGCGTTGCGGAAACTGGATTTCGCTCCCGAAGAGCTTGCCGAGATCGATTCCTTCGCTGTCGACGGCGGGGTGGATCTCTGGCGGGGTCCAGCCAGCGCCTAGGAGGTCCTCGGCTCAGTCGGACCAGACCGGGTGCCGCTTCTCCAGGAACGAGGACATACCCTCCCGAGCGGCCGGGGTCTGACTCGCTGCGGCCATCACCTCGACCGCGTAGGTGTAGGCATCCCGTTCCGGCCGATCGAGCTGGGCATAGAGCGCTTGCTTTCCCAAGCCCTTGGCCGACCGGCTCCCCCGCGTCGCCCGGTCGAGCAACTCCTGGGTCGCCTTGTCCAGTTCGGACTCGGGTACCGCGGCGTTGAACAGTCCCCATTCGGCCGCAGTCACCGCATCCACGACATCACCGGTGAGGGCGATCTCCATCGCCCGCTTACGCCCGACATTGCGCGCGATCGCCACCATCGGCGTATGGCAGAACCAACCGCCCTTGCCCCCGGGCGCGGCGATGCCGGCGGTGTCGGCGGCAACGGCAAGGTCGCACGACGCGACCAGTTGCGCTCCCGCCGCGGTCGCCAGGGCGTGGACGCGGGCGATGACCACCTGCGGAATCGACTGGATCGTCTGCATGAGATCGGTGCACAGCAGGAGGAGACTGCGCACTTCCTCGAGGTCCTTGTCGTACACGTCGGCGAAGTCATGCCCAGCCGAGAAGACCGGCCCATTCGCAGCGAGGATGACGCCTTTAGCGTCGCTTTGCCCGATCTCCTCGAACGCAGCCAGCAGATCGGTCAGGTGAGCGCGGGAGAGGGCGTTGCGTCGCGACGGGCGGTTCATGGTCACCGTCACGGTGTCCCCGTCGCGCTCAGTCAGAATGTTGTCGTACTCGGTCATCGCAACGTCCTTCCCGCCCCGGCTGATAACAATTCACCCTCGTCCAAGGCAATTCCTGCTCAGGGCAGTATCGCAGCTTGCTTGCGGGCATCATGCAACCAAAGCGGCCAACGAGACGTAGTACCGCTGTGACCGTGCTGGAGGTGAGCTTGGTCGGGGAAGCGATCAGCTCCGCGCTCGACGACCCCGGCGCCACCGGCGCCGGGTCCCTGGCGGCCATCCCCGCAGCGGTGGACCGCACAGGTCGGGACTTCAGCGAGTTCTACGCGGAGCACATGGGGAGTCTGACGGCACAGATCTACGCCCTCACGGGCAACTGGTCTGAGGCCCAAGACGCGGTCCAGGAGGGCTTCGCCCGCGCCCTGGCCCGGTGGTCCACGGTCGCAGAACACGCCGATCCGGTCGCCTGGGTACGCACGGTCTCGCATCGAGTTGCGATCAGCCGCTGGCGGCGAGCCCGTACAGCGTTGGCATTCGGCCGGACGCAGCGCGTCCAGACAACTCCAGGGCCCAGCGAGGACCACGTCGCGCTGGTCGAGGGACTCAAGCACCTGCCGCACCATCAGCGCGAGGCACTGGTGCTCTTCTATCTGGCCGACATGTCGGTGGACGCCATCGCCGATCACCTGGCCGTTCCGACCGGAACGGTCAAAGCACGCCTCTCCCGCGGACGCACGGCCCTTGCCGCTCAACTGGAGATAACGACTGATGAGGAGGGAGTCGAAGATGTCTGATCAGTTGCGTGATCGCTTCGACGCACTCCGAAGTGCGGCCGACCACAGCGATGCCGGCGGACTGCGCGATGTGCATGCCCGGCGAACCCGCCGTACCCGGGCGAGAGTCGCTGCCGCGTCGGCCGCGACCGTGGCGGCCTTGGCGCTGGGTGGCGTCCTCGTTCTTCCTGGATTGACCGAGAAGAACGCCAGCGACACGACGACTGCCGCCGGCGGTCAGGCCGTCGACGATGCCGACCGTGGCGCGGACGCCCAGCCATTGGAGGAGCCAGTCATCGAGCAGGCGCCCGGTGCAAGCGACGCGCCTCCCCAGGAGGATGCGGCGGCCGGCCCATTCGCGGTCACCTCCGCATCTCTGCTGACCTGGCCGGACATCCAGGCGGCCGGCGAGACCGGGCCGGGAACGACGCCGTACGGCGCCACGTTGGTGTTCCCAGGCTTGTGCGGGGCGGCCAACGCGTGGGAGCAGTACTCCGGGCCGGACGAGGTGGTGGCCGCGGCGTGGGTGATTTCCGACGGCGTGCTGACTCAGTCCGACCTCCAGTACGAGTCCGATCTGCAAGCCGCTGACGCGCTCGCCCGACTGAGCGTCGACACCCAAGCGTGTCCAATCGTCAATGAGTACGCATCGATCGTCTACGTCGGCACCGATGCGAGCGTTGGCGCCGAGATCGCCTTCTTCGACATGCGGGTCGAAAGCGGCCAGGACGGAAGCATCAGCGTCTTCGAGATCAGCGTGACCCGCGTCGCGAACGTGCTCGTCGAAGTTGTGTTCAGACCTGACGGACCGGCAGTTGCCGACGCCGAGCAGCGCAGCCGTGCAGTGGCCACTGCGGCGGTCGACCGAGTCGTGGCGACGGGATGAGCGACGACCAAGAGGACCTGATCGAGTCCGATGAGCCCTCTCCCACCATGCGCAAGGTCCGCCGGCGGCTGGACCTCCTCATACCGGCAACGGTGGGCCGACGCGTCCTGGCCGTCGTCACCGCGATCGCGCTGGCACTCGGACTCGCGGCCGGCTATCTCGTCGGTCACCCTCGCGGAGACGGCGCGGACCTCGCCACCCGGCTGAGCACCGAGACCGGTGTAGCTCGCGACCTGAACAACATCCCGTTCGTGCCGGAGGTACAGATCGAGGACGGCGTCCTGGTCTACGACCTCGCCGTTGCGTTGCTGACCGTCGAAGACCTGGCGGCCCTCGGCGAGCAGCCGTTGCCGTCCGGATTTCAAATCGCGACCGGGCTTGCCGGACTCTGCTCTGACCCGCAGACCGATCCGAGTCCAGGGGGTTCGGTGATCGAGGACACTGCAGTGGGGGGCGTGACGTACGACTTGGCCGACGGCGCGCTCAGCGAAGTGATCAGCGCCGATCTCGACATACTTGCCGCATCGACGCTCAGCGGCCAGGTTCAGCTTGCGCAGGACTGCTCGAACGGAAGCAGCCGCACCGTGGAGACCGAAGGTGTGCTGAGTGGCATCGGGGACGAATACGCGGCTTTCACCGTGCACCGAACCGATCCGGCCTCCGGCGCGGTCACGACGAGCTACGTCGTCTTGGTACGGCAGGGCGGCCAATTGATCGAGGTGACATTGACCTCGGATACCGGGGTTGTGCTCCCCGACGGCATGGTCCGGGCCATCCGCATTGCCGAAGCCGCCGTGACGAGGATGCTGACCGGATAGGGAGGTAGCGATGCAGAGCCGCGGCGGTTGACCGACGAGGACCTCATCGAATCGGTGCCGCACCAGCGGTCAGCCTGGCGGCGCCGGGCCGACCTCGCCCTGCGCCGCCCCGGGGCCGCGGTTGCGTTTCTGATGGTCGGCCTCGTGATCGGAGCGATGGGTGGCTTCATCGTTGGGTACAGCAATCCGCAGGAGCGGGCCGGCCTCGGCTACTTCTATCTGCCGTTCGAGCTGACCGGGCCGGATGCGCTGGGAGATGACCCCTTCGGTCAGACCTACGGGCGCACGGACCTGCCGATGCTGACCAGGGAGGACCTGGCGGCCCTCGGCGAACAGGTCACCCGGGAGTACGGCGTCCTGAGCGCACAGTCCGCGGTTCCGGTTCTGTGCGAGACGAGCCTCGGCCAGCCGGGCAGCACGACCGTGGGGTACCCGTCCAAGGTGTTCGGCGTTCTCGGCGGACGGATCGCCGAGCTGGTCTGGTCACATCCGGATGCGGCCGCTGCGTCAACGACCTTGCACACACTGGTCTTTCAAGCCCAACTCTGCCCAGACCTGTCCACGACCGCGGCCAGCATCAGGAGCAGCGGTGTGCTGATCGGGATGGGCGACGAATACGTGATCTTCACCCAGCAGCCGACCACCGATGGCCCGGACGCCGTCTTCGCGACATCCGCTCTGATCCGCCTCGGAGCCGACCTGATCGAGGTCGCTTTCGCCTCCGACGGCGTAGCCGCACCCGACGCGGAACTCCGGTGCCTGCGCGCTGCGGCTGTCGCGGTGCAGAAGGCAGCCGAGGGCTGAATCGCCCGTCCCGTCAGTCGAGGTCGTGCGCTTCGCGGATGACCGTGACGATTTCATCCATGATGTCGTTGATTGCGAAGTCCTTGGGTGTGAAGACCCGCGCGACGCCGAGATCTCGCAGCCGCCGGGCGTCCGCGTCCGGAACGATCCCGCCGACCACGACCGGGACATCGTCGAGTCCTTGAGCGCGCAAACCGGCCACGATGGCCGGCACGACCGCCAAATGCGAACCGGACAGCACCGAGAGCCCGACCACGTGGACGTCCTCCTCGACGGCACTGGCGATGAGCTGAGCCGGCGTCGACCTGATCCCTTGATAGATCACTTCGAATCCGGAATCGCGGGCCCGCACGGCGATCTGCTCCGCACCGTTCGAGTGTCCGTCCAGACCTGGCTTGCCCACCAACATCCTGAGCTTGGAGCCGATCCGCTCGCCGGTCTCCTGCACCCTTGTCCGCACGGCGGTCATGGAGCCACTGGGCGCGGCACCGCTCGGCGCAGACGAGACCCCTGTCGGTGCCCGATATTCCCCGAACACCTCACGCAGCAGGCCAGCCCACTCCCCCGTCGTGACGCCGGCTCGGGCGCAGGCAACGGTCGCCTCCATCAGGTTCGCCTGGGTCTTGGCAGCATCCCGCAAACCCTCGAGGGAGCGGGCGGCCTCGTCGGCGTTCCGCTCGGCCCGCCACCGTTCGAGGGACGCCTGGGCGGCCTGCTCGACCGCTGGGTTCACGGTCAGGAAAGCCGTGTCCAGATCGGCGAGCAACGGGTTGTCCCCGGTCGTCTCGAACTTGTTGACGCCCACCACGACGTCCTCGCCACTCTCAATCCGGGCCCGACGCTGGGCCAAAGACGCGACCATCTCGCTCTTCATGTAGCCGGATTCGACGGCCGCGACCGCGCCACCCAGCTCCGCGATGCGCGTCATCTCGGCCCGAGCGCCGGCGACCAGATCGGCGACCTTTTGGTCGACGACTACGGAACCGGTGAACAGGTCCTCGTAGTCCAGGAGGTCGCTTTCGTAGGCAAGGACCTGCTGCATGCGCAAGGACCATTGCTGATCCCAGGGCCGAGGCAGGCCAAGTGCTTCATTCCAAGCCGGGAGTTGTACGGCGCGGGCTCGGGCATCGCGCGACAGCGTGACCGCCAGCATCTCCAGGACGATGCGCTGCACGTTGTTCTCCGGCTGTGCCTCGGTCAGGCCGAGTGAGTTCACCTGGACGCCGTACCGGAATCGCCGCTGCTTTTCGTCGGTCACGCCGTAACGCCGATGGGTCAGCTCGTGCCAGATCTCGGTGAATGCGCGCATCTTGCACATCTCTTCGACGAAGCGCACGCCGGCGTTGACGAAGAACGAAATCCGCGCGACGACGTTGCCGAAGTCTTCGGCTGACACCTGCCCGGAATCCCGTACGGCGTCGAGGACAGCGATCGCGGTCGAGATGGCGTAGGCAATCTCCTGCACGGGTGTGGCGCCGGCCTCTTGCAGGTGGTAACTGCAGACGTTGATCGGGTTCCACTTCGGCATCTTCGTGACCGTGTAGGCGACCATGTCGGTGATCAGCCGAAGCGAGGGACCAGGCGGGAAGATGTAGGTCCCGCGGGACAGGTACTCCTTGATGATGTCGTTCTGGGTCGTCCCGGTCAGCGCCTTGACCGACTCGGCCGGGTCAGTCCCTTCAGCCTTGGCCTGCTCCTCGGCAACCACCTCGTACAGCGCAAGCAGCCACATGGCGGTCGCGTTGATCGTCATCGACGTGTTCATCGTGGCCAGCGGGATGCCGTCGAAGAGGGCACGCATGTCACCGAGGTGTGCGATCGGAACGCCGACCTTGCCCACCTCGCCTGCCGCAAGCTCACTGTCCGCGTCGTAACCGGTCTGGGTGGGTAGATCGAAGGCGACCGACAGTCCGGTCTGGCCCTTGTCGAGGTTGTCCCGGTAGAGGGCGTTCGACTCGGTGGGCGACGAATGCCCCGCATAGGTCCGGAACATCCACGGCGAGTCCCGCTTCCCGGCGCTGGACGGGTACGGCATCTCCGCAGTGTAAGTGCGCCGATCCGCACCGGCGCTGCGATCGGTAGTGGCGATGACCACACCAGCAGTAGCCCGGCCGTTCGACCGAGGCGTGATCTGTCCCGCGGTGGCAGACTTGGTCGCCCGCAGGGAAACCCATACGCACGTGGATGGAGGGGAAGCTGGACGTGCCAGTCGATGCAGGGAGCCTGCACTACGCGGTCGGGCCAGCCGTGGCCATCGCTGTCGTCGCCGTGCTGATCCTGTTCATCCGCTGGGCGTTCGCTCCGGCCCAGCGCGGGAGCCGCTCCAGCTCGGCGCAGGGGCTTCTGCAGCCCGTCGCCACCACAGCGACCCGGCAGTCGGCATTGGCGTTGCGGGCGGTGCTCTCGGATGCCGGGATCCGATCCACGATCCGCAACCGCGATGCCGGCCGCGTCGACGTCCTGGTCTTCCCGGACGACGTGCAACGCGCTCGATCTCTGGCCCTCGGATTCGGTCAGATCAGCGAGGCATAGCGTTGTTGCCTATGAGGACCCCGCGCCGCTGCGCCGACGAGCAATCGAGCAGGCAGCGCCCCCCGTACGGCGGCCTGAGGACTGCCCCGTGAGCATCGAACCGGGCGACCTCTATCGCGTGGAACCGGCTGCCGACATGTTGACCGCGACCACCCTGATCCAGGCCATCCCTGGATTCATCGACGCCGGTTCGGCCGTCGCGCTGGCGGTGAGTCAGTTGTTGGACAGCCTCGACCACGAGGTTGTCGTCCGCTTTGACCATGACGTGCTCATCGACTATCGGAGTCGGCGGCCGCGACTGACCTTCGATGAGGACCACTACGAGGATTACGTCGCGCCGGAACTCGTCCTGTATCGGGTCACAGACTCCGAGGGCGTCAGCTTTCTGCTGTTGGCCGGGCCGGAGCCGGACTTCCTGTGGGACCGGTTCACCGAGGCCGTCATGGAACTCATCAGCCGATTCGAGGTCCAGCGCAGCGTTGGCCTCCTGGGTATTCCGATGGCCATGCCGCATACCCGCCCGGTGACCGTCACCTCGCACGCCACGCGCTCTGGCCTGGTGACCGGAGCCAACCTGTGGCGCGGCAAGGTCGCCGTACCAGCGAGCCTGGGCGCGCTGTTGGAGATTCGACTGGGTGAGTCCGGGCGGGACGGGTTCGGCTTCGCGGCTCATGTGCCCTACTACCTGGCCGAGTCCGATTACCCGGCCGCATCCGCGGCCCTACTGGAGGCAACCGCCGCTGCGACGGGACTGTCGCTTCCGTTGGGGGATCTGATCGAGGCCGGAACTCGGGTGATCGCGGCTGCGGACGAGCAGTTGTCCGGGAATGAGGAGATCGCCCGGGTGGTGTCGACGCTGGAACGGCAGTTCGACGCCCTGACCGACGACGACGGCGACACCGGGATCGCGGAACTGTCCACCCTGTCCGCCGAGGACATCGGAGCTCAGGTCGAGCGCTTCCTCGCCCAACACGACGAGGACGGGTCTCCCCAAGAACCCGAGCACTGATCCGATCCGGGGACGTTATGCGCATAACGTCCCGTTTTGGGATCCGATCCGGGGACGTTATGCGCATAACGTCCCGTTTTCATGGCGGTGCGCGGGATCTGCCTGGATTAGGCGGCGGGGCGAGCCAGCGCGCGACGGAGATTCCGTAGAAGCAACGTCGGATCGCGCAAGTCAGCGGCGGTGGCGTGCAGCACGACCCAACCTGCCATCACTAACTCGTTCAGACGACTTCTGTCACGGCGCATCTGAAGTTGGTCCGCGTGATGCGCGCCATCGTACTCGAGAATTACCTTGCGGTCGGGCCACGCAAAGTCGACCCTCGCAACGAAGCGACCGTCGACTCGCACCTCCAACTGCAGGATTGCTGGCGGTATGTCCGCACGATGTAGAAGCAGTCGAACCTGCGTCTCCGCGGGAGATTCACTGCGGCCATCAGCAAGGTTGAAGACCTCCCGAGCGCGCCTGACGCCCCATGTGCCGGCAGCCATTGAGAGCCTCGCCTGTAGTCCTTGTGCCGTGAGCGCGCCCCTTCGCAGCAGCCCGTCGACGATGACGAGTGCTGCCTCCGGCTGGGTCAGCGTGCTGACATCCCATGCTGCGCGAGCAGGTGAAGTCACGCGCATCCCGTCGACGATTGAAACATCGTGTGGTTGGACTGGCGTGCGATGCACCTTCACGCCGCGCGGGCCGTCAATGCGCGCACCTGGCGGTCTGGCCACCAACACCGGAGCATCCGCTCGCGCGTACTCAACGCCGTACCACCATGCTGCTGAATGTCCCGTCAGTACCGACTCTGAGGGCAGAACGAGTGCAGCAGCCAGGCATCGGATGCGGTGATCGATATCCACGCCCGCGAGTACATAGACCCCATGAAGGACACGGCGAAACTCTGGACCGAGGAGGCGTTTCCGACTGATGAGCCCCTCGGAGAGCGCATCTCTGCCCCGAAACGGTTGCGTTCGCAGCGATCGCGGAATGCCGGCCTTTGCCACCAGTGAAGAGTGCCGCGGTCGCCCGCCGTCCTGCAGTGCTCCTCCACAGGGCAAGCCCATCCGGGACGTTATGCGCATAACGTCCCGAAAACACCCGGGCCGGTGGGACGTTATGCGCATAACGTCCCGAAAAACATGCGCATAACCGCGGAGTTCGGGGCTAGTTCGAGGTCACTTCCAGGGTCACGTCTGCTCCCAGGGCGCGGAGTTGGCCGGCGAAGTCGGGGTAGCCGCGGATGATGTGATGGCCACCGCTGACCTCAGTCCGGCCGTCGGCGACCAATCCAGCCAGCACGAGTCCGGCTCCGGCGCGAATGTCATGAGCTTCGACCGGCGCACTGGACAGCCGCTCCCGGCCACGGATGACGACGTGGTGACCATCGACCTGGACATCGGCGCCGAGCCGGACCAGCTCGTTGACGAACATGAACCTGGCCTCGAAGACGTTCTCGGTGATCATCGACGAACCCTCGCTGACGGCCGCCAGCCCGACCGCCATGGGCTGCAGGTCCGTCGGGAACCCCGGATAGGGCAACGTCACGATGTCCACTGCCTTCGGCCGGCCCTCCATGACGATGCGGAACCCGCCTTCGGTCGCACTGACCTCCGCCCCGGCATCGGTCAGCTTGCCCAGCGGCACGTCGAGGTGGTTGGTTCGGCCGTTGCGGATGAAGACGTCGCCTCCGGTCATGACGGCGCCGTAAGCGAGCGTCCCGGCTACGACGCGGTCCGGAACCGTCGTGTGCTCCACGGGGTGCAAGCCCTCGACACCCATGATCTCCAGCGTCGACGTCCCTGCTCCGTCGATCTTGGCGCCCATGGCCACCAGCATCGAGACGAGATCGACGATCTCCGGCTCCCGTGCGGCGTTGTCGATCACGGTCAGCCCCTTGGCCAGAACCCCCGCCATCAGCAGGTTCTCGGTGGCGCCGACACTCGGGAAGTCCAACCACACCGTGGCGCCGACGAGTTCGTCGGCTGTGGCGATGAGGAAGCCGTGCTCACTTCGGATCTCGGCGCCGAGCCGGGTCAGCCCGGCGACATGCAGGTCCAGCCCGCGCGACCCGATGTTGTCCCCACCCGGCAGCGGTACGGTCGCCCGGCCGCACCTTGCCAGCAGTGGACCGAGGACACAGATAGCCGCGCGCATACGGCGCACGAGGTCGTAGTCGGTCTCCGTACCCAGCAGGCTCGGAACGTCGATCCGCGCCGATCCTGCGTCCATGTCGACACCGCAGCCGAGCCGGCGCAGGACCTCACTCATGATCGTGACATCCGCGATGTCGGGCACGGCGTGGATCGTGCTGGTGCCCTCGGCCAATAGCACCGCTGCCATCAGTTTCAGCGCGCTGTTCTTGGCCCCGGTCACGGTGGCAGTCCCGGCCAATCGGGCGCCACCGCTGACGGCGAACGTGTCCACACACTCCCCCTGCAACTGCGCGGGCCCGCCGACATGCGACCGCGTCAGCCCTCCACGCTAGCGTGCGGGCCATGAGTGTCCGGCTGACCCGCATCTATACGAAGACCGGCGACAAGGGCTCGACGAAGTTGGGCGACATGTCCGACGTGCGAAAGACCGACGTCCGACTGTCCGCCTTCGCCGACGTCGACGAGGCCAACTCGGTGATCGGTACGGCCCTGGCCCTAGGACAGCTGTCCGCCGAGCTACGAGAGGTCCTGCTTTCTGTTCAGAACGATCTCTTCGACGTCGGAGCCGATCTCTGCACGCCGGTCGTCCCGGACCCGGCGTACCCCCCGATCAGGCTCAGCGAGGACTACGTCACCCGGCTCGAGGCACACTGCGACACCTTCAACGACCGGCTGGGCAAACTCGACAGTTTCATCCTTCCTGGCGGGACTGCCGGTGCGGCCCTGTTGCATCAGGCGCGTACGGTCGTGCGGCGCGCCGAGCGAAGCACCTGGGCGCTGATCGAGGCTGAGGCCGAGCGGACCAACGAGATCTGCGTGCGCTATCTCAACCGGCTCTCGGACCTGTTGTTCATCCTGGCGCGGACTGCCAATCCGGACGGTGACGTGCTCTGGAAACCGCGGGCCAACGCCACCGACGAGGACGGGCCGGTCAACCAGCGCTGACGTCGTGGATCGGATATCCCGGCGGTTTTGCCTCCAGCCACGACAGCAGGCCATTGACTGCACCCGCACTCATGGCCACCTGCTCGGTCCGGTTGGGTGTCTGACAGACCAAGATGACCGTCTTGCGCGGGAGCACGATGGCATCGCGCTCGCTCGGTTGTCGTCGTTCCAGGACCTGGAGCTGGCCCCGAACGAGTACGCGTGCCGGGCGCGGTGACAGCGAGAAGACCCGATACCAGGACAACTCGTCCCCGTCGAACCAGCCCACCCCCAGTGACCACCGCCGCTGGGAGAGCTTGATCCAGATCTCGACCGCACCGATCCCGCGCAAGAGCAGCGAGCGGCGGATCACGAATCCGACGACGAGCAGGATGAGCAGCAGGAGCAGCAGCGATACGGCAATGATCTTGCCGGTCGTGGTCACGACGCCGCCTGACCCCAGTCAAGGAGACCCCGGCAACGTTGCGCCGCGCCACATCCCGCCGGCATTAGGTGCTGCCTAGACCGTTTCCCCGACGGCCAGTAACCGCGCCTGCGCGCGCCGGCCGCGGGCTTTGGCTTCCACATCGTCGTCGTCGGCATCGCGGGCCTGCTCCAGAGCCTCGCGGGCGCGGGCGACATCGATCTCTGACACGAACTCCGCCACGTCGGCAAGGATGGCCACTCCGCGCTCGGTGACCGAGAGAAATCCGCCGTGGGCGATGACCTCGAGCTCCTCGCCTTCCTCCTGCACGATCCGTACGGTGGCGCCCTCGGCCAGCTGCCCGAGCAGCGGGATGTGACCGGGCAAGATGCCGAGTTCGCCCTCGGTGGTACGAGCGATGACCAGGCTGGCCTCCCCCGACCAGATCTGTCGCTCGACGGCTACGAGCTCGACTTTCAGCGGCACGGGACTCCTCGGTGAAGGTCCGAACTAGCAGTCATCAGGACTTCTTCGCCGGCTCGGCCGAGTCCTCGTCGGCTGCCGGATCCTGCTCGGACTCCAGCTCCGGGTCCCCGGACGCGTCCTCCGAGGCATCCTCGTCACGTACCTCGGGTGCGTCATCGTCGCCCGGGTCCTCGACCAGCGCGTCCGCCAGGTCCTCGACCGAGTCGTCAGCACCGTCAGCGGTTCCCACGTCCGAAGCATCGTCGGCCGCAGCCGAACTCGGCTCTTCCGTAGCATCGGCGCTCGACTCATCGGCCGAGTCGCCTTCGGCCGCGGGGGCGGCCGAGGCCTTCGGGGACGACTTTTGTTCCGGCTTCTCGCCGGCCAACTCCTTCGCCTTGGCCTCGACGTCGTCCAAGCCACCGCAGAGGTAGAAGGCCTGCTCGGGTAAGTGGTCGTAGTCGCCCTTGACGAGCTTGTCGAAGGCCTCGACGGTCTCGCCGACAGACAGGAACGATCCAGGCTGGCCGGTGAACTGCTCTGCGGCGTACATGTTCTGGGAGAGGAAGCGCTCGATCCGCCGCGCCCGACCGACCAGAACCTTGTCCTCTTCGGACAGTTCGTCGATGCCGAGGATCGCGATGATGTCCTGCAGTTCCTGGTAACGCTGCAGGATCCGCTTGACCTCTTGCGCCACCCGGTAGTGGTCTTCACCGACGTACTGCGCGGCAAGGATGCGTGAGGTGGACGTCAGTGGGTCCACGGCCGGGAAGATGCCCTTGGAGAACACCGCCCGGGACAGCTCGGTCGTCGCATCCAGGTGGGCGAACGTCGTCGCCGGGGCCGGGTCGGTGTAGTCGTCGGCAGGTACGTACACCGCCTGCATCGAGGTGATCGAGCGGCCCTTGGTCGAGGTGATCCGCTCCTGCAGTTCGCCCATCTCGTCGGCAAGCGTCGGCTGATATCCCACTGCAGAAGGCATCCGGCCGAGCAGGGTGGACACCTCGGAACCGGCCTGGGTGAACCGGAAGATGTTGTCGATGAACAACAGCACGTCCAGGTTCTGCTCGTCACGGAAGTATTCCGCCATGGTCAGGGCCGACAGAGCGACGCGCATACGCGTGCCTGGCGGCTCGTCCATCTGACCGAAGACCAGCGCGGTGTCCTGGATGACCCCGGCCTCGGTCATTTCGGTGATCAGGTCGTTGCCCTCACGGGTCCGCTCCCCGACCCCGCGAAGACCGACGTGCCACCGAAGTTCTTGGCGACGCGGCGGATCATCTCCTGGATCAGCACGGTCTTGCCCACGCCGGCACCGCCGAACAGGCCGATCTTGCCGCCGGTCACGTACGGGGTGAGTAGGTCGATCACCTTGATGCCGGTCTCCAGCATCTCGGTCTTGCCCTCGAGTTGGTCGAAGGCCGGGGGCCGACGGTGGATCGACCACTTCTCACCCTCGAACGTGAGGTCGGGGTCGTCCAGACACGCACCGAGGGTGTTGAACACGTGGCCCTTGACCTGATCGCCCACGGGCACCGAGATCGGGGATCCGGTGTCGGTCACCTCGGCTCCGCGCACCAGTCCATCAGTGGGCTGCATGGAGATCGTCCGAACGAGGTTGTCACCCAAGTGCTGGGCTACCTCGAGAGTCAGCTGCTTACGCACCGACTCGAGCGCGATGTCGGCGTGCAGCGCCTGGAACAGGGGCGGCACCGACTCGCGCGGGAACTCGACGTCGACGACCGGGCCGATGATCCGCACGACTCGGCCGGCCATGCCGGCGGTGTCCGGCTCGGACTTGGCCCGCGCCTTGGCTGCGGTCTTGGTGGGAGCAGAGCTGTTCGCCATTTAGTCGTCGCTTCCTACAGATACGAGAGCATCGGCGCCGCCGACGATCTCACTGATCTCCTGGGTGATCTGGGCCTGTCGTGCTTGGTTGACGTCACGGGTGAGCCCGCGGATCAATTCGTCGGCGTTGTCAGTTGCTGCCTTCATGGCCCGCCGGCGGGCAGCTGATTCCGAGGCAGCTGATTCGAGCAGGGCTGCATAGATCCGGCTGGTCACGTACGTGGGCAGCAGTGCATCGAGCAGCGTCTCCGGATCGGGCTCGAACTCGTACGACGGTTGCAGCTCCGACATCTTCGTGGCGTCTTCGGCACTGACATCGACTTCCTCGACGACCAGCGGCGCGATCCGGTTGGCGGTCGGCTCCTGACGCAGCATGGAGATGAACCGCGTGTGTACGAGGTGGATCTCGTCCACCCCGAGAACATTGTCCTCGCCAGCCTCGTCGCCGACATCGTCAACTCCGGCAAGGAACGCCCTGATCAAGGTTTCGGCGACTTCGCGGGCGGCCTCGGCCGTGGGCTGCTCGGTGAAGCCACTCCACGTGTGGGCGACCGGGCGCTTGCGGAAGCTGTAGTAGCCGATCCCCTTCCGCCCGATCACGTACAGGACCGGTTCCTTGCCTTCGCTGCGGAGCAACTGCTGGAGTTCCTCGGCAGCCTTGACGGCATTCGAGGTGTAACCACCGGCCAGACCTCGGTCACTGGTGACGACGACGACCGCCGCGCGCTTGGGGTCCTCCCGCTCAACCAACAGTGGGTGGTCCAACGACGCGGTGGCGGCAAGCGAGGACAACGCCCGAGTGATCTCCCGGGCGTACGGCTGGGCGGCCTGGACCCGCTGCTGCGCCTTGGCAATCCGCGTGGTGGCGATGAGCTCCATCGCGCGGGTGATCTTCTTGGTCGAGGTGACCGTCGCGATCCGCCGCCGGATCTCGCGAATCTGAGCCATGCCGTTACACCGCCTCGTGCGCTGCGCGCACCGCTTGCTCCGGTCCTCGCTCGCTGGCGCTCGCTGCGATCCTCACTCGCATCTCGGCGAAAATCACGCTCACTTCGAGGCCTTCTTGCGGACCTGGATCTTCTCCTGGCCCACCTCTTCGGCGTCCATGGCCTCGGCTTCGGCTTCCTTGCCGACCAGCGAGTGTCCGGCGGCGGTGGTGAAGCGCTTCGAGAACTCGTCCACCGCCTTGACCAGGTTCGCCTCTGTGTCGTCCTCGAACTTCTTGCTCTCCCGGATCGTGCTGAGGATCTCGTCGTGGTGGTGCCGCAGGAAGTCCAGGAATTCGGCCTCGAAGCGGCGGACGTCCTCGACCGGAACCTTGTCCACGAGCCCCGAGGTGCCGAGGTAGATCGACACGACCTGCTCCTCGACCGGGTAGGGCGAGTAGACGTCCTGCTTGAGGAGTTCGACGATGCGCGCGCCACGGTCCAAGGTCGCCCGGGAGGACGCGTCCAAATCCGAGGCGAAGGCGGAGAACGCTTCCAGTTCGCGGTATTGGGCGAGGTTGACGCGCAGCGATCCCGCGACCGTCCGGATCGCCCGGATCTGCGCGGCGCCACCGACCCGGGAGACCGACGTACCCACGGCCATAGCCGGCCGCACGCCCTGATTGAACAGGTCGGACTGGAAGAAGCACTGTCCGTCAGTGATCGAGATGACGTTGGTCGGGATATAGGCCGCGATGTCGTTGGCCTTGGTCTCGATAATCGGGAGACCGGTCATCGAGCCGCCGCCGAGGTCATCGGAGAGCTTCGCGCAGCGCTCGAGCAGCCGGGAGTGCAGGTAGAAGACGTCACCGGGGTAGGCCTCGCGACCCGGCGGTCGGCGCAGCAGCAGGGAGATCGCCCGATAGGCCTCGGCCTGCTTGGAGAGATCGTCGAAGACGATCAGTACGTGCTTGCCCTGATACATCCAGTGCTGGCCGATGGCCGACCCGGTATAGGGCGCGAGCCACTTGAAGCCGGCCGAGTCCGATGCGGGGGCGGCGACGATCGTCGTGTACTCAAGGGCGCCGGCCTCATCCAGAGCCTCGCGGACGCCCGAGATGGTTGAGCCCTTCTGCCCGATCGCAACATAGATGCAACGAACCTGCTCGTCCGGGTCACCCGATGCCCAGGCCTGCTTCTGGTTGATGATCGTGTCGACGCAGACCGCGGTCTTGCCGGTCTTGCGGTCCCCGATGATCAGCTGGCGCTGTCCGCGGCCGATGGGGGTCATGGCATCGATGGCCTTGATCCCGGTCTGCAGTGGCTCGGAGACGCTCTGCCGGTCGATCACCGAGGCGGCCTGCAGCTCCAGGACGCGCTCCTCGTCGCTCTCGATGTCGCCGAGCCCGTCCATCGGCTGAGCCAGTGGGTTGATCACCCGGCCGAGGAAGGCGTCACCGACGGGTACGGACAGAATCCGGCCGGTCCGGGTGACCTGCTGGCCCTCGGCCAAGCCCTGGTAGTCACCGAGGATGACGGCGCCGATCTCGCGTACGTCGAGGTTGAGGGCGACGCCCAGGACACCGTCGCTGAACTCGAGGAGCTCGTTGGTCATCGCCGAAGGCAAGCCCTCGACATGCGCGATGCCGTCCGCGGTGTCCACTACGGTGCCGACCTCTACGCGGGAAGCCTCCGCGGAGAATGAGGACACGTAGTTTTCGATCGCGCTCTTGATCTCCTCTGCGGAGATCGTCAGCTCGGCCATGTGAGAGTCCTGTCTGTCTGAGTGCCGGGTGTCGGATATCGGGTCAAGGTCTGCGCTTCGCGATCTCGAGAGTTCACATCAGTTTCGTCGCGGCGTTCTGCTCAGCGGGCCAGACGCTGCCGTGCGACCGCGAGCCGGGATTCGATGCTGCCGTCGATGATCTCGTCCCCGACGCGCACGACGAGGCCACCGATCAGTTCGGGCTCCAACGAGATGTGCAAGGAGATCTGCCGGTCATAGATCCGGGACAGTTCGTCGGTGAGCCGCCGTTCCTGCGCATCGGTCAGCGCGACCGGTGTGGCGACCAGGGCGATCGAGCGCTGCCGGCGCTGCGCGGCCAGATCGGAGAGCTCTCCGACGGTCTGCTCGGCGCGCCGCGCCTTCACACCGGTCAGGGTGGCGGTGAGGAGGTGCTCGGTGACCCGGTGCACTCGACCGCCGACCAGTGCATGCACCAAGGAAGCCCGTTGCGCGTCGGTGGCGGCTGGATCAGCCAGTGCCCGCTGCAGATCCGGACGCCCGGCGACGATGCGGCCGAAGCGAAACAGCTCGTCCTCAACGGTGTCCAGCTTGCTGTCGGCCTCCGCAGCGGTGAAGGCCGCCTGGATGGCCAGTAGCTCCAGTCCCGTGGCAAATTCTCCCGGAGCGGACCACCGCGCGCTCACGGCCGACTCCAGAATGGCGGCAGCGCGTTGGCTGATCTTGCCACTGAACAGGGTCTTGGCGAGTTCCAGGTTGGCGTCACCGGTCGAGGTATCGGCGAGGGCGCGACGCAGTGCCGGCTCATCCTCGAGGACACTGACGACGGAGAAGAGTTCATCGGAGAGCTTCAGCTGGACCGCTGACGAACTGCCCTTGGTCGCCTTGTCCAGTTCTGCCGCGACACTGCGTAGCGCCTCGCGGCTGGCGGCCTGCATGCGGGTTCCTCCTGATGGGTTCACGTGAGGAGCAGCACCGGCGTCGGGGTCATGTACATGAGCGCCCGACTGTATCAATCCCGCGGAGTCGCGGTCCGGGCTGGGCCGACCCGTCTCCATGTGCCATTCCGGATCTTGGGCAGCTGGGATAGCACGATCGCAACGACGGCCAGAACGGCCATTCCGAGCAGCACCGGAATCGTCTGCTGCGTGATCGCGATGGCCACCGTGCCGAAGGCGAGGAGCGCCGACCAGAGGTACATGGTCAACACCGCCCGCCGTTGGGAGTGTCCGATCTCCAACAACCGGTGATGCAAGTGCTGCTTGTCAGGGGCGAACGGTGATCGGCGGGCCCGGGTCCGGCGCAGGACAGCTAGGACCAGGTCGACCAGCGGAATGGCGAGGACCGCGAGTGGGATCAGCAAGGGCAGGGTCAGGGGTAGGACGCCGCTGAGCGAGGAGAGCGTCTGCGGGTCCGTCTTGCCCGCTGCCGAGACCGCGGCGGCCGAGAGCATCAGGCCGATCAGCATCGAGCCGGTATCGCCCAGGAAAATCCTGGCCGGGAAGAAGTTGTGCGGCAGGAACCCGAGGCAGGCACCTGCGAGCAACGCGGTCGTCAGGGTCGGGGCGGACGCGACGTCATTGAACCCGGTCCTGGCGAGGTAGTACGAGTACGCGAAGAACGCCAGCGCGGCGATACCGGCAACACCCACCAGCAGGCCGTCGAGACCGTCGACCATGTTCATGGCGTTGATCGCCAGCACGGTCAGCAGGATCGTCAGCGGTACGCCGACATCGGATCCCAGGGACACGGTGCCGATGCCACCGAACGGGACGTAGACGTATTGCAGCTGCACACCGAGCAGGACCATCACCCCGGCGCAGGCGATCTGACCGACGAACTTCGTCAGGGGGTCCAGATCGAACCGGTCGTCCACCGCACCGAGCAGGCAGATGAGTCCTCCGGCCGCGAGAACAGCCGTGGTCTCGGAGCTGTAGTCAAAGGTGCGCTGCAGCGCCGGCAGCTGGTGGGCAACCAGCATGCCCGCGGCAACGCCGGCGTACATGCCGAACCCGCCCCAGCGAGGGGTCGGGATGGCGTGGACATCACGGTCGCGGACCTGGGTCATCGCGCGGAAGTGCCGAGCGAGCGTACGGATGACCGAGGTCGCGAAGAAGGTGATGATCGCGGCGGTCAGCAGAACGACCGAATACTCACGCACCGCTGGTCACCGACCGGAGCACGGTGGTGTCAGGACGCGGGCTCGGGATAGGCCGGGTGGGCATTGACCAACTCCGCCACCTCCGCCGCGACCGACGCCACGTCGTCTCCGGTCGTGTCCCGGATCGCCCGGCCGATCAGGCGCGCGATCCGGGCCATCTCGTCGGGCCCCATGCCCTGCGTCGTCACCGACGGCGAGCCCACCCGGACTCCGGAGGCGACGCTCGGTGGCTGCGGGTCGTACGGGATCGCATTCTTGTTCAGGACGATTCCGGCGGCATCACAGCGGGACTCGGCTTCGGCACCGGTCACCCCGACCTCGGACACGTCCAGCAGCGCGAGATGGGTGTCGGTGCCGCCGGTGACGGCACGCAGTCCCTCGTCCTCCAGGCCCTTGGTCAGCGCCTGTGCGTTGACGATCACCTGGCGGGCGTAGGCCTGGTATTCCGGGGTCATGCACTCCTTGAGGTTGACCGCCTTGGCGGCCACCGCGTGCATGAGCGGCCCGCCCTGCATCATCGGGAAGACCGCCTTGTCGATCGCCTTGGCGTGCTCGGCCTTGCACACGATCGCGCCGCCCCGCGGGCCACGCAGCACCTTGTGCGTGGTGAATGTGACGACGTCGGCGTGCGGCACGGGGCTGGGGATCGCCTTGCCCGCGACCAGCCCGATGAAATGCGCGGCGTCGACGATCAAAATCGCGCCGACCTCGTCCGCGATCTCCCGGAAGAGGGCGAAGTCGATCGTGCGTGGGATCGCGGAGCCGCCGCACACGATCAACTTCGGGTCGGTGTTCGCGGGCGAGGTCGCGGACCTCGTCGTAGTCGATGTGTTCGGTCTCCTTGCGTACGCCGTAGTGCTTGGCGTGGAACCACTTGCCGGAGAACGAGACCTTGGTGCCGTGGGTGAGATGACCGCCGTGCGGTAGGGCCATGCCCAGCAGGGTGTCGCCCGGCGACATGAACGCGCCGTAGGCGGCCAGGTTGGCATTGGCTCCGGAGTGCGGCTGGAGGTTGGCATGGTCGGCGCCGAAGAGTTCCTTCGCCCGGGCGA
Source organism: uncultured Actinomycetota bacterium (assembly GCA_963766765.1). Taxonomy (GTDB): domain Bacteria; phylum Actinomycetota; class Actinomycetes; order Mycobacteriales; family Geodermatophilaceae; genus JACCQS01. The sequence continues at coordinate 58,423 of CAVYBR010000004.1, forward strand.
TGCCGATCTCCTCGGCTTTGTCCACCTCGGCGCAGCCGCCGTAGTAGCGCCGACCCGGATACCCCTCGGCGTACTTGTTGGACAGGGTCGACCCGAGCGCGGCCAGCACGGCGGGGCTGGTGAAGTTCTCGCTGGCGATCAACTGCAGTCCGCTGCGCAGCCGGTCGAGCTCCCCGAGGACGACATCGGCGATTTCCGGGTCGCGATCCCGTAGGGCGTTGAAATCGGGACCCCAATAGGTGGTCATGGTTGGTCGTGCTCCTCGTGACTCGGCTGTGCTGGGACCGGCTCAGGCTCCGGGGTAATGGGTTCGGCTGCAACCGTACGGAGGGACGGGACGAGATAGTGCAACCGACTCTCCGGAACTGCACCCACGCGAAGCACCCGAGGCGGCTCGGCGGTGCAGTCGACAATGGTGCTGGGTTCACCATCCGGCCGCGGGCCGTCATCCAGCACCACCGCCACGTGGTCGCCGAGCTGCTCGATCGCCTCCGCGGCCGTACGCGCCGGTGGATGGCCGGAGCGGTTTGCGCTGGAGACGCCCAACGGGCCGGTTTCGCGCAGCAGGTCGCGGGTCAGGTCGTCATTGGGTACCCGTACGCCCACCGTCCCCTGTGCGTCCCCGAGGTCCCAGGCCAGCGTCGGCGGGTGTTCGACGATCACGGTCAGCCCGCCCGGCCAGCACGCCCGGGTGAGCAGCCGCGCCGCCGAGCTCAGGTTGATCGAGACTCCCTCGAGGGTGTCGGTGTCGGCGATGAGCACCGGGACCGGCATCGCTCGCCCGCGCCCCTTGGCGGCCAGCAGTCCGGTGATCGCACGCGGAGTGAACGCGTCTGCAGCGACTCCGTAGACCGTGTCAGTCGGCAGGATGACCAACTGGCCGGCCCGGATCGCCGTGGCGGCCGCGTCGAGGCCATCACGACGCTGGGTCTCGTCGGAACAGTCGAACCGCTGGATCATGCAGCCATCATCCCGCCTGCGGTTGGCCCTGATCGGGTCGCGCGGCACTCACCCCGGCCCGCGCCTTGTCGGATGGGCTGACCGTGCCGATCCGATGTCGGAATTCGCTGATGTCGGGCGCTACGCGATCCAGGACGGAGGAATGACCACTCTTTCGGGCGAGAAGTCGCACAGTGTCGCTATTGCTGCCAGTTTGGCGTTTGAGGCCAACTCGTCGGTGAGCAGCACCCACTCAACAATCCGTGTCCGAATATCGCTGCTGTCCGGCAGGGACACTACATCGACGTAGTCCACTTCCCATTGACCTTCTAAACGATCCGCCCACATCAGTCGACTGGCGACTTCGGTACTGCTCTCGGCAACACGCGCACTCAGCAGGAGCACGTTGGTTCCACGCTCCTGCTTGTTGTCGATGCTCCCCAGTCCAAGACAGTCGACCGTTGCCCGGTCCAGGACCAGCCCCAACTCCTCCCGGGCCTCGCGAACTGCCACACCGATGGGGTCGGGAATCCCGTCCGTGTCGAAGTCAGCGTCCAAGCGCCGACGACTGTTCAACTCGAGATTCCCGCTCACCGTCGGCCCGAGCAGGTTCTCTCCGGTTGCCACATGCCGGGATCGACTCGCAAAGACGAGCTTCCGATCCGCGGTGACCACCATGAGGGCGATCGTGAGCATGCCAACCTTGCCGTTGGCCGCCCGACCAACTGTTCCGATGCGCTCCCTCCGCATGTCTCCCGCTGACTCCCGTGGCGGATAGTGATCGAGCAGGACGGTGGAGAACGTGCACTCGGCCAGGTGCAAGTCCAAGCGCGGCCGCCCGTTGGAGCGGTCCCGCTGCACGGCCCATCGCGTGACCCGTGGCATGGCTGCATCAAATCGAAACCACTGATTGGAGAAGTACGACGTCAAGCGCTGACATTCATCCTCGTCAGTACGCAGAACTTCGTAGAGAGCGCCGTCCTCATGGGCGCGATGGATGGCAGCCGGAACGTCAGGCACGACTCGATGTCGCCGATGCGACACCATCAGGTCATAACCCACCAGACGCTCGTCGCGATGCACACGGCAATGCCAGGTCAGGACCTCCCCAGCCGCACCCTCGAACATCTCCGGTCGATTGGTCAGGAGGGCGCTGGGTTCCTCGGCATCCAAAGATTCGCGCAGCCGGTCAGCCACTCCAATGGCAAGGTTCCGGTCCCGGTCCAAGATCGGCACGCTCGTTGAGCCGAGCAGCACACGGCTGTCCAAACGGGCCGAATACGCCTCGTACAGAGCGGCTATCCGATGCAGCCGCGCGGCCTCGACCACCAGTGTCAGCGACATGTGCGGGGCCTTGCCCGTCGCCCGGGCAAGCCACTCGAGTTCCCCGCCGACACTGTGATGCCTCTCGCTGCGGAGCTCGGCAACGTGCTTCTTCACAAGCTGGCGAGTTCGCCACTCACGCGCGTGCCCCGGCGTGAGACAACGCAGCACGTCGCGGCGGACGCTGCTCATGGTTCTGCGCGCAGAACGGTTCCAGGCCAGGAGCAGTGCCGCGAGCACGGCAGTTGAGGAGACGATCGTCAGGGCACTCGCGACCTCCGTCAGCAAATCGGAGCCGAGCACCTCAGTGGCCTGGGTCATCGGTGAAGCCTATGCACGCCGCCCTCCGTTGACGTCCACAAGGCCGAAGGAGCCGAGCGGTCAAGGTAGGCAAAGCGGTCAGAGGGACCCGGTGTCACCCGAGCCGGCCAGTTGCTCGGTGCGGGACGCGAGCACCAGGGCCTCGATAATGGCGTCGAGATCGCCGTCCAGGACTTGTTCGAGGTTGTTGGCCTTGAATCCGATCCGGTGATCGGCCAGCCGGTTCTCGGGGAAGTTGTAGGTCCGGATCCGCTCGCTGCGATCGACCGTACGTACCTGGCTGTGCCGGACGTCATTGGCCGCCCTGGCCGCCTCTTCCTGTGCCGCGGCCAGCAGCCGGGCCCGCAGGATGCGCATGGCCTGCTCCCGGTTCTGCAGTTGCGACTTCTCGTTCTGGCAACTCACCACGAGCCCGGTCGGCAAGTGGGTGATCCGTACGGCGGAGTCAGTCGTGTTGACGCTCTGCCCGCCGGGTCCAGACGAGCGATAGACGTCGATCCGCAGGTCATTGGGGTCGACGGTCACTTCGACGTCCTCGGCCTCGGGCATGACGAGAACACCTGCGGCCGAGGTGTGGATGCGGCCCTGGGATTCGGTGACCGGCACCCGCTGCACGCGATGCACGCCGCCTTCCCACTTCAGCCGGGACCAGATCCCCGGTTCGTCTGCCGTCCGTGCCTTGATCGCGACGCTGACGTCCTTGTACCCGCCGAGGTCGGACTCGGCTCGCATCGAGAACCTCGGTCTGCCAGCCCTTGCGCTCGGCGTAGCGCAGATACATCCGCAACAGGTCACCGGCGAACAAAGCGGATTCCTCGCCGCCCTCGCCGGCCTTGATCTCGAGGATGACGTCCTTGTCGTCGTTGGGGTCGCGGGGTAGCAGCAACTCCTCGAGGCGTTCGGTCGAGCGCCTCGATCCGTACGGCGAGTTGGTCGGCCTCCACCGCGAAACCCGGATCCTCTCGGCCAGCTCACGAGCCGCAACCAGATCGCCGCGGGCAGCCTCGAGCTCTCGATGGGTGGACACGATCGGGCCCAGGCGCGAGTAGCGCCGAGCGAGGGTACGGGCGCGAGCGCCGTCGGAGTGGACCGCGGGATCGGCCAGGGCGGATTCAGCTCCTGGTATTCGGCGAGGATCTCGGTCAAACGGTGCGGTTCGGCGGTGTTGATGCTCATGACCTGCTCCTCTCCTACCGGATCCCTGGCGGTTTCTGCGGAAACCGCGAGACCGTCCCGTGGCGGTTTCTGCGGAAACCGCCAAGAACTGTGACTCGCGGTTTGCCTCGAGACAGCAAACGGCGCCTGCGGCCCACCAGTGGTGGACGCGCAGGCGCCGTCGTGGTGCTAGTTGTCTGCTTTTGCGGTTTCCGTCGTGGTCCGCTTGCCGAAGCGGCGCTCGAAGCGGCGCAACCCGGCCACCGGTGTCCAGAATCTTCTGCTTTCCGGTGTAGAAGGGTGGCAGGCCGAGCACACCTCGGCGTGCAGCGTGCCGTTCTTGGCGGTGCTGCGCGTCATGAAGGTGTTTCCGCAGCTACAGGTCACCTGGGTGTCCACGTAGGCGGGGTGGATGTCGGGTTTCATGGTCTTCTTCGCTCCTTGGTGTCGGCGCCGAGTGTAAGGCCGCGGGCCGGCGCGGTATTCCCCGCGGGTTCGCCGGCCAGACGGCGTCATACTCGTTCGGCCCCAACGTCGTCTTCTGGATCTGCATCAGGAACTCGACGTTGGTGCGTCGTCTTCCGCAGCTTGTCCAGCAGCAGCTCGATCGCCTGCTGCGGGTCGAGGGCGTGCAGCACCCGGCGCAGCTTGATGACGACGGCGAGCTCGTCCGGCGGACAGCAGGATCTCTTCCTTGCGGGTGCCGGAGGCGTCGACGTCGACCGCCGGGAAGATCCGCTTGTCGGCCAGCTTGCGGTCCAGCTTGAGCTCGGCGTTGCCGGTGCCCTTGAACTCCTCGAAGATCACCGTGTCACCGGTGGAACCGGTCTCCACCAGCGCGGTGGCGAGGATGGTGAGCGAGCCGCCGTTCTCGATGTTGCGGGCCGCGCCGAGGAACCGCTTCGGCGGGTACAGGGCGGTGGAGTCCACACCACCGGACAGGATGCGGCCGCTGGCCGGCGAGGCGTTGTTGTACGCCCGGCCGAGGCGGGTGATCGAGTCCAGCAGGACGACCACGTCGTGGCCGAGCTCGACCAGGCGCTTGGCCCGCTCGATGGACAGCTCGGCGACCGTGGTGTGGTCCGTCGGCGGCCGGTCGAAGGTCGAGGCGATGACCTCACCCTTGACCGAGCGCTGCATGTCGGTGACTTCCTCGGGCCGCTCGTCGACCAGGACGACCATGAGGTGGCACTCGGGGTTGTTCGGTGGTGATCGCGTTGGCGATCGCCTGCAGCACCATCGTCTTGCCGGCCTTGGGCGGGCTGACGATCAGCGCCCGCTGGCCCTTGCCGATCGGCATGACCAGGTCGATGACCCGGGTGGTGAGGATGCTGGGACTCGGTCTCCAGCCGCAGCCGATCCTGCGGGTACAGCGGCGTGAGCTTGTTGAACTCCGGCCGCTTGCGGGCCTCGCTCCGGGTCGATGCCGTTGATGGTGTCCAGCCGGACCAGGGCGTTGTACTTGTCCCGGCTGCTCGCCCTCCCGCGGCTGGCGCACGGCACCGGTGACGGCGTCGCCGCGCCGCAGGCCGTAGCTTGCGGACCTGGGACAGCGAGACGTAGACGTCGTTCGGAGCCGGTCAGGTAGCCCGTCGTCCGGATGAACGCGTAGCTGTCCAGGACGTCGAGGATGCCGGCGACCGGGATCAGGACGTCGTCCTCGGCTGATCGTCGGCTCGGGCTCGTTGGTGAGCTCGTGCCACCAGCGCCGCTCCCGCGCCGGCCGCGACGGTTGCGGTCGCGGTAACGCGCCCCCGGCGGCGGCTGCCGCCGTCGAAGTCGTCATCGTCTGGCCGGTCCGGACCGCGGTCGCTGTTGTCACGATCGCGATTGCTGTCCCGGTTGCTGTTGTCCCGGTTGTTGCTGTTGCGATCGTTGCGGTTACCGCCGCGGTTGTCATTGCTGTTGCGGTTCTCATTGCTGTTGCGGTTGTCATTGCTGTTGCGGTTGTCATTGCTGTTGCGGTTGTCATTGCTGTTGCGGTTGTCATTGCTGTTGCGGTTGTCGTTGTTGTTTCGATTGTCGTTGCGCGGCTCAGTGCCGCGGCCGTCGTTGCCACCGCGGTTGTCATTCCCGCGGTTGCTTGCCGGGTATCGCCGCCGGACTCGTCACGAGCCGTGCCCGCGTTGCCGGTGGTGCGATCGGCGGCACCCCGCTCGGTCTCGGCCGGGTCGGATGACGTCCGGGCGCCTGCGCGCTCTGCGGAGTCGCCACGGACCCGACGGCCGCGCTCACTGGAGTTGCGCGCAGGTGCGGAGGCGCCGTCGGCGTCCCCAGCGGTGCTCGAGGGGGCGGCAGTTGCCGGCTTGACAATGTCGTGAGCGGGGGCACCCTCGGCCGTAGCTGCAGCCGGTCCCGATTGCGCGGCCTTGATGGCGCTCACGAGGTCGCCCTTGCGCATTTTCGCTGTGCCATTGAGCCCGAGTTGACCGGCGAGCTGCTGGAGTTCGGGGAGCAACATTCCGCTCAAGCCGGTTGCGCGCCGGCGAGGCTTGGCCTCTGGCTCGGTCGTCGCGGCAGTCGGGGTCGTGGCGGTTGTGCTGGTCGCCGCACTGAGTGAAGTGGCGGCGGGGGCGGCGCCGTTCGAATGGTCGGAACGGGCGTCGCCGGCCTCGTTTCGCTGGGGGCTTGTGGCCTCCGGGGTCACGAGGTCTGTGGTTTCTGTCACGTACAGGTCCTTCCCTGCGGGGTGTGTCTGCTGGGCGTACTGCCCAGCTGGTGGTGCGCCCGATTCATGGGCGACGCGAGGCCGCTGGCCTGCCTCCGATGACAGGAGTCAAAGGTCGGAGCCGGATCGGGAGATACGAAGCTTTCGCGGCGGCGGCGAAGAGGTTACGACGCAGGCGGTGTGCTCCGCGTGAGGCTCGCCCCTAGGGGGCGGCAACACCGTAAGCCTAGACGGCGGTGTCACCGGACACAACAGGGGTCCCCGGTCTGCTATTCCCGAGCGTCCATTTCTGCTGTCGCGGTCAGGCCGGCTGAGATCGAACATCGCTGCCGAGTCCAGCCGGGCGGTACTTCGATTACCTCAATCGCCCGGGCGTGTCGGGGGCCGGCCAGAGCAAGGACGCTGGGTCCGGCGCCGGAGATGACCGCCGGAATGCCGGATCTGCGCAGGTCGGCCAAGAGGGCGGCACTCTCTGGCATGGCCGAGGCACGGTAGGGCTGGTGCAACCGGTCCTCGGTCGCCTCGAAGAGGAAATCCGGCGCGCCGGTCAACGCGTGAAGCAGGAGCGCGCTGCGGCCCGCATTGAACGCTGCATCCGCATGCGGGACGGCGGCCGGAAGCAGCGCCCGGGCCGTGTCGGTGGACAACCCATGTGCGGGAAGGAACAACTCGGCATGGATGTCCTGATGCACTCGTACGGCGGCTGCTGCGGCCCGGTCGGGTCCCAGCCAGCTCACCGTCAGACCCCCGTAGACGCAGGCGGCGACGTTGTCGGGATGCCCCTCCAGCGCTGCGGCAACCGCGAGCACGGCTGCCCGATCCAACTCTGGGCGCCCAGGACGCAACATCCATGCGGCGGCGACGCCGGCGGTGATGGTGGCTGCCGACGATCCCAACCCGAGGCCCTGAGGGATGGCGTTGTTCGCCCGAATTTCGACGCCGGCCAGGTCCAACCCGAACGTCTCAGCGGCGGTTCGCATGGAGCTGAGCAGCAGATGTCGTTCGTCCCGGGGTAGCGAGTCGGCGCCGAGTCCCTCGATGTGGATGCGTACCTCGGCGTCGGTGCGGGCTGTCACGGTGACCTCGTCGTACAAGCTCAGAGCCAGGCTCACACTGTCGAAGCCAGGACCGAGGTTCGCACTCGTGGCCGGCACCCGTAGCCGGATCACTGCTCAGCCCAGCCCGAGTGCTGAGGCCGCAGCCTCGGCGTCCACTGCGATCGTGAGCGGCGCCGCCGAGCCCGAGATCGCCCAGTCCGGGTCCTTGAGCCCATTGCCGGTCAGCGTGCAGACGATCCGTTGACCGGGCTCGATCAGGCCGGCGGTGTGCGACTTGAGCAGGCCCGCGACGCTCGCCGCCGACGCCGGCTCGACGAAGACGGCTTCCTGGCGAGCCAGGAGTCGGTAGGCGGCGAGGATTTCCCGGTCGGTCACCGCATCGATCCGCCCCCCGCTCTCATCGCGGGCGCGCTCGGCCTTCGTCCAGGACGCGGGGTTCCCGATCCTGATCGCGGTGGCGATGGTGGACGGCTCGTCCACCACATGACCCAGCACGATCGGGGCGGCTCCGGCCGCCTGGAAGCCGAACATCCGCGGCCGCTTGGCAGCAGGCCCGTCGTCGGCGTACTCGACGTAGCCCTGCCAGTAGGCCGAGATGTTGCCCGCGTTGCCCACGGGCAGGCAGTGGATGTCAGGTGCATCGCCCAGCGCATCCACGATCTCGAAGGCTGCGGTCTTCTGTCCCTCCACGCGGTAGTCGTTCACGCTGTTGACCAGGCTCACCGGGTAGTCCATCGCGAGCTTGCTGGCCAGCGCCAGGCAGTCGTCGAAATTGCCGTCGACCTGCAGCAGGCGGGCCCCGTGGACCAGTGCTTGGGCGAGCTTGCCCAGCGCAATCTTCCCGCGCGGCACCAGCACGACACACAACATCCCGGCACGAGCGGCATAGGCCGCGGCGCTGGCGCTGGTGTTTCCGGTCGACGCGCAGATCACCGCCTCGGCGCCCTCCTCGGCAGCGTGGCTGATGGCCACGGTCATCCCCCGGTCCTTGAACGAGCCGGTGGGGTTGAGCCCCTCGACCTTGAGGAACACCTCGCAGCCCATGCGATCGGAGAGCACTCGGGCCGGCATGAGTGGCGTATTGCCCTCGTAGAGAGTGATGTTCGGGGTGGCATCGGTGAGCGGGAGGCGATCCCGATACGCGTCGATCACTCCACGCCACGGCGCACGGCCCCCGGCGGGCGGCATCACAGGCCTTCGACGCGCATGACGCTGGTGACGTCGCGAACCATGTCCAGTCCGCGCAAACCGGCCACGGTGGCGGCGAGTGCGGAGTCGGTCGCGGTGTGCGTCACGATGACCAAAGTCGCCTCGTCGCCTCGCCCGTCCTGGCGCACCGTCGAGATCGAGACGTCGTGGGTGGCGAATTCGCTGGCGACCGCGGCCAGGACGCCCGGCCGGTCGGCGACATCGAGGCTGATGTGATAGCGAGTGGGGGTCAAGGCCATCGCCCGGATCGGAAGCGCCGCATAGGCACTCGCTCCCGGTCCGATCGCACCTGCGAGCCGGTTGCGGGCGACCGCCACGAGGTCACCGAGGATGGCGCTGGCGGTCGGTTCCCCGCCGGCACCGCGCCCGTAGAACATCAGCTCGCCGGCGGCATCGGCTTCGACGAAGACCGCGTTGAAGGCATCTCCCACGCCAGCCAGTGGATGCGTGCGCGGGATCATGGCCGGGTGCACGCGTACGGCGACGCTCTCGCCGTCAGTCCCGCTCACGCGATCGCAGATTGCCAGCAGCTTGATGGTCGAACCCATGTCCTGAGCGGCCCGCACATCGGCTGCGCTCACCCGGGAGATGCCCTCGCGGTAGACGTCCTGGGTGCTGACCGGCGTGTGGAAGGCGAGGCCGGCCAGAATCGCAGCCTTGGCTGCAGCGTCGAAGCCGTCGATGTCCGCGCTCGGGTCCGCCTCGGCGTAGCCACGCTCCGACGCCTCGTCCAGCGCCTCGGCGAAGCTGGCCCCTGTGGCGTCCATCCGGCTCAGGATGTAGTTGGTCGTCCCGTTGACGATGCCCATGACGCGTGAGATCTGGTCTCCCGCGAGCGATTCACGCAGCGGGCGCAACAACGGAATGGCCCCCGCGACAGCAGCTTCGTAATACAGGTCCACGCCGGATTCGGCAGCCAACGCATGCAGAGCGGCACCCTCGTCGGCCAGCAAGACCTTGTTCGCACTCACGACCGACTTGCCCGCCTTGATCGCGGTTCTGATCAGTCCGCTGGCCGGCTCGACACCACCGATCACCTCGATGACGATGTCGACGTCCTCGCGTGTGACGAGAGCCGCCGAGTCGGTGGTCAGCAGTTCGGCGGCGATCTCCGGGTGCCGGTCCGGACGGCGTACCGCGACGCCGGACAACGCGACCGGGCGACCGATCCGGGCGGCGAGGTCGGGACCCTGGCTGACGAGCAACCTGGCCACGGCGCTGCCGACGACGCCGTGCCCGAGAAGGGCTACTCGAATGGGGTTCATGGCTGCGCTTCGGTCAATGCGGCATCCAGCCGCCAGAGGTCTGCGGCGGTCTCTCGCCGGAGCAGTGTGTCCATCCGTCCGTCCCGAACGCTCACGACCGGTGGGCGGCCCAATTGGTTGTAGTTGCTGGCCATCGAACGGCAGTACGCACCGGTCCCGGCCACCGCGATCAGATCGCCGGGAACCAGGTCCTCCGGTAGCCAAGTGTCCCGAACGACGATATCGCCTGTCTCACAATGCTTTCCGACGACCCGAGCAAGCATCGGGCCGGGCGCTCCCACCCGAGATGCGAGCGCGCATGTGTAGGTCGCGTCGTAGAGCGCCGCCCGGATGTTGTCGCTCATACCGCCGTCGACGGATACGAACGTGCGGGTGTGTCCGCCCAGATCGACTGCCTTCACGGTGCCGACCTCGTACAAGGAGACCGTTCCGGGACCGGCGATGGCGCGTCCTGGTTCGATGGCGAGCCGGGGTACGGGCAGGCCACTGCTGGCGCACTCCTGCGTGACGATGGACGTCAGTGAGCCAGCTAATGCCTTGGGCTCGGCCGGATCATCCCCGGAGAGGTAGGCGATGCCGAATCCACCGCCGAGGTTGAGCTCGGGGAGTTCGACACCGTGCTCGTCTCGGACGTCCCGCAGCAAGCCGACCACGCGATGAGCGGCGACCTCGAAGCCGGCCGTGTCGAAGATCTGCGAGCCGATGTGGCTGTGAATTCCGACGAGGTTCAGGCTCGGCAGACCCAGGACACGGCGTACCGCCTCGTGAGCGGATCCGGAGGACAGCGAGAAGCCGAACTTCTGGTCCTCGTGCGCGGTCGCGATGAACTCGTGGGTGTGGGCCTCGACCCCGACGGTGGCGCGGAGCATGACGTTTGCTCGCACGCCCTGTTCGTCGGCGAGGAAGCCCAGGCGGGCAATCTCCTCAGCGGAGTCCAGGACGATCCGCCCGACCCCGGCAGTCAGGGCATGGGCGAGCTCGGCCGATGACTTGTTGTTGCCATGCAGCGACACACGCTCGGCGGGGAAACCCGCGGCAAGCGCCAGCGCCAGTTCGTTGCCGGTGCAGACGTCGAGGAACAGGCCCTCTTCCTCCACCCACTGCGCGACCCGTCCGGACAGGAACGCCTTACCGGCGTAATGCACGTCGGCACCCGCGAATGCCGCAGCGAAGTCGCGGCACCGCGACCGGAAATCCGCCTCGTCGAGTACGTATGCGGGCGTGCCATGCACGTCTGCGAGTTCGCGTACGTCGACCCCTGCCACGTGCAGGACTCCGTCACGGCGTTCGGCGTTACGCGGCCAGACGCCAGGATCGAGCTCGCTCAGGTCGGCCGGAATTGTGGGCGCACCCTCAGGGACGGCCAGGCCGGCGTGCAACGGCCCGGCCGGGTGAGCCCTCACATGCGCTCCGGTGCGCTCACGCCGAGCACGCCCAGCCCGTTGGCCAGAACTGTCCTGGTGGCTTCAGACAGCCACAACCGCGCGCCCATCTCTGGCGCCGGTTCCTCGTCGCCACGCGGAAGAATGCGACAGGCGTCGTAGAAGCGGTGATAGGTGCCGGCCAGCTCCTCGAGATACCGAGCGACCCGATGCGGTGCGCGGAATTGTGCGGCCGCGGCCAGGATGCGGGGAAACTCACCCAACGCGGCAAGCAGCTCGGATTCCTTCTCGTGGCTGAGCCGTTCGAGTGCGACCGTGTCCAGATCCGGCAACGGATGACCGAGCTCGTCAGCGTTACGCAGCAGCGAGGCGATCCGCGCGTGTGCGTACTGGACGTAGAAGACCGGGTTGTCCGAGGTCTGACTCGCCCACAGATCGAGATCGAGCTCGATCGTGGAGTCCATCGAGGAACGCACGAGCGCATAGCGGGCCGCATCGACGCCGATGGTGGAGACCAGCTCGTCCAGGTTCAGCAGGTTGCCCGAGCGTTTACTCATCTTGTCGCCGTGAATGTTGACCATCTGGCCGATGATGATCTCCAGGGTCTGGTCGGGGTCCTCGCCCAGGCCCGCGACGAGGCTGCGCATCCGCCCGATGTAGCCGTGGTGGTCGGCGCCCAGCAGGATGACGACCCGGTCGGCGCCACGCCGGCGCTTGTCGACGTAGTAGGCGAGGTCAGCGCAGAAGTACGTCGGCCGGCCATCGCTTCGTACGATCACCCGGTCCTTGTCGTCACCGAAATCGGTGGTGCGCAACCAGACGGCGCCATCCGCCTCGTACACGTGACCCGCGTCGCGCAGCTTCTGCACGGTCGCCTCGACGGCACCCGAGGCATGCAACTCGCGCTCGTTGAAGAAGACGTCGAAGCTGACCCCGAATTCGGCAAGCGATGTGCGGATCAGGGTGAACATCAACTCGATGCCGTCGTGGGCGAACACCTTCAACGCTGTTTCTGGCGGCTGCTCGAGCAGACCCGGGTTCGCGGCCACGACTTGCAGAGCGACCGCGTTGATGTAGTCGCCCTGGTAGCCGTCGGCCGGCGGCGGCTCACCGCGGGCGGCGGCATCAAGGGATGCGGCGAACCGGTCGATCTGACCGCCGGCATCGTTGAAGTAGTACTCACGGGTGACCTCGGCGCCGGTTGCCTTCAGCAGCCGGGCCAAGGAGTCACCGACTGCTGCCCAGCGGGCGTGGCCGATGTGGAGTGGTCCCACCGGGTTGGCTGAGACGTACTCGAGGTTGAGGTGCTCTCCGGCGAGTGCGTCCGTGTGGCCGTAGTCAGCCCCTCGCCCCGCGATGACCCGGACCAGTGCCCCTTGAGCGGCCGCAGCCAGCCGGATGTTGAGGAATCCCGGGCCGGCGATGTCGACGGCCTCGATTCCGTCGACCCCGCGTAAGGCAGTCGCGAGCAACTCGGCGATCTCGCGTGGCGAGCGGGAGTTCGGCTTGGCCAGGCGCATCGCCACGTTCGTGGCGTAGTCGCCGTGCTCCCTGTTCTTCGGGCGCTCAACGACGACCGGATCGGTCACCCCGACCGAGAGCTGCCCAGCTTCGACGGCCTGCTCAACGGCATGGGCGATCGAAGCCGCGAGATCCTCCGGTGTCACCCGCTCAGCGTAGAAGAGCCACTCACCGCGCAGCGCCTGGCGTGCCGGGCATCACCAATGCACGCCCCGTGCCGAAAACGGCGACCTCCTACACTGGACGTGACTGGCTCATCTGGCCCGCGCCCCGCGCGTGCCCACCAACCTCCTATCTTTCCGAGGCAGAAACTGAATGGCGAACTCCCGGCCGCGCAAGACCGCGCCCACCCGTACGGCGGTCCAGGTCGATGACCCGATCGAGTCGACGGACTCGATCGACGACGAGAATGACGACGAGAATGTCGAAGCCGAGGACGCCGCTCCCGTGGCCAAGAAGACCCCGCCGGCGAAGTCGGCGAAGGCTGTCAAGCCCGGCATGACCGCGAAGACCACGAGGCCTGGCGTGACCAAGAAGACCGCGCGGCCCGGAACGACCGGCAAGACTGAGAATTCGGCCGCAACCGCCAAGACTGCGAAGTCCGGCGCGACCGTGAAGTCGGCAAAGTCCACGACAGCGCCGAAGGGGACGAAAAGCGCAAAGAGCGTCAGTTCGAGCGGCCGGCGCTTTGGTGACGGTGGTTCGGCAGACGGCGCACGCAAGAAGCCGAAAGCCCCCCCGACGAAGTCGAATGGGCGCGGCGGCAGAGGGGGCCGGCGTCCTGCTCCGGCAGTTCGGGTGGGTACGCCGAAGCCATGGGGCACGATCATTGCCACGATCGCCGTGCTCGTTTTCGCAGCGGGCGCAATCGGCTACGCGGTCTACCAGGCGAACTCTTCGGCTGTCCCGGATTCGCCCAGCGACATCGACGGGATCACGATCGCGGAGTACGCGGCCGGGCAAGAGCACGTCACTACGGACGTCACCTATGACGAGTCGCCGCCGATCGGTGGCCCGCACGACGGTTACTGGGCGGACTGCGATGGAGCCGTGTACGACCAGCAGATCCGCTCGGAGAATGCCATCCACTCCCTCGAGCACGGTGCGGTCTGGATCACCTACAACCCCGACATCAGTGATGACGACCTGGCCGTACTCACCCAGTACGTTCAGAATCAGCCGTACATCATGCTGTCTCCGTACGAGGGCTTGACCTCGCCGATCAGCCTGCAGTCCTGGAACCACCAGCTCTTCGTGGACTCGGTCGACGACTCCCGGATCAACGACTTCATCCAGGTGCTCCGGCAGAACCCGGAGGAGTTCCCTGAGGTCGGGGCGGGCTGCTCCCAGCCGACGTTCCTTTCCGATCCGGTCCTCGAGGGAGAGGCGTCGCGGACACCGACCACGGGTCCGGTGAACACCGACGCACCCACGACGCCATGAAGTCCCGCTGGTGGCAGATCGGCCTCGGCGCGCTTGTTGCCGTGGCACTGATCGCCATCGGCGGGGCCGGCGCGGTCATTCTGGGGATCGGTCGGACGCCGACCCCTGCGACTGACTCGGTCGATGCGGGTTTCGCGCGGGACATGTCCATCCACCACCGCCAAGCCGTGCTCATGGCAGGTCTGGCTCGAGATCGCAGCGCGGACCCGGAGATAGCGCTCATCGCCTATGACATCGAAACGGTCCAGCTGAGCCAAGTGGGTCAGATGCAGGGCTGGTTGTCCGTCTGGGGGCTGTCTCAGTCCACCGGCGCGCCGATGAGCTGGATGACAGCCGGCCACGACCACGACGGCATGGACATGGGCGGCACGGACATGGGCGGCACGGACTCGGCATCGATGGGGCCATCGGGCAGTCTGATGCCGGGAATGGCCAACGCCGAAGAGCTCGACGAGCTACGCGCGGCGCAGGGTTCGGAGTTCGACGTCCTGTTCCTGCAGCTCATGATTCGGCATCACCAAGGCGGAGCTCCGATGGCGCAATACGCGGCAGCGCACGCCGACATCAGCGCCGTACGGACGCTTGCGCAGTCTATTGCTGACACCCAGGCTGCCGAGATCGTCACGTTGACCGACATGTTGACCGCACGCGACGGGACGCCGCTCCCCGCTCCCTGATCCACATCCGATCGCCACCTTGACGGCACGTGTCCTTCACCGTCGCGCCGTCCGGCGTTCCTAGCGTCACCTCGTACGTACCCCTGGTACGAGGAGGTCGTGTTGGACGTACCCGGACACGCATGGCAGGCGAGCTCGTCGTGCACGCCGAGTTGCGCAGATGACGCGTCTCGGCCCATCGTGTCGCCCGGCACAGTGCTGATCCGGTGGCTGCGTTGCGCAATGGTCCTGATTCGCGGCTCGGCGGTCTTCGCCCGTGCGCGGTTCTTCAGTACCCGCAATCGGCAGCGGATGGCGCGGCGCTGGTCATGCCTATTGCTCGCGGCACTGGGGATCCGGCTCGAGGTCCAGGGATGGACGCCGGCGGACAAGGGCCGAGTCGGCGTGCTGCACGTCGCGAATCACATCTCGTGGATCGACAATCTCGCGCTGCTGGCGACATTCCCGTTGCCGGCGGTGGCGAAGAGTGAGGTTGCCTCGTGGCCGCTGATCGGTCGGTTCGCGCGCGGCTTGGGGACGATCTTCATCGACCGCGACCGACTGAGCTCCTTGCCAGGCGACGTGGGTCGGGTGACCGCCGTCCTGCGATCCGGTACCGGCGTGCTGGTCACCCCCGAAGGCACGACCTGGTGCGGTGCCGAGATGGGCCGGTTCCGACCGGCGATGTTCCAGGCGGCCATCGATGCAGGGGCCGTCGTACGGCCTGTGGCCATCCGCTATCGCACCGAGGACGGCCGACCGACCTCCGCGGCCGCCTTCCTCGGGCCGGACTCGCTGATCTGCTCACTGCGCCGAGTCATCGCAACCCGTGGACTGGTGGTCGAGGTGCACAGCCTGCCCGCGCTGCCAGCTCGGATATCAACCGATCGGCGGGCACTGGCACTGCTCGCGGAGTACTCCATCGCTGCGCTCACCGAGCAGTCGGCACCGATGGCTGCGCGCCACCCCCGGCCGGTCCGCTCCCGTGCCATCGCGGCTACTCAGACAGTTCCCGTGTAACCTGACGAGCCGCCGCAACTACCAGCTTTGGGCAGTTGATCGGCCCCTGTAGCTCAGGGGATAGAGCGCTACCCTCCGGAGGTAGAAGCGAAGGTTCGAATCCTTCCAGGGGCACCACGGCAATGCCGTTTCTGGCTCGTTTCAGGGCTCGGCAGCCCTGTTCATGGCTTGGCGGCGGCGACGTCCTTGGCCGCGCGAGCTTGGTAGAGCAGCACCGAGGCCGAGATCGACACGTTGAGCGAGTCGGATTTGCCCAGCATCGGGATCGCCACGCCGCCGTAGCCGCGCTCGTACCAGGGCCTTGAGATTCCGTACCGCTCGCTGCCGACCACGATGGCAACTCGGCCCGTGTAGTCAGCCTCCCGGTAGTCCACCGAAGATTCGGTGTCGGCCAGATAGACGGTGAAGTTCTGCGCGGCCAGCCAGTCGATGGCTTCGGTGACCTCGTCGAAGTCGACTGTCGGCACCGACAGGCTCATCCCATGCGAACCGCGAAAGACCTTGGGGTGCGACAGTCGGGTCCGCCGGTTGGTCAGAATCAAACAGTCCGCCGCCACGCCATCCATCGTGCGGAGCAAGGTTCCGAGGTTTCCGGGGATCTCCAGCCCGTCGGCGACCAACACCAGCGCATCCGGTCCGACATGAATGTCACCCCGCTGCGTGTTGGGCATGCGCACGATCGACACCAGTCCGTCGGGCTTGTCCCGCTCGGTGATCCGGGCCAATGCCTTCTCCGAGATCCGGTACGAGGTCTCCGCGACACCCACCATCTGAGCGGCCAGTTGCCGTGCCTCTTCGGAGTAGCTCGCCTCGGGACACCACAGGAACGTCTCAACCGCAGTGTTGGTCTCGCGCACCACGTTGTGCGCCCAGAGCCCCTCGACGACAAGCATTCCCGCACGGTTGGAGGCGGTGTTGCGCTGCAGATCGATGATCTGCTTGACGCGTGGGTGCGACAGTCCGATCTGCTGAAGCTCGACGTCCATCAGGTGGGTAAGTCCATCAGGTGGCCAAGTCTAGAAGCGCCTACGGCGGACCTTGGCCGTGTGATCTTGACGAAGATGTCGGTTCAGCCACCCACAAAGACGCGCCAACCGACACTTACGTCAAGATCACCGAGTCAGAGCCGCAATCAGCCGTGATCTTGACCTTATTGCGGTTTTCGGAGCCTTTTCCCGGCGTGTCGCCACCACAAGGTCAAGATCACGAAGAACCACCTCGAACCGCCGCCCAGCAGAACGACCCAGCCCACCCGCGAACCCACTCGTTGGGGCGCACTTCGTTCCGAAACCCAACCGCAGCCAATCTCAGCCGCTACTGGGCCGCTCCGCACTACTCGCGGCAGAATCCCCCGACTCCACACCCTCAGCCCGCCGCAGGACCCACGGCCGCTGCCGGTCCAACCCTCGGACCGACACCCGGCCCAAGCGCCGCAACCGGTATCGCGGATCTCCTTCCAGGGCCGCAGCGAACGCCCCGTCAACGAGCACCGAGTCCGGCTTCGCCAGTCCGGTCAACCGGCTCGCGAGGTTGACCGTTGAGCTGTAGACGTCGCCCAGCCGAGTCAGCACGCGCCCCTTGGCCAGACCCACGCGCAGCGCAGGAAGCGATTCATCGGTGGCCATAGCTTCCAACAGACCGAGTGCTATCTCAGCACCTGAGGGCGCATCGTCGGCGACGAACAAGACTCCATCGCCCATCGTCTTCACGACCCGTCCACGGTTGACAGCAACGACTTCGGCGACGCGGCTCTCGAACGCTTCCACCAGTTCGGCCAGCTCGGACTGTTGCAACGTGCGCGACAAGGACGTGAAGCCAACCAGATCAGCGAAGCCCACGACGAGCTCGACGGCGTCGAGTTCCTCGTCTGCCGACGCCAGCGCCCGCCCCGCGATCGAGACGAGGTGGCGGCGCCACATGTAGTCCTGCAGTTTCTGCATCCGCGGGACGAGTTGGGAGACCAGGTAGTCGATCGCCTCTGGATCGGCGGCCGCAACATCGCCCCCTGCGGCCTGGAGGGCAACCCTGAGTTCACGAACCTGCCACTCGGCCATGCGAGCCATGCCCTGGCCGAGCGCCCGGGCAAGGGATGCTTCTCGCTCGACGTCGAGAAAGCCGCTCGCGGCAAACTCATCCAGGGTTCGTACGGCGGCGACGTCGTCGTCGGTGAACAGCTTTGTCTCGTCATCGACATCGGCGAATCCCATCGCCCGCCATAGCTTTTCGAGCCGCTCGACGGGCGTCCCGGCCAACTCGGCAACCTCTAGCCTGGTATATCGCCGCGGGCCGCCGAGCAGGGCGGACTCGAGCCCGAGCGCGAGTTTCCCCTCCCCCGACGGGACGGGTGAATCAGCCGGTGGTGTGGACAACGAGGACGTCGCAGCCCGCACGCCGGGTGGCATCACTAGGGACCGAACCGAGCAGCCGACCCTTGATCGTGTTGAGGCCCCGATTTCCGACCACGAGCAGGTCGGCGCGGTGCTCTGCCACGACGGTCAGCAGTACGTCAACGGGCTCGCCGGTCACCGCCGCGGTCACCACGTTTCGCGCGCCGGCCGAGCGGGCTCGGTCCGCCGCCGTACGCGCCGTGTCCTCGGCGGGTGCTGACCCGACGACCTGATAGGCCTCGCTGCCCAGGACATCCTTCGCGTGTTCGAGGCCGCGGTCGTGCTGGTCGGGGAAGTACGCGCAGGCGACCACGAGGCGTGCACCTGTCTCTCCCGCCAGCGCGCCTGCGCGCTCCACCGCCAGCAACGACGATGCTGACCCATCGGTCCCGACGACGATCACCTGATAGGTCCCCATAGTCGAAGCGTAGTGCCGCAGCATCACCTCAGCGCGCGCTTGCCCCCCGCCCCGGAAGTGCATCTCGGCAGGACGCTTGGATAGGTAACCGTGACCCAGTCGACAAGCACCGTGCCCCCATCAACTGATGCCGGACGTGTCGTGGTCTCCGATCTGTCCAAGCGTTTCGGCGACGTCCAGGCAGTCGAACACCTCTCGTTCGTCGTCGAGCCTGGCCAGATCACCGGGTTCCTGGGGCCCAACGGTGCCGGGAAGACAACCACCCTGCGGATGGCGCTTGCCTTGATCACGCCCGATTCGGGCGCCGCCACATATGGCGGTACGCCATACCCGGATCTGCCGCGACCCAGTTCCAAGGTCGGTGCGGTACTCGAGACCGCCTTCCATCCCGGGCGCAGTGGCCGCAACCATCTACGTGTCTATTGCGCGGCCGCCGGATTCCCGGACGAGCGGGCGGACGCGGTTCTGGCTCAGGTCGGGATGACCGACGCCGGCCGGCGCAAGGCGGGAGGCTACTCCCTCGGAATGCGCCAGCGGCTTGGCCTCGCGACCGCGCTGCTCGGCGATCCGCAGGTGCTCATGCTGGACGAACCGGCCAATGGCTTGGACCCCGAAGGCATTCAGTGGCTGCGAAACTTCCTGCAGCACCTGGCCCATGATCAGGGCCGGACGATCCTGGTCTCCAGCCACCTGCTGTCCGAAGTTCAACAGACCGTGGACCGGGTCGTGATCATCGCCGGCGGAAAGTTGGTCCGCGAGGGGACGATCGCCGAACTCGCCGACCCGGCCCGCGCCTCGGTTCACCTCCGATCGCCGAACGTCGCGGCGCTGCACCAAGCGCTGGTCGGGGCAGGTGCCCAGGTCGAAACCACAGCCCCCGAAGAACTCACGGTTCGGGGCATGCCGATCGCCGAGATCGGCCACCTCGCGTTCATCAGCGGGACCGAACTGCATGAGTTGCGAACCGCCACAACGGATCTGGAAGAGATCTACTTCCGCCTCACCGCCGGCCAGGAGGAATTCAAGGCGGCGGACCTCCCCGTCACATCCGGTACCGAGGTGGCGTCATGATCAAGCTGATCCGTGCCGAACTGCGCAAGCTGTTCACCACGAAGGTCTGGCTGGGCCTGCTCCTCGGCGCCTGCGCGCTTTCCGGCGCCTCGACAGCGCTGCTGATCGGATTCGCAGAAGAGGCCGCAGCCAGCCCGGAGAGCGGCGTTCCGCCTCTGGGTTCGGACGCGTTCAGTCAACTGGCGCTGGCCGCTGGCGCGAACGCGGTGGTGTTCCTCCTGATCCTCGGCATCATCGGGATGACCCAGGAGTACCGGCACCGTACGGCGACTCCCACATTCCTGGTCACTCCGAAGCGCGGTCAGGTCGTGCTCAGCAAGCTGATCACCTACTTCGGCATCAGCCTGCTGTTCGCCGTCGTGGTGAACGTCGTTGTCGTCGCGATCGCTGTCACCTGGCTCAACGCCAAGGGAGCTCCGGTCAGCTTGTCCGGAGACAACCTCGAGGTGGTCCTGAGCGCGATCGGCGGCGGAGCGCTCTACGGCTTGGTCGGTGTCGGAGTTGGCGCCCTGCTGCGAAATCAGGTTGCCGCGATCGTCGGGTCGCTGATCTACCTCTTCGTCGCGGAGCCGATCCTGCGCTCGGTTCCGGCGACCGCCACGTCATACAAGTTCCTCCCGGGCGGCACGCTGGAGGCGATCACCGCGACAACGGCGAATACAGACTTGCTCGAACGCTGGCAGGGGGCGCTGCTGCTGGCTGGGTACGGGATCGTGCTGGCCGTCCTCGGCTGGGTGTTTGCGGTCCGTCGCGACATCAGCTGAGCTTTCCGGGTGAGCCGCATGTGAGCAGATGGCCTGAGGACGTACCCGACCTGTCCGACGGCAGGGTCTCCCTGCGCGCCCATCGCGCAGACGACATCCCCGCGATCGTCGAGATGTGTCGAGATCCGGTCAGCCGACGCTGGGCAGAGCTGCCCCATCCCTACGGAACGACCGAATCCGAGTCGTACGTCAGCGAGCGGGTCGCGCCCGGTTGGCGGGACGGGACAGCCCGCGGATGGGCGATCGAGATACCCGACGAGAACGGCTCGCGGCGCTACGCCGGAAATCTCGACATTCGCGGCGGCCCGGCCGCAACCATCGGCTTCATCTTGCATCCGTGGGCGCGCGGCCGCGGCGCCATGTCTGGAGCCGTCCGCCTGGCACTCGATTGGTCCTTCAACCACGGAACCGAATCGGTCACCTGGCTCGCCCGAGTGGGCAATGTCGCGTCCCGGCGAGTTGCCTGGGCCAGCGGCTTCACCTTCCAGGGCACTCTGCCCCGCCAACTCGGCGTTCCGCCACTGGCTGATGCGTGGATAGCGACCGTGGTGGCCGGCGACGGCCTCCGCCCGAGGACCCGCTGGCTGACGCCCACCGTTGTCTCCGGCGATCGAATCAGGCTCCGACCGTTCGCCGGTACCGATGTTTCGAGAATCATCGAGGGATGCTCGGACGGGCGCTCCAGCCACTGGCTGTCGCTGCTGCCGGTTCCTTACACCGAAGCGGCCGCCCAAACCTATCTGGGGTCGATGCCGGTCAGTCAGTCCCTTGGCCGTGGCGTCACGTGGTGTATCGCAGACCTCCAGAGCGACTCCCTGCTGGGGAGCATCGGCCTGATGGATCTGGACGCCGACAAGGCAAGCGCCGAGATCGGCTACTGGGCACATCCGGATTCCCGCGGCCGGGGCATCATGACCGAGGCCGTCACTCACCTGGTCGCACACGCGGTCGCGCCGATCGCCGAAGGTGGCCTGGGCTTGCGCCGTCTCGAACTCCTGGCCGCGGCCGGCAACACCGCCAGCATCGAGGTCGCCCGACGTGCTGGCTTCACTCAGGTGGGGCGGGAGCGGCAGGCCGAACTGCTCAGGGACGGCAGTTATGACGACTTGATCACCTTTGACCTCCTGGCCAGTCAATGGCAGCCCGTGCGCCGCCCTAGCGGCAGCGCTAGCGAGTAACCTCGCTGGTTGGCGGTCATAACGACCAGAGACCGAACTGACTCGACGAGAGGCGAGGCGAGGCGACCCTTGTCCACCCAGCCCGACATTGCAGGTTTCGGTCCCAACGAGTGGCTCGTGGAGGAGATGTACCAGCAGTACCTCTCCGACCCGGACAGCGTCGATGAGGCGTGGCACGACTTCTTCGCTGACTACTCCCCGCCCAGCGGCAGCCCGACCGGAAATGGCGCACCGCCCGGCAGTGCACCGTCCGGCAGCGCACCAGCCGGCGACGCAGCGCCCGCGGCCACGGCACCGCCGGAGAACAACGGTGCCCCGGCTCCGCAGCCGGCCTCGGCTGCCTCGCCCGCGCCGGCATCCGCAGCGCCGGCGCCGAAGCCGGCATCCGCGCCCATCTCACCGACGAGTCAGTCGGCAGCACCGTCGTCGGCAACCACCCAGAAGCAATCGAGCACCGCGCCGGTCTCGCGCGACCGCACCGAGACTGCGGCGCGCGGACCGCAGTCATCGGTCGCAGAGTCCACGAAACTGCGGGGTGCCGCCGCCCGGGTCGTGGCAAACATGAACGCCTCGCTGGAGGTCCCCACTGCAACCAGTGTGCGTGCGGTGCCGGCCAAGCTGATCGCCGACAACCGGATCGTCATCAACAACCACCTCCGGCGCTCGCGCGGCGGCAAGGTCTCCTTCACCCACCTCATCGGGTACGCGCTGGTCAAGGCGCTCGAGTCCTTCCCCGAGATGAACAACGCGTTCGGCGACGTCGACGGCAAGCCTGCGCTGCTCACGCCGCAGCACGTCAACCTCGGCCTGGCCATCGACCTGCATAAGGAGGACGGGACCCGGCAGTTGGTCGTCGCCTCGATCAAGGGCTGCGAGGGCATGGACTTCGTCGCCTTTTGGCTGGCCTATGAGGACGTCATCAAGCGCGCACGAGTAGGAAAACTCACCGCCGACGACTTCGCCGGAACCACGATCAGCCTCACGAACCCTGGCACGCTCGGGACCAACCACTCAGTCCCCCGGCTGATGCCCGGGCAGGGCACCATCCTCGGCGTCGGGGCGATGGAGTACCCGGCCGAGTTCCAGGGCATGAGCCAAGAGATGCTGGCCGAGATCGCTGTGTCCAAGACGATCACGCTGACCTCCACCTATGACCACCGGATCATCCAGGGCGCCCAGTCCGGTGACTTCCTCCGCCGGATGCATCAGCTGCTGCTCGGCGAGGACGGGTTCTACGACGAGGTCTTCCGCTCACTCCGCATCCCGTACGAGCCCGTCCGTTGGGTCACCGACGTCACCGTCCGGCACGAGGGCCAGATCGACAAGAACGCCCGCGTCATCGAGCTGATCGACGCCTACCGGACCAACGGGCACCTCATGGCCGACACGGATCCGCTGGAGTTCAAGGTCCGTACGCACCCCGACCTCGACATCATCCAGCACGGTCTGACCCTGTGGGATCTGGATCGGGTCTTCCCCGTGGGCGGCTTCGCGGGCGAGGCGACGATGAGCCTGCGCGACATCCTCGGCGTGCTGCGCAACTCCTACTGCCGCACCGTCGGGGTCGAGTACAAGCACATCACCGATCCCGAGGAGCGCGCCTGGCTGCAGAAGCGGATCGAGGTCAAGCACGACATCGCCGACGTACGCGAGCAAAAGCATGTCCTCGGCCGACTCAACGCGGCTGAGGCCTTCGAGACGTTCTTGCAGACGAAATACGTGGGGCAGAAGCGGTTCTAGCTAGAGGGCGCCGAATCCGTGATCCCGCTGCTGGATGCCGTTCTGCAGAAGGCCGCGGAGTACACCCTCGACGAGGTCGCGATCGGGATGCCGCACCGCGGCCGACTCAACGTCCTGGCCAATGTGATGGGCAAGAGCTACGCCAAGATCTTCTCCGAGTTCGAAGGCAACATGGACACCGGAACCGTGCAGGGCTCGGGGGACGTGAAGTACCACCTCGGGGCGAGCGGGATGTTCAAGCATCCGGATCGCAACGCCGCGGTACGCGGTGTCGCTCACCTCCAACCCCAGCCACCTGGAGGCCGTGAATCCGGTTCTCGAGGGCATCGTCCGTGCCAAGCAGGACCTCATCAACAAGGGTGAGGGCGGCTTCACGGTCATGCCGGTGCTCATGCACGGAGACTCGGCATTCGCTGGACAGGGCGTGGTCGCCGAGACCCTCAACCTCTCCCAGCTGCGCGGGTATCGGACCGGTGGCACGGTGCACGTGATCGTCAACAACCAGGTCGGCTTCACCACCTCACCCGCTGCGGCACGTTCCAGTCTCTATTGCACCGACGTCGCCCGGATGATCCAGGCGCCGATCTTCCACGTGAACGGCGACGATCCCGAGGCCTGTGTCCGGGTGGCGCGCTTGGCTGTCGACTATCGACAGGCGTTCAAGAAGGACGTCGTCATCGACATGGTTTGCTACCGCCGTAGGGGCCACAACGAGGGCGACGATCCGTCGATGACCCAGCCCCTGATGTACGACATCATCGATCGCAAGCGGTCGGTCCGGAAGCTCTACACCGAGGCGCTGGTCGGCCGCGGCGACATCACCGTCGCCGACGCCGAGGAGGCGTTGAAGGACTACCGAGGCCAACTGGAGCGAGTCTTCACCGAGACACGCGATGCGAAGAATCAGCCGAAGCCGCATGCCGGGGATGTCGCAGCCGGCCACCGACGCCGTTGAGACTGCCGTTTCCGCCGAGGTCATCAAGCAGATCGGGGACGCGCACGTCTCGGTTCCGGCGGGCTTTGCCGTGCACCCGCGACTGCAACGTGTGCTCGAACGTCGCGCGGCGATGGCCAGCGATGGCGACATCGACTGGGCCTTCGGCGAGATTCTGGCGTTGGGCTCACTGCTGATCGAGGGCGTGCCAGTGCGGTTGGCCGGACAGGACTCCCGGCGTGGCACGTTTGTGCAGCGCCACTCGGTCCTGATCGACCGCAAGACCGGTGCGGAATACACGCCGCTGGCCAACCTCGAGTCGGGCCAGGCGAAATTGTGGATCGTATGACTCGCTGCTCTCGGAGTACGCGGCGCTGGGCTTCGAATACGGCTATTCCGTGGGCAATCCCGAGGCACTGGTGTTGTGGGAGGCGCAGTTCGGCGACTTCGTCGACGGCGCGCAGCTGATCATCGACGAGTTCATCTCGTCGGGCGAGGCGAAGTGGGGGCAGCGATCCGGTGTGGTCCTGCTGCTGCCGCACGGGCTGGAGGGCCAGGGACCCGACCACTCGAGTGGCCGCCCGGAACGGTTCCTGCAGATGTGCGCCGAGAACAACATGACGGTCGCCAACTGCACCACGCCGGCCAACTACTTCCACCTGCTCCGGCGGCAGGCGCTGAGCAGCAGTCAGCGTCCGTTGATCGTGATCACGCCGAAGTCGCTGCTGCGCCCAAGGCAGCGGTGAGTTCGGTCGCCGAGTTCACCCAGGGCAGGTCTTCCCCGTCCTGCACGACCCGGGCCTCGGCGGGGAGGCGCTGGACACGAAGCGGTCACCCGGGTGCTGCTGTGCAGCGGCAAGGTCGCCTACGACCTCGGCGCCAACGGAGACAAGCGGCACCGCCAACGTGGCAATGGTGCGGGTGGAGCAGCTCTACCCGCTACCGGCGGGCAGATCAACGACGCACTGGCGACCTATCCGAACGCCAGCGACGTCGTCTGGGTTCAGGAAGAGCCATGAACATGGGCGCGTGGCAGTTCATGGCGGTGAACCTTCCCGAGGAGCTCCCGGACGGGCCGGACCTTGCGCCGGGTCTCGCGGCGGGCCTCGGCCAGCCCGGCGACCGGCTCGGCGACGGTACACGAGCCGAGAGCAGCGAGGAGCTGGTCGCCGAGGCCTTCGCCGGCTCAACAGCTGAGCAGCAGCACCTTCGACCCACGATGTATTTCACCGACCGCGGGATCGAGGAGCTCGCCGAACGGCGGGGGACGGAGACCGGTCACCCTCGACCTGGCTGGCCGAGCGCTGCGGCTTCGTCGACCAGTATCCCGACTTCGAGGTGCCGGTGGAGCGACTGGCGACCTGGCTCGCGCGTGACGATGCCGACGCCGACGACCTGGACGGCTGACCCGTCCGCTCGGCTAGGGCCTTAGGTAGCGCGCGTGAAGACCGCCTGATAGCCCGCGGAGTTCTGGGTGTGTTCAGTGTCGGAGCAGGTGTAGGTCACCGGCTCGCTCCCGCCCGCATAGGTCAGTGTCGAGGAGATGCCGCGAAGGACGAAGGCCGCGCTCACCTGTCCGCCCACGAATTCAAAGGTGATGGCGCCAGGCTCCTCGGTGCTCACCTGATAGGTGAGCTCACCGGTATGGACGACCTGGCCGAGGACCTCACCCGTTGGGCTCTGTACGGCCGCAGGAGTGCCGAGGTATGTGACGGCCTCGACGCCGTCCGCCGCGAAGCTGAGTTGCCGTTCCACATCGATCAGGACGACCGGCTCCCCGTTGACAGTCGCCTCTTCGCGCTGCGAGACCGTCGTCCAGATGCCGACGAGGCACTCGTCGATCGCGTAGTCCTCCGCAGGCTCCTGCTGCACTGGGGTGTCCGCAGTGCTCTCCTGGGAGGCCGAAGACTGAGCGCCCTGGGTCGGGGGATCGTCCGCACAGCCGGTCAGCGACAGCAGCAGAGCCATTGCTGCCAAAGCTGCCCAGATTCGACTCCCGGTGCCATCCATCGTGACTCCCCTTCATCGGCGCGCTCCGGACAGGGTGCCGGTTGGCGGCGTGAACTCCGGGTAAGGATCAGCAGCTGTGCTGGTAGCCCTTCACCGCGTCTTCACAGACAGCCGACGATCTGCCTACCCGACGGTCACGCCCTCGGCCCGGGCGGCCGCGGCGACGGCCTCAGACACCGCCGGCACCACCCGTGGATCCAGCGGGCTCGGAATCACGTAGTCGGGCCGGACGTCGTCTGCAACGACAGCGGCCAGCGCCTCGGATGCAGCCAATTTCATCCGTTCGGTGATCGCCGTGGCGCGCGCGTCGAAAGCACCCTTGAAGACGCCGGGAAAGGCAAGGACGTTGTTGATCTGATTGGGCAGGTCGCTGCGCCCGGTAGCCACTACCGCGGCGTATCGGGCGGCCATGAGCGGATCGACCTCGGGGACCGGGTTGGCTAGTGAGAAGACGAGCGCGCTCGGCGCCATCGACGCGATCGCCGGCTCGAGGATCTCTCCTCCGGACAGACCCACCAGAACATCGGCTCCGACCAAGGCTTCGAGGAAGCTGCCGGTGTATCCCGACCGGTTGCTCATGGCAGCGATCTCTGCTTTTGCCGAATTCAAGTCCGTGCGTCCACCGTGGAGAATTCCGCGGCGATCGGCGACCGCGAGATCACCGATTCCAGCGCCAAGCATGATGCGAGCACAGGCGATGCCCGACGCTCCAGCACCAACGATGACCGCCCTCAGGTCGCCGAGGGCGCGGCCGGTGACGCGCGCGGCGTTGCGCAAAGCAGCAAGAACGACGATCGCTGTGCCGTGCTGATCATCGTGCATCACCGGGATGAGCAGCCGTTCCTTCAATCGCCGCTCGATCTCGAAACACCTAGGGGCACTGATGTCCTCGAGGTTTATTCCACCGAACGAAGGGGCGATCCGTACGACGGTCTCGATGATTTCATCGACGTCGGTGGTGGCCAGCACGATCGGCACCGCCGAAATCCCGGCCAGCTCGGTGAACAGACACACCTTGCCTTCCATGACTGGCAGCGACGCGACGGGGCCGAGGTTGCCGAGTCCGAGCACGGCCGTGCCGTCGGTCACCACCGCCACCACTCGGGGGACCCACGTATAGCGCTGCGCCAGCGACGGGTCAGCGGCGATCGCGAGGCACACCTTGGCAACGCCCGGCGTGTAGGTCTTCGCGAGGTCATCGATGGTTGCGATCGGCCAGCGGCTGGAGACCGTCAGCTTGCCGCCTTCGTGGACGGCGAATATTTCCTCGTCGGCGTCGGGCGTTTCCCGGCTCGTCACCGGCGCAGACTAGCCCGGATCCTTGGCGGCCACGGCCAACAGCGGACAAGGACGACCGCCCGTACCGTGGCCGGGCCGAATGACCGACTGTCGTCGCTTGCGTATGGATTGTCGCCCTCGACCCAGTACCCACCCGACGTCGGTCGCACGACTCGCTTGACCGCCAGCAGGCCAGGGCGCTCGTCCCACGCCGCGAGCACCACGGCGCCCGGCCGCACGCGCGACCTCGAGCGGATGCGCACGGCCAGCAACCGGTCCCCGGAGCGCACTGCTGGGGCCATGGACGGCCCGCTGACCGTCACCAGGGACACCCACGGAAGCTCGCGAGGTCGGCCGGGACGGTCAGCCGGACCATCGGCGGTCATCTCTCACCTCAACGCTGGTAGCCCCGGGGTAGGGTCGAAAGCTCGACGTTCATCGTCTCCTGTCTTCGATACGGAGGGTCCTCCATGCGCCTGCACCGCCCCCTTTCCCGCCTGTTCGGGCACGTCACCGCCGACGCTCACTGCGACTTGCCGTGTGGCGTCTACGACCCGGCGCAGGCCCGAATCGAAGCCGATTCGGTGCTCAAGATCTGCGAAAAATACGCCGACAACGACGACACCGAGTTCCGTACCCGCGCCGTCCTGATCAAGGAACAGCGCAGCGAGCTCGTCAAGCACCACCTCTGGGTGCTGTGGACCGACTACTTCAAGCCCCCGCACTTCGACAAGTACCCACAGTTGCACCAGCTGTTCAACGAGGCGACCAAGGCCGCTGGAGCGACCGGAACCAAGGGCAGCATGGATCCGGCCAAGGCGCAGGAACTCTTGGACAAGATCGACCAGATCGCCGAGATCTTCTGGGAGACGAAGAAAGCTGCCTGACACCCTGACCAGCCCGCACTCGAAAGGCGGGCACCCACGACGGACGCGAATCGACCCCGACGGACGACCGTTCATCGCCGGCTTCGCGGTGCCGGCCCTGCTTCTGGGACTTGCCCGGCGCCGCTGGCTGGCATTGCCGTTCGCCGCCCTGGCCGCCTTCATGACGCTGTTCTTTCGCGACCCTGACCGACGCTGTGATGTCGTCGGGGCGGCGCCCGACGACGTCGTGGCACCAGCCGACGGCCTGGTGGTCGTCGCGGGCGACCCCGAGCAAGGGGTCGCGCCACCGGGTGAGTGGCAACAGGTGAGCATCTTTTTGTCCCCGGCTGACGTACACATGAACCGCTCCCCGTATCGCGGCACGGTGACCCGGTATGACTATCGGCCGGGCGCCTTCCTTGCCGCCTACCGGGAACGGTCGTCGATGGACAACGAGCGCAGTGAGATCTGGCTTGCCGATGGCGAGCGCCAGATTGTCTTCCGTCAGGTCGTCGGTGTGCTCGCTCGCAGAATCGTGACGCGGACTGAGGTCGGCGCCAAGTTGGACACCGGCGAGCGCATGGGTCTGATGAAGTTCGGCTCGCGGATGGACGTGTTCGTACCGCGAGACTGTACGGTTCTTGCAGCACGTGGTGATCGTGTCCGGGGCGGCGAGACCGTCATCGCACGCTGGGACGACTCGATTTCCGCCTGATCCGGCCGCTCACGATGCCGGACGTCGAACGGCAGGAGGTGCGCAGCGCGAATGCCGCGGCAACAGCATCGCCCCGATTCAGCCGTGCACCATGACGGGTCACGGCTGCGCGCACGGTCGAGCCTGGTTGCCCGTCGGATGGGTCTGCGATCCAACCTCGAAGTCACCACCGATCCGCGGCGGCGCATCCTCGGCCTGCTGCCGAGCCTGTTCACCCTCCTGAACATGATGTCGGGCTTCGCCAGCGTCCTGATGGCGATCACAGGAAGACCGCAGTTCGCTGCGGTCCTGATCGGGATTTCGGTGGTTCTCGACATCACCGACGGCGCCGTCGCCCGGCTGGTCCGAAGCGTCACCCCATTCGGGCTCCAGTTCGACTCGTTGGCCGATCTCGTGTCGTTCGGCGTGGCTCCGGCAATCCTGGCTTTCACGGTGTTGTCCGGCCCCGATCTCGACCTGACCCCCGTGGGACTGATGGCCAGTTTCCTGTGGCTCGCCGGTGCCGCGATTCGGCTGGCCCGCTTCAACGTGACCATCGACCCGACGGCGGACAAGCGCTTCTTCAACGGGTTGCCCAGCCCAGGCGCTGCTGGAGTCCTCATCGCCTCGGTCTTCGCGTTTCCTGCGCCAGAGACCGACGGCCAGCGCTTCGTTGCCGTCCTGGTCGTCGCCATTCCCGCGCTGCTGATGATCTCCAACATCCGATACCGCTCCTTCCGCTCCCTGATCAGTCCGAAGAGCCGCCGGCCGTACGGCCTGATCGTGTTCATCGCGGCGCTCGCGGTCGGCTTCGTTCTCGATCCGGCCATCACGGGTTGCGTCGTTGCCTACGCCTATCTGGCGATCCCCGTGCTGCTTCCCGCCCGCTTTGCCATGACGAACGGGTGAGTGCGCCGGCCGCCGCCATCCGGCGGGCGCTGCCTGCTGACATCCCTCGGCTCTGCCAGCTGGTGCGCGCGCTCGCCGAGTACGAACGTGCAGCTGACGAGGCGCAGATGACCGAGCAGCAATTGCACGCGGCCCTGTTCGGGGAGCAGGTCAGCCTGTACGCGCATGTGGCCGAAGTCGGCGATGACGTGGTCGGCTTCGCGGTGTGGTTTCGCAACTTCTCGACCTGGCGCGGCCGTCATGGCATCTACCTCGAAGACCTGTTCGTCGCGCCGGAGCATCGCGGATCGGGCCTGGGCAAGGCGCTGCTGGGGGAATTGGCCGCTGAATGCATCGAGCAGGGCTATGCGCGCCTCGAGTGGTGGGTGCTGGACTGGAATGCCTCCTCGATTGCCTTCTATCGCTCCCTCGGCGCCATCGCGATGAACGACTGGACGGTCTTCCGGCTCACCGACGAGCCCCTGGTTACGCTTGCCGCTCAGCGACGGAAGAACACCAGCCGGGACTCCGGTGTGAACAGCAGGTAGAGCACCGTCGCCGCCGTCGCGAGCAGCGGGACCCCGTACCAGGACTGGCCGGATCCGGTGGCCAACGAATAGCCCACGGGCAACGCAAGTATCTGGATGACGACCACCGGCCCCCGAGTCCAGATCGCAGCCCGTGACAGTTCGCGGGCCAGGAACAGGATGAGACCCCCGGCGAGGATGGCCGTCACCACCTCTGCCCAGGCTCGGCTGGCACTGTCCGGTTCGCTCATGAGGATCCCGCCGATCAACAGGATCGGACCAAGAGCGACCACGGCCAGGCCTTCCAGGGCAACGAGCGCTGCCGCCCGACGAAGCGAGGTCGGCGCGCGCTTGCTGGGATCGTCGCGGTCCTCGGACTGAGCCACACGGCGACGGTACGCGGTGCGTGAAGCCGCATCGGGTTGTTGGGTAACGTGCCTCCCGTGCGCGCAATCTTGGTGGTCAACCCGGTCGCGACGACCACGACGGTGAAGACCCGGAACGTGCTGGCGCGTGCGTTGGCAAGTGAACTCAAGGTCGATGTCGTCGAGACCACCCATCGAGGTCATGGCCACGACCTCGCCGAGCAGGCGCGCAGGGACGGCTTGGATGTCGTGGTCGCCCTTGGCGGTGACGGCACGATCAACGAGGTGATCAACGGCCTGCTCTCGGCCGGGCCAGGGCCCGACGTCCCGATGCTGGCCACCGTTCCCGGTGGGTCGACCAACGTGTTCACCCGCGCGCTCGGACTCTCCCGGGACCCGATCGAGGCCACCGCCGAAATCTTGGATCTACTCCGCGCTGAGCAGACCCGCACCGTCTCCCTGGGCAGGGCCGACGAGCGTTGGTTCACCTTCACCAGCGGCCTCGGTTTCGATGCCGATGTGATCGCCCGGGTCGAACGGCGGCGGGCTGCCGGACGCCGATCGTCGGCCGGCCTGTACATCGGCTCGGCGGTCACCGAGTTCCTCACTGGCCCCGGCCGGCGTCGTCAGCACCTCACCGTGGAGTTCCCCGGCCAGGAGCCGGTGCCCGGGGTGTTCCTCTGTTTGGTCAGCAACGTCAACCCGTGGACCTACGTTCGAGCGTGGCCGGTCCGGCCGTCCCCAGAAGCCAGTTTCGAGACGGGTCTCGACCTCTTTGCCTTGCGCAAGCTCGGGGTGGTCCGGATGCTGCGCCACGTGAGCCAGAGCCTTCGAAGCCGTGGCGGCCCGCGCGGCCGACGCGTGCTCGCCGCACACGATGTGAGCTGGATCCGGCTCCGGTCCGAGGAGGCCCTGGACTGGCAGGTCGACGGCGATTGGGCCGGTCAACGGCGGGAACTCACCCTTCGCAGCGTGCCAAATGCGCTCCGTGTGGTCGCCGCGCCGGTGGGCTCCGCCGTCTAGTTTCGGCCGATTCGGGCGGTCAGCACGCTCGACCCAGCGTGAGAAGGCACACGGCCAGGCAACGGTTTGGCGCAGACCCCTTGACATCGGGCGCTCTCGTGAAAGCATTCACAAGAGGAAGCGCACGAAGCAGACCGGTACTTACAGTAATCGTGTAATCACTGAACGTTGATATGGGGCCTGCTTCTCGGCGCGATGCGACACCCGAGTTTCCATATACGAATACCCGAAAGAGAGTTTCTCGATGGATTGGCGCCACCGCGCCCTGTGCCGCGACGAGGATCCGGAACTGTTCTTCCCAATCGGAACTACCGGTCCCGCGCTGCTGCAGGTGGAGCAGGCCAAGGCTGTTTGTCGTCGCTGTCCAGCGGCCCGAGAGTGTCTGGACTGGGCGATTGAGACCGGCCAGGACTCCGGTGTCTGGGGTGGGCTGTCTGAGGACGAGCGTCGCGCCCTGAAGCGGCGCAGTGCCCTTCCACGCACCCGCACTGCCTGACTTAACGAGGTAACGGCAGCGTCAGCACGGCCTCGGTTCCCGGACCATCGTCGATGCCTCGTCGGCGGGCGAGCCGGATCGAACCCCGCATCTCCGACTCCACGAGCGTCCGGACGATCTGCAACCCCAGCGAGTCACTGGCTTCCAAGGAAAATCCCTGGGGCAGTCCTCGTCCGTCGTCGATGATCCGGACCGCCAACGTGCCAGTCGAGCGTTGCGCGGAGATCAGCACCCGACCCTGATCCTCGTCCGCGTACCCGTGCTCCACCGCGTTGTGCAGGAGTTCGGTCAACACCATCACCAACGGCGTGGCCAACTCGGCCGACAGTTCACCGAGGTGCCCCTCGCGTTCGATCCGAACGCCCGGCCGAGCTGCGCTGACGTCGCTGATCATCGGAATCAACGAGTCCAGGATCCCGTCGAGGTCTGCCGCGCCGTCCCTGGACGCGGCAAGCGTTTCGTGCACGAGTGCGATCGAGGAAACCCGACGCACGGACTCGTCCAGCGCGGCCCGAGCGGCCGGGTGATGCATTCGGCGCGCCTGAAGGCGCAGCAACGCCGCGACCGTCTGCAGGTTGTTCTTCACGCGGTGGTGGATCTCGCGGATCGAGACGTCCTTGGACTGCAGCGCGAGATCCCGATGCCGCAGGTCAGTCATGTCCCGGGTCAGGACGATCGAGCCCTGACTGGCCCCGCGACGACTCAACGGGATGATCCGATAGACCACGGTCACCGAGCGCGCCGTCAGTTCACCAGTGTGCGGGCGGTTGGCGAGCAGTGCGCTGCGCAGGTGGTCGATCGAGACCAGGTCGGACTCGCTGTCCTCCGCGCCATCCGGGGAGTTGACCAACTGCCTGCCAACCTCGGCCAGTCCGCGGCCGACCAGGTCGGCTGCCACTCCCATGCGCCGGAACACCGAGAGCCCGTTCGGGCTCGCGTAGCGCACGACGTGGTCGGTATCCAGGCGAATGAACCCATCCCCGACTCGCGGCCCCAACGGGTCGGCGTCGCCTTCTGCGGCGCTCGGAAAACTGCCCTCGGTGACCATGTGGAACAGTTCCCCGGCGGCATCGAGGTAGGCGAGCTCCAGTTCCGATGGCGCCCGCGGTGACTGCAGGTTCGTGTCGCGACTGAGCACCGCGACGACCTCGCTGGCCCGGCGCACGGCAATTCCTTCAGGGCGGATCGGAATGCCGCTGTCCCATTCCGGGTCGCGATCGCGGATCATGCCGCCGGCCTCGAGTGCCCGGTCCAGCCAATTGAGCTCCCCCGCGGTCACTCGGCGCCCGACTTCGTGCATGGGGTGGGAGGTGGGCGCTGTCGTTGGCCGGGCGTGTCCCACGCACAGGAGGCCGCCATCGACCGTCCGAACCCAGAGCAACAGGTCGGCGAATGCCAGGTCGGCGAGAATCTGCCAGTCGCCGACCAGTTGCTGCAGGTGCGCCGCCGCCGCAGAACCGAGGTCGGTCTGCTCGCTGAGTAGTTCCGAGAGCGCGGACATGTCCGGGCAAGCCTAGGTGGCTCGACCAACCGCAGCAGCGCGTATGTTGTCCCGTCGTGACGCTCGCGACGATTCGCCCTGTGCGGCCCGACGAACTGGGCGCCGTCGGCGCGCTGACCGTCGGCGTCTACCGGGCCGATCAGCTAGCGCCGGAGGACTATTCGGCGAGCCTTGCCGATGCCGAGAACCGGGCGCGGCACACCGACATCTTGGTCGCCGTCGACGAGCAGGACCAGCTGCTGGGCGCAGTGGCTCTCGTGCTGAATGGCGGCCCGTACGCCGAGCTCTCGGACGGCGAGGGCGAAGCGGAGTTTCGGATGCTGGTCGTCGCGTCGCACGCACGCGGTCGAGGCATCGGCGGTGCGCTCATCGAAGAGTGTCTGAACCGGGCCAGGGCAGCGGGGAAGCAGCGAATGGTGATCTCGACCGGCGACAACATGACCGCCGCGCATCGACGCTACGAGGCCGCGGGCTTTCGTCGCACTCCAGAACTGGACTGGTCTCCGCTGCCGGGCGTGACGCTGATGGGCTATGTCGCGGAGTTGGGCGCAGGAGGCTGAGCGCTGTCGATGATGGCGATCAGGTCTCCCTCCTGGATGACCTCGCCCTCATGGACTGCGATTTCGGTGATCACCCCGCCGGCCTCACACACCACGGGGATCTCCATCTTCATGGACTCGAGAATGACCACGGTGTCACCGGCCCCGATCCGGTCGCCAACGGCGACCATGATCTTCCAGACGTTGGAGACCATCTCGGCCTGGATCTGCTCAACCACCGTGTGCAAGCTCCTCCGCGGCGAATACTGCGTCGTCGAGCCTCATCCAAGCACGGTCACTGCGCACCGGTGCGAAGCCGCGCAGCCAGTTCCTTGGCTCGCTCCATGAGCTGCGCGAGGTCGTTCGGGATCGTCCCGATACCGACATCCTTCGCTGCCTCGAGAAAGCGAGTCGCGGCGTCGGACACGTCGGGACCTGAAACGGTGAGCACACCCAGCACCGGGTCGTACCAGGGCCAGAGTGAGTCGCCGACGGCAAACCCCGGCTCCCAGCTGACGTCCGCGCCCGTGGGGCCCGTGATCTCGGTGATCCTGACGCCCTGACCGCGACTTGGAACGGCAGTGGCACGAATCGCCCCGCCGACAGCGGCCGAGGCCCCGGGCGATCCGCTGGGCGGTGACGCGTCGTCGGCCAATGCGAGGGCGGCCTGTACGAGATCCCGTCCGGCCCGGACTTCGACGACCGGCAGTTCGCGGGGGACGCCGCCCCTGACTGCCAACGGCGTGCCGTCCTCGGTGTAGGTGACCGAGACGATTCCACGCCAGCCCAGGCCGATCACGTGGTCGGACAGATTTGCCAGAAGCTTTGGGGCGGAAGGGAGCCCGTCCACGGCGAGTTCGGCAGGCTCTTGCGCGCTGCTCCACCACAGCGTTGCACCGTCAGCGTTAGTCCGGCGGACCACGACTCCGTCGATCCGGAAGCCATCGGCGACGCCAATCACCCAGCCCGAGGACGTTCCCACAGGCTGGCTCCCCCACTCCAGCTCTCGTACGGCGGCGAGGGCGTCCGGATCGGCGCCGACCCAGACCAGTCCGGCGTCGCGGATCGCGCGAGCTAGCTCCGGGGAGCCGGCGAGGATGGCGTGGACGGGGAGGACAGCTTCGGCTCCGCTGACCTGCGCTGCCTCGACGAGCGAGGCGTCGTCGAGATAGGACGACTCCGGCGCAGACGCACCGATCAGGACTGATTCGTCGGCGAGCCGGACGTGCAGAGCGTTGGCATCGGCCTCGGAGTAGACAGCCACTGCCTTCGCCCCCGCCTGCTGACAGGAGCGGATCGCACGCGCGGCCATCGGCCCGCGGCCAGCAACCAGGATCACCTCAGACACGAGGCGTCACCGGCCGTCGGCTGCTGAGACATTCCTCGATACTGCGGCTGCTTACCGGCTGTCGGCTTCGTAGACATTTCTCGCCTCCGCGCCGGCTCCGCTCCTCGCCACTGCGGCTGCTCACCGGCTGTCGGCTTCGTAGACATTTCTCGCCTCCGCGCCGGCTCCGCTCCTCGCCACTGCGGCTGCTCACCGGCTGTCGGCTTCGTAGACATTTCTCGCCTCCGCGCCGGCTCCGCTCCTCGCCACTGCAGCTGCTCACCGGCTGTCGGCTGCTGAGACATTTCTCGCCTCCGCGCCGGCTCCGCTCCTCGCCACTGCAGCTGCTCACCGGCTGTCGGCTTCGACCACCACTGTTCTCAAATGCGCCAACACGCGTTGCCTCAGGCCGTCCGGGGCGCGATCGCCGCCGCACTTGCGACCGACGAGCTCCTTTATCTGCTGCTCGATACCGAACTCCTGCAGGCACGGGCCGCACTCCTCCAAGTGCTCGGCGATCAAGTGGCGCCGGGGCTCGTCGCACTCGGCGTCAAGGAAGATGAAAACCTCAGCGAGCACCTCGGAGCACGGCACCTCGTGATGTTTGCCGCAGCTCACGCGTCGTCACCTCCTGTGCCGGTCCGGACCATTCCGCGATCCGCGGCATATCCGGCCAGCATCTTCTGCAGGCCCCTACGGCCACGATGCAAGCGCGACATCACTGTGCCGATCGGGGTTCCCATGATCTCGGCAATCTCCTTGTACGAAAAGCCCTCTACGTCGGCTAGGTACACCGCCAGGCGGAAATCCTCAGGCAGTGCTTGGAGCGCTTCTTTCACGTCGCTGTCCGGGAGTCGATCGAGGGCCTCCATCTCCGCGGAGCGAAGGCCGGTAGATGTGTGCTGCTCGGCCGCGTACAGCTGCCAGTCCTCGACCTGCTCGACCGAGTTCTGCTGGGGCTGTCGCTGCTTCTTCCGATAGGTGTTGATGTAGGCGTTGGTCAGGATCCGGTAGAGCCACGCCTTGAGATTCGTGCCCTCGGAGAACTGGTGGAAGGCCCCATAGGCCTTCGCAAACGTCTCCTGGACGAGATCCTCGGCGTCTGCGGGGTTTCGAGTCATCCGCAGGGCAGCCGGATACAGCTGGTCGAGGAAGGGGAGAGCGTCGCGCTCGAACCGGGCATCCCGTTCCGCACGGGTTTCCTCCACCACCAACGATCCCTTCGTGGATACGCCAGAAGGCGAGTACCCCCGGCGCGACGAGGATACGCGGCCGCCGCTTGGCCGCCCCGGGGGCCGAGTGACAGGACGCGACCCGGCGCGCGAGATCTGTGCGGTGCTGAGGTTGGTCACGATCTCAGTAACACCAGCGGTCTAGCGCTGATTCCGACCGCACCCGTGACCGCACCCATGCCGGCTGCCCCCAGCCGCCCGATCAGACCCCGAGCAGGCGTTGCCCGTCTGTAATCGCAGCAGCTACGCTCCGAGCTCGGATTCGAGACAGACCGGTCTATACAGAGGAGTCTTCGATGACCGATTACGAGCCCCGGACCGCCACCGGGATCCCCACCGAGCCGGTTGGCTCACTGCCGCGTCCGTCCAAACTGCAGGAGGCGTACGCGGGTTACGACGTCGGCACGACGACGAAGGATGAGCTCGAGGCCCTGCAGGAGGAAGCAGTCCAGGACAGCCTGGACCGTGGTGCGGCCACCGGGGCGCCCATCATCTCGGACGGAGAGCAGCGCTGGTCGAGCTTCGCGACCTACCCGATTACCGACACGTTGGCCGGGACCGGCCTGGTGGACACGCTTTCCGGCGAGGGTGGCCAGTTCTTCGCGATTTTCGCAGATGGGCACGGCCGGCAATTGCCCCGACTGACGCACGGTCCGTTCAAGTACAAGCACTATGCCGTCGAGACTCTTCGCAAGTCGCTGACCATGACAGACAAACCACTGAAGCAGGCGGTCATCGCGCCCTCCATGCTCGCGCTGCTCTACCCACTCAAGGACGAGATTGCTGACTACTCGCGCGAGCAGTTCGAGGCCGATGTCTGCGACGAGACCGAACTGGACATCCGGCAGGCCTTCCAGGCGGGTGCGGCACGCGTCTCGATCGACTTCACCGAGGGCCGCCTGGCCACGCGAGCCGATCCGCGTAACCCTTGGACCGGAGCCGGGCTCCTCCCCCACTTCATCGAGTTGAACAACAACGTGCTGAGCCGGTTCTCTGCCGAGGAACGCACGAGGATCGGCATTCACACGTGCCCTGGAGGCGACCGGGACTCCGTACACAGCGCGGACGTTCCGTACAACGACCTGTTGCCCAGCATGTTCAAGATCAATGCCGGCTACTTCCTCATCCAACTCGCCAGTGAGCGGGACAAGGAGAAGGTGCACAAGTCGATCGGCGAGAACCTACGCGACGATGCAGAGGGTGTGCCGCAGATGGCATACATCGGTGTGATCAACCCGGGCAACCCACGGGTCGAGTCGCCCGAGGAAGTCCGTGATCACATCGTCGCGGCGGCCAACTACATCGACAAGCAGCAGCTGGGTTCGACTGACGACTGCGGTTTCTCCCCGTTCAGTATCGACGAGAAACCGAACCACGGTTCACCGGACTACGCGCGCGATGTCGCGTTCCAGAAGATCACGAACCGGGTCAAGGGCACGCAGATGGCAGCCGAGAAACTCGGCGTCTCCTAGTCAGGTACTCAGGCGGCGGTGCTGATCCCGCGGTGCTCGAGGAGGAGCGTCCCCATCTCCTTCGCGCGCCTCGCGGCCTCGTCGATCCCCCTCCAGCGCGGAGATGATCGAGCCCTTCATCAGGATGTGCCATTGGCGGGCGAACGCGTCAGGGTTCGAGATTCCCGCGTCGTGGGCGAGTGCGGCCAGGAACGTCCGGATGTTCGCAAGGTTCGTCACTGTGGCAACCCGCACCGGATCGGTCATGTCGGTGTGTTCGAGCAGCACCTGGATGAAGGTGCAGCCCTCGAAGTCCTCGGTGTGGAACCACTCGTCGAAGACATCGAAGATGGCCAGAAGGCGCAGGGCAGGTTCAGATTCCCGCCGCACCACCTCTGCGCCCAGCCATTCCTTGGTCCACAGCTGTTCGCGACGCTCGAGGAAAGCCAGAACGAGATCGGCCTTGGACGGGAAATGCCGGTAGAGCGTCATCTTGGCAACGGCTGCTCGGGCGACAACCGCGTCCACGCCTACCGTGCGAGTGCCACCGCGACTGAACAATTCGTATGCCGCACGCATCGTGCGCTCACGGCCGCCTTCGGCGGGTTTCGCCTGGTTCGTTCGTTGACGTTGAGGTGTGGTCATGCCGTTCCCAACTGTTTTCCGACTCCAGGGACATCGACATTCAGCTTGGCTAGGACTTGCCCTGACCTCCTGAGTGTCGCAGACCTGTAGTTACTTGCCCCGTTAGCCCGACTGCCAAACTACCGAGGCGTGGGCGGGCAGGCGAGCCACGCCTTGATGCCGAACAGTCATGAAAGGCGGATTCGGCGCAGTTGCTGCGCTCCGAAGTCAACGGTTGACTCCCTGTCATGACAGATCAGGCGACGTGGAAACTCGGGCGCAGAATCGACACCAGCAAGGGCGAGATCGCCTGGGACGTCAAGGGTGGCGGCCCGTCCGTCGT
Source organism: uncultured Actinomycetota bacterium (assembly GCA_963766765.1). Classification (GTDB taxonomy): domain Bacteria; phylum Actinomycetota; class Actinomycetes; order Mycobacteriales; family Geodermatophilaceae; genus JACCQS01. The sequence goes on from CAVYBR010000004.1 coordinate 98,039, forward strand.
CCTCGTGCACGGCACGCCCAGCAGGTCGGTCCTGTGGCGCAGCATTGCGCCGCGCGTGGCAGAGCATTTCTCGGTCTACGTCTTCGATCTGCTCGGATTCGGCGACTCAGAACGCCATGAGCGGCAGGACGTCTCAGTTCGCATCCACGGTGAGGTCCTCGCCGAGTTGCTGAACACGTGGGGCCTTGAGTCGCCCGCTCTCGTCGGGCACGACATCGGCGGCGCGGCTGTCATGCGGGCGCACCTGATCGAAAAGGCCCCCGCGCGCGGCCTCGTGCTGGTCGACGCCGTGGTGCTGCGCCCTTGGATCACCGCAACGACCCAACACCTCAGGGCACACATCGACGTCTACCGGACCATGCCGACGCACATCTTTCGCGAGGTCGTCGCGGCCCATCTGCGCACGGCCACGTACCGCCCGATGGAGCCGGCGGTGTTCGCCGCGTATTTCGATCAGTGGGAAGGGGAGCCCGGCCACCAACTGTGGCTGCGCAACGTCCGCGGATTCAACGAGGAGGACACCGCAGAATTCGAACCGCTCCTGGCTGATCTGACGACGCCGACCCGAATCGTCTGGGGGGAGCACGACCGCTGGTTGCCCGTCGCGGTCAGCGCCGATCTCGAGGCAACACTTCCGCACGCCGACCGGGTGCTCATATCCGAGGCAGGACACTTCTCGCCGGAGGATCAGCCGGGCAAGGTGGCCGATGCGATGCTGGAGTTCTTGCGCGGGCTCACCTGAGCGCCGCTGCGCTCCGGAGGTCACCCGAGCCGTCGGCCGGCGCAACGGCGGACGTGCTGGACAGCTCGTGGCGCACGGCGGCTGCGCCGGCCACCATCGCCCGGAGTTTGGCGCGCGCGACGGCCGGCGGCAGGTGCCGCAGACCGCAGTCCGGATTGATGACCAACAGTTCTGCCGGGACGACCTCCAGCGCCTTGCGGATCCGTGCGGCGACGACGGTCGCTGCTTTCTACGTCCTCGCTCTTGACGTCGATGACGCCGAGGCCGAGCCGGCGGTTCCAGTCGTAGCGCTAGAACAGCGCCAGGTCGCCGTAGCCCTTGCGCGCGAACTCCAGAACCAGTGTGCCGACTCGTGCCTCGAGGACGGCTGGGAAGAGGAAGTCGTAGTGTCCCTCCCAGGAGGGCCGGGCGTAGCGGTTGCCGTAACAGACGTGCAGGGCCCAGTCGGCCTCGACGCCGTCGGTGACGATGTTGATCGCTTCGACGGCCAAGCCGACCTGGTCGGGATAGCCGGCCAGGAACGGCTCGTCGATCTGCAGTACGGGTCGCGCCGGCTGCGGCCAACGTCGCGAGCCTCGGTGTTGAGCGCGTGGGCGAAGGCCATGACGAGGTCGCCGCGGGTTCGGAGTACGCCGACTGTGCGGACCCGCCGGGACAGCGAGAACGGTCCGGTGAAGGAGAACTTGATCGGACGTTCGGTCTGGCTCAGCGTGAAGACGAAGTCGTCCACCAGACCGAGGGCAGCTGTGTCCCTCAGCGCCAGCGGTTCGTGGGACTCTGCCTCGTAGTAGTCGTAGTAGAAGGACTTCGCCGCGTTCGTGATCGACGACGCCCGGGAATGCGTGCGAGGAAGTAGTCGATGTCGTTGTCGCGGCGCAGCTCGCCGTCGGAGACGACGTCGATGCCTGCCTGTTCCTGGTCCTTGATCGCCGCCTTGATCGCAACGTCGTGGATCTCGGCGAGGTGGGCGGCGCTGATGCGACGCTGGTAGAAGTCGGTCTTGAGTCGCTCCAGCCACTCGGGCACCGAGTAGGAGCCCGACGACGGTCGTGGCGGCAGCAGGTCGGTCGACCAGCCATTTCACTCCGCGTGACCTGAGCGGTCAGGGTCACGATGTTCGTCCCGGTCCGGTGGGCGAACGGCTGGCGTAGGTCGACGTCGAAGCCCTTGCGCCGGCCGATGTGCTGCAGCAGCGGGCCGTTGACCCAGTTGACGACCGACCCGTCGTACTTGCCGGGGCCGCGGAAGCCGGTCCGGTACTGGTGCAGGTCGGTCACGAAGATGTCGTGGCACTGCAGGAGGCCGTACGGGTGCAGCAGCGGCAGCGTGTCGACGAAGCTGGCGACCGCGCCGTTGCTGACGTGCATGCGTACGTCGCCGTTGCGCCTCGAGCAGCGGCCGCAGCATCTCGCCGCCGACGCCTGGCGCGATCTGGTAGGAGTCCAGGCCGGTCGATCGGCACGTAGCGCTCTTCGAGGCGGAGGGCATCCCAGACCTCCTTCCAGAAGGCAGCCGCGCGCTCCACGTCGGGGAAGTGCGCGGACAGCGCGTCGACGAGGAGCTCCGGCCCGAGAGTGAGCAGACTTGTGGATACCGCGGACGAGGCGATCGGGCGCGATGTTGAACGTCCGCGGCGATTCGTAGCCGCGGCCTGCGTGGGCAAGTAGGCGCGGACCTCGACGCGGTAGATGTGCCCGCCGATGCTGTGCGACGCTCGTCGGTCGGCAGGTTGTCGTAGACGTTGGAGATGTAGACGAGGAAGACCTTGTAGCGCAGGAAGCCGAGCGCGGTCGTCGGCGTCGTGTGCGTCGAGCGGCGAGGCGAACTCACGTGCGCGGCATGCTCGGACACGTTCTCTCGGGCAAGGGCGAGGACGTGTGCTGAGTAGTCGCACATCAGGTAGTGCAGGCGCCGGTAGTACTCCGTTCCGTGCTGGCGTCGAGTCGCGAACTCGTCCAGCCACGTCTTGGCCTGGTTGCCGTTGCCGACGCCGAGCTCGAGGACGAAGCAGCTCGTCGGGCAACGCATGGCGCGCGGCCAGGTCGTCCCAGACCTTGAACAGCTCCCGGATGACTCACGTACGCCGGCGATGTTGCGGGCGTCGCTCTCGCCGCCGGGCAGCGCCTGCTCGTACAGGCGACCGGTGGCCTTCTCCCAGACGCCGAGGTAGCGCCAGTACAGCGAATTGAAGTCCCAGATGCAGACTCGTTGTGCCCTGGGTCCAGTCCTCGAGGTAGACCCGTCCGAGTCGCTCCGGCTCGGCGTACCCGGCAAGGACATCCCGGACGATCGCAGCCAGGTCGCCGTTCCCACTGCGCCGAAGGTCCACTGCGATCTCGATCTTGTCTTCGGCAGCCGGGGTGTCGATGGTCCGCACATCGACAACGTCGCGGAAGTTGTTCTTGTACTGGACCCAGTCGCAGACCAGCCGAACCCGGGAGAGATCGAGGGAGTCCTCCCGCAGGGCCTCGAAGATCGGGGACAGGGAGGCGGTCAGGTCCAGGGCCTTTTCGCCGCGCAGCCGCGTGGTGGGACGAATTTCAATGAGCATCGCCCACCTCCTTGACCGGGTTGGCTCGGGCCAGTCCTGACCGTTCGAGCAACTCCGGGACGGCCTCCTCCTGGCCGAACGCCATCACGTGGATACCTGCGACCCCGGCAATCTCGCGCAGCCGCTCGATGGTCTCGACGCACATCCGCATTCCCTCAGCTGACACCCGGTCGGAGGGAACTCCGCGCAGGCGCCGGACCACATCATCGGGAACATGGATTCCCGGAACTTTGGTCTGCATGAATTCCATGCCCCGGACACTCCGGATGGGGCCGACGCCGGCGATGACGGCGCAGCGCTGCTCGAGGCCGAGATCTCGTACCTCCTGCATCCAGGAGCCGAAGATCTCCAGGTCGAACACGAACTGCGTCTGGATGAACTCCGCGCCAGCCGCGACCTTCTTGCCCATCCGCTGGGCCCTGAAGCGCAGCGGCGGTGCGAACGGATTTTCCACGGCACCGATGAGCCACTGCGGCGCTGGCCGGACCGACTTGCCCGACAGCAACCTGCCCTGATCTCGCATCAGGCGTGCGGTCCACACGAGCTGCACACTGTCCAGGTCGAACACCGGCATCGCGTCCGGGTGGTCCCCGAAGGACGGATGGTCGCCGGACAGCATCAAGACGTTCGGGATGCCGACCGCGCCGGCCGATATCAGGTCCGACTGCAGGGCGATGCGATTGCGGTCCCGGGTGGTCAACTGCATGACCGGTTCGATGCCTGCGCCCATCGCCAGGATGCACCCTGCCCAGCTCGCCAGGCGGGTGTGCGAACCCTGGTTGTCGGTGATGTTGGCAGCGTCCACCCAGTCGCGGAGCAGCTGGGCCTTGTCAGTGATCGCGTTCGGATCTGCGCCACGCGGCGGCCCGATCTCGGCGGTCACCGCGAATCGGCCGGACCGTAGCGCGGTTCGCAGTTTGCCCTCCCCCGCCGGCGTCACCGCGGCTGTCCTCCCGAGACCTGCGGGCGTTCGGTCAGGACGAGGTGTGTACGGGTGAGCCCGTCGTCGGCAGTCCACAAGGCCTCGTCGCGACCCTGCCAGTAGTTGACCCAGGAGCTCGTACCCCAACGGCGATGATCGATCGGGCGTTGCAGCAGGGTCAGGTCGCTGACCCGACCGGCCCCCTCGGCCCGGTCGTAGGCGGTCACCCACACGCACTGGATCTCTGGGTAGACCTCGCACCCTCCGGTGGGCGACACACCCCCGCAGGGACCGTTGCGGAGTTGCTTCGGACACGTCATCGGGCAGGCATACGCGGTGACCGGCAACGTGCACTGACCGCACATCCGGCAACCGAAGGCGGCTCCCTTGACGTCCTTTTCCGCCCTCGTGAACACGGCGTAGGCCCGAGGGTGTCGCTCCAGAGAACGGGCGAACCAGCGGTTGAGACCGTTCGGCTTCAGCAGGTGATGCAATCGGTACATCGCACGTGCTGACCACTTCGGCCTGGTCGGGCGGGGCCAGGCAGCCCCTCTGAGCACCATTTGTGCCGAAACTACCCCTACGCCTGGACCCGATCAGCCATATGGCGTGAGCAATTGATCAACCGGCGCGTAGTCATCGGTCAGCACCAAGGCATCCGGGCCGAGAAAGTCCTCGACCCCCGCCTCGGTGACCATGGACATAGGCGTCTCCCGGTCGATCAGCCCAGCGGTTATCCCGTCCCGGTCCAGCGGCCGGTCGGAGGCGAGAACGACGACATTGCCACCTGCTTCGCCGGTCAGGTCCCCGGACGGACTGATCACCACGACGTGCTCGAAGACCGAAGAAACCGTGGCGATCTCGGCGCGAGCGAAATCCAGGGGTGCGTGGTCGATCACGTTCAGCGCGTAGAGCCCGCCGGTTCGCAACACCCGGGACACCTCGGCCACTGCCTCGCGGGTCGTGAGATGCCACGGCACTGCCACGCCACCGAACGCGTCACCGATGACGACGTCGGCTTCGTCGCCGGCGGCCAGAGCCAGGGCAACTCGCCCGTCGCCGACACTGACCTGCAGGTTGGGGTCGTCGGGAAGTGCGAGCCGCTCGCGATCGACGTCCACCACGCCGGGGTCCACCTCGACGACGTGGTTCAAACCGTCCGGCCGGGTCGCCAGCAGATAACGCGGCAGGGTCATCGCTCCTCCCCCGATGTGCAGCGTCGACAGTGGGGCGCCGGGCGGTGCCTGTACGTCGAGGGCTGCGGCGATGGCGCGGGCATAGCCGAACTCGAGATGAGTCGGATCGTCCAGATCGACGTAGCTGTGCCACAGCGAGTCGAGAATCAGCAGCCGTCCCGACTCGCGGTCAGCGTCCGGGGCGACGCTTGCGCAGTGGTAGCGCGTCTCGGTGTCACACGGCTGCGGCGCCAGCAGGCCGAGACCGGCGCCGACAAGGATCAGGATCAGCAAGGCCGCCGATGGCCGCTTCGAGGAGCCCGGCTCGCGCAGGAACACCAGCATTCCGAGGCCGGCCAGGACCAGCAGGCCTCCGGTGCCCAACAGGATCACTCCGGTCGGCAGGAGCGCCACCAGGATGAAACCGGTCACGAACGTGGCCACGATCGCGCCAAGCGTGCTGATTCCGGACAGTCGCCCCACCACGGAGCCGGTCTCCGACAGGCTCGCCAGTTGCAACTTGACGACCATGGGCGGAATGGTCGAGAGCAAGGCCGCAGGAGCGAACACGGTGACCGCGGCCAAGAGCAACGCCACGCTTGCCGCTTGACTCGGACCCACCCAGTCGGCGACGAAGCGCACGATCGGCGAGATCAGCAGCACCAGTGCACCGCCCAGGAGCAACACGGGTCCCAGGCGGCGGCGCGGGTCACGCTGATCTGCGACGCGACCGCCGGCCCATGCTCCGAGGGCAATCGCCGCCAGCGCGAACCCGATGACTGCAGTGTTCGTCTCGAGAGTGATACCGACGTAGGGAGCGATGAGCCGCAGCGAGGTGATCTCGAGGACCAGAACCGCGGCCGACGCCCCGAAAACGAGCGCCGCGGCAAGGTAAGGATGGAGGCCCCTTGGCGGGCGCACCGCACCGCTCATTCGGGGTTGTCGAAGGTCAGTTGCTGGGCGCGGGCCCGATCCGCGCGGCCGAGCTCGACCCGGTCGAGCAACTCCGGTCCGTCGTTCTTGACATTGCCGACGTCCGTGCCGACCGGTCGCAGCTCCAGCGCCTCGACGACTTCCAGAGCCGGCGGTTCCAGCAGCGCGGCCGGATCGGGATGGGACAGGTCCAACCAGCTGTCCCAGCGCTCACGTGGCAGCACGAACGGCATCCGGTCATGGATCTCGGTCAGCGGACCGATCGAGGGGATGGTGATCACCGTGCAGGTGAGCAGCAGATCAGGCTTCGTGCCCCAGATCTCCCAGAGTCCGGCAAAGGCCACCGTGGAACCGTCTTGTGGCGTCATGAAGTAAGGCTGCTTCGCAGCACCCTTGTCGCCCGCGCCAGTGACCATCCACTCGAACCAGCCATCGGCTGGGATCAGCGCCCGTCTGCGTTGCAGCGCGGTCCGAAAGGCTGGCTTGTCAGTCAGTGACTCCACGCGCGCATTGAACATCTTGGAACCGATCTTGCGATCCTTCGCCCAGGACGGGACGAGTCCCCAGTTGAGGACGGACAGCTCGCGGTAGGGCTCCTGGTCGTCGTCCTTGGGCTTGCGGGTCCGCACTCCATAGACCGGATCGGTAGGCGCGACGTTGTAATGCGCCGGCAGGGCGGGAGCGTCCCCGGCGAGAATCGCTTCGAACTCCACTTGCAGGTCATCGGGGTTGTTGCTCGCCGCGTACCTGCCACACATGGCAGCAACTCTAGGCGCGAGGTCGGACAGACCGTAGGCAAAGATATTGGTGATGGATACCTTGACCCACATCGACAATCCACCGTGGCCGGCGCCCTCCGCGGCCGGGCCGGTTGACGCGGTCGTGTCACTGCCTGCCTCGAAGTCGATGACGAATCGGGCGCTCGTCCTGGCCGCCCTGGCCGATGGACCGAGTCGGATCGATTCACCCCTCCACGCCAGGGACACCACGCTCATGGTCGACGCGCTGCGCGCCCTGGGTACCGAGATCGCCGACACTCCCGAGAGCGGCTGGCTGGTCACGCCGCGCCGACTGCTGGGGCCGGCCACCGTCGACTGCGGTCTGTCCGGGACCGTCTTGCGCTTCCTGCCGCCCGTTGCGGCACTCGCGCACGGTCCGGTGCGTTTCGACGGAGACCCAAAGATCCGGGATCGCCCGAATGGACCCCTGCTGGAGGCCCTGCGGACGCTCGGCGTGACCATCGATGACGGAGGCCGCGGTGCCGCACCGTTCCGAGTTCGGGGAATCGGCCGGTTGGGCGGCGGATCGGTGACCGTGGATGCCAGCGGGTCCTCACAGTTCATCAGCGGATTGCTGTTGGCCGGCGCGCGGTTCCAGAACGGCGTTGAGGTCATTACCGATGGTCCGGTGCCTTCAAGGCCATACCTCGACATGAACATCGCGATGCTCCGGGAACGTGGCGTTCACGTCGAGGCCAAGGCCGGGCATTGGAAGGTGCACCCGGGCCCTGTGCGCGCGCTGGACACGCGGATCGAGCCGGACCTGAGCAACGCGGCACCCTTCGCAGCCGCAGCACTGGTCACCGGCGGGACCGTGGTCATCTCCGGGTGGCCCCAGACGACCACGCAGCCCGGACGCCAGCTACCCGCTTGGCTCACCGCGATGGGAGCCCGCTGCCGCCTCACGAGAGATGGACTGGAAGTGCAAGGCGGCTCGGTCATTCGCGGCCTCGAGGGCGACCTCAGGGAGTTCTCCGAGCTCGTGCCTGTGCTGGCAGCCCTTGCCGTCCTCGCCGACTCTCCGTCACGCTTGACCGGCGTGGGACACATCCGAGGACACGAGACCGATCGGATCAGCGCGTTGACGACTGAGCTGTCCAGCTTCGGCGCTGATGTACGAGAACTGCCCGACGGCCTCGAGATCACCCCGCGCCCCCTGCACGGCGCCAACTTCAAGACCTATGACGACCATCGCCTTGTCATGGCAGCTGCCGTTCTGGGTTTGGCCGTGGAAGGGGTCGTCATCGAGGGGGCCGAAACGGTGGCGAAGACGATGCCTGACTTCACCCAGCGCTGGGAGGCCATGCTCGCCGAATCCGGATCGGAGCCACCCACCGAGTGAGTCCCCGGCCCGCCCACATCGACGGAGACCGGTACGACGAGGACTCCGTACGGGTCCGCGCCTCCCGGCACGGTTCCCGCCCCCGGACGCGGACGCGGCCGGCGCACGAGGATGCCCGCCTGGGAACCGTGCTGGTTGTCGATCGCGGCCGGTTCCGCTGTCTCGTCGACGGAGAGGCCGTGACAGCCATGCGGGCGCGGGAACTCGGCCGCCGCGCAATCGTTGTCGGGGACCATGTTCGAGTCGTCGGAGACACATCCGGTGGCCCAGATGCCTTGGCCCGCATCGTGTCTGTCGAGCCACGGGTCAGCGAACTACGACGTACGGCAGATGACACCGATCCCACCGAGCGGGTGGTCGTGGCCAATGCCGATCAACTCGTGATGGTGACTGCGATCGCCGATCCACCGCCACGTACGGGCTTCATCGATCGTTGCCTGGTCGCCGCTTTCACCGCGGGACTCGATCCGCTGTTGTGTCTCACGAAGGGCGATCTCGGCGACGCCACGGAACTCTTCGACACCTACGACGTGCTGCACGTACCCGCCGTTGTGGTCCGACAGGACGCCCCCCTGGACGACCTGGCCGAGAAGTTGCGGGGGCGGACAAGCGTGCTCATCGGACACTCGGGGGTCGGCAAGTCGAGTCTGGTCAACCGCCTGGTCCCCGACGCGGACCGCGCCATCGGCGACGTGAGCAAGATCGGCAAGGGCCGGCACACGTCCTCTTCGGCGATCATGCTGCCCTTGCCAGGCGGCGGCTCGGTGATCGACACGCCCGGCATCCGCTCCTTCGGCTTGGCCCATGTCAGCCCGGACGACTTGCTCCGCGCGTTCGCAGATCTTGCGCCCGGGGCCGAACAATGCCCGCCCGGATGCGCTCACATGGACGCCGTAGACGGCTGTGCGTTGGACGAGTGGGTGGCCGCAGGCCACGCTGAACAGGAACGGTTGGACTCCTATCGCAGGCTCGCGGGTGCTCGGCTGGCTGAACCTGACGAATCCACGCGATAACGTCACGTTCGTGGCTGATCCCTCCGCAGGACCGAGCCGGTACGCCGAAGACCTGCGCCTGGCCCATGTCCTGGCCGACGGTGTCGACTCCATGGCACTCGAACGCTTCAGGGCCCAGGACCTTCAGGTCTCGACAAAACCAGATCTGACGCCGGTCACCGACGTCGATCGTTCGATCGAGGAAGCCTTGCGCTCCACACTGTCTCGGGTACGGCCGCGGGATGCAGTGTTGGGCGAGGAGTTCGGCGAGTCCGGTCACGGATCCCGACGCTGGGTCATCGACCCGATCGACGGTACGAAGAACTTCGTCCGCGGCGTTCCCGTGTGGGCCGTGCTGATCGCGCTGATGGAAGGTGACGAGGTTGTGGTCGGGCTGGTGGCTGCGCCTGGGCTGCAACGCCGTTGGTGGGCGGCCCAAGGCGCCGGCGCCTGGACGGGTCGCAGCCTCAGTGCGGCGACGCGCTGCGAGGTCTCCAAGGTCAGTGTGTTGAGCGAGGCGTTCCTCTCCTATTCCAGTCTCACCGGCTGGGCGGACCGCTACATCCTGGAGAATTTCCTGCGGCTCACGCGAACCGTCGGGCGCACGCGGGCGTTCGGTGACTTCTGGTCATACATGCTCGTCGCGCAGGGTGCGGTCGACATCGCCTGTGAGCCTGAGGTTTCCCTGTGGGATCTCGCCGCCCCGTCGCTCATCGTGTCCGAGGCTGGTGGTCGCTTCACGGATCTGTCCGGCGCGGATACCCCGACCGGCGGCAGCGCCGTCGCCACCAACGGACCGCTGCACGACGAGGTTCTGGAACGACTGACCCGTGGGATGCCGGATGCTGACAGCGGCGACGAGGCTTAGTCGGCAAACGCCTACAGTCGCGACATGACCACGAACTGGCGAGAGGACGGCGTGCACGTCGTACCAGCGGACGCCCTCGACACGAACACGCCACAGACGCTGGGAATGCTACGCACAGCGGCGGTCTCACGAGGAAGAACTGGCGCACAAGCACTTTGGGCCGGAACGGTCAGCATCGAACCAGGGGCCAAGACTGGCGCGCATCACCATGGAGACGTCGAGAGTGTCATCTATGTCGTCAGTGGCCGGGCGCGGATGCGTTGGGGCGAGAGCCTCGAGTATGTCGCCGAGGCCGTGCCGGGCGACTTCATCCACGTACCGCCGCATGTTCCGCACCAGGAGATCAACGCGTGTGCCGATGAGTCGCTGCAGTGTGTATTGGTGCGAAGCGGTCAGGAGCCGGTGGTCGTAAACCTCGACATCATCGGCGTCGAGGAGCCCGTCGAAGTGCTCTGGAGCGACTCCCTGCACGGATAAGCGTCACGTTAGGTCGCCGTCTGGGTGAACGCCGGAGCCCCACCGGAGGAGAACCTGGCATCGCCGGAATACACCGCACTCACCTGGTGGGTGCCCGCGCTCAGCGTGATGAAGGACGAGGCGGCATTGCCGACCTTGTTCACGGCGACCGGGCCGCCAAGTAGTCGCCCGTCCACCGAGAACTGAACCGTCCCAGTCGGTTTCAGCGTTCCCGCCTGCCCCGAAGCGTCGGCTACCGCGGCAGTGAACCTGACCCGGGTGGTGCTTGGAGCCGGGTTCTGGGAGGACGTGATCACGACCGAGGTGGCGAGCTTCGTCGACGTCGCCGTCACGTTCTGCGTGTACGTGGGCGACGAGCTGGAGGCAAACGTCGAGTCTCCGGAGTATCGGGCTACCACCGCGTGCGCGCCGCTGGTCTGGATCCGGAAGTACGAGGAAGTCGCGGTGCCAGTTGTGGTCAGGGTCACCGGTTGACCTAGGACGGATCCATCCATGAAGAACTGCACTGTTCCGGTTGGCTGGCGGGGGTCAGTCGTGCCATCGAGAACTCTCGCGGTCGCCCGAATTCTGTCGCCCTGCACGGACGGGTTTGGCGTCACCGACACACTCGTAGTGGTGGCCAGTCCAACCGGGGCCGAGCCGATCCATCCGGCTGCGCGGATCAGGTCGTTCAGACGCGACGCAGCGACCCGTTTTCCGGCGTCGTTGAGGTGCGCATCGGTGTCCGGATCTTCGGTGTCTCTGCGCAACGAGCGCGGTGGGACGTCCACGTCGATGTTTGCCAGGTCGGTGGCGGTGGGCGTGATGCCCTGCAAGCGCAAGCCGTCGGTGATCAGATACTTGCGGACCTCGGCGTACGACGCTCCGAAGCCTCGGGGCCTCGCAGAGGCCATGATCTCGTCGACCGCAGTGAGCGTGGTGCTGTTCACGTCGTTGATGGTCCGGACGTAGTCCTCTGAGACTGCCACCGGGTTGCCCGAGGCGCTCGGGCCAGGGGCCAGGGGCCCGTTCGTGAGGCCGATGGGCATGAACTGGCCGAAGGGGACCTTCGAGGCCATCCTCTGCAAGGTCGGCACGATGGTATCGACGTCCTTGTCGGTCCCCCGGTGCGCTGAGTTGTCGTTCACGTGGCCGCACCAGCACAGGTGGCCCGTCGTTGCGATCGATTTGGCATTGGCTGGGTCACCTATCCAGGCGTTGAACCTAGTCTCGGTCTGCTGGACGTCCTCGGACCCCACTCCGTTTCGGATGACTGGTACACCGAGCAGCGGCTCGAGATAGGCACCCCACGCGAGCGACATGGAGTCGCCCCAGACGACAACCTGGGTGACCGGACCTCCGGTCGCGACTGCAGTTTGGGCCTTCGTCGGTACGGCCAGCGCGACCGTGGCCGCGAGCAGAGCGAGCACGGAGATGAAGGCCTGGCGAAGCGTCGGCGATGAGTTCGTCACACCTCGTTTATGCCGTAAGCCTGGCGCAAATTTCCATGGGACCTTGGTCGTAGCACCAGGCCCCGATCCGTGAGGCGGATTACGCGATCGGTCGGTGATCCTCGGTCATGGCCGGGTGATGAAGCTCCTTGTGAAGGAGCTCAATGGGTTGCCGGCGAGATCGGTGATTGCTGTCGAGCCACCAACGAGCGTGATAAGAGTTGCCGTGTAGACCGTGTCCGCTGCAAGGTTCGCCGACGGGGTTGAGAGTTGCAGTAAAGGTCGTCGAGTTCTACGTCACCGCCGCTGCGATGATCGTGCCGGACGGGTTGCGCACAGTGAATGTGCCGCTGGTCACCCCAGTCACATGCTTGATGAAAGTCGCGTTCCCATTTGCGGAAGGCGCCACCGATGTGGCGTTGGTCGAGGGGACGGTCGTCGTCACCAGAGGCGATACTTGGCCGGTCACGACCTGGGAGATCGTGACCTTGCTCGATGTGAAGGTCGCATCCCCCTGGTAGACCGCCGAGATCGTGTGCGTGCCCACCTCAAGATTTTTTATCGCTTGGGAAACCGCCACGCCGCTTGTACCGAGCGTGACCATTGGCAACAGCGGCTTCGCGTCGACGATGAATTGCACAGTCCCGGTGGGCTGACCTCCCTGAACTGCCGCGTTGCGCACCGTCGCGGTCACCGTGACGGCTGTACCGGACACGGACGGACTGCCGGACGAGACTGCCGTCGTGCTGGTCCCGATCCTTGTCTCGGGACGAACCCATCCGTCCGCGCGAAGAAGGGGATTCATTCGCCCAGCGACCACTTGCTTGCCTGCATCGTTCAGGTGGGGGTCGGTCGGGAAGTAGGTCACGCATCCGCTGCATCACCGGCACCACCGACCTCAGGTCCGTCGTTGGGCTGCCCTCGTGGTAGACGTTGGCGTTGACCCCGCCGCACCAGCACAGATGACCGGTTGTCTGCCTCTGCAAAGGGCTAGCAGTGTCAAACCATGCGTTGAATTGCTCTCGATGTACTGGATGTCCGTGCTGCCCTCCCCCTTTGGGATCACTGGGACATTGAGCAGGGGCTGCAGGTGTCATACCAATTGAGGGACATGGAGTCGCCCCAGATGATCACTGGTTGACTGGAAGGTCAGCGTTGGCCGTCTGAGTCTGTCGTGGCGCAGCCAGCGCCACCGAGGCGGCTAACAGAGCCAGCAGGTAGACGAGCAGCCTTCGGGGCAGGGCCAGTGAGATCACAGCGATATTTCTCCCGTAATTGAAGAGCGAATTGGTGTCAGACATTGGTCGCAGCACCTGCCTGCTGACCCGTCGGGAGGCGCTGCACGCGCCAAAACGCCGATCCCGGGAACTCCCGGACAAGAGCTGGTTGAACGTTGAACTTACATCAGAAGCTTACGGCATACGCCGCGGCACACCATAGTCAGTAGAGGCATACTTCCCCGGAGTCAGAGCACCTGTCCGCCTGATCTGGAGATGCCCCGCTGGTGCGTCAGGTCACCACGTGGGTGTAGGTAAAGGTGCTCCCCAGATACGTCGTACTACCCGAATACGTGACCGTGACCGTGTGGTTGCCCCGGGCCAGCGTGGCCGACGTCTGGATTGAGGCCGCGGCCCCAGACGGACTCAGGGTCACTGGGGCGCCGGCATTCTTGCCGTCGATCTTGAACTGAACGGTCCCGGTCGGACTTGCTCCCGGCTGACCCGAATTGTTCGTCACCTGCGCGTTGACCCGGAAGCGCACCCCGAACGCGGTCGGGCTCGACGGATTCGAAACCGCCGCAGTCGCCGTCGAGAGCTTGTTCACCGTCCCAGTAACGACCTGGGTGATCGTGATCTTGCTGGACTTGAAAGTTTGATTGCCCGAGTACACGGCCGAGATCGTATGATTGCCCACCGCTAGATTTCGGATCTGCTGGGACACCGCTACCCCGTTGGCATTCAGCGAGACCTTCGGCAACAGCGGCTTCGCGTCGACGATGAACTGTACGGTCCCGGTGGGCTGGCCGCCTTGACCAGTCGCGTTGCGCACCGTGGCGGTGACCTGCACCGGCGTCCCTGACGCGGAAGGACTCCTCGACGACGATGCGGTGGTGGTGGTCGCGACCCGCGTCTCGGGCGGCACCCACCCGTCCGCCCGCAGGAGGGCGTTCATCCGCCCGGCGATCACTTGCTTGCCTGCGTCGTTCAGGTGCGGGTCTGTCGAGTTTTGACGCAACGATTCCGGCACCACGTCCTGCGCGATGTTTGCATTGTCCGCGGCGGTCGGCGTGATGCCCGCATCAGCCAGTCCGTTCGCCACCATATAGCCACGCACTTCGGCGTACGCGCTTCCGAAAGCCTGGGCCATCTGCTCGTTGGTAGCGGTGAAGGTGTTGGGGTTCCCGTCGTCGATGGCGATCCCGTAACCCTCGGTGCCGCGGGCGGCTTCGGGCATGTTCGACAGGCTCATCGGCTTGAACAGGCGGGTGTCGGGGAGCCTGTCGCGCATCCGCTCCATCACCGGCACGACCGACCTCAGGTCAGTGTTGGGGTCACCCTTGTGATAGATGTTCGCGTTGACCCCGCCGCACCAGCAGATGTGGCCGGTAGTGGCTCTCTCCGTCGCGCTCGCACTGTTGAACCAGTTGTTGAATTTGGTCTCGATCTGCTGGACGTCCGTGCTGCCTTCTCCGTTCGGGATCACCGGCACGTTGAGCAGGGGCTGCAGGTAGGCATACCAATTCAGCGCCATGGAGTCGCCCCAGATGATCACCTGGGTGACCGGTAACGAGGCGCTAGCGGTCTGGCCGGCGGTGGGTACGGCCAGCGCCAAGGTGGCGGCGCAGAGGGCCAGGACAGTGCTGAAAAAGTTACGCAGACGCGGCATTAGGGCTTCCCGAACAAGGATTGGTTGACGGTGTAAGCCTAGAGCAAAGGGGTGATCAGATGGAACGCTGGGTATGGGCTGCCGGACCGTTCTCAGCAGATTGTTATTCATCAATCGCTCGTCATCAGGCGGCGTAGTGATCCGTCATCATGCTGCCGCTCTGGCCTCGATGACTTCGGTGTAGATGGCCTCCAAGCGCGCCAGATCCGCGCTCGGCGTGTATCGCACGACGTAGGACTGTCTGGCCCGCTCCCGACGGGACTGCCATCCGCCTCGATCCGCAATGAGGTCGCTCAAGGTGGCGGCCAGGGAGACGGGATTACCCACGGCGAAGGCCACTCCCGCGCCGTCGGCCACCACGTCCTCGCAGATGTTCTCGAGATCGGAGACCACCAGCGGAGTGCCGTGGGAAAGGCTGCGCAGAACGACCAGCGGCAACCCTTCGTACCATTCGGACGGCACGATCATGCACCGAGCGCCGGCCATCAGCACGCCGACGTCCTCCTCACTGACCCAGCCGAGGTACTCGATCGTGGGATCGCCCGCGGCTCGTTGCTCGACCGCCGACCTGAGCGGGCCGTCGCCGGCGATCTTGAGGGTCAGGCCCGCCGGAACGTCGCGCCAGGCTCGCAGCAGTGTGTCGACGCCCTTCACGTCGATCAGTCGGCCGGCGAAGGCAACATAGGGCGCTTGCTCGTCCGCACCCGCGGGCACTCCAGGATCGGCCACCGAGTTCGGTTTCACGGTGATCTTCTGTTCCGGGATGCCGTCGCGAACCAGCAGGCGCTTGCCGAACCCGGTCAACGAGATGAACTTGTCGATCTTGTGATGCAGTGTTCCCAACCCACGATGGAGGAGCAGGCTGGACGTCAGCGCCGTGCTGGCACCGAGGCTGTCGTGATAGCAGCGGTGTCGGATCCCAGGCAGCTTGAGCGTCTTGCCAACGCAGTCCTCGCAGACGTGCCCGTCGCGGAAGCACGTAGCGGCGATGCAGGAGTAGCGGTAGCTGTGCAGGGTCGTCGCTGTGGGAATGCCGAGGCCCACAGCGGTACGGAACACCGCCGGCGACAACAACGGGAAGGGCGTGTGCACATGCGCCACATCCGGGCGGAAGTCCTTGATCGTTCGGGCGACCTCCCGGCTGGCCTCGACGTTCCACACCGACTTGGCCGCAGCTCGGATCCCGGAAAGTCCGAGTTCCTCCGCCGGCGGAAGCCGATATTGCTCAACGCTGTGGCCGGCGCCGCGCAGGAGACCGGCCTCGTGATCCATCACCTGTGGGGCGCCGCCGAGACTCTGGTGATCGTTGTGCAACTGCAGGATGCGCACGTTCAGCCACCGAGCCAGGGCGGCGTCGGTCGGTCGATCAGGGTCGCGAGTTCGGACAGGTCTTCGGCGAACTCCGGAGCCAACTCCGCGCGTTCGGCCGGACTCACCTCGGAGGGCCGCAGTCCGCTTCGCCGGATCCGCTCGCGGAACCGAAAGCTGGTCATCGACTTCACAGCCTGCCGCAAAGCCGGACTGCGGGTGGCTGCCTGGATGCCGCGCTGCACGAAGGCCAGGCGCGGGGTACCGGACACGTTGACGCGCGGCAGGTCAAGATCCTGATCGCGTTCTTCAGGCAGACCGAGGAACGCCTGGACGCTACGCACCGTGGCCGCGTAGTCAGCCTCCAACTCGTCGTAGAACCACACCCCTACCTGATCGCGACCCAGCGTATCTTGCAGCACGCGCAGGTCGGCGGCATACCGGCTCATCGACACGTAATGCCAGAGGTGGTGCCAATTCTCGGCCTTCCGACGCGGTTCGTCGGCAACCGCGGACAGGAAGTCCGCATTCGTCTCGAAGCCCCGAGCCTTGAGGTATTGGAAGCCGGAGTACGCGCGGTCCACGGGTTCGCGCAACAAGACGACGACCCGCATGGCCGGATTTACGGCGAGGATCTCCGGCGCCGCATGCGAGGCGTAGTAGAGCGTGGAAACCGAGCCCTCGCCAAGAGCAAGAAACTCGGACGTCTCCGGATACAAACTCAGGTAGGTGGACCGGTCGGTGACCGCCACTCGATTGATCGTGTCCGCGTCGCCCGGACCACGGAAATCCGCGGTCGTGCCGTGCATAGCGAAGTAGTGCGGCTCTTTGGGCTGGGTGACGAAGACTCGGGAGTGAGTGCGTAACCCTTCGCTGAGGCCGGTTGTGCCTGCCCGGGCCGCTCCAGCGATCAGGAAGTTCGGAACGCTCACCGGCGCGGGCCCGGGCGTCGGGCACGGGCCTTGTCGTACGCGGCGTCCAATCGGTCGACGACGCCCTTGGTCTCGAACTTCTCCACGGCTCGCTCGCGGGCCGCCAGTCCTTCGGCCTTGGCCAATTCGGGATCCGTGAGTCGACGACCGGCCTCCCGCAGCAGATCCTCCATTGCCCCGAGTTCGACAACGCTGCCGGCCCGCGGCTCGGGCCCCTCGACCACCTGTTCGCGTACGCCATTGACCTTTGTCGTGACGATTGGCCGCCCGCAGGCCATCGCTTCAGGCACCGTGACCGCGGCCCCCTCGTAGCGTGAAGGGAGAACGAGAACATCGCAGGCCCACATCCAAGGGCGCACGTCGCGTACGTTCGGCACCGCCCGGACCGTGTTGCCCCACTGCGTAGGGGCCAGTGCCGCCAGCGGGCCCGGCTTGTCGATGCCGACGAAGACGAGTTCGGCGTCCGGGAGCGGATCGGCCTCCCATGCCTTGACCAGTTGGTCCTGACCCTTCTGGGACGCCAACCGGCCAAGGCAGAGGAGCAGACCCGGCTTGGTGACCCCAAGCGTGGCCCGCCAGTGGCTGCGGGTTGCCTCGTCCACGGGTGAGAAGTGGTGGGTATCCACGGCGACGCCAAGCGGAGTCCCCTCGCGGGCGACACCGGCAATGCGACCCTCTTCCACTTCCTCAGTGCAATTGGCGACGATGACATCGGTGCGCCGGCCGGCGAAGCGCTCCCAGCCCTGGATCAGGATGCG
Source organism: uncultured Actinomycetota bacterium (assembly GCA_963766765.1). Lineage (GTDB taxonomy): Bacteria > Actinomycetota > Actinomycetes > Mycobacteriales > Geodermatophilaceae > JACCQS01. The sequence goes on from CAVYBR010000004.1 coordinate 116,134, forward strand.
CACCTTGGACAGCCAGACAACATTAAAGGCCCAGGCATGCGGCTGATAGACCACCGGGACGTCTCCGAGGCCGGAAACCAGCGGCAACCGTCCGAAGAAGCCACCGAAGAACGAGTGCAGGTGGATGACATCGGGTTGGACCGTACGGATGGTCTGGCGCAATTCGCGGATCGCTCGCGGGTAGGTGGTGGGCCGACGGCGACGGATGGACCAGTGGTGGCGCTGCACGCCCTCCAGGCCCAGCATCCTCGGCGAAGCCAGGATGTGGACCTCGTGACCGCGCGCGCTCTGCTCGTGCGTGAAGGCATTGAGCAGACTGAAGATTCCCCCGATGGACACTTCCGAGACGTGCAAGACGCGAAGCATCCGGGTTGGGGTCCTAGTCATGATCGACGCTGACTAACGGCTGGAAACATTAGCCCAGTGGGACAGATCGGCGCCGATCAACTCACCTAGCCGACGGGTGTCCGCGGCCAGGAACTCCGCGACCTCTGCGCGGACGGCCGGGTCCACCTCTGGGCGGCCTGCTGAGCGCCACATCGACGCTTTCACCTTCCGCGCCAGCGGGTTAGACGTGGTGCGCGACCATTGCCGCAGCGAACGCATCGGCCCCGCCAGCAGCCGTGGCGGGCGATGGGTCAGCTTGCGCAAGACCGGCGACCGGAACGTCTTGTTGCTGGCATTGCGAACGTCGAACGTCGGGCTGGGCAGGCCAGGTAGGTCGAGAAAGCCGGTCAAGCGGGACCACACGGACTCCGGCTTGGCCGCGAGGTCCTCGTACAGCACGAAGTGGACGCTTTCCCGCGGCACGAGACCCAGTAACCGCTCGACGGCCGCGCCCAGCCGGCCTACAAGCGGGTAGTCGACCAGCTTTGGATCCAATGGCGTGGTTCCCGGACCCTGTCCGCTCAAGCTCCGTTGCCAGGCCGCGCTGAAGTCGCTCTCGTCCTCGTTGAGCGCGACCAGTTGAGTGCGGTGGTAGGACACCAGCAGATCTACGGGCTTGCGCAGGGCGACGATAAAGCGTGGCCTGCCGATCACCTCCAGAATGCTGGGGACCGCACGGTCCGAGTACAGGTAGGTCGTCGAACCCTCGGCCCGGTGACGAGCCCTCCGCGCCTCCGGCGAGGCGTACAGCTCCTCGTACCTCGCCCGCGTGTCGAAGCCGTACCGCTCGCGCATTCTCGGATAGTCCGCAGCCCAGTAGTAGGGCTCCTTGGGGACCGAGAAATAGACGTCGGAATGTTGTCCGAGCCAGCCCGCCAGCGACGTGGTGCCCGATTTGGGCGCGCCGATCAGATAGATATCGGGAAGCAGAAGTCGAGTCTTGGTCATCGAGCCTCGAGATCTCGCTGTGGCACCGTCTTGCCGCCGAGGGGCACGGAGTCCGGCTTGACCCACTGACCAGCCCAGTCCAATCCCAGCCTCGCGTCCTGCTCGCGTAGTGCGTCGGAAACGGCGAGGTCACAGCGCTCTTCGAGTTCGCGCAGTTGTGCCAGTTGGTCAGGAGTACACGATTTCAGGGCTTCCTCGGTCGTTGGGAGCCAGGTGTCCTTCGTGACAAGACTGCGAACCCGGCGTAGTCGCGCTGCCCCCAGCCGGTCTCGGATCACCGGGTAGAGCTTGCTCCGACGAAGCTTGCGACTGGCGACGCGTAGAGCCGGATGCCGGAACGTCACCACGTTGTTCCGGTGCGCGCCGACCTCCGCATCGGCGGCCGGGGCTGGCGCCAGGCCGAGCGCCGAGCACACTCGCTCGGCCACCTCGGCAGTTCTCGAGGTGATGGCGCGGAACGGAACCACCAACACCCGATCCCGTGGGTAGCGCGAATACAGCTCACCGAGCCACCGGCGATAGTCGCTGGCTCCCATATACAGGTCCTTGCCATGCAGCGCGGCGCCGAAGTCGCCGGCAGTCTCCTGCTTGAAGTAGTGCCGATAGAAGAGGTAGTGAGACACCGCGCGCGGCACCGGGTCCCGCACGACGTAGACGACGTAGGCGTCGGGAGCGGCCGCGCACAGCCGGGACAGCGCCTCCGGGTACTGCGGATAGGTGTAGGAGACGCTCGCATCCATCCGCCGTACGTCCTCGGCGCGCGGTTGGAACAAGCTCTCATACCACTCGGGGCCGCGGTCATAGTTGCGGCTGAAGAAGTTGGACTCCTTGACAGCACCGGCATCGATGCCGGGGTGTCTGCTCAGATGTGCGGCCAGGAACGAGGTGCCGCTTCGGGCGGCCCCAGCGATCGCCAGGTCCAGTGGCGCCACCATTGGATTGACGCTACCAGCGATGCACTGCCGCCCCATCGCCTGCGAGTCTGGTGAGCCTGTGACATTCTGCGACCCAACTGGTTGGTAGAGTTTGCCCGGGTCGGCAAGGCATCTCAAATCGGGTTGCTGACGTCTGCGACAAGGGAGCAGGGGCATCTGTGGAGCTGAGCCAGTACCTCCAAGCGATGCGGTCACACTGGCGGCTCATCCTCAGCATGACCCTGATCGGCATCGCGGCAGCCGGAGCGGTCACCCTGCTGATCCCGCCGACCTATTCGTCAACCTCCAAGCTCTTTGTTTCCACATCCGGCACGGAGAGCAACAGTGCCCAAGCCAACATCGTGGCTCAGGACCGCGTTCCCTCCTACGGCCAGTTGTTGGTAACCGAGCAGTTTGCGCGCTCGATTATCGAGCAGTTGGGCCTGACCGACCTGACCCCGGCGGACCTCGCGGCCAACGTCGAGGCGGCTGTGGCGCCCAACAGTGTCATCCTCGAAATCACAGTCACTGACAAATCACCCGAGCGTGCCCAGCTGATCACCAACACGATGGCCTCGTCCTTTGTCCAGTTGGTGACCACGCTCGAGACACCCGACCCGGTTACCACCGTAGATGCCAACGGCGTGACCTCGATCGTCAACCAGGTCGCGCCGGTGAAGGTCACGATTGCCCAAGCCGGTGGCCTTCCCTACGAGCCGGTGTTCCCCGATCCCCTGCTCAACCTGCCGCTCGGCGCGCTCGTCGGGTTGCTCTTGGGGCTGACCTTGGCGCTTGTCCGTTACCTCTTAGACAACACGGTCAAGTCCACGAAGCAGGTGGAGGAGCTCACCGGATCGACAGCCATAGGTGGGGTCCTCTACGACCCGGAGATGGCCACCGAGCCACTCGTGACCCAGCACAAGGCCCAATCGGTCACGAGCGAGGCCTACCGGCAGATCCGCACGAATCTGCAGTATGTCAGCGTCGACAATCCGCCCAAAGTCATCGTGGTCACGAGTTCAATCTCCGGCGAGGGCAAGACAACCACGGCCATCAACCTGGCTCTGGTCCTGGCCCAGTCCGGGCAGCGAGTCGCCCTCATCGAGGCGGACCTGCGCCGCCCGCGGGTGATCCGCTATCTACATTTGGTCGGCGGCGCTGGACTCACGAACATCCTGGCCGGCAAGGCGCACCTGTCCGAACTCCTGCAGCCGTGGGGTGACGGGAAGCTGTCGGTTCTCGCATCCGGTCCGAACCCACCCGACCCCAGTGAACTTCTCGGCTCTGAGCAGATGAAGCATCTTCTCGAGGAGCTGCGGGAGAGCCACGAGTACGTCATCATCGACGCACCTCCGCTGCTGCCCGTTACCGATGCGGCAGTGCTCGCGATCCTCGCCGACGGCGTCGTTCTCGTGACCCGGTGGGGCGAGACCAAGCGCGAACAGTTGCGCGCCGCCGCCGCGACGGTCCGCGTCCTCGACGTGAGCGTGCTCGGTACGGTCCTGAACATGATCCCTGCGCGCAGCGGGGGCGGATACGGATACGGGTACGGATACGGGTACAGCTACGAGCCCGACCCCTCACCCCGTGAGCAACTGCCCGTGCAGGGCGGAGTTCGATCCCGTGGACGGACAACCGCTGACGCCGGCGCGCCGAACGTGATGTCCAACTCTGTTCCCGGTGTATGGCCGTCCGATAGCTAGCTAGAGCGCGGCTCGCCGGTCATCAGCGGGCTTGCTCAGCCAGCTGCTCAGACCAGCCCGAGTTCCACCTTCATCGTTTCGGCCAGTGCCGAGGCATAGGTCAACGTGATGTGCTGTCCGTCTGAGTACACGATGATGTCGCTCACCACCATCGGGCAAACATTGTCTGCGCACAGCCACGGCGTGACGTCTTTGTATTCGCCGCCCGAGGCTTCCGCGGCGCGCTGCCCCGCGGCAGCGGTCGCACTAACGCTTGGTGGGATTCCGGTCAGGCAATCACCGAGGTTCGCGTTTGCCGCCCCGAGGCAGGTGACCCCATCCCGGTCCATGACCGTCGTTTCGCTGAATACAATGACGCGGCCCACGCCGGACTCGCGCAAAGTGCCCACCGTAGTGGTGAGGCCGGTCTGCCATGCCTGGTCGTGTTCTGCTGTGCCGCTTGGGATCTCGGAACCGTCGGGAGCTACGAACGGCTTGTCGCCCCTGTCGGCGAGGATGACGACATCAGGTTGCAGGTCGGCAATCTGATCCAAGGCCCAGATGCGCCAAGCCTGACAGGCCTCGTGTTGACTCTCGCGGCCGCTGGCGACCAGCACCACATCAGCCGAGGAGCAGCCGCCTTTGATCAGGTAGGTGAACTTCCAGCCGGCGCTTTCTGCGACCAGCCGCAGCGCCTGCACCCACATCCCGGCATGCGAGTCGCCCATGATGACCATCGAGCGTCCGGCATCGGAGGGGCCGTATCCGCAGATGTCGGTCGTAGACTCGTTTGTCTCCGCGGCGCACGGCGCGGCCACCTGCCACGTGTCGTCCCGCAGCTGGTCCAGGGGCGGCGCGAGAGCGGCGGGAATGGCCGCACTTGCCCGCGCTGCTGCGACAGCTTCGACAACGGCAGCCTCGACGCTACCCGCGGCGGCGTCCGGCGGGTTCGTAGCCGTGGATGGTGCTCCGCTGCTCGGCGGCGCAGCGCTCGGTGCCGGGCTGAAAACGGTCGTGGGGTCCACGAGGTTCGGATCGGATTTCGCCGCGTCGATGGCGACCAGGCTGACCAGCGCGACCAGCGCGACGGAGGTCGGCCATAGCGCAAGGCTCGTCGAACGGGTAGACCTGAGCCGCCCCCGGTGGATCGGATATTCGACGAACGCAAAAGTCACCACCGTGGCAAGCAATGCCGCCGCCACCAAGCCCACAGTCTCGATGACGGTCAGGTCGCGACCCAGGTATGCGACCGCGATCACGAGGATCGGCCAGTGCCAGAGATAGAGCGAGTACGAGCGATCGCCCACCCAGCGCATCGGTGACTTGCCCAACACCAGGACCGCGCCGCCCCTCGGATTATCGACGCCACCGGCGATCACCAGCGCCGCACCGAGAACGGGCAGCAGCGCGACAGCCCCAGGAAAGGGAGTCGCCCCGGTGAACAGGACCGCGCTGACCGCGATGGCAGTCAGTCCGATCCAGGTCGAAAGAGCCCTGAGCATCTCTGGGATGCTGCCGAGCTGCGTGGTGAGAAAGGCCAACAGCGCCCCGATCGCGAGTTCCCACGCTCGAGTCGCCGTCGAGAAGAATGCGGCATTTGGCGAGGCTGCGGTCGCGATGATCGAGTACGCCAATGAACCCGCGGCGACGGCACCGATCACGCCGACGAGCCCTCGTCGAGTGGAGGGATTGGGGATGCGGCGACGTCTTCGCCCGCGGGCCCTCCCCAGAAAGACGGCAAGCACGCCAGCGAACAGTGCCGGCCATACGAGGTAAAACTGTTCCTCGACGGCCAGGGACCAGTAGTGCTGCAGCGGAGAGGGCGGGAGTGTGGAGGCGAAGTAGTCGGTGCCGTCGACAGCGAACTTCCAGTTCACCGAGAACAAGGCCGACCACAGTGCCTCCTTTCCGACCTCGCTCGCTCGGACTGTTCCAAGCAGGAGGACCGAGCCGCCGACAGTTGCAAGCAGGACCACCGTGGCGGCAGGGAGGATGCGGCGGGCGCGGCGGGCATAGAAGTTCGATAGGGAGATTCCGCGGCCAACCCCTGCTTCCTTGACCAACAAGCTCGTGATGAGAAATCCCGAGATCACGTAGAAGACGTCCACCCCGACGAAGCCGCCAGCCAATTGAGGCACACCAGCGTGGCTGAGTACGACGAGCAGAACCGCAACAGCTCGCAGCCCTTGGATGTCCGGGCGAAAGTGGGGCCTGCTCTCCTGCTCCACCTTGGCCTCGGTGGCGGTCACTAACACTTTGTCCTCCGTAGCTGGACGCTTCGGGGCAGTCTCCGGCGTCCGGCAAGACGGTACGTCATCGCATCAGCCGATCGGCCCCGCCCGCCCTCAGCGCTGACCGTGCACAGACGCGGATGGGGTGCCCGGTACCGTTACGACCATGGGATCCTCCAACCGGCGAAGTCCGCGACGAGACAGATCTGGCGGCGGAGCGCTGTCCGTATTGGGGAACGTCCTGCTGCTGCTGGCAACACTTGCCGTCGGCGGGATGGTCGCTTATCTGGTCATGAATCCCCCCGGGGTCCTCGACCCAGCCGCCCAGACGTCTCTGGTCGAACCGAGCGGCTCCGACGCGCTTGCCCCTGGCCCTGACGGCGCCACGACCGGCACTCCCCCTCCCGGCGCGCCGGTTCCGGCAACCGATCCGGCCGCGCCTGTCGGGCTGACGCTTGGGCCGGCCTGCGGGGCCGTGTCTCCACTCCTGACGACCGCAGACGGGGTACGCACCACCGCGATCGAGAATCCCGATGCCCTGGTGTCCTCGGACATCTCGAACCTCACTCGCGACATGCAGACACTCAGCGACATCTCCCCACCAGAACTCAACACTCTGATCGACACCCTCACCGGGGTCCTCGTCGCGCTGAACAATGCGCTCATAGCCGGAGATGAAAACCCCGAGCTCGATTCGGACGCCGCCACCGAAAGTACCGACGCGATCCGGGCACTGTGCGAAGGCTAACCGTCCTGCGACGTACTTTTCGGAAGACGGACTGGAACTAGCCCGGCCGACTACGTGCGGACAGTAGTCGTTGCAAGGTAGGAGCCTGAGTCGATCGCAGATGGGTAACGGCGAGCATCTCATCGGTCGGTTCGGCCTCCGGCGGCGCCTTTGCGAGGTCACGGGAGGCCGCCAGTACCCCGATGACTAGGGCCATCGTCATCCATTCGACGACCTGCAGGGATCCTCCCCCCTGGGTCACCAGCCGCACGCAGGGCAATGCCATCGCTGCCGTGAGAACGAATAACTCGTCGGAAACCGTTGTGATCCGCAGGAGTTGCTGAAGCCAGAGCAAGCTCATGAAGACAAAGATGAACACGGCAGGAAGACCGACGAAGATGCCGCCGCGCTGCCACATGTCGAGAACAAAGTTGTGCGAACTTGATCCTTCGGTCTCGATGCCACCAGTCCAGAAGTTGTCCTGAATACGCTGGAAGGCGAGGCTGATGAGACTCTCGCGAACCGAATAGGACTCTGTCTCCTCGGTGAATCGCGTCCACAGCAGAGAGAGAAAACCAGTCATGGCCATGATTGCGGCTGTAAAGACACCCGCGACCACAGCAACCTGTTGACGTGGGCTGACCCGGCCGGTCAGCAAAGCGCGCACCAGTGACAGCAGGGGCCAGATTGCGGCGGCTACCAGCACCGAGCGGCTCAACGAGATCAGCAGCAGCAGCGAGCCAACTATGAGAAATCCCCGGTACACATTGCGCTGGCGGGGGACGGTGAACGGACGTCGGGCAGTAGCCCAAGCGGCGACGTACATAGTGAAGAGCAGGCCACCGAACACTTCGTGCCGCAGGTTGCCGATGGCTTCCTGGTTGGCGTCGTAGCCGAAGCCCGAGAAGCTGGACCGGAACAACTCCTTTTGCAGGATGTCCGGGTCGCCGGCCTCAATGGCGCGCGTGACCACGTCGATCGGGTTAACCCCATTGCTGAGCATCGAGACGCCGAAGGCCATGAGCAGAACCGTGACGGCGGCCGCCGCCGACCACCGCATTGCGTCAACGAGTCCGGTTTCGCCGGTCTGGACGATCTGGTGGAAGAGCGCGCTAACCGCGATGAAGCCGGCCAGGAATGCCACCTGCTTGATCGGCTGGGACATGCCCAGTCCGTTGAAGACATTGAGGGCAACCCAAAGAATGATCATGTACAGGTTGGCGGCGATGAACACCTGGGCACCGCGGACGTGGCGCTCGATCCACGGAAGGCCGTACTTGAAGACGATCACGAAGGTCAGAAACACAACCGCAAGCTGGTGGATGCGAATGTCACCCAGCGCAGTCTCGCCAAGCAGGAACCATTGCAACGGGATGGCGGCGAATGCCGCCAGGACGATGAACTTCACAGGGTCACCAGCGGGTGGGTCTTGCATGCCTGCGGCGACGGCGGATGAGCAGGAAGGCGACAGCACCGATCACTAGGACCGCCGCGGCCGCGCCACCGGCGATAAAGGCGATGTTGCCGACGCCGCGAGGGCGCGCGGTGAACTCCGGTGCGGGCTGACCGCTCACATCAGGAACGCTCAACACGCCGGTCGTCCCGTCGGCCAGCGCTATTTGATAAGTAGCCGATTCCCCCGGGGTGGCGTAGCCCTGATCCGTGCTGGAGAGAATCACCCGGATCGAGTGGCCCTCCTCGAATCGGTGCGCCATCGCCGGCAAGACGATCGAAGTGGCCGGTGCCTGGTCCAACGAGCCTGGGAGATCGGTGAATCTGGCTGGAGCCACCAGGCTCTGGATCAGCGTTCCACTCCCGTCCGCCGCGATGTCGTACACCTTGCCGAAGACCACTGCTTCGCCCGAGGTGGAGGCGACCTGGATGTTGACGACCGGAGAACCGACGACGGTTAGGGCATCTACCAATGCTTCGCTCTCGAAGGTCGCGTTCTGCTCGGGTATCTCGGCAGGAAGTGGGCGACGCTCACCACTCTGGGACGAGACACCTGGCGGCAAGGATGAAACGGCGCCAGGGGTGCCCCCCGCGGGATAATCGAGCTCCTGAGCCTCCCCGCTGATAGGAACCTCCAGGCGGGTGGTTGCGGCACCACCGAGGCCGGGGTAGGCAGCAACCGTCTTGATCTCACCCTCGGTGGGACCCGCGAGCGCCTGCTCGGCGATCTCTGTGTAGTCGAAGCTCGTGCCCGGGTCCGTGCCGTTCCCTCGGAGATGGAAGTCGAACCACTGGGTGTTCAATGCGTCGAGCATCGCCCCTTCGGTCTGGTTACTGCGCAGCGCACCGTGACCTCCGGTCACCCAGACAAGCTTCACGGGGGCGCCATTCGCCGCGATCCCGCGGGCGTTTGCATCAGCCTCGGCCAACGAGAAGAGCTTGTCGCCCTCTCCCTGGGTCAGCAGCGTCGGCACTCGAATCCGGTCGATTACCGAAGCGGGACTGGATCGCTCGAGAAGGGCACGCATCTCCTCGGTCAGCTGCCCCTCTCTGAGAACACCCTCGTAGGCCGTGCAGTACTCAGGGCGCAGGCCACCGCATGCGCCGCCGGAGCCCCCGTTACCGCTCCCGCCGTTCTCGTTGTCGCCGCCGCTCTCGTCGAGCGCGCCGCCTTCGAAGAAGAATTGGCCCCAGAGCTTCTTGAACGCTCCATCGCCTGAGTTCTCCGCCGGAGCAGCCGGCGTCTCGGCTGCGGGGGCCCCCGCAGCATCGGGAAACAGGGAGTTGACCAAGCTGTTCCAAGTCCGCGAGGCGGCAATCACGTCGACACGTTCGTCGTAGGCGGCGGTCAGAAGGGCCACGCCGCCGGCGTAGGAACCACCGAGGATGCCGACCCTGGGATCGCCCGGAGCATCACTCAAGACCTCCGGTCGCTCACTGAGCATGTTGATCAGCTCCCGCGCGTCGGCAATCTCGTAGTCGGGTGAGTCAATGCTGATCTCTCCGGTGCTCTGGCCGAAGCCGCGTGCGGAATAGGTCAGCCCGACATAGCCCTGCCGGGCAAACTTTGTGGCCTGGCCCTTGGGCTGGTCCTTGGTTGCGCCGTACCCGTGCGGAAAGATGATGGCTGGAACCGGTTCGGACTCAGATGCCGTCCTCGGGATGTAGAGCGTGACGTCCAACTCCACCCGATCTGCCCCACTGCCCGATTCGACCGTCAGATCTTCGGTCCGGAACTGGCCCTCAGCGGCTGCTGGCGCCGGGGACCACGTCATCAAGCCCAGGAGAACGCCGACCGCAGCAAGGAGCGCAGGGAGCCGGCGGCCTTCGCGCGCCCGCACGTGGTGCGACATCAAGTAGGACCTCCTGGGCTGCAGCCGCGACACAGTTTGTGGCGCTGGCACCTCGGCAAGTATCGGCCGGCCAAGCTTACGGCGCGCGAGCCCTCGGCTGGACGAGGGGCGCAGACCTGACAAGTGGCCGACGTTATGCTGCCCTGCGGTACGCGCTCCCGGCGGCACCCTGGGTCACGGAGGTCAGGTTTGAAAAAGATCAGGGCGCTTCTCGTGCTGTTCGCGGGCTTGTTGCCGGCATCGGTGACGAAGAACCGATTGCTCAACCTGCTCGGACACGAGGTTCACCCGACCGCCATCATCGATCCGGTCATCCTGCTCAAGATCATTCGGATCGAGATCGGCGCCCGCACGCACATCTGGTCGGGCAGCATCTTCCGCAATCTCCGCGGTATTCGGATGGGCACGGACTGCACAATGATGCGTTGGAACAAGATCTCTGCGGTGCCGACCTTTCGCCGCACCGAAGGCGCCGATCCGTTCACCGTCGGCATCCTCTCGTTGGGCGATCACGTCCTGATCACCAAGGGCCACGACCTCGACTGCTCCGGCGGTGTCGTCATGGAGAACTGGTCGGCGATCGCCGGCAAGGAGACCCTGGTCTACTCACACTCCTACGACCCGAGCAAGCACGTCCTGTCCTGCGCGGTCACCCGGATCGAGGAGAACTCGTTCATCGCAGCGCGGACCACGCTCGCGGCCGGCGCCACGCTGCCCGCACGCAGCGTCCTGGCCATGGGCGGCGTGCTCATGCCCGGCGCGACCAAGACCGGCATGCTCTACGGCGGCGTGCCGGCCAAGCCCATCCGGGACATCAGCGACTGGGCGCTGCAAACTGTCCAGCGAGACCACGACGGGGTACGACCCCCGATGCAGGCCTGACCTGCCCGGCACTTGATCAACCAGGCGGAGCCCAATCCCAAACGTAACTGGGTAGACGACGGAGCCAGACGAACGTGGGCGTTCTATGAGTGAGCCCAGCGGTCCCGCTGAGGCCGAAAAGTCGGTGCCGATCGCGGTCGCTCCGCCCGGCGGACGTCGCTCCGGGCGCAACGCGATCTGGTTGATGCTCGAACGCGTCACGCACCTGGGCGTGGCCTTCTTGGTCACGATCGTCGTGGCCCGCGAACTCGGCCCCGCCGACTACGGCCGACTCGCGCTCGGCATCGCCCTGCTCATGCTGCTGATGCCGATCAGCAACATCGCATCGCAATGCCTGATGCGCGACACGGCGGCACAGCCGCAATCGGCAAACATGCTGCTGAGCTCTTCGGAGGCTGCGGCCGGCCTGGTGACGAGCGTGATCGTGGCGGCGATCACGATCGGCGTTGCCATCACAGTCGGGGTCACGAGCACCGAGGGCATCGTCGTCCTGGTCATCGTCGGTTCCTCGCTGCTGAGACCGCTGCAGGTCGTCGATGCCTGGTTCATCATGCAGCAGTCCAGCAAGAAGGTCGTCCTGATCCGCGTCGCGGTCGTGCTGGTCACCGGCGCCATCCGGGTCGCCCTGCCGCTGGCCGGTTACGGCGTTGTCGCCGTCGCCTGGACCTACGTCGCGGAATCGGCGCTGGCCTCGATCGGCAGCTGGGTCGCCTACCGCCGGTACAACAAGGACTACAGGTGGGAACTGAACCGCGCCCGGATGTTCAGCGTGGTCAAGGAATTCGTCCCGTTGTTGCTGGTGGCCTCGACAGCACTGGTCTACCAGCGGCTCGACCAGCTAATGCTCGCCTGGCTGTCGGACTTCAAGGAAACCGGCGTCTTCGCCGCCGCATCCAGCCTGGCCGATGCACCGAAGTTCCCTCTGATCGCCCTTGCGCTCTCCTTCACACCGCGGCTGCTCGCGCTGAAGCGGACCGACACCGACCGATACAAGACAGCTCTGTCCGATTTCGCTCGGTTCGTCAACCTGTGCGGCTACCTCATCACTCTCGGCCTGATCCTGGTCATGGCTCCGCTAGCACCGCTTCTGCTCGGTCCGGCGTACCAGGACGCGACACTCGTGATCATCATTCTGGCGTTCTCGACCCCGCTCGCCGCGGTGGGCGCCACGCTGCTGCTGCTGACCAACTGGGAGAAGCTCTACCGCGAGGCAATCATCCGAAACCTCGTCGGTGCGGCCATCAGCGTCGGACTCAACTTCCTGCTCATCCCGCCACTCGGCGCCGAGGGCGCAGCGATCAGCACCGTCGTCGCGATGCTCTGGGTCTTCGTGATCGGGGTCTGGGTGGATCGCCGCACTCGCTACATCTTCTGGATCTCGTTGCCCACCCTCGAGCCGATCTCATCAGTCAAGATCCTGTTGGCTCGCCGCCGCGAGCGCCAGGAAGAGCGCGACTTCTTCCGCGGGGCGGGCGACTAGGCAATCTGACCAGCGACCGCGGCGTCCACCAGATCGGCGCGGTGACCGGCTCGGTCGACGACGATTACGCTCGGTCAGCCTCACCGTCCCGGAGTGACCTAGCTTCGGGTCGCGACGGTCAGGAGGTATTCCATCTCAAAGCGCGCCTGCTCCTCGGTACCGACGTTCCAGGTGTGGCAGAACTCGTCCAGCGCAGCGTCGAACTCCGCCTCGCGCTGGTTGGCGACGGCATTCTTGCGCGCGGCGATCGTCGGTCCATAACGCTGCTTGAATTGCTCACCGAAGTCCAGCGGGCGCGGGAAGGCGGTCACGGGGAGGACTCGACGCTCAACGGTCGTGAACGTGACCCGGTCACCGAACAGCTCACGTAGGTGATCCTCGGATCCCCACAGCGGAGGCGGCTGCGCTCCGGGCAGCGGTGGGGGCGCGAATGGGCCGATTGTGCGCAACAGCGACCCGATCGTCCCTTCCGGTGTCCAGCTGAGGAGTGCGATCCGCCCGCCGGCACGACACACCCGTACGAGTTCGTCGGCGACCTGCTGGTGGTGCGGCGCGAACATGGCGCCGATGCAGGACATGACGACGTCGAAGTCCTCGTCGGGGAACGGCAGGTGCTCCGCGTCAGCGGCCTGCCACTCCAAGTGCAGGTCGTTCGCACTGGCCCGAGCCTTGCCTGCGTCGAGAAGTGCCGGCGTCAGGTCGCTGGCAACGACTGCGGCACCGCGCTGGGCGGCCGGCAGTGACGCGTTTCCGGTGCCGGCGCCGACGTCGAGCACGCGATCCTGGGCGGTGATCCCAGCGGCACCCACCAGGGTCTCCCCTAGCGGGAGCAAGTACGTCTCCACCATCGAGGGGTAGTCGCCGGAGGCCCACATGGCCCGATGTTTGCCTTTGAGTTGCTCGTCCGCGGTGTTCGCCGCGGTTGGGCTGGTGCTCTCCGATGTGCTTCGTTCGGTCATGGTCACAGCATTCTCCTCGCTAGTGGGCGCCCGAGTGTGGGCAGCCCGAAGCTATGCGGCGGGGCGTTCCCGAACCGTTCGCGGTGCAGGGCGTCAATCTGGGACCGAGGCGAACGCCGAGGGACTAATTTGACGTCTCGGGAGGCCACGGCGACGTGCTGCAGGTAACGCTCCTCGGCGAGCAGAGCATCACCGACGATGTGACCGGCGTTGTCCGCGCGCGTTCCTCACGCACGATCGCCCTGATCGGATTCCTGGTGCTGCACGCCGGGGCGCCACAGACCCGGCAGCGCATGGCGAGCTTGTTCTGGCCGGAATCGACCGACGCGCAAGCGCTGACCAATCTGCGCCGCGAATTGCACCACCTACGTCAGATCCTCGAAGACGAGCCATCCTTGGACGTCACGTCCAAGGACCTGTGCTGGCGGGACACAGACTCGTGCCGAGTGGACGTACGAACGTTCGGCGTCGAGCGCGAGGCCGCCTTGGCCGCATCGGCGACCGGCGACACAGCCGACCTCGTCAGGCACGCTGCCGCGGCTCTCGCCCAGTACCGCGGGGACTTCCTGCCGGGGATGTATGACGACTGGCTGCTCGAGGCACGGACCGAGCTGGAACGGCAGTGTGTCGACCTGTGCGATCTCCTGTGTACCGCACGATCGCGGACCGGAGACCTCACCGGAGCCGTGGAGGCGGCCCGCCGCCGAGTCCAGCTGCAACCGCTGGAGGAAGTCGGCTATCGCAGGTTGATGCAGCTCCAGGCGGATCTGGGTGACCGGGCCGGAGCTGTGAGCACGTACCACCACTGCGCTTCGGTCCTGGAACGCGAACTCGGTCTCGACCCCGACGTCGAGACCCGCAGGACCCTGCAAAGCTTGCTGGCTCGCGCACCCAGCGCCGCGGCAGCCCTGCCGGCTATCGAGCCCGCCGCCGGCCGCTCCGGGCATGCCGCGACGAAACTCTTCGGCCGAACGGCAGAGTTCGGCCAACTGCGGGACCTCTGGGGGGCGGCGTCGACCGGACGACCGAGCCTGGTGCTGGTCCGGGGCGACGCCGGAGTGGGCAAGACGCGGCTGGTCAACGAGATCGCCGACCTCGCCCGCGCACAAGGCGCGGTGGTGGCCAGCTCGCAGTGCTTCGGAACCTCCGGTCGATTGGCATTGGCCCCGGTTGCCGACTGGCTGCGCAATCCGGCTGTCCAGTCGGCAGCGGCGACACTGGACCCGGTCTGGCGGGTCGAGGTGGACAGGTTGGTGCCCTCGACCAAGGACCGGGGTGCGGTCGACGCCGGCGCGCGGGCCATGGTCGATGCGTGGCAACGTCACCGCTTCTTCGAGGGCATGTCAAGGGCACTGATCGCGGTGCAGCGGCCGATGCTGCTCGTCCTGGACAATCTGCAGTGGTGCGACCAGGAGACGCTGGCTTTCCTGACGTTCTGTCTCGGGCTGACCACCGACGCCCCCATCCTCGTAGCCGGGACGCTGCGCAGTGACAACCTCGACGCCGAGCCCGAAGTCCAAGGATGGACCGCCAGGATGCGGGCCACTGGGATGCTCACCGAGCTCGCCTTGGGTCCCCTTGAGGCCGTCGATGCAGCACGGCTCGCTGAAGCGATCTCCGGACGAACCGTGCTCGAAGACGACTCCGCCCTGCTCGAGGCGATGACCGGTGGCTTCCCGCTGTACGTGGTGGAAGCCGCCCGAACCTCCGTCGACCGGGGTAGCGATTCGCTGCCGGTGGGAGACCTCACCGCAGTGCTGCGCAACCGCCTCGAGCAGGTGACTGCGGCCGCCCGCGAGGTTGCCGGCTTGGCCGCGGCGGTGGGCCGCAACTTCACTCTCGACCTGCTCACCGAGGCCAGCGACCTGGACGCCGACACGGTGGTGCGCGTGGTCGACGAGCTCTGGCGACGCCGGATCGTGCACGAGTTCCGGGATGGATACGACTTCTCCCACGACCTCCTCCGCGAGGCGGCCTACTCCCAGGTGAGTCCGCCGCAGCGCTGGCTCCTGCATCGTCGCCTGGCCCAGGGCCTCGAACTGTTGCACGGCGACGACACCGACACGGTCTCAGCGCAGCTCGCCGAGCAGTACGCCCGCGGCGGACGCCCCGGTCGCGCCGTGAGCTACTACCGCCGGGCGGCGGCGGTCGCGGCTGGCCGATTCGCCCACGCGGAGGCGATCCGGCTGCACAAAGAAGTTCTCGCGATCGTGCTGGCCCAGCCGGAGGGCCCCGACCGTGACCGGCAGGAGCTGGAGGTCCTCGAGGCGATCGCTGCACCACTCAATGCCAGGTACGGCTACTCCACCCGGAGCTGCAGGACACGCTCGTACGTGCGGTTGCCCTGGCCGAAGCGCTCGGGCGCAAGGAGTCGGCGATCTCCGGCTTGATCGGGCTGTGGACCTCGCAGTTTGTGCAAGGCAATCTCGATGGCGGGCATCAGACAGTGAGCCGGGCGCTGACTCTCGTCGAACCCGAGTCCGAACTGAGCGGCCCGGCCCACTTCGCCGCTGGGGGGACGTCGGTGAGTCTCGGGATGCCCGCGGAAGCGGTGCGGCACTTCGACCTCGCCGCCGTACTCACCCGGGGTGCGCCGTCGCTCAGTGTCGGCACCCGGCCCGATGTGCACGCCGGGGCATGGGCGGCCCATGCTCACTGGTTGCTCGGCGACGATGAAAAGGCGCTGCTCTGCAGTCGTTCGGCCATCGAGTTGGCTCGAACGATCGACCATCCGTACAGCCTCGCGGTGGCGCTTGCCTACGCAGGAGTTCTGCACCAGATGCGGCGCGACATGCCCGAGCTCACGAACACGGTCGCCGAGCTTCGGGGGATGTGTGATCGGTACGAATTCGCCTACTACCGGGAGTGGGGAGTGATCCTGGACGGCTGGAGCAGACAGGACGAGTCAGGGATCGAGTTGGCCCATCAGGGCATCGAGCACCTCAAGTCGGACGGCTCGTTCGCCCGGATGCCCTACTGGCTCTCGCTGCTCGCCGACCTGTTGGGTGGCCTCGGCAAACCCGATGCCGCCCAAGCGATCCTCGACGCCGCGGTGGTGGCCGGACAGGCCCGTCGCGACGTCTGGTGGATGCCCGAGGTACTCAGGATGCGGGCGACCTACGACGACCGGGAGGCTGCCGTGTCCCGGTTGCGGGCAGCTGCGGACATGGCCCACGCCCAGGGCAGCGTCGCGTTGCTTCGGCGTTGCCAGCATGACCTCGTCGAGCGAGGCGTACCAGCGTCCAGGTAGCACCGCGTGCGGGCGAGGCGACCGGGCCCGACGAACGCTTCGCGAACGCTTCCGGTCATAGCTTCAGGCCGCGCTGTCCCGGCGCTGACCAGAAGGAGCGCTTCGTGACCACGACCGCACAGCGGAACGTCGCCCAGACCGCGCCACATGGAGATCTGGCCTCGGCACTCCGAGGTGAACTGATCACACCCAGCCATCCCGAATACGCCCAAGCGCGTGCTGTGTACAACGCGATGATCGACAAGCGTCCGGCAGCCGTTGTCCGGTGCCGGGACGTCGCTGACGTCATCGCATGTGTGCGGTTCTGCCGCGACCACTCCGTCGAGGTCGCCGTGCGCGGTGGAGGACACAACGCGGGGGGTCTCGGGGTGGCCGACGACGCGTTGGTGGTCGACCTGTCGATGATGCGCAGTACGACGGTCAATCCCGCCATGCACACCGTCCGGGTCGATGGCGGCTGCACCTGGGGGGATGTCGACCATGCGACCGTCGCCTTCGGAATGGCTACTCCGTCGGGCTTCCTGGCCTCCACCGGCGTCGGCGGACTGACGCTCGGCGGCGGGATCGGCTACCTGTCTCGGCGCTTCGGGCTCACGGTCGACAACCTGCTCGCCGCCGATGTGGTGCTGGCCGACGGCACGTTCGTGACCGCCAGCGAGGGCGCCAACAGCGACCTGTTCTGGGGCCTGCGCGGCGGCGGCGGCAACTTCGGGATCGTCACGTCGTTCACATTCGCCTGCCATGACATCGGCGAAGCCGGCACGATCATCGGTGGACCGGTGCTCTACGACATTGCCGACACTGCCTCGGTGCTGCGCTGGTACCGCGAGTTGCTGCCCTCGCTGCCGGAGGAGCTCTGCGGCTGGCTCGGATTGATCACGATCCCGCCGGCACCGCCGTTCCCCGAGGAACTCTGGGGTCGCAAGTCCTGCGCGATCGTCTGGTGCTACACCGGACCGCACGACCGGGCCGAAGCGGTGCTCGAGCCGATCAAGTCGTTCGGCTCACCACTCCTGGTAGGACTCCACGACATGCCGTTCTCCGTCCTACAATCAGCCTTTGACGGCCTCTACCCGGCTGGGCTGCAGTGGTATTGGCGAGCCGACTTCTTCCACGAGATCTCCGATGCCGCTATCGACGTGCACTGCAAGTACGGGGCGCAACTGCCGACCGGCCACTCCACCATGCACTTGTATCCGATCGACGGAGCAGCAAGCCGCGTGCCTGCCGACGCCACCGCGTTCGCCTACCGGGACGGCGGCTGGGCCGGTGTCATCGTGGGTGTCGACCCGGATCCGGCCAATGCAGAGAGCATCTCGCAGTGGACGCGCGACTACTGGGAGTCGTTGCACCCAACCTCTTCCGGCGGTGCGTACGTCAACTTCCTGATGGGCGACGAGGGCCAGGACCGGATCAAGGCGTCGTACCGCCAGAACTACGACCGCCTTGCCCAGGTCAAGCGTCGTTACGACCCGGAGAACACATTCCACATCAACCAGAACATCCGGCCGGCTACCGGGCCCGCGTGAGGGACCTACCCGCGCGCAACGCCCAGAGTCCCAGCACCAAGAGAGCAGCCAGCACGGCGACGAAGCCAAAGGCGGCCGGAGCGGTCCAGTCGAAGTCCCGCCCGTAACGCAGCAGCGCGACGCCTTGCAGCGCGGTGAAGACGACCGCGGTAGCCCCGGCGCTGGCGCAGCGTAATGATGATCATGAGGACTGGTACGACGAGGTAGATGACCAGCCACAGCCAGGTCACCACGCGGGTGGCCGGGCCGAATTCGCTGCCCAGATGGAACTTGTGCAAGTGGTACAGGGTCGCGGGAAGGGTCAGGCAGGTGAACACGAAGACTGTCGGAACCGCGATCCGCCCTGCGGCCAGGTTCGAGCCCGGGCTCCGGCGCCCTCCAGGATTACCGCTGACCCGTACGAAGCACCCAGGAACACGGCCGTCATCGGCGTGGCGATCGTCCACGCGAAGAACTCCTCGGTCCGGGTCGGAAACACGAACAACTGAACTCCGGCCAAGAAGACCAGGACTGCCGAGGCGTACAGCAGTCTTCGCATCGAGGGCAGCAACCGTGGGCCCTCCTCTGGTGTGGGCAGTTGCTCAGGCCGGTATACGGCCGGGCTGGCGTCCGAGAACGCGGTGTCGGGCTCGATCTCTGCGGTGGCGGTCACGTGAGCTGTCCTTCGACGTCAGGTCGCCGATTGCGGCGCTTGATCGAAGGTAGGAGCCGCGACGTTCCTGACGCGTTCGCGGCGGCGATCGTCGGAGGGCCGCGTGCGCGAACGCCAGTCAGCGATACCGCAACGTTCGGCCAGACATGGCGCGTATCTTTACCGCATGGTCCCCGCCTGGGGGAAGAGCCTTGTGGCCGCCGTGGCGTCGGCCCTGATGCTCGCCGCCGTAGTATCCGCACCCGGCGCCGCGGCAGCGCCGGTGACCAGCACCGTGGACGTACCCCAGCACAGCACGGTCGTTGCACAGCTCATGCGGGCCGCCGACTACTACGCGCCGACGATCCCCATGGGCACTGGGGTGCGCAACGGCTGGTCGTGGTCCACGTACATGGACGGCGATCTGCGGCTCCACCGGACGGCGGGCAATCAGAGGTATCTCGACCAGGCAATGGCGTGGGGCCGGGCCAACAATTGGGCGCTGACCACGAGCGAGCAGAACCCCGACTCGGTCAAGGCCGCGCAGAGCTATTTCGATCTGAACCGCCTCGACCCGAGCGCCTCGCTCGCCGCCGCGGACGCCCGGATGAGTGCCGACCTCACCGGCCTGCCGGTGCGGCAGTACTGGTGGATCGACGCGCTGTTCATGGGACTGCCCAACTGGGCCCGCTGGTCGGCGCGGACCGGCAACACCGCCTACCTCGCGAAGATGGACGCGCTGTTCGACAGCGTTCGCAACGACGGCCTTACCACCGTTGTCAACTGTGCCGGCCGGTCGCCCGGCCTCTACGACCCCGTCGAGCGACTGTGGCTGCGTGACTGCCGATACAACGGTGCGCGCGACGCCGACGGGCAGAAGGTGTTCTGGGGCAGGGGAAACGGCTGGGTCATCGCCGCGATGGCCGAGGTGCTGCAGGCGCTGCCGGTCGGCGACCCGCACAGCGCGCGGTACCGCGACATGCTGATCGGCATGGCGGACCGGCTGCGGGGTCTGCAGGGCGCCGACGGCATGTGGCGGACGAGCCTGCTCAACCCGACTCGCTATCCGGTGCCCGAGACCAGCGCCACAGCGCTCATCGCCTATGCGATCGCGTACGGCGTCAACGCCGGCCTGCTCGACCGCGCGACGTACGTCCCGGTGGTGATCCGCGCCTGGGCCGGACTGACGACCATCTCACTGCGGCCGGGCGGCTTTGTGACGAACTGCCAGGCAGTCGGCTTCGAGCCGGGAACGCCGTTCACCGGTGCCGGACCGACGACCCCGCCTACGACGACCTCGCCGGGCAGCCTGAACGCCGAGTCGCCGCCGTTCTGCGTCGGCGCGTTCCTGCTGGCCGGGAGCGAGGTCGCGCGGATGACCCGCGCGATGTCAACCGGACGGCCGGTCACGGCCTCCGCCCAACAGGTGGGCAACGAGGCGCCGCGCGCGGTGGACGGCGATGTCACCACTCGCTGGTCGGCAAACGGCTTCCCACAGGCACTGACCGTCGACCTCGGGCAGCCGATGGTCGCCAGCAACACCCAGTTGGTGCCCTATCTCGACCGCGCCTACCGCTATCGCGTCGAGGCGTCGCTCGACGGCGTCTCGTGGACCACCGTGGTCGATCGCACCACGA
Organism: uncultured Actinomycetota bacterium; assembly: GCA_963766765.1. Taxonomy (GTDB): domain Bacteria; phylum Actinomycetota; class Actinomycetes; order Mycobacteriales; family Geodermatophilaceae; genus JACCQS01. Next base: position 136,696 of record CAVYBR010000004.1, read on the forward strand.
ACAGCGTGCCCGGAACGGCGCTGGACAACTTCACGCCACGCACACTCAGGTACGCCCGGCTGACCGTCACCGGTGTCGCGAGCGGCGTGACGACGTGGGTGAGCATCCAGGAGTTCGCCCTGCACGACCGGTTCGACCCGCGTCCGGACCTCGCCCTGAGCCGCCCTGCCTCTGCGACGTCGAGTGCTGCCGGCCATGCGTCGGCATCGGCGGTCGACGGTCAACCGGGGGCAACCTGGTGGGCATCGGCGACCCGGCCGACTGCGGGCGCGCCGCAGCAGCTGACGGTGGACCTGCAGGCAGTGCGCAACGTTGACACCGTGCGCGTGACATCCCGTCCGGGGGCCGGACCGCGGGCGGTCACCGTGCTCGCGTCCACCAACGGCACCACCTGGACGACCGTGGCCAGCGCGACGCTGCTGAACACCGAGGGTCCGCACACGTTCCTCGTACCGGTGGTGCCGGCGCGGTGGATTCGGCTCTCTGTGGTCAGCGCCTTCGGCGGCGGCACCGTCGCCGTCGGGGAGCTCGCCACGTACGCGCGGTAGTCAGAGTCACCTCCCCAACCCCGCGGCCGTCTCGACAAGCGCACGAACGGCGTCACGGGAGGACACATCAACTGTCGCGACGCTCACCTCGGATCCGGCATTGCCAAGGACCTCCGCTGCCGCCTCCGCGAGGCCTCAGGGATCTGGCGGCTGTGACTCACGGCCGCACGACCACCTTGAGCGCTGTGCGCTCGTCCATCGCCGCGTAGCCCTTGGGGGTGTCGGCCAGGGCGACGGTCTGGTCGAAGACCTTGCCGGGGTTCACGGTGCCGTCGAGCACCGCAGGCAGCAACTGCTCGATGTACGCGCGGGCCGGGGCGGGGCCGCCGGTCAACGTGATGTTGGCACCGAAGAGGCTGTCGAAGCCGATCGGAGCCTCCTCGTACTGCGGGACGCCGACGCGGCTGATGACACCGCCCGGACGAACGACCCCGACTGCCTGCTCGTAGGCGGGCAAATGGCCGACCGCCTCCAGAACGACGCTGCTGCCACCGTCGGTGAGGTCGCGGACCTTGTCGATGCCCTGGTCACCTCGCTCCGCGACGACATCGGTGGCCCCGAACTCCCGACCCAGGTCAGTGCGCTCCTTGTGGCGGCCCATCAGCACGATCTGGTCAGCGCCGAGCCGCTTGGCCGAGAGCACGGCCAACAGGCCCACGGCACCGTCGCCGACAACGGTGACGGTGCTCCCCTCGGTGACCCCGCCCCGGACCGCTGCGTGCCAGCCGGTGCCGTAGACGTCGCAGAGCGTGAGCATGCTGGCCAGGAGGGAGTCGTCGGTGTCTGCGTCGACGCCGGGCACCTTGACGAGCGTGCCGTCAGCAAGCGGGACGCGAATTGCCTCGGCCTGGCCGCCGCCGATATCCCCCGCACCCCAGAAGCCGCCGTTGAGGCATGAGGTCTGCAGGCCCGCCTGGCAGAACTCGCAGTGGCCACAGGACCACGCGAACGGCGCGATGACGAAGTCATTCCTGTTCAACGTCGCGACTTCTGCGCCCACCTGCTCGACGACGCCGATGAACTCGTGACCCATCGGTTTGCCGTTCGGATCGGCAGGCATCGAGTGATAGGGGTGCAGGTCGCTGCCGCACACGCATGCGCGCACGATTCGGACGAGGGCGTCGGTCGGCTGCTGGACGGTCGGGTCAGGGATGTCGACGACGCGGACGTCGCCCGCTCCGTACATGTAGGTAGCTCGCATGTAACCAGTCAACGTCTTGGCGGTGACCCCTGGGAGAGCCTGTCGTGACCGGTACCGCCAGTGCCTCCCTCGGGCCATGCGGGCCGCCTACCGTGCAGCTATGGGCACGATCGACCTTCGGACCGAAATCCGCGACTTCCTGAGTACGCGGCGAGCCCGGATCACGCCAGAAGCGGCCGGTCTGCCGGCATACGGCGGCAACCGACGCGTGCAGGGGCTGCGCCGGGAAGAGGTCGCGATGCTCGCCGGCGTGTCCGTCGACTACTACGTGCGCATGGAGCGCGGCAGCCTCGCGGGCGCCTCGGAAGGCGTCCTCGAGGCTCTCGCCGCCGCATTACAGCTCGATGAGGCCGAACGAACCCATCTGTTCACCCTCGCCCGGGAGAGCGGCGCCCGCGGCAGCCGCCGGAAGCGGTCCGCCCCCGCAAGTCTGCGCCCGCCGATCCAGCAGGTCCTGGACGCGATGACCGGCGCCCCCGCATGGGTGCGCAACGGCCGGCACGACATCGTGGCGATGAACCAGCTTGCGCGGGCGCTCTATTCACCCGTGCTCGCCGATCCCCGGCGTCCGGCAAACACCACTCGGTTCGTCTATCTGCATCCTGGGGCGGCCGAGGAGTTCTTCGTCGACTACGACCGGATCGCCAAGGACGCCGCTGCGATGCTCCGCCTCGAGGCGGGTCGTAACCCGTACGACAAGTCACTCATCGAGCTGGTCGGCGAACTTTCCACCCAGTCCGAGCTGTTCCGTCAGCGCTGGGCCTCGCACGACGTCACGTTCCACCGCAGCGGGAGCAAACGGCTACGGCACCCAGTTGTGGGCCAACTCGACCTCAACTTCGAGTCCATGGAACTCTCCTCAGCGCCGGGTCTCCACCTCAACGTCTACACCGCCGCTGCCGGGACACCGACAGCCGACGCGCTCAAGCTCCTCGCCTCCTGGGCCGTCTCCCAGGAGAGCCTCCCCACCGAGGCGGTCGCGCCGAGGTAGTTCTTGGTGTGCTGGTCACTTCTGCATCCGCGGATCGTGCGTGGGGTCGGCATACATGGGCGGGCACCCGTGATCGACCGCTTCGGGACCCAGCTCGTAGTGCCAGGGCTCATTCCGATAGATCTGGCAAAGCCCGTATCCATCGCCGTGCTCCGACAGCCACAACGTGGCATCCGAGCCCCCAAGGTCCGCCGCGTGTCCCGACACGTGAGCAGACGTGGCTGGAGTAGCCACCCAGCGGGCAGCTTCCGCTCTCGAGCCGTACGCCGCGACCGCTGCATCGAGCAGCTGCTCCTGATAGGCCGGGGAACGCCAGCCGCTGTTGACATAGAACTCGACCCCGTCACCTGAGGCATCCCTCGCGGCCTCGCGGAGCGCACCGAGGAGAGCGGGATCAAGGTTGGCCAGCGCCGGATACTCATCGGCGAAGACCGTCACACCCCCCTCTGGGACTTCACCGTCGGAGCGCGTTTGCGGTTTTCGATATGCCGACGATATGAGGCGGCTCTCTAGCATCGGAGAAATGCGCGTATTGGTCGTCGAGGACGAGCCGCTCATGGCATAAGCCATTCGCGACGGCCTGCGGCTGGAAGCGATCGCCGCCGACATCGCCGGCGACGGCGAGGCTGCTCTGCACATGATGAGCATCAACACCTACGACATCGCCGTCCTCGACCGCGACATCCCCGGCCCGACCGGCGACGAGATAGCCGAACGCATCGTCGCGTCCGGCACCGGCATGCCGATCCTCATGCTCACTGCCGCCGACCGGCTCGACGACAAGGCGACCGGTTTCGAGCTCGGCGCCGACGACTACCTGACCAAGCCATTCGAGCTCCAAGAACTCGTCCTCCGGCTCAGGGCACTCGACCGCCGGCGTGCCCACCACCGGCCACCCGTGCGGGAGATCTCCGGCCTGCGTCTGGACCCCTTCCGCCGCGAGGTTTACCGCGACGGGCACTACGTCGCGCTGACGCGCAAGCAGTTCGCCGTGCTCGAGGTCCTCGTGGCCGCAGAGGGTGGTGTCGTCAGCGCAGAGGCGCTGTTGGACGAGCATGGGACGAGAACGCCGACCCGTTCACCAACGCCGTGCGCATCACGGTCTCAGCCCTGCGCAAACGACTCGGTGAACCCTGGGTCATCGCGACGATGCCCGGCGTCGGATACGCATCGACACCGGACCAGACGCTCGTGATGAAGGGGGCCGCCTTGGATAGAGCGCCGGGGCTGAGCGTCCGCCTCAAGCTCACCCTCAGCTACGCCGGGTTCTTGCTCGTCACTGGGGTATTCCTCATCGCGGTCGTGTGGGTGTTCCTGCTGCGCTACGTACCCGACCAGGCGATCACGCTGCCCGAGGGGCCAAGGGCCGGCGATGCGCTCGGGCCTTCTCCGGCAGGTCTTTTCATTCCCGGCCGGTCTGACCTCTGGCGCGCTTTCGCTCCCAAGGCGGCCATCATGCTCGCGCTCCTCCTGGTGTTCGGCTTGGTGGGCGGGTGGTCTCTGGCCGGCAGGATGCTTGCGCCGCTGAACCGCATCAGGGATGCCACCCGCGCGACCGGGGGTGGGACGCTCTCCCACCGGATTCAGCTACCGGGCCGCAGAGATGAGTTCCGTGAGCTCGCCGACGCGTTCGACGGCATGCTGGCCCGGCTCGAAGCCCACGTCGCCGAGCAGCAGAGGTTCGCTGTCAACGCCTCTCACGAACTACGCACGCCGCTGGCGATCACACAGACCGTCCTCGACGTGGCGCGCAAAGATCCGAACCTTGACACCGGCGAACTCGTCGAGCGCCTCCAGGTTGTGAACCGCCGAGCGATTGGCCTCACCGAAGCGTTGCTCTTGCTCAGCCGCGCGGACCGACGGTCCTTCACCAGCGAACCCGTCGACTCGTCCCTGGCGGCAGAGGAAGCCGCTGAGACGCTCCTTCCCCTCGCCGAAAAGCACGGAGTCACCATCGAGATCTTCGGCGACCCGGCACTCGCCGCTGGCTCACCCGCGCTCCTGCTCCAGAGGACCACGAACCTGGTGCACAACGCGATCGTCCACAACCTCGGCGAGCACGGCACCGTGTGGGTCACCACCAGCGTCGACCCAACGAGCGCGCTGCTCACTGTGGAGAACACTGGCGCGAGGCTCAGCCCCTCCCTCGTCGACACCCTCGCCGAGCCGTTCCAGCGCGGCACCGAACGCGTACGCACCGAACACGACGGCGTTGGCCTTGGCCTCGCCATCGTCAAGAGCATCACCCAAGCGCACGACGGTGCGCTCACCCTCACTGCTCGACCCACCGGGGGGCTCTGCGTCATGGTGCAACTGCCCGCCGCGCCGCCCAATACCGGCCGATGAGAATCGCTGGTCCGCGCCGGTCCCCGAGGGCGATGATCGACAAATGCGGTCAGGCCCGGAATCACGATGGATTCCGGGCCTGATGCCGTTGTAGCGGGGGCAGGATTTGAACCTGCGACCTCTGGGTTATGAGCCCAGCGAGCTACCGAGCTGCTCCACCCCGCGTCGGTGACCCCAGTCTAGGCACCCCGGTCAGGAGCAGCAAACCGGGGGCCTAGACGGCGATCAGGGTGTCGGAGTCGGCGTCGTCGGAGTCGGTGTTGTTCCGGTTCCCCCACCGGCGTCCCCGCCGCTACAGGACGCATAGGCCTCCTGATACGCGGTCGTGGCTGCCGCCAGATCCTCTTGTGCACTACCGATTCCGGCGAAGTCGCCGGCCCGCTGCGCCTCGGCCAGTGCCTCCAGAGCCGAGTTGATGTCATCAGCAGCCTGGGCAAGCGCGGCCTGATCACAGGCGGCAGGTGGTGTCGTCGTCCCCGGATCGGTCGGTGTCGTGCTGGGATCGGTCGGCGTCGTCGGGTCAGTGGGGACCGCGCCGCCATCGTTGGCGCTCTCTCCCGCGCCGGCCCCGAACACTTGGTCCAACGCCTCGGAAAGGGTATTCGCGTAACCCACCCTGCCGGCGAAGTTGACCAGCACCTTCTGCAGGAGCGGGAAGCCGTTCTCCCCGGTGCCCTGCACGTAGAGCGGCTCGATGTAGAGCAGTCCGCCTTCACCGATCGGCAACGTGAGCAGGTTGCCGAAGACCGCATTCGATTCTTCGGAGTCGAACAGGGTCAGGTCGGGTCTGACCTGGTTGTTGGTGATGAAGGACTGCTGGACCTGTTGCGGCCCTCGATATGGCGTGTTGCCCGGTAATCGGAGGACCTGCAACTGGCCGTAGTTCTCGGGGTCGGACGAGGCCGAGATGAACGCGGAGAGGTTCTCCCGTTCCAATGCGTTGAGCGCGCTCGTCAACTGGAAGCTTGCGGAGTCGTCGCCGGGCCGCTGGGCAAGGATGTAGTACGGCGGTTGCACCTCGGTCGAGTTGGAGTCTGTCGGGTCGTCGGGCACCTGCCAGAAGTCATCGGAGTTGAAGAACGCCACCGGGTCGTCCACGTGGTAGCTGGTCAGCAACTCGCGTTGGACCTTGAACAGATCCTCCGGATACCGGAAGTGCGCCCGGAGTTCGTCACTGATCTCCGATTCCGGCTCGATGATCCCCGGGAAGGCCGACATCCACGTGGCGAGCACCGGATCCTGGGTATCGAACTGATAGAGCGTGACGGTTCCGTCGTAGCGCATCGACCGTGGCCTTCACCGAGTTCCGGATGTAGTTGACCTGGTCGTTGGCGAGTGCGGTGGTGCCCTGGCCGGTGAGCGAGTCCTGGGTGACCTCGCCGAGCTCTTGTTGCAGCGAGTACGGGTAGCTGTTGAGTGTCGTGTAGCCATCGATGATCCAGACGATCTTGCCGTCGACCACCGCGGGGTACGGATCCCCGTCCACCTCGAGGAACGGCGCGACCTTCTCAACCCGATCGCGGGGATCCCGGACGTACATGACCCGCGACTCGGAGTTCAGGGCCTCGGACAGCAGGAAATTGCGTTCCCGGTATTCGATCGCGAACACGAGCTGGCGGAAGAAGCTGCCGACGTCAACTCCCCCAGTCCCGTCGTAGGTGGAGTTGAGCTGCTCATCTGACCCCCCGCCACCCTCTGGCCGGTCGAACTCGCGGGGCTCGGTCCCCTCTGGCGCGCCAACGATCGAATAGTCGTCGCCGAACAGCTCTCCGTAGTAGATCCGGGGCTGATCGACCTCGATGTCGCCGCGAACCGGCAGGTCCCCGGTCGTGAAGTCGGGTTCCCCACCCTCGGCTCCGGCGACAACCGTGTTCGCCGGAGCGGCCACGAAGCCGTTGCCGTGCGTGAACACGGTGTGCATGTTGATCCAGTTCGTCTGGTTACCGGTCAGCGCATTCGTGTCCAACTCGCGAACCGCCACCACATAGTCCTGGGTGACGCCGTCAACGGTGTACCGGTCGATGTCCAGCTTCTCCGGGAACCCGTAGACGTTACGGATCTGCTGGCGTGCGGTGAACGTCGGCGGAGAGGACGTTCGGGTCGAGCAGTCGGGCGTTCGGAATGGTTTCTGTGTCGTTGCGCAGTTCCTCCGGTGTTGCCGCGGTGTCCGGGTCCTGCGTGTAGTCGACGTACTCCACGTCGCTGATCCCGTACGCCGCGCGGGTGGCCTCGATGGCCCGTTCGATGTAGTCAGCCTCACGCTGGTCTGCGCTGGGCTTGACGAAGAACTGCTGCATGATTGCCGGGAAGGCGACCCCGATCACGAGACTGGACAACATCAGCAGGACGAGCGCTACCGCCGGCAACAGGAAGTTTTTCACCAGGATGTTGGCCAACATCGCGACAGCGCAGATGAGTGCGACGAACATCAGGATGCCCTTGGCGGGCAGGAGAGCGTTGACGTCGGTGTAGGACGCGCCCGGGAAGACCTCACCGCGGTCGGAGTAGACCAACCCGTAGCGGTCGAGGAAGTAGGCAATCGCCTTGAGCAGCACGAAGATTCCGAGCAGTACGGACAGGTGTATCCGCGCGGCAACGGACAGCTTCTGGCCCGGTGTCTGCAGCCGGATGCCGCCGAAGAGGTAATGCGTTGCCGCCGCCGCGATCAGGGATAGGAGCACGATCGCGAAGGCGAAGCCCAGGACGAAGCGATAGAAGGGGTAGTCGAAGGCAAAGAACGAGATGTCCTGGCCGAACTGCGGATCGTTGGTCCCGAACTCCTGGCCGTTGCGCCACAGCAACCAGGTCTGCCAGCTGCTCTGAGCGGTGAACCCAGCGAACAACGCCAACACGATGCCGGCGCTGATGATGACGAGCTTGCGGCGCGGCTCGACGGTGCGGCGGTAACGCTCGAGGTTTTGCTGTTCGAGCGACATCGGCCGGAAGGCCGGCTTGTACCGATAAGCCAGGTAGAGATTCAGGGAGACGACGACGCCCATGGCAATTGCAGCCAGCGCGAAGAGCAGCGCGCGGGTCTGGATTTCGGTCCAGAACACATTGGTGAACCCGGTCTCGTCGAACCAGAGGAAATCGACGTAGACGCTCGTCAGTGTGCCGACGACAACGAACAGGGCGACCAGCACGCCGATTGCGGCGAGCACGACCTTGGCGCGTCGGGAAAGGGTCGGCACCGGAAGGGGGGACCGCATCGTCACGGGTGAGAGCTCCTGGCTTTAGTCGTGGAGGGCCTGAGTTGTGCATCCGAGCGCGTGCGCGCAGGACGCCTCACGAAGGCGTCCCGCTAGAAGAACTACGGGAGCCGTCAAGCGGTTCCCGGGCTGTCCGATCGTCACGTGAGCTCAGCACGACGGCGGGGTCCTGCCGTCACGAACGTCGGCCAGCGCACTCAACGCGTCGTCGAGCGTGCCGACCCGGGCCAGAGTCAGCCCCTCGGGCACCTGCAGCAAAGCCTCGGCGCAGTTGCTCTCCGGTACGAGAAAGACCGCTGCATCGAGGTTGCGGGCGGCGATCATCTTCAGGCGGATACCACCGATTGCACCGACGGAGCCCTCCATATCGATGGTGCCCGTGCCGACGATCCGTTCGCCACCAGTCAAGTCTTCGTCGCCGAGCAGATCAAGGATTCCCAGCGTGAGCATCAGGCCGGCGGATGGCCCGCCGACCTCGTCGACCCTGATGTCGATGTCGAACGGTGCCCAATGTGCATCCGAGACGACGATCCCCAGCACCGAACCGTCCCGGTCGGGTGCGTCTCCCGTGGTGATGGTGGCAGTGAACCCGCCGTCCACCCTTCGGCCGAAGACCGAGACGTCTGTACCGGGCTCGATGCCGGTCAACACCGAGGTCAACGTCTCGAGATCGGGCGTGGGCTCCCCATTGATGGACTCGATCGAGTCTCCCGGCCGAAGGCGGCCCTGCGCTGGGGATTCCTCGCTGAGTTCCTGGACCACGACCTGCAACGGGTAGCCGAGCTGGTCCAGAGCTGCCTGCTCGGCTGACTGCTGGGAGTTCAGGAAGTCTGCGCGGTTTGCCTCGTCCACCTCTTCGTTGGTCTGATCGGGTGGGTAGATCTCCTCCCGCGGTACGATCGCGACCTCGTCATCGAACCATCCTGACAGGGCGTCGAAGAAGTCGATGTGGTCGTAGACCGCGACGGTGGTGAGACTGAGGATGCCGCTGGTGCGGTTCGTTGTGGTCCCATTCACGCGGATGATCTGACTACCGCTCGGCCCTTGGCCAAGGGTGTCGTAGGTCGGACCCGGGGTCAGCGCCACATACGGAACCGGGAGGAAGGCACCAAGGCTGCCCAGAGTGAGGAGCAGCGCTGCCCCCACCGTCAGCGTCCCCAATCTTCGGCTCAACGCTGGTCCGCCTCGTGCGCTGTGTCATGGCGCGCCGCGCGCGCGAGTCGCCTCCGCTCCTCGGAGCTGCCCGGCGAGGGCTGGAGAGATCTGGCTACGGTCGGTCTGCCGATCTCGCCGAGCAACTCCTGCGATGCTCGGCTCCGGCGCACCACTCGCTCCGCTCCTCGGGCCGCGGACGGCCCTGCGATGCTCACTCGCTCTCGGTTCACGCATCCGAGCGTAGGCGGTCGCCGCGAGAGTCCTGTCCAGCGAGTCGCAATGCCGCCGGATCGTTGTGTCGGAGAAATACCTGCGGTAGCCGGATCGCTTCGCCGGCGAGTCAGCTGCGCCGCGGCGGAACGCCTGACCCGAGCATCGCGTTGAACCATGACATGAGCAGTGACTTCCCATTCGGGTTCGGTGCGAGCGGCAAGGACCCGGAGCGCCGGGAACCCGGTGGCGGTGGCCCCGAGGACGCGTTCGGCAAGATGCCGTTGTTCGCCGAGCTGCAGAAGCTTCTCTCCTTCAGCGGTGGCCCGGTCAACTGGGACCTTGCTCGGCAAGGCGCCATCGGACAGGTCGCGGGTGGCCATCGACCGGTCAGCGAGGGCGAACGCAAGGACGTACAGTCGGCTCTCCGGTTGGCCGACCTTTGGCTCGGCGAGGTGACCGAGCTGCCCTCCGGCATCACATCCGCAACGGCGTGGTCTCGCGTCGAGTGGGTCGACAAGACGCTGCCGGTGTGGTCGACGCTCTGCGATCCGGTAGCCGCGCAGATCGCCGCCACGATGACGTCGGTGATCCCGCCGGAGGCCGCACAGGTAGCGGGTCAGATGGGCGGGATGTTGCAGGCCCTGGGCGGCATGATGTTCGGCGCTCAAGTGGGCCAGGCGATGGCGAGCTTGTCCGGCGAGGTCCTGACCGGCACCGATGTCGGACTGCCGCTGGCGCCCCCCGGCACAGCCGTACTGCTGCCGCAGAACATCACTGAGTTCGGCGCCGGCTTGGAACTCCCCGAGGACGAGATCCGGCTGTTCCTCGCGCTGCGGGAAGCCGCCTACCAGCGCCTGTTCGGGCACGTGCCGTGGTTACGCCAGCGACTGTTCGACACCGTGGAGACCTACGCCCGCGGAATCACCGTGGACGTCGACGCGATGCGCTCGAAGATGGAGGAGGCCATGGGATCGGTGGATCCCATGAACCCGGAAAGCGTCCAGGAGGCGATGCAATCGGGCATGTTCGCCCCGGAGGAGAGCCCGGAACAACAGCGCGCGCTGCTTCGCTTGGAGACGATCCTGGCATTGACCGAGGGCTGGGTGGACTCCGTCGTATCCCAGGCCGCGCACGAGCGGCTCCCCGGTGCTGCAGCCCTGACTGAGACCATCCGGAGGCGGCGGGCAAGCGGCGGTCCGGCTGAGCAGACCTTCGCCACGCTGGTCGGACTCGAGTTGCGACCGCGCAGATTGCGCGATGCCGCCACGATGTGGGGCGCGTTGCAGGCAGCCCAAGGGATCGCCGACCGCGACCGGCTGTGGTCGCATCCGGACCTGCTGCCCAACGCCGACGATCTCGACGATCCGCTCGGGTTCGTCCAAGGACACGCAGCTGAGCCGGCGTCCGAGTGGTCGGTCGAGGCGCTCGAAGAGGCCGGGCCGGCACCGGCCGATCCCGAGCGTTCGGGACCTCGCGACGCCGCCGGATCCGACGAGCCGGGTACGGAGAACCGCGGGGACTAGTCAGCAGTAATCCGGGAAGTAGTCGTCGGAAGAGCAGGCTTTTTCTTGTCCACAGCCCGTGGACAAAGATGTGCGGCGTGCCGCTTGGCCGGATGGTCGCGGCGATCTGAGCGCGCCCACAGGTGATACCCCGACCGTCCACAGGGAAGCTCGGTCGGGTCCCCAAGTTATCCACAGCTCTGTCCACAACCAGTGGGTAACTGTTATTGACCCGCCCGCAGACCTGGTTCTAGCGTCGCTGACACGAAGCCCCCGGTTTCGGTCCCGAGGTACACGTTTGCAAGGGGAAGGCAAACGTCTCCGAACGGGCCGGGCCGGGGGATTCTCTTGGCTCGGCCGAGGCAAACGAGCATGTCGGGCTGGCGGCTCAGCGCACAGATGGCATCGAAAGCCTGGCTCCCGGTGTGGCAGAACGCAAGTCGCAGGCTCCTCGAGCCTGGTCAGCTCACCGCCGGCGTAGCGCGCTTGACGCCCAGTGACTGCATCCGTCCGCACGTTTGCATCGCCGAGGATGGCTGAAATCGGGGTCCGTCCCGCCCGCCGCAGGTCCCTCGGTCGCGGCACATCCCCGCGACGCGCCGCGTGGCTACGCGTGGCTACGCGGGGATGTGCCCGTCGCGGCGAGTAGCGTGTGGCGCGACAGCGTGCCCGCGCTGGGCAAGCTGCAGCGGGGTACGGGACTGCCAACAGCAGGGAGGAACCGTGGCCGAGACCTATAACGGCTACTGCGTGAAGTGCAAGGAGAAGCGCGACTTCGATGGTGAGGTCAGCGTCAGCGAGTCGGGCCGGCGGATGGCCAAAGGCATCTGCCCGGTCTGCGGCACCAAGATGAACCGCATTCTCGGCAAGGCCTAACCGCTCAGCCGCACGGCGCCGGCGCCGTTCTCGATCCGAGAGCGGCGCCGTTGTCGTGCCAGGTGTCCATCGCTCCCGCGCGAGCGTTCAGCGCCTCGACCTGTGGATGAAGCGCGCAGGACCTGACTCCCTTTTGTCAGGCTGCCGCAGTGCCCACACGTCCTCGCCCCACGATCAAGCCCTGGCTGCCCCGGCTGTGGCGGGACCCCCAGACGTTCCAGATCGGCACCGAGCCGGACAACGGCGTGCTCATCTCCGGCGTGGACCTTGCCGCCGCCACCTGGTTGGCTGGTTTGGACGGCAGTCGCAGCGAGGCTGAGGTCCTCAGCGACGCTTCCGCGCTGGGTCTGGAGCTCAGTTCAGCTGTGCGCATTCTGTCCAGCCTGAGCCTGGCCGGAGTGCTCCTCAACGCACCCCTCGATGCCGAGCAGCTCGCCAGTGGCGGGCCGTTGTTACCTGAACTGGTCGGCCTGACCGAAGCCGCACCGACGTCCTCGATTGGCGGCGAAGTCCTGGCCGCACGTGCGCAGCGGCACGTTGTCATCGACGGTGCCAACCGGATCGGGGTGTCGCTGGGGAGCTTGCTTGCGGCCAGTGGCGTCGGCGGCCTCACCTTTCTCGACACGACGACGGTCCGCTGCTGCGATGCCGGCGTCGGGGGCCTGGATCTGGCAGACGAGGGTGCGCCGAGCTCGCTCGCCGCCCAGCGGGCGGTCCGACGAGCCTCTGCGGGGGTTCGCATCCTGCCCCTGCCTGCGTCGGGGCGGGCTGACCTGTTGGTCCTGTGTCGGCCGTGGACGGCCCATGATCCATTGCTTGGACAGGGGCTGCTCGATCGCGGCGCGCATATGCCGGTTGCCGTGCGGGAGGCGAGGATCGTGATCGGCCCGCTGGTCGTGCCTGGCCGGACGAGTTGCCTGCGGTGTGCCGAGCTGCATCGAACGGACCGCGATCCGCGTTGGCCGGCCGCGGCAGCACAGTTGGCGGCCGGACCCAGCCGCGCGATCAACGAGCCGGCCAGCGTGCTTGCTGCCCTGGCTGCCGGGCTGGCCGCCGGCCAGGCACTCGAATTTCTCGATGATCTGCGCGTGCCGGAGGTCGTTGACGCAACCCTTGAGCTGCGTCCACCGGACTGGCAGCTGCATCGCCGCCCGTGGCTACCGCACGCTGATTGTGGGTGCGTCCAGGTCAGCGCCGATGGGCTGACAGCGACGGCCTGAGTCGGCGGGCCGGCTCCTAGGCAGGTGTCACTTCGACCGCGCGGCGAGCGCTGTCGGTGCCGACGTGGAGAATGGAGGCGGTGAGTGACGAGTCTGGGCCAATTCCGCGCCGCAGCGCTTCGCGTACGGCCCGGCTCGCATCCCTGCCGATCAATGCCGCCGGTCGCGCGACGCTGGGCCTGGGCAAGCGTCTGACCGGCCGATCCGCGGAGGAAGTGACCCTCGAGCTCCAGCAGCAGACCGCCGAACAGATCTTCGCCGTCCTGGGCCAGCTCAAGGGCGGGGCGATGAAGTTCGGCCAGGCGATGTCGGTGTTCGAGGCTGCGTTTCCGGAGGAGGTAGCGGCGCCCTACCGGGCCGCACTGACCAAACTCCAGGAGGCTGCACCCCCTATGCCGGTCCGGACGGTGCACGCCGTCCTGTCCCAGCAGCTCGGCAGCCGCTGGCGTGAACGGTTCCAGAACTTCGACGACAAGGCGGCAGCGGCCGCGAGCATCGGCCAGGTCCACCGGGGCACGTGGCGAGATGGTCGCGACGTGGCGATCAAGGTGCAGTATCCGGGCGCCGGACCAGCCCTGATGGCCGATCTCAACCAGTTGGCCCGATTCGCCCGGCTGTTTGGCCTGCTCGCTCCGGGGATGGACGTCAAGCCGCTGATCGCCGAGATCAAGGATCGGGTGTCCGAGGAACTCGACTACGCGCTCGAGGCCAACAGCCAGCGCGCGTTCGCGGCCGCCTATGCGGGCGACTCCGAGATCCATGTCCCGCGAATCGTGGCCAGCGCACCCAAGGTAATCGTCTCGGAGTGGATCGACGGGATCCCGCTCTCCACGATCATCGAGCGGGGTACTCCCGACCAGCGCAACCACGCCGGCCTGCTGCTGGCCACGTTGCACTTCTCCGGCCCGGAGCGGGCCCGACTCCTGCATGCCGACCCACACCCGGGCAATTTCCGTCTGATGGCCGACGGCCGACTCGGCGTGATCGACTTCGGTGCCGTGGCCCGACTGCCCGAGGGTCACCCTGAGCCGATCGGCCGGATGGCCAGATTGGCTCTGGAAGGGGATGCGCCGGCCGTGCTGCGGGAATTGCGCAAGGAGGGCTTTGTGCGGCCGAACATCGTCGTCGATGCACAGGCGACCTTGGATTACATCAAGCCGATCCTGGCGCCGATTGCTGCCGATCACTTCGCCTTCAGCCGGGCCTGGATGCGACGGGAAGCCGCCCGGATCGGGGACCCACGATCAGAGGCGAACAAACTGGCTCGCCAGCTCAACCTGCCGCCGGCCTACCTGATGATCCATCGGGTGACGATCGGTTCCATCGGCGTGCTGTCCCAGCTGGGGTCCGAGGGGAACTTCCGCCAGATCCTGCAGCGTTGGATGCCCGGCTTCGCCGGCTGATCGGGGCAGCCGACACTGCCTAGCCGGCTGCGTCGCGCTCGCGGACGACGACCACCGTGCACGGCGCGTGCCGGACAACATTCTCGGCCACCGAACCGATGATGGCGCCGGCGAAGCCGCCGCGTCCGCGATTGCCGATGACCACCATGTCAGCGTTGGCCGCGGCCGCGAGTATGACGTCGGTGGACGCCTCGTGGATGACGTGGGTGTGCACCTCGACACCCTCGGGTTCGCAGGTCGCCAGGTTCTTGTGGAGTTGCTCCTCGACCCAGGTGCCGGCCTCGTCGAAGCTGGGCACCCCGGCCGAGATCCCACCCATGTCTCGGATCACTCCGGACAAGACCCAGGCGCGTACGACATGAACGACCTGACCACGCACGCGGCCCTCCTCGACCGCCCAACGCATTGCCTCGTGGGCGGATGCGGATCCGTCATGACCCACGACGATTCCGCCGTTGATCGGCGGGTCGAAGCGGATGTCCTCCGTACGGGCCACGCCTACCACCACCTCTGGTCCAGCCGCCCCTCGATCGCTCTGACGTGGGCGCGCGAGCAAGCCTCACACATCCAGCGAACCGTGTCCCCATCGACCTCACAGCTCCAGCTGATCGGTGGTTGGCCGGATGGGTCGCTCGCTCTCCCGCCGGTGGCAACCGGCGGCGAGATCCCGCACATCTGGCACCGCACAGGTGGCACACCGCCCTCCGAATGCCCGTGGAATGGCCCAGTATGGCTCCCAGCGACCACCTCGGTGACCGCACCGGAAGTCATGGGAGGCCTTGGATCCATGCCGTACGTCGACGTGGCTGACCTGCATCTGTACTACGAGGAACATGGTCAGTCGGATGGTCAACCGCTCGTCCTGCTGCACGGGGGCGGGGGGACCGTTGACGATCCGGTCGGTGGCTGGGCCATGGTCTGGCCAGTCCTCGCCGACACGTTCCGGGTGATCCTCATCGAACACCGTGGACACGGCCGCACGAAGAACCCGGCAGATTTCCAGTCCTTCGACCAAATGGGGGACGACATCGCGGCGGTCATCGACCAGCTCGGTCTGGCTCCCGCGCATATCGCCGGGATCAGCGACGGTGGCGTTCTGGCCTTGGATCTGGCGCTGCGGCGACCAGAGGCGGTCCGCAGCATCACGGTGATCGGGACGAACTACTGCGTTGACGAGCTGACTCTTGGGGCAGCCGCCGGGCTGGACCCCGACGACATCGAGGCTGCCGCGCCCGAAGCCGCAGCCGCGTTCGGGCAGCCGCACGACGCGAACAACTATCCGGGCTATTGGAAAGACTTGATCACGCAGATCAAGACAAACAACTCGGTCAATCCCGCCTGGACGGAGGAGGACTTGCGCCGGATCGCGTGTCCCGCACTGTTGATCGCCGGGGAGAATGATCCCTTCGCGAACACCACTCAGATGACCGTCATGAAGCGCGAAATCCCGGGCGCTGAGTGGCTGATCGTCAACCACGCGGGCCACACCGTGCACCACGAGCATCCGGAGTTCGTCGGCGCGCGCATGTCCGACTTCCTGCAGCGTCACGTCTGACCGGTTGACGGGGGCACCTGACAGCGAGTAGCCACTGCCCCATGTCACCAGAATGGGTTGCCATCCTCGCGCTCGTCGCTCTGTTCGTCGTCGGTACGGTGCTGCCGATCAACATGGGGGCTCTGGCCTTCGTCGCCGCCTGGCTGGTCGGGATGTTCTCGCTGCATCTCGACGAGAAGGAGATCATCTCCGGGATCAGCGGCGACCTGGTTCTGACGCTGATCGGCGTCACGTACCTGTTCGCCGTGGCCAAGAACAACGGCACGGTCGACCTGATCGTGCGAGCCGCGGTCCGCGTCGTCGGCGGCCGGGTGGCGCTGATTCCGTGGGTGATGTTCGCGGTGACCGCCCTCCTGACCGCGATCGGTGCGGCGAGCCCTGCTGCCTGCGCGATCATCGGGCCGATCGCGCTCGGCTTCGCCGGCCGGTACAACATCAATGCGCTCATGATGGGGATGTTCGTGGTGCACGGCGCCCAAGCCGGCGGGTTCTCCCCGATCAGCATTTACGGAACCATCACGAACTCGGTCATGCGCGACAACGACCTGCCGGTCGGCGAAGTGACCGTCTTTCTGACCAGCCTGTTCGTCAACCTCGCCATCGCCATCGTCCTGTTCGTGGTGCTCGGCGGGCGTGAGTTGATGTCGCGGCGCATTGACCCCGACGACGCCGTCGAGACCAGCGGCGATCGCGCCGACGACTCGGCTGCGCCCGGGGACGCCGGTGCTGGCACGAGAAAAGCCGCTGTCGACACGAAGGTGGAAACGGCTGCGGCGCAGAAGGTATCGGCGGATCAAATCATCACATTGGTGGCGTTCTTGGTCGTCGCTGTCGTGGCATTGGCCTTCGACCGCAACATCGGCTTCACGGCGATCACTGCCGCTGTCGTGCTCACCGCGCTGTTCCCATCGGCCCAGAAAGACGCGGTCTCGCAGATCGCATGGTCAACCGTGCTGCTCGTAGCCGGGGTCAGCACCTACGCCTCGATCCTTGCCGCCGCCGGTGTGCCCGAGTTCGTCGGCGGCTGGGCGGCGGGCCTGGGTTCGGCCCTGCTCGGCGCCTTGATCCTCTGCTACGTCGGCGGGGTGATCTCGGCCTTTGCTTCGTCGGTGGCGCTGCTCCCGATCATCATTCCGATCGCCGTGCCCCTGATCGTCACCGGCGATATCAGTGCCGTCGCTCTGGTGGCCGCACTCGCCGTCTCGTCGACCATCGTCGATGTCAGCCCGTTCTCGACGAATGGCGCACTCATGGTCGCCAACCGTCCGGACACCATCCCCGAGGAAGCCTTCTACCGGCAGATCCTCGCCTACAGCGCCATCGTGGTAGCCATCGGACCACTGCTCGTCTGGGCGGCGGTCGTCGCCCCCGGCTGGCTGTGACTGCCCCCGGCTGGCTGTGACTGCCTCCGGCTGGCTGTGACTGCCCCCGGCTGGCTGTGACGTGCCGTTGATCCGCCGATGAGCGGCTGCACGCAGACATGACCGAGCCCTCGTCCTTCCGCTGCGCACAGTGGTTGGACGAGGGCTCGGAGTGGGTGGCCGGGAGGTGGGTAGCAACACGCTGCCCGGTCACCAGATGGCGCTACGCGCCATCTGCGCGCGACGTGCGGCGCGCTCGGCGCGACGCTGCCAACGCTGCGCGGCGCGCAACCGACGGGCTCGCGACCCGGCCAGCACGTTGGCGCGCTGGTCGCGGATGCGGGCTCGGGCCACGTCATTGGCGATGGAGTTCATCGCGACACTTCCTTCCTGATCTCGATAGCGGGTCGTGCTCTGTCCGGTGGCGCTCACGCGGCAATCTCCTTGCGGGGACGGCCTCGTGGACGCTTGCGTGCGATGACGACACCCCGTTCGAAGATCTCACCACCCCAGACGCCCCATGGCTCGGAGCGGGCCATGGCGCCGCGAAGGCATGCCTGGCGAACCGGGCACGTCGCGCAGAAGTCCTTGGCGATCTCGAGCTGGGAGGGTGAGTCGGCGAACCACAGGTCGGGGTTCTGGACCCGACATGGCAGTTCGTCGTCGGCCAAGGCGAGGTCGGCGACATCCAGGGTGATCGACCAGACGGCGGTGTCGGTCGTGGTGGCCCCGTTCACGGGGTTCACCTCCTTGCTAGTTACGGATGGGCTTCTCGGGGATGGGTGGGTAATAAACAGAAAGGCCGCGAATCCCTTGGCGGGATTCGCGGCCTCGAAGGTGACCTGCGTTGATCGTGGGATCAAAGTGGTTCTCTTCGAGGCGGAATGCCACCCTGGACCTGGGCAACCATGCGGAAGACAGACGTCTCCCCCGCAACATCGAAATCGGGCGCGACGAGCGGCGCCCCCAGGTACCGGTAACGGTTGGAGGCAGCCCAGGTCATGCCGTCAGCGTCGCCGAGGGCATTCGTCTTTGTGATCACGGGGCTTCCTCCTTCCAGTCGGTTCCAGCGCACGCCGGATGAACGCGCAGTCGCGAGAGTAAGCCGGGCGGGGTCGGCTCGCAATCCATTTACCGGGAACCTTCGATAGATGTCTGGAAATCGATGGTCTGCCCGCCTACGACGGCAAGCACGGCCGGCCCGTACCGCTCCCATTTGGTCGGTCCGACCCCGCTGACCATGCGAAGCTGGGCCTCTGTGCTCGGTCGGCTTTCAGCGATGGCGACCAACGTCGCGTCGGAGAAGACGACGTAGGCGGGGACGGATCCGGCTCGGGCCTGCTCCCCGCGCCATGCGCGGAGCCGCTCGAACACCTCGGCATCTGCCGGGTCGAGGTCGGCCCGGCGCTGCTTGCTGGCCGACTTCCGCCTCCGCTCCCCCGGCTCGTGTGCACCGTCGAGCGTGGCCAAGAACCGACTGCGACGCCGGTTGCCCGACCCTCCGGCCTGTCGCGAGCGATGCCAGCTCAGGGCGAGTCGCTGTCGGGCCCGGGTCACCGCGACGTAGAGCAGTCGCCGCTCCTCTTCGATCTCCTCCTCCCGCTTGGCGTGCGCGATCGGCATGAGCCCATCGACGAGGCCGACACAGAAGACTGCATCCCATTCGAGCCCTTTGGCCGAGTGCATCGAGGCCAGCGTCACGCCCGGTACCGCGGGAGCGTGTTGCGCGGCAACCCGACCGTCCAGTTCGGCGACCAATTCGGGTAGCCCCGCACCAGGTTGCGCGGTCGTCAATTCGACGGCCAGGTCGACCAGCGCAGCCAACGAACCCCAGCGCTCTAGGGCGGCTCCGGAGCTCGGCGCGTCGTCGCCCACCCAGCCCATGGAGGTCAGCACATCGCGCACCGCATCCGGCAGCGACGTCGTCCCAGCCTCCCCTGAACGCGCTGCAGCGCGGAGCAGGACCAGTGCCTGCCGAACCTCGGGGCGGTCGAAGTAGCGCTGACCACCGTGCAGGACGTACGGCACACCCGCCCGGGCCAGCGCCGCCTCGTATGCCGCGGAGGCGGCGTTGATCCGGAACAAC
The DNA here is from genome assembly GCA_963766765.1 of uncultured Actinomycetota bacterium. Taxonomy (GTDB): domain Bacteria; phylum Actinomycetota; class Actinomycetes; order Mycobacteriales; family Geodermatophilaceae; genus JACCQS01. Next base: position 156,362 of record CAVYBR010000004.1, read on the forward strand.
ACGGCGATCTCCGCCGGCGGGACACCCTCGGCGATCAGGGCCACGCACTGCGCCGCGACGGCGGCCGCTTCGGCGGGCTCATCGGCCAAGTCGCTGATCACCGGAACCGGCCCGTCCGGGCGTTGCCCAACGAGGGCCAGCCCAGCCACCTCGCGCTCCGGCGTGCGGCTCATCAGCAGGTTCGCCAACCCGACGATCTGCGGTGTGGAGCGGTAGTCGCGGTGCAGCCGGATCACCTCGGCCTGCGGGAAACGCTGGGTGAAGCGCAGGAGGTAGTCCGGACTGGCGCCGGTGAAGGAGTAGATCGTCTGGCGAGGGTCCCCGACCACGCACACGTCCTCCCGATCGCCCAGCCACACGTCGAGCAGTCGCTGCTGGAGCGGGTTGACGTCCTGGTACTCGTCCACCACGAAGTACCGGTACCGCGCCCGCACTTCCTCGCAGACATCCCGATGGGATTCCAACGAGTAGGCGGTGACCAGCAGGAGGTCCTCGAAGTCCAAGGCACCCTGATCGGCTTTTGCCTGCTCGTAGCGGGCGTACGCGGCGCCGACCTTGCCGAACTCGAGCGGCGCATGCCGGTCCGCGGCAGCCGCCCGCTCCCGGTAGTCCTCCGGGGAGATGAGGCTGGTCTTTGCCCATTCGATCTCACCGGCCAGGTCCCGTACGAGAGCCCGGTCCGGGTGCGCTCCGACCGCGGACGCGGCCGCGGCGACCAACCGGGCCTTGTTCTCGACCAGCGGCGGGATCGGCCCGCCGAGGACGCGCGGCGCGAAGTACTTCAGCTGGGCCAGCGCCGCAGCGTGGAAGGTGCGAGCACTCACTCCGTCGGCCCCCAGCAGCCGCAATCGCGACCGGAGCTCGCCGGCTGCCCGCGCAGTGAAGGTGACGGCGAGCACCTGGCTGGCCGGAACCTGCTCGGTGGCGACAGCGTGGGCGATCCGATGGGTGATCGTTCGGGTCTTCCCAGTTCCGGCGCCGGCCAGGATGCAGACCGGGCCACGCACCGCCAGCGCCGCGCGCTGCTGCTCCGGATCCAACCCGGCGATCACGTCCACGTCAGGAATCCTCGCAGCCACAGCTGACGTCCAGCTGAGCGATGCCGCCGAGGTGTGGAGGGAAGAGATCGGCGCATCGGGGTGTTGTTCTGCCCAGTGCCCGGATTCCGGATGGAAGGAAGTCGATGAACTCCCCGCAGGTGACCATGTACACGACGAGTTGGTGCGGCTACTGCGTGCGGCTCAAGCGTCACCTCCAGGATGCGGACATCGTCTTCGCCGAGGTCAACATCGAGACCGATGCCGCGGCTGCCGGGCTCGTCGCGCAGGCCAACGGCGGCAACCAGACCGTGCCTACCCTGATCTTCCCCGACGGCACCGCGCTGACGAACCCCACGATCGAGCAGGTCAAGTCGCAGCTCGCCGCCGCGTAACCGAGTTCAGCTCCACTTGGGACTGGCCGGCGCTTGACCGAGCCAGTCCTTGATCAGCTGATAGGCGATCGAGATCGAGGGGGCCAGCTTCGGCCGGACTCGGTTCGGGTCCAGGAGTTCGGCGCGGGTGAACCAGGCGGCCTCGGCGATCTCATCTTGATCCACCACCAGGGTCTGATCGCCATCCACTTGCGCGGTGAAGCCCAGCATCAGCGACTGTGGCAACGGCCAGGGCTGGCTGGTCACGTAGCGGATGTCGCGCACCTTCAGGCCGACTTCCTCGAAGACCTCCCGCGCCACCGCCTGCTCCGCTGACTCGCCGGGTTCGACGAATCCGGCCAGCACCGAGAACCGGTCAGGCGGCCAGACCGCCTGTCGGCCGAGGACGCAACGGTCGGCGCCGTCGTGCACGAGCACGATCATCGCCGGGTCGGTACGGGGGAAGATCTCAGACCCGTCCACCGGGCAGCGCCGTACCCATCCGGCGTCTCGCAGTTCCGTGACCGACCCGCACAGCGGACAGTGCTTGGAGCGGTCATGCCATTGAGCCAGGCCAATGGCCTGGACCAACAGGCCGGCGTCCAGATCAGTCACCTCGGCGCCCAGCTCGCGCAGACCCAGCCACTGATCGGACTTGATATCGCGCCGACCGCGGGCCATGGCGTACGTCTTCCCCTCGTGCGCACCGAGATAGGCCCACTCGGCCGGATCTGACTCGACAGCGCCCGCCGGCCGCCACGCCAGTCGCGGACCCGCGTCGGTTTCGACCACGGGTACCAGGTAGTCCGCGGTGACGAGCAGGACACGCGTGTCCGGATCCTTGCCCAAGGAGGCATGGACGGCACGCCGTCGCAGCCCATCCCGGTCGTGAACCGCGCGGGACAGGGCAGGTCGGATCGGACTGATCCCGGACTCCTCGCTCACGACGGGTTCAGCACCGGCGCCAAGGTCTCGAGCGACTCCCGCACCACGGCCGCGTCCCCGACGACGACGGTGGCCAGAGCGCTGCCGGCCAGGAAGCGCCGCGACACCGTCAGGACGTCAGCGATCGAGACCTGGGTCAGGGCCTTCTGATGGTCGGCGAGCCAGGACGCCGACAGTCCTTGCCCAGCAAGGCTGGTCAGCATCGAAGCAAGTCCGGACTGCGTGGCGGTCGACAACGTCAAGGTTCCCATTGCGTAGCGCCGGGCAGAGTCGAGCTCGTCTTGACCGACCGGCGCCAACGCCATCCGGCCGAGCTCGTACCACGTCTCGTGGACCGCTCGGGCGGTCACCTCGCTGGCGACATCGGCAGTGATCAGGAACGTGGAACCTGCGACGGCATGATCGATGCCGCTGTGTGGGCTGTAGGTGAATCCGTTGCGTTCCCGGAGGTTCTCGGTCAATCGCGAGGAGAAGTATCCGCCGAAGATGAGGTTGGCCAGCTGCGCAGCCGCATAGTCAGGGTCGCTGCGACGCAAGGCGATCCCACCCCAGCGCAGGTTGCTCTGCACCGCGCCGGGGCGGTCGACCAGTGTGATTCCTGATGTCTCGTACGGCGGCAACGGCGGCATGGCCCGTGTACCCCCGCCCGAGTCCGTCCATTCGGCGAACGCAGCACCCGCTTGCTTGGCCACCGTCGCCGCCGTCACGTCGCCCACGACGACGAGCGTCGCGCCGCGTGGCCGAACCCGATCCCGGTGCGCCCGGCGCAGGCCGGCCGCGTCCAAGGCCGCTACCGCAGCCGGATCCGGCAACACCTGCGCGTACGGATGCTCCCCGAACAGCCGCCTGGCCCGAGCCATCCTGGCAACGACCGAGGGCTGGGTGAGCGCCATCGAGATCCGCTGGGCAAGTCGCTCGCGTTCGGCGATGACCTCCACCGACGGGTAGGAGGCCGAGGTCAGTATCTCGGCAAGGATCTCGAACACGGCGGACAGCCCGGTCCGCAGCACCGCGGTGGACAACAGCAGCCGATCGGCGTCCATCGAAACCGACAGATCGGCACCAAGAGCGGCCAGGTCAAGGGCCAGCTGCTTCTGATCGCGGCGCGCCGTGCCGAAGAGCATGGCCGAGGACATGAGCGAGGCCCTCGCAGTGCTGGCGACCGCTGTGCGGCTGTTGGCCGCCGGCATCGGGATCCGCAGCCGCACCTCGACCATCGGGACCGTCGGCCGTCGCACGACCAGGGTGTCGAGACCGTTGGGGAGCGATGCCTCGACCGCCCGCGGTGCGCGCGCCGGACGGGGCTCGCGCAGAGCCGGGAGGGCAACGGCTGCGCGGTCGAGTTCCACCTGCTCTGTCATGAACTGGCCCCCGGCTTGAGTTCCAGCACGGCTCGGTGCTGGGCCGCAGCTCGGCCGCCGCCGCGATCACAGCGGAGGCTTCCACCGAGGCCAGCCGGGCGGGTAGATCGATGGCAAATTCCGCGCCGCCGTGGATCAGTTCGGCGGCCGCGAAGCTCTGCGTCCTACCCACCACGGGATCGGCCTGACGTAGCAGTTGCGCGGCCATTCGGGCCCGAACCCGCGCGAGATCCGCATCGTCCACGGCGCCGTCGGCTACGGCTTGGAGCTCGTCGTCCACCGCCGCGAGGATCTGCTCGGTGCTGACGTGTCCTCCGTGGTGTGCCTGGAAGATCAACTCGGTCGCGTCCCTGGCGTCGAACGGGTCACCGAACAGACCCAGGTACATCGACTGGTGAATGGCCAAGTGGTCCTTGTGGATCAGTCGCTGCTCCAGCCGAGAGGCGTCGGAGTCGGACATGAGTTCACTCAGGACGACGTAGGCCAGGTAGTCCTCGAAGGCCCCGACCGGATCCGGAACCCGCCAACCCACCGCGAGCGCCGGCGTCGCGGCCAAGGGATCCACTAGCTCCTTGTGCCGGTCCTCGGTCAGGCCCGGCTCGCCGAACCCGGGCAGTGCGGGAGTCGGACGGGCCGAGACCGGTCCGAAGTACTGGTGCACCCACGCGGTCGCCTGGTCGACGGTGAAATCGCCGCCGACCGCCAGAACCGCGTTTCCCGGCGCGTAGTAGGAGTCGAAAAATTCCGCAGCATCGTCCGCGGTGGCGCTCTCCAGGTCGACGAAGTCGCCGTACCCGTTGTGTGTGTTGGCGAAGGTGTCGAAGAGCACGTCGGGAAGCTGTAACCACGGGAACGCGCCGTACGGACGGTTGAGCACGTTGACCCGGATCTCTTCCTTGACCACGTCGATCTGGTTGTCGATCGTTTCCTGGGTCAGCAGTGGAGCGGCCATCCGGTCGGCCTCGGCGAACAGCGCCCGCTCCAAAGCTCCGGAAGGCAGCACCTCGAAGTAGTTCGTGTAATCCAGGTGCGTGCTGCCGTTGAAGACCCCACCACTGCCCTGGACCACTCGCGCGTGTTCGAGCTTGGGCAGATGAGCTGAGCCCTGGAACATCACGTGCTCGAAGAGGTGCGCGAAGCCGGTACGGCCGCGCGGCTCACTGCGCATCCCGACGTCGTAGTAGACGGCGACGGCGACGACCGGCGCGGTCGCATCCGGAGCGAGCACGACGCGCAGGCCGTTGTCGAGCACGAGGTGGTGCAACGGATGCGCGGGCAGGGACGGGACGCGGACGGGCACCCGCGCGACGATAGCCGTTGTTCAGCGGACCGCTCAGCCCGTCCGCCGGCTGGCGCTCAGGTCAGCACGTCGATCTCGCCGATCACCCGGTCGACGATGCCGTAGAGCTCGGCGTGGGTGTTCGGAATCGAGACATACATCAGCGCGGGCGCGGCCCGCCCGGTTTCGATCAGGATCAGTGCCGCACGCTCCCCCGTCGAGTCGTAGCCGGCCACATCCCAGGCAAGGTCGAACTCGAGGAGATAGGCCGGCGCGCCGTCGACGGTGATCGGTTCGTCACGCAGTGTCTCGATCGTGTTGGGACTCGGGTAGTAGTTCAGGCGGACGCTTTCCTGCACCTCGAGAATCGTGCTGCCAAAAGTGCTGGGTCCGCTGTATCCGAAGATCGGCTGCAACGGTCCCGACGTCACCTGCGCGATGAACTGGCCGCCGTCTGGAACCACGTCCTGGGTCACGATGTATTGCCCCGCGGTCGCTGTCGTCTCGACCACTTCGTTGACGAATTCCAACCAGTACGGACCGAGGTAGGGGTAGGCGACACCAGCTTCCTCGTCGACGATGCGGGTCTGTCCGGGCGGGCGGGTGGGTACCGAGGGCACTCCAGCGGTCGTGCTGTTTGCGGGCGGATCATTCGATCCGCCGACGAAGACGACGATGCCGATGAGCACCAGCACGGCAGCGGCCCCAGCGGCCCAACCGATCCAACTGCTGCGCTGCGTCCGAACTCTCGTCTGCCATCCCGGCTTTGGTGAGGGTGACTCCTCAGGGTCGGAGTCGCGTCCACTGGGGGGCTGGTACGGGTTGCGAGACGGGGGTTGGAACGGCGTTTCAAACGGGTCGATGTGGCGCGCCGGCCCGGCCGCGTAGGCGCTCAGTGTCGAATCGGTGCCCGGCACTGTCCGTACGGACTCACTCCAGCCCAGGCCGTTCCACCAGCGCTCGAGGCCGGCTCGGCCCTCGGGGTCGGGATACCACCCCGCAGTGTCGCTCGCGCCGTCACCCGTGCCAGGCGGATCACTCACGAACACGAGGGTACGTCGCGCACTATCCTTCCCAGAACCATGAGGGAAGCCGGGCCTGAAGCTGCGCGCGCCGGCGATCTCACCGATCTGCTCATCGACACCGACGTCTGGTCAGAACAGCTACTCCACGACGCGGGTATCCCTATTGTGGAAGTGCCGCTGGTCTCGATCGGTGGTGGGCTGGGGTCCTTCGCGCTGATCGACCTGCTCAGGATCTGCGGGCTAGGCACCGAGTCACTTCGAGTCCTCACACCGCTCACAACGCCGTGGGAGAGCTTCGCCTATCTGACCCGGGTTTCTCAGGTGGCGCGCGGGGATCGGCTCCGCTCGGACTCCTCGGCCTGCCCGGACAACTTCTGGGGGTTTCCCTCCTATGCCGTGCGCGAGGCGTTCCGCGCCGACTCCGTCCGGGGATTCTTGTCGCCGCTCTGGCAGGTACTGACCGAGCCAGTGTTTGGGGAGTACTTCGCCCCGCGGCTCGGCCAGGTGATCGAGGCGCTGATCCGGGAGTCGGCTCGGATCCGCTACCCCGAGATGGTCGTGGCTGGTCAGGTGCGGATGGTGCGACGGCGGGAGGCGGGTGGCTACTTCACCGTCCTCACCCCGCCTGAGTCGGCCGCTGGAACGAAGCGGGTCGCCTTCCGCTCGGGCTATGTCCATCTTGCGGTCGGCTACGCGGGCCTGAAGTTCCTGCCCGACCTACAGGCCTACCGAAAGTCCAACCAAGCACGCAATCGCGTCGTGAACGCCTATGAGCCGCATGAACACGTCTACGACCAGTTGCGCCGCCGCCCAGGGACGGTCATGGTCCGCGGGTCCGGCATGGTGGCCGCGCGCGTGTTGCAGAGGTTGATCGAGGAGCGAAACAGCCACGGTCTGCAAACGCGGGTCATACACATCTTCGGCAACTACGTCGCCGGACCGGAGGGTCCGAGATTCATGCGCCGCGACGGCGGCGACGGGTTCGCGTATCAACCCTTTTCCGAACCGAAAGCGGTATGGGGCGGGCAGTTACGGGACCGGGTCCGCAAGACCGAAGGCGCCCAGCGGGTCGCGATTTACCAGTCTCTGGGGGGCGCCTCGACGCCGTTGCGCAAGTCCTGGCGGCTAACGCTGGCCGCGGCTCGCGAGCAGGGGTGGTACTCCAGCGTGGTCGGGGAGGTGGAAGCGCTCGACTCCGGCGCCGACGAGATGATCACCGCCCGGATCCATACCGGTGCGAGCGTGCTCATGGCCGAAGCATCGTTCGTCATCGATTGTGCGGGATTGGAGTCAGATATCGGTGAGCAGCGCATCATCGCCGACCTTCTGAAGCACACCGGCGCGGCCCGTAACCCATTGGGGCGCTTGGACGTCGAGCCATCCTTCGAAGTCCGCGGCACCCGCAGCGGCCGGGGCCGCCTCTACGCTTCAGGCGCTGCGACGCACGGCGGATACCTCCCGGGCGCTGACAGTTTCCTGGGTCTCCAGATCGCTGCGCAGGAGATCGCCGACGATCTCTCGACCGATGGCTTCTGCCGCAAGCTCCGCCCGGCGCGCTCTGCCCGACAGTGGCTGCGCTGGGCTGCGAACTCGGCTCCCTGAGGCATCGATGACCTACTCGCTGGCCGGACGAATGCAGACCCGGATCGTGTTGTTCAGCCTGATCGGCGCGATCTGGACGGCCCTGATCACGCCGATTCTGCCGACTCGGCTGCCGCTCGGGGCCTCCTACGAGATGGCGTTCTCGGTGCTCGGGCTGCTTGTCGTGTTCGGTCTGCTGTGGGAGCTGCTCTATCACCTCCTGCAGCAGTTCCGTTGGGACAAGGACTGGCCGACGGCCTTCTCGCTCGTCGCGGTCGTGCCCGAGGGGTTGCTGCTGTGGCTGCTCTTGGGCACCGACACCTGGCTCTGGGACATCCCGGTGACGCCGCGCGCGTTCTGGCTCCTCTTCTGCTCGACCTGGCTGGTCATCTGGGCCGGACTCAATGGCCCGATCCGGGTCCTGCTCACCCGGTGGCGCTGGCGGGGCGGGAGGCTGTTCGGGTGAGCGACCCAAGCACCTCGTCGATCGTGTCTGTCTTCGACCGGGTCGCAGTCACCGTCCGACCCGGTACGGACGTGGTCGCCCGCCTGCCCGGCGTCCTCCTGGTGACGCGGGTTCCCGAGACCGAGGCCGGGGATCGCGTCCTGCGGGCAGTGTTGGAGCTGCTCGAGATCATCGGCGAGGGCGCCGATGATGCCCCGGGTGAACGTATGACGCGAGGGCTCCTCGTGCTGATCGAGGACGGGGCAGCACCCGACGACCTGGCCGTGGTTGCCGCCACTGACAAAGGACTCGCAGTTGTGCTCGCCGGAGCGGGGGCGATGACGGTCGCCAATCCCGCGCTGCGGCTGGCAACCGCGCACGGGCAGGTGCTGACCCAGGAAATCGGGTGGCCCCCAGCGCCGGTGCTGCTGCACTTGGCGCCCGACGAGGCAGCGCCGGGCGACGCGGCGAAGCGCAGGGCGTTCGTACGGCCCCTCGACCTGCGCGCCGGCGTGGTGCCGGGTCGGGCCGCCGTCCTTGCGCCGGAACCGGTGGCGACTTCGCTGACTGGAACCATCCTGCTGGGTCAGCGCGTGCGGCTGCCATCACCGGCGACCGACGGACCGGCGGAGGACGAGCCCGGGCCTCCGGCGCGGCATGACCGGATCCTGGGAGTTGGTCCGGCGGTGGCGAGCCGACCTCCCCTACCGGTCCTGATGCCGGGTGGGGACGCCGACGCGGGGTCCACAGTTCTCGTGCGCGGGTACCGCTGTCGGGATGGCCATTTCAACGATCCACGCGCCCTGTTCTGCGCGGTCTGCGGCATCCGGATGGCCGAGAGCACGAGCGTGTTGGTCGAGGGGCCACGGCCACCACTTGGACTCCTGGTTCTGGACAACGGAGCCAGCTTCTCCGTCGACGACGACTACCTCCTGGGTCGCGAACCTGAAGTCGACGAGCGAGTCCGCGCGGGGCGCCTGCGCCCGCTGGTGCTCTTCGACTCCACCGGTGCGATCTCCCGCCGGCACGCCGAGATCCGGCTCGACGAATGGGACGTGCTGCTGCTGGACTGCGGCTCTGCCAACGGGACGCTCGTCGCGGAGCGGGACGCCGGGGTGTGGGCCACGCTGATCCCCGGTCAGCCGGTCAAGCTACTGCCCAGCATGCAGGTGCGGATCGGGGACCGCAGCTTCGTCTTCGAGTCCTTGCAGGGTGCTCTGTGACGAGCCGCGCTGTTCCGATTCCGATTCCAGCCCGTATCGGGGACTACCAGGTTCAGGGAGCTCTCGGGTACGGCAACAGCGGCCGCGTATACCTCGCGAAACCCCCGGAGCGACTGGGCCTGATAGAGGAGTTCGTCGCGGTCAAGGTGTTCAACGGTCCGTGTTCGGATGCTGCCTATGAACTCGCCGTCGAGGAGTTGCGTGCGGTCTCCGCGTTGGCATCGCCCTTCGTGGCTCGCGTCTTCGAAGCCGGCGTCGAGGGCTCGTCGCTCTTCTACGCATCCGAATACGTCGCCCTCGGCTCGCTCGCCGCGCCCGGACGCCCGCTGCGTCAGCTCGAGGTGCTGCTGGCCATCTCGCATGCGGCGCAAGCCGCACATGCGATGCACGAGGCGGGCATCGCCCACGCCGCGATCAAGCCGCAGAACGTGCTCATCGGTCCGGACAGCGCCCTGCTCTGCGACCTCGGGCTGGGCCGGCACCTGCGGCCCGGACTGACGACCGGCGTGGCCAGCTCGGGATCGGTGGAATACCTCGATCCAGCGGTCCTGCGCGGCGCCGCCCCATCCAGGTCGAGTGAGGTCTGGGCGCTCGGCGCCACCCTGCACCGAACTCTGTCGGGGGTCGGGCTCTACGGCCAGCTGTCGAACGCAGAGCCGCTGCGCGACATCCGCACGGTGATGTCCACAGCTCCGACGATCGCGGCACAGCTGCCACCCAAAGTCAGCGCACTGATCCAAGCGTGCCTGCTGCCCCTCGATCGCCGACTGCCCACCGCCGCAGTTCTGTTCGAACAGTTGACGGAGTTGGTCCGCGACGGCCAGCCGCCGATCAGCGCTGGGTGATCTGCCCGCGCACGACCCACCAGTCGTAGAGGGCCTGTAACCCCACGGCATCACCCGAAGCCGCTGATGTGATGGCGAAGACCCTGAATTCGGTGCTGGTCCATACGAGGTAGGCGGTGCTCTCCGAGTCGATGAAACAGGCCAATTCGCCCAGGACCGGTCCGCCCTGGGCGTAGGCCGCGTATCCCTGGTTCTGGCCGCAGCCAGCGGCGTCCCCGGAAGGAAGTTCCTCGAGCGAGCGCTCCGTGACGTAGGCGTCGAAAGCCGCCTCGACGTCAGCCTCCTCGGCGTACAGCAGGAAGTCACTCGCGTTGGCTCCGGGCGAGGAGATGCTCGGTCCGCACGCCAGCGCGGCCAGCGAACCGTCATCGGCGGGGCGGGCGGTCGGGGTGCAGCCGCTCGCGCTGAAGTCCAGCGGAATGAGGCCACGCAGCGCGGTTTCGTCGTCGGGTGCCGCGGGTCCGGCCTCGGCCTCGGGGTCGGATCCACCGGCGCCGTCGAGAATCCCGCCCGCTGGTAGCTCCTCAGTGGGGGTGGGACTGCCCGTGCTGGTCGTGGTCGGGTCGGCAGTGGTCGACGGGTCCTCGTCCGGGCCGAGGACGACGATCAAGATTGCGGCGATGACTGCCAACAGGATGGCGATCGCGGCCGCGACGCGCATCCTGGCCCGCCGGGACTCCGGCGGCGGGGCACCGGGCGCCGACCCTGCGCCCGCCCGCGGGATCGGTCCCGCCAGCGGCCGCGGGCCGGATGAGACGGGAACCCGCGCAGGGATCGGGGCCGACCACGGTGGGGGCACGGCAGCTGGATAAGAACCCGCGCCGACCAGAGCCGCCCGCGCCGCGGCGCCGAGCTGCCCGGCGCGCGCGAAGCGGTGCTCGGGATTCTTGGCCATGCCGCGTGCGATGACCTCGTCCAGGACCGGGGGTATGCCGATCCGCTGAGTCGAGGGCCGGGGTGGGGGGAGGTTGAGATGGGCGTACATCAGGGTCGGCAGGCCGTCACCCTTGAACGGCGGGCCGGCGGTCAGGCACTCGTAGAGCAGGCAGGCCAGGGAGTACACGTCCGCGCGCCGGTCGAGGGGGGCATCGAGGAAACGTTCCGGTGCCATGTAGTCGAAGCTGCCCACTGCTGCCCCGGTGTGGGTCAGAGCGGTGGCCTTCCCGGAGCCGGCGGTCCGGGCGATGCCGAAGTCGACCAAGTAGATGAAGTCCTCGTCCCTGCCGGGGTTGCTGAGCAACACGTTGGACGGCTTCACGTCCCGGTGGATCAATCCGTCGTCGTGGGCGGCATCCAGTGCGCGGGCCAGCTGGCTGATGATGTTGACCGCGCGCCCGGGCGGCATCGGCCCATCGCGTTCCAGCGCCTCGCCGAGGTCTTCACCCTCGACCAGACGCATGTCCAGAAACAACCGGCCGTCGATCTCGCCGAACCGATGGATCGGTATGACGTGCGGCTCACGTAGCCGTGCGGCCAGCTGGGACTCGCGCCGGAACCGTTCCCGGTAGCCGGCGTCCTGGGCCAGGCTCTCGGTCAGCAACTTGAGTGCGACGACGCGGTCATGCGTCTCGTCATAGGCCCGATAGACCTCGCCCATGCCGCCCCGGCCGAGCACACCTTCGATCCGGTACGGACCGAACTGCTGCACGGGACTCCGATCCACGACCAGACTCCTGCTCAGGGCAGGAACCTCGCCAGATTAGTCGCGGCCGTGTGATGCCCGTGTTGTGACGTGGTGCAGGTCGAGGTCGAGCGGTCCGGCGGTCGCTGGTGTGGAACGAGCCGCAAGGGCGGTGACCGGCTCTGGCAGGCTGGGCCTTGTGCAGATACCCGTCGGTGAGCTGACCTTCGAGGTGATCGTCGACGGCCCGGAGGATGGGCGTCCGGTGCTGCTTCTGCACGGATTCCCGGAGACCGGACGCAGCTGGGATGCCGTACGCGCGGCTCTGGTTCGGGCCGGACATCGCGTGATCGTGCCGGATCAGCGCGGCTACTCCCCCGGTGCGCGACCGGTCGGGGTGGCGGCGTACGGGATGCGGGAGATCGTCGGCGACGCGACCGGTTTCCTGGATGCGTTGGGGGTGTCCTCGGTCGACGTGGTCGGACATGACTGGGGGGCGAATGTGGCCTGGTGCCTCGCCACGTGGCATCCGGAGCGGGTCCGCTCCCTGACCGCCGTGTCGGTGCCCCATCCGCTTGCCTTTTCCTGGGCGTTCCGCAACGACGCCGACCAGCAGGAGCGCTCCTCCTATATCCGCCTGTTCTGGCAAGAAGGCAAGGCAGAGCAGGTCCTGCTCGATGACGATGCGAAGCGGCTCCGGACGATGCTGGCGGGTCTGCCCGAAGCTGCCGTCAACCAGTACGTGTCGGTGCTGTCCCAGCCGGGGGCTCTGACGGCAGCGCTGAACTGGTACCGGGCGATGCGTCGGTTGGATCCCACCGACCTGCCGCCGGTCACCGTGCCCGCGACCTACGTCTGGAGCACCCAGGACATGGCGATCGGGCAGGCGGCGGCCCAGAAGTGCGGCGAGTTCCTCGATTCGACGTTCCAGTTCGTCATTCTCGACGGCGTTTCGCACTGGATTCCCGAGCATGCCCCGGATCAGCTGACCGCAGCCATCCTCGACCAGATGGCAGCAACGTGAACCACCCCGCCGGCGGTTTGCCAGCAAACCGCCAAGACCTGCGGGCTCAGGTCCGGGTCGCTGAGCCGGCCGACGCCGCTGCGCTTGGTCGCGTGCACGTACGGGCCTGGCAGGCCACCTACCGCGGGATCATGCCCGATGAGTTCCTCGACGGGCTCGACCCGGACGAACGCGGAAAGATGTGGGCCCGGTTCCTCGGGTCGCCGCCGACCGGCTCGAGGCTGGTCATCTGCGCTGAGCCCGGAGCAGACCCGGTGGGATTCGCACTTGTCGGCCCGGCCCGCGACGGCTCTGGTGACGTTGCCGAGCAACCCGGGCTCGGTCAGCTGTACGCCATCAACCTCGATCCGGACGCGTGGGGACTCGGATTGGGGCGCGCCCTCCTGGCGGCTGCCACAACGGAACTGAGCCGACTCGGATTTCACGAGGCGATCCTGTGGGTGGCCACCGGCAACACCCGCGCGCGCAGGTTCTATGAAGTGGCCGGGTGGCAGGCGGACGGCGCCCAGCAGCAGGAAGATTCCCTCGGTCCCATGGTCAAGGAAGCGCGATACCGGCGGTCCCTGGACAGCCCGGTCTGAGCAACCCGTTCATTCGTCCATTCGAGGAGGGCCCACATGCCAAAGCAGGTCGCCGAGACCATCGCGATCACCGGCGGATATGTCGTACCCGTCTCGGGCCCGCCGATCGAGAACGGGACCGTCTTGCTGACCGACGCCACGATTGTGGCGGTCGGTGCAAAGGTGAAGATTCCGCGGCGGGCCAGGGTCGTCGACGCCTCGGGCAGGTGGGTGCTGCCCGGCTTCGTGGAGTCACACGCACACATGGGCGTGCACGAGGAGGCCGAGGGCTGGGCCGGCCAGGACACCAACGAGATGACCGACCCGAACGGCGCGCGCCTGCGTGCCCTCGACGCGATCAACCCTGCCGAGGAAGGCTTCCGCGACGCCCTCACCGGGGGCGTGACCACCGCGGTGATCAAGCCCGGATCCGGCAATCCCATCGGCGGACAGACAGTGGCGCTCAAGTGCTGGGGCCGGATCGTCGACGAGATGCTGCTCAAGCAGCCCGTGAGCGTGAAGAGCGCGTTGGGCGAGAACCCCAAGCGCGTCTACGGCGAACAGAAGAAGACTCCGTCGACCCGGCTCGGCGTCGCCGCGATCATCCGCGACGCCTTCACCAAGGCCGAGGACTACCGGGACAAGCGGGCTGCCGCGCAGCGGAAGAAGGAGCCATTCGACCGCGATCTCACGTCGGAAATCTTGGTCCGCGTCCTGGACCGGGAGATTCCTTGGTGCCAACACGTCCACCGTGCCGACGACATCGCCACCGCGATCCGATTGGCCGAGGAGTTCGGCTACCGACTGGTCATCAACCATGGGACTGAGGGCTACCTGGTGGCCGATGTCATTGCCGCCAAGAACATTCCGGTCATCATCGGCCCGTTGTTCACCAGCCGCAGCAAGGTCGAACTCAGGCAACGTTCGCTGCGCAATCCAGGTCTGCTCGCCCAAGCAGGCGTTCAGATCGCCATCACCACCGACCATCCGGTCGTACCGATTCACTTCCTGGTGCATCAGGCGACGCTGGCCGTGAAGGAGGGACTGGACCGAGACGAGGCATTGCGCTCGTTGACGATCAACCCGGCCCAGATGCTCGGGTTGGATGATCGGGTCGGCTCGCTGGCTCCGGGTCTGGACGCCGATGTCGTCATCTGGTCCGGAGATCCATTGGACGTGATGTCGCGGGCCCTGCACGTCTATATCGGCGGCCGCGAGGTCTACGCCTGGGACGAGGATCGCGGCGTGGGGCAGGTCGCCGATCCGTACGCGCAACCCTGACTGTCTACCCTCGACCGGTGCCCGGACCGCCGCCCGCCGCGCCGACGATTCCGCCGGTAGCCGACCTGCTCGCTACAGCTGTGGCAGCCATCGACGGCACGCCCCGAGCCGGCCAGCAGCAGATGGCCGACGCCGTCGAGTCGGCCATGGAAACCGGCGAGCACCTCCTGGTCCAGGCGGGGACCGGAACCGGCAAGTCGCTCGCCTACCTCGTTCCCGGTCTGCGGCACGCGGTGCGCAACCGCGAACCCGTGGTGGTCTCCACCGCGACACTCGCGCTGCAGGCCCAGATCGTCGGCCGGGACCTCCCGGTGCTCATCGACGCGCTCGAGCCACAGCTGGGCCGACGACCGTCGGTCGCGCTGGTCAAAGGCCGCGCGCACTATGCATGTCGGCACAAATTGGAAGGCGGGTATCCGGCCGACGAGCCGACGCTGTTCGACGCCGGATCGAGCAGTGCCCCGAGTTCCGCGCTGGGCGCTGCTGTCGTCCGCCTGCGGGAGTGGGTCGAGTCCTCGACGACCGGGGACCGCTCCGAGCTCGTGCCGGGCGTGCCCGACCGGGCCTGGCGGCAGATCTCGGTCACCGCCCACGAGTGTCTGGGTGGCCAGCGTTGCCCGCAGGCGGCAACCTGCTTCAGCGAACTGTCCAGAGCCCGGGCGCGCGAGTCGGACATCGTGGTCACCAATCACGCCTTTCTCGCCATCGATGCCTTCGAGGGCCGGGCCATGCTGCCTGAGCATGAGGTGGTGATCATCGACGAGGCCCACGAACTCGCCGATCGAGTCACCGGCGTCATCTCTGACCAGCTCAGCGCTGTATCGGTGTCAGCCGCGGCCGCAGCCGCTGCGCGGCACGCGGAAGTGGACTCCGATCGGCTCTCTGATGCGGCCGCCGATCTCGCCGCCGCTCTCGAGGAGCTCGAGGCAGGTCGCTTCGCGGATGTGCTTCCCGAGGCGCTGCACCAAGCAGTGGCCGCCGTACGGGACTCCGCCCGCGAAGCCCTCACATCGTTGCCGGCCTCGGTCGCACTCCTGGAGGACGGTGGCGGCCAGGGCGCGCAGCAACTCGCCCGTGGCGCGCTGTCCGAAATCTTCGACGTCGCCGAACGGCTGACCAAGGAGTCGGACCAGGACGTCTCCTGGCTGACCGTGTCCGACTACGGACCCGGTGCGCCCCGGCGGACCTTGCAGGTCGCCCCGCTTTCGGTGGCCGAGATGCTGCGTGAGCGGCTGTTCACCGAGCGGACCGTCATCCTGACGTCAGCGACGCTGACGGTCGGGGGCACCTTCGATGCGACCGCGGAGGCACTCGGCCTGGCCGGGACCGGCGCCCCTTCCTGGCAAGGGCGCGACGTCGGCAGTCCGTTCGACTACCCGAAGCAGGGCATCGTGTACGTTGCGAAGCACCTGCCGCCGCCGGGCAGGGACGGTTTGGGGCCGCCCGGTTTGGACGAGATCGCTGCGCTGGTCGAGGCGGCCGGTGGACGGACGCTGGGCTTGTTCTCCTCCCGCAGGGCTGCCGAGGCGGCCGCCGAGGCGATGCGCGAGCGGCTCGACTTCCCTGTCCTGTGTCAAGGCGACGACGCCACCCCTACCTTGATGGCCGCCTTCGCGGCGGAGGCGAGGACCTGCCTGTTCGGAACGCTCTCGCTCTGGCAGGGAGTAGACGTACCGGGGCCTACGTGCCAACTCGTCCTGATCGATCGGATTCCGTTCCCGCGCCCCGATGACCCGTTGATGTCAGCCCGCGCGACAGCAGTGACCCGGGCCGGTGGGAACGGGTTCATGGCCGTGTCGGCCAGCCATGCCGCGTTGCTGCTCGCACAGGGATCCGGGCGCCTCATCCGGACCGCTAGCGACCGCGGCGTCGTCGCCGTACTCGACTCCCGACTGGCCACCGCTCGTTACGCCGGCTACCTCCGCGCCTCGATGCCACCACTGTGGCCGACCACCGACCGCGACGTGGTCCTGGCGGCGTTGCGCCGGTTGGACGCCGCCGCGCAGAGCCAGGGGAATGCTCCGCCTCCCGGTACGGATCCGGTTGCCGTTGCCGTGCAAGCAGTCGCCGCTTCGCCCGAGTCGATGACAGCGCCGGGTCCACCCAACGACACTGATCGCCGTGATGCCGATCGCGACGGTCCGGCTCTTCGGTCCTTTTGATTTCAGGCTCGGCAGCGAGTTGGCGCCGCCGCTGGACTCCGGACGGGCGGAATCGCTGCTTGCCTACCTGCTGCTGCATCGCGACTCCCCTACACCGCGACAGCGGCTGGCTTTCCTGCTCTGGCCTGACTCGACCGAGGCGCAGGCACAGACCAACCTGCGCCATGTCCTGCACACTCTGCGGCGGCGACTGCCCGACGCTGACCGTTATCTCGACATCAGAGCCCGCACCCTGCGCTGGCGGCCAGAGTCCGGGTACTGGCTGGACGTGGCCGCGTTCGAGCTACTCCTCAACCCCGCTGAACCCGACCTGGCGGCCGGCCCGCTCGCTGAGAGCGGTGTCGATCGACGGCTGGCTGCGCTACGGCAAGCAGTGCGCATCTACAGCGGGGATCTGCTCGAGGGTTGCTACGACGAATGGCTGATCAGCGACCGAGACCGGTTGCGACAGATGCTGGTCGAGGCCCTTGCCGAACTTGCCGACCTTTGCGCGGCCCGCAGGGAGTTGAGCGAGGCGATCTCCCATGCTGAGCGGCTCGTACGCGTTGACCCGCTGCGCGAGCAGGCCTACCTGCAACTCATGCGGCTGCACGACGCGCGAGGCGATCGGGCAGCGGCCATCCGCGTCTACCACATCTGCAGCTCGACAATGGAGCGCGAGTTGGGCGTCGAGCCGTCCGGGCCGACCCAGGCGGCATATGAGGCACTCCTGCCGCGCCAACCCGACATCCCACCAGCCGCACCGCCCCGAACCGTTGGCCCGCCGCTGGTGGGGCGCGCTCCGGAGCGGGCCCGGCTGGCTGCGACGTGGCAGTCCGCGGAATCCGGACAGACGCAATTCGTCGTGGTCAGCGGCGAGCCCGGCGTCGGCAAGACCCGGCTGGTCGAAGAACTTCGCGCGTGGGCCGCGCGGCGCGGGGCCGAGTCAGCCGAAGCTCGCTGTTATCCGGCGGAGGGTCGACTTGCGTACGGCCCCGTCGTCACCTGGTTGCGCTCCGAGGTGGTACGACCTCGGCTGCCACGTCTCGACCGAGCCCAGCTCACCGAGATCGCCCGCTTGCTTCCTGAGCTGCTCGTCGAGAACCCCGACCTCGAATCGCCCGCCCCGTTGCCCGAGAGCGAGCAGCGTCATCGGCTCTTCGACGCCGTTTCGGCAGCCATCGCGCTGGCCGGGAGCCCGCTGCTGCTGGCCGTAGACGACCTGCACCACGGTGATCAAGAGACCTGCCAGCTACTGCACTACCTGCTGCGGGTGCGGCCAGCGGCCCGACTGATGGTGGTGGCCACGGCGCGGAGCGCGGAAATCGACGATCAGCCTATGCATGACCTGATCACCGTTCTGCGGGCAAGGCAGGGACTCACGGAGATCGAACTCAGCGCATTGAGTCGCAGCGAAACCGCCGCGTTGGCAGGGCGGCTCGCCAAAGCTGCGCTGAGTTCGGTCGACGCACGGCTTCTCTACCGCGAGACGGAGGGCAACCCGCTGTTCGTGGTCGAAGCCGTGCGGGCAGGCTGGAAGACGGGGCAATCGCTGACTCCGCGCGTACAGGCGGTGATCGAGGCACGCCTCGATCAGCTCAGCCGGCCGGCCCAGGATCTGGTGGGCGCGGCGGCAGCCGTCGGGCGTACGTTCAGCGTCGATCTCCTCGCCACGGTCACCGATGTGGACGAGATCACCCTGGTTCGAAACCTGGACGAGCTGTGGCGGCGCCGGATCGTGCGCGAGCAGGGGCGCGACGCCTTCGGCGACAGCTACGACTTCACCCACGACAAGATCCGTGAGGTCGCCTACCTCGCTGTCGGACCGGCCAGACGACGACTCCTGCACGCGCGGCTCGCCCCTGCCCTGGAGCAGCGGCACGCCGCCGACCCAGGGCCGGTGAGTGCCGAGATCGCAGCGCACTACGAGCACGCCGGTGCGGTCGAGCCGGCCATTTCTTGGTACCGCCGGGCTGCCGAATCTGCCCAGCTCCTACACGCGAACACCGAGGCAGTCCGGATGCTGGCGCGAGCGCTGGAACTCATTCCGACACTGCCCGCGTCCGGTGCCCGCGACAGGGCGGAGTTGCAGGTACGCACAGCACTACTGGCCCCGTTGATCTCGATCGAGGCGTACGTGTCACCGGGGGTATCAGCGACTCAGGAGCGGGCCGTCGAGCTGGCCCAGGCACTTGGCGTCTCGCCAACGCCCCCGCTGCTGCGATCGCTGGCGATGAGCGCGCTGACGAGGTCGGACTTCGCCGCAGCAACGGAGTTCGGCGAACAACTCCGACAGGCTGGGGAGCGCGAGAGGGATGACGTTCTCGTCGTAGAGGCCGCCTACGTGTTGGGGATCGCCTCGTTCTGGCAAGCCGAGTTCGAAGACGCTCGGCGGTTCTTCGAGCTGGCTGTTGAGCGCTACCTGCCCGAGCGTCGCCTTGCCCACCTCCTGCACTACGGCCAGGACCCGAGAGTGGTCTGTCAGACCCGGCTGGGAAACACCCTGTGGCATCTTGGCTTGGCCGACGAGGCGCGCTCCGCGATGGCGGCCGGGCTCGCCTGGGCCGATGAGATCAAGCATCCGTTCAGCCGCGGCGCGGCTCTGACCTTCGCGGCACTGCTCGCCATCGATATGGGCGACGAAGCCGGGGTGCGCCGTTACGCCGCCGAGCTCGCCGACGCACAGGAATTGCTGCATCTGCGAAATGCCGTCGTGTTCGACGGGTACCTCGCCGTCCTGGACGGCAACACCGACGCTGGTCTCACCGCGATCCGCGGCGCGATCGAGCAGGCCGCAGGCAGCGCGTCGGTACCTGGGCACCTGGCCGTCCTCTGCCGGGTCCTGCTTGCGGCCTGCGTCGCGTCCGGCGATGCAGCGGCGGCGGTCGATGCGGCGGACCGGCTACTCGGCATGCGCGGGGCCGCATGCGTCTGGGCGGCCGTGGCCCGCCGCGTACGAGTGCAGTTCGGACTGCCGGGCTGAGGAACGCCCGCGGAACGCCCCGTCTTGCAACCTGCACCCGACAACCGACATCGGCGGGAGGGTTCCCATGATCGACAAGTTGCGAGAAGAGTTCCAAGGTGTGCTGCTGCAACCCGGCGCGGAGGGCTACGACGCCGCACGCTCGGTCTGGAACGGCGCTATCGACCGGCGTCCAGCTCTGATCGCGCGGTGCGAGTCGCCGGCCGACGTCGCGGCCGCGCTGGCCCACGCGCAGCGGGCCGGGCTCGAGATCGGGGTGCGCGGCGGCGGGCACTCGTATGGAGGTGCTGCGGTCCCCGAGGGCGGGCTGATGATCGACCTGAGCAGGCTCAACGACGTGGCGGTGGATCCCGTCTCGCGGCGGGCCCGCTGTGGTGGCGGCGCGACTCTGGCCGACCTCGATGCCGCAACCGCGGTTCATGGGTTGGCCGTGACCGGTGGAATGATCAGTCATACCGGCGTTGGGGGGCTGACCCTCGGTGGCGGCATGGGATGGCTGACCCGCAGGTGCGGGCTGACCGTGGACAACCTCCTGTCCGCTCAAGTTGTGCTTGCTGACGGCAGTTTCGTGCACGCATCTGCCGATTCACACTCCGACCTGCTCTGGGCATTGAAGGGTGGCGGCGGCAACTTCGGTGTGGTCACCGAGTTCGAGTTCCAGCTGCACCCGGTCGGCCCGATCGTGCATCTCGGGTTGATGTTCTGGGAGCTCGGGCGAAGTGCGGCGGCCCTGCGGGTGGCTCGCGACGTGGTCGACGCACTTCCTCGCGAGGCGGGCGGCATGATCGTCGTGCTGAACGCCCCGCCGGAGCCATTCGTCCCGGAAGAGCATCGCTTCGCCCCGGGTATCGCCCTAGTGGTCGTCGGTCTCTCGACGCCCGAGGAACATGAGTCGTTGCTCGCGCCGGCGCGGGATGCCTTGGCGCCACTGTTCGAGTTCAGCACGCCGATGCCGTACACCGCCGTGCAGCAGATGCTGGACGGATCCGCTCCGTGGGGCATCCAGGCGTATGGCAAGTCGATCTATCTGGACGAGTTCTCCGACGAAGCCATTGACGCGCTCGCGCGGCTGCTGCCCGGCAAGACCTCACCGATGAGCATCCTCCCGATCTTCCCGCTGGGCGGCGCGTTCACCGACGTCAGCGACCAGGACACGGCGTTCGGGGGTAGCCGCTGCGCCCGGTTCGCCGTCAACATGGACGCGGCCTCCCCTGATCCGGGCACCATGGCAATGGATCGGGAATGGGTGGCCTCGCTCTGGGATGCGCTGCGACCCTTCGCCGCGAACTCGGGCAGTTACGTCAACTTCATGACCGAGTACGAAGAGGATCGGGTCCGCGCCGCGTACGGGCCGGCGAAGTACGACCGACTTGCCCGCATCAAGTCGGACTACGACCCCGGCAACATCTTTCATCGCAACGCGAACATCAGGCCGGCGCGGGACTGAGCCAAGCGCCCGGCCAGCGCGAGCAGATGCACGGCAGTCTCAGCTGCGCCTTCCGCGAGTCAGATCGTCGAGAACCAACGCAAGGCCGATCCCCAGCATCCAGGCATCTCTGCTCACGCCGATTCCGGCTTGGGTCGGCCAGATGCTTCCGGGCTTGTGCAGTGCGGGTGTGCGGAGGTACAACGCGACCAGCGCGCCAGAGAACCCCGTCAGTGCGCCGCCAGTGACGATGCGGGCGGGAATGCTGGGAACGGAGGGAAGTCTTAATGGCATCACGCAAAGCCACGCCGACCGGCGGGCAATGCCACCCGGGCCAACCACCTCAGGAAATAGTTGCACCGCCCTTCGGTCATCCGATCGCCTGGACAAAGGAGCGCGCGTGACTTCTGACCGTGGATTGGCCGTCGCGTCGACAGCATTCGGTGTGGCCACTGCGTTCGGCAGTGCCGTGTCAGCTAGGCATGACGTGCGCGGCCGGCCGTTCGGGATCTCTGTGCCGCTCTCGGTACGCAGCGGCCTGTTGCTCGGCTGGGGTGCGGGAGTCGCCGCCCCTTGGCCGATGCCGGCGGCCGCCCTCGTCGCCGCCGGCTTCGCGCGGCGCGGGCGGTTCACCGACACCGCCGGGATCGCTTGCCTCGGCCTGGGCCTGGGTTGCGTGGTGGGAACCCTCGTCGAGCCGGTGACGTATCGCCCGGCTTCACCACTCCCGGTTCGGGTCGCGATTCTGGTCAACCTGGGCGCCTCCCTGCTTCTTGCAGTCGCCGGCCTACGCGTGCTGCGCCAAGGGGTCTCGGTGGTCTGATCATCGGTTGCGCGCTCGAGTGACCGTCAATTTCGCGGCCTAGGCTGCCGCAATGCCACTCCGGGTCGGAATCCAGCTGCCAGAGGTCGAGCGTGACGTCCGCTGGCCTGAATACCGCACGATGGCTGGGGCCGCTGAGGAGGTCGGCTTCGACTCGCTCTGGGTCGGCGACCACCTCCTGTACCGCGGTGCCAGGTCCGAGCGCGGGCCCTGGGAGGCCTGGACCATGCTGGCCGCCCTGGCGGCGGTGACCGAACGGATCACTCTGGGTCCGCTCGTCGCCTGTGCTGGCTTCCATCCACCGGGCCTGATCGCCAAGATGGCCGCCACCCTCGACGAGATCAGCGGCGGTCGATTCGTCCTGGGCCTTGGCGCGGGCTGGAACAAGACCGAGTTCGGTGCGTTCGGGATTCCCTACGACCGGCCGGTGACGCGCTTCGCGGAGTCGTTCGCGATCATCCAGCGACTGTTGCGCGGCGAACGGGTCAGCCTGCAAGGAGACTTCTTCCAGGCCGACGATGCCGTCCTGCTCCCCGCCCCCCGCCGGCCCGTGCCGGTGATGATCGGCTCCAACGGCCCGCGGATGCTCGCGCTCACACTGCCGTACGTGGATGGGTGGAACACCTGGTACGACGGGTACGGCAACTCAGCTGACGGGTTCAGCGCACTCAACGCGCGGATCACAGCAGCGGCGATGGAGGCAGGTCGGCGACCGGAAGACATCTCCCGCAGCGCCTGCGTCCTGGTCATAGTCGATCCCGCAGCCGGCGAGCGTTCGGACACCCCGGAGGCGCCCGGTATCGCGACGGACGATCTTCGTGATCATCTTGCCGCGCTCGAGGCGGCCGGCGCCGACGAGGTGATCCTCGTGGTCAGCCCGATCACGGAGCACTCGATCCGCCTGCTCGGCCAGGCCGCCGGGCTCTCCCCCCGTTGACGTCGCTCAGGCGGCGGCGGGTCAGGCGACGGGAAGCGCGCTGACCAGCGCGAGGAGTTCCTCAGCGCTGGCCAAGTCGGACGGCCGAACCGTCTCGTTGTGTCTGACATAGACGAACGCGGCTTTCACCTGATCCACCTCGACACCGGCCAATGCCGCCCAGGCGAGGCGATACGCAGCCAGCTGGATCGCTGCGGCTTGCTTGTCGACCCCCGTCGGCACCGCGCCGGTCTTCCAGTCGACTACCTCGAAACCGGTTGCTGCGTCTCCGAATACAGCATCCATCCGGCCCCGAAGTGAAAGTCCCTCACCGACGCGCACGTGGAAGGGAACTTCGACCTCGGTGGGCTCGCGATTGGCCCACGCGCTGGCCAGGAAGGCGGCCTTGAGTTCGTCGAGGTCCTCGTCAGGAGCAGCGTCGTCGTCGGCCGAACCGGGCAGTTCGTCCAAGTCGACCAAGCGGGTGGCGCCGAAGCGCCGCTCGAGCCAAGCGTGGAAGGCGGTTCCGCGTCGGGCAAGCGGAGCCGGAACCGAGGGCATCGGTCGGCGGATCCATTTCGCCAGCTGAACCGGACTGCGGCGCAGCGCAACGAGTTCGGACACCGAAAGCTGTGCCGGCACGGCGACGTCGATCGTCGTGGCCCGATGCTTATCCCGCTCGGCAAGCAACAGATCAACCTCGGCGTCCCAGGCAACAGACTCCAGCGTCATCGGGTCCTCGGGCGGGGATGCCACGAGCGCGGCCGCAGACTCCCGGGCGGCCCGACGGGCCGGCGGCAGCGGATCGACCGGCCAGAGCAGTTCGGGGAAGTCCTCGGACATCGGATTGGTCGCGTCGTCGTCCGGCGCCTGCGTCCAATCCGCCACGAGGCCTCCGGCGCCCGCGGCCGCGGTGGCGTGCGTACGAATCAGCTCGAGGACCGGTGAGGCTCCGCGCGCTGTGGTGACGGCCGGCGTCCACCAGCTGCCCGAGCACAGCAACGTGGTCCGAGCTCTGGTCACCGCCACGTACGCCAGCCGCAATTCCTCGATGCCCGCGGCCTCTTGAAAGGCCCGTTTGGCCTCGAGAACGGCCGTCTCGAGAGACTTCTGGTCGGTGACGCCGGTCAGATCGAGATCGGGCAGGTAGTCCCGGTCGCCACACAGGGACACCGGGAGGTGGCCAGGATCGGTCAGCCAGTGCTCTGTCCGGCTGGCGACGTTCTGCGGGAAGACGTCCTTGGTCAGCCCGGGCACGGCCACGACATCCCATTCGAGCCCCTTCGCGCCGTGCACGGTCAGCAGCGAGACGGCTTCATCCGAGGTCTGCACCTCGCCGGGCTCCAGTCCCCGCTCCTCGTCCTCGGCTGCCGCCAAGTAACTGAGGAAGGCCGCCAGAGACGGCACCTCGGCGATCCGGGTGAACTCTTCAGCAACCTCGTGCAACGCCTGCAGGTGCGCTTGAGCGCGGGCATGCGTGACACCGGGTCGTACGGCCACCTCGATGTCCAATCCGAGCGTTCCGACGACATCGTCGATCAGGTCGGCCAACGAGACCCCGCTGCGTTGACGGAGCAAGGACAACTCCTGATTGAGGGCAGTCAACCGGCGATGCCCCTCCGCTGAGTACGCGGTTGCTGGACCGAGGTCGTCGAGCGCCTCGATCAGACTTCCGGTCTCCTCTGCGGCGCCCGACGGCGGCGCAGCAGCCCGCTCCCCGCCCGGCCCCGCCCGGGCATCCGAGTCGAGACCTGGCAACTGCTGCCGGGTCAGCCAGCGGGCGCGCTTGCCCAGAGCCATCAGGTCACGGGGGCCGATCCGCCAGCGAGGGCCGACCAGCAGTCGGCCGATCGCATCACCGGAGCTCGGATCGGAGATGACCCGCAGGGTCGCGACGACGTCGGAGACTTCGGGCTCATCGATGAGTCCACCCAGGCCGAGCACCTCGACCGGGACATCGCGCTCCCGCAGCGCGGCGGCCACTGGTCGCAGTAGTGACCGGGCCCGGGACAGCACCGCGAAGGATTGGCCCGCCGGTCGGATCTTCCATCGCCTGGCGATCTCGTCGGCGAGCCAGGTGACCTCATCGGTTTGGGTGTTCAGGAGCGCGCAGACGATCTCGCCGGGATCGGTCCGCGATGGTGCAGGAACCAAGGTGACGACCGGAAGTTCGGCGTCGGCGCAGCGTTTCGCTATGTCGTTGGCGACAGCGAGGATCCCCGCGCCGTTACGCCAGCTGACTGAGAGCGGGAAGACGTTGTCCCGCGGCGACCTCGGCGCGATGGCGCCGTTGCCGAAGCGGCGAGCGAACTCGCGCATGTTTCCAGTCGATGCGCCACGCCAGCCGTAGATCGCTTGGGAGGGATCGCCGACCGCTGTGACCGGGTGCCCACCACCGAACAGCCTCGACATGAGTTCGAGCTGGCCGTAGCTCGTGTCCTGGAACTCGTCCAGCAACACCGCCCTGTAGCGCTGCCGCTCCATGGCCCCGACAACCGGCGACGCGGCGGCGATCTGTGCTGCCAGGGAGACCTGATCTGAGTAGTCGATGACGCCGGCCGAGCGCTTGCGGGCGCGGTAGGCCTCCACCAGCGGCAACAGTTTGAGTCGCAACCGCTGCCGCTCAAGGAGCGGACGGACCTTCGCGTAGACCGGGTTGCCGCTGTAGCTGCCGGATCGCGGCAGCCCTTCGATCAGCTCGAGCAGCGTTGTCGTGAACGTCCGCAACATGTCCGGCTCCACCTCGTGCTCGGCCATGGCCGCGGACAGGGCGAGGACATCCATGGTCACGGTGCTCGGCGCCAGGGTGACGTCTTTCATGTCGCCGGCGTAATCCTCGACCAGGCTGGCGGCATGTCCCCAGCTCATCGCCTGGCCGATGACCTCGGCACTGGGCTCCGCGCCGATCCGAGGTCCGTGCTCGACGACGATGCCGGCCGCGTACGAGTTGTACGTCGAGACCCGCGGCTGCCCGATCTCGAGGGCCGCCAACAATTCCGCTGAGAGCCCGCCGACCCCGGCCAGTCGGGCAAGCCGGTGCCGGATGCGCTCGGCCAATTCCCCCGCGGCCTTGCGAGTGAAGGTCAGGCCGAGTACATCGTCAGGCGCGACAAGGTCGTTCGCGATCAGGAAGACCACCCGCGCGGCCATGGTCTCGGTCTTGCCCGAACCGGCTCCGGCAAGAACCAGTCCCGGCGTCAGCGGCGCTTCGATGACCTCGCGCTGCTCGTCAGTCGGCAGCGGCTGTTCGAGTGCCCGCGCCAACCTTTCTGCCGACCAGTCGAGTATCCCGATCTCTCGGCTCACCGAGTCACCTGCTGTCCGGTGGCGTGCAGCGGGCAACTCCGCCGGGTTGGGCAGCGATCGCAGCCCGGGTTCACCCGGGCAAGGAACGTCGCCGCCGACATTCCGTCCACCGCCGTACCGATCGATTCGACAACCCAGTTGGGCTCAGGATCGTCGTGCAGCGGGGCCTGACGTTGCTCCGGGGTGTTCCCGCCGGCCCTGAGCTGGACCAGCGCTGCCCCACCCGAGACGTCACCCGCCTCGAATCCACCGGCCTCGACCGCGACCTGATACACCCCGAGTTGCCCGTTGCGTTTGAGATCCTCCCGGCGCACCTTGGATGAACCGGTCTTGAGGTCCACGACGACCAGCCTGCCCTGCGCATCTCGTTCGAGACGGTCCACCTGACCGGTGATCAGGGCGCGTCCGATCGTGACCTCGAAGGGCAGTTCGACGCCCACGACTTCGCGCGGATTGGAGTCCAGCCAGGTCAGGAACCGGCTCAACATGTCGTAGGCCTTGGCGAGATTGCCCTCCCGTACCCAGCCCGTGCCCGGGTCCAGGTCGATCATCAAGCCTTTCAATACGGCTTCGGCGTCCGCCACGTCGAGCGTGCCGCTTGCGATCCGTTCGGCGACGCCGTGCAGGGCAGTACCGACTGCCTGCCGGAAGCCGTCCGTGGAGGTTGCGCCGGCGGACTCCAGTAGCCAACGCAACGGACACTCGAGAAAGCGATCGATCCTCGATGGCGATACGCGGACCAACTCGTCGTCGGCAACCAACGGTGCGTCGTCGGAGACCGGGACCAATCCCCACCAGCCAGCCGGGTCGGCCCCCTCGACGCCTGCCTCCGCCAGCCGGCGCAGGGCGCGGGCCGCACCGGCTTTGCGCTCGGCATCGCCTTTGACTTTGGCCGCATTGCCTTTGGGCACTGGGCCTTCCAGGACGCGGCGAAGTTCGACGACCAGAGCCGGCAACGTCGTGGGCCGACTGACCTCGGTGACCGGCCGCGATTCGTCTGGGCCGAGTGGGTCGACGAGATCGAGGAATCGCGAGGGAACGTCGTCACTGCGGGAGGCGCCGTCGACTGCGCTGATCAGAATTCGCCGGCGGGCCCGGGTCACGGCGACGTAGAACAGTCGCCGTTCCTCGGAGAGCGCGCTCGCATGGGCATCAGGCAGCGGTGCGTCCTGTCCGGCAGCTAGGTCAGTGAGATCTGCCGTGCCGAGGAGAGTTCCGCGGTGTCGCAGGTCGGGCCAGAGACCCTCCTGTACGGCGGCGACCGCGACCACATCCCACTCGAGGCCTTTCGCGGCGTGCGCGGTAAGGATGCGCACGGATTCCCCGCGGGGGGCACGGGGTGCCCCAGCATCCGCTGGGATTTGTTGCGCCGCAACGTGATCGATGAAGGCGACCGCCTCGACGTGCGGCAGCCGGTCGACGAAATGTCCGGCCGCGTCAAACAGCGCCAGCACCGCATCGAGATCTCGGTCGGCAATGTCACCGCGCGGGCCTCCGGCGGCACTTGCTGCCGCCCACGAGCCGGCAAGTCCACTTCGCTGCCAGAGAACCCAGAGTGCGTCCTCAACACTGCCGCCGGCGCGGACCGTGTCTCGGACAGCCTCGAGGAGCCCGGCCACGCGCACCGCCGAGTCCGCGATCTGCGGTGGCAGGGCGATCAGTCCAGCCGAGTCGGCCAACGCCGAGGTGATCAGACCGGGGCTCGCCGACCCGGCTGGACCGAATCCGCCGACCGGGCTGCCGGCGGCGAGGGCTTGCTGGCGTAGCAGGCGGCGAAGTTTGCGCAGGTCCAACGTGTCAGCGCGGCCCAGGGGCGAGGTGAGAAGTGCCTCGGCTACCGGCTCGTCGATGAAGTCGGGGGCCAGCGCTGCACGCAGGAACAACAACAGCACAGCGGCAGCGGGCTGCTCGGACAGCGGAAGGTCCTCCTCCGCGACGGCCACCGGGACGCCGGCCGCACCCAGCGCACGACGCAGGATGGGAAGTGACCGCGCGGTAGACCGCGCCAGAACGGCCATTTCGGACCACGGGGTGCCATCGCTGAGGTGGGCCGAGCGGAGTTTCTCGGCGATCCACGCGGCCTCGTCTCCGACGGAGGCGAACGCCCGGACAGTGACCTCTCCAGGTGGCACGCCCGGCGCGGCAGACAACTGCCGATGCGCGGATACCCCGGGCAGTCCATTCGCTACCACCCGCGACGTGGCGAGCAACTGTGCCCCGCCGCGGCGAGACACCGACAGCGCAAGCTGCGGAGTCGAGCCACCCCCTGCAGGTGTGAACCGGTCAGCGAAGTCCGCCATGGCATGCGGGTCGGTGCCACGGAAGCGATAGATGGACTGGTCGGGATCGCCCACCACCACCAAGTTGCCGTGCTTGCCGACAAGAAGTTCGAGGAGATCGACCTGGGCGGGGTCGACGTCCTGGTATTCGTCGACGAAAACCCAACGGAGCCGGCCGGTCTCGGCCCGGAGCAGCCCGCGGTCCGCGCGCAACTCCCCGCCCGCGCTGCGCACCAGTTCGGCGGGGTCGTACCCGCGCGCGTCGACGGTGCTTGATCCTGCGAGCGAGGTGACCCCGAGATATTGCTGCAGGAAGTCACCGGCCGCTACCCACTCCGGCCGGCCGTGCTTCGTGCCCCATGTGCGCAACCCGGCCGGTGTGATCTGCCGCTCGACACAGCGCAGCACGAGATCACGCAGTTCGGCAGCAAAGCCGGCAGTCCCCAAGGCGGCACGAATATCAGTCGGCCAGGCAATTCCTTCACCCGCGCGGTCGCCGGCGAGCAATTCACGGATCAGTAGGTCCTGCTCGGCGCCGGTCAGGAGCCTGGGCGGCGGTTCGCCGCGGAGCTGAGCGGCCCGCCGGAGCAACCCGTAGGCATAGGAGTGAAAGGTGCGAGCCAGAGGCTCGCGAACAGTGGCGCCCACGCGTTCGGTGATGCGCTCTCGTAACTCCGCGGCCGCTCGGCGGCTGAAGGTCAGCACGAGGATCTGTTCGGGATCCACACCGGCGGCGATGCGCGCCGCCACCGCCTCGACGATCGTGGTGGTCTTGCCCGTCCCGGGGCCGGCGAGGACGACGAGCGGACCGCCGGGGTGATCCACGACCGATTGCTGCTCGGCATCGAGCAGCGGGGGCTCGACCGCCGGTGGCGCGGCAGTTCGGACGAGCCGATAGCCGGACTTGGTGGTGCGCTCACTCACCCGAGGCGCTCCCGTGGACAGGCATATTCGCGAAGCTACCCGCCGGCTCCGACGTCACCGCGTAGATCGAGCGACGAGCCGGGCGCGCGTCGATGCCGCGACCGCGTCGACTGCCTCAGATGGTGAACGCGAGGAACTGCGTGAATGCGGTCGGACTGAAGTTGTTGTCGCTCACGAAGACGACTGTCTGACCGCCGTCCGGGAGGGTGGGGCCGAACGCGAGGCCCTCCAGGTTGTCCAGGGTCAAGCCCAGCACGTCGAAGTCGTAGAGCAGGGTCTTGGTCACCGGCTGGATCCCGGCCAGGTTCGCGGGCAGGGTTGGCGTCCCCTGGACGTTGGTCGCTCCGGCGGTGTCGACCAGGTAGAGGCGGGCCTCGTTGCCCGCGCCGACGGAGAAGCTCCGCTCCATCACCAGCATGCGCGTCGGGCTCAGGGGGAACACGTCGACGATTCCGTTCACGCTGAAGGCATCGGGCGGGATGGGCGCTTCCTGCACCGGCTCGACGATGTAGACGAACTCGCGGTCCAGCCGACCGAACTGGTTGTAGCGCAGCAACCTTGCCGCGCTCGTCGTCGTCAGCGTCGCAGCGGGCCCGTCCTGGGCCAGCGCATTCTCGGTGGCCGTGAAGAGATTGCCCTCGGGGCTGTACCCGGCACTTTCGAAGCCCAGGTTCGTACGGACCCCGGCGGTCCCACTAGGAGCGGGGTCGTAGTAGTCGGGCACCGGACGGTTGATGATCTGCCGACCGGACAGCCCGAACTCGCGGACCCACGGTGCCTGGAGCTGCGAGGCGTCCCCCTCGGACGTGATGATGAGCGTGCGTCGTGGTGTCAGCGCGATCGACTCCGGATCGAGGCTGAGCGGTGCGAATGTCCGTCCTCGTGGGTCGCGCAGGGTCGTGACATCCAGGACTGACACATCTCCGTCGTCCAGTGTTCCGTCCGAGAGGTCGATGTCCAGCGTGTAGTAGCGAGCCGGCTGCAGTTGGCTCCGGTCGTCACAGATCGCGTAGTAGACGTCCAGTTGCGCGTCGTAGGCGAGCCCGGACAGGCCCCCGACCTCGGTGCCCTCGAACATCACTCCGGTCGGGAGGATCTCCTCCCCGATGAACTCGGGCACTGCGCTGGCCCCGATGTCGGCGGGACCCGCGGCGGCTGTCGGGAGGCCCAGACTCAGGCCGCAGGCCACCGCGATCGCACAGATCGCCGCCCGCCGGCCGGAGCGCAGGAACGTGGACTGGGTCATGAGGCCTCCGAACAGAGCGGGTCAGCAGCCGACAAGGTACCGGCGCGGGCCACCCGGTGTCAGCAAGCCCTACGACGCTCTTTCCCGCGCTGCCGGGTCACGTGCGGTGCACGCGTCACATCGAGCGGATCTTGAGGTACCGCTGGACGTCCGGGATCGACCTGACCCCGATGATCGCGGCCCCCGCCACTGCCGCGATGAACACCCAGGTTGTGAGTTTTCCGACTACTTCCATGCTGGGGCTCCCGTCTCTGTGCCAAACAAGTTACCGCGCACAACGGGATCCCGGATCGAAAAGTTTCCGGCGGCGGCTCGCTCTCACCGTCGGCCGGCGGCCTGGACCGCGAAGACGAGCGTCGGCAGCACGAGGAGACCGGCGATGGCGTTCAAGCCGCCGAACCCGACCAGGGCCAGCAGCACCCCGGACAGGGCCGCTCCGGCGGCTCCCACCAGATTCATGACCAGGTCCGACAGTCCCTGAACCCGCACCCGAGTCTCGGCCGGGACCGATTCGGCGAGCAACGTGGAGCCGGCGACCAGCCCCGCTGACCAGCCCAGGCCCAGCAGAATCAGTCCCGCCACCAGGCGGGGGGCCGAGGCGCCTGCCGTCCCGGCAACGAGTACGGCGGAGGCGAGGAGTGCCTGGCCGATGAGAATCGTGGGCACCCGACCTGCCTTGTCGACCAGGTAGCCGAAGATCGGGGACAAGGCGTACATGCCCGCAACGTGCAGGCTGATCGTCAGACCGACGATGGTGAGCGTCGCACCGTGGTGGATCAGATGGACCGGTGTCATGGTCATAACCGCCACCATCACTGCGTGACCGAGGACCAAGGCGGACATCCCGAGCCGGGCACCAGGCGAACGCCACACCGTCGACCAGGCCGAGACCGCCGGTGCGGGCACGACCGGCGTGCCGAGACGGCCCGCCGCATCCTTCGCCGCTTGATCGATCTCCAGCTGTTGGGACAGCAGCAACGGGTCAGGGTGCATGAGGACGAGGATCAGCACGGCAGCCACCGCCATTCCGACTGCGGAGATGGCGAACGGCCCGACCAACGGCGGAATGTTCAGCACCCCGGCGACCCGCGCGCCGGGTTCGGTGAGATTCGGTCCGAGCACGGTCCCGAGGGTCGTGGACCAGACGACCACCGAGAGGTCTCGCCCACGTTTGGTCGGCAGGGCGAGATCGGTTGCTGCGTATCGCGACTGGAGGTTGGCGGCCATACCGGAACCGGTGAGCAGCATTCCTACGATCAGAACGACGTAGGAGTCCACCACTGCGGCGAGGATCACGGTGAGGGCTCCGAGACCGGCCAACGCCCAGCCCAGACTCAGGCCGACTCGGCGTCCAGAGCGTGCGGCGACCGCTGCCAGCGGCAGCGCCAGCAGGGCCGCTCCCAGCACCGTTGCCGTCGATCCGCCCCCGGCCAGTACTTCCGAACCGGAGATGTCGAATGCGAGCAGGCTGCCGACCGAGATCGCCGCGCCGACCCCCAGCCCGCCGGCGATCTGCGACGCGACCAGCACCCACACCGCGCGGCGATGCGCAGCCCGTACCGACGAGTCGGCCAGCACAGCCGGTGTCGAAGCGAGCGACCCCGGCTGGCG
The DNA here is from genome assembly GCA_963766765.1 of uncultured Actinomycetota bacterium. Lineage (GTDB taxonomy): Bacteria > Actinomycetota > Actinomycetes > Mycobacteriales > Geodermatophilaceae > JACCQS01. Next base: position 188,618 of record CAVYBR010000004.1, read on the forward strand.
CTCAGCGCCGCGCGAGAGCACGCGCCATCCGCTCTACGATCTCGACCAGGATCGGCTGCGGCGTCGCGAGGTTCAACCGCACGCAACCGCGACCCGCCTGCCCACAATCCAGCCCTTCGGTGGTGACGACGCCGGCCTGCTCGTGAAAGAACCGCCCGGGCAGATCGCCCAGGTCCAGTGCGGTGCAGTCGAGCCACGCCAGGAACGTTCCCTCCGGCGGTCGGTACACCACGCCCGGAAGCTGTTCGGCCACCAGTTCGCCCAGCCGGCGTCGGTTGCGATCCACGTATCCGAGAACGTCATCCAGCCAGTCCTGGCAGGACCGGAATGCGGCCGCGTTGGCGACCAGGCCGAAGTTGCTGGTGCCGATCCCGGGCGAAATGCCGAGTCCGGCCCAGGTCGCCCGGTCAGCGTCGTTGGTGAGGATGACCTGCGCGCATTTGAGGCCGGCGAGGTTCCACGCCTTCGAGGCGGACAGCGCCGTGATGCTGTGCTGCGCGGCGGCGGCGGACACCGTGGCGTACGGGGTATGCCGCGCGCCCGGCAGCACCAGCGGGCAGTGGATCTCGTCGGCGAACACCCGGGCTCCGTGCCGGTCGACTATCTCGGAGACCGCGAGCAGCTCTTCGCGCGTGAAGACGCGACCCAACGGGTTGTACGGGCTACATAGGAGCAACAATCCTGCGCCGTCGGCGAAGGCGCGATCCAGTCCGTCCAGGTCGAACTCCCAGCGCTGGCCAACGAGAACCATCGGCAGCTCGATGACCTTTCGACCCAAGCGCGGCACGACCTCCAGAAAAATCTTGTAGGCCGGCGTCGGGACGGCGATCGGGGTACCCACGGGCGAGAAGTGCTCGATCGTCGTCTCGAGGGCGGCGATGACATCACCGACAGGTCGGATGTCCGGGCTATTCACTTCCCACCCGAAGCTCGCCGACAGCCAGCCGGCACAGGCACCGGCCATCTCGGCGACGAGCAGCGGCGGCAGATATCCGAACCTCTGCTCGTCGACGGCGACGTGGAGCGCACGCTGGATCGCCGGCGCACAACCGAAGTCCATCTCGGCGACCATCGAACCGATGGCGTCCGGAAAGAGTGACCAGTTCAAGCCGCCGCGCTGGCGGAGGGCGGCGACGGTGATCTGGTCTAGGTCGTGGACCATGGGCACCCCGCCCACTGTGTCATGGACGTCATCCTCGTGGAGGTCACCGTGCAGCATCGAAAAATCGGCAACCTGTCCGTTCCCGTGGTCGGGATGGGCACCTCGCGCACCCTCGATCTCCCGGAGGAGGACCAACCGCTGGCCGATGCGGTCATCGCCGCAGCCCTGGATTCCGGCAGCACGCTGATCGACAGTTCGCCGATGTACGGCCGGGCCGAAGCGATCAGCGGGCTGGCGTTGCGCCATCGCCGCGCTGAGACACTCATCGCGACGAAGGTGTGGACCGAGGATGACGACGAGGCCGAACGCCAGATCGACGCCTCACTCTCGTACTTCGGTGGGCACATCGAGCTGCTCCAGGTGCACAACCTCGTCGCCTGGCGAACCCGCTTGGATCAACTCGAGGCTCGACGGGAGGTTGGCCAGGTCACCCTGATCGGCGCGACCCATTGGAAGCGCGAGTCGTTCGCCGAACTCGAAGAGGTCATGCGCACCGGCCGGCTCGATGCGATCCAGATCCCGTACAGCCCGATCGAGCGTGACGTCGAAGCCCGAGTCCTGCCGCTGGCCGAGGAACTCGGCCTCGGTGTGCTGGTCATGCGCCCGTTCGGTGGCGGTCAGCTGGCTGCTCGCCAGGTCAGCGCCGCGGATCTGGCGCCGCTGGCCGACTTCAGCATCTCCACATGGCCACAAGCGCTTCTCGCCTGGGGCCTGAGTGATCGTCGGACCACCTGCTCGATTCCGGCCACCAGGAAGCCCGAACGTGCGCGGCAGAATGCCGCCTCCGGAAATGGCCCATGGCTGGATGCCGACGCACGACGGCATGTGGAGCGGTTGGCCGCCGGGTCGTGACGCTCGACCTACGCCGGATTGTCGCGGGCGACCAGATCCCAACTGCGCGCGCGAGGAAGGGCTGCCCACTCCTCGCGCAGTAGCGCCATGCGCAGATCGTCGCTCCAGCTGCCGTCCTGAAACCAGGCGTTGCGGAAGCGCCCCTCCTGGATGAACCCGGCCTTCGCGTACGCCGCTTGAGCCCGCTCGTTGTGCGCATCCGTGTCCAGCCAGACACGCTCCATCCGTAACTGGCCGAAGGCAAAGTCGACCAGCGCATTGACCGCGTCCGTGCCCAAGCCGTGGCCCCAGAGCTCAGGTTCGCCCAGAGTGATGCCGAAGGCGCACGACCCGTTCTGCCGGTCCAGATCGAACAAGTCGGTCCGCCCGATCCGGCGATCGTCGACGAGCAGGCAGATCACGAACCGGAAGACATCAGGATCAGCGGCCTTGAGCGAGTCTTCATAGCGAAGGTTCCGGGCGGCAAGGCTCACCGGCGGATCGCCCATCAACGACGCAACGCGCACGTCCTCGTACCAGTGATGGACCAGTTCGATGTCGCCCGCCTCCAGCGGGCGCAGGTAGACCCGCTCTCCTCGGAGTCCGCGGACCGGGCGACTCTGCATCAACCAGCGGCCACGTCAGGCCAGGACCGGGACTTGGGACATCGCCTCGCGCAACTGTTCCTCGGGGAAGTCGAGATCCGACATCTGGCCGGACAAGAAGGCTTCGTACGCGCCCATGTCCAGGTGGCCATGCCCGCACAAGGCCGTGAGAATCACCTTCGACTCACCACTTTCCTTGCAGCGGTTGGCTTCTCGGATAGCCGCTGCCAGCGCATGGGTCGGCTCTGGTGCCGGGACGATTCCTTGCGTACGGGCGAATGTCAAAGCCGCGGTGAAGCACTCCAATTGGCCGATCGCCTCGGCCTCGGCAAGACCCTGTTCATAGATGTGCGAGACCAGGGGGCTCATGCCGTGATAGCGCAGACCACCGGCATGGATCGGGTCCGGGATGAAACCGTGCCCGAGCGTGTGCATCTTGAGCAGAGGTGTCATGCCGATCGCGTCGCCGAAGTCGTAGCGGTACTCCCCCCGTGTCAGCGACGGACAGGCCGCCGGCTCGACGCAACGGATGACGGGATTCATCCGGCCGGCCAACTTCTCGCGCAGGAACGGAAAGGACAGGCCACCGAAGTTCGAGCCGCCACCGGTGCAGCCGACGATGACATCCGGTACCTCCTCGGCCATCTCGAGTTGGCGCAGCGCCTCTTCGCCGATGACGGTCTGATGCAGCAGCACGTGGTTGAGCACGCTGCCCAGTGCGTATCGGGTGTCCTCACGCGACGCGGCGGCTTCGACGGCTTCCGAGATCGCGATACCCAACGAGCCTGTGCTGTCCGGGTGTTCGGCCAGGATCGACCGACCGGCTTCGGTCAGGTCTGACGGGCTCGGATGCAGCGTCGCGCCATAGATCTCCATCATCGTCCGGCGGGCCGGCTTCTGGTCGTAGGACGAGCGCACCTGCCAGATCTCGCACTCGATCCCGTACTGGGCGCACGCGAACGCCAGGGCCGTACCCCACTGCCCGGCTCCGGTTTCGGTCGTCAGCTTGGTCACGCCTTCGGCGTGGTTGTAGTACGCCTGCGGGACGGCCGTGTTCGGCTTGTGTGACCCGGCCGGGCTCACTCCCTCGTACTTGAAGAAGATCTTGGCGGGGGTGTCCAGGAACTGCTCGAGGCGGCGCGCCCGAATGAGTGGTGAAGGCCGCCACAACCGGTAGACATCCATGACGCCGCCAGGGATGTCGACATAGCGCTCGGCGGTCACCTCCTGCTCAATCAGCGCCATGGGGAACAGCGGCGCGAGATCGTCTGGGCCCACCGGTTCGTGGGTGCCGGGATGCAGCGGTGGCGGTGGCGGCTCGGGCAGATCCGGGATGACGTTGTACCACTGGGTTGGGATGTCATCCTCGTCCAACGGGTACGTGTAGCGCTCGCCCTTGCTCACCATTGCTCCTCCTTTGGGTCCGACTCAGCTCATCCTGGCCTTGTGTCGGCGTGTCCGGAAAGGCGTCTTTGCCTACCTGATGCGCAGACCCGCCGGATGCGGCTCGGCGCGTCGTCCCATCAGGTAGGCAAAGGGCACCCCCGGGACTAGGGCAACGGCCAGCGCGCGCGGCGCAGGTCCACCCGTCTGCCGTCGAGCAGCGGAGTGCCCTCGGCAGCGAGCAGCGCCAGCTGCCGGGCTCGGACCTGTTCGGCGGGCACTCCGCTGGACCGGATCACCCGGTGCCAGGCCACCGCGCCCTGGGAGAGGGCCATCGCCCGCGCCACCCGGCGCGGGCCGCCCTGCCCCAGGTACTCGGCGATGTCGCCGTAGGTGACGACCCGCCCCATCGGGATGGTGTCGACAACGTCGTAGACCGACTCGGCGAACTCCTCGAAGTCCACGAAATTCCAGCCTTGCCTATCTGGTGCACGAACACGCCGCTGCGCCGTGCAGCGTGTTGCTGCACCCGGTAGGCAAAGGCGAAAACAGGCGGAACGTCACTCGAGAGTCCGTCGGCCGTATCGGGCCAACATCTTGGTCTGCGGATCGGCGTCGTCAGGAACGTCCACCGCGGCCGCGAACACACCTGGCATGCCGGAGCCGTCCAGATGTTGCTCGCCGTGGGCGAGCGTCCAGGCCACCAGGCGGTCGTCCAATCGCTCGACTCCCCCGATCGCATGCGCCAGGTCCCAGGCGTGGACGACCAGATCGGCGGTCATCTCCGCGCAGTAGTCAACAGCCGGTGTATGGCCGTAGGACAGGGCAACGGTGCGCTCCAACGCATCTGGGGCAGCGAAGGCGGTCAGCGCCTCGTCCGCGGCTGCCTCCCAGGCACCCACCGGATCGGCTCCGAGCAGATCGCCGGAGAGACGATCGCCGATGTCATCGGGCGTCTGCCCGGCCAGCAACGGGGCGACCCAGCGCTGCTCTTCGACGAGATGACCCACAAGATGACGAACTGACCAGCCGGGCAGTGCCGTTGGCACATCCCACGATCCGGGCGGCACCGCGTCGACCCGGTCAGCGAACAGTGCCTGTGCCCGTTGGAAGCGCTCGACTGCATCCCGCATGGTCTGATCCGGTCAGTACGTCGGCAGCGAGTCGTCGATTCGTTTTGCCCAGGCAGTCACTCCGCCTTGCACGTGTACGGCGTCCCGGAAGCCGGCCGCCTGCACCGCCGCAAGCGCCTCTGCCGACCGCGCACCGGTCTTGCAGTGCAGGACGATCGGCCTGTTCTGCGGCAGGCCGGCCAGCGCCCGGCCGGACAGGATCTCGTCCTTCGGGATCAGCTTCGCGCCCGGGATGGACACGATCTCGTACTCGTTGGGCTCTCGGACATCGATCAGCTCGAACTCCTTGCCCGAGTCGATCATGTCCTTGAGCTCCTCGACGCTGATGGTCGAGTCGGCGGCGGCTTCCGCAGCGGCATCGGACACAACGCCGCAGAAGTCTTCGTAGTCGATGAGTTCGGTGATCGGTTCGCCGGTTGGGTCCTTGCGGATCGTCACGGTCCGGAAGGTCAACTCCAACGCGTCGTACACCAGGAGCCGACCGAGCAGTGTCTCGCCGATTCCGGTGATCAGCTTGATGGCCTCTGTGGCTTGCAACGAACCGATCGTTGCGCACAGGACGCCGAGCACGCCGCCCTCGGCGCATGAGGGCACCATCCCCGGCGGCGGAGGCACGGGATAGAGGTCACGGTAGTTCGGCCCCTTGGAGTCCCAGAACACCGAGACCTGGCCGTCGAAGCGGAAGATCGAACCCCAGACATACGGCTTGTCGAGCAACACACAAGCATCGTTGACGAGGTAGCGGGTGGCGAAGTTGTCGGTGCCATCCACGATCAGGTCGTACTGACTGAAGATGTCGAGCACGTTGTCGGAATCCAGACGGGTCTCGTGCAAGACCACATTCACCAGCGGGTTGATCTCGGTGATGGTCTCCTTTGCCGAAAGCGCCTTGGACTTTCCCAGGTCCGAGGTGCCATGGATGATCTGACGCTGCAGATTGGACTCGTCGACGACATCGAACTCGACGATGCCGAGGGTTCCGACGCCGGCCGCGGCCAGATACATCAGCGTCGGCGAGCCGAGCCCGCCGGCACCGACGGCGAGCACGCGTGCGTTCTTCAGTCGCTTCTGCCCGTCCATTCCGACATCGGGGATGATCAGGTGTCGGCTGTACCGGCGGACCTCTTCGACGCTGAGGTCGTCAGCCGGCTCGACCAGGGGTGGCAACTGCACAGGGACTCCTCGACTCAACGTTCACATCTTCACCTAGCTATGAGGGTGCAACACCGGTTGCGCGTCAACTCTTCCGCATTTGCCCAACGCAACTCAGGCGTCCGGAAAAGGCCAAGGGTTCTTCAGGCACCCGTCGAGGCCCAGGGTCTGCTGCTGCATCACCGGGGCGAGCTGTCCTGCACCGGGGCAATTCTCGTGGCCGTGGCCGAGTGCGTGGCCCACCTCGTGGTTGACGACGTAGTGCCGATAGGTCTCCACATCGCCCTCGTAATCCGGCACCGCGGTCTCCCACCTGGCCAGGTTGATGACCGCACGCTCGCCGTACCGGCAGGACGTGTAACCGCCCGTGCCCACCCCGGGGCAGAACGTCTCCACGTTCGCGGGACTCACCAGAGAGACCCGGAAGTCGTAGTCGCCACCGTCGACCCGCTGGAACGACATCCTGCCGCCGGCCCCCCATCCCCTGGGATCGGCCAGCGTGACCTCCACGGCGGCGGCGAATGCGACCGGGTCGACGTTGATCCCGTCCTCGACCTCGACCACGAACCGCCGCAGTGGACCGGTGCCGTACACCTGGGAGGTGCCGGGGACGACGGTCAGCTGGGCGGTGCCCTGCTCGACATAGGGCACCGGTGCCACGACCGGCGGCGCTTGCGCCCCTGCTCCCTCACCCTCTGCGGTTGCCGGAGCCTGCGTGGCTGGTGCCGAGGTCGCCTCCGGAGTTGGCGTGGTGGCCTCGCCCAGAGCCGCGGCCGGCGCATCCTCCCCAGATGCGACATCCAGCAGCGTCATGAACGTCGCGACCGCGAGCACAGGAATCACGAACGCTCGCCAACCATAGGCGGCCACAAATCGGGAGAGCCTTCCGCCCTGCCTCCTGGGCCGGGCCGGTCGTACGGTCACGTGGCGGTGGGCCACCAGCGGGCCATCTGGAGATCGCAGGCCGTTGCTGGACAACGGCCTCGGGAACGGCTCTGGGGCTCGCCGTCCATGTGCCTCGTGGTCCTGCAGGACCGAGAGATCGTGGCGCGCATCGGCCTTGTCCAGGGTTGCCAGACCCCGGCCGCCGCGGCCGCGGTCTGTGCGATCCAGCCGCGTCACCGCTCCAGACTCCCACATGAGCGTGCCCACCCAGCGTTAGACGGCAACCACGGCGAGGCGATCGCCAGATCAGACCGGCTCGTTGCGCCTCGCGTCCGCGCGGGCTTCATCGAGCATGGCCAGGGTCGCCCGCGCTGAGGTGGTGGGGTCCTCCAACTGCGCGGTGTGCCCCACCCCGGGCAGAACGAGGAGCCGCGCGTCCGGGATGGTCGAGGCAAGCCGCGGCGCGTTGCGCACGTGCACGAGCTTGTCCTTGTCGCCCCAGATGATCAAGGTGGGCTTGCGGATACCGGCAGCGACTCGCCACGGATTCCGGGCCCCAGGGGTGAGGTAGGCCCGGACCAGACTGCGGAAGCTCGCGGCCAGAGCAGTCGAGGCCCATGGCAGATCGGCTCGGATCCGCGCCTCGGCGACTGCTTCGTCAATGCGCTGGTCGGCCACCCGGTCCATGTCCGCGAAGCACAGCTCGAGGACTGCTCGGACTCGCTCTTCGGGGCTGATGCCGGCCATCCGCCGCTCGACCGCCTTCGCGACCCCGGGCACCAGCAGCAGCGGAAACAGCGGCGTCGACATCTGCCTGGGCGGGCGCAGGTCCGGAACCGCCGGTGAGATGAGGGTCAGCGTCGTGACCAGGTCCGGGCGGCGGCCAGCGACCAGCAGACTGGTCAGCCCGCCCAGGGAGTTGCCGATGAGGTGCACCGGACCGCCGCGCCGTTCGATCGCGGCGATCACCGTACGGACGTGTGTGTCGATCGAATAGTTGCCCCGCGGCGCCGGGCCGGATCGGCCGAACCCGAACAGGTCCAGTGCCTCACCGTCCAGGCGGTCGGACAGCAAGCTCGCGTAGTCCGTCCAGTTCGTGGACGCTCCGCCGAGTCCGTGCACGTAGAGCGCGGGCTCACTGTCGGGGCCACCGGGAGTGGACCGCACATGCACGACTCCACCGTTGAGTTCCACCCGCCGGCCCGGCCATGGGGGCGGCAAACCAACTGTGGTGTGCAGTTGGCCGTCGGACAGGTTGGCGGTGCGCATCTGAACAACGTTAGTCGGCGAGGTCGCGAGTTCCGTAGCGCTGCACCAACCTGCCCAGGCAATCCGCCCAGCCCGTCACGTGGTCGTCGCGATCGGTCGTCGAAGGGTTCGCCGAGTGGGTGACCACGACCCGCGTCTGATCATCAGCCAGGTCGGTCAACTGGACTGCCACCTGCGTAACTGCGTCCTCTCCGGCCCACTGCCAGCTCATGGTCAAGCTGGACGGCTCTTCCACGTCCCGATAGACGCCGGCCACGCCTATGTCCTGGCCCGCCGGAAGGCCGTCAGCGTGGATGTCGAAGGCTCCGCCCGGCCGCGGGTCGCTCTGCACGCGCGTCCCGAACCGTTGTGGCCAGAACCACTGGGCGAGCAACTCCGGATCGGTGAACGAGGCGTAGACGACCGGGCCCGGCGCATCCACGGTCGCGCTGACGATCGCGGTGTCCTCCCCCTCAGTGTCGGTGTGTACGAGGTTGATCTGCGGATCGGTTTGGTCAGTCACGCCGGGACTCCGCCTCCGCTAGGCAATTCGATCTGACTCAGTTCGATCTGACCCACGATCTCCGCTCGTCGCCGACTCCTGGCTCGGGTGCTCGCGCGCGAAGCGTTGCTCCTCGTATTCCTCGTCGAGCATGTCGGACTCGTCGAACGGATGCCGGCCGGAGAGCACCTCTTCCATCCGCTCGTTGTCGATCTCCTCAGTCCACGTGCCGATCAGGACCGTCGCCACCGAGTTTCCGGCGAAGTTGGTCAGCGCCCTCGCCTCGGACATGAACCGGTCGATACCGACGATCAGGCCGACGCCGTCGACCAGTTCCGGCCGGTGGGACTGCAGGCCGCCGGCCAGCGTGGCCAGCCCCGCACCGGTGACACCGGCAGCTCCCTTCGACGCGATGATCATGAACAGCAGCAGGGAGATCTGCTCACCGACGGAAAGTGGCTGCCCGGTGGCCTCGGCGATGAACAGCGAAGCCATGGTCAGGTAGATCGCTGTGCCATCCAGGTTGAAGGAATAGCCGGTTGGTACGACGATGCCGACCACGGGCTTGCTCACCCCGAGGTGCTCCATCTTGGCGATCAATCGCGGCAGGGCGACCTCTGACGAGGAGGTGGACAGGATGAGCAGGAACTCTCGGCCCAAATAACGGAACAACCGGAAGATGTTCGTCTTAGCCACCACGCGCATCAGCGTCCCGAGGACGACGAACACGAATACTGCACAGGTGGCATAGAAGGCGACCATGATCAAGGCAAGCGCCTTGAGGGCGTCCACGCCGGTCTCCCCCACGACCGCAGCGATCGCGCCGAAGGCACCGATCGGGGCGACCCACATGATCATCGCCAGCACCTTGAACACCACGCGCTGGAACACTGCGATGCCGCGCAGTGCCGCCTCGCCGGTACGACCGAGGGCCTGGATGGCGAAGCCGACCAGCAGGGCTACGAAAAGCGTGGACAGCACACTGTCCCCGACCAACGGTGAGACCAGCGTGGTGGGGATGATGCCGAGCAGGAAGTCGACCGTGCCCGCCGCCTCCTCACCGGCCGGAACCTCACCGGCGGTGATGTCGAGTCCCTCGCCGGGCTGGATCAGGTTGCCGACGACGAGCCCGATCGCCAGGGCGAACGTGGACATGATCAGGAAATAGCCCAGGGCCAGGCCGCCGACCTTTCCCACCTTCGCGGCGGCGCGCACCGACCCGATGCCGAGCACGATCGTGCAGAAGATGACCGGGCTGATCATCATCTTGATCAATGCGACGAACCCGGTGCCCAGCGGCTTCAGCTCGACTGCGAGCTCCTTGTTGACCAGCCCGACGAGAATGCCGAGCGCCACCGCGATGACCACCGCGATGTAGAGCCAGTGGCTGCGATCCTTACGAGCGGGCGCGGATTCGGTCTTCTCGTCGCTGCCGGACCGAGCCATGGTGTGGATCCCCTTCGCCGTGGGTGACGAGCGTCACTGCCAGCAAGGACTCTCGCCCACCAGCGTTTGCGGCGTCAACGTTCTGCGCCCCCCGCCGGGCAAACGGTTCGCTCGGCGCGGCCACCGGTCAGACCAGGGGGATCTCGGCAGGTTCCGGGCCCGGCTGCGGCTGCGCCGATCCGCCGGACTCCTCGCGAGGCGACCGGGGGATCGTCAGCACCGTGAGCGCGGCGATCAGGCACAGCGCTCCGGCGGTGAACCATGCGATGGCGTAGTCCCCGGTGCCGGTCCTGATCAGACCGCCGACGCTGGCGGCAACGCCCGCACCGATCATGTGCGCGGCGAAGACCCAGCCGAAGACGATTCCCGAGCGCTCCAGGCCGAAGTGTTGCCGGCACAGGGCGACGGTCGGTGGAACGGTGGCGACCCAGTCCAGCCCGTAGAAGACGATGAAGAAGAACAGCGGCGGTTGCACGGTCGCTCCGAGCACCGCGGGGACTACCAACAAGGAAAGCCCGCGCAGCCCGTAGTAGGCGAACAACAACTTCCGGGCGTCCATGCGGTCGGTCAACCAGCCGGAGGCCACGGTCCCGAGAATGTCGAACGCGCCGATGATCGCGATCAGGCCAGCCGCGGTGGTCGGTGGCATCCCATGGTCATGAGCAGCCGGAATGAAATGCGTCTGGATCAACCCGTTGGTCGACCAGCCGCAGATGAAGAAGGTGCCCATCAAGATCCAGAACGTGAGCGAGTGCGACGACTCCCGCAGCACCCGGATCGCCGTCAGGCTGGCTCCGAAGTTGGTCACCGGTGTCGCGCGGCCGGGCGGCTCTGGGATCTCTTCGGGGTCCGGCTCCGGCTGACCGAACGCGGTCCAGCCGACGGCTGTCGGAGACTCGGCGAGTAGGAGGAGGACACACGGGACGAGCAGCACCGCGATCGCCGCGATGATGAGGGAGGCCTGCCGCCAGCCCACATCCTCGGTGACGCCGGCCACAATCGGGAGGAAGACGAGCTGACCGGTGGCCGACGCTGCCGAGAACACCCCGATCATCAGCCCGCGATGCCGGACGAACCAGCGGTTGGCGACGATCGCCCCGAGCACCAAGGCGACCGAACCGGTGCCGATGCCGACGAACAGCCCCCATAGCGCATAGAGCTGCCAGCCTGAGGTCATCAGGGTCGACAGACCCATTCCGGTGGCGATCAGGCCCAGCGACGCGGCGACCACGCCACGCACCCCGAACCGGCCCATCAGTGCGGCAGCGAAGGGCGCGGTCACCCCGTACAGGACGAAGTTGACGGTGATCGCACCCGACGTCAACGCTCGTGACCAACCGAACTCCGCTTCCAGCGGCTCGATCAGCGCGCCGGTCGAGGAGCGGAACGAGGCAGCGGCGAGCAGGGCGGCGAACGTGATCGCTGCCACCCACCAAGCACGGTGGATCCGTCGCGTCGCCGCGCGGGCCGGCTTCGGTACCTCAGCGTCGAGCACGCGCTCATACTCCCAGTCCTTGCCACGACCCAGCCCAGGCAGGTTCACTGCGTCGAGATGACAACGTCGACCACTGAGCAAGGTGCCGGATCCGATCGACCTCAGGGTCGGCACGGCCGACTGCCTCGATCCGCCCGCCGCCATCAGTTGTTGCAGGCCGCCCGGGCCATCTTCGTGGCCCGCGGCTACCACGCAGCCGCCATGGACGAGATCGCGGACCGCGCCGGCGTGTCCAAGCCGGTGCTGTACCAACACTTTCCCGGAAAGCGTGAGCTCTATCTGGCGCTGCTCGACGAACAGGTCACCAATCTCGGGCAACGGATGGTCACCGCACTGCAGGCCGCGGTGGACAACAAGGAGCGGGTCCATGCGGCCATCGCCGCGTACTTCGAGTTCGTCGACAGCGAGGGCGAGGCCTTTCGCCTGCTGTGGGAGTCCGATCTCCGCAATGACCCCGAGGTCCACCAAATGGTGGACCAAGCCTTTGTCGCGATCGTCGCCGAGTTCGCCGACACGATCAACTCCGAGTCCGGCGCGGGGCCGGCGCAATCCATGTTGCTCTCCGCAGGCTTGGGCGGACTTGCCGAGATCAGCGCGCGCTGGTGGCTGGAACGTCGCAACGACCAGGCGAGCGATCTGAGCAAGGACGAGGCAGTTGCATTGATGTCAGCCTTGGCGTGGCGTGGGATCTCCGGCTTCCCGTTGCAATCCGACCTGCGCCTGGGCGCCGACGCCACAGAGTGAGGTTCGCGCTCGGCGTAGGAGGTCGATACGCCGCTGTGGCCTGGCTGGACTAGCCTCGGCCAAGCAACCGTCGGATCAGCCGGACGGTGCGAGATAAGGCGGGCAGCGGTGGAAGTCAAGATCGGCGTGCAGCACTCGGCTCGAGAGCTCACGGTGGATAGCCCCGAGAGCCCGGACGAGGTACAGCTGGCGATCACCGAGGCGATCGACCGTGGCCGCGGTGTCCTGACCCTGGTCGACGAGCGCGGTCGCCGTGTGGTCATCCCAGTGGAGCGGATCTCCTACGTCGAGATCGCCGAGGCCGATCACCGTCGAGTCGGGTTCAGCGCCCAGGCCTGATCAGAGGTCGTCAGTCTCGAACGTGTTGCAAGCGTCCACCGACCCCTGGTCGAAGCCGATCATGAACCAGCGCTGGCGTTGCTCCGACGTGCCATGCGTGAACGATTCCGGGTTGACCTGACCCCCTTGCTGGGACTGAATCCGGTCATCCCCCACCGCAGCAGCCGCGGACAGCGCGTCATTGATGTCCTGCTGTGTGAGCGTCTCCAGGAATGGCGTACCCGTCTCCGGGTCCGGCACGGTCGAGGCGTTCTTCGCCCAGATGCCGGCTAGGCAGTCGGCCATCAGTTCGATCCGAACGCCGCCGGACTCGGGACCCTGCGGATCCTGTTGCGCCCGGTTCAACAGGCCCAACTGGTTCTCGATGTGGTGGCCGAACTCGTGCGCTACCACGTACTCCTGGGCGAGGGGCCCACTGTTGGCGCCGAATTGGGTTTCCAGGAGTTCGAAGAAGTCCGAGTCGAAGTAGGCGGTCTGGTCGGTGGGGCAGTAGAACGGGCCGGTGGCGCTGCTGGCCGATCCACAGCCCGTGCTCACTGACCCGACGAAGATGTCCAGCCCGGGTTGTACGTATTCCGGGCCGCCGCTGTCGGGGAGGAGTTCGACCCACATCGCGTCCAGGCTCTCCGCCGTGGCGATGATCCGGCAATCGATGTTCGTGTTGGCCGCCTCGGCAGTGGTGCATTCAGCGAAGTCGTCGGTGCTGCCCGGCTCCACCTGCGCGCCGGGTTCGCCCCCACCGAGCATGTCACCCGGGTTGAACCCGAAGATCAGAGCGAGGACGAGGACGATCAATCCGCCGCCGCCGCCGATGGCGATGCCGCCCCGGCGCCCACCCCCGCGGCCGCCGCGCTCTCTGCCCGGATCGACGCTGACGCCTTCTCGAAAGGTCACGCTGCACTCCTACCCATATTTCAGGAACTCAGGCCTAGGTGACTCATGCGCACAGTGTGGGCGGCGGTGATCCGATTCAGAAGCGCACCGACCCCGGCCAAGTCGCCGGTCCCAGTGATCAGCAGCTCGGCCAGCTGATCACGCTCGGCGATCACCCGCTGGGACTGGGTGAGCGCCTCGCCGACAATCCGTCGGCCCCACAGCGCCAGCCGGCCGCCGACGGCGGGGTCGGCCTGGATCGCTGCGCGCACCTCACGGACCGCGAACGAGGCATGTCCGGTGTCAGCCAGCACGGACAGCACGAGGGCGCGGCTCGACTCATCGAGAAAGTTGGCGACCTCGCGGTAGAAGTCCGCAGCAAGGCCGTCACCGACATAGGCCTTGACCAGACCCTCCAGCCATGTGCTCGGCCGGGTTCCGTCATGAAAAGCGTCGATCGGCGCGGCGAACGGGGACATCGCCTTCTCCGGATCGACACCGAGTTCGACCAAACGGTCGCAGAGCAGGGTGAAGTGCCCTATCTCTGCCCCCGCCATCCGCGCCAGCGCCGCCCTACCGGTCATCGTCGGTGCCATCCGCGCGTCTTCGGCCAGCCGGTCAAAGGCCGTCAACTCGCCGTAGGCCAGTACCCCGAGCAGGTCCACAACCGCGTTCTCCGTCAGTTCGACACCCTTCTCGTCGGTTCGGAGGCCAAGGCTATCCACTGAGCTAGACTGGATATGGCGAACCGGACAACGGTTCGCGTATCTGTGCGTCAACGCCTGTGCGGTGCTCTCCGGAAACCCGGAACGCGCCACTGCGATCGAATTCCCGGGTCGCCGAGTTCCTGAATTGCACCAGCCCAGAACTCGGCCCTCACCTCTGCGATCGCCTCCGGTTGTCGGCGCGAAGGGTGACACCTGACCGACCCGGTCCAACACAGTCTCGAGGCGACATCAGTGAGTATCCAACCGAATCCTGAGCAGACCCAACCTGGGCAGCAACAGCAACCCGGGACTGACCCCAGCCAGGGTGGTGCGGGGCTCCGCCCGGCCGTTCTAAGTCACGACGAGGCGGTGGCGCTCGAGCACGCGACCGAGGGCGCACCCGAGGTCGAATCTGCCGAAGAGCTCGCGGCCCGCGCGCCGGTCGAGGAAACCGCGCCGCTGTTCACGGACTTCAACGTCCATCCCGACATCATTGACGCCTTGGCGGCGGTCGGGATCACCCGCACGTTCGCGATCCAAGAACTCACACTTCCGATCGCCCTCGCCGGGCACGACCTGATCGGTCAGGCGCGCACAGGCACCGGCAAGACCCTCGGCTTCGGCGTTCCGATGCTGCAGCGGCTGAAGAACACCAGCGAGGGCGCCGACGGCCTCCCGCAGGCGCTGGTGGTCGTACCCACCCGCGAACTGTGCGTGCAGGTCGCTCGCGACCTGGCCACAGCCGGCTCGAAGCGCGGCATGCGCGTCCAGGCCATCTACGGTGGCCGCGCGTACGAACCGCAGATCGAGGCGCTGCGCAAGGGTGTCGAGATCGTGGTCGGCACGCCCGGCCGCCTGCTCGATCTCGCCGAACAGCGCCACCTCCTCCTGGGCCAGGTCAGCGTGCTGGTCCTCGACGAGGCCGACGAGATGCTCGACCTCGGCTTCCTGCCCGACATCCAGCGAGTGCTGAGCATGGTTCCCACCGAGCGGCAGACGATGCTGTTCTCGGCAACGATGCCCGGTCCGATCGTGACGTTGGCGCGCCACTTCATGACCCAGCCGACCCACATCCGCGCGCACGGCAACGACGAGGGCTCGACCGTCCCGGACACGACGCAGTACGTCTACCGTGCCCACAATCTCGACAAGCACGAACTGCTTGCCCGCCTCCTCCAGGCGACCGACCGCAGCCTGACGATGGTCTTCTGCCGCACCAAGCGGACCGCCCAGAAGGTCGCCGACGAACTCGTCGATCGCGGATTTGCCGCTGCCGCAGTGCACGGCGACCTCGGTCAGGGCGCGCGCGAACAGGCCCTGCGGGCATTCCGCTCCGGCAAGGTCGACGTGCTCGTCGCGACCGACGTCGCAGCCCGCGGGATCGACGTCACGGGCGTGAGTCACGTCGTCAACTACCAGTGCCCGGAGGACGAGAAGACCTACCTCCACCGGATCGGCCGTACGGGACGGGCCGGCGGCAAGGGTGTCGCGGTCACGTACGTGGACTGGGACGACCTGCCGCGCTGGAGTCTGATCAACACCGCCCTGGACCTGCCGTTCCACGAGCCACCGGAGACCTACTCGACCTCCGAGCACTACTACACCGATCTCGGCATCCCCAGCACGGCGACCGGCCGGCTCCCCCGCTCGGCTCGCACCCGGGAGGGGCTCGTCTGCTGAACGCGTCGAGGACCTCGGCGAAACCGGGCGCGGCCGGGGCGCCTCCGGTGGCTCCAGTGGCTCCGGTGGCTCCGGTCGTTCCGGATCCGGGCGGTCCGGCGGCTCCGGCGGTCGGGGCGGGTCAGGCGCGGATCGCTCGTCGGGAACCGGCTCCGGCGGCCGCGCGCGCCGCGATGGGCGCTCCGGATCCGACCAACCGGAGGCCTCCGGTGGAGCCGGCCCGGCGTCCGGCCCGGTCACGTTCCCGAAACCGGACCCGTGGCGGTCAGAAGGCCGAAGGCGCCTCGGATGCCGGCGCAGGCGCCGCGGCCAGCGGTCCCGACGGGGCGGCCTCAGCAGCCACCTCGACCGGGGCGACGCGATCTCGGAGCCGGCGGCGGCGGCCCGCGCAAGCTGCGGACTGACCGCTCAGTACCGTTTCGCGCACGATGGATCGAAACCGGAAAGGCAAGCTCCGTCGGCCGTCCTGGCCCGCTCTGGTCTGGGTCATTGTCGCCGTGCTCGTCGTGGTCGCGGGGTTCCAGGTGGCGTCGGGCAGCGACTCGGGAAATACGGACGCGCGTACGGCTCCCGAACCCCCGTCGAACGCCGGGGGTGCGCTGCCCACGCAGCTGAGTCAGTTGTGGTCCGCGACCGCGGTTGCCGATGACCAGCGGGCCGTGGCCAGCGACACCGTCATCACATCCAGCCCGCGCGGCATCCGCGGCCTCGACCCGCAAACGGGCGAGGAACGCTGGCACTACCTGCGCTCCAACGCGACGATGTGTGATCTCACGGTGCTCGAGGACGTGGTGGTCGCGATCTTCCGCACGACCGGAAGGTGCAACGAAGCAGTCGCATTGGAGGGGGCCACCGGAGTACGCCGCTGGTATCGCAACGTCGGATTCAGCGAACGCCTGAGCCTGCTCGGCTCGGGCACGGCAGCCGTCGCCGTCACCCCTGCGGGGCTTGCCGTCCTGGATGCAGTCGGCGATTCGATCCGCTGGCGTTACAACCCGCCGTTGGGTTGCGAGCTGAGCAGTGTCGGCGTCGGGAACACCGGCGTGGTCGTTCTCGAACGATGTGAAACCGGCACGACCTGGCTCGCGCAGTTCGACCTCTACACCGGAAAACCGCAGTGGCGGGTTCCACCGCCGGACGGCGACGTCACCGTCCTGGGCGCTGATGGGGTCGTCAGTCTGCTCGTGGGACAACAACTCATGATTCTGAGTGCGCGCAACGGCGCCGTGCTCTCAACGCCGGCCACGGACGCGGCCGGGCCGGGAACGACTGCGTTCGCGGGTCAGTCCGGCGGACGCGGGGTTCCGCTGGTCTATCTGTCCGGCACCGTCTATGCCATCGATCCCAGTAGCGGTGAGCTGCTGTGGTCGGTGGACTGCCGCCGCTGCCCCAGCAATCAGCGACTTCGGACTCGTCGTACCGGAGGCCGATGCCTTCGTGACCAGGGACGCTCTGACCGGGGCAGACGCGCGCGTTCGGCGCTACCTGCCGGGGCGTCGACCGGCGACGATCTCCTGCGCATCGAGCGAGCCGGTCCCGGGTCGTGGCGGTCACCACGGACGGCGTCGTCGGGTACGGCTAGACGCAGACGCAGAGCTCGTTGCCCTCGGCATCGGCTAGCACCCACCAACTGGGCGCATGCGCGTCGGTGACGAGGCGGCCCCCTGCCGCGAGCACCTCGGCGACCCTCGACTGGGCTTCCTCCTCAGGCACGTAGACGTCGATGTGGATCCGATTGCGGTCCGTCCGTGGCTCGGTCATCTGCTGAAACCACACTTCCGGGAGCACCTCGGCGGGATCGGTCAGGGCCTTGTCACCACCTGGTACGGGGGTCTCCTCCAGACCAAGGCCTACCCGCCAGAAGTCCCGGATCGCGTCGGCATCCATGCAGTCGATGGCGATTTCTACCTTCTCCAGCCGGCCGGGGGCTGATTCCGCGCTCAACTCCTTCGCCAGCGCGCTGATCTGGGCCGCCAAGTTGATGTCGAACTCGGTGATGCCGCCCTCCGAGTGCGTCGACAGTGTGCAGCTGACCTTCTTCCAGCGAATGTCGATGTCGGGATGGTGATTCAGCTCCTCGGCGGCAACACCGATCCGCTGCACCAACTGGACTGCGGTCGGAAAGTCGGGGGCGTCGAACCTGGCGTGCAGCGCATCGCCGAATCGCCGCCAGTGCGGTAGATCCGTGAGAGCTGCAGTCACAGCGGCTTTGTCGAGTACGGGAGGCATCGCTCCATCCTGCACCTGGCCGCGGACAACTCGCCTCCCCATTGCCTCGCCCGGGGGCGACTCGGCGCGTCCGCTGCCGGCGGGGGTATGGATGATCCATGCGCTGTGCGCGTCAGCCGGCGCGAGCGACCAGGAATTCGGCGTGCTCGCGGTACGCCTGTGCGCCTCGGGTCCGTCCGGCGGTTGCCAGCACTGATCGTCCTGCGGCCGGTGCCTCGGCAAACCGCACGGAGCGGGCGATCGGTGGTTCGAGCACGGGCAGCCCGTACCGATCGGTGACATCGTCCAGGACATCGCGAGCGTGCAGCGTGCGGGCGTCGTAGAGGGTGGGCAGCACGCCCAGCACCTGGAGCCCCGGGTTGGTCATCCGCTGGATGTCTCGCACCGTATTGAGCAGCTGCCCGACACCACGATGGGACAAGGTCTCGCACTGGAGCGGAATCAGCAGATGCGCAGCCGCCGTCAGCCCGTTGACGGTAAGGACGCCGAGGGAGGGCGGACAGTCGATCAGCACGTGATCGAACTGATCCTCGATTGCCGTGCGGTCGGCAAGCGCGAGCCGAAGTGCGTACTCCCGCCCGGTCCGGGTGAGCAGCATCGACTCGGTCGTTGCCAGATCGATGGTCGCGGGTAGCAGAGCCGGGCCATCTGAGGTCCGCACGATCGCGTCGCCGATAGGCAGCTCGCCGAGCAGCACCTCGTGCACGGAGACGGGCAATGAGTCCGGATCGATGCCGAGCGAGAACGTCAGGCAGGCCTGCGGGTCCAGGTCGACGAGCAGCACCCGCTTGCCGAGGTCGTGTAATGCCACGCCCAACGAAGCGACGGTCGTGGTCTTGGCCACTCCGCCCTTCTGATTCGCTACCGCGAGGACGTGAGCCATAGGTGGCCGATTCTCGCAGAGGGTCGGGGTGGGTGGTGGGAGCCGGCGGTGGCTGGGTTTCGATACGAAGTGCGCAGCAACAAGTGGGTGCGGGGTGGGCTGGGGTGTCTGTCGGCCGGCGGTTAGTGGGTGGTTGTTCGTGATCTTGACCTTGTGGTGCCGACACGCCGTGAAAGGGCTCCGGAAACCGCAATAAGGTCAAGATCACCATTGTGACCACGCTGCTGGACCCGCCCGCAGTCTCCGGGTTGTCCAAGGCGCGGCATGTCGTTGGCGAGGCTGCGGGGGTGGAGTACTGGCCACCAGACGCACACGGCCAAGGACCACCCTGACCCAACCGGCCACTCCTACCCCGTCACGGCTGGGCAACCACACGCACTGGCCCACCGCCACCGGCTAGCGACAATCCACGACACCCGAGCGCCTCTACTCGCTGGAATCCACCCCAGCTGGCCACTGAGTGATCGTCTCGGTCGCGGCGACAATGCGGCCTCGGCTGATCACCCACCGCGGCGCGGCGTGTTCGCGCAGCACATCCACCAGCCGCTCAGACTCATGGATGCAGAGATTGGCCGGGTTGCCGACCGCCAGGCTGTGCCCGGCCAGACCGAGGACCTCGGCCGCCGAGCGAGTGACCATGTCCAGCAACAGTTCCTGATCGCCAGTGGTCTTGAACTCCAGCATGTGCGAGGCAAGGAAGGCGACCTCGAGCATGTTGTGCCGGCCGTACGGGTAGTAGGCGTCCTCGATGTCGTCCTGCCCGAGAGCCACCAGGACGCCCGCATCGAGGAAGGTCCGGACCGGCAGGGCGAGTGGACCGGTGTGCGGATCACTCACAAAGCCCAGGCCGGCTTGCCGGGCAAGGTCGGCCAGACGCTGCTGTTCGGCCAGCGGGTAACTTCCGACGGCGCGGGCATGGCAGGCAACGCCACGACCGACGAGGCCGTGGTCGATCATCGACTGGGCCAGCATCGCGCTGGTGCGAAGCGACGCGTCGCCGGCATCGTCGACGAGCATCGCCACCCGAGTTCCCAACCTTGCCGCGAGTGCGCAGGCCCACCTCACGTGCTCGGTCATGTCCGCCGGAGTGCCTTCTATCCACGGAATTGCGCCGACCACGTCCGCGCCCAGATCCATTGCAGCCTCGCAGAGTTCAGCGGCGCCGGGATCGCGAAGCACCCCGTCCTGCGGGAAGGCCACAACCTGCACGTCCAGCACATCGGCGAACTGCTCGCGCGCCGCCAGGACGCCATGCAGACCCTCGAGCCCCGCCGCGGTGTCGACGTCGACGAATGCCTGGATGTGCAAGACGCCGTTGCGTACCGCCTCCTGCAACGCACGGGTGACGTTGGGAGTGATCCAGGCCCGGTCGTAATCGGCCTTGACCCCGCTGGCCAAGTCAATGCCGTTTGCTGCGTGCGCCATCTCCGTGCCCGTGTACGCGATCAGCGCCGCGTCGCCGATCCGTGGCAGCGTGTAGACCTTGTCCAGGTGCAGGTGTGCGTCGACGAACGATTCCGTCACCAGCCGACCCGCCGCATCGATCACTGACGCACTGGGACCGGCAGGGTCGGCATTGCGTACGATCCCCGCGCCTGACTCCGCCGAGCGTCCGGAGGAGGCGGGCACCTGAGGTGCCGGAGCTAGGTCGGTGATCCCGACGATGACTCCGGATTCGATGGCGATGTCACAGACCCGGCCATCACGCAGCCGTGCCCGCTGAATCAGCAGCGATGCACCGTCTGCGACCATCCCTGCTCACCCCGAACGAAGGCTCTCACGGAGGACGCATATGACCCAAGGACAGGGCGGCCCGCCACCAGGTTGGTACCCCGACCCCGAGGGCAACGGCGAGCGCTGGTGGAACGGCATGAGTTGGGGCGAGCTACGCGGCCCGGCCTCCGCGCCGCAGCCGACCCAGCAGCCGCAGGCCCACGGGCAGCCACAGCAGTTCGCTCACGTCCAACCGCAGCAACCTCAGGCCTACGTGCAGCCTCAGGCGTACGTGCCGCCGGCCGAGCCGGCTGCACAGCTGAAGCCGTTGCCGGCCCGGCCGGACATGCATTGCGTGCACTGTCAGTGGAACGACTTCCAGGCAACCGATTACCTGCTGATCAATCCGCGGGGCACAAACCCGTTCAACCCGGACAACTTCAACTTCTCGGCCAACTGCCTGATCTGCCGCCGCTGCGGGTTCATCCACTGGTTCGCTGCGCGCTAGCGCGCGATCAACAGTGAATGTGGCCGACCACTCTTACGCGGTCGTCCGCGGCGAGAGCAGTCCAGCGAAGGACAGGTCGTCAGCTACTTCGGTGTCGATGCTGCCGTCCTCCAACAGCTGCTGGATCAACGTGGTGAAAAGCCAGGCCTTGTACACAGGGACGGGCCAGCGGGCTTCCTGCACGAGATCGCGATAGACGTCGGGGCCGGTGAGCACAGCGGCCAGGTCCGTTGCTCGCTCGACATCCAGCGTGCGGCGAAGGGCGCCGAGCTCGGCGACCCTGGCCACCATTCCCCGCTGGCCACCCCGACGGTTGGCGATGACACCCCGCCAGTAGTCGTGAACCGCGCTGTCCACTGCTGCGGCCGCATCGACAGCTGGCCACAGTCCAGCTACCCGCTCATAGATCCCCGTGCCGTTCTCGACCCCCAACGCCAGAACCCGAGGTGCAGACGAGGCGGCCAGCATCTCCCGCACCCATGCTCGGAGCGGCGGTGCTACGGGCTCGTCCCCTCCGGCCGCGCTCACCTCGATGACCTCGATGAGAAGTTGGCCCTTGGTCTTGAACGTGTAGTACATGGTCTGCACGGCGACGCCCGCTGCTGCGGCGATCTGACCCATCGTCGTCGCGCCGAATCCCTGCGCCACGAACAGTTCCTTCGCACTTTCAAGCATGCGGCGGCGCGTCCGCCGCGCTCGTTCGGCACGGCTCGAGTTCATGGGCTTGACCGCGGCCATATCCGACAAGATACTAGAGCGGTCACTAGTGGCCGCTCTAGTATCTTCGCCCGCCCGAAAGCAGGTACAGACATGGGAGTCATCCGAAACTCCGTGGTGATCCGGTGCACGGCTGAGGAGGCATTCGACTACCTCTCCGATCACCGCGCCGAACTCGAGTGGAATCCCAAGTGTCAGGTCATGGAGAAGATCACCGATGGTCCGGTCGGGCTGGGCACGAGGTACCGCGCCAAGTGGCGCAGCAGCCCCTACGTCGAGGTTGAAACCACCCAGTTTCAGCGGCCACAAACCTGGACTGTGCACAACGGAGGACCTATAGAGGTCACGCTCACGTGCCGGCTCGAGCCGATCCGTGAGGGCACCCGGCTGCATGCCGAGTTCGAGCCCCGGCCGCACGGCTGGTTCCGTCTCATCTTCCCACTTTTCCTACTCTTCATCCGCCGGGAGGAGCGGGCCAACATGGCTCACATTCGCGAAGCGCTGGAACGACGAGTGCGAGCGCCGATGTCGGAATGAAGCAGTCGTGACGATCAACTGGTCAAGACCAGCCGCTTCTCGTCACGATCACCTTCTGAGCTGACAGCCGGCTCCGTGGACTCGCGGAAGCCGAACCGCAGCCACCAACGGGCCAGCGGTGCCGGCGCCCACCAGTTCGCCCGACCCATGAGCCGCATGGCCGCCGGAACGAGCAGGGTCCGTACGACTGTCGCGTCGACCAGGATCGCGACCAGCATCCCGATCCCGATCATCTTGATGAACGTGACGCCCGACGTCGCGAAGGCGCCGATCACGATCGCCAGCAGCAGGGCAGCGCTGGTGATGATCGAGCCGGTTCGCTGCAGCCCGGTAGCCACCGCCGTGGTGTTGTCAGCACCGCGGTCCCATTGCTCACGGATCCGCGAGAGGAGGAATACCTCGTAGTCCATCGACAGGCCGAACAGGATGGCCAGCATCAGGATCGGCTGCGTCGCATCAAGCGCCCCCAACGACGTGAAGCCGAGGAGTTCTGAGAGATTGCCGTCCTGGAAGATCCAGACCACGACGCCGAACGAGGCAACCACCGAGATCGCGTTCACCACAATGGCTTTGAGCGGAAGCACCACCGAGCCAAAGGCCAGGAAGAGCAGCACGAACATCGCCAGGACCACCATCAGCCCCATCCACGGCAGAGTCTCCGACAGCGACGCCAGAAGATCGACCAACTGCGCGCTCTGCCCGCCGACCAGAGCCTGCGCGCCATCTGGAACAGCCACGTCTCGCAAGTCCTGTACCAGCACCCTGCCCGCCTCGCTGTTGTCGATCGCCGCATAGCTGACGTCGTACAGCGTCGTCCCGTTGCCCTCCTGGACCAGGCTCACGGCTTCTACCCCGTCGACGGCAGCGAGCGCGTTCTCGTAGGACTGCACTGCGGCCGGGTCAGCGCCGGAGACGACGACCTCGGCATGGCTGAAGTCCTGGCCGGGGAAGTCCGCGGTCAGCCGCTCGCTCACGATCCGGCTCTCGGTGTCAGCCGGCAGGACACGTTCGTCCACGCCGGTCCACTCGACCCGCAGGAACGGCGAGCCCAGCGCCAGCAGCC
The DNA here is from genome assembly GCA_963766765.1 of uncultured Actinomycetota bacterium. Lineage (GTDB taxonomy): Bacteria > Actinomycetota > Actinomycetes > Mycobacteriales > Geodermatophilaceae > JACCQS01. The sequence goes on from CAVYBR010000004.1 coordinate 212,453, forward strand.
CCACGATCACTGCTGTCATGACGACGACAGGGCGGCGCATCACGAAATGCGCGATTCGCGCCCAAACGCCATTCGCGGCCAAGGCTCCGGTCACCGACGCCGCCCGGCGCCGCCACGGCATGCGACCGGCATCCACCTTCGGGCCGAGCACGGCCAGCAGCGCGGGCAGCACGGTGAGTGCGGTGATCATGGCAACCAACACGGCGGCCATGCCGCCAAAGCCCATCGAGCGCAGGAACACCTGCGGGAAGAGCAGCAGGGATGCCAAGGAAGCAGCCACCGTCAAGCCCGAGAACATGACCGTACGGCCGGCTGTGGCCATGGTGCGGGTGATGGCATCCCCCGTCGTGTGTCCGGAGTGCAGCTCCTCGCGGAATCGGCTGACGACGAACAGCGCATAGTCGATCGCCAAACCCACCCCGAGCAGCGTGATGACGTTGATCGCAAAGATGGACACATCGGTGACGGTGGTGAACAACCGCAGGAGCGCAAAGGACCCCAGGATGGCAAGCCCGCCGATCAACGCTGGGAGGGTCGCCGCCACCACGCTGCCGAAGATGACCAAGGACAGCAGTACGACCAGGGGGATGGTCAGCGACTCGGCGCGAGCGATGTCGGACTCCACCTGGCTGCCCACATCGGAGAACACGGCGATCTGACCGCCGACCTCCGTTCTCAGGCCGGGAGCATCGAGATCGGCGCGGATCCGCTCGAAGGCGGCCTGCCGGTCGTCGATGTCAGCACCGGCAAGAGTGATCGGAACCAGAGTCGCCGTACCGTCTTCGGAGACCAAACCAGCTCCGCCACCGCCGTACGTCGTGACCGAGCTGACCACGTCCTCGCGTGGCAGCGCCGCGATCGTCTCGGTGACAGCCCCTTCGAAGGCCGGGTCGTCGGCTTGCAGCCCGTCCTCGCTCGAGTAGAGCACCAGAATGTCCGCGTCGATCTGGCCGAACGCGGCAACGATTGCTGCGTCGGCGCGGGCCGACTCGCTGTCCGGGTCGTCGAACCCGCCGTCGGAAAGCGAGCCGAACACACCAAGGCCCCACGCACCTGCGGCCAGCGTGACCAGAAGGCCAGCCACCAGCACTACCCAGCGGCGCCTCGCCACGAACCGTCCCCAGCGTTCCATCTCGTCCTCCACCTTGCTGATGCATTGAGTGAACATTCATTTCGTTGGTTAACGTTGTTCACAGTTAACGTTGTTCACTATGCTGGGAGACATGAACCCTGTCAAGACGTCGACCGAGGAATTGCTACCGACTCGGCGGGAACGAGTACGTGAGCAGACCCGGCAGGAGATCCTCACGGCCGCCCGCGATCTGGTTCGCAAGGGCGAGGAGATCAACATGCGTGCGGTGGCCCGAGCCGTCGGCATGACCGCCCCAGGGCTCTATCGCTACGTCGACGGCCACGATGACCTGCTCGACATCGTCGGCGGCAGCCTGTACGACGAGTTGATCGAGGAACTCGTCCGCGCTCGGGACGCCATCGACGCGTCCGATCCCTCGTTCCAACTCACCGCCATGGCCCATGCCTTTCGGGATTGGGCGCTGGCGCATCGGCACGAATACGGCCTGTTGTTCGCAAACCAGCTGACCACCACAGCGCACGAGGAGAGCGGTTGCACCCACGAGGCCGGCCTTCGCTTTGGCAAGCTCTTTGCCGACATCTTCGCCGTGATGTGGCAGGCCGGCATGATCACCCCACCTGACCTCGAGTCCGTCGATCCGACGCTGTTGGCGATGCTGGAAGAAGGCGACAAGTCGGAGTTCGACCTCCCGCTGCCGGTCCGGTACCTCTACGTGCGGCAGTGGACGCGGCTGTACGGCATGGTCACGCTCGAGGCCTTCGGTCACCTGCATTGGGCGCTGGTCGACAGCGGCCTGCTGTTCGAGGCGATGCTCGACGACTGTGCCGCCGAGCTCGGCTTCCTCGATCGGCGTCGCGCCGCTCGAGCCACGCAAGCGGGCAAGAGTTGAGACTTACGTCGTAGCATCGAGCGGGATGACCGCCGATGCTCGCTCGAAGCCCGCCGATAGTGACGAACTCGCCGGCCTGTTCGGCCCGGACAGCATCACCTGGCGGGTCCATGCAGATCCGCTGTTGATCGTCGGCGGCCTGCGGGCACTGTTGATGCAGGCTCTGCACCCCCTCGCACTGGCCGGCGTTGCCGAGCACTCCGGTTTTCGGGAGGACCCGTGGGGCCGCCTCGGCCGCACTGCCGAGTTCGTCGGCGTGCTTACGTACGGCACCCGCAGCGAGGCGCTCAAGGCAGCGGCTCGCGTACGCGGCGCCCACCGCGGGCTGACCGGCGTGGAGCCGGACAGCGGTACCGCGTACCGGGTCGACGATCCGGCCCTGCTGCTCTGGGTGCACTGCTGCGAGGTGGACTCGTTTCTGACCACCGCCCGCCGAGGCGGCGCCGAACTCAGCGATGTCGACGCCGACGCATACCTGCGTGAGCAGGGTCTCGCCGCGGAACTCCTCGGGGTCCCCCGTGAGGACGTTCCCGCCGACCAGGCTGACCTCGCCGACTACTTCACCGATATCCAGCCCATGCTGCGGGCCACCGCCGAGTCCCAGCGGGCAGCGCGGTTCCTACTCGCCCCGCCGATGCCGGCGTGGGTACGGGTGCTGACACCGGCACGACCCGCCTGGGGTGGACTGGCGGCCCTGGCCTTCGGCCTGTTGCCGAGCTGGGCCCGGAAGATGTATCGGCTGCCTGGACTGGCACCCACGGATGCGGCAGCAACTGCCGGCGTACGAGCCCTGCGGTCCAGCCTGCAGCGGCTGCCCGAGCAATGGCGTGAAGGCCCCGCGCGACGCGCCGCACGTGAGCGGTTAGCTGGTTGAGGCGAGCGGCCCTCGGCGATGGGTGAACTCCACCGACGATTCGGATCCGCCCTAGCCGAATTGGCTGACACCGCGGGCGTCATTCGAGCCCTCGACGAGTCAGACAGTCGCCCGGCCTGGTGGCCTGGCGACATGCTCTGGAAACAGACCTACGGGTCGTTCACACCCGACCAGCCCGCGTACGCCACCTTGGCGTTCGAGAGCGCGGCGTTCGAGAGCGCGGCGCAACCGAGCGTCATCGTGTTGGTCAAGGCATATCGCGAGACTCCCGAGGCGGCCGGACCGGGCGCGTGGTTGCAGGTCATGCCCGAGGCGGGCGTCCTGCACGTTCGGTCTTTCCCGGATGACCCGCGCTTACCGACGCTCGCCGCGGTGGTGCGGGCCTATGAACCGGTACACGTCGTGCGATACCGACCGGAGAAACGATGCACGCTGCGGATCGGCACCGGCGAGCAGACCAGCTGGGCCAAGGTGTTCCCCGACTTGTCCGGCGAGGCCCTTCATGGCAGCCAGGTAGCCCTCTGGGAAGCCGCGGCGCGCGGCGAGCTCGATGTTGCCGTGGCACCCCCGCTGCGCTTCGACGCTGCCGAACGGGCGGTCTGGATCGGGCATGTCCCCGGCGCGGGGATCACCGGCGCACTGTTCGGGGCGGATGGGCCTGAGCTCGCCGAACGACTCGGCCGGGCCGCGGGATCGGTGACCCAGATCTCGGTCGCACCGCAGACCCGGGTCGACAGTGCCATGCAGATGGAGCGCACGCGACGCAATGCCGCGACGATCGCCGGTCACATACCAGAGTTGGCGGTGCCACTCGAGGAAGTGATCGGCGGCCTCGAGCGACTGCACGGCCGGGCGACATCGCGACCACGACCCATCCACGGAGCCCCGCATCCGGAGCAATGGTTGGATGACGGCGGTCGGCTCGGCCTGATCGACTTCGACCGCTTCTCGCTCAGCGATCCGGAGTTGGACATCACGACCTTTCAGGCCGAGGTCGACTTCGAGGGACTCCCGGGAGCGCTGCGGGACGACATCAACGACGCGTTCCGCTTCGGCTACGAGTCCGTGGCCGGATCCATGGATCCATCGCTACTGGTGGCCTACCGAGTCCACAAACGGTTCGCCAAGGTCGGGAGAGCGGCCCGCGCGATCCGCCCCGACGGGGATCTACGGGCCGCCCACCATCTCGCCCGAGTCACAGAATTGCTGCTGGCCTCGGGGCTCTGATCGCCACAGGCGGCTCGATCACCGATCACTTTCTCCCGAATCTGGCGACCCGGCGCTGCCCGACCCTGAGCTCCCTTCCCAGAACGGGGTCGGATACCACCCGCCGGGAATCCCGCCCCCTCCCCCGTAGCGATATCGCGCTCCGGGCCGGTATTCCGGAAAGCCCTTGACGAGCATGTCTCCGATCGAAACGTCCTTCGGCGCCGTGAGTTGGGGTTGCCCGTACGCGTAGTCCAGGGGTGGCAGTTCCGGCCCCAGCGGCAACCCGAGCCGCTCCCGTGCTGAGCGGGTGGCCATGAGTCCTTCGATCGCGGTACGGCGGGCCGCTGCGATCTCACCTTCGGTGTCTGCCTCAGCGAACAGCGACCCAGCGCTGTTGTAGCGCTCGGCGGCGTCGGCCAGTGCCTGCCGGGCATAGGGGTCGTCGCTGGCATCGAGGGTGGCGACGTCCGAGCCGAGCCGGTTGTAGAGCGACATCGCAGCCGCCTTGCGGCCCTGCAGTGCGTGTCCACGGCCACGACGCTGATTGCCGAGGTAGAAGATCGCGAGGAAGACGAGTCCCGCACAGATCAGCACCAGCAGGATCGTGTCCACGAGCTCAACGGTAGTCCGCCATCAGCCGACGTACGGACTACTTCCCCGGCCCTGTGCCACCAACTCGCCGTAGGCCGCCGGGGACGTCGTGCATTCCCCCAGCCGGTTCGTCTTGTTGGTCCCATGGAAGTCACTGGATCCGGTCGCGACGAGCCCGAGGGTCGCCGCAAGCGCGCGCAGCGTCTCGCGTTCGGCCGGCAGGTGGTCTGGATGGTCGACCTCGATGCCCGCCAACCCAGCCTGTGTCAGCACCGCAATGGCCTGCTCATCCACCACCCGCCCCCGTCGCCCGGCCGCAGGATGCGCGAAGACCACGACACCACCCGCCGCGCGGATCAAGCGGACCCCCGCGACGGCATCGATATCGGCCTTGCGTACGTAATACGGCCCGGCCGCGGACAGGAGTTCGGCGAAGGCCTCGTCCACCGACGACACCACACCCGCCTCGAGCAATGCGCGTCCGACGTGCGGACGGCCGACCGAGCCGCCGGCGGCAAACTCCAACACCCGGCGCCAACTGATGGGGTAGCCCGCGGCGACGAGCTTTTCCACTATCCGCTCGCCACGTCGGCGGCGTTCGTCCTGGAGCCGCGCCAATTCCGCCAATAGGCCCGGGTGAGCGGGATCGACGAGGTAGCCGAGCAGATGCACGCTGATCGGTGGCTGGTCGGCCGCGGAATAGACGCAGGACAGCTCCAAGCCAGGAACTACGGTCAATCCCGCGGGGCAGGCGGCGAACGCTTCCGGCCAGCCGGCGAGGGTGTCGTGATCGGTGAGGGCGACCACGTCCAGCCCGGCCTCGGCCGAGGCGATCATGACGTCGGCCGGCGACAGTGTGCCGTCCGAGGCGGTCGAGTGAACGTGCAGGTCGATGCGCCGACCGCTCCCTGGTTCGCCCACCCGCTCAGTCGTCTCCGATCAATTCCGGGTCCAGCCGGGGAATCGGTGTCGTCGTATGGGTCCGCATCGCACTCTCGCCGGGCGAGGTTCCCGTGGCCACCTCGACCGTGTAGTGCCGGATCGGCGGCGGGGGCGGGGCTGCGATCCCGGTGTAGTTGAACAGCAGTTCGGAGATCTGCTTGTAGAGCTGGCGCGGGCCGCCGGGCAGATGGCTGACCCTGGACAGGGCCTGCTCCTGACCAGCTGACTCGAAGATGAATGTGCCGTAGCCCAAGATCCGCGCCAACGGCGTCTGCTCATACGTCAGGTCGGTGACCTTCAACAGCGGCATGACCGCCGTCTTCTTGGTCAGCACGCCACTCACCAGCAGCACCCGACGGTTGGTCACCACGAACTGGTCGAGTCGCCACTCCAGGATCTGATAGCCGAGGTAACCGGCGACGCCGAGCAACGTCAGGGCCACGACGTTGCGCATCACTTCGGAGTACGGGTCGCTGGACAGCAAGAACATCGCGATCGCGATGGCAGCCAACGATGCCAGGACCGGCCGCGCCAGGATCATCCAGTGTCGGCGGGTCTCGATCTCGGCACGCTCATCGGGGATGAGATAACGGGCGATGCTGGACGGCCGAGCAGCCCGGACGGGACGGGTCACGCCGTACCTCCCGCCCGGCCGCAATCGCGAGCCGTCACGTCGGGCCTCCCGCGACTAGACCAGATTCGTGATGAAGTCGGCGATGGCCGCCGCCGCGTTGCTCAGTCCCCGGAAGATACTGCGCACGATATCCGCCGAGGTCTCCGGTTGGGTGACGATGAAGAAGATGACGAAGGCCAGCACAAGCAAGCCGACGATCTTCTTGGCATTCACCTTGGTCTCCTCCTCAGCGCACAGCGCAGCACATCGCCTCAACGATGTGCCCGATCATGGCCGATCGCAACTCAACCGCGGCACAGGCGCGCCGCGACTCGCGCACTAGCGTTGATCGGATGAGCAGGCGGCAGACCATCCCCTGCGTGGGAGCCCTGGTCTATGACCAGAGCGCACGGCTGCTGGTCGTCCAACGTGGACAGGAGCCCGCGCTCGGCCTGTGGTCCCTACCCGGTGGACGAGTTGAGGACGGCGAGTCCCTTGCTGACGCGGTGGTCCGCGAGGTCTTCGAGGAGACCGGCCTGGTCGTGATCGCCGGCGCTGTCGTGGGCGAGGTCGAGCGTCCCGGCACTGAGGGAACGATCTACGCAATCACCGATTTCGGGGCTGAAGTCGTCGGTGGGAAGCTCCGGTCCGGCGACGACGCCAAGGACGCTCGCTTCGTCGACGCCGCCGAACTCAGCGGCTTGCCGCTCTCTCCGGGGCTCTACGAGGCACTTCGTGAGTGGGATGCGTTGCCGACCGATCTGCCGCGTGCCTAGCCGTGTGATCTCGGTCGAGACTTGCTCGTCAGCGGCGCGGGCGGTCGCGACGGAAGAAGGCGATCAGGTTGCCGTCCATGTCCAGCGTGGCGAATTCGCGAGTGCCGAAGTCCGTGTCCTGCGGGCCATCCAGGGAGACTTTGTGGAGGACTCCGTTCGCCTGCAACTCGACGTAGAGGTCATCGACCTCATCGACGTGAATCCGACAACTCGCCGTACCCGCGATGAACGACTCCGCACCCGAGCACACCGGACTGTCCATCGGCTCGCGGTGCTGCCACGAAAGGTCGCTGGACTCCCAGAGGTGGATCTCAGCGTCGTCACGAACCAGAACCGCGAACCCGGTGTCCTCATGGACCACCGTGAAGCCGAACTTGTCCCGATAACAGCGCACCGCCGCCGGCATGTCCCTCACCGGCATGGCCGGAATCGTCTGGCCTAGATGCATGGCGGCCCTCCCTGATCAGCCGGGCGGATCGTCGGACGGGACAGACACCCCCGGTGGCGTCACGTCGGGAATGTAGCCGCCATCGCCGACATAGCTGCCGGTCAGGACGGTCACCATCCACACCCCCAGAACGGCGAGGACGAGCAGAAAGGTCGCGCCGAACACGGTCTTGCGGATGTCCCACCAGTCGCTGCGCTTCTTCGACCCTGCCCGACCGCCACTTGCCTTCCACAATTCCCGGGGGGTGACCGCCCGTCTGCAGTCGTTGATTCGCTTGCTCGCCTCGGCCTGGTTGATCAGGCCAGCGGCCGCAGCATCCTCCAAGGCACGGACTGCAGCGCGGATGTCTGCCAACTCGACGAGCGCCTGCCGATCAGCCGTCGCACCCACCTCCCGCCCCGCTCATGAGCCGGACTACCGCGACGTCTTCGGCTCCGGGCGCCCCGGCTGCTCTCCTCCGCCGGCTCGGCCGTAGGACTGCTTGGGCACCATTACCTTTCGGCGGAAGGTGCAGACAACCGTACCGTCCTGCTTGAAGCCGATCGTCTCGACATGGACGACACCGCGGTCGTCCTTGGACCTCGACTCGGTCTTGTCCAGCACCGTCGTCTGGCCGTAGATCGTGTCGCCATGGAACGTAGGGGCGATGTGCCGAAGCGACTCGACCTCGAGATTGGCGATCGCCTTGCCGGAAACGTCCGGAACGCTCATGCCCAGCAACAGCGAGTAGATCAGGTTGCCGACGACCACGTTCTTCCCGAACTGGGTCGCTTCCGCCGCGTAATGCGCGTCGAGGTGCAGCGGATGGTGATTCATCGTGATGAGACAGAACAGATGGTCGTCGTACTCGGTGACCGTCTTGCCGGGCCAGTGCTTGTAGATCGCGCCGACCTCGAACTCCTCGTAGTACCGGCCGAACTGCATGCGCGCTCCTGATCCTCGGCAAACCCTGCCCGCGGCCCGATCCTACGATGGTGCGCGTGACGGACCGGGACGACGCCGACCCAGCGTCGGAGGCCGACGTCATCTGTCTTTCAGCACGGGCACGACTCGTACGGTTGGTCGTCGTTGCGGCGGTTCTCGCGCTGACCGTTACCGGCACGGTGGTGGCCGATGATTACGCCTTTCCCTTCGGGCCGCCCCGGATGTATGCCACCCGAGCGGATCCGGATGCGCCGGTTTCGTCGACCCGCGTCGTCGGGATCGACGGGGCGGGTGCCGAAGTGCCGCTGTCCGGCGGCGAGGTCGGGCTGCGTCGCGCCGAGTTCGAGGGCCAGGTGCCGCGCCTGGTCGGCAACCCAGAACTACTCGGGCTCCTCGCCGACACCTACCGCGCCAACCACCCTGACGAGGCCCCCCTGGTGGCTGTCGCGATCATCGTCCGGCGATACGAACTCGCCGACGGGGTCCGCACCGGCTCCTACATCGACGATGTCCTGGTCACCTATCCGTTACCTGCTGATCAGGCGGGCACCACATGAACCTGTTCGAGCGGCTCCGCGGATGGTTCTTCGCCCCGGTGCCCCTGGCGCGGATCGCCATCTTTCGGCTGATCGCTTACTTGTTCATCCCGATCGACGTCTTCGTGACCACCAGATGGGTGGCCGCACACGCCGCTGTCCCCACCGAGTACTACCAGCCGCTGTTGATCGCGGATTGGCTTCCGCTGCCCACGCCCACGACGGCGGTCGTGGAACTCGTGAAGTGGTTGCTCATGGGCTCGGCCATCCTCGCCGCAACCGGCAAGGCGCCACGACTCTGGGGGACGACGACCTTCCTGCTCTATTTCGAGTGGATGGTCATTGCGATGAGTTACGGCAAGGTCGACCATGACCGGTACGCCTTTCTCGTAGCGCTGGCGGTGCTGCCGACCGTGGGTGTCGCCAGATGGCGAGATCACCGGCGCTCCGAAGCGGCCGGCTTTGCCGTCGCAGTGATCTTCATCGCGGTCATGCTGACCTACTTCCTGGCGGCGTGGGCGAAGGTCCGGTTCGGCGGCTGGGACTGGGTGAACGGCTCGACGTTGACTCGAGCCGTGCTGCGGCGGGGCACGGATCTGTCCTTGTGGACGCTGGACGTTCCCGAACTGCTCCACGTGTCGCAATATCTGATGATCGGCTTTGAACTGCTCTCCCCGCTGATGCTCCTCGTCCAGCGCGATCGCTCTCGGATCCTGCTGGTCCTCTTCCTGCTCGGCTTCCACCTGATGGTCTTCGCCGGTGTGCGGATCATCTTCTTGCCGCATGTTGTGGCGATCCTGGTACTCCTTCCCTGGGAGCGACTCACGGCGAGGCGCCGCTCGCCAGATCTCATACCCAGGGCCGCTCCAGATCTCATACCCAGGACTGACGATCAAGCTGTGATCAACTCATAGGGTCACCTCCGTCAGCGTCGGTCGCGGCGCACGAGATCGTTATCACGACTCAGACAGAGGAGATTTCATGGGGGCGATCGGCGCTTACGTGTTCCCGGCAGTCCGGATCCTGATCTGGTCGGTGATCGCGCTGTCCCTGGTCTGGCTCGCCTTTTTCCGCGCCGACCCCACCGTCACCGACGAGGCGGCCCAGCCCTCGGCTGACATCACCGCGCCGGTCTACACGGTCGCTCCGGGGGACATCCTCAACACGGTCAGCCTGCGCGGACAGGTCAGTGCCGACCCCGCGGTGGAGATGAAGATCACGCAGGCGGGCGAGATCAGCAAGTTGCTGGTCCGTCCCGGCGACACGGTGGCCATCGGAACTCCGCTCGCTGAGATCCGCTTCGAGCGGGAGACTACGACGCCGCCCGCCTCCACCGATCCTGAGGCGCCGCCCCCGGCGGCTCCGAGCTATCGGTTCGTGACCGTCACCTCGACGGCGGCTGGCACCGTGACCACCGTTTCGCTCCTGGTGAAGCAGCTCGTGGCCGTCGGCGACGTGCTGGCCAAGGTGTCTCCCGGGACGCTGAGTGTCTCGGCGCCTCTGACGCAAGCTGATCAGCTTCGCCTGCTCACCCCGCCGACGGCGGCAACGATCAGCGTCGAAGGCGGACCTGCACCCTTCCCGTGCGCTGGGCTCACGATCGCGGTGCCGCCGGATGCCGAAACGCCCCAACAGCCCCAGGCCGATCCCTACGGTGTTCCGCTGGATCCCGGCTCGACCCCGACCGGCGCGATCGCCACGTGTGCGGTGCCGCCCGGGACGAACGTCTTCGTCGGGATGGCCGCATCGATCGACGTCGAGGCTGGCGCAGCCACCGGCGTGCTCGTCGTACCCGTGACGGCGGTCGAGGGCGCTGTCGATACTGGCAACGTCTGGCTGGTCGAGTCCGAGGGCGCCGAACCCGTGCTGACTCCCGTGACCCTCGGGCTCACTGATGGCCTCATAGTGGAGATAGTCGAAGGCTTGGCCGAAGGCGATCAGATCCTTGAATTCGTTCCAAACTCCGAGCCGCAAGGCGACGCCGGTGGCATGGGCGCCCAACCCGGCTGCTGCGGGTAGCTCTCATGACCTACATCCGGCTCGCCGGTATCGGCCGCACGGTGCGACTTCCGGACACCAGTCGCCTCGAGATCCTGACTGACATCAACCTGGAGATCGAGCGCGGAGAACACATCGCGGTCGTTGGGCGGTCCGGGTCGGGAAAGTCGACGTTGCTCAACGTCATCGGAATGCTGGACATCCCGACCGCCGGGTACTACGAGTTGGCCGGCCAGCAGACCCACGAATTCTCCAATCGCGCCCGGTCCCGCCTGCGCGGGGCAACGTTCGGATTCGTCTTCCAGCAGTTCAATCTGTTGCCCCGACGTAGTGCGACAGAAAATGTGGCAGCGCCGCTGCTGTACGCCTCAGGGCGTCAAGTGTGGGGACGGCGCGCCGCAGCCCGAGAGATGCTCGAGCGAGTTGGCCTCGGCCATCGCCTGGACTACCTGCCAGAGCGGCTGTCCGGTGGTGAACAGCAGCGAGTGGCGATCGCCCGGTCCATGGTGCGCAACCCGACAGTGCTCCTTGCAGACGAGCCGACCGGCGCGCTCGATGTCGACACCGGCAGCCTGGTGATGGACATGCTGCAAGAGGTTGTCGCCGACGCCGGAACGACCCTGGTCACCATCACACACGACCTTTCGGTGGCAGCCCGCGCCGATCGCCAGTTCCGCCTCGATCATGGTGTCCTCACCCCGTTGACCGCCGCCGAACTTCCCGCGGTCACGGCCCGCCGGGAAGTCGCATGACCACGATCATGGCGATCCTCGCCGAGGCGTGGAGCGAGATCCGGGTTCACAAGCTCCGGGTCATCCTGTCGCTGGTCGGCGTCTTCCTCGCAGTCTTCGGCATGACCTCGGTCGCGGCTGCTGGAAACATCGGCCGGCAACTGGTGACCGAGTCAGCCGAGCGAGCCAGCGGACGCCCGGCCACCGTGACGGTGGGCGCGTATCCCTTCAGCAGCAGCCCGGACAACGCAGCCATCGAGTCAGCGCTGCGCGACGTGGTCGATCGCTACGACATCGAGTACTCGTCCATGTTCCTGCAAGGCGAGCTGGTGGCGTACTTCCCCGCCCAGAGCGAGTTCGTCGAACTGCGCACAGTTGACCCCGACTACGGGACGATGCATCGATTGCTGCTCGAGCGGGGGCGGTGGTTCACCGTGGCGGACAACGACCGCTACGCGCCTGCCCTTGTCGTCAGCGAGTCGTTCATGGCCCGGCTCGGCAGCTTCGATCCGAACAACCCACCGACCGTTCGGCTCGGAGCGGCCGAAACTCCCGTCACGGCAACGGTGATCGGCGTCGTCGCCGGAGACGACTATGGCTATCCGATGGCCTACGTGCTCAGCGAGTCGGCGAGCCGATGGGCCGTCGGGGGCGACGGCTCATACACACCGACGCCGAACATGGAGATTTGGATACCAGCAGATCAGGTGGAAGAAATCAGCGCAGCCATCCAAGGGGACCTGCTCGCCACCCTGCCCGGCCATGACGTCTGGGCCGAGCGTTATGACTACGGCGCGGATGCGGCGGCCCTCGACGCCATCCTTGACTACGGGGTGCGCGGTGTGGGCTATTTTGCTCTGCTGCTCGGCGGGATCGGCGTCCTCAACGTGGGTCTTGTCGTTGTCCGGCAACGCATTCGAGAGATCGGGGTACGGCGAAGCTTCGGCGCAACCTCGGGGCGCGTGTTCATCACGATCCTGCTCGAAAGCGTCTGCGCCACTGCGGTCGCCGGTGCCCTCGCGATCGGCTGCGCGGTCGCCCTTGTCCTGAACCTTCCGTACGAGACGGTGCTCGACGTGCCGATCGAGGATCTCCCGCCGTTCCCACTTGCCGCAGCGATCGAGGGCTTCCTTGCTGCCACCGCCATCGGCGCCCTGGCCGGGATCGTCCCCGCGATCATCGCCGTACGGGCAAGGGTGATCGACGCGATCCGCTACTGAGCGTCGACCTGCCCGGGCAGGAGCGCCCGTACCCCCTCGAGGTAGGTGGCCGCGTCGAGCCCGGTGAGCACCCGCTGCACGATGAAACCGGGGAACAGCCCGAGCAGGGCACGGGCAGTGGCGTCCACCGGGATGTCGGGCGGGAGCGAGCCGTGCTCGCGGTGCCGCTCGACGAGCCTGACCAGCAATGGCGCCACGGACTGAACGATCGTCTTGACGTCCTCGGCCAACTGCGGTGAGCGCATGGACTCGCCCCACACCTGCACGGCGATCCGCGGAATACCTCGTTCGATGTCCAGCCGCTCCAGCCGCGTCACTCCACTGGCGACGACGTCGTAGAGCGGGGCCGGGGCACCGGGAGCGTCCACCATCGGCTCGAGGGCGGCGGTGATTTCGGTGATGGCTTCGGATGCGATCGCTCGGACGATCTCCTCCTTGCCGGAGAAGTACAGATAGACCGCGCCGGCCGACATTCCGGATTCGGCAAAGACGTCCTGCATGGTCGTGGCATGGAAGCCGTTCCGCAGGAAGCACAGCCGGGCAGCATCCAGGATCTGCTGCCGACGTGCGGCTCGATGTTCGACGGAGACCTTCGGCACCCGGGCAGTCTATAAAACGAATATCCGTTCTTGACAGGCCGGACGCTCGACGGCATGCTCATTTAGCAGAACAAGCATTCTGTTTAGGAGGAACCCATGCCGAGTGAAACCGTCACCACCGCGCCGAACCCAACCCGCGATCGCCCGGCATCGCCGCCGTCGGGCAACAACCGCAGGGCGTTGCTGGCCGCTGCGCTCGGGATCCCCCTGCTCGGCGCGCTCCTCCTCACCGCTTTCGCCTGGCCGACCTCGAACATTGCGCCGCGCGATCTTCCGATCGGCATCACGGGGCCGGCACCGGCAATAGCGGCCATCGAAGCGGAGCTTGCCGCTCGCGACGGGGCATTCGCAGTGGCGGAATACTCCGATGCCGAGGCGGCGGAGACTGCAATTCGAGATCGCGACATCTACGGAGCCATCGCGGTGGGTCCAGACGGCGCCCAGGTGCTTACGGCCTCCGCCGCCGGCCCGGTGGTGGCTCAACTGCTCGGTGAGCTCGCCCGAGGTATCGAGGCGGCCCAGGGCAGTCCCGTCGAGGTTCGCGATGTCGTGGCCGCTGACGCTGACGATCCGCGGGGCGCGGCCTTGGGTGCGGGCGTCTTACCTCTGATCATTCTCGGCATCGCGATCGGCGTCATCAGCACGCTGCTCGCGACCGGTGGCTTGGTTCGCCTGGCTGTGGTCGCGGTCGGCGCCCTGACCGCAGCGCTCGGCGGCATCGCACTGCTGCAGGCCTGGCTCGGCATCCTCGGCGGAGACTGGTGGCTGAATGCGGGCGTCCTGATGCTCACCATCGGTGCGATCGGCATGACCGTCGCCGGACTCGGAGCCCTCTTCGGTGAGGTTGGGATCGCTCTCGGCGCGATGACGATGGTCCTGCTCGGCAACCCGCTGTCCGGCCTCACGTCGGCTCCGGAGTTGTTACCGCAGCCCTGGGGCGAGGTCGGTCAGGCGCTTCCTCCGGGCGCCGGCGGAAGCCTGCTGCGCAGTACCGCCTTCTTCGACGGAGCCGGTGCTACTGGGCCGCTCTGGACACTGCTGGCCTGGTTCCTCGGCGGACTGGTTCTGCTTGCCGCGAGTTGGTTCCGGACCAGAAGTCGCGGGTCGCTGCAGACCAGCCGGGCCGGCTAGATTCAGTTCGAGGACGAGTCAGCCCATGTGCGGGTAGCGGTGATCGGTAGCCGGGACGAACGTCTCCTTGACCGTACGCGGCGATACCCAGCGCAGGAGATTCAACGGCGAGCCGGCCTTGTCGTTGGTGCCGCTGGCTCTGGCCCCGCCGAACGGCTGCTGGCCGACGACCGCGCCGGTCGGCTTGTCGTTGATGTAGAAGTTGCCGGCCGAGAAGCGCAGGCGATGCAAGGCGTCATCGATCACTCGACGATCAGTGGCGAAAATCGACCCGGTCAGCGCGTACGCGGCGATGTCGGCGGCTTGGTCCACGACCGCGGTGTAGTCGCCGTCGTCGTACACGTGCACGGCGAGGATCGGCCCGAAGTACTCCTTGGTGAAGACCTCGTGCGTCGGGTCCTCGCAGGTGAGCACTGTGGGTCGGACGAAGTAGCCCTCCGAGTCATCGGCCGTCCCCCCGGCCAACACGATCAACGCGGGGTCATTGGTCGCCTTGTCGAGCACGCCGGACAGCCGGTCGAAGGACCGCCGATCAATGACGGCACCACCAAAGTTGCTGAAGTCCGCTGGATCGCCGTAGGTCAACGATTCGGTGGTCTCGACCAATTCATCGCGGACGCCGCCGTCCCACACCGAACGCGGGACGTAGGCGCGTGAGGCAGCTGAGCACTTCTGGCCTTGGTATTCGAACGCCCCCCGCACCAGTGCGGTCACCAAACCCGCTGCATCGGCGCTCGGGTGGGCGATGACGAAGTCCTTGCCACCGGTCTCGCCGACCAGTCTCGGATAGCTCCGGTATCCGTCGATCGCCGTCCCGACGGAGCGCCACAGGTGCTGGAACGTTGCCGTGCTGCCGGTGAAGTGGATGCCGGCCAGATCACGATGGGCCAACGCCACCTCGCTGACCGCAGTGCCGTCACCGGTGACCAGATTGATGACACCGGGTGGCAGACCCGCCGCTTCGAGCAGTCGCATCGTCAGGTGCGCCGAGAGTTGTTGGGTGGGAGACGGTTTCCAGACGACGGTGTTGCCCATCAGAGCAGGGGCGGTCGGAAGGTTGCCCGCGATCGCGGTGAAGTTGAACGGTGTGATCGCCAGTACGAAGCCTTCCAGCGGTCGGTAGTCCGAGCGATTCCAGACCCCCCGGCTCGACAGCGGTTGTCCGGCAAGGATCTCCCGAGCGAAGCCGACGTTGAATCGGAGGAAGTCGATCAGTTCACAAGCGGAGTCGATCTCGGCCTGGATGACGGTCTTGCTCTGACCCAGCATCGTTGCCGCATTCAGCCTGGCGCGCCACGGCCCGGCGAGTAGATCGGCGGCGCGGAGGAAGACCCCTGCGCGCGCCTCGAAGGGCAGATCCCGCCACATTGGTGCGGCGGCCAGTGCGGCATCGACAGCCTGCTGCACATCGCCGGTCACGGCATTCGCCGTACGACCGAGAGCGTGGGAATGCCGGTGCGGAGTGACCACATCGATCGAGTCGCCGCCGGCCATCTGCTGCTTGCCGGCGATGGTCATCGTCAGCTCCGTCGTCTGGGCACCCAGTTCCTTGAGGGCCGCCTCGATTCCGGAGCGCTCGGATGACCCCGGCGCATAGTCGAGGATCGGTTCGTTCACGGGTACGGGCAGCGCAGTCACGGCATCCATGTCCTCAGTTTCCCAGCAATCCCTCAGCTACGTGGAGGGCAGTGCGCCGGCTACCTCGATATTCGAAGCCAGCGCCCCCGCAGCGCGCCGGCGAGACACGAGTGCACGAAAGGCAGAGTCCTGCTCCGGGGAGAAGGCCCGGCGGGGTAAGAAGTTGCAGACCCGGCTTTGGGCTCTCAGGACATAGACCTCGGAGGTCTCGACAACTTCGGCGTAGGCATCCCAGCCGGATGCCGTGCTGGCGAGTGGAGTCGCCACGTCGACACCACTGTCGGAGAACGTGTATCGCTGCTCGTCGCTACGCCGCCGCTGGCGTCGCCACTGCTTCCTCGGCGCGAAGAGGAATGCCCAGCCGAAGATCAGAACCACGCCAACTGCAGAGGCCAGTGGAATCCAACTGCGCAGCAGCACTCCGATGAGCACCAACAAGACGATCGCGGTGGTTCCGGTGAGCACAACCCGGCTGCGGAACGTCATCCGCCGCACGCCGATGATGAACTCTCGCTCCGAGAGTACGAACCTGATGTCGATCGGTTCTGAGGGTGACACGCGCCGACCGTAACGATGGGCCGGTCAGAGGAGTTCGAGCAGGGGGCCTAGCTCCTGGGTTGCATACCAACCGAGTTCGTGCGCCTCGGTCTCGTCGACGATGAACTGTGCATCATCGCTGCCCAGGTCGGCCTCGATGACGACCGCCGTCGCAGCACTGACCGCCGCCTCGGCCTCCGCCGCGTCCATGTGCACGCTGACGACGTCGGCAAGTTTGAGTCCCGTCTGGATGCGTACCGACCCGCGGCCATTGTCCGGATCGGGCTGGACTGCGGAGTCAGGCACGTCAGCTGCCAGCACTACCCGCCGGCGAGCGGCGGTGAAGTCGGCGTCGATCATGCGCAACGAGAGCTGGGCCGCCTCGCGCAGGGCCAGATACTCCAATTCCTCCAGGTCCGGATCGAGGTAGAACTCGCGGAAGTCCGTCGTCACGGCAGTCCCGGAGCGGGGACCGGGCAGTTCGCCGTTGTCTCGAAGCCGGGCAAGTTCGGTAGTCGTCGACGGGAGATAGACGCGCATCAGCCGCTCTCGGCCGCCGCATCTGTCATCTGCTCGCCGGTCGTGCGTAACGCGGTGTCGAGTACGGCACGGCGCCGGCCGTGGTCCATCAGGTTCCCCCCCATCGCGGCCAGATCGGCCGGCCCCGGACAGAGTAGGCGCAGCCGCGTGTCTGTCGCCTCGACAATTGCCATTTCGCGGAGCAGGCGCTTGGTCGTCGAGCGTCGCCAGCGACGTTCCAGCTTCGCGATCGCCGAGGTTGGTCGGTCATAGCTGCGGGAGGCCATCGGCGCGATCACAACGACGTCGCTCAGACCCGCACCGGCCAACAGGTCCACGCTCGTACTCGAGAGCGCTCCGGCGTCCACGTAGGAGTGCCGGCCGATCGTCGCCGGCTCGTACCACCCCGGGATCGAGCACGACGCCTGAACGGCCTGGCTCAACCGGGCGGTCGGGGAACCCACCCTGCCGAATACCTCTCGCTCCCCCGTCGCATAGTCCATGGCCACGATCCACGTTTCGATCTCGGGCCAGTCCGGTCCGTCTTCGGCCAAGCGCTCCAACATCCGCTCCAATGGATCGAGTCGCGCCTGACCGCGCGGCAGGATTCCCGTCATCGCCGCCAATGGAGGAAGCCGTCGAGGGTGGCGCAGGACGGAGAGCAGGAGACCGGGCGAGCCGAGGCCCAATCGCGGAAAAGGGGGACGCGTGCTGCCCCCGTCCACCGCGTAATCCCACTCGACATTGAGATCATCGCTGCGCGACGTTCCGAGTTGGTGGCGCAGGATCATCTCCGTACTGACTCCGAGGCCGAGCAGCCCGGCAAGGATCGAGCCGGCCGATGTGCCCACCCGTACATCAGCATCCCGGGCGTCCAGGCCGGTCTCCTGTTCCCAGGCATGCAGGGCAGCCACCGACCAGGTGAATCCCAGGACACCACCGGCGCCGAGGACGATCCCATGACGTGTCATGGTGTGGGAGGTGCCCATCTGGGCCCGGTTCTAATCAAACCGGCGACCGTTCACCAGAAGAAGTCGATCAAGAGACCGTTTCCAAGAGTTCCCCAAGCGACTGTTCTATCAAATCGGCCAGGACGTCCACATCCGACATCGAGTCCCGATCGGCATTCAGCCCGTAGAAGACGCCGCCGTTGTACGAGGTCAGGCCGATCGAGACCCCTTGGCCCTTTGCCAGCGGTACCACCGGAAAGACCTCCTGCATCCGGGCGCCGGCGGCATACAGCGGAAACTGCGGACCCGGAACGTTCGTGACGACGACATTGAACAGTCGCCGGGACAGCGAGCTCGCGGCGCGCGCTCCCAACGCGTGCAGCGTCGGCGGCGCGAACCCGGACAGCGCCACCAAGGCTGTAGCACCGATCGACTGGCCGGCGTCCTTGTGTCCCTGCATCGCGTGACTCACGCGGGACAGCCGCAGCTTGGGGTTCGCCTCCCCCACCGGAAGATCGATGAAGTACGAAGACACCTCGTTGCCGCCGCCGACTGCGTCCGCCGCCCGCACCGACACCGGAACCATCGCGCGCACCGAGGTAGCCGCTACGACGGGCTCACCGCGGAAGAGCAGCCATTCGCGCAGCGCGCCCGCCACTGTGGCGAGCACGACGTCGTTCACCGTCCCGCCGTGTGCCTTGCGCACGCGCTTGTAGTCATCCAAGGAGGTCCGCGCGGTCGCGAATCGTCGTTGGGCCCCGATCTGCGCGTTCAGCGGACTGTTCGGCGCCTGTCGCGCGGCCATTCTGGCGGCACTGGCAAGTCCGCCGGCGGCGTCGATGAT
Source organism: uncultured Actinomycetota bacterium (assembly GCA_963766765.1). GTDB lineage: Bacteria > Actinomycetota > Actinomycetes > Mycobacteriales > Geodermatophilaceae > JACCQS01. The sequence goes on from CAVYBR010000004.1 coordinate 231,515, forward strand.
CCGGTTGGCCGTGTGTCTGGCATCGGCCATCCCACCGCGGACCGAGTCGAGCACCGACGAAGGACGTTGGAGATAGTCGGCTACCGCGTCGGCGATCAGCTCGAGCGGACCCGGCTGCGGCGCGGGTGCCCAGAGATCCTCCGGGCTCTCCCGTGGGGTGGGGGTGACATCCAGAATCACTTGGCCGATGTCCAGCGCGCTGATCCCGTCCACCATCGCGTGGTGGGTCTTGCTGATCACGGCGAACCGATCCTCGGACAGCCCGTCGACGATGTAGATCTCCCACAACGGCCGGTGCCGGTCGAGCGGCCGGGACATCAATCTGCCCACGAGGTCGTGCAGCTGATCCTCCGAGCCGGGTTTGGGTAGGCCAGAGCGCCGCACATGGAAGTCGATATCGAAATCGGGATCGTCCACCCACACCGGATTGGCCAGGTGCCCGGGAACCGTCTTGACCAGTTGGCGGTACCGGGGAACCAGTCCCAATCGTGATTCGATCAGTTCGACCAGCTGTCCGGAGTCGAATCCAGCCTCCGGAAGCTTGAAGACGGCGAGCCCGCCCACATGCATCGGGGTCGTCGGCTCCTCCAGATAGAGGAACGACGTGTCGAGCGCAGAGAGCCGGTCAGCCATCCTTCAACTGTCCCAGACGGGCCCACCTCTTTCGGCCCCGCGGCCTCGGTCCGGCCGTCACCGGGACGCCGGCCAGCGATCCAGCCAGATCGCGCAACGCGCCACGCAGAGGCGAATGGGGTGCCACCTCGCCGAGCGTGCGCCCCGACGCCAGCGCCGCATCCGTGGCTTTGCCGTCATGTGGCAGGAACATCGGACTCTGCACGCCGGCAAACCGGTCCAGTGCGCCGGCAATCTCACTGCGCACATCGCCTGGCACCACGACCGGCCGAGTGCGATTCACGACCACCTGCGGGAGGACGTCAGGCATGGCCTCTCGGAGCTCGGCCAACGCTCGCACGGTTCTCTGCAGGGCCACGGGATCCGCGCCGCTGACGCAGAGCACGTCATCGGCAACAGCCAGAAGGGTGAGCGTGGCGCCATTGCGGCGAGGCGCCGCGGTGTCGTAGGACAACTCCTCGTCCTGCTCCAGACAGAACCCGCAATCCACAACAACCAATTGCGCCAGAGCGCGGGAGTGGTCCAGGACCGAAGCGAGACTGCTCGGTCGCAGCTCCGGCCAGCGGTCGGCCCGCGACAGTCCGGTGAGTACTCGCAGATTCGGCGTGATCGCCCACGCGATCCGCGCCAGTGCCGCGGCGTCCAATGTGCCCGCACTGGCCGACCGAGCAGCGGCCGCAACGCCCGGTGACTCGTCGAGCAGACCGAGATGCTGCGCGACGACTCCGCCATAGACGTCTGCATCGATCAGCAAGGTGGGAACCCCGAGCCGCGCAGCCTCATCGGCCAGGTTGACCGCCACTGTGGTCCGTCCGGGCGCCCCCGTGGGTCCCCACACCGCGACGATCCGGCCCCTCCCCACGGGCTGCTCCGGCGGTGGTGTGGGCAAACCCTGCCGCGGCATCGCCGCACCCGGGTCGCCCAGGTCGAACCGCACCGATGCCTCGATCAGGCCGTCCGGTGCTTCTCGTAACGCCGACGCGATGAGGTCCGCGCCGGCATCGGCCGGCAGCACTCGCGCGACGCCCAGGGCGCGCAAGCGGTTCTCCGCGACCTCGTCGCCAGGGTCCACGAGACCGACGACGGCGAGTCCGGCTGTGTGCAGCCGGCTCACTGCTTCCCGGTCCAGCCGACGCAATTCGGCGGACAACAGGACAGCGCGCGCGGTTCCGGCAGCTGCCGCGGCCAGCAGTTCAGCCAGGTCGACGCAGCGCCGAACAACCGTGACACCGTGGTCGGCTCGGTCGAGTGCCCCGACGAGATCTGCCTCCCAGGTGGCTCCGGTGACGGCGGTCAGGACCGGAAGGCCCATCAGTCGGTCGGCGCCGCTGGCGTGGGCGAGCTGGGGCCGCGGTCCCCGGTCGGACCCGCCGGCGTCCGGCTCGGCGGACCGGCCGAAGCGCGCACCGCCAGCGCGAGTTCCTTGCCGGCAATCGCGGCAAAGATGTCCGGTGCCTGGTCTTCCTCGACGGAGATCACGACCTGGACGGTCGAACTACCCAATGACAGCGCTCCATCGGGTCGGCCGGCGATCAGCTGCACGACCGCCGCCTCCACGACGACGCGGACGACGTCGGAGGACTGATCGCTGGTCGGCTCGGTGCCCGTACCTGTGCCGGACCCGCTCGGCGGGTCGGGAGCGATCGCCGTCGGCGTGGAATCCAGGGCGTACACGTCAACGAGCTGGCCTCGTTGCAAGCTCGGCGGAACGTAGCCGGCCGCGATCGGCAGCGCGATGTCGACCAGCGTGGAGGTCTCGGACAGGATCGCGCTGGGCAGCAGCTCTCCTGCGCGGATCGGGCCGCTGAGCACACGCCCCACCGGGTCGGTTGAGCTCGACAGATAGGCAGCTCCGCTCTCGGCCAGGCGCACGGAGACCGCTCGGAGATCCCTATCGGCAAGCACCGTTCCTGCGGCGAGGTCAGTGGCCGCTGCCCAGACCGTGTCGGAATCCTCGGCCGCGGTGAGCACGCGGGCGCCGACGACCACACTCACGACCACCAGCATCACGCCGGCCAGGAGCCGCAGATTCAGCCAGCTCGGTGCTTGCAACCGGCGCGCGGTCGCAGAGACGCCGATCGAGCCGGTCGGGATCCTGGCCGCCTCTGGCCCACCAGATGTACGCACCACGCCGTCCCCCTTGACCGTGCATCCCCCGCGGCGCGCACGCCTGCGCTGTCCGTCCGTGGCCATGATCCAGCACGACGCAGCTCCTGCGCAGCGGGCATCCACAAGAGAATCCGAATCCCCTGCGCCGCAGCGCACGAGGCGCCGCACGGCCGCGTCAGTCCACAGTCTTTCAGCGAATGCGCACGCGGGTTTGCCACACTGGGCCAATGCCTCCGCAGCGTTTCCTGACTCTCGATGACGTGGCTGAGATCCTGAATATCTCGTGGTCGCAGGCATATGCGCTGGTGCGAAGCAAGGAACTGTCCGCCATCCAGATCGGCGGAAGAAACCAGTGGCGGGTCGAGATCACCCAGCTCGACGCCTACATCGAACGCAAGTACGCCGAGGCGGCAGTGGTTCTGGACGCCGAACAAAGCGCCGAGGCCGGCGCCGACAACTGACCATCGAACGGGGACCCATGATCATCGTCATCGCGCACGCCGTGGCGCGGCCCGATCAGCTCGAGGCACTCAGCGGACTCCTGACCGACACCGCTACCGCATCTCGCGCGGACCCGGGCTGTATCTCGTACGGCTACTTCGCCGACCTGGCCGAGCCGAACACGTTCGTGGCGGTCGAGCGTTGGGAGAGCCGGGAGCACCTTGCCGACCACCTTCGTACGCCGCACGTGGCCGAGCTTGCGAGCGCACTGCAGCAGGCGCTGGTGGCCCCGCCCACCGCGACGGTGTACGAGGTCGCCTCCGAAGGACCCTTGCTCTGATCGGCTCAGGCCAGCAACCTCCGCACGGCGGCGATGCTCGACAGGGACACGATCCGGACAGCTCGCACCTCCCCCGGTCGACGAAACTCGCCCGGAGGGTGTTCGGCGAGTTCGGAGAAGTCTGCACCAACTCGGTCGAACGTCCCGCTCAGGACGTCCCCGGAGCACAGCAACACCTGTAGGGGGCTCCGGTCCTTGGCCAGACCGCGGATGGCGTACCGGAGATCCAGCCGCCGGGTCACGGGGGTGTTTTCTGCGGTGACGCTGAGCTGGCCGACGCCCTGTACAGCCACCAGCCCCGCCAGGTTCACCACGATCTCCCGACCCAGCCCTTCGTCGAGCAGGAGCCACCCGGCGCCGATGCTTCGCAGTTCACCGGATATCTCCCCCACCCCGGAGCAGGTCAGCCGGACGGGGTGACCGATGGCCGACCCGAGACGGTCGACCATGGTCAGCTGGCCCACTTCGTGGCGAGTCCGGGAGGCGACCTCTCCCACCAGGTCGGCGGTATCCGCGGCCTCCAGCTGTGCTTCGAGATCGGCGAACAGCCTGGCCCAGCGCATCCGAGCACCGTAACGACTGCTGACCTGACGGCCAGCTTGGGCATGATGTCCAGCCTGTTTAGTATCGTTTGCTTGCATTTGCTTCTGTTTACTGTTACTTACTTCACATGATCGACATCGTGCCGCTGCGCCGGCCTGCGGGAATCGCGCTGGGACTGCTCCTCAGCGGGCTCGTCCTTCGCTTTGCCGGCGCCTCGCGAACTCAGATCGGGGCGGCGGCCGCCGATCCCCAGGCCTATGTGACGGCAACCGGGGCGGACGAATTCGTCCTCGTGCTGGCTACGGCGCTGGGCTGGATTCTCCTGTGCTGGATCACGCTGGGCGGGATTCTCGTTCTCGGTAGTGCTGCCCCGGGCTTCATCGGATGGCTCTTCCACCTACTGGCCCGACTGTTGCTGCCGGGCACACTGCGCCGGTTCGTATCTCTTGCACTCGGGGTCACGCTCCTCACCGGGACGTCGGTGGCAAGCGCTGCACCCCCGTCAGCGGCGGCCTCGATCTCGGTGACGCTGGACTGGCCCGCTCCGGTCGCTCCGTCGCCGGATTGGCCACCCGCTCCGAACGGCGAGCCGAGTCCAGTTGACCCGGGTTCCTATGCAGTCCGACCCGGCGACTGCCTGTGGGATATCGCCGAACACCGGCTGGCGCAGGCCCGTGCACCGATCGACGAGGCCGCCGTAGCGGCCGCGGTGGCCGAGTTGTGGCAGCTCAATCGCAGCCAGATCGATGACCCCAATCTCATCTTCCCCGGCCAAGTTCTCGCCATCTCCATTCCCCTGCCGTGACCCGCCGACCACGTCCTACGGAGGACTCGTGACCGCATCTCTGCACGTGCTACCCATCCCCGTACACGAGCCACCTCTGGAGGAGCAGCGCGGTGCGCTCCGGCTGCTCCCGGCCAGTCCGCCGCAACTGGCACTGCCGCTGCGGATCAGCGCCACAGCGCCGGATCGAGACCCGGTGTTCGGGCCACAGATCACAGACCGGCAGGACCTGCCCGATCCCGAGTCCTGGGGTCGACGACTGCTGCAGGCGGTCCTGGAGTCACTTGCCGGCCGGAGAAGCCCGACGCAGCTGCAGAATTGGACGAGTTGGGGGGTCTACCGGGACATCGTGCAAGTGGCCCAGCGCGGTGGCAGTCGTGCCGGCTCCGGGCGGGGTGAGAGCGTCACGATTTCGCGGATCCGGGTCTGCGAGCCCGCCGACGGGGTGGCCGAGCTCTCCGCTGTTGCCCGTCGCAACGGCCGGTGGCACGCGGTCGCGGCTCGCCTCGAAGGCCTCGACGGGCGTTGGCGTTGCGTCACCCTCACCGTCGGGTGACTGGCCGCTCAGCCGTTCAGCAAAGGGCGGGGGCCGACAACCGAGGCGGATCAGGCTCTGCCGGGCGCTCCGTGGCAGTGCTTGTACTTCTTGCCGCTGCCGCACTCACACGGTGAGTTCCGCGATTGGGTTGCGGTGCCGCTCACCGTGGCGGTCTTGCCCGCCGAGCGCGTGCCTGGAGTTTGCCGTGCGGGCCGCACGCCGCCGCCGTCCAGTGTCGGGGCGCTGTAGGTCAGCGGCACCGACTTCGGCTCGGCCAGACCCTTGACCGCCAGCGCCGGGATCTTCGACTGCGCCGAATCCTCCGCCGGGACAGCAGGACCTGGGGCGCGGACCTGACGGTGCAGCACTTGCCCGAATGCCTGCCTTGCGGCGCTGCGCTCGGTTGGCGTTCTTGGGTACCCGTGGTGCCGCCTTGCCTGGTGCGGCACCGTTTGCCGGCGCGCCGTTGCTCTTGGCCGCCTCGGCTTGAGCGCCGAGAGGATGTCTGCTGTTTGGCCGCGGCGGCTTCGGCCGCGGCTTGGCGCTCCGCCTCGACCTCGGCCGCGGTCTTGACCTCGACGTTGAACAGATAGCCGACTGCTCTCTTCCTGGATGCCGTCGAGCATCGTCTTGAACATGTCGAAACCCTCGCGCTGGTATTCGATCACGGGGTCCCGATTCGCCATGGCGCGCAGTGAATTCCCTCGCGGAGATAGTCCATCTCGTAGAGATGCTCGCGCCACTTGCGGTCCATGACCGACAGTAGGACGCGGCGCTCGAGTTCGCGCATCACGTCAGGAGTGACCGCTTCTTCACGCTGGTCGTAGGCGTCCTGGATGTCGGCGGTCGAGCTCGTCGGTCAGGAACTTCGCGGTGAGGTCGAGACGCTCCCACCGGCCTTTTCGACCAACTCCTCCTGGGTCACCCCCACCGGGTAGAGCTGGCCTAGTGCGGTCCAGAGCTGGTCGAGATCCCACTCCTCGGCATAGCCGGTCTCGGTGGCACCGGTGACATACGCCCCGACGGCATCGTCGAGCATGTGCCGTACCTGCTCGTGCAAGATCCTCACCGTTGAGCACCTTGTGTCGTTCGGCGTAGATGACCTCACGCTGCCGGTTGAGCACCTCGTCGTATTTCAGGACCTTCTTACGGATCTCGAAGTTCTGCTGCTCGACCTGGGTCTGTGCCGACTGGATCGCGCGCGAGACGATCTTGGACTCGATCGGAACATCCTCGGGCGTCTTGAGCCGGTCCATCATCGTCTCGATGGCCGCCCCATTGGCCCGCAGCATGAGGTCATCGCCGAGGGAGAGGTAGAAGCGCGACTCCCCCGGGTCGCCCTGGCGACCGGCGCGCCCACGGAGCTGATTGTCGATGCGGCGGGATTCGTGGCGCTCGGTGCCGAGCACGTACAGGCCGCCGGCGTCCACGACCTCCTCGTGATCCTCCTCGGTCCGCTTCTGGGCAGCTTCGAGCGCCTCGGCCCAGGCCGCCTCGTACTCCTCAGGCGTCTCGGCAGGGCTGAGTCCCTGTTCGCGAAGATCGAGGTCGGCCATGTGCTCCGGGTTGCCGCCGAGCACGATGTCGGTGCCCCGGCCGGCCATGTTGGTAGCGACGGTGACCGACCCGGTCACCCCGGCCATCGCGATGATCTGGGCTTCGCGCTCATGGTTCTTGGCGTTGAGGACCTCGTGCTGGAATTCCCGCCCGTACCAGAAGCTTTGAGAGCAGTTCAGACTTCTCGACGCTTGCCGTGCCCACCAGGACGGGTTGGCCATCCTCATGTCGGTCGGCGATGTCGTCGACCACAGCCGCATACTTGGCGGCCTCGGTCTTGTAGATGATGTCGGCCTGGTCCTTGCGGATCATGTCCTTGTTGGTGGGGATCGGCACCACGCCGAGGCCATAGGTCTGGTGCAGCTCGGCAGCTTCGGTGGAGGCAGTACCGGTCATCCCGGACAAGCGGTCGTAGAGCCGGAAATAGTTCTGCAGCGTGATGGTGGCCAACGTCTGGTTCTCGTCCTTGATCGCCACCTTCTCCTTGGCCTCGATGGCCTGGTGCAGCCCTTCGTTGTAGCGCCGTCCGGCCAGCACCCGGCCGGTGAACTCGTCCACGATGAGCACCTCGCCGGCCGTGACGATGTAGTCGCGGTCCTTGCGGAAGAGCTCTTTGGCCTTGAGCGCGTTGTTGAGGTAGCCGATCAGCGGAGTGTTGACCGCCTCGTAGAGGTTGTCGATGCCGAGCTGGTTCTCGACGTAGGTGACGCCTTCCTCGGTGATCGCGACCGTGCGCTTGCCCTCTTCGACCTCGTAGTGCCGGTCCTTCTTCAGCATCGGGGCAATCCGGGCGAACTCCCCGTACCACTTCGCACTCTGCTCGGCCGGACCGGAGATGATCAACGGAGTACGCGCCTCGTCGATCAGGATCGAGTCGACCTCGTCGACGATCGCGAAGTTGTGCCCGCGTTGCACGAGGCCCTTGGCGCTCCAGGCCATGTTGTCGCGCAGGTAGTCGAAGCCGAACTCGTTGTTGGTCCCGTAGGTGATGTCGCAGGCGTACTGCTCGCGACGGTGGTCCGGTCGTTCGTTGGCCAGGATCACGCCGACGGACAGACCGAGGAAGCGATGCACGCGGCCCATCCACTCGGCGTCGCGTCGGGCGAGGTAGTCGTTGGTGGTGACGACATGGACGCCGTCGCCGGTCAGCGCGTTGAGATAGGCGGGCAGCGTGCCGACCAAGGTCTTGCCCTCACCGGTCCGCATCTCGGCCACGTTGCCGAGGTGCAGGGCCGCGCCACCCATGAGCTGGACTTTGTAGTGCCGTTGACCCAGGGTCCGGATCGCCGCCTCACGGACGGTCGCGAACGCGTCGGGCAGCAGGTCGTCGAGACTCTCACCGTCGGCGAGCCGCGCCTTGAACTCGTCAGTCCGCGCCCGCAACTCCGCATCGGTCAGGTCGGTGACCTCGTCCTCGAGGGTCTCGATGTGATTGGCGATCTTGGCCAATCGCCGGACGATCTTTCCTTCGCCTGCGCGCAGGATCTTCTGCAGTACCACGATGGGAAGCTCTCCTGAGAAGTCAACGGGCCCGTCCGAATCAGCGCGGGCCACTACCCATGGTACGAGGGTCCGGACTGCGCCGTGCGCGGAGCGCGGCGGTTACCCGGCGTGCGCGCCGATCAGGCGGATCACGCCGTAGTCATAGCCCTTGCGCCGGTACACGACGCTCGGGACGCCGGTGTCCACGTCTGCGAAGAGGTAGAAGTCATGTCCGACGAGCTCCATCTCGAACAGTGCCTGCTCGGTGTTCATGGGCGCCGCGGTGTGCTCCTTCTCCCGCACGACCCGACCCGGAAGGTGGTCATCAGTGCGCACAGCGCCGTCCGTTTGCTCGGCCGGCTGGTAGCCGTTGGCTGCGCTCAACGACTCGGCCAGCGAACCGGTCGGTACGGCGTAACCCTGGGCGGCCACCGCCGCGGTCGCCGTGGCCACGCTCGTGGGCGTGTGCCTTCCGTGGTGGACCCGGCGCCGGTCGGCGCTGCGCCGGAACCGGTTCTCCAGACGCGTGCACGCTTGATCGAGCGCGGCGTAGAAGTCACTCGCACATGCCTCGGACCGTACGGCCGGTCCGCGCGACTTACAGGTCAGTTCGATGCGTTGACAGGAGTCGGCCTGCCGCGGGTTTCGCTCGTGCAGCAACTCGACGTCGATCCGGATCAACTTGTGGTCGTAGCGCTCGATGCGGCGAAGTCGTTCGCCGACATGGGTACGGAAGTGTTCAGGGACCTCGACATTTCGGCCTCGGACAACGATTTCCACGCAAACTCCCATCGGCAGTGCGGACGGCGCGGGCAGTCGGGCCAGGATCAGGGCCGACTCGGCGGGTGCCCGGAAAGGGAGGCAACACCACCTCTCCGCGCCTAGCTGTTCACGGTGGGGTGAAATTCACACGCTAGTAGCTTCATCCGAGAACAGCCAGAGACCGTGGGTGTTTACCTTCGAGCGGAGCGGTCCGCGGGTCATCTCGACCGAGAATTCCGTTGCGTTGCGGCAACCACAGCCGCCCCGATCCGCGTCTCGTCCAGCCCGAACGCCGTCGACAACCGGGTGCTGGCCACAGCCAACGTCGCGCCAGTCGTCACGATGTCGTCGACGATGACGACCCGGGTACCGGGTGAAGGGCGGTCGTCCCGGGTCAGGCGGAAGGCGCCCTGGAGGTTGTCGGCGCGTTCCTCGGCGCCGAGGCCCACCGAGTCCAGACCACCCGGCCTACGGCGCAGTGCCGACACGCGCTGGGCCGGGATGTTCTCCGCGCGCAGCGCACGCACCGCCCACCCGGTCCAGTCGGCGACGTGATCGCGCCCGCGCGCCCGCCGAGCAGCCGGGCTGGCCGGCACCGGGACCAGCCAGACAGGGCCGATGGGTTGCGCCGCATCGGCGCGCTCGCACCCCTGCATCAGCCACTGTCCGATCGCTGCTGCCAGCAACAGCCCCAGCGGACGGTCCAGCTCGCGCCGGTCGCGCTCCTTGGCTGCCAGGATCGCGCTCCGCACGCTGCCGGAGTAGGACGCCGCGGTGGAAAGGCAGGGCAGCTCGGGCGGGCACGGATCCGGACGGTGCAGGACCGGGTTCAACTCCTTGGCCAGACATTCCCGGCACCAACTGGTGCCCGCCCGACCGCAGCCGATGCAGGAGCGCGGCAATACCAGTTCCGCCAAGCTGTCCAGCAGGCGCGGGACCACTGCGCCCGGCGAACCACGCACCGCGCCCGCTCAGCTCGGATAGAACGGAGCGGTACCCGTCAGCGGGGCCTGTCCGGGCGTCAGCACCGCCCAGATGTCGCCGCTGACGAACTGCCAGACCGTGCCGGCCGCCGAGACCAGCGGGGCGCGATTGGGCGCTGCGGCGAGCGAGTTCGGTTCACCGGGCAGGCCGTCGGTGGTCAAGGCGGTGACCCCCCAGCCATCGACGCCGATCGTGTACGGGACCACCTGCTCGCCGCCGGCATCCAGTGCCAGGACGATGAGGCTGTCGGCCGAGGTCCACGCCACATCCACCACGCCGCTGAGGCTGGGCGCGATCGGTCGGGGGACTGCCACGTTCACGCTGTCGGCGGTCCGCACGATTCCTGCGATGAACAGGGCAGGACCGGTCTCGGTTTCGATGATCAACGCTGCTCGGGCCCCACCGCGGGAGAGCTGGAACGCGCGTACCGCACCGGTGCCGGCCAACTCCGGGGCCGGTACGACCTGAGGTTGGCCGCCGGTCGGAATCCGGATGACATCGCTGCCGTTGCGGACCGTCCACACCTCATCGGCCACGCCACTCCAGCACGGCGGCGTCAGCCTCGCCTCGGAGAGAACCGGCACGAGGTCTCCCTCGTAGGGACCCACGTAGAGCGTCGAGGACTGGCTGGTGGCCGACAGGCCGGCGAGGGACACCAGCTCACCGGTGCTGTCGTCGATCGAGACCGCTGCATTGGTCAGGCCGTACGTACCATCGCCGGCCGGACCGGAGATCGGGTTGCCATCGACCGTCCGGACCGCGCCGCCGGCTATGTAGTGGCCAACGCCGGTGATCGATCCCGCGACCGAGTCCGGGTCGAAGCTCAGCCAGTCGGACAGTTCCTGGACGGATCCGACATTGGGTAACTGGAGCAACGCGCCGTCCACGGTGATCTCCAGGCTCTGGATGGAGAGCTGGCCGAGCAGGCTGAACGTCAGCTGCGCTGACATGGCTTCCAGTTGTTGGTTGTCCCGCTCGCCGACCTGGGTCAGCTCGACCCGCGCCCGCCGGTTGGTCACCAGGACGTTGCTGGCCAATTCCACAGTGGCGAGCGGATTGTTCACGGCCGCGGCCAGCGCTGGGTTGGGCCCATCCAGGAGTCGCTCGACGAGCTGAGTGGCCTGAACCCGCCCACCGCGCACGAAGAACCTGGGGTCAGGTACGACGAAGCGGCTGGTCCCGTCCAGGAAGTAGATATCGCGTTGTTCGTAGGACTGGGCAAAGGCCGTGCGCGTGAGCACGATCCCGGCTGGTGGTTCGGCGATCCGCCATTGATCGTTCTCGAAGACGACCGCCAGCTCCAGGGAGAACTCTTCGATGTTGGGGCTGAAGATGCCCGAGCGATCGACATTGCCGACCCGCGTTCCGGTCACGACGACCGTGGTCTCCGGTCCGGACGTGACGGCCGAGAACTCCGGCACGATGACCATGATTCCGGCGGTGTCGTCCCAACTCTGGGCCTGCTCCGCGGTCAGGTACTCCCGGGAGACCGGACGGCCTTGTGCCGTGCTGGCCATGGACTGGATGAAGCCGCGGACGATCTCCTCAGGGCTGGCTCCGGGCTCCGGGGAGAGCGGCTCGACGCCGACCGGTTGGTCGAGCTCGTTGTTGATCTGGGTGATGGCCACGGCCGCGGACTCGGTGGGAACGGTGGCGCACCCGCACACCGAAAGTCCCACGACGACCATGCCCACCGTGGCTCTGAGGAGCCGATCGTGTCGCATCACTGGCCGCCACCGACCGGTCCGCCGACGACGTCGTACGAGTCGTCGGTTGCGCCCCTCGGCTCCAGCGCGAGCGGGGAACCTTCCAGTTCGACGCCTTGCACCAGTGGCAGCGTCAGCCGGAACTGCGAACCATGCCCCGGGCGGCCCCAGGCCTGCAGCCAGCCACCGTGCAGCCGAGCGTCCTCGCGGCTGATGGACAGCCCCAGCCCGGTGCCGCCGGCGTGCCGGGTGCGCGCAGGGTCTGCCCGCCAGAAGCGATCGAAGACGCGCAACACTTCGTCGCTGGCCATGCCCGGCCCGTGGTCGCGGACGGTGATCGCCGCCGCGGACTTGTTGGCTCCCAACGTGACCTCGATCAGGCCGTCACCGTGGTGGATCGCGTTGAGCAAGAGATTGCGCAGAATCCGTTCGATGCGCCGGGAATCGATCTCGGCGACGACTGGATCGTCGGGCAGGATCAGATGGATCGAGGCCGCACTGCGCTGGGCAAGTGGGTCGACGGCGGCGAGCACGTCTTCCACGAGCGGGGCTAGTTCGGTGGGCTCGGCATCGAGGCTGGCAGCGTGTGCGTCGTATCGACTGATCTCGAGGAGGTCGGTCAGCAGCCCCTCGAACCTGCCCAACTCGGTCTGCAGGAGTTCAGCGGAGCGCGCCACATCCGGGGGGAAGTCGTCGCGGGAGCTGTAGAGGATGTCAGCTGCCATGCGCACTGTGGTCAGCGGCGTCCGCAGTTCGTGCGAGACGTCGCTGGTGAACCGCTGTTGCAGCCGGGAGAGGTCTTCCAGTTGGGTGATCTGGCGCTGCAGGCTGGCCGCCATCCGGTTGAACGAGCCGGCCAGTCGGGCCAAGTCGTCGTCCCCGCGGATGGGCAGCCGACGCTCGAGTTGACCCGAGGCGAGTTGCTCCGCGGTCTGCGCGGCCAGTCGGACCGGGCTGACGACCAGCCGAGTGACCAGGGCCCCGATACCGGCCACCAGGATGACTAAGGCCAGTCCGGAGACGACGACCGTGCTCCGGATGTCCTCGAGGCTGCGTTGCTCCCGGTCGAGTGGATAGACGTAGTAAAGCTCGTAGGTGCCTGACTGACTCGGCACCGGAGCACCGACAACAAGCGAGGGAACCCGGGATCCGCCACCGGATGGGGGCATCTCGGCGTACTCGTAGGCCTGAGTGCCGTTGCCGACGGTCGAGACCAGATCCGGGGGCAGCGCTTGAGTCAGGCCGGCGAAGGACGGTTGCGTCAGCGGCGTCGGGGTGTCCCGGTTGATCATGACGATGGAGAATTGCCCAGCACTGCCACCGCGGGTCAGCAACTCATCCACGGTGCGCTGCAGGGTCTCTCGGATGGAACGGGGATCGCCACTCGGCACAGCGACGACTTGGTTGCTGGCGTACTGGACGCCGACCTGCGCCTGCGATATCGCGGCGTCCTTCTTCGCCGTCAACTGCTGCGCGCGGATCCCGTTGAACAAGATGACCGAGACGATGATCACCACGCCGCCGGTGACCACAACGGTGATCAGGGCTACGCGCAACTGGAGAGAACGACGCCAGTTGCGCCAGGCGGCGCGGGCCGCGATTCGCAGTCGCAGGCGCAGCCCACGAACCGCGCCAGTGAGGGCGGCTCGCCAGCTGAAGCGTTTGGAAGTGATCATGAGGGGTTACGAGGTTACGGAGGCCCGGCCTTGTAGCCGACTCCTCGTACGGTCAGGATCACCTCTGGATCCTCGGGATCGATCTCCACTTTGGATCGCAGCCGCTGGACGTGGACGTTGACCAGCCGGGTGTCGGCGGCGTGCCGGTATTTCCAGACCTCCTCGAGCAGGTATTCGCGGGTGAAGACCTGCCGCGGCTTGCGGGCAAGGGCGACCAGGAGCGCGAACTCCAGCGGGGTCAAGGGGATCGGCGTGCCGTTACGGCTCACCTGATGACCGGCCACGTCGATGACTACTTCACCGATCGACAGGGTCTCGGGGTGATCGCTCTCGACACGACGCATCTGCGCGCGGATCCGGGCAACCAGCTCGTCGGGCTTGAACGGCTTCATGACGTAGTCGTCGGCGCCGGCGTCCAGACCCCGAATCACATCCTGGGTATCGGTCTTGGCGGTGAGCATGATGATCGGGACCAGGGATTCCTGACGGATCTCGCGGCAGATCTGCATACCGTCCGCGCCGGGGAGCATCAGATCCAGCAGGACGATGTCCGGCCGTACCTCGCGGAATGCGGAGACCGCGCGACCGCCGTGCGCCACGAACGCCGCCTCGAAGCCGTGCTTGTGCAAGACGATGCCCAGCATCTCCGCCAGGTTGGGGTCGTCGTCAACAACCAGGACGCGCAGACTCGTTCCGCTCATGCCGTCTCGTACTGCTCATTCCCGATTCCTCGGGATAGGTGCTCGGCGCGCCGCGCACCGGGCCGCCCCATGTGCGAAAGTACTCCCGTTCAGCCTGCGTCGGCAGGTCGATGTGGACGCCGGCTTGCTGCAGAGCGAGCCGCGCGACCTTGGTATCGATGTGCGTCGGCACCGCATGGGGCCGGCCGCGTACGGATGCGCCGGCTCCGCAGTGACCGTTCTCGACATGGCCGAGCCCAGCTCGAGCAGACACAATGCGACGGTGGCGAACGTGACATCCATGACCGCTGGCGGGTGCCCCTCGGCAGCAGCGACATGACCGCTCGCCCCTCCGCAGCCAGCAGGACATCCTTGCCGTTCGGCAGGCTGTAGGACATCAGGCCAGGGCGCATCGGCTTGCCAGGCCCGGCTTGCGCAACCACTCGGCATCGATCTCGACGTCGAAATGTCCGGCATTGGCCAGGATCACGCCGCTCTTGGCAGCCAGCAGGTGCTGCTCGGTGACGACGTCGCGGCTCCCCGTCGCCGTGACCACGAGATCGGCATCCTTGATGGCCTCGAGCATCGGCGCGACCGCGAGTCCGTCCAAGCTCGCCTCCAGGGCGGCCTGCGGAGAGATTTCGGAAATGATGACCCGGGCGCCGAGCGCCCGTAGCCGACTGGCAATACCGCGGCCACAGGATCCATATCCGGCAACGACGGCGACTCGGCCGGCCAGCAGCAGGTTGGTCGTACGGAGGAGTGCGTCGAGTACGGACTGACCCGTGCCGTGCAGGTCGTCGTAGAGGCGCTTGGCCGCACTGCGCGTGATGGCGAAGACCGGCACGTCGAGCCGGCCCGCGTCCTGGGCAGCCTGCAGTCGCAGCGCCCCGGTGGAGGTGCTCTCGCACGCACCGAGGAGGGGTCGATCCGCCTGGTGCGGGTTGGACCCTGTCGCCAGGATCAGATCGGCGCCGTCGTCGATGACCAGGTCGGCGCCCTGTTGCGCGACCTCCTCGACCGCCCATCGGTAGCCGTCCCAGTCCGCGCCGCCGAGGACGACGTCCACACCGGGAAGCCGGCGCAGGTAGGCCGCGACGCCATCCTGGGTGGACAAGGGATTGGCGGCACACAGCCGCAGCCGCGCCCCGAGCCCGCGCAGCGCTTCGACGAGCACGACGGTCTCCGGAGTGAGGTGGACGCAGGCGGCGATCACCCGGCCGGACAGCGGGCCAGGAGCGGGGTATGCGCCGGGAAGGCCAGAGACCAACGGCATGTCCCGCCGGGCGGAGGCGATCCGGTCGATCGCCTCCGCCCGGTCGGTCACTGACATGCTCGGTCTAGCGGCATGTGCACCTACTGGGTCGGCTCAGTAGCGGTAGTGGTCGGACTTGTACGGGCCGTCGACCGACAGCCGATGTAGTCGGCCTGCTCCTTGGACAGCTCGGTCAGCCGGACGCCGAGGGCGTCGAGGTGCAAGCGAGCCACCTTCTCGTCGAGTGCTTCGGCAGGACGTAGACCGCGGGGCTTGGTCTCGTAGCGCTCGCTGTGCACGAACAGCTCGATCTGCGCGAGCACCTGGTTGGTGAAGGACGCGACATCACGAAGCTCGGGTGGCCGGTGGCGTTGCCCAGGTTCAGCAGGCGGCCTTCGGACAGCAGGATGATCGCGTGTCCGTCGTGAAAGGCCACTCGTCGACCTGCGGCTTGATCGTGTCGCGTTGCACGCGCTCATGCGGTCGAGGCCGGCGATGTCGATCTCGTTGTCGAAGTGCCCGATGTTGCCGACGATCGCGTGGTGCTTCATCTGCGCCATGTGTTCGGCGGTGATGATGTCCTTGTTGCCGGTCGCAGTGATGAAGATGTCGGCGGTGCTCGATGACCTCTTCGAGGGGCCACCTGGTAGCCCTGCATGGCCGCCTGCAGGGCGCAGATCGGGTCGATCTCGGTCAGATGACCCGGGCGCCCTGGCCGCGGAGGGACTCCGCGCAGCCCTTGCCGACGTCGCCGTAGCCGCAGACGACGGCGACCTTGCCGCCGATCATCACATCGGTGGCCCGGTTGATGCCGTCGATGAGTGAGTGCCGGCAGCCGTAGAGGTTGTCGAACTTGGACTTGGTGACCGAGTCGTTGACGTTGATCGCCGGGAACAGCAGCTTGCCCGCCTGGGCGCATCTGGTAGAGCCGGTGACACCGGTGGTGGTCTCCTCGGAGACGCCCTTGATCCCTCGGCCGATGCGGGTCCAGCGGTCCGGGTCCTCGGCGAGGCTGCGCGTGAGCAGCTCGAGGATGACCGCGTACTCCTCGCTGTCGGCGCGTCGCGGGTCTCGGGCACGGCACCGGCCGCCTCGAACTCGATGCCCTTGTGCACGAGCAGGGTGGCGTCGCCGCCGTCGTCGAGGATCATGTTGGGGCCGCCGCCGTCGGGCCAACACGAGAGCCTGCTCGGTGCACCACCAGTACTCCTCCAGCGGTCTCGCCCTTCCAGGCGAAGACGGGCATCCGGCGGCGCCTCCACGGTGCCCTGCCGACGACGGTCGCCGCGGCGGCGTGGTCCTGGGTGGAGAAGATGTTGCAGCGACCCAGCGCACGTCGGCACCGAGCGACGTCAGTGTCTCGATGAGCACGGCGGTCTGCACGGTCATGTGCAGGGTGCCGGTGATGCGGGCGCCGGCAAGCGGCTGGCGTCGGCCGAACTCCTCTCGCAGCGACATCAGGCCGGGCATCTCGTTCTCGGCGAGGTCGATCTCCTTGCGGCCGAAGTCGGCCAGGGACATGTCGGCGACTTTGAAGTCGTCGGGACCCAGCGTGGCTTTCCCGGTCGTGCTGTTGGTCGTGGTGCTGGTGGTCATGCGGTCTCCTCGGTTGATTGGCTGGTGAATGCAAGTGCTCGGGAGTGCTTGTCCTGCTCGAAGCGCAGCCAGGACGTGGCCGGCTCTGCCCCCGCGGACGAGTTCTGCTGTGCCCGGGCTGGCGGGTGGGGCTGAATCAGCCTGGTCGTCGGCGACTGCTGCCGCGCCGACTGGCGTCGAACTGAGCCAGTCATCGACGGCATCGCGAAGGGCCGGTTCGCTGCGCAGGCGAAGGGCCACCTGCAGATCGGCCGGGCGCAGGTCGTGATCGGCGAGCAGCTGGCGCAAGGTCCGTAAGTGGGTGATCTCGCGCTCGCCGTAGAGCCGATAGCCACCGGGGCTCCGTGGCGGGCTGACCAACCCCGCCGCGTCCAGGTAATGCAGCATGCGCACGGACCAGCCAGTGGTCTGCGCAGCTGTGTGCACCGTTGCCGACTCCATCGCCGACAACCCTACAGCATCGATGGCAGAGTTGGGCGTTACAACTCTGACAGGTCCGTGTCACCCTTCAATCGTCGGGCAGCCTCCAGCGCGAGTTCTGCTGAGGCGCGCAGGTCTGCCGGTCCGCTCGAGCGCAGCCGTACGGCGGTTTCGAAATAGCGGATCGCCGTGTCGGCGTCGCCCTGCTCGTACTTGCTCTTGCCCGCGTGCTGGTAGGCGAAGGAGCGATAGCCGTCCGGGGCCCCTTCCAGTGCCTGGGCGAACATCGCATCGGCAGCGCGATACTCGCCCTTCCACTGGTGGACCTGCGCCAGCCGGATCCCGGCCACCGTGATCAGCGCCAGGTCTTGGCCGGAGTAGCGCAGACTCAACCGCCCGGCCGTGAGCGCGCCGGCGAGATCGCCGAGCAGTCTGAGCAGGACGCAGCGCTGGCCATAGAGGCGACAGCGCTCAGTGCGCTCGTCGTCGGCGGTGTCGTCGAGCGCTTGCTGTATCGCGGCGAGGATCTCGTGAAGTGCAGCGTGGTCCGGGACCAGCTCGCGCAGCGTGACCGGGTCGATGTCGAAGCGCAGATCCTCGAAGCCGGTGGTCGCGGTCACGGCGGAATCGTAGGGCGGGTACGAAGAGGGCGCGGGCCCGGCGGGGAGGACGAGCTCGACGCGTTTGACAAGGGTTGGTCAGGGCAGGCCGGTGGTCGCCTCGAACACGACGGCGGGACCGGCGATCTGGATGCCCGATCTCGGCCGCGCTCACGAAAGCCGCACGTCCGCGCGGCAGGTCGAGAACCGTCCCATCCGGAGCTGTGAGCCGGGCGTTGCCATCCACCGTCAGGAGAAGGCCGGCCGGTTGCGCCTCAAGCGCGATCGGAGCGGTGATCTCGAGCCTGCTCAGCGAGAATTCCTCGGCCTCCGTTCGGAACCGCGTCCTGCCCGTCTCATCACGATCGCCGCGTACGACGTGGGCCCGGCTTTGTCCGAAATCCAGAACACGTTGCAGCTCAAGGACATCGACATGCTTGTCGGTGAGCCCGCCACGCAACACGTTGTCCGACTCGGCCATGATCTCGACGCCTACTCCGGATAGGTACGCGTGCAGGCAGCCAGCCGGAATGGACAAGGCGTCGCCCGGTTCGAGGCGGACATAGGAACAGAGCAGGGTGAGGACAACACCCCGGTCGCCGGGATGGTCCCTGGCCAACCGCGAAATCCATTGCAGAGCATCAGCGTACGGGCTACCCGCGGCCGGGACCGAGGAATTCGCCAGCGCAGCAATCACGTCCGTGACGTAGCCGTCGCACAGTTCGAAGATCCAGCGGACTGAATCTTGCAGCCCGGCGGAGGTCAACGACACTCTGAGCCTGTCGAGTTCCGGCACGGCGAGAACGTCGAGCAGTGCGACAGTCTCCTCGACCGGACGGAAACCGCAGAACGCCTCGACCTGAGACAGCGCGCACAGCAACTCCGGCTTGTGCCGGGCGTCCCGGTAGTTGCGCACCGGCGCCTCGAGCGGAATGCCGGCAGCCTCCTCAGCAGCAAAGCCCCGCTCGGCCTGAGCGGCATTCGGGTGCGCCTGCAATGACAGCGGCGAACCGATGGTCAGGACTTTCATGAGGAACGGCAACCGAGGACCGAACCGCGCAAGCGCATCGGCACCGACCGTGGCTTCCGAGTCGGCCGCGATCAGCTCAGTGAGGGTGCTTCCGTCAGGCAGGCGCGACGGGTGTGCCGGATAGGCACCGATCCACAACTCCGCCTCGGGCTCGGCGGTCGGCGCGGGGTGACCGAGGAAGTCGGCCATCGCTGTGTGCGAACCCCAGGCGTAGCGCCGAACGTCATTGGTCAGAGGGAACATTGGGGACCAGACTAGGTGCTGGTCGGCTCCGCGCCCGGATTCCGCGCCACGGTGCCTGGATCAGACGATCGGTCCGGAGACTCGTTCAGTCGACGGAAGTCCGGCTCGAGATAGATCACCCGCGCGATCGGCTCGACGTCCCGTACCAACTGCTCGGCCCGGTCGATCGTCGCCACACAGTCGCTAACGGACAGGTCGTGCCGGACCGCGATCTTCGCCGCTACCAGGAGTTCCTCCGGACCGAGGTGCAGCGTGCGGATGTGGATGACAGATTCGATGCCGGGCACGCTCTCGATCGCTGCGACGATCTTCCGCTGCGACTCCGCGCTGGCTGCTTCACCGAGCAGCAGACTCTTCGTCTCGATAGCCAGGATGATTGCGATCATCACGAGCAGCACGCCGATACCTATGGTGCCGATCCCGTCCCATACCGCGTCGCCGGTGACGACCGACAGCCCCACACCGATGAGGGCAAGAACAAGGCCGACCTGCGCACCGAAGTCCTCAAGCAGCACTACCGGGAGTTCGGGAGCTTTGGCGTGGCGAATGAACTGGATCCAGGACTGATCGCCGCGCACCTTGTTCGACTCGACGATCGCGGTACGGAACGAGTAGGCCTCTAGACCGATGGCGACGAGCAGCACGCCGATGGCGATGTACGGCGAGACGAGCGCCTCGGGGTGGCTGATCTTGTGATAGCCCTCGTACAGCGCGAACAGCCCGCCCACCGAGAACAGCACGATCGAGACGATGAACGCGTAGATGTAGCGCTCCCGGCCGTACCCGAACGGATGCTCCGGCGTCGCCTGCCGCGACGCGCGCTTGCCGCCGAGCAGTAGCAATGCCTGATTCCCCGAGTCGGCGACCGAGTGGACGGACTCGGCGAGCATCGACGAGGACCCAGTCAACAGGAACGCGACGAACTTCGAGATCGCGATCCCGATATTGGCCAGCAGGGCAGCGATGATCGCCTTGGTGCCGCCGCCGGTGCTCATCTAGAGGCCTCGATGTCGCCGGCGAGGGAAACGTAAGCGGAGGCGAAGTCCACCATTCCGATCAACTCGGCCATCTCCCGGATCGGTTGCTCGGCCGCCTGCTGACTCATCGGTTGCAGAACACTCGTCGCCACGTGCGCGGAGTCTGCCAGGAGGAGCAGATCGCGCATCGCCGTGGCCGCGTCACCGGAGGAGCTGTCCGTAACGCACACGACGCGCAATTCCCGGTTGCCGTCCTCGGTCCGATCCCGGAAGAAGTCATCGTCGGCTACGGCTCGGTAGGGCCCAGACAGCACCCGACGCGCGGGCACTGCCTGCTCGGGCAACCGGAAGTGCCCGACCGGCAGCCCCGCCAAAACGGCCAACTGATCGACTGCCCGGCTCGCCGCCACGCCGGCGACCGCACCCTGAGAGACCAGCATCGGCAGCGAGTCGAG
The DNA here is from genome assembly GCA_963766765.1 of uncultured Actinomycetota bacterium. GTDB lineage: Bacteria > Actinomycetota > Actinomycetes > Mycobacteriales > Geodermatophilaceae > JACCQS01. The sequence continues at coordinate 252,325 of CAVYBR010000004.1, forward strand.
CAGCTCGAGGGCAAGGGTCTTCGCCGGATTGGCGAACGACTCCTGATTGGGTCCACACCGCAACGCCGACTCGTCCAGCAGGTCAGCAACGGTGTCCGGCTCCCACCGCGCTGTTGGCAGAACACCAGTCACGCCGGCGACGAGAAGGGCCGGAGTCATCAGCGACCACAGCGACGCCTGCTGCTCGCGACTGCCGGGCAGCGCGACGTAGGGAGCGCGGGCTTGCGCGCACCGCGCGTGCAACGGCGCGTCGGCAGCCCCCACTCCGGCGAGGGCGCAGCCTCGACGAGCCGCTTCGTCGGCCGCGGACAACGCATACGCTCCGGCGCCGGTCCGGCTGAGCACGAGCACCAGGTCCGCTGCGGTCACCCAGACCGGGATGTCCGGGCCTGGAACGTGGACGACCCAGACCGGACAATCCGCGCCGGCAAGAGCGCGCAGAGCCGAGCCGGCAATGGCGCCCTCCCGGCGGCCGACCACGATCAGCGCACGAGGGCGACCGGCAGCGGCCAGCACGGAAATGTTGGCTTCCTCCACCAGACGTGCGGTCTCCCGCACCTGCGCACCGGCGCTGGCCACAGCGCGGAGCAGCCGTCGGCGGTCGCGTTCGACCAGACGCTCGGGCTGATCGAAGAGCTCGTCGACGGAGCCAGAGATGCGCATCAGTGATCAGCCGGCGCGGTGGCGGGCTTCGTCGAGCAACAGCACCGGGATCCCGTCCCGGATCGGAAACGCCCGATCGCACTCGGTGCACAGCAGCTCAGCCGCTGCAACGTCGAGGTCCAGTGGCGCGTGATGCTCCGCCGGACAGGCAAGAATTGCGAGCAGTTCAGGGTCGATTCCCGCAGTGCTGCTCCGATCAGCGTGTCCTGTCACGGACGACCTCCAGTACCTCGTCGCGAAGCTGTTCCATTCTTGCGGGCTCACGAGCCTCGACGTTGAGTCTGAGCAGGGGCTCGGTGTTGGACGCCCGAAGGTTGAACCAGCTCGCGTCCGAGAAGGACATGGTCAGCCCATCGAGCCGGTCGATCGTGACACCGGGCTGGTCGGCAAATGCCTTCTCGACCGCCGACGCGCTCTCCACCGGATCCACCACCGTGGAGTTGATCTCCCCCGAGCCCGAGTACCTCTCGTAGTCACGCGCGAGCTCTGACAACGGTCCGCTCTGTTCGCCGAGCGCGGCCAGGACATGCATCGCTGCGAGCATCCCGGTGTCTGCGCGCCAGAAGTCGCGGAAGTAGTAGTGCGCGGAGTGCTCACCACCGAAAACCGCGTCCGTACGGGCCATTTCCGCCTTGATGTACGAATGACCGACGCAGGTGCGCACCGGGCGGCCGCCGTGTTCGGCGACGATCTCCGGAACTGCGCGCGAGGTGATCAGGTTGTGGATGACCGCCCCGCCTGGATGCTTGGCGAGCTCCCGCACGGCAACCAGCGCGGTGACCGCTGACGGCGAGACCGGCTCGCCGCGTTCATCGATCACGAAGCAGCGGTCAGCGTCGCCGTCGAAGGCAAGACCGACGTCGGCTCCGACCTCGCGCACCTTGGCCTGCAGGTCCACCAGGTTTGCCGGGTCCAACGGGTTGGCTTCGTGATTCGGGAAGTCTCCGTCCAACTCGAAATACATGGGGACCACCGTCAAGGGCAGGCCATCCAGAACGGCAGGGACCGTATAGCCGGCCATTCCATTGCCCGCATCGACCACGACGCGCAGCGGTCGACTGCCGCGCAGGTCCACGAGCCCGCGGAGGTAATCGGCGTACGCGCTGAGCAGGTTTTCGGTACGGGCTTGGCCGGGCCGTGCGCCGGGCCGCACGAGGTCGGACTCAGCCAGCCGGCGAATCTCGAGCAGACCCGTATCAGCGCCGATCGGGGCGGCGCCCGCGCGGCAGAGCTTGATCCCGTTGTATTGCGCCGGGTTGTGACTTGCCGTGAACATCGCTCCGGGAACGTTCAGAGAGCCGGAAGCGAAATAGAGAAGATCCGTCGAACCCAGGCCCGCCTCGATGACGTCGGTGCCGTGTGCCAGCACACCCTCAGCGAATGCTCTCGAGAGTGGAATCGAACTCTCGCGCATGTCATGGGCGGTCACGATCGTCGGTGTGGCCATGAACTGGGCGAACGCGGCGCCGAGATCGCGCGCGATGTGCTCGTCGAACTCTTCCGGGACTACGCCTCGGATGTCATATGCCTTGACGATCGTCGACAGATCCCGCGTCTTCATAACGCCCGGAGCCTAACCGTGCCCCGCTTCGCCGCTCTGGGAAGCCCGACGCTCAGGGCAGCAGCGGGACGGCTCGCAGGTGGCCGCGCCGACCGCTGCTCGGTGGCGGCAATTCGGGCGGCACGTGCGTGGGCCGTGCGGCCTCCCGTACGGCATCGGCCAGAGCCAGAAGATCATCGGTGCTGGGGAGGATGTCGTCGGGATTGACTTCGTGCCGGACGACCTCCCAGCCTCGGGGCGCGGTGAGCCGTTGGCCGTGTGCTTCACACAGGTCGTAACTGTGCGGTTCGGAGAAGGATGCCAGCGGGCCGACGACAGCTGTCGACTCCGCGTACACATAGGTCAAGGTGGCGACTGCCGCGTTGGCGCACCCGCTCCGCGAGCACCGCCGCGCCTGCTGTCTCACGAGCGGGGACGTTATCCCCCGTAGCCGGTTTATCGGTGAAGGCGCACCGCGCAACTCCTGCCGTCACGGGACGGCGTCGCGGCCGTACGCTCCCCTGGTGAGCCGCAGCCGACCAGACCGCACGAGGTCGCGTGACCGCAGGGGGCGGGGACTGCGGGGGCGGTTGGTCCCGCAGACCGTGCCGCTGGCCCGCTCCCGAGCGGCGCAATTCGACGACCTCGTCCTGGACACAGTCGAGGATCTGGAACTGCGCTGGCAGCGCGAACTGGATGGCGTGGAGTTCGCCGTGGAGGACGTTCCCTATCTGAGCACGGCGAGTGTCGACGAACTCGTCCACGGCAGTGACGTACTCGAGGACGGCAACGTGCCGCTGGCTCGATTGCTGCCGGCCAGACTCTCTGAGTCAGGACACCGACTGCCGGCCCGGATCGTGCTCTATCGCCGGCCGCTGGAGATCCGGGCCAGGGACCGCGGGGACCTTGCCGATCTCGTGCACGAGGTGGTCGTCGATCAGGTGGCCGTGCTGCTGGGCCGCGACCCGGAAGAGATCGATCCCGGGCACTGAATTCGCCCGCAGTCTTGGATCAGACGGCGCGCTTGCGGAGCTTGCGGCGTTCGCGCTCCGACAGCCCGCCCCAGATCCCGAAGCGCTCGTCGTGGGCCAGCGCATACTCCAGGCATTCAGCGCGCACTTCGCAGCCGGTGCAGATCTTCTTTGCCTCGCGGGTGGAGCCGCCCTTCTCCGGGAAGAACGCCTCGGGGTCGGTCTGGGCGCACAGTGCGCGCTCCTGCCAGTCCCGCTCGGCCTCCTGGCCCCAGGGGTCGGTGGTGTAGACGTCGACCCCGAACGGGTCTGCCGCCGCCCTGTCGCTGGGGAGCCAGTCCTTCCCGAATCCGTCGGCTGCGGTACCCGCACCTCCGGCGAAGTATCCGGACTTGGGTGCTCGCCGGCTACCAAGTCCCGGACCACCACTTCCCGGCCAGTTGTCGTTCGACCATCCCCCGTCAGCTCTCGCCACTGCTCCTGCTTCGGCCATCAGAGTTGCCCTACTGTCTCGACCCGGCAGTAGCCACCTGACTGGTAGCTACTCACGCAGATGAAATTACACGCGTGTCGTTAGCCTCCCGTCAAGACCCCATCTGCTACCCGTTGACGGCCGCGGGGAAGGATGGGCGGGTGCGCGTCGTGGTCCTGGCAGGCGGAGTCGGCGGTGCCCGCTTCCTCCTTGGTCTCCGAGCTGTGCTGGAATCCGAAGGCGCCCACCAGGCTTCGGCCTCTGCGCACGAGATCCGCGTCATCGTGAACACCGGAGATGACCTCACAGTTCACGGTTTGCGGGTGTGCCCGGACCTCGACACCGTGATGTATACATTGGGTAACGGTATTGACACGGAGCGTGGTTGGGGCCGTCAGGAGGAGACCTGGCACGCCAAGGACGAGCTCGCCGCCTACGGCGCAGAGCCTGCTTGGTTCGGCCTGGGCGACCGCGACATAGCGACCCATCTCATCCGAACCCGGATGCTGGATGCCGGTTACCCGCTCTCGCAGGTGACCGCAGCGCTCTGCGAACGGTGGCAGCCCGGCGCCACGTTACTGCCGATGAGTGACGAGCGGGTCGAGACCCATGTGGTGTGCCAGATCGACGGTGTACGGCGGGTCGTGCATTTCCAGGAGTGGTGGATCGCCCACCACGCCAAGCCACCGGTCGAGGAGTTCGTCTTCGTCGGCCTGGACGCGGCGGGCCCCGGCCCAGGGGTGATCTCGGCCATCGCCGAGGCCGACGCAGTGCTGCTCGCCCCGAGCAATCCGGTGGTCAGCATCGGCCCGATTCTGGCTCTCCCCGGAATCCGTGCGGCCCTGCAGGAGGGGCCGGCGCGAGTCGTGGGCATCTCCCCGATCATCGATGGCTCTGTCATTCGCGGTATGGCTGATCGCTGCCTTCCGGTGCTCGGCGTTCCGGTCACCGCAGAAGGGGTCGGCGAACATTACGGCTCGCGCAAGTCCGAAGGAATCCTCGACGGCTGGCTGATTCATGAGACTGAAACCGCTGACATCCCAGGTGTCGAAGTTCGAGCAGTGCCCTTGCTCATGAGCAACCTCGACGCCACAGCCGCGATGGCCCGTGCCGCGCTTGATCTCTGCCGTGACTGACCCGCCGATCGTGCAGATCCTGCCGATCAACGGGCTGGGCGAGCTGCGGCCCGGCGACGATCTGGCCGGACTCCTCTGCCAAGCAGCGCCGTGGCTGCTCGACGACGACATTCTCGTCGTCACGTCCAAGGCCGTCTCGAAGGTGGAAGGTCGACTGGTCCCCGCTCCGACTGACCCGGCCGGGCGAGAACGCGCCCGCCAAGAGGCCGTCACTGCCGAGACAGCGCGCGTCGTGGCCGAGCGCGGAGCCACGCGGATCGTGGTGACCCGCCATGGGTGGGTCATGGCTGCCGCGGGCGTGGATGGCTCCAACACCGCCGCGGGAGAGCTGGCGCTGCTTCCTCTCGATCCGGACGCTTCGGCCCGTGCCCTTCGCGCGGCGATAGCCACGCGCGCCGGCGTGCAGGTCGCTGTGGTGATCAGCGACACGATGGGACGACCCTGGCGTCGCGGCGTCACCGACACCGCGATCGGTGTGGCTGGGATGGGTGCCGTTGCGGATCTGCGGGGAGTGCCCGACACCAGCGGAGTCCCGCTCGAAGTCACCGAGATCGCAGTTGCCGACGAGGTCGCCGCAGCCGCAGACCTGGTCAAGGGAAAGTTGTCGGGGGTACCCGCTGCCGTCATCCGCGGACTGCAACCGCTGCCCGACGACGGGCTGGGCTCGGCAGCGCTGCGGCGGCCGGTCGCCGAGGACATGTTCCCGTTGGGAACCCGCGACGTCGTACGCAGCCGCCGACCCGCGTCCGGGTTCGGGCCCGGCCCGATATCGCTCGCCATCGTTCGGGATTCCGTCGCAACTGCCCTGCGCGCCACCGGCGAGACCGGTGGCCTGCACTTGCTCCCCGACAACCCTTGGCGTACGAACGGCGCACGATCGGCCCCGCTGGAGGCCGTGCTCCTTCGTCAGGCAGCCGCCGTCGTCATCCCGGTGCTGGTCGACCGGGCCGACAGCGCACCGGACGAGGCGCTCATTCGACTGGGCATGGCGATATCGGCGCTGTTGATCCAGTTGCACGCCGAAGGTCTTGCCGCGACGTGGCTCTCACCCGGCCAAGTCGGCGAGCTGCCGGCCGATCTTGGGCCAGCAGGCAGCCGGGCGCACGGGCTCGTTGTGATCGGTCAGAGCGAGCGGTAGTTGCGGATCGGCGCACGCGGTCCTCGCCGGGCCGGGCGGGGCGCACCGCATTCGATCAGGCGCACGACCCGTTGCCGTTGCGGGCGAAAGGGTTCCAGCAACTCGAGCATCCGGTCATCGTCGACCTTCACCCCGATCAAGGCCCAGCCAACGAGCGACGACGTGTGGTAGTCGCCTACCGAGACCGCGTCCGGATCTCCGGCGGCACGTTGCATGGTCTCGGCCGCTGTCCAGATTCCGACGCCTGGGACGACTTGCAGCCGTTTGGCCGCATCAGCACGCGACATCTCCACCCCGGCCTCCAGCCGGTCGGCAACCGTAGCCGCGGCGCGCAGGGTGCGCCGCCGTTGCCCGTCGAGCCCGATCCGGTGCCATTGCCAGTCGGTGAGTGCCAGCAGGGCCTCGGGTGTCGGTGGAACGCGCATCCGCTCGCCGGCCGGTCCGGGCGCCGGAGTGCCCGCCGCGAGAAGCAGGGCTCGCCACGCTAGGAAGGCCTCGGCGCTGGTGACCTTCTGCTCGATGACGGCTGCCACCAGACAGTCCCAAATCCGGTTGGTACGGCCGAGCCGGAGGCCTGGGAACCGGGAATCGAGCCGCACCACGATCGCATCGGTCGGCCTGAACTCCGATCGGTCATCGTCGGCACCCAGCCAACCCGGCACGGTGCCGATCACCCAATCGGCGCCCTGACCCCACGCGGCGGAGTGCACTCCCTCGCGATCCACCCGGATCGCCACGGTCGCTGGACCCTCGGGCGTCGTCGTGGTCCGCCACCAGACACCGTCCGGATCCCGTCGAAAGGACGGGTCGCGGCCACCGCGTCGCAGCGGGCCCAAAGTCCGCGCCACATCGACCGGCCAGCCCGGTCGCCACGTCGCTTCCCGCACGTCGGCCAGTCTGCGCCGCCGCTACTTCGGGGGCATCCGCAGCGCAGCGTCCATCCGTACCGTCTCGCCGTTGAGATAGGGGTGTTCCAGCAGGAACATCGCCAGGTTGGCGTAGTCGTCGGGCGTGCCGAGCCGCTTCGGGAATGGCACGCCAGCGGCCAGCCCCGCGCGGACGTCCTCCGGCAGGCCGGCCAGCATCGGAGTGTCGATGATGCCCGGCGCGATCGTGTTGACCCGCACGCCGATGCTGGCCAGGTCACGCGCTGCCGGGAGCGTCATGCCGACGACCCCGGCTTTCGAGGCCGCGTAGCCGATCTGACCGATCTGGCCGTCGAACGCGGCGATCGACGCGGTGGTGACGATGGCGCCCCGCTCACCCTGCCCGTCCTGCTCGTTGCCGGTCATCGCCGCCGCTACCAGGCGCAAGACGTTGAACGTCCCGATCAAGTTGATGCCGACGATCTTGCTGAACAGGTCGAGATCGTGTGGAGTTCCATCCCGGCTGAGTACTCGTGCTGCCCAGCCGACCCCGGCGCAACAGACGGCGGCACGCAGCTCCCTGCCCTTGCCGGCCGCTTCCGCCACGGCTGCGTGCACCTGCTCGCCGTCGGTCACGTCGGTTGTCACAAACGAGGTGGCGCCGCCGAGTTCGGCGACCAGGGCGGCCGCCTTGTCCTCCTGCAGGTCCAGGATCGTCACGGCCACGCCCTTCGCGGTCAATGCCCGAGTCGTGGCCTCGCCCAACCCGGATGCGCCGCCGGTGACGATGGCCGCGGTGTCGGCCAGCTGCATAGGTGCTCCTGTCTGCTTGAAATGCCTGCTCCGAATCGGACTCTATGTGGCAGCTCAGAGAACGACGTCGTGACCCTCGCGCTGGACCTGCTCGACCAGTGCTTTGACGTCCTGGGCCCGCTCCCGCGGACAGATGAGCAATGCGTCGGGAGTGTCGACGACAACGAGTCCAGCGACTCCGAGCAGCGCCACCGTGCGGCCGGAGCCGGTCACGACGACGCAGTCGGCGGCGTCCCGGGACACGAGGGAGCCGCTGCCCACGTGAGCGTGCCCGTCGGCGTTCGTCGCGACCAAGGTGCCCAGGGTGTCCCAGTCGCCGACGTCGGCCCAGCCGAACTCCGCGGGCACAGTCGCGACGACCCCGCGCCCCGCGGCCGGCTGCATCAGTCCATGATCGATGCTGACCTTCGGCAGCTTGGCCCAAGCCTGCTCGATCTCCTCCTGCGCTGCGCGCCCCCACAGAGGTGCGAGGGCGAGCACGCCGGCATGCAGGTCGGGAAGATCGATGGCCAACTGCTCGAGGAAGGTGTCCACCCGCCAGCAGAACATCCCGGCATTCCAGAGGTAGTCCCCCGAGACCAGATAGCGCTCAGCGGTCTCGGTGTCCGGCTTCTCCCGGAATTCGGCCACTGCTCTGGCGCCGTGGATCGGTAAGGGCTCGCCGAGGCGGAGGTAGCCGTACCCGGTCTCCGCGCGCTCGGGCCGGATGCCGATGGTGACCAGCTTGCCGCTGTCAGCGACGTCGATCGCGATCCGCAGTGCCGATTGGAAGGCCTCGAGGTCACCCACAAGTTGGTCGGCATGGCAGGAGATCATCACCGCGGTTGGATCTCGCTGGTGGATCAGAGCCGCGGCCAGGGCGATGGCCGGACCGGACTCTCGAGGGAACGGTTCGGCGATCAGATTCGCGGCCGCAAGGTCGGGGAGTTGATCGGCGACCGAGGCCGCATGCTTGGCACCGGTCACCACGAGCACTCGATCGATGGCGACGATCGGGGCGAACCGGTCGACGGTGGCTTGCAACAGACTGCGATCGTCGTGGCTCGACAGGGTGTGTAGGAACTTCGGCGCTCCGGCGCGCGAGAGTGGCCACAGCCGCAGTCCGCTCCCGCCGGCTGGGATCACGCCGTACACCCGGCGAAGCGGCTCGTTCCCGGCGGTGCTCACCCGGCCAGCCTAGGGAGCCGGGCGAGCACCATCGTGCACGGCATCGGGCCATCGCTCGGTCGGGCAGCGCGGACTCGCCCGCGACCCGTGGGTCGAGTGAGCCGGCGTCCGCGCGCAGGTACATTCGACAGGTGACTGACGGGTACGAGGGCGACCGCCGTCTGCCTCCTCATCTGGACCCGCGGGTCGGCCGGGACTCAGGGCGGGCCACGTCTGCTGGGCCGCGCGAGCAGCGTGCGCCACGCTCCTCGAACCGACCGGCAAAGTCCGGTCGCCAACGCCGGTCAGGCTTGTTCGTCGGTGCTCGGATCGTGGCTGGGCTGCTCTCTCTCAGCCTGCTGGGCGTCAGCGGCTGGGGCTGGTATCTGACTCAGGTCGCCGAACAGAACCTGTTGCGCCAGGACGTCATTCCCACCGACGGAAACAGCAACGCCGGCGGCGGCGACCCCGACGCGATGAACATCCTGATCGTCGGCAACGACAACCGGACCAATCTGAGCGCTGAACAACTCGCCCAACTTGGGGTCAGCCTCGAGCCCGGCATGAACACCGACACGATGATCTTGTTGCACGTACCGGCCGACGGCACTCGCGCATCCTTCGTGTCCTTCCCCCGGGACTCCTACGTCGACATCCCCGGCCATGGCACGCACAAGCTGAACGCCGCCTTCGCGTTGGGTTACAACGAGGACGCGCCCTCCGGCAGCACGGACGAGCAGCGGGCTGCCTACGGCGCCACGAAGCTAATCCAGACGATCAGTTCGATCAGTGGTTTGGCGATCGACCATTACGTGTCCATCGACCTGTTCGGCTTCGTGCTACTCACCGACATCGTGGGGGGCGTACCGGTCAACCTCTGTGAGGCCCAACAGGAACGCAAGTCCGGTATCAACCTGCCAGCCGGACCGCAGACCATCAGCGGGCCGCAGGCACTGGCCTTTGTCCGGCAACGCGACGGGTTGCCGCGTGGCGACCTGGACCGCATCGTGCGCCAGCAGGTGTTCATGGCCGGCATGGTCAGCAAACTCCTGTCCCAAGAGGTGTTCTTCGACCTGGGCCTGCAGCGTCAACTGGTGGAGGCGGCCTCCCAAGCGCTGACCGTGGACACCAACCTCGACCTCTTCGGCCTGGCCGAACAGATGCAGGCAGTCACGGCCGGGACCGTCAACTTCCAGACGATGCCCAACCTGGGCACCGGTACCGAGGACGGGCTGTCCATCGTCGTACCCGAGAGTCGCGAGGTGCTCTACGACTTCTTCGCCAACTTGACGGCTGAGCCAGCCGACGGGTCGCCGGCGGCCGCGCCGGAACTCGTCGATCCCAGCGACGTCAGCGTCGCGGTGTTCAACGGGTCGGGGACCACGGGGATTGCCGCGCAAACCCAGACCGAGTTGGAGGGCGCTGGTTTCGTCGTGGTCTCCACCGGAAACGCCGACAGCAGCGACTACTCCCAGACCGAGATCCGGTACGCCGAAGGCATGGAGAGCGAAGCCGCCACGCTGGCCGCCTCCATTCCTGGTGCGGCCGTACGCGCCGATCCGACGGTGGAGGGGGACGAGATCCAACTCGTGCTCGGTTCGGACTTCAACGGCGTCGGTGCGGCGGTCGACCCTGCTGACGATGCTCCGGGGGATGCGGACGTCCCACGCACGGCCGCCGACACCGGGTGCGTCAACTGAGCATCCCCCTCCTGTTCGATCGGGCACTGCTCCGCGACCCCGCGGGTCCATTCCTCACCTACTACGACGATGCCAGCGGTGAACGAACCGAAGTCTCGGCCACGACATTGGGCAACTGGGTGGCCAAGACCGCAAACTTCCTCACCGATGGTCTCGGCCTCAACGGTGGAGCCCGGATCGCCGTCCTGCTTCCCCCGCACTGGCAGACCGCCGGAATCCTGTTGGGCGCGTGGAGTGCCGGGCACGAGGTGCTGCTCGACTTTCCAGACAGCACTGCCGCACCCGGACCCGATGCGATGTTCTGCACCGAGGCCAGTCTCGACGATTTCGACGGCGTGGACTGCGAGATGGTGGGCGTGAGCCTGGACGCGTGGGGGCGAGCCATGTCTGGCCAGCGACCCGGCGTCACCGACTACGCGCAGGAGATCGGTGTCCACGGTGATCACTTCCGGGCCTCGCCTCCGGTCAACCCAGCTGCGCCGGCGCTGACCGCGGGCAGCCTGACACTCACTCAGGCAACGCTTGCCGGCGCTGCGCAGGAGTTCGCGGACCGAGCCGGCATGTCCGAGGGTGACCGCATCATGGTCAGCCGAGACGCGGCAGTTGCCGCCGGTCCGCTGTCGTGGTTGCTCGCACCGCTGGCCGCAGGCACCAGCGTGGTCCTCGTGACCGATGTCGGCTCGGAGCGTCTCCCGGCCCGTGCCTCAGCGGAGCTGGTCACGGCTACGCTCGGATTCGCGCTCCCCGGGATCCCCGTTCTCGGTGGTTAGCCGATTGAACTTCGAGGTGGGGTGACATGGACAAGGTCATGGCCAGCGCCGCAGATGCGGTCGCAGACGTTGCGTCCGGGGCAAGTCTGGCGGTCGGCGGTTTCGGTCTGTGCGGCGTGCCGATCTCATTGATCAACGCCCTGTACGAGCAAGGAGCCACCGACCTCGAGACGTACTCGAACAATTGCGGTGTGGACGGCTGGGGGCTGGGCGTCCTCCTCGCACACCACCGGATTCGCCGTACGGTCAGCTCGTATGTCGGCGAGAACAAGGAGTTCGCCCGGCAGTTCCTCAGCGGCGAGCTCGAGGTGGAACTCACCCCGCAGGGCACGCTGGCCGAGCGCCTGCGCGCCGGCGGGTGCGGCATCCCGGCATTCTTCACTCCCAGCGGCGTTGGCACCCAGATCGCCGACGGCGGCGTGCCGATGCGATACAACGCGGACGGCACCGTGGCGGTGCACAGCCAGCCCCGTGAGGTCAGGGAGTTCGACGGCCAGATGTACACGATGGAACGGGCGTTGATCGCCGACTACGGGCTGGTCCGGGCATGGAAGGGCGACCGGCACGGAAACCTGGTCTATCGGGAGTCGGCCGGCAACTTCAACAATCTCTGCGCCATGTCCGGGCGGGTGACCATCGCCGAGGTCGAGGAACTGGTCGACCCCGGAGAGATCAAGCCGGAGTCGGTGCACACCCCGGGCGTGTTCGTCCAACGGGTGGTTCAGGTCAGCGCCGAGGACAAACGCATCGAGCGACGAACAGTCCGACCCCGGCCGGGCGCTGCCGGCCTGGTCGAGGCAGGGGCGGCCTGATGGCCCTGTCGCGCACCGAACTAGCCGCTCGGGTCGCCGCGGACCTCGAGGACGGGCAGTACGTGAATCTCGGAATCGGCATGCCGACGCTGGTGCCCAATTACATCCCCGATGGCGTGCATGTCGTACTGCAGAGCGAGAACGGGATCCTCGGGGTCGGTCCGTACCCGTACGAGGGCGACGAGGACCCGGACCTGATCAACGCCGGCAAGGAAACCGTCACCCTCCTCCCGGGCGCCGCGTTCTTCGACTCGGCGCTGAGCTTCGGGATGATCCGCGGCGGTCACATCGACGTCGCGATCCTCGGGGCCATGCAGGTCAGCCGCACCGGTGATCTGTCCAACTGGATGATCCCGGGCAAGATGGTCAAGGGCATGGGCGGCGCAATGGATCTCGTCCACGGTGCCAAGCGGGTGATCGTGATGATGGAACACGTTGCGCGCGACGGATCTCCGAAGATCCTCAACGAGTGCGATCTGCCCTACACCGGGCGCGGCTGCGTCGACCGGATCATCACTGATCTCGCCGTCCTGGATGTCACCGACGAAGGTCTCGTCCTGCGGGAGACCGCGCCGGGCGTCAGTGCCGATGACGTCGTGAAGGCGACCGAGGCGGATCTGATCGTGGTGGGAACTCCGCCGACGATGGTCATCCCCACCGGCGCGGGCTAACCCGCCGGCGGTTCGCTGCCCGACTTCTGGCGATTTCCACGGAAACCGCCACGGTCGGGAGTGCCGAATCCTGGCGGTTTCCACGGAAACCGCCACGTCCGTGGATAGCCGCGGCCGGGGCGGTCGAGTCCGGGCCAGTATTTCCCGATGCTCGACGTCGATGCCAAACCTCGACCGCGCGTCCCCGACCGACTGCGTGGCCAGATTTTTCGCGGCTCGGACGCAGTGGCCGAGGGTTTGATCAGTGCGAGCCGACTTCGCCGTGAGTACACGAGGATCTTGCACGGGATTTACGCGCCACCCGGGATCCGAGTCGACCATGGCATCAGGACACTCGCCGCCCTGCTCCTGATGCCAAGTACAACGGTGCTGACGGCGCATTCCGCGGCTTGGTGGTACGGCGTTCCACATGCCGAGCCACTCGACCCAGTGATGCTCATCCTTGCGCCGGAGATACCCGCAAAGGGAGTCCGAGGCATCAGGCTTCACGTGTGTGAGCTGGCCGAGGCCGAGATCAACCTGGTCAATGGACTCCGGCTGGCATCTCCCCTGCGGTGTGCTTGGGATGCGGCGACGCTGACCGCGCCGCGCAACGCGTTGGCGACCGTCGACGGACTGCTTCGCCGAGGCGTCGTGACTCAGCCACAACTGCTTGACCACGTGAGCGGCAGAGCCGGGGTGTGGGGAGTGACGAGAGCACGCCCAGTGTTCGAGCTGGCCAATGGACTCAGTGAATCGCCAGGCGAGAGCTGGACCCGGTGGCTGTTGCACGCGGAGTCCCTGCCTCCAGCCGCGCTACAACACGAGGTGTTCGACGAGGAGGGACGCTTCGTCGCCCGGGTTGACTTTGCGTGGCCGGCCAAGAAGATCGCTCTGGAGTACGACGGTTCGTACCATGCCGATCCCGTGCAGCAAGCTGCCGACAGGAGCAGGGATGCGGCACTGGCCCGGCTCGGCTGGACGGTTGTGCACATGACGTCGAGTGATCTGCACGACTTCACTCGAGTTGGTCAGAGACTCCGCAGCCTGCTCGCCTCATGAACCTGGCGGTTTCCACGGAAACCGCCACGAAGGGCTCTACTGTCGCGTCCCGAGCCTGGCGGTTTCCACGGAAACCGCCACGAAGGGGTCGGCGGTCAGCGGCGGAGGAGGTTGCGGGCCATCACCATTCGCTGGATCTGATTGGTGCCTTCATAGATCTGGGTGATCTTGGCATCGCGCATCATCCGCTCCACCGGGAAGTCCTTGGTGTAGCCGGCGCCCCCGAACAGTTGCACGGCGTCGGTGGTCACCTTCATCGCCACGTCAGAGGCGAAGCACTTGCTCGCCGCCGCGAGGATGCCCACATCTGCACCGAACTCGGCACGTGACGCAGCGACGTACACCAGATGCCGGGCCGCCTCGATCTGCATCGCCATGTCCGCCAGCATGAACTGGACGCCCTGGAACTCCGAGACCGCCTTACCGAACTGCTTGCGTTCTTTGACGTACGCAAGCGACGCATCGAGTGCGCCCTGGGCAACGCCGACGGCCTGCGCGCCGATCGTCGGCCGGGTCTGGTCAAGCGTCCGGAGCGCGGTCTTGAAACCGGTGCCCGGCTCGCCGATGATCCGATCGGCCGGAATCGTGCAGTCAGTGAAGTGGATCTCGCAGGTGGGGGAACCCTTGATTCCCATCTTGCGCTCTTTCGTGCCCACCTCGAAGCCAGGGTCATCGGCGTTCACCACGAAAGCCGAGATGCCGTTGCTGCCCTTGTCCTGATCGGTAACGGCCATCACCGTGTACCACTGCGAGACCCCGGCGTTGGTGATCCACGCCTTAGTCCCGTTGAGGACCCAATGGTCACCGTCCAAGCGGGCCTTGGTCTTCATCGCCGCAGCATCAGAGCCTGCCTCCCGCTCGGACAGCGCGTAGGAGAACATGTGCTCGCCGGAGGCGACGCCGGGCAGGACTTGCTTCTTCAGGTCATCCGATGCGGCCAGCAGCACCGGTGTCGTGCCCAGCTTGTTGACCCCGGGGATCAGCGAGGACGCCATGCAGACACGGGCGACCTCCTCGATCACGATGCAGGTCGAGATCGGGTCGGCGCCGGCCCCGCCGAACTCCTCGGGGATGTGGACCGCGTGAAAGCCAGCCCTAGTCAGCGCTGCCCGCCCCTCGTCCGGGAAGCGGCTCTTCTCGTCCACGTCTGCCGCGTGCGGCGCGATCTCTCGCTCGGCGATGTCGCGCACCGCTCGACGAACCATCTCGTGCTCGTCACTGAGCTGGTACGGGGCGGTTTGCGCGGAACTTGTCACGTGTTGAGGCTAACTCAGCTCTGGTTCGAATCGCCCTCGGCGCCGGGTTTGCCGGCATCGTCGGCGCGCTCGGCCGCGTGTCGCGTTTGGAGCGTTGCGTCCTTGCGCCGCACGGACTCTGCCAGTTGCTCGGCCGCGGCCAGGAGTGCCGAGCGAAGATGCGGCTCCGCTGCGGCGAGGATGCGTACGGCCAGCAGGCCGGCATTGTGCGCGGCGCCGATCCCCACCGTCGCCACGGGCACCCCGGCCGGCATCTGCACGATGGACAGCAGCGAGTCCAACCCGTCGAGTTGCGCAAGCGGGACGGGCACGCCGATCACAGGCAGCGTCGTCGCGGATGCGACCATGCCGGGCAGATGAGCGGCTCCGCCAGCCCCGGCGATGATCACCCGCAGGCCACGCTCTGCCGCCCGCGAGGAGTAGTCGAGCATGTCGTGCGGTGTCCGGTGTGCGGAGACGACGCGTACCTCGTAGGAGATTCCATACGAATCCAGGACCTCGGCGGCGCTGCTCAGCACTCTCCAGTCCGAGTCGCTGCCCATGATCAGGCCGACGTCGGGCACCTTGCCGTCGGATTCCGGCACGTCGGTCATGGGTGTCCTCCTTGTCGCAGGTACGCCGCGGCGGCGCTAGCTCTGGCCCGTACGTCCGCGAGATCGTTTCCCAGCGCTGTGACGTGCCCGAGCTTGCGGCCCGGCCGGGACGCCTTGCCGTACAGGTGCAGCTTCACATCCGGCCACTGGGCCATCGCGTGGTGAACGCGCTCGTCGAGTGCCATCCCACCGTCCGGCCCACCCAAGAGGTTGGCCATCACCACCCACGGCGCCGTCATCGTCGGGGTGCCCAGCGGGTAGTCGAGCACCGCGCGCAGATGTTGTTCGAACTGGCTGGTCCGAGAACCTTCGATCGTCCAGTGGCCGCTGTTGTGCGGCCGCATGGCGAGCTCGTTGACCAGCAATCCGGCGTCGGTCTCGAAGAGTTCCACCGCCAGGACGCCTACAACGCCGAGTTCGTCGGCCAACCGCACGGCGAGCTGGGCCCCCTGGCCCGCCAGGTCGGCGGACAGACCCGGCGCAGGGGCAATCACTTCAACACAGATCCCGTCCTGTTGGACGGTCTCGACAATCGGCCATACGCAGACCTGTCCGAACGGCGAGCGAGCAACGAGAGCGGCGAGTTCCCGGCGGATCGGCACCCGCGCTTCGACCAGGTACGCGCGGTCAGGTTCGAGCACCTCGCCCGCCGAGGCAGCGTCAGGGAGTGTCCAGACGCCTCGGCCGTCGTACCCGCCGCGAGCAAGCTTGAGTACGACCGGCCAGCCGTGCTGCTGCCCGAACGCGGCCACGTCATCTGCAGTGGACACCTGCGCCCAGGCTGGCCCCGGCACGCCGGCCTTGGTGAGCGCCGCCCGCATGACCAGCTTGTCCTGCGCATGGACGAGCGCATCGGCTCCCGGATAGACCGTGTGCCCGGCGGCGGCCAACGACCGGATGAACTCGGTGGGCACGTGCTCGTGATCGAACGTGAGCACGTCACAGGCTTCGGCAAAGGCGCGCAGATCCTCGTACACGGTGTGCTCACCGATCACGGTGTCGGCGGCCACCAACGCGGCGCCGTCCTGCGGTGACTGGGCGAGAATCCGAAGCGACTGACCGAGCGCGATGGCCGCCTGGTGCGTCATCCGCGCGAGCTGCCCCCCGCCGACCATGCCGACGACCGGAAGGCCGGTGCGCGAATCCACCCGGTCAGGCTAGTCAGCCGGAGGGGAGGTCCGAACTGATGACTGCAGCGCCCGGCCGACGACTACGTGGCGAGCAGCTGAATGATCCCCGGCGGCCATATGCCACGGTGGAGACCATGTGCGCCTCTGCCGAGCCCACGATCTACTTCGAAGACCTCACTCCGGGGCGGACGTTCGACCTGGGCACGCTGATCATCGACGAAGCCGAGATGGTCGCGTTCGCCCAGCGTTTCGATCCGCAGTGGTACCACGTGGATCGACCGCGGGCGGAGGCCTCGCGGTGGGGCAGGCTGATCGCGAGTGGCTTCTTCACGGTCAGTGCGCTGATGCGCATGTACGTCGACGGCGTCCTGACCCGAGCGGCCGCAGACACCTCCCCCGGAATGGAGAACCTGCGCTGGCTCGCGCCTGTGTTCGCCGGCGACGAACTCAACGCGGTCCTGACGGTGACCGATGCCCAGCCGTCCTCGCGCTCCCCGAGCTCGGGACGGTCTTCCTGCAGTGGCAGATGTTCCGCGGCGACCAGGTGGTACTGCAGATGAATGGCCGGGGCTGGTTCGTGCGGCGTATCCCGCTCAGCCGCGAGCCTTGATCTCCTGCACCGCCCACTGATTGCCGTCCGGGTCGCTGAAGTAGACGAATCGTCCGCCGTCCATGTCGCCGTACTTCACGATGTCACCGACCTCCACCCCACGCTCGAGCAATTCGGCCCGTGCGGCATCGAGGTCGGGAACGACGATCTGGAGTCCCTTGACCGAACCGGGAACGGCACCTTCGATCTCCGGGCCGATGCAGATCGAGCATGCGGACCCCGGCGGAGTGAGTTGTACGACCCGGATCGCCGGATCTGGCGAGGCGTCGTGGTCGAGGTGAAAACCCACCTGATCGATGTAGAACTCTTTCGCGCGATCGACGTCGGTCACGGGAAGGACGATGACTTCCAGAGTCCAGTTCATGATCTTCCTTTCGCTGGGATGCGGGGTTACTGCTGCAGTTCGGCGGCGCGCAATGCCAGGTAACGCTGTTCGGGGACGCTGGCGGCCTTCCGTGCCGCCCGGTGGTAGGCGTGGCGGGCGGCGGCTGTGTCTCCGGCGAGTTCGAGCAGGTGTGCGCGTACGGCGTCGAGCCGATGCGTCTGGGCCATCTGTGCATCGGAGTCGAGCGTGCCCAGCACGGCCAAGCCCGCACGCGCTCCATGGACCATGGCCACCGCCACCGCGCGATTCAGCGTGACCACAGGCCCAGGAGACAGCCGTTCAAGCACCTCGTAGAGCGCGAGGATCTGCGGCCAGTCCGTCTCTCTCGCGGTGGCCGCTTCGTCATGGACGGCGGCGATCGCCGCTTGCAGTTGGTACGGCCCGGCGGGTGCGGTGCCGAGGGTCCGAGTCACCAAGGCGATGCCTTCCCGGATCTGGTCGGTGTTCCACAGCCCCCGATCCTGTTCGCCCAGCGGCACAAGCCATCCGGCGGCATCGGTCCTGGCAGCGCGGCGGGCATCTGTCAGCAGGAGCAGCGCGAGCAGACCGCTGACTTCGGCCTCCTCGGGTGCCAGCTCATGCAACAGCCGCGTCAGCCGCATCGCCTCAGCGGTGAGATCCGCTCGATGCGGCATCGGTCCGGCTGTCGTCAGGTAGCCCTCGTTGAAGACGAGGTAGAGGACATGCAGGACCACCCGCAGCCGTTCGGCGCGCTCAGTCCCTGCCGGCAGTTCGAAGCGGAGACCAGCGGCCTTGATCGCCTGCTTTGCCCGGCTGATCCGCTGGGCCATCGTGGCCTCCGGGACCAGGAACGCGCGGGCGATCTCCGCCGTCGTGAGCCCCCCGACCGCGCGCAGAGTGAGAGCGAGTTGGGACGGGACGGACAGCGACGGGTGGCAGCAGAGGAAGAGCAGCCTGAGCGTGTCGTCCTGGTCGGTGGGCTCTCCCGGCTCGGTCGGCTCGAGGGCGACGGCGGTCTCCTCCCGACGCTGTCGGGCGCTCTCACTGCGCCAGATGTCGACGACGCGCCGCGAGGCAACCGTGAGGAGCCAGGACCGCGGGTCGTGCGGCAGCCCCTGCTCTGGCCATTGCTGGGTTGCGGCGAGCAGTGCCTCCTGCACTGCGTCCTCGCAGGTGTCGAACTGCCCGTGCCGGCGCACCAGTGCACCGAGGACCAGCGGCGCGAGATCACGCAGCAGGTCCTCGATGTTCACCTGAGTGCTCACGAGTCAGAGGTGTCAGACGTCCGGCGGCCCGTCCGCGACCTGACGTACCTCGACCTTGTTGGCGTACGCGGCGATCTGACCGGCGATTTCGATGATCCGTGCCTCATTCTCGACATCCAGCACCCAGTAGCCGATGAGTGACTCCTTCGCCTCGGCGTACGGACCGTCAGTCGCGACCGGCACACCGTTCTCGAGGCTGACCACTTTCGCCGTGCTGCCGTCGGCGAGACCGGCTTGGAACACCAACTCGCCGGACTCGGTCAGGTCCTGGTCGATCTTGACCATGAACCCGATCATCTCGCGGATCCATTCCGGTGATGCCGTCTCCATCATGGTTCCCGCCTCTCCGAACATCATGATCATGTACTTCATCGTCACTCCCTCGAGTCGGCACCCTGAGCGGGCGCTGTCAGAGCTTGGTCGGAACCAGTGCCGCGTTCTCGACATCCGTCCAGCAGTAGACCCCTATTTCTAGGCCAGCGGCGATACTGGCCCGATGCCGGCAGCGACAACCTTTCTCGTCGGCCGTCGCGGACCGACGGACCTGGCGTCGAAGTCACTCGCGCAGGCACAACAGGGCCGTGGCCGGCTGCTGCTGGTGAGTGGGGAAGCAGGCGTGGGCAAGAGCCAGTTGGCCCGCTGGGCAATCGAACAGGCACAGGCTCAGGGGTTGCGAGTGGCGCGAGGAACTGCCGTCGACGATGCAGGAGCCCCGACGTTCTGGCCGTGGATTCGCGCATCCAACGATCTACCCGAACTCGAAGCAGCGCTGACTCCACCGTCGGACAACATCGATGATCCCAAGAGTGCCCGTTTTCGACTGCACGTCGCGGTGACGCAAGCCCTCCAGAGCTCCGCAGAACAGGGCCTGTTGCTCGTACTCGAGGACATCCACTGGGCTGACCGTGACTCGTTGCTGCTGCTGCGTCACATCGCGGCTGAGCTCGACGACAGTCGGATCCTGGTGCTGGCAACATTTCGGCCCGAGACATCCCCAAGCCTTGCCGAGCTACTGCCGGATCTGGTCCGCGCGCCGGAGGCACGCCTGATCGCACTGTCCGGTCTCGAGACCACTGATGTGGCCAGCTGGATGCGCCAGACCCCGGGCACGTCGGAGTGGGTCGCGCATGCGAGCGCGTTGCGCGACCTGACCGACGGGAATCCACTCTTCCTGCGGCTACTGACCGAGGTGCTCCCCGATACCGATACAGCGCAGCCTTCGGCGCTGGAAAACCTGACGGAGCAGCGCCCTGACCTGGCCGAGGTAGTGCTGGCGCGCTTCAACCGACTGCCCGAGTCCGTACGGGCACTGCTCGAAGTTGCCAGCGTGATGGCCGAGCAGCTCGAGGTAGACGTACTCGCCGCGGCCAGTGCGAGGTCCGGCGAGGAGGTCTCGCTGCAACTCGCCCAGGGGCTGGCGGCCGGCGTACTCCGGGCGGAGGCTAAGGAAGCCGTCTTCTTCCGGCACGCACTCGTCCGCGACGCGATCTACGGCCGGCTGTCGCCGACGACGAGGCGAGAGCTCCATGCCGGCATCGCCGCGGCGCTGGAAAACCTGAAGCGCCCGGTACCTCCTGGCCTGGTAGCCGCGCACTGGCACCGAGCCGGGGCAGGTTCGCGACGGCGCTCGCTGGACTGGGCAACACGCGCGGCCCGCGCAGCCGAGTCGGCCTTCGCCTACGACGAAGCCGTCCGTTTCGCACAACAAGCCGCGGATTGCGCCGCGGAACTCGGCGAGCCGGTGGAGGATCAGGCTGTCCTCACCTTGGAGCTGGCGCGTGCCCAGTTCGCCGCCGAACGAGTGCCCGACGCTCTCGAGTGTTGTCTGCTGGTTGCCGACCTCGCCGAGCGCTGCCAACGCCCCGACCTGGGCGCGCAGGCCGCGCTCGTGATCACCGGCGTGGGTTCGGCGGAGGTGTATCGCGTGTTGCGCAGGATCAGCCAGCGCGCCTTGGAGCTCTTGCCACCGGAGGAAAAGGTGATGCGGGCCCGCCTGCTGGCGCAACTGGCCGTTGCCAGCGCGGAGGACGAGGGAGGTCCGGCGGCGATGCGCTTGTCCGCCGACGCCCTCGCCGCAGCCGAGACGTCTGGTGACCAAGAAGCCATCCTCGATGCGCTTGCCGCTCGCCACCTTTCGATCGCCGTACCGGAGACCGTGCACGAGCGAATCCAATTGGCCGAACGTGCCATCGCGATCGGCGCCCAGGCGCACCGACCGATCGCCGCGCTATGGGGACACCTCTGGCGTATCGACGCGGCGTTTCAGCTCGGCGATCTGTCCACGGCCGACCGTCACCTGGCCGAAATCGATCAACTTGCCCGCCAGCGCAAGTCGGCTTTGGCGCGCTGGCACCACCACCGGATCTCGGCGGCCCGATGCGCGCTGTTCGGGGACTTCGCCGGCGCACACGAGCACAACGAGGCCGCGATGTGGCTTGCTCGGCAGATGGACGATGTGACGACGTTCGGTCTCTACTACGCGTTCCGCACGCAGCTCGCGATCGTTCGCGGCGACCCGGCGGAGTTCCCCGACGGGATACTGGAGGTGATGCGCGGCGCGCCACCGATGCCGCTGATTCAGATCGGCCTCGTCATCTGGCTGGCGATCACCGGCGATCGGGACGCGGCCGTCGCAGCGTTCGAGGAGTTTCGTGGTCTTCCCGGGCAGTTCCCGAAGGGCACCCGCTGGGCGGGCACCATGGGTCAGATCGGTGTTGCCGCAGTGCTTCTCGACGACTCCGAAGTGGCCGGCGCGGTGTACGAACTGTTGGCCCCTTCGGCGAAGTACTGCTCCGGCGATGGGTCAGGGTCGATCTTCTGTCACGGCTCGAACGCGTACGGCCTCGGAAATCTCGCGTTGACGGCGGGCGAGTTCGACACGGCTCTCCGGCACTTCGCGGACGCAGTTGCAGTCAACGCGGGACTCGGTGCCCGACCCTTCACGGCCCTGAGCCGGTTGGGTTGGGCCAAGGCGCTCCATGCTCGGCAATCCGTGGCTGGAAACCCGAATCACGGCGGTGGCTCCAACGAGGAGATCCCCACAGCCCACAAACTTGCCTCTCAGGCCATGGCGGAATTCACTCGACTCAACATGCCGGGTCCGAGGTCTTCCGCCGAGGAACTACTGCGCCAACTCAGGCTTGAATCGACTGTCGAGAATCCGCTCTCCGACCGAGAGAGCGAAGTCGCCCGGCTGGTGTCGGACGGGTTGTCGAATCGGGAGATCGCCGGTCAACTCTTTCTGTCCGAACGCACGGTGGAGTCCCACGTCCGCTCGATCCTGAACAAGCTGGGAGTCCGATCCCGCACCGAGATAGCCACGTGGACGGTCCTGCAGCGCACTCCCTGACGACTGGACCGTCAGCCGGCCCGGACCGAGACCGGGTCAGCCAGGAAATCAGACCGAGGCGGTTCGAGGCTCGACCCATGCGAACCGGTGTGGATGTGCAGCTGCATCGGCACCCTCGTGCGCAGCTCTTCGACGTGGCTGACGATGCCGACGACCCGACCGCTCTGGCGCAGCTCGTCGAGCACGGTCATCACCGCGTCCAGCGAGTCGGGGTCCAGGCCACCGAAGCCCTCGTCGACGAACAGCGTGTCCAACGTGATGCCGCCCGACTCTGCGGTGACGACGTCGGCAAGTCCCAACGCCAGCGCCAGGGCCGCCATGAAGCTCTCGCCTCCCGACAGAGTCTTTGTCGGTCGCTGGGTTCCGGTGTGACTGTCAAGGATGTCCACGCTCAGACCGCTGCGCCGATTGCCACCGCGGAGATCGTCTGAGTGCACGAACCCGTACCGACCGCTGGACATCTGCCGAAGCCGCGCCGTTGCGGCCGCCGCCACGTGCTCGAGCCGGGCAGCCAGGACGTACGAACGCAGCCGCATCTTCTTGACGTTGGCACCGGCGCCGGCAGCCAAGGCAGCGAGCGCGCTCGCCTGCGAGCTTGCCTCGCGCAGCGGCACACACTCCGCCCCTGCCTGGTCGAGCAATACGGCCAGCTCATCGAGCTCGCCACAGGTTCGCTCTGCTCGACTGAGCGCACCTACCGCGCGCTCGCGGGCCTTGACGGCCGCTGCGTGCTCGGCTTCGAGTGCTTCGCGGTCCGCCCGAAGCCGCTTGGACAGGGCCAAGATCTTGTCGGTCTCCGAGTCGGGTCCGGGCAAGGCTGCGTCCAGGCCAACCGCTAGGTCAGAAAACGCGTCGTGGACCTCGTCGGAAGCTGCGGTCAGCTCGGCGACTACGCCGGTCTGGGCGTCCTCGTGCTCCCTGATCCCGGCGGCAAGGTCATCGCGGCCCTGCTCGTCCAACAGCGCGTCCATAGCGGAGCCCGCATCGTCGAAATCTGAGCGATGCAAGCGGTTTTCGAGCCGGGCCTTGGCAGCGGTGGCCGTGCTCAACGTCTGCGCGTACGTGGCCCAGACCTGTTCGACGGCCTCCGCGGCGGCGGCGAGAGCGGTGAGCCGGTCCCGCCGAAGCTGCAAGGATTCATCCGCTCCGCATGCCTCGTCCAAGCGGAGCCGGCCGGCGCGAACTCGACGGCTGAGCTCCTTCGCACCGGCTCGATCGGCGCTCTGCTCGTCGGTCAGCTTCGCGATTTGTTGTGTGAGTTCGCGTTGTCCAGCCACGAGGTCAGCGCGTTCGGCAACCAGGACCGGCAGTTGTGCGGCAGCCGCGCGGGCGCTCGCCTCGTCGGTGACCGCGACCGCATGCTCCTTGCGTACAGCCGTCAGCGTGGCACCGGAGGTCACCGACGAGCAGACCTCGAGTTCCCCGCACAACGCGATGACCCGGTCGGTCGCCTCCCGGCTGGCTTGGGACAGCTCCTCGTGATGCTCGGCAGCTGCCTGCTCGTCGTCCGCGGTCACGATGGTCCGCGTCGGGCGGGCCGGCACCGGATGCTCGATCGAACCGCAGACCGGGCAGTTCTGACCGTCGGCAAGGTCGGCGGCGAGTTCGGCCGCAATGCCGGCGAGCCTTGCCTCGCGCAACGAGAGCCAGTCGGCCTTCGCCGTCAACGCTGCTCGTTCGACCTTCAGCTGTTCCGCCTTCGCCGAGGCGATGAGACGGGTCAACTCCTTTGCCCGCGCGGCGGCCGAAACCCGAGCCTCAGCCGCGGCCAACGCGTCGGTCGCATGCTGGAGACCGGCTGCACAGATTCGTGCCGCGTCGCGGCGCTGTTCGAGGTCGGCGAGTGCCGGTCCGATCTGGCCGCTGAGTTCGTTCAGTTCGTCGAGCGTTGCTTTGCGCCCGGCCTGCGTCTCGACCAGGTCGGCCAGCCGAAGCTCATCGACCACGACGACGTCGAGCTCTGCCTCGAGGTGGGCAAGCCGGGCGACCTCGTCCCGCAGGTTCCGGCTCCACCGCCGCAGCTCGGTGGTTGCTTTCGCGTTACCCGCGACCCGTACCAGGTCGAGCTCCGACGCGTGCGGCTGACCATCGTCGACCGGCTGCAGCCGGACCGGGCGGAGGCCGTCCTTGTCCAGCCGGGCGAGGACTGCGTAGCAGTCGCTGAGTTCGGCTGCCGACTGGTGGACCTCGTTCGCAGTGTCGGCGGCTGACTCCAGGAATTGCCGGAGAGGTTCGGCGGCGTTCGCGGCCGCGAGTCGCTTCCCCCGTTGGACCAGGGACTTGGCGCGGTCGGCAAGAGAGTCACGAATCCGAGCTGCGGCCAGCAGCCGGTCCACGGCGCGGACACCACCTCTGGCCCGGTCGCGGCGGGTCTCGGCTGCGCCCAGAGCAGCCTTGGTGGCGGCGTCCTCAGTCTGGGCGACCAGCAACTGGGCCTGTGCCCGGACCTGCTGGCTTGCCACATAGGCATGCACCGGCTCGGGATCCTCGGTGGCCGGCCTGGCCACAACCTCCACATCAGTCGCCGGCCCGGTGGGGCCTCGGGAGGCTTGTTCCAGTCGATGGAGCAGTCGGTCCACCGTTTCCTCGGCGATCGCCAGGACCGACCTGGCTGTACGGGCGTGCTCGGCCAGCCAGTCCTCGACGTCGGAGAAGCGGCCCGCGTCGAACAGCGTTTCGAGCACTCGGGCCCGCTGATCGGGCTCGGCGCGCAGGAACTCGGCGAACTCTCCCTGGGGCAGCAAGACCACCTGCCAGAACTGCTCCGCGGTCAACCCGATCTGCTCTCGGAGGTAGTCGCCGCCCTCGTCCAGGCGGGTGCTCACCGGTTCCCAGATCCCATCGATCTGGCGTTGGACGTGCAACATGGCCTGGTCCTTGGTGGTGCCGCTCCCGCGAGCCTTGGGCCGCTCCTGTTCCGGGCGGCGGGTGATCCGGACCCGGTCGCCTCGGAGGGTGAGCTCGCAGACCACTTCCGTGCGGATCCGCGGATCGGCATGGTCGCTGCGCAGCCGCTTCTCCTGGCCCCGGGCCCCGGGGACCCGGCCGTACAAGGCGAACGCGATCGCGTCCAACAAGGACGTCTTCCCGGCTCCGGTCGGGCCGCACAGCAGGAAGAGCCCATCCCGGCTCAGCGCATCGAGATCGACCTGCACCGTCGCCGCGAAAGGGCCGAACGCAGTCACCGCCAGCGAGTGGACTCTCATGAGACCGCCTCGAGCGCTCGTCTCATGAGACCGCCTCGTGCGCACGCCCTGCGGCCAGGGCTGCGGACAGAAGGTCTGTCTCGGCGGGCGTCGCCGGCGTCGCACGTACGTGTTGCACGAAGTCTGTGGTGATCGCGAGGTCCGAGCGTCCGACGATCCGGTCGACGTACGTCCGGGTATCTGTGGTTGCCTGCGTGAGTGGCGCCCAGTCGAGGTGCACGCAGAAGCCGAAGCGCTCACGCAGCCTGCGCATGGCATCGAGTGGCCGGGTGGCATCCACCAACTGGGCGCTGACGTAGGCGTCCACGTGCGCCTGGTGCGCGGGATCTGTCAAGAGTTCGTCCAGCGTTCCGGTCAGAGTCACGAGCTCTCTGGGCCGGTCGAGAGGGTGCACGGTCACATCAGCCGGGCCGTCCGCGGCGAGTTCGACGACTTTCACCGACTTCACCTGGTCGGCCTCACTGAAGGAGTAGGCAAGCGGTGAGCCGGAGTAGTGAATCGCCGGGGTGATCTGCTGCGGGCGGTGGAGATGCCCGAGCGCGACATACGTGACGTCGGAGAACACCTCGGCAGGGACCACCTCGACGCCGCCGACGGTGATGTCTCGCTCGCTGTCGCCCTTGGCGCCACCGGCGACGAAGGCGTGGGCCAGTACGACCGTGCGGGTCAGCCCGCGGGTCAGTTGGTCTGCCCGGATCTGATCCATGGCTGCCTGCAGGACGTCCGTATGGCCCCGCGCCCGCGGCACACCGAGGGCCTGCTTGACGAGGTCGGGTTCGAGGTACGGAATTCCGTAGATGCCCACGCTCCCGTGCTCGTCCTCGATGATGACCGGCTCGGCCAGTCGTTCCACGTTCGTACGCAGGTACACGCCGTTGGCAGCGAGCAGGCCCGCGGCATATCCCAACCGGATGGACGAGTCGTGGTTGCCCGGCGTGATGACGACCTGAGCGCCGGTGGCCCGCAGCGTCGTGAGAACGCAGTCAAGGACGGAAACGGCACCCGCCGGTGGGATCGCCCGGTCGTAGATGTCCCCCGAGACCAGCACCACATCGACGGATTCGGCCCGGATCAGGTCGGCAAGGCCGGTGAGAACGCGCTCCTGGTCGGCCAGCAGGTCAGCGCCGTGCAACGACCGGCCGATATGCCAGTCAGACGTGTGCAACAGCCGCATGCCTCGGACGCTAACCCCGGCCCCAGACAAAACCCGGATGACGCGCAGTCACCCCCGTTGAGAAGTCAGACGCCCGCGGATGCCTCGCGGGCGGCCACCTCGGCGCGTACGACCGGTGCAACCTCGGTTCCCAACAGCTCGATCGAGCGCAGAACCGCCTTGTGCGGCGCGGCGCCGAGTGAGCTCTGCATGAGGAATCGCTGGTGACCGAAAAGCTCGTGCTGGAAGAGGATCTTCTCGATCACCTCGTCCGGGCTACCGACCACCAGAGCACCGCGCGGGGTGCGCAGCGCTTCAAAGCTCTCCCGAGTGGTCGGACCCCAGCCGCGCTCCCGACCGATCGCGGTCATCACTGCCGCGTACGGCGGGAAGAAGGCGTCCGCGGCGGCTTGTGACGTCTCCGCCACGAACCCGTGCGAATTGATCGACAGCGCCGGTGTGCTGTGGCCGGAGCGCTCGGCAGCCTGTCGGTAGAGATCGACGAGCGGGACGAAGCGCTCGGGCATCCCGCCGATGATGGCCACGGCCATCGGCAGCCCGAGCGTGCCGGCGCGGATGGCCGACGGAGGATTTCCGCCGACCGCTATCCAGATCGGGAGTGGGTCCTGGGCCGGCCTGGGGAAGACCGGCTGGTCCCGCAGCTCCGCCCGGAACTTCCCGGACCAGGTGACCCGCTCGTCATCGCGCAGCTGCAGCAACAAGAGGAGCTTCTCGGCGAACAGCGCGTCGTAGTCGTCGAGATCGAACCCGAACAGCGGGAATGATTCGATGAAGGAACCGCGCCCGACCATGATCTCGGCTCTGCCGCCGGACAGCAGGTCGAGCGTCGCGTACTGCTGGAACACTCGTACCGGATCCTCGGAGCTGAGGACGGTGACCGCGCTGGACAACCGGATGTTCTGGGTACGGGTGGCCGCTCCGGCCAGCACGATTGCCGGCGCCGAAACCGCGTAGTCGGCGCGATGGTGCTCGCCGAGGCCGAACACGTCGAGGCCGACCTGATCGGCGAGGACGACCTCCTCCAGCAGATTCGACAGTCGCTGTTGCGGGCTGATCACCTGGCCGCTTCGCGGATCAGCCGCAACGTCGCCGAACGTGTAGACGCCGATCTGCATGTGCGTTCCTCCTGGCGAAGGCTGTGTTGTTTCCTGGTTGCGGTTGAGGAACTACCCTCAACAACATATGAACAAACTCTCATACGACGTGGTACCACCGACGGAAGGGTGCACGCCGCCTGCCGTCGATTCCGCGCGCGTGAACGACGTCCTCGAGCGCATGCCGCCGGAGGGCGAGATCGTCGCCACCGCCGACATCTTCGATCTGCTCTCCGATCCCAACCGGTTGCGTCTGCTGGTTGCGCTGATCGACGGGGAACTGTGCGTCTGCGACCTGGCCGCGGTCTCCGGGATGAGTGAATCGGCGACGTCCCACGCGCTGCGCCTGCTGCGCGCTCGTCGCGTGGTCAGCGTGCGCCGCAATGGGCGGCGCGCGTACTACCGCCTCGCCGATGCCCATGTCCGCCTGCTGCTCGATCTCGGGTTCACCCACACCCAGCACACCGGCGAGCGGTCCGGCGAGGGCATGCGAACGCATGTGGCTGGGATCCAAAGAGCCGTGCAGCCGGAGCGGGTCTGACTCATGGCCGCAGCCGACGACTCCCGCAGCCACTCCCACGGACACTCGCACCACACGCATGGTCCGGCTGAGGGGCATGCCGGCGCCCGCCACCGCTGGCGACTTGCCGTCGCGTTCGGGTTGATTGCGGCGTTCTTCGTCGTGGAACTGGTCTTCGGACTGCTCTCCGGTTCGCTGGCCCTCATCTCCGACGCCGGACACATGGCAGCAGATGTGGTCGCGCTCGGCGCCGCCCTCGTCGCGACTCGCATCGCGACCCGGGTGGACAAGACCGGACGACGGACGTACGGCTCATACCGGGCAGAGGTCTTCGCCTCGCTGCTGGCCGTGCTCATGATGTTGGGCGCCGCGACCTTCGTTCTCATCGAGGCAGTGCGCCGGATCGGCTCGGCGGCCGAGGTCGCTGCCGGCCCCATGCTGCTCGTCGGAGCCATCGGACTCGCGATCAACGTCGTGGTGCTGCTGATGCTTCGGGCTGGGGCCGGTGAGAGTCTGAACGTCAAGGGCGCCTACCTCGAGGTTCTCGCAGACACTGCTGGTTCGGTCGGCGTGCTCGTTGCCGGGGGCCTCGTCGCGGCGACCGGGGCGACGTTGTGGGACACCGTGGTTGCCCTGGCGATCGGGCTGTTCGTCGTCGTCCGGGCGGTCTCGTTGGGCCGCCAGGTCTGGGCTGTGCTCGCCCAGCATGTGCCGGCGGGGGTCGAACCGGATGATGTGGCCGCCGACCTGCTCGGGGTGGAAGGTGTCATGAGCGTCCACGATCTCCACATGTGGACGCTGACATCAGGGATGCACGTGGCGACCGTGCACCTGGTCACCGGCGATTTGGCCGACAGTCACGGTGTGCTGGATCGGGCGCGCGAAGTGCTGCGCAGCCAGTACGGGATCGCGCACGCCACGCTGCAGATCGAGCCGGCCGATCACCAGGGCTGCGCCGAACTCGGCTGGTGAGAAGCGGATTTCGGCCGGGACTAGCGACGACTGGTCGGCGGATCGTCGCGTTGGTCGCGGTAGGCCTCGCCCACGTACTGCGCGCTGTCCCGGGCCCGGTTCTGCTCGTCCTGCTCGACCAAGTGGTTGATCAGTTGCTGGGTGTCGTCGGAGTTCGGGATGTTGGCGAAGACCTGCGGCGGACCCTCGCCGGCTGACTCGATGGTGAGCGTGCCGGCTCCGATGATCCGGTCCCAGAGCGACTGCGTGTACGAAACGTCCGTGATGCGGGAGAGCCCGATGTCCTTGCCGGTCCGGCTCAAGATGCCGTGCCGCACCATCACCCGGTGCGTCGTGATCACGTAATGCGTGGTGCGCCAGCGCAGGACGGGAATGATGACGAGCAGGATCAGGACGAGGAGAGCCAGCGCGATCACCACGATGCGCAGGATGTCCTGAGCGCCGCCGTCCGGGATCACCGCGATGAGGAACGACGCGAGGCCCACGACGACGATGAACAGCACCGTGGGGACGAAGACAGTCAGCCAGTGCGGGTGCAAGTGCTTGACGACCTTCTCGTCGCCAGCCAGGAGGTTCTCGGGAAATGCCACGGTGTCAGCATGCCGCACGACTTCGCGGCTGCCTACTGGCGCAGCGCGTGCCGTGATCTTGACCTGTTCGGTCTGCGACGCGTCTGCACGACGTCTGGCCACCGCAGTGACTAGGACGGCGGACGGGGCGGACTTGTCGGACGTACGTGCACCACGTCCGCTGCAACGACTGTGGTCAGGGCGCCGTCCGCCGTGCGCACCTGTAGCCCACCCGAGGGGTCGATCGCCTCGGCAATCCCATGCAGTGCATCGCCGCGCGGAAGGTGCACGGTGACGGACCGGCCCAGCGTGGCGCAGTCGTTTCGGTAGGCAGCCAGCACACCGCTGCGGTCCGCGTCGCCGTTGGCCTCGGTCCAGGCGGCATACCGCGATTGAAGGGCGAGCACCAGCTCGACCAGCAGCCGGCCCCGGGACACCGGCGCTCCCCGAGCGAGCAGCGACGTGGCGCCGTCGGGCAACTCGTCGGCAGTGGTCGAGACGTTCACGCCGATACCGACCACGACCACGCCCTCGCCTGACTCCGCGAGGATCCCGGCGGCCTTGGTCTGGTCCGGGCCGAGCAGCAGGTCATTGGGCCACTTCAGGCCCACGTCGAGGTCGCTGACCTCGCGCACCGCGGTGATCAGTGCCAGGCCGGCGATGAGCGGAAGCCACCCCCAGGTCGCCGGCGGCGGCGACGGGCGCAGGAGCACAGTCAACGTGAGCCCGGCAGCCCGTGGACTGACCCAGGTCCGGGCGAGTCGCCCACGGCCGCTGACCTGTTCCTCGGCCACGACCAGAAAACCCTCCGGCGACCCGTCCCGCGCTGCTGCCGAGACTTCGACGTTCGTGGAGCCGACCGACCCGAGCACGACCGGCGGCGGCCAGGCCGAGCCGCGCCGGCGAAGCTCCGCGCCGATCACTTCGGCGTCCAGCGGCGCACGGAGCGCCGCGACCTCCGCTGGAACATCGGCAGGTTCGGGCACGCCGATACGCTACGACCCGTGACTGTTGAGCCCAGCACCACGCCGGAGCCGTCGGCGGACCAGCCGGACATCCACACCACTGCCGGAAAGCTGGCGGACTTCCGCCGGCACATCGACGAGGTCACCGAGGCCGGGCACTCGCGAGGCGCGCAGAAGCAGCACGATCTGGGCAAGATGACCGCCCGCGAGCGGATCGAGAAGCTGCTCGATGAGGGCACGTTCACCGAGCTCGACGAGTTCGCCCGGCACCGGCAGACCGTGTTCGGGATGGAGAAGAAGCGTCCGTACGGCGACGGGGTCGTGACCGGCTACGGCACGATCGACGGTCGGCCGGTCTGCGTGTTCAGCCAGGACGTCACGGTATTCGGCGGCAGCCTCGGCGAGGTCTACGGAGAGAAGATCGTCAAGGTGCTCGACCTCGCCATGCGGAACGGGTGCCCCATCATCGGCATCAATGAAGGCGGCGGGGCCCGCATCCAGGAGGGGGTCGTCTCGCTGGGCCTCTACGGCGAGATCTTCCTGCGCAACGTGCACGCCTCCGGAGTGATCCCGCAGATCTCGCTCGTGATGGGTGCCGCGGCCGGTGGCCACGTGTACTCGCCCGCGCTGACCGACTTCATCGTCATGGTCGACAAGACCTCGCAGATGTTCATCACCGGGCCGGACGTGGTCAAGACGGTGACCGGCGAGGACGTGACCCTCGAAGACCTGGGCGGCGCGCGAACACACAACACCAAGTCCGGGGTGGCGCATTACCTGGCCGAGGACGAGGCCGATGCCCTCGATTACGTGAAGGCACTGCTTTCCTACCTGCCCTCCAACAATCTTGATCCCTTGCCGGTCGTGGACAACTTCCCGGTCGACACCGCTCTCCCGGGTGGGGTCACCGACCTCGACGGCGAACTCGACACCTTCATCCCCGATTCGGCCAACACCCCGTACGACATGCACCAGGTGCTCGAACACGTCCTCGACGACGGCGAATTCCTCGAGACTCAGGCGCTGTTTGCGCCCAACATCATCTGCGGCTTCGGTCGGATCGAGGGCCGCCCGGTCGGCGTGGTGGCCAATCAGCCGACTCAGTTCGCCGGAACCCTGGACATCAACGCATCGGAGAAGGCTGCCCGTTTCGTCCGTACGTGCGACGCGTTCAACGTCCCGGTGCTGACCTTCGTCGACGTGCCGGGGTTCCTGCCCGGCACTTCACAGGAGTGGGACGGCATTATCCGGCGCGGCGCCAAGCTGATCTACGCCTACGCGGAGGCGACTGTCCCGAAGGTCACGGTCATCACCCGCAAGGCCTACGGCGGTGCGTACGACGTGATGGGGTCCAAGCACCTGGGCGCTGACATCAACCTGGCCTGGCCGAGCGCGCAGGTCGCCGTCGTCGGTGCGCAGGGTGCGGTCGGCATCCTGTATCGCCGGGAGCTCGCCGCCGCCGAGGACCCGGAGGCATTGCGCGCCGAGAAGATCACCGAGTACGAGGACACGCTCGCCAATCCCTACATCGCCGCCGACCGTGGCTACATCGACGCGGTGATTCCGCCGTCCCACACGAGGATCCACGTCGTACGGGCATTGCGCCTGCTGGCCAACAAGCGCCAGACCCTGCCGCCGAAGAAGCACGGGAACATTCCGCTGTGATGAGTGAGCCGGAGGTTTCGCCGCCATTTCTGCGGATCGTTCGTGGCGACCCCAGTGCCGAGGAGATCGCGGCGCTGGTCGCTGTTCTGTCCGCCGCCTCCGGGAGTCGCCGGGTCGCCGCACCCACACCCGGCTATGCGTGGTCAGCGAGGTCGAGGTTGCTCCGCGCATCCCCCGCGCCCGGCCCTGGCGCGTGGCTCGGGAGTGCCCGAGCGCGGTAGCGCGGGCGACCATGTCCTTGGCTCCTCGATTCATTCTGGCCTCGGCTTCGGCCGGTCGGCTGCGGCTGCTCCGCCAGGCGGGGTTCGACCCGGAGGTCATCGTCAGCGGGGTGGACGAGTCCTCGGCTATGGCCGCCGATCCGGGGGAACTCGTCATGGAACTGGCGCTGACCAAGGCTGACACCGTTGCGGCAACGGTGACCGACGGCCTGGTGCTGGGCGCCGACTCCCTGCTGGACATTGATGGCGAGGTGTTCGGCAAGCCCACCGACATCCATGCGGCGCGGCAGCGGTGGGCACAGCTGGCCGGCCGAACCGGGATCCTCCGGACGGGTCAGGCGCTGATGCTGATCGAGAACGACGAGGTCAACGGAACGGATGTCGCCGAAGCGGCCACGACCGTGCGCTTCGGCCGCCCCACCCCGGACGAACTCGAGGCGTACCTGGACTCCGGTGAGCCGCTCAGCGTGGCCGGTGCGTTCACGATCGATGGGCTCGGAGGGCAATTCATCGACTCGATCGACGGGGACGTCGGCACCGTGATCGGGCTCAGCCTCCCGCTGCTGCGCCGCCAAGCCGCGCGTCTGGGCATTCGCCTGAGTGCCTTGTGGTCCCACCAGACGTGACCAGTGGTTTACGACGGGTACCGCGGGGAATGACCTCCTAGGGTCGGTTGGCATCCCGGGCACTCATCCGGCCTAGGCGCCGCGGGTCTATGAAGATCGCCCGCGGCGCCGCGGGTCGGGAAGCGGCTGAGTCAGCAGCCACAGATGGCCGAATGGGTCCATCAGTCGACCGTCCCGGCTGCCGTAGGCCTGATCCGCGACCGGGAAGACGACGGTGGCACCATTGGCGACCATCGCCTCAGCCCGAGCATCGGCATCAGGCACGTGCAGATGACACAGCACTGGGCTGCCGCCAAGCGCCAGCGGACTCTTGTTCACGTCGCCGTCGGCCTGGGTCACCGAGAAGACGGACTCCCCCACCTGGATCTCAGAGTGCACGATCCGCCCGGACGGATCGGCCATCCGGACCAGCTCCTTGCCGTCGAGCGCTGCCGCGTAGAAGTCCAGCGCCGCAGCGGCCTCGTGCACGACGAGGCGCAGTTGCACTGACGTTTGGGTCTCTGTCATGTCTACAGACTCCGTGCTGCACCACTGCGCGTATAGAAGGAAACCGAACTGTTTGCCAGACTGCGCTGGTGACCGAGGTCTCCCGGCGAACGTTCCTCGGCAGGGCCGGGTTGGCCGCGGGTGGGATTGCGGCAGGCGGTGCCGGCCTCGGCCTGCTGACTGCGTGCACGGACTCCGACGAGACGCAGAACGGGGCGCCGCCCGAGACGCCGCTGGATCCGCAGGACTGGGACTCGGTCCGCGCACAATTCCCCCTGAGTCGGGACCTGCTGCAGTTCTCCGCGTTCGTATTGGCTTCCCCGCCAAGGCCGGTCGCCGAAGCCATCCAGGCGCACCGGACCGGACTGGACGCGGACACCTCCGGCTATCTCGGGAACGAGGCTGACCTTGATGCCGGCGTCCTCGACGAGGCCGCGGCCTACTTCGAGACCGACCGAGGGTTCATTGCGCTGACCGACAGCACGACGATGGGGCTGGGGCTGGTGTACGGCGGCCTCCGGATCACGCCCGGTCAGGAGGTCCTCACCACCGAGCACGACTTCTATGCGACCCATGAGGCCCTGCGATTGCGCACCGAACGAGATGGAATCGGAGTCCGCCGGGTGTCGCTCTACGACGACCCGTCGACCGCGTCGGTCGACGAGATCGTGACCCGGCTGGGCGCTGCCATCACACCGATCACCCGCGCAGTGGCACTCACATGGGTGCATTCGGGCACCGGCGTCAAACTGCCGATAGCCGAGATCTCCGCTGAGATTGCCTCGCGGGCAACGAGTTTGGGCATGCAGCGTCCCCTGTTGTGCGTCGACGGCGTGCATGGTTTCGGCGTGGAGAACGCCACGCCGGGTGAATTGGGCTGTGATTTCCTGATGAGCGGCTCTCACAAGTGGCTGTTCGGACCGCGCGGCACAGGCCTCGTCTGGGGCACTCCCGAGGCGTGGACACAGGTGAGCACGTCGATCCCCTCATTTGCGCCGGGCGCCTTCGGCGCCCACATCCAGGACATCGCCCCCACCGACGTCCCGCCGGGCGAAGCTGCCACACCCGGCGGCTACAAGGCGTTCGAACACCGCTGGGCCGTGGCCGAGGCCTTCGCATTCCACCAGAACATCGGTCAGGACCGGATCGCAGCGCGCACGCATGAACAGGCGACCCAACTCAAGGAGGGACTCGGCGAGGGCAGTGGCGTGCGGGTGGTCACGCCGCTTGATTCGGAGCTGTCGGCCGGCATCGTCTGCCTCGAGGTCGACACCGGAGACATCTTCGAACTACCGGCCATGCTCCGCGAGGAGTTCGGCCTGGTCGCCAGCATCACCCCGTACCGCACCCCGTACCTGCGGCTCGGACCCAGCATCGTCACCTCACCGACGGAAGTGGAGAAGGCGATCGAGATCGTGGCCACACTCGGGTGAATCGGTGACGGAAGTTCGGACCGCGCACACCTCGTGGCTGACCCCCGCCGATCACCGGGCTATCCGGGAGTTGCTCGACGAGGCGTTTGACGGAGACTTCACCGACGAGGACTACGAGCACGGCCTTGGCGGGATGCACGTCCTCGTCTCGGACGGGCAGACGCTCGTCGCCCATGGCTCGGTCGTGATGCGACGTTTGTTCCACGCCGGGCGGACCCTGCGTACTGGCTACGTCGAGGCAGTCGCGGTGCGCTCGGATCAGCGCGGCCGCGGGCACGGCCATGCGGTGATGGCTGCGGTCGAGGACATCATCCAGGGCGGGTACGAGATCGGAGCGTTGAGCACGTCCGAGGCAGCCTTCGGTTTCTACGCGGCACGCGGCTGGCAACTCTGGCCCGGCACAGCGTCGGTGCTCTCGCCGCGCGGACTCGTTCGCACACCGGAGGAGGAGGGCGCCCTCTACCTGTTGCCGATGAGTGCCCGGTTGTCTGCTGACGGAGACCTGGCCTGTGACTGGCGCGACGGTGACGTCTGGTGAGCCTGAGTGGGACGATCCTCACGGCCGGCTCAACCGGACTCGATAGGGTCGCCCCGGTGGGAGGGAGGTCCGTACCGTGCAGAAAGTTCTGATCGCCAACCGAGGCGAGATCGCCGTGCGGATCGCCCGGGCCTGTCGTGACGCCGGACTGACCAGCGTCGCCGTCTACGCCGACCCGGACCGCGACGCTCTGCACGTACGGGTGTCCGACGAGGCCTTTGCCCTGGGCGGCACCACGCCGGGCGAGTCGTACCTGCGGATCGACAAGCTGTTGGAGATCGCCGAACAGTCCGGCGCGGACGCAGTGCACCCCGGCTACGGCTTCCTCGCCGAGAATGCCGACTTTGCGCGCGCGGTGATCGACGCCGGGTTGACCTGGATCGGACCTCCGGTCGACGCCATCGTCTCGCTCGGCGACAAGGTCGCTGCGCGACACATCGCCACCAAAGCCGGCGCGCCGCTCGTGCCGGGCACCAGCGACCCGGTCTCCGGCCCGGAGGAGGTGCACGCCTTCGCCGACGAACACGGCTTGCCGGTCGCGATCAAGGCTGCCTTCGGCGGGGGCGGTCGTGGGCTCAAGGTCGCCCGCAAGGCCGAGGAGATCGACGAGCTGTACGCGTCAGCCGTGCGGGAGGCGGAGGCGGCCTTCGGGCGGGGCGAGTGCTTCGTGGAGCGCTATCTCGACAAGCCGCGCCACGTCGAGGCCCAGATCCTGGCCGATTCGCACGGGACGGTCGTTGTGGTCGGCACCCGCGACTGCTCGTTGCAGCGCCGCCACCAGAAGCTGGTCGAAGAGGCGCCGGCGCCTTTCCTGACCGACGAGCAGCGCGCCACGATCCACGAGTCCGCCAAAGCGATCTGTGCGGAGGCCGGGTACGTCGGCGCGGGCACCGTCGAATACCTCGTCGCCGCCGACGGCACGATCTCGTTCCTCGAGGTCAACACCCGGCTGCAGGTCGAGCATCCGGTCAGCGAGGAGACCACGGGTCTGGATCTCGTCCGCGAACAGTTCCGGATCGCCGACGGTGAGCCGCTCGGGTATGACACCGACCCCGAGCCGCGCGGACACAGCTTCGAGTTCCGGATCAACGGCGAGGACGCCGGACGCAATTTCCTGCCGGCGCCGGGGACCGTCACGCGATGGAGGCCGCCGAGTGGCCCGGGCGTACGGCTGGACTCCGGTGTCGTCGAGGGTGACGTGATCGGTGGCGGCTTCGACTCGATGCTGGCCAAGCTGATCGTCACCGGCGCCACCCGCGAGCAGGCTCTCGCGCGGTCGCGCCGGGCGCTGGACGAACTCGAGGTCGGCGGGATGCCGACGGTCGTCCCCTTCCATCGGGCGATCGTCTCCGATCCGGCGTTCACCGCCGAGCCGTTCACGGTGCACACCCGGTGGATCGAGACCGAGTTCGACAACCAGATCCCGCCCTACGCCGAGCCGACCGAGGACCCCGACGCACCGGCCGAGCGACAGACCGTCGTCGTCGAGGTGGGCGGACGCCGGCTGGAGGTCTCGCTGCCGGGCGGACTCGCCATCGGCGGTGGCGGCGCGGTGCCAGGTGGGGTCGCCGCCAAGCCCCGCCGGCGAGGCGGGGGCCGCACCAGCGGGGCAGCCGGAGGGGACGCACTGACCAGCCCGATGCAGGGCACGATCGTCAAGATCGCGGTCGAGGACGGAGCCACGGTTGCGGCCGGTGACCTCGTCGTGGTGCTCGAGGCGATGAAGATGGAACAGCCGATCAATGCGCACAAGGCCGGCACCGTGAGCGGTCTGGCGGCCTCGGTCGGTGAGGTCGT
Source organism: uncultured Actinomycetota bacterium (assembly GCA_963766765.1). Classification (GTDB taxonomy): domain Bacteria; phylum Actinomycetota; class Actinomycetes; order Mycobacteriales; family Geodermatophilaceae; genus JACCQS01. The sequence continues at coordinate 289,879 of CAVYBR010000004.1, forward strand.
GGCCAGCGGTGCAGTGATCTGCACGATCGCCGACGCGAAGGACAATCCCGAGCCCGACACCGCCGAGAGCTGACTCCCCTGGCGGTTTGCTGGCTAACCGCCACGAATCAGCTGCACTCCACTTTGGCGGTTTCTGCAGAAACCGCCACGGGTCTGTGCCGCCCTCAGAGATAACGGCGGGCCAGCGCACCGGCCCGCGCCCCGAACGAGCCGCCGAACATGACTGCGTGCACCAGCACCGGGAACAGTTGATGCAGTCCGACCCGCTCCCGCCAGCCCGACCCCAGCGGCGCGGCGTCGTCGTAGGCGGCCAGGATCCGGTCGAGATGCGGGCTCCCGAACAGCGCCAACATGGCCAGGTCGCTCTCCCGGTGACCGCCGTGCGCCGCAGGGTCGATCAGGTAGGCCGGGCCAGCGGCCGACCAGTGCAGGTTGCCGCCCCACAGATCACCGTGTAACCGCGCCGGCGGCTCAGATGGCACACCGAGGGAATCCAACCGATTCAGAACCGATGACACGGACTCGGCGTCTTTCGCCGAGATGCGGCCCGCCTCGCGAGCGGCCCGCAGATAGGGCTCGATCCGGCGTACGGCGAAGAACTCAGACCACTGCCCCGAGGCGACCGGCCTGTTGTCCATGGCCAGTCGCCCGATGAAACCCGGCCACGCGGCTCCGAAGTCGGCAGCGCCCGCCGCATGCAAGGCCGCTAGTCCGGCGCCGACCCGTTCGGCGGCCTGCGGCGTCGGCTCGCCGCGCGGCACCCACTCCAGGAGCAGCAGGTCGTCGCTGACCGAGATGACCTCCGGTGTCGGGATCGCTTCGGCCTCCGCGATCCAGGCAAGTCCCGCGGCCTCCGCCGCGAAGAATCCGTCCGGCGCACCCTCGCGGGACTTGGCGAACACCGCCTCGCCGCCATCGAGGGTGAACAGCTCGGCAACACACGTGTCGCCGCCAGGCAACGGGGTGGCTCGGATCCTCTGGTGGCGCACCATCATCGGCACAACCTGAGGATTTGCGCGCAGGTACGCGAGATCCAGCGAACCCTCAGCAGAGCCGCTCACAGACGCACCGGCCACCTACGTCAGGTCGTCGGCAGCCATGAGCCGGCGCCCGGCCTCGGTGATCGTCCCGGACAGCGACGGGTAAATGGAGAACGTGTGGGCGAGATCGGCTGCGGTCAAGCTGTTCTGGACGGCCAACGCGATCGGCAGGATGAGTTCCGAGGCGCCGGGCGCCACCACGACGCCACCGATGACCACACCGGTCGGTCGCCGACAGAACAGCTTCACGAAGCCGTCCCGCAGGTCGACCATCTTGGCTCGCGCATTCGTTGCCAGGGGCAACATGATCGTGTCCGCTGCCATCCCCCGCTCCGCGATCACCTTGTCGGAATGCCCGACCGTCGCGATCTCCGGATGGGTGAACACGTTGGCCGCCACCGTCTTCAGCTTGATCGGCGACACTGCCTCACCGAGCGCGTGCCACATCGCCACGCGACCCTGCATGGCAGCGACGGAGGCGAGCGGCCAGACACCTGTGACATCCCCCGCTGCATAGATCCCGGCGATGTTGGTCCGGGAGACCTTGTCCACCTGGATGTGTCCGCTCGACGTCACGCCGACCCCTGCGGATTCCAAACCCAGCCCCGCGGAGTTCGGCACGGAGCCCACTGTCATCAGCGCATGCGAGCCACGCACCTCACGGCCGTCCGCCAGGGAGACGACAACGCCGGAGCCCTCCGTACGTACGCCTGATGCCCTCGCTTGTTTGGCGATCTGGCCGCCGCGCTTCATGAAGACCTGCTCGAGCACCTCGGCGGCGTCCGCGTCCTCACCGGGCAGCACGCGGTCGCGGGAGGACACCATCGTGACCGGAACACCGGCTTCGAGGTAACCACTCGCGAATTCGGCACCGGTCACTCCGGAGCCGACCACCACGAGGTGCTCCGGAAAATCCTGGAGGTCATAGACCTGGCGCCAGGTCAGGATCCGTTCACCGTCAGGTTCACCGCCCGGCAGGATCCGGGGGCCGGCTCCGGTGGCGAGCAAGACGATGTCAGCGTCGAGGTCCTCGGGACCATCCGAGGACTCAGACCGGACCAGGTGCCGGGCCATTCCCGGAGTTGCGTCAGCCAATCGTGCGGAGCCCGCGATCAGCCGGACGCCCTCGCGCTCCAGCCGGGTCTGGATGTCAGCCGACTGCGCCGCCGCGAGGTTCAGGGCGCGGCCGTTCACCGTTGCCGGATCCAGGCTTGCCTGCGCCACATCGCCCGCGCGTACGCCGAGGCTGCCGCTGTCGCGAATGCTGGTCAGCGCCCCGCTGGAAGCGATGAACGTCTTCGACGGCACACAGTCGGCCAGGACGCACGCCCCGCCCATGCCGTCCCGCTCGACGACGGTGACCTCGGCGCCGAGTTGGGCCGCCACCAACGCAGCCTCGTACCCGGCGGGCCCACCTCCGATGATCACGATGCTGGTCACGGGCTCATTCTCGCGTACCCCACCACGCCCTGAACGGCGGCGTTCCGGCGCTTCGCCTCGCCGCTGGCTACGCTGCGCCCCGTGCCGCTCTACGCCGCGTACGGATCCAACATGGATCCCGCGCAGATGCTCCGTCGCTGCCCGCACTCCCCGGAAGCCGGGACGGGGTGGATCCGCGGCTGGCGACTCACCTTCGGCGGTGAGGAACTCGGCTGGGAGGGAGCGCTGCCCACGATCGTCCCCGCCAACGGTCAGGATGTGTTCGTGGCGCTCTATGACGTCTCAGCCGAGGACCAGCGGCTGCTCGACGCGTGGGAAGGCGCCGACAACGACCTCTACATCACGATGCGGGTCCGGGTGCACACGCTGACCGGCGACGCACTCGCCTGGACGTACGTCCTGGACGCCTTCGAGGGTGGACTCCCCTCTGCGCGCACACTCGGCTTGATAGCCGACGCGGCCCAGACCGCGGCCGCTCCGGACGACTATGTCGCGGCGCTGCGCGCGCGTGACTGCCGCTCGGTCGGTGACTGAGCCCGGCGAGCGAATCAGGCCTGCGGCTGGGCGATATTGACCATCCACTGGATGCCGAACTGATCTGTGAACATGCCGAACTCGTCGCCCCACATCTGCTTCTCCAGCGGCATCGTCACGCTGCCACCCTCGGAGAGCTTCTCCCAGTAGCCGCGCATTTGGTCGCCGTCGTCCCCGCTGAGGCTGACCGAGACGTTGTCGCCCGGGTTGTGTTGCATTCCCGCGGGGGTGTCGGAACCCATGATCGTGTATCCGGCGTCGGTCTCGAGCTGAGCATGCATGATCTTGTCGGCATCCGGTGAGTCCTGCGCGCCGTATTCGCCGAATGTGTTCAGGACCAGCTCGCCGCCGAGCGCTGCCTGATAGAACTCCATCGCCTGACGCGCGTTGTCGCTGAAGCTGATGTACGGGTTGAGACGGGAAGCCACCAGATACTCCTTCTTGAGTCATGGAACGGTGCTCGGACACTAGCGCCGCGCAGTGACATGCACCTCCGGAAGACGGCCCGGCCGGTGCGGTGTTTCTCGCTTCGAGGCAAACTCGGAAGATCGGAGCAGGATGAGGTCGAACAGTCAGTAGCCCGGCGGCGGCATAAACCCGCCGGTCAACTCTGCGATTTGGCCGGCGACGGCGATCACGGTCCGATCCTCGAGTCGCGGTCCGATCACTTGGAGGCCGACGGGCAATCCGTCCCGGGCGGTCCCCGCCGGCAGCACGACCGCGGGCAGCCCACACACCCCGGACAGCGATGCCCACGGGATCTGGTCGCCGTAGGGCCTGGGCTTGCCGTTGACCACGATTCGGCGCGCGTCCACGTCGGGTTGGTGATCGTGCGGGATCGCCGTCGTCGGAGTGATCGGGCACAGCAGCACGTCGTGGTCGGTGAAGAAATCGGCGCAGCGCGCGGACAATATGGCTCTGGCCTCGAGGGCGAACGAGTGGTCACGCACCCGCGCGGTCACGTTCCGAGCATGGCGCACCGAGGGCGCGTCGTCCTCGGGATCGGCGGTCTCGGCGATGGCCCGCAGCCGTTCGTACTCCTCCGCCGGATGGGCGCCGCTGAACAACGCCTGGATGAGTTGCTGGGTCAGTCGCTCGACCTCGCGCAGCGTGCACGGTCGGGCCTGTGCATCGACCCGCGCACCGGCGCTCTCAACGGCATCCACTGCAGCGCCGAGCACCCTCAACACCTCGGCGTCGACCGGGCAGTACTCGTCGTCGAGCCAGACCGCGACCCGGTAGTCGCGAAGTGCGGCCCGCCGCGGCGCCGGAAGGTCAAGGCGCCAGGCGACCGAGTCCGGCAGCATTCGGTCCGGCCAGGACATCCAGCGCTAGATCGAGGTCGGCCGCCGCCCGCGCCATTGGTCCGACGGTGGCCATATCAAGGACAGACAACGACCCGGGCGGGCCGGGCACGTGCCCCCGAGTCGGGATGATGCCGAACGAGGGGCGCAGGCCGAAAACCCCGCAGTAGCCCGCGGGATTACGGATCGAGCCGCCCAGATCACTACCCAGGTCGAGGCCGGTGAGTCCGGCTGCCAGGGCAGCCGCCGCGCCACCGGAGGAGCCGCCGACCGCGCGGTCGAGATTCCATGGGTTGCGGGTCGTACCGAAAAGCGTGTTGTACGTCTGGCAATCAGCCGCGTAGGCAGGAAGGTTCGTCTTGCCGAAGACAACCGCGCCGGCCGAGCGCAGCCGCGCCACTGCGTCAGCGTCCCGCTCCGGGACGTGGCCCGCGTACTCCTCGGCTCCCGCGGTGGTGCGCAACCCGGCGGTCTCCATCGAGTCCTTGATCGTGATCGGCAGGCCGTGCAGCGGCCCCCAGACCTCGCCCCGGGCAAGTGCTGCGTCCGCTTCCGCCGCGTGGGTGAAAGCCGTGTCGTCCAGGGTCACCACCGCATTGATCTCAGGGTTGTACCGGTCGATCCGCTCGTGGAAGTGCCGGAGCAGCTCGAGGCTGCCCACCTGCCCGCCGCGCAGCGCTGCCGTGAGCTCAGTTGCGGTGCAGAACGCCGGATCGGCCCTGAGTTCTGTGCTGGTCATGTCCCCCTCCGAGGTCGTTGCCCAGAAGGCGCGAGATCACGTCTAGCGGGTCGCGAGGCAGCGCCTCGCGCCTATGAGGAAGACGAGCCGCTCGGAGTCGGCTCGCACCTGATGGAGGAAGTGCGATGACGCAGACGATCGAACAGACCGAGACCCAGCCTGGGAGCGAGCAGACTGTCGAAGAGGTGCTGGGCCAGATTTTCAACGAGCTGAGTGCCTCACTGGGCGTGCTGGTCAGCGCGCTCGGTGTGCGAACCGGCATGTGGGCGACGCTGGCCGGAGCCGGCCCATTGACGCCCGCCGAGTTGGCAGAGCGGACCGGTGTTGCCGAGCCGTTGGCCCGGGAGTGGTTGCGGACACAGGCCGCGGCGGGCTATCTACGCTATTCCCCGGTCGAGGGAAGTTTCACGCTGCCGGATGCCGTGGCCGGGGCGCTGCTTCAAGGCCCGGGCGGGGCGATGATCGACGCGTGTACGAGCATGTTGTGCTCGATGGGGGTCGGGTTCGAACAGTTCACCGAGGCATTTCGGACCGGCGCCGGCTTTGGCTGGGATCAGCGGACCGAGGACTACTGGCACGGCTCGGACCTGCTGACCCGAACGGCGCTGCCGCCGGAACTGATCGCGGCCGTCCTGGACCAGCTGGGCACACAACTGGCGAACGGAGGCTCGGTTGCCGATGTCGGGTGCGGATATGGCGCGCCGACCATCTCGGTCGCCGCGCACTTCCCCGCAGCTGAGGTCTTGGGGATCGACTATCACGACGTCTCAGTCGCGCATGCTCGCCAAGCCGCCGCGCAAGCCGGCGTGGGTGATCGGGTGCGGTTCGAGGTTTCCGCGGCCGCCGATCTTCCGGGGTCCGACTACGCGCTGATCACCTTCTTCGACTCGTTGCATGACCTCGGAGATCCGATCGGTGCCCTTAGCACGGCCCGAGCCGCACTTGCCGCCGACGGCGTAGTCCTCCTCGTCGAGCCGCTCGCCGCGGACCGGGTCGAAGGACAACCTGAACCCGAGCGGGCGAATGTTCTACGCCGTGTCCACTCTCGTCTGCACGCCCAACGCGGTGTCTCAGCACATTCCCGGAACTCCTGCGCCGCTGGGCACGCTGGCCGGGGAGCCCAGGTTGCGCGAGGTCGCGGCGGCGGCCGGCTTCAGCAGGGTCACCCGGGTGCCGGTGGACGCCCCGCTGAATCTGGTGCTGGAGCTGCGGGTTTAGCCGACAATGACGGTCGTGGACCCCGATGCCGGACTCGTCGGGCGAGAGGCGGCCCTGCACATGGCCGGGGCCGTCCTCCACGACGCGCTGGACGGGGCCGGCCAGTTGCTTCTCGTCACCGGGGAACCCGGCCTCGGCAAGTCCGCGCTGCTCTCCGAGCTGTCCCGGCGGGCGGCGGACCGGGGAGCCCGCGTCCTCCGGGGGATCTGTTGGTCCGACGTCGGCGCTCCGCCGTACTGGCCGTGGACGCAGGTACTGCGCGGGGTCGAGCCGCACCTCACTGCGGCAAGCCGAGCGGGGCGGCTACTCGACGGCGCCCCTGGAGGCGGAGCGGGATCGGCCGAGGAGGCCGCTGACGATCGATTCCAGCTTTTCGACGCCGTCGCGGACCTCCTGGTCGGGCAGGCGCGTGAGCAACCCTTGCTCGTCGTTCTCGACGATCTCCAATGGGCCGACGGGCAGTCCCTGGCTCTGCTCGAGTTCGTCGTTGGGCAGCTCGCCACGCAACCTGTGCTGGTACTCGGCGCCTACCGCGACACCGAGTCGAGCAGTGCGTTGCGAGGGTTGCGCGGGCAGCGGTTGCCACTGGACGGACTCGACCGGTCTCACGTGGCGCAGCTGATCGCTGAGGTCGCCGGGTCGCAGCCGCCTGCCGAGTGGGCCGACGCCGTGTGGCGTCGCTGCGGCGGTAATCCGTTCTTTGTGCGAGAACTGACCCGCCTGGTGGGGGCCCGCGGTGGGTGGGAAAACGCCGGGCCGGACGGACCGCCGATTCCCCAGGAAGCACAGCAGACGCTGAGCCAAAGGTTGGCCCGGTTATCCCAACCGTGCGTCAACCTGCTCACGGTGGCCGCGATCTCCGGCACCGAGGTTCGACCTGATCTGCTGAGTCTCGTTTCAGGATCCTCCCCGGACATCGTTGCCGAGCTGCTCGACGAGGCGATCAGAGCCAGGGTGGTGGTCGTGGACGATGGCCCCCGGATCGCCCATGACCTGTTCCGCCAGACGATCCTGACCGCCATGCCCTCGGCCAAGCGGGCACAGCTCCATGCCGCAGTCGGCAGGTCATTGCTGGACCTCGCCGGTAGCGGATCGGGCGAGGATCTCTCGGCCGTCGGCGGGGCCGCCCGTGTGGCGGCACACTTCGTCGCCGCGGGCCGGGCCACCTCAGCCGAGGCGTTGCGCTACTCCGTCCTCGCCGCCAAAGAAGCGACGGCCCGGCTGGGTCATGCGGATGCCGCTGGGCACTACGAGAACGCGTTGGCGGCCCTTTCCAACGATCTCCCCCGACGGGTGGAACTCCTTGTGGAGTTGGGCGCGGCCCGGGACCGAGCCGGTGACCAAGGCGCAGCGCGGGCTGCGTATCAACGCGCCGCGGACTTGGCGCAGTCCGGCGCGGATGCCCGAGGGCTCGGCTTGGCGGCCCTCGGCTTACATGGGCTGGGCAACCGCTCGGGTGCGGACAACCGGGTGTGCATGGAACTGCTCACCGCTGCAGACACAGCGTTGCGCGACCTATCCGAGTCCGGTCCCCACGAAGCCAACCTGGTGCTGTCGCTTCGCTCTTGCGTGCTCGCCGCCCTGGCCCGCATGCACCGACACACCTCGATCAACACGATCGACCCACTGGCCCGCGACCTCGCGGCTCAGGCGGTCCAGCTGGCCGAAGCGGCTGACGATGCCACGGCACTGTCGCTGGCCCACCTCGCCGCGCACGACGTCAGCTGGGAGCCGGGTAGCGCTGCTGCTCGGCTCCACATCGTTGCCGCGATGGCCGACGCTGCGAAACGGTCAGGCGATCAGGACCTGGCTGCCGAGGCGCTACTGCTGCGGGCCACTGCTCTGATCGAACTCGGTGACCCGGCCGGCCGGAGCGAGCTGACTCACTACACGAACGTGGCCGAAGGCCTCGGGCACGCCCGCGGGCGCTGGGGAGCGCTGAGCCGTCGTGCCACCCTCGCTGGGATTGGCGGTCGCGTCGATGAAGCACTCGAACTGTCCTATGCGGCAATGGAACTGGGCCACGCGATCGGGATCCAAGACACCATGGGTGTCTTCAGCACCTTGAGAGCATCCCTGGTCGCGCTCGGGGCAAGCGTGCCGAAGATCTTCGACGGACTCCCTGAAACCGATCCGCTCTGGCCGGTCTTTCCGCTCTTCCGCGCCTGGAGGGCGGCGTTCGACGGCAACCATGATGAGGCTGCGGCGCAGTTGCGCGGCTTCGTGTTGGAGGACATCTCCTACAAGTACGACCTCGAACTCCTTGCCATTGCCGCGATGGCCTGCGCCGCGGCCGGCTCGCTCGCGCAGCAGGAGTGGGTTTACGCGCGGCTGGAACCGCTGGCCGGTTTGCATGCGGTGGTCGGCGGCTGCGCGGCGTACTACGGGGCGGTCGATCATTACCTCGGCCAGCTTGCCGCTGCGCTGGGCCGGACGCAGCAGGCGCGCCAGCACTTCCTCGCCGCAATCGAGGCGTACGACCGGCTCGCAGGTCCCGCCTGGGCTGACCTGAGCCGCCGCGAGCTGGAACAACTCGAGGCCGCACGTCCCCGCAACGTCTTCCGAAACGATGGGGACACCTGGGAACTGACGTTTGATGGTCATGAAGTGCACCTGCCCGATGCGAAGGGTCTGCATGACATCGCGGTCCTGCTGGGTTCCCCTGGGCAGCACGTGCACGTCTTCACCCTGCTGGGCATGCCCGCCCCACCCGCAGCCGCGGATCCGATCCTTGATGCGCGGGCCAAAGCGCACTACGCGGCGCGACTTGCCGAACTCGACACTGAGATCGATGACGCGGATGCTGCGGCGGACCCCGTGCGTTCCGAGCGTGCCTTGGCCGAGCGGGCAGCACTCCTCCACGAACTGAGCGCCTCAACCGGTCTGGGCGGACGGCGGCGGCGGCTCGGTGACGAGACCGAGCGGGCGCGCAAGACTGTCGGCGCAAGGATTCGCGACGTTCTGGTCCGAATCGAGCGAATCCATCCCGCGCTGGGGCGACATCTGCACGACACCATCAGCACTGGGACCACATGCACCTACGCACCACCGGAGCATGACCCCTGGATCGTGTGAGACGGAAAGTCTGAGGGACCTCAGCGATCACGAAATGCATCGAGGATCTGCTGGGCCGCGAGCGACGGGGTGAGTTCCCCGGCTTGCACCGCACGCTCCAGCTCGGGCGCGAGTTTGCGTACGGCCGGGTGCTCCCGAAGATCATGCTCGAGGGTGTCCCGAACCATCCGCCAGGTCCAGCGCACCTGCTGACGTTGGCGTCGCCGCTCCAACTCGCCGTCAGCGGCCAGCTGCTCCTGGTGGGCCACCACCTTCGCCCACACCTCGTCCAGCCCGGTGCCTTCCGTCGCCGAACACGTCAGCACCGGTACCTGCCAACCGGTTCCGGTCCCCCGCAACATGCGTATGGCTCCTGCGAGTTCCCGCGCAGCGCGGCGCGCGTCGTCGGCATGTGGGCCATCAGCCTTGTTCACGGCGATGACATCGGCGATCTCGAGGATCCCGCGCTTGATCCCTTGCAGCTGATCGCCGGTGCGGGCCAGGGTCAGGTACAGGAACGTGTCGACCATGTCAGCGACCGCAACCTCGGACTGACCAACTCCCACGGTCTCGACCAGCACGACGTCGTACCCGGCGGCCTCCACCACGACCATGGCTTCCTGAGTCGCCTGGGTGACCCCGCCCAACGTCCCCGCCGTAGGCGCGGGCCGGATGAAGGCCGCGTCATCGACGGCCAGGCGGGACATCCGGGTCTTGTCCCCCAGAATCGAGCCGCCGCTGCGGGTCGAGGACGGGTCTACTGCGAGCACCGCAACCCGGTGCCCGGCCGAGGTCAGCGAGGTTCCCAACGCGTCGATGAACGTCGACTTGCCCACCCCGGGCACGCCGCTGATCCCCACTCGGCGAGCCGACCCCGCATGCGGCAGCAACGTTGCCAACAGCTCCTGCGCCTGCTCGCGATGATCAGCACGCCGGGACTCCACGAGGGTGATCGCCCTGGCCAAGGCCGTACGCGAACCTGCCAGGACGCCTTCCACCAGCTGCGCGACCGGTCGCGTCACGCTGGGCTCACGAATGTCCCAGGCGTTCGGAGAGGGTCTGCAGCAGGTCCTGCGCGGCCGTCGCTATCACGGTGCCGGGCGGGAAGATCGCAGTGGCACCGGCGGCTTTCAGCTCGGCGAAGTCACCCGTCGGGATGACCCCGCCCACGACGATGAGGATGTTCTGCGCGTCCAGTTCGTCCAAGGCCTTGCGCAGCATCGGTACGAGCGTCAGGTGGCCGGCGGCCAGCGAATTCACACCGACGATGTGCACGTCCGCCTCGATGGCCTGGCGGGCGACCTCCTCGGGCGTCTGGAACAGCGGACCGACGTCCACGTCGAAGCCCAGGTCGGCGAATGCCGTGGCGATGACCTTTTGCCCGCGGTCATGCCCGTCCTGGCCCATCTTGGCGACCAGGATTCGCGGCCGCCGGCCTTGGGCGCGTTCGAACTCCTCAGCAAGTTCCCGGGTCTTCTCGATGCTGTCCACCACACCCGCCTCGTCCCGGTAGACACCGGAGATCGTCCGCACAGTGGCGGAGTGCCGGCCGTAGACCTTCTCCAGCGCGTCGGAGATTTCGCCGACCGTCGCCTTGGCCCGCGCCGCGTCGATAGCCAGTGCAAGCAGGTTGTCGGACAGGTCTGAGCTCCGTCGACCCTCGGCGGCCGCCCTCGCGGCCTCGGTCAGCTTGCCGAGGGCAGCCTCGGTGGCAGCCGAATCCCGTTCCGCACGAAGCGTTTTCAGCCTCGCGACCTGCTGGGCAAGAACGTCTGCGTTGTCGATCTTGAGGACGTCGATGTCTTCATCGGCGTCCACTTGATACTTGTTCACGCCGATCACCGGCTGGCGGCCTGAGTCGATCCGCGCCTGGGTACGAGCGGCAGCTTCTTCGATCCGAAGCTTGGGCAGGCCCTGCTCGATCGCCTGGGCCATTCCGCCGGCCGCTTCGACCTCCTCGATATGCGCCCACGCTTGCCGCGCCAGGTCGTAGGTCAGCTTCTCGACATAGGCCGACCCGCCCCACGGATCGATGACCCTGGTGGTGCCGGATTCCTGGGCCAGCATCAGCTGGGTGTTGCGCGCGATCCGCGCGGAGAAGTCGGTGGGCAGGGACAGTGCTTCGTCCAAAGCGTTCGTGTGCAGCGACTGCGTGTGCCCCTGGGTCGCCGCCATCGCTTCCAGGCAGGTCCGTACGACGTTGTTGAAGACGTCCTGGGCGGTCAGCGACCAGCCCGAGGTCTGGCAGTGCGCCCGAAGAGAGAGCGACTTGTCCTTCTGGGCGCCGGCTTCCTTGACCAGCTTCGCCCAGAGCAGGCGCCCGGCCCGGAGCTTCGCGACCTCCATGAAGAAGTTCATGCCGACCGCCCAGAAGAACGACAGCCGGGGTGCGAAGACATCGATGTCGAGCCCGGCTGCTTGGCCGGCCCGGATGTACTCCATCCCATCGGCGAGCGTGTAGGCGAGTTCGAGGTCGGCGGTCGCTCCCGCCTCCTGGATGTGATAGCCGGAGATCGAGATCGAGTTGTACCGCGGCATCTTCTGCGAGGTGTAACTGAAGATGTCGCTGACCACCTGCATCGAGGGACCGGGCGGATAGATGTAGGTGTTGCGAACCATGAACTCCTTGAGGATGTCGTTCTGAATCGTTCCCGACAGCTGCTCGGGGGCAACACCTTGCTCCTCGGCGGCGGCGATATACAGCGCCAGCACGGGCAGCACCGCGCCGTTCATCGTCATCGACACCGACATCTCGCCCAGTGGGATGCCCTCGAAGAGCTGCCGCATGTCCAGGATCGAGTCGATCGCCACACCGGCCATCCCGACATCGCCGGGCACTCGCGGATGGTCGGAGTCATATCCCCGGTGGGTCGGCAGGTCGAAGGCGACCGACAGTCCCTTCTGCCCGGCGGCGAGGTTGCGCCGGTAGAACGCGTTGGATTCGGCTGCGGTGGAGAACCCGGCGTACTGGCGGATCGTCCAGGGCTGGGTCGTGTACATCGTCGGGTACGGGCCGCGCAGGTAGGGCGCGATGCCGGGATAGGTGTCCAGGAAGTCCAGGTCGGCCAGATCTGCGGCGGTGTAGAGCTGCGGCACGGTGATGCCCTCGGGAGTGAGCCAGCCGGCGTCGGCTGCGCTGCGCCCGGTCGTCGCCTCGAACACCTTGGCCCACTCGGACTGCCCGGGGGCGTCGTCAGCAAGGGCTCCGAGCTCGACATCGCCGAAGTCCGGAATCACCGAGCTCATGTGTGCCCGCCTCCCTGGTCGCCCACGCCCAGCCCGTCGAGGACCGTATTCAGCACAGTGAGCGCATCACATCCGGCGAAGATGTGTCCATCGACGCGAGCCAGATCACTGGTCGGCGCCCCATCCTGGCGGTTTCCGCGGAAACCGCCAGACGAGGGCCGACCGGCGACCCAGATCTGGGCTGCCCCCGCCCCGGTCAGCGCCTCGATCAGGGCGTCAGCGCGCTGGTCGTACTCCTTGTCCGTGCCGCACAGACACACGACCGGTGTCCCGGGATCAGCGAAGGCCGACACGATCGCGGCGTCATCGCCGTCATCGGCGCCGTTGCTCGGCGTCTCCAGCCCCGCGGCCTGGAACAGGTTGGCCGCAAAGGAGGCGCGTGCCGTGGAGGCGGCGATCGGACCGAGCGAGGCGAGGAAGACGGCCGGCCGCGATCCCCGCTCACCGGCTTCGGCGTCGACCCGGTCCCGCAGGGTTTCGAAATCCGCAGCGGCCCGTACGACCGGCAAGCCGGGTTGCTGAGCCGCACCCTGGACCTCGGGGTAGGGCTCGCGAACGGGAAGTCGTTCGGTCAGGTTCGGGAACTCGCTCACACCGATGACCGCGTCGGTGCGGTTTGCCAGCCGGTGTCGGCGGTCAGCCCAGACCGAGGCGATCCGTTCGGCGACCAGGCCGCTCGACATGGCAGCGGCCAGTCCCCCAGCCCGCTCGATCTCGGTGAACCAGTCCCAGGCCGCGGCGGCAAGCTGTTCGGTGAGCGATTCGACGTACCAGGAGCCGCCGCCCGGGTCGAGGACCCGCGCCAGGTGACCCTCCTCCATGAGCAGCGTCTGAGTGTTGCGGGCAATCCGCCGGCCGAAGGTGTCTGGGAGCCCGAGCTCGCTGTCGAACGGGACGACGGTCACCGCATCGGCCCCACCGACACCGGCGGCGAAGCAGGCGACGGTGCCGCGCAGCATGTTCACCCATGGATCGCGTCGGGTCATCATCACCGACGAGGTGACGGCGTGTTGGCGTTGACCGCGCACGCTCGGAGCGGCTCCAGAGACTTCGCCGACCCGGTTCCACAGCCGCCGGGCGGCCCGCAAAGCCGCCATGGTCAGGAACTGGTCGGCGCTGGCCGAGTACCGGAAGTCCAGCGCAGCGAACGCGGAATCGACGTCGAGTCCGGCGTCGGTGAGCGCCCGCAGGTAGCCCACGCCGGCGGCCAGCGAGTAGCCGAGCTCCTCGACGACCCCAGCGCCCGCATCGTGCAGGACGGTGCCGTCCACCACGATCGCCCGCAACGCCGAATAGCCGTCCAGGCAGCGACGCGCCAACGTGACCGCGCCGGACACGTCCGGCTCCGTGCCCGTACGGATGGCATCGCCGAACGGGTCCGCACCGAGGTTGCCGTGCACCGCACCGGGCTCCACACCGCTGTCGGTGGCATAGGCGAAGAACGCGTCCGCGGCCGGGGCGGTGTCGGGGCCTGCTTGCAGGACAACAGGTGCCACATCCAGCAGCACATCGGCAAGGACATCGGGCAGCGCTGGAACCGGAATCGCGCTGGGGCCGAGGACCAGCCACAGCGAGGTCGCGCCGTTGTTCAGGTCCTCAGCGATCGCGTCCCTGGTGACTGCCGGGTCGGGGTGCGCGTGCCGAGCCCGGACATCCCAGCCCGTGAGTTCCTCGCGCCCGGCAGTCCTGCCACGGACGAAGGGCGGCAGGCCGGGCACGCCGACGTCGCGGGCGAGATCGCCCGCGTCCTCGGCGTCGTACAACGGCGCGATGTCGACGCCATGGCCAAGCGATTGGCGCAGGGCAGCTTCGACCGGCTCGGGCAGGTCGGTCCGCCCAGCCTTGCGCAGGACGGCGGCGACCCGCTCCCGCCATTGATCACGGTCCGCCTCGGGGAACCCGGCGGCCAGCGCAAGCGCCTCCGGGGGGGTCACGTCCTCCGGCGGGGCAATCTCTTCCGTCGTGGTCGGGCCTTCCGACGGCGCGCTTTCCTGCGTTGTCGAGCCGTCCGGCGACTGGGCCATGTGGAGAGCTATCCGACCTGACCCGCGAGCGCCCGCAGCGCCGTACGGGCCAGCAACCGCACCCCGACCGGAATGGCACGTTCGTCGATGTCGAAGGACCCCCGATGCAGATCCAGTGGCGGGCCGCCTCCGTCGGTCCCCAAGCGGGCGAGCCCGATGGGTGCGTGGTCGGCGTACCAGGCGAAGTCCTCACCGCCCAGGCTCTGCTCGGTCGTGCGGACGCCTTCGCTGCCCAGCGTCTGGATCGCGGCCGCACGCAGGATGTCGATCGCCCACGGCGCGTTGACCACCGGGGGCACACCGCGCTGATACTCGATCTCGACCTGCGCACCGGTCGGCGCGACGACCTCGACGATCAGCCGACGGATCAGCTTCTCGGCCTCATCCCAGGAGTCCCGGTCGAGCAATCGGATGGTCCCGTGCAGCGTGCCGGTCTCGGGAATCGTGTTGGCGGCGATCCCCGCACCGACCGCACCCCAGACCAGGGACAGACCCGCCCGCGGGTCGATCTGGCGGGAGAGCAGTCCCGGGGTCGCCACGATCACTCGGCCGAGGGCATCGACGAGGTCGACGGTTCGGTGCGGGCGTGCAGTGTGGCCGCCGGGCCCGGTGAGCGTGACCTTGATGGCATCGCAGGCCGCCGTGATCGGACCGGCCCGCAGACCCACGCTGCCAACGGCAAGCGTCGGGTCGCAGTGCAAAGCGAACGCACCGACCACGCCGTCGAGAGCACCGGTCTTCAACACCTCGAGCGCACCGCCGGGGACTTGTTCCTCAGCTGGCTGGAACACGCAACGAATGGTGCCGCCCAGGCTCGCCTGGGCGCCGAGTTCCTCGGTTTCGGACAGCTCGCTGAGCAACCGTGCCACGCCCAGCAGGATGGCGGTATGCGCGTCATGGCCGCACGCGTGCGCTACCCCGTCGATCTGCGACCGGTAGGGCACGTCCTTGGTGTCGAACAGAGGGAGAGCGTCGATGTCTGCGCGCAGGACGACCACCGGACCGGCACTGCCGACATCGCAGATGGCGCCGCTTCCGTGTTCGAGGACGGTGGCGTCCAGCCCGGCCGCCCGCAGCTGGCTGACGATGAGTTCGGTCGTCTGGATCTCGACGTACCCGAGTTCGGGATGGGCGTGCAGGATTCGCCGGGTATCGATCAGTTCGGCACCGTGGCGCTCGGCCCAGGTGTCGATCCAGCTCCCGATCCGGTCCCCGTCATTGCCCGGTGCGGTCGGGAGGCTCATGCGTGGCACACCGGCGCAGGTCCTCTCGAATCGGAGGTCGTTGGTCCGCTCGGACCCGCTCGCCACGGGATCCGATAGTTGTCCAGACGGCGAAGCGATCGACAACCTCGCAGTCTACGGCGCCCCGGAACATCATCTCGCGCTCGGCCGTTGCCCAGAGTGTGACTCCCGCATCTTGAGCCGCACGAGGTGCTGGGACACCGCAGCGAGGCACTCGCCTGACCAGATGACCGCGACAGGCCCGGATCGGTAAAGATGGCGGCATGACAGAGACGATCGCGCATCCCGACGCCCTGCTCGACATGGTCGGTGCCGAGCTAGGAACCAGCGACTGGGCCGAGGTACCGCAATCCGACGTGGACGCGTTCGCCAAAGCAACCAAGGACGAGCAGTGGATCCACGTGGATCCCGAACGTGCGGCTGCGGGCCCCTTCGGTCACACGATCGTGCATGGATACATGACGCTGGCCATGCTCGTGCCGTTGCTGCACAACGCCTTCGACGTGGGCGGCGTGGGCATGGCCATCAACTACGGGCTCAACAAGGTCCGATTCCCGGCCCCGACGCCGGTGGGTTCGCGCATCCGGGCGCACGCGAAGTTGGCCGCGGCGGAGCGAGTGGCCGGCGGTATTCAAGCGGTCGTGGACACCACGGTCGAGGCCGAGGGTGTGGCGAAACCGGTCTGCGTGGCCCAGTCGATCGTGCGCTACTACCCCGCCCAGTGACTTCCCGCCCAGTGACTTCCCGCCCAGTGACTTCCCGCCCAGTGACCCGAGCCGTCGAGCGGAGCCAGCTATGACACCGACCGATCTAGCCGCGGAGGCTGCCGCCGCGTTGCGCGCGGCCCTGCCTGCGGCCAATCCGACCGTTGCCGTCGTGATGGGTTCGGGCTGGCTGCCCGCAGCCGACGTGATGGGGGCGCCGCAGGCCGAGATCTCGGCCGCGGACCTACCCGGTTTCCTGGCGCCGGGTGTGGTCGGGCACAGCGGGAAGATCCGGCTGGTCGCGGCGGGTGAGCGTCAGGCGCTGGTGTTCCTCGGCCGTACGCACCTCTATGAGGGCCATGGGGTCGCGCCGGTAGCGCACGCCGTCCGCACTGCGGCCGCAGCTGGCGTGGAAACGGTCATCCTGACCAACGCCGCGGGCGGGCTCCGGCAGGGTTTCGCCGTCGGCCAGCCGGTCCTGATCAGCGACCACCTCAACCTGACTGCCACCTCACCGCTCGTGGGTGCGACGTTCGTCGATCTCACCGACCTGTACGCGCCGCGGCTGCGTCAGCTGGCGAGGGAGATCGAGCCGGACCTCACCGAGGGCGTGTACGCCCAGCTGCCCGGCCCGCACTTCGAGACTCCGGCCGAGATTCGGATGCTGCGCGGCCTGGGCGCCGACCTGGTCGGGATGTCGACCGGGCTGGAGGCCATTGCCGCTCGAGCTGCCGGCATGGAGGTGTTCGGGCTCTCGCTGGTGACCAACCTCGCCGCGGGGATCACGGGCGAACCGCTGAACCACGTCGAAGTGCTCGAGGCGGGTCAGGCTTCGGCGCAACGAATGGGCGGACTACTCCGCGAGCTCATCGGCCGGCTCTGATGTCAACCTCGGCGGGGCCGACGCAGGGTGACCCGCAGCTCCTCGCTGCGGTCTCGGCCTGGATCGCGGACGATCCACATCCTGGCGACGCCGCGGAGCTGTCCGCGTTGCTCGAGGCAGCAAGGTCGGGGGATGAGTCGGCGGTCGCCGAGTTGCGCGACCGGTTCTCCGGCCCGCTGACTTTCGGTACGGCCGGCCTGCGCGGCCCACTTCGGGCCGGACCCGGCGGGATGAACGCCGCGGTCGTACGCCGGGCAGCCGCGGGACTCGCTGCGTTTCTGGCCACAAGCGGGAGCATCGGTCGGGTCGTCATCGGGTACGACGCTCGGCACCGGAGTCAGGAGTTCGCCCACGACAGCGCGGCGGTCCTGGCCGCCGCCGGGTTCCAGCCGCTGGTGTTGCCGGGGCCGCTTCCCACGCCGGTCCTGGCCTTTGTGGTCCTGCACTTCTCGGCATTTGCCGGCGTCATGGTGACCGCGAGCCACAATCCGCCACAGGACAACGGCTACAAGGTCTACCTGGGCGACGGAGCGCAGATCGTGCCGCCCGTCGATGCCGAGATCCAGGCCGCGATCGCTGCGGTGGGACCGGCGAACGCCATCCCGTTGAGTGACGACTTCACCGTTCTCGACGACGACGTGGTCACCGCATATGTCGAACAAATCGCTGCGCTGGTGGACCCGGCATCCCCGCGCGACCTCTCGGTCGCCTACACCGCGATGCACGGCGTGGGGTCAGTCGTGCTTCGCGATGTCTTCGTCCGGGCCGGCTACCCGGCACCGGACGTCGTCGAGGCGCAGGACGAGCCGGACGCCAACTTCCCGACGGTCGGCTTCCCGAACCCAGAGGAACCCGGGGCGATGGACCTGCTGCAGTCCCTGGTTGCTTCGACGGGATCGGACCTCGGCATCGCCAACGACCCCGACGCTGATCGGTGCGCCATCGCGACCCAGGGTCGGATGCTCACCGGTGACGAGGTAGGGGTCCTGCTGGCCGATCACCTGCTCGCCCGTGGTGCCCGAGGGACGTTCGCAGCCAGCATCGTGTCCTCGTCGCTGCTCGGAAAGATGGCCGCCGCGCACGGTGTTCCGTACGCCGAGACCTTGACCGGCTTCAAGTGGATCATGCGGGCCCCCGGAGTCACCGGCGTCCCACTGTCCTTCGGGTACGAGGAGGCGCTGGGTTATGCCGTGGCACCGCACTTGGTCCGGGACAAGGACGGGATCTCGGCCGCGCTGATGTTCACCGAGTTGGCCGCTCGGCTCAAGGCCCGCGGCGCCACGCCAGGTGACCGACTCGACGAACTCGCGGTGCAGCATGGACTGCACGCCACCGAACCGATCTCGATCCGGGTGCAGCACCTGTCTGAGATCGGCCAGCTCATGCAGCGGCTGCGCCAGGCTCCGCCGCGCCAGTTCCTCGGCCGGGACGTGAACCTGGATGACCTGCTCCCCGGCGCCGACGTGCTGCGGTTCACCGGCCCAGGCGTACGGGTGATCGTGCGGCCAAGTGGCACTGAACCAAAGCTCAAGAGCTACCTGGAGGTCGTCGTCCCCGTCCTGCAGGACGCCGGGATTCTGGGCGCCCGAGGCCGAGCGGCGGAGGAGCTCGAGAGTTTGCGCGCCGAGGTGGGCGCACTGCTCGCTGGTTGACCCTCCCCAGACCGCACTTTGTCCGGAAAAGGTCACTTCTGCGCGATCCCAGACCGCACTTTCTCCGGAGAAAGTCACTTCTGCGCGGCCCCAGACCGCACTTTCTCCGGAGAAAGTCACTTCTGCGCGGCCCCAGACCGCACATTCTCCGGAGAAAGTGCGCAGAGAGGTCCGGTCAGACCGCGCCGAACTGGCGATCTCCGGCATCTCCGAGCCCCGGCACAATGTAGGCCGAATCGTTCAAGCCCTCGTCGATGCTGGCGGTGAACACCCGCAGTGGCATGCCGGTGCCCTCCAGCCGGGTCAGGCCCTCCGGTGCCGCAAGTGTGCACAAGACGGTGATCTCCTCCGCGCCGCGCTCCAGCAGCAGGCGGCAGCAGTGCTCCAACGAACCCCCGGTGGCCAGCATCGGGTCGAGCACGAACACCGGACGGCCGGCCAGCGACGCAGGCAGCGAGGACATGTACGCGACCGGTTCGAAGGTCTCCTCGTCCCTGGCCAAGCCGACAAAGCCCATGGTCGCCTCGGGTAGCAGGCCGAACGCCGCATCCGCCATCCCCAGACCGGCACGCAGGACGGGCACGAGTACCGGCGGCGTACTGACCCTCGTGCCCATCGTCGGACCCACCGGCGTCGTGATCGGATACTCCTCGACCGGGAGGTCGCGGGTGGCCTCGAACAGCAGCATGACGGTGAGTTCGGCCAGGGCAGCGCGGAACGTTGCGCTGTCGGTCACCTCATCGCGCATGGTGGTCAAGCGGGCACGGGCGAGCGGATGATCAACCACGGTGGTCTGCACGAGGAGTCACCGTAGTGCCCTGGCCGGGTCACTTCGATGGTTTACGAATTCGGTCACGCGTGCCAGTGACGCCTAGACTCGCTATCCATGGCTGCCCCGACCCTCATCAGCGCTGACGTTCCGGCGCGGGTCCCACCCGCCTACCTCGATGCCACGCGGGACAACGCGTCGCTGCGCGCCTTCCTGCACGGCCTCCCCGGCGTGGATCAGGTCGGCGCCGAGGCGCGCGTAGCGACCCTTGGCACCCGATCCATCAAGACGACCGCAAAAGCGTGGGCGATCGATACCGCCATCGGGATGATCGACCTGACCACGCTCGAGGGTGCCGACACCCCGGGCAAGGTCGCGTCGCTCTGCGCGAAGGCGCACCACCCCGATCCGAGCGATCCGGCCTGTCCGTCCACCGCGGCGGTCTGCGTGTACGGCGACCTCGTTCCGTACGCCGTCACGGCGCTGAAAGGCACCGGTATTCACATCGCGGCAGTAGCCACCGCCTTTCCCAGCGGGCGGGCCAGCCGCGAAGTCAAGATCGCCGACGTGCAGGACGCGGTCGCGGCCGGAGCCGACGAGATCGACATGGTGATCGACCGCGGCGCCTTCCTGTCCGGGCGCTACCACGAGGTCTTCGACGAGATCGTCGCCGTCAAGCAGGCCTGCGGGGCCGCCCATCTCAAAGTCATCCTCGAGACCGGTGAACTCGTCACGTACGACAACGTCCGGCGCGCCTCCTGGCTGGCGATGCTGGCCGGCTGTGACTTCATCAAGACCTCGACCGGCAAGGTCTCCCCAGCCGCCACGCTGCCGGTCACCCTCGTGATGCTCGAGGCGGTCCGTGACTTCGCCGAGGCCACCGGACGACGGATCGGCATGAAGCCGGCCGGGGGCATCCGGACGAGCAAGGACGCCATCAAATACCTCGTCTTGATCAACGAGACCACCGGGCCGGAGTGGCTCACTCCGAATCTCTTCCGCTTCGGCGCATCCAGCCTGCTCAACGACTTGCTGCTGCAGCGGCACAAGCTCAAGACCGGGCATTACTCCGGCCCCGACTACGTCACCATCGACTAGAGCGAGGCGACCGACACGATGAGTTCCTCCCCACCGAAGGCCGCGGTCGGCTTCGAGTACGCCCCCGCCCCGGAGTCCCGCTCGATCGTCGATCTGAAGCCCTCGTACGGACTGTTCATCAACGGCGAATTCGTCGACGGCCACGGCACCAGCTTCAAGTCGATCAGCCCCTCCACCGAGGAAGTGCTCGCCGAGGTCGCCGCCGCGGATGCGACGGACGTCGATACGGCGGTACGCGCGGCCCGCCAGGCCTACAACCGGACCTGGTCGCGGATGGCGCCCGCCGAACGGGGGAAGTACCTGTTCCGGATCGCGCGCATCGTGCAGGAGCGGTCCCGCGAACTGGCCGTGCTGGAGTCGCTGGACAACGGCAAGCCGATCCGCGAGTCACGCGATGTCGATGTTCCGTTGATGGCGGCGCACTTCTTCTACTACGCCGGCTGGGCGGACAAGCTCTCCTACGCCGGGCTGGGACCGAACCCGAAACCGCTGGGCGTCGCTGCCCAGGTCATTCCGTGGAACTTCCCGCTCCTGATGATGGCCTGGAAGATCGCACCCGCTCTGGCCGCGGGAAACACCGTCGTCCTCAAGCCGGCCGAGACGACGCCGCTGACCGCGTTGCTCTTCGCAGAGATCTGCCAGCAGGCCGACCTTCCGCCGGGTGTCGTCAACATCATCACCGGGGCCGGAGATACCGGCCGCGCGCTGGTCGAACACCCGGACGTCGACAAGATCGCCTTCACCGGATCGACTGAGGTCGGCCGGCAGATCGCGATCAGTGCCGCGGGCACCCGCAAGAAGCTGACGCTGGAGCTGGGCGGCAAGGCGGCCAACATCATCTTCGACGACGCCCCGATCGACCAGGCCGTCGAGGGGATCGTGAACGGGATCTTCTTCAACCAGGGACACGTCTGCTGCGCCGGCTCCCGGCTGCTGGTTCAGGAGTCCGTGGCCGAGGAGGTCGTTGCCTCCCTGCGCCGTCGGCTGAAGACGCTGCGCGTCGGTGACCCGCTGGACAAGAACACCGATGTCGGCGCGATCAACTCCGCCGAACAACTGGAGCGCATCCGAGAACTATCGGACATCGGCGAGGCAGAGGGTGCAGTACGGTGGTCACCCCCCTGTGAACTACCAGATCGCGGATTCTGGTTCCCACCAACGATCTTCACCGACGTCTCCCCCGCGCACCGCATCGCCCGTGACGAGATTTTCGGCCCAGTCCTCTCGATCCTCACCTTCCGTACCCCCGACGAGGCGGTCGCCAAGGCGAACAACACCCCGTACGGCCTGTCCGCTGGGGTGTGGAGCGACAAGGGTTCCCGGATCCTCGCCATCGCCAACAAGCTGCGGGCCGGTGTGGTGTGGGCGAACACGTTCAACCGGTTCGACCCGACAAGCCCGTTCGGTGGGTACAAGGAGTCCGGTTACGGCCGCGAGGGTGGGCGGCACGGCCTGGCCGCGTACCTGTCCAGCAACGAAGGTGAGTCGGCATGAGCCCGAGGCTGGACGTGCGCAAGACGTACAAGCTCTATATCGGCGGCAAGTTCCCGCGGTCTGAGTCCGGGCGCTCGTACGTGGTCACCGATGCCAAGGGCAAGTTCCTCGCCAACGCGGCGCGGGGCTCACGCAAGGACGCCCGCGATGCGGTCGTGGCTGCCCGGTCTGCCTTCGGCGGCTGGTCGGAGATGACGGCGTACAACCGGGGACAGGTCCTCTACCGGGTGGCCGAGGTGATGGAGGGCCGCGCTGAGCAGTTCGCCGCCGAAGTCGCCGCGGGTGAGGGATTGCGGCTGTCCCAGGCCCGCGACGTCGTCTCCGCCGCAGTTGACCGCTGGGTCTGGTATGCGGGCTGGACCGACAAGCTTGCCCAGGTTGTCGGCGGAACGAATCCAGTTGCCGGGCCGTACTTCGACTTCTCCATCCCCGAGCCCACCGGGGTTGTGACAGTTCTTGCGCCGCAGGAATCTTCGCTGTTGGGGCTGGTCAGTGTGCTCGCCCCGGTGTTGGCAGGTGGCAACGTCGTGGTCGCCGTCTCGTCGGAACGGCGACCCCTTCCGGCCATCACGCTGGCCGAAGCATTTGCTACTTCTGACGTTCCTGGCGGAGTCGTGAACATGCTGACCGGCAGCGCCGCCGAGATCGGGCCGTGGCTGGCCGACCATGCTGACGTCAATGCGATCGACCTCACCGGAACCGTCGGGGCAACCGAGGACCGGGAGGCAGATGCCGAGTTGGCCCGCGACCTCGAGGCGAAAGCGGCAGGAACGCTGAAGCGGGTGAGGCGTCCCCCGGCGTTCGGAGCACAGCGCGGTAGTCCAGACTGGTCCGCCGAACCGGGACTGTCCCGGATGACGGCGTTCTTGGAGACCAAGACCGTCTGGCACCCGATCGGAGTCTGACCTCACCGCCATGGCCGCACCCTCCATCGTTCCGATCGCGCTCACCATCGACGATCGCACCGGCTACACCCTGTGGGCACCGCCTTGGGAAGAGGACGGCGAGCAGTGGCAGGCCTTCCTCGGCGCCGAGGGCCGGCTGCACCTGTTCTCGTCCGAACGCGAGCTGGCCGCCTACAGTCGGACGGCCACCGAGCACGATCTGGACGATCACCCGGTCTGGCCGGTGGTGGCCTCGCTACCTCCCCGGGACCTGACACCCGACGACGATCACCGCTACGACCTCGACGGGTTGTACGAGTTGGTCGCTGAGGACCCTGACCGCTGGTCGGTCGGCGAAGTGGCCGACACCATCGACATCGTCAGCCGGATCGCCGAATGCTGTTCGGCGACAAGGATTGTGCGCGACCTGGAGAAGGTCCCCGAGATCGGGCTGCTGACGATGGGCGCCGACGCGTTCGTCGGCCGCGAGGGTGAAAACTCCTGGACGGCCGTCGGCAGAGCCGTCGACGAACACTGGGAGAACGTGCTGACCGGCCTGGGCAAGCGGATCCGCTGGCCGAAGGTGGACGTTGCAGTGCTGGCAGCTGAGGAGAAAGAGCTGGCAGCCCAAGAGGCAGCCAGGACCGGAAAGGTCGCCGAGGAACGCACCAAGCGCCGCAGCGCCGGCGGCAAGCTCGGCCGCGAAGTCGAGGATGCCGACCGCCGGGCCCTGGAATCCGAGGATGACGATCTCCTGGTCGAGGAACCGGTGACCGGCACGGCAGTCATCCAATTGCCAAGCACCGCTTGGGAGGCCGACGCCGCCGAGGTCGACGAGGCAACCGAGTTCTGGGAATCCGTAGGGATCCTTCCGGTCGAGGTCATCCTCCCCGAAGGCGGCGGGCTCACCCTGCGCTGCTATGTCGACGACGCACCCCGCTTCCTGGGCACCAAGGGACGGGTGGAGCTGTTCCGTTCCGCCGACGGGCTGGGCACGTTCATTCGCAGCAAGACCCCGCATGACCTACGCGAAATCGCGACGTGGGCCGATGTCGTCGACAGCGATGTGCCAGCACTGCCGGCCGAAGAGGACCGCTACGACCTCGCCGAAATCTCCGAATTGTTCGGGCACGCAGCCAGCGGCGACGTTC
This sequence comes from uncultured Actinomycetota bacterium, assembly GCA_963766765.1. Lineage (GTDB taxonomy): Bacteria > Actinomycetota > Actinomycetes > Mycobacteriales > Geodermatophilaceae > JACCQS01. The sequence continues at coordinate 314,357 of CAVYBR010000004.1, forward strand.
ACCGTCCCGTGGCCTCTGACTTCGACTACTCGAGATTGGCACACGCCTTCGAGGGCATTCTCGACATCGCCGAATACGCGGACCTGGATGGCGTCGACGACCTCATCCGTCCGGGCACACCGCTGGGCTCCGCGTTGGTCGAGAGTCAGCGCGGCACGTCCCTGGCTCAGATAGACACCGAAGCGCTGGCGGCCGCCTGGGTGGATCTCGTGAACGAGGTGAGCGGCGTCGTCCGCTGGCACGACTGAGCGCTGCTCCGGTGACGAAGCAGTTCCGGCTCGACCTTCGCGCTAGCTCGCGTCGATCAGCCTGGCGTATGCCGGTTTGATGACGTCGTTGATGAGCGCCAGGCGCTGGTCGAAGGGGATGAACGCGGACTTCATCGCATTGACGGTCAGCCATTGCAGGTCCGCCCAGCCATACCCGAAGGCTGACGCCAGCGCCGTCATCTCTGACGTCATGGTGCAGTCGCTCATCAACCGGTTGTCGGTGTTGACGGTGACCCGAAACATCAAGCGGCGCAACAATCCGATCGGGTGCTTAGCAATGCTCGGCGCTGCACCAGTCTGGACGTTGGACGACGGGCACATCTCCAGCGGGATGCGCTTGTCCCGCACATAGCCCGCGAGCCTGCCCAGTGTTGCCGCACCGTCACCGCCCACGGTGATGTCGTCCATGATTCGCACGCCGTGACCGAGGCGATCGGCGCCGCACCACTGCAGCGCCTCCCAGATCGAGGGCAGCCCAAAGGCTTCCCCGGCATGGATGGTGAAGTGGCCATTGTCCCGCCGCATGTATTCGAAAGCGTCCAAATGCCTGGTCGGCGGAAAGCCGGCCTCGGCACCGGCAATGTCGAATCCGACCACGCCCATATCCCGGTAGGCGATTGCCAGTTCCGCAATCTCACGGGATCGCGCGGCATGCCGCATGGCGGTCAGCAGCACCCCGATCCTGATCGGCCGCCCCCCAGGAGCGACGGTCGTTGACTGCGCCGCGCCCTCGGCGAAACCGGCGAGGACGGCATCGACCACTTCGGTGAGCTCGAGACCCTGCGCCACATGCAGCTCCGGCGCGAACCGGACTTCGGCATAGACGACCCCATCGGCAGCAAGATCCAGGGCGCACTCAGCCGCTACCCGCGACAGGGCGGCAGGGGTTTGCATCACCCCCACCGTGTGTACGAAGGTTTCCAGGTAGCGCTCGAGTGAGCCGGAATCCGCCGCCGTACGAAACCAGGTGGCCAATTCCGCGGGATCGGTGGCCGGAAGGTCTGCGTACCCGACGTCCGCGGCGAGTTCGGCCACCGTCTCGGGCCGCACTCCGCCGTCGAGATGGTCGTGCAGCAACACCTTGGGTGCCCGGCGGATCGACTCCTCGTCGAGTGCAATCGTCATGCGCCTTACGCTAGCGCCCCACCACCGCTTGCCTCCTTGCTGCACGAGGTCTTCCCCGCGATGCTCCACCGATGGCCGTGGACGCACAGCATGTCGAGGTCGCCGGACTGCGGATCGGGTATCGCCGAGCAGGGCGCGGTGAGCCGCTGCTGCTGATCCATGGGGGCTTCGCCGACAGCCGGGATTGGCAGCGTCAGCTTGACGGCCTGTCGGACGACTTCGACGTCATCGCCGTGGACTGCCTCGGATGTGGAGGGTCGGCCGATCCGCCGGCTGGGTTCACGCTGCGGGACTACGCCGACGTTGTGGCCGGGTTGCTGGCCGCGCTCGGAGTGGAGCATCCCCACGTGGGTGGCCTGTCATTCGGCTCGATATATGCGCTGGCGTTCTACCGGCACCATCCGCAGATCCCCCGCAGCCTGATCCTTGCCGGCGCGTACGCAGGGTGGGCGGGCTCGCTGCCGCCGGATGAAGTCCGCCGACGGATGCAGTGGGTCACCGACATCCTCGACCGACCGGTGGGCGAATGGGGTCCGGACTTCCTGGGGACCGTCTATGGCGCCGACGTACCCGCCGAGGTGCTCGAGGAGGCGATGGAAATGCTGCGCGACGTGCGTCCCGAGGGCTTCCGTCCCGTGACAGCCGCCTTCTTCGACGCCGATCTGCGCGACGTCCTGCCGCAGATCAGCGTCCCGACGTTGCTGCTGTACGGAGAACTGGATGAGCGTTCGCCGCTCTCGGTCGCGCGAGACCTCAATGCCCAGATCCACGGTTCGCGTCTCGTCGTCGTCCCGGGCGTCGGCCATGGCGTCAACGCCGAAGCGCCGGCGCAGTTCAATGCCTCGGTGCGCGAGTTCCTCTCGGGCATCGGGCAGGCGTCAGACCCGGGGTGATGCGATGATTCCCAATGAGATGGCTGTTGTGACCGCAGCGGTCCGGTCATCGACGCCGAGTTTGGTGAAGACGCGCAGGAGATGCGTCTTCACCGTGGCCTCGGCAATGAGCAGGGCCCGCCCGATCTGGCCGTTGGTCAGACCGCGAGCCACCAAGCCGAGCACGTCGATCTCCCGCGACGTCAGCGCCGAAGCATCGGCTCCGCGCATCCGGGAGACCAACTTGGCCGCCACCAGTGGCGACAGCACGGTCTCCCCGCGGGCCGCGGCACGGACCGCCTCGGCGAGCTCCTGCCGGGGTGCGTCCTTGAGGAGGTACCCGGTGGCACCCGCCTCGACCGCACGGAGGATGTCCGCGTCGGTGTCGTAGGTGGTCAAGATGACCACCCGGGGCGGCTCCTCGCCGGCGCGCAACGCACGGGTGGCCTCGACACCATCCAAGTCGGGCATGCGCAGGTCCATGAGGACCACGTGGGGCCGCAGCGCCGCGACCACGCCCAGGGCTTGCCGGCCGGTCCCGGCTTCGCCGACCACCTCGATGTCGGGCTCGCCGGCGAGCATGCCGACGATCCCGGCACGTACGACCGGGTGGTCGTCGACCAGGACCACTCGGATCGACGGTCCGACTTGCGGCTCGTCGCCTCCGGTAGTCATGGAACCGACACTCGTACGGTCGTGCCTCGCCCGGGCCGGCTGCTGATCGAGAGTGATCCGTCGATGTCGGCCACGCGGGTGCGCATGCCGTGCAAGCCGAAGCGACCGTCAGCGCCATCGACGCCGTCGGCGGCGAAGCCCCGGCCGTCGTCGCAGACGGTCAACGTCGTGTCCTTCTCGTCGAAGGCAAGCGTCACCGCCACCGCCCGCGCCGCCGAGTGCTTGCGGACGTTGGTCAGCGCCTCCTGGGCGGCTCGCAGTAGTACGACTTCGGTCGCCGGACTCAGCGATCGTTCCTGTCCCTCGATCGTCAACTCTGTTGCCACACCCGGCATTTCGGCATCCAGGCGTTGGGTGAGCCGGCCGAGTGCTCCGACGAGTCCCTGCTCGCGCAGCGTGGACGGGGACAGTGCGGCGACGAGAGAGCGCGACTCGTCGAGGTTCTCCCGAGCAGCCGTACGGGCGAGGTTGAGTTGTTCCCTTGCCTTGGCCGGATCCCGATCCAGCGTCGCGTCCGCGGCCTCCAGGAGCATGACGATGCTGGTGAATCCCTGGGCCAGAGTGTCGTGGATCTCCCGAGAGAGCCGCTCGCGTTCGGCCGCGACGCCGCTCTCATGGCTCAGCGCTGCCACTTCGGCGCGAGCGCGCTCCAACTCCTCGATGAGCCCGGCCCGCTGCTGACTCTGGGCGATGATGCCGCTGATCCAGAACCCGATGACGACCGCGAACGCGAACGACACGAGCAGGCCGATCACCAGACCCCAGCGCTCCGGGCCGACCACCACCCCGGAGCTGATCAGCGCCGCGGCGTAGCCGATCATGAGGAGCGCCACCGCGACGATGGCCTCCCCGAACCGGTGCAGCATCGCGAAGATCTGCGGGACCAGGATGAATGCCGACCAGCTGATCTCCGGCACGAGCCATGCAGTCCCGCAGGCCAGAACGATGGCGCTGACCACGTACGAGCGGGCCTGCCACTGGCTGTGGTCCCGCATCAGACTCGGCACGCCGAAGGCGAGGTATACAAGCCCCCACACCACGCACAGCCCCACTGCCGCCCACTGCCGCCATGACGAGACATCGCTGCCAGCCAGAGCTGCCGTGCCGATCACGGCGAGCATCCCGGCAAAGGCGAGGTGCCAACCCAGGACCGTCCGTTCCCAGAAGTGCCGGCGATCGGGTACGGGCGCGGCCGTACTCATGTGCGGATCAGCCGTCCGCGCGATCGCGCCAGCGGAAGACGAGCACGCACAAGATCATGCCTGCGATCGTCCAGGCACCCAGAACCAGAGCAACCTTGTCGAGCTCGAACGAACCCGCGGCTTCCTGGGCGGCGAAGGAGTCCGGCAGGAACGCGGCCCGCATCCCTTGGGTCAGCCACTTGAGCGGGAAGATCGCAGCGAAGTTCTGCATCCACGACGGCAGATCGGTGAAGACGAAGAACACACCCGAGGTGAACTGCAGTATGAGGGCGATCGGCGTGACGATGGCGGGCGCGGACTTGCCGTTCTTGATCGCGCTGGAGAACGCGATGCCGAGCAGGGAGCAGGCGGCTAGCCCCAGCAGGGTGACCCAGACGAACGTCGCCCACTTCCCGGCCGTCGAGGGCAGGTCGATGTCGTAGACGAGCACGCCGACCAGCAGGAGCAGGGCGATCGTGGCAACGCCCACCACGATGACCTGGACCACCTTGCCGACGAAGTAGGCGGACTTGGGCATCGGGGTGCCTGACAGGCGCTTGAGCCGCCCCTCGCTGCGTTCGATGGCGATGGTGATCGCCAGGTTCTGGAAGCCCGAGGCCAGCACGCCGGACGCGACCATCCCGGCCATGAAGTACTGCACGAAGCTCAGGCCCGGCGAGATCTCGAAGTTCAACACCGCCCCGAAGATCAGCAGCAGCATCGACGGGAAGATCAACGTGAAGACGAGGGCTTCCTTCTGCCGGAAGAACTCGAGGATCTCGACCCGTGCCCGCGCGAGGTAGACCTGCGATTTCGGCGGTAGCTCTCCCGGCTCGTTCGTCATAGCGGACCGCGACTCGTGCGTCGCGCTGTCAGTCGGTGGGTTGCTCATGCGTGTGTCCGATCATCTGGAGGTAGATGTCCTCGAGGCTCGGGCGCTGCACCGAGAGTTCGGGGATCTCCCCGCCCAGGCGCTGGCTCAATGTCTGGATGACTGCGGTCGGGGTCGGCGTGGTTTGCTCTTTGTGCTGACCGTCCTCGACCCAGCGCACCCGAGCCGGCGCCAGATGGCGACCACCGAGTTCGGCGGGACGGGCCACTTCGACGATGCTGCCCGCGGCGATGACCCCCACCCGGTCGGCCAAGGCTTCGGCCTCATCGAGGTAGTGCGTGGTCAGCAGCATCGTCGTGCCGAGCTCGCGCAGTTGCCGGATCAGCTCCCAGAACTGCCGCCGGGCCTCTGGGTCGAAGCCGGTCGTCGGCTCGTCGAGGAAGAGCAGGCGCGGCCGGCCGACGATGCCCAAGGCCACGTCGAGGCGTCGCTGCTGTCCGCCGGACAGGGAGCTGGCCCGCGCTTTGAGCTTCTCGGTCAACCCGACCAGCCCGATGACCTCCTCGACCGGGCGCGGGTTCGCGAAGTAGGAAGCCTGCACCCGGACCATTTCGGCGACGGTGAGTTCGCTGTCGCCTCCCTTGTTCTGCAGAACGATGCCGATCTGCGACTTCCAGCGACCGTCACCCTTGGCCGGGTCGACGCCGAGGACACTGACGTCTCCGGCGTCGCGGCGGCGATAGCCTTCGAGGATCTCGACGGTCGTGGTCTTGCCGGCGCCGTTGGGACCGAGAAGAGCGAAGATCTCGCCCCGGCCGATCTCCAGGTCCACTCCGGCGACTGCATCGTGATCGCCGTAGGTCTTGCGCAGGCCGGTCACGCTGATGGCGACCTCAGTCGCAGACCCGGCGGAGCGAGCCGGTTCTTGGGCCAGGCCCGCGGAATTCGTTGTCCCCGCGGAATTTGTTGTCATAGTGCGAGCCTCCCGCACGTCGGTGACCGGCTCTACGCCCGGGTGGCTGGGAGTGGGTCAGTCGTTCGGTGGATGCGGCGGCCCGGCAGGTCAGGGTGCGATGCGGTCCACGATCAGCGGGAGAAGGTCGTCGTCGGTGTCGATGCCGATCGCGTTCTCCAACGCCTCGAGCGCTCGCGGAATTCGATCGGCGTCGTCAGTGTGCAGCTCCAACAACGGATCACCCGCACGTACGTCATCGCCCACGGCGACGTGCCAGGTGACGCCTGCGGTCGCTGAAACCGGGTCCTGCTTCCTGGCCCGGCCGGCCCCGAGCCGCCAGGCCGCGACACCGACTCCGTAGGCGTCCAGGCGGGTGAGCCGGCCCGAGGCCGGGGCCGAGACGACGTGGTGCTCCTTCGCAATCGGAAGTGCGGCATCCGGATCACCGCCCTGCGCGGCGATCATCGCCTTCCAGGTGTCCATCGCCTTGCCACTTGCCAGTACCGCGGCGGGGTCGGCGTCATGCACGCCGGCACCGGCGAGCATCTCCTGGGCCAGCCGCACGGTGAGCTCCACGACGTCGGCCGGGCCACCCCCGGCCAGCACCTCGACCGACTCCGCTACCTCGACCGCGTTTCCGGCCGCTCGACCCAGCGGCCGGTCCATGGCCGTGACCAGCGCGACGGTATGTACGCCGGCCTCGATCCCGATGCCGACCATCGTGCGAGCGAGCTCCGTCGCGTCGTCGACGGTCTTCATGAAGGCCCCAGATCCGACCTTGACGTCCAGGACGAGCGCGCCGGCCCCCTCGGCGATCTTCTTGCTCATGATCGAGCTCGCGATCAGGGGAATGGACTCCACGGTCCCGGTCACGTCGCGCAGCGCGTACAACTTCTTGTCCGCCGGGGCGAGGGTGTCACCCGCGGCGCAGACCACCGCACCGACGCTGCGCAGTTGGGCGATGTAGTCGTCGTGACTCACGTCCGCCCGCCAGCCCGGGATGGATTCGAGCTTGTCCAGCGTCCCGCCGGTGTGCCCGAGGCCACGCCCGGAAAGCTGGGGTACGGCCACACCGCAGGCAGCCACGAGCGGAGCAAGGGGCAGGGTGATCTTGTCCCCGACTCCACCGGTGGAGTGCTTGTCGGCAGTGGGGCGGCCGAGGTCACCCAGCTGCATCCGTTCGCCGGAGTCGATCATCGCGTTCGTCCACCGCGCGAGTTCGGTCGCAGCCATACCGCGGAAGACGATCGCCATGAGCAGCGCTGCCATCTGCTCATCGCCGACCGCACCCTTGGTGTAGGCGTCGATGACCCAGTCGACCTGCTCGTCGGTCAGGGTGTGCCCGTCCCGCTTGGCCCGGATGACGTCAATCGCATCCATTACATGCGGCCCTCGCGTTCAGATGCAGCCACCAGGTCATCCGGCCCGAAGGCGTCGGGGAGAACCTCGGTCATCGCCATGATCCCGTGTGCGGTCTTCAGCAGCAGCTCCGCACCGCCTTGCTCCCAAAGCAGTTGGCGACAGCGGCCGCACGGCATCAGCGGCTGACCGTCACCACCGACGCAGGCCAGCGCGACCAGCCGCCCGCCGCCGCTGGCATGCAGGGCACTGACCAGCCCGCACTCCGCGCACAGCCCCAGTCCGTATGACGCGTTCTCCACGTTGCAACCGGCCACGATCCGGCCGTCGTCCACCAGGGCTGCAGCGCCGACCGGAAAGTGTGAGTACGGCGCGTACGCATGTCCCATCGCGTCAACGGCGGCCGCTGTCAACGCGTCCCAATCGACGTCGGGCCGCGTCACCCAGCCTCGCCTCGGCGATAGACCAATCCGTCAGCAGCGGGCATTCGCAATCGTTGCGACGCAAGGGCAAGCACGAGAAGCGTTGCAACGTAAGGTGTCATCCCCGTGAAGTCGGCTGGGATCTCGTCGGTGAGGAGGAACCAGACGAGGATCAGGCCGGCGAACCCAGCAGTCACGATCGGTTGAATGATCGGCACGCGCCGGACGATCTGCCAAGCGGCAATGACCACCATCAGGAAGACAAGGACCAGCAACAGTGCGTGCACCGACGTGCCGCCGCTGCGTAGTCGCAGCGCGTCGGTGTAGCCGAACAGCCCAGCACCTGCGGCCAATCCACCGGGGCGCCAGTTGCCGAAGATCATGGCGGCCAGGCCGATGAAGCCGCGGCCGCCGGTCTGCCCGTCCCGATAGGAACTCGAGGCCACGATCGCCAGGAATGCACCGCCGAGACCGGACAGGCCGCCGGAGACGAGCACAGCGATGTACTTGTACTTGTAGACATTGACGCCGAGCGTTTCCGCAGCCGCCGGGTTCTCACCGCAGGAACGCAGCCGAAGACCAAAGGCCGTGCGCCACAGGATGAGGTATGTCCCGATGATCAGCAGCACCGCGATGATCGTGAGCATGGAGACGTTGTTCGTGAGAGCGCGCAGCGCGGCAGCAACGTCGGACACGAAGAACCAGTGCTTGTCCGCGATCGTGCCGAGTCCGTCGGCGACTCCGGGGACGGTGATGGCAGGGAGATCCGGTACGGACGGCGACTGTGTGGAGCCGCCCCCTTCGACGCCCTCGAACGCCACTGCCGCCAGGTATTGCGTGGCGCCCAACCCGAGGATGTTGATCGCCACCCCGGACACGATGTGGTCGACGCCGAACGTCACCGTCGCGACGGCATGGATGAGTCCGCCGATCGCGCCGAGGCCGACGCCGACGAGCACCCCAGCCCACGCGCCCCACTGATAGCCGGCCCAGCCCGCCCCGAAGGTCCCGAGGATCATCATTCCCTCGAGGCCGATGTTGACCACGCCGGCGCGCTCGGCCCACAGACCGCCCAGACCAGCCATCGCGATCGGGATCGCCAGGCCGATCGTGGCGCCGATGGTTCCCGCTGAGTCGATGTCGTTTGCGCCGGTAATCACCCGGACCAACGACAGCAGGAAGAGCAATCCCGCGATCGCCAGCAGGACGCGAGGCAGCATCCGACGACGCTTGGGGGTGTCCGGCACCCGTTCGGTCCCTACCTGCAAGCCGGCGCTCATGCCGATGTCCTTTCCGGCTCACGCGGCGGTGGCTGTTCGCCCGGACTGCCGGTGGTTTCTATCGCCTCGCCTGCCTCCAGAGCCCTGGCAACGCGTTGTTGCTCATCGCGGACCCGGTAGCGGCGGACCAACTCGTAGGAGATGACCACAGCCAGGACGATCACGCCCTGCATGATCGTGATGATCTCGGGGGAAACTCCGGCGATGATCTGCAGCGGGTTGCCGGCCACCTCCAGATAGGCGAACAGCAGGGCGCCGAACCCCACCCCGATCGGGTGGTTGCGCCCGAGCAGCGCCACCGCGATCCCGGTGAACCCGAGTCCACCTGGGAAGGTCAAGCCGTAGGAGTAGGACTCACCGAAGACCAGCGGAAGACCGACCAGGCCGGCCATGCCGCCGGACAGCAGCATCGAGATGATGACCATGCGCTTGACGTCGATCCCGCTGGAGACCGCCGCACCCTGCGACCGCCCCGTCGCCCGCAGCCGGAAGCCGAATCGCGTGCGGTTGAGCACGACCCAGTAGGCGATGCCGGCCAGGATCGCCAGGACGATGAGGCTGTTGACCGGCTCGGTCGATCCTGGGATCAGGTCGATTCCCGGCGCCCGGGAACTCTCGGCGATCAGCGGTGTCGTGATGTCGTTGCCCCGCGCCTCGCCGAATTGGCGCAACAGGAAGGCGACCAATCCGGTGGCGATGGCGTTCAACATGATCGTCGAGATGACTTCGTTGACCCCGCGCTTGACCTTGAGGTATCCGGCGATTCCGGCCCAGAGTCCGCCGGTGACGCCGGCCACGATGACCGCCAACACGATGGACAGCGGGAACGGCAGGCTGATGTTTCCGGCCACCATCGCCGCGGCAAACGCAGCGACCCGGTACTGCCCGTCCACACCGATGTTGAAGAGATTCATCCGGAACCCGATGGCAACGGCCAGGGCGGACAGGTAGTAGATCGTGGCGAGGTTGAGGATCTGGGCGATGCTGCGCGGCCGCAAGCCGACCTCCAGCACCGTCTGCCAGGTGAGCCCGAAGGGGTCCCCCGTCGCAACCAGGATCAAGCTGGTCAACACGACGGAGAACGCGATAGCCAGGACTGGGGCGGCGAGGGTGATCAGCGCCGCGCGGAGCCGCCCGCTCACGTCGATCCTCCATCGGCAGCCGGGCCGGCTCCGGTCATCGCCGACCCGAGTTGCTGCGGCGTCACCTCGGATGGATCGAATTCGCCGATCAGCCGGCCGCGGAGGATCACCATCAGCCGGTCCGAGAGCCCGATCAGTTCGTCGAGGTCAGCACTGATCAGCAGGGTGGCCAATCCGAGGTGCCGGGCGGTCCGGATGTGGTCCCAGATCGCAGCTTGAGCGCCGACGTCAACGCCTCGAGTCGGATGCGAGGCGATCAGCAGGATCGGTTCCCCACTCATCTCGCGGCCGACGATCAGTTTCTGTTGATTGCCCCCGGATAGGGCCGAGGCCAGGACGTCGATGCCCGGCGTACGGACGTCGTACTCCTTGACGATCCGGGTCGTGTCCTTGCGCGCGCCCTGCCGGTCGATCCACGGCCCCTTCATGCTGGGCGGCCCGATGTCGTGACCGAGAATCCGGTTCTCCCACAGCGGCGCTTCCAGCAGCAGTCCGTGCCGGTGTCGATCCTCGGGGATGTAACCGATGCCCGCCTGCCGGCGGCGCGCGGTGGACCATCCGGTCACGTCTTTGCCGCCCAGGGTGATCTTGCCGGCTGATGCAGTACGAATGCCCATGATCGTCTCGACGAGCTCCGCCTGACCGTTCCCCTCCACGCCGGCCAGGCCCAGGACCTCGCCCTCGTGGACGTCGAAGCTGATGTCGCTGAGGAGCCGGCGATCACCGGCCCCGGCCAACGAGATGTCGCGCACCGAGATGCACACCCGGTCGGTGACCGTTGACTCCCGAGTCTCCGGGGTCGGCAGCTCGCTACCGACCATGAGTTCAGCCAGCTCCCGAGCGGTGGTCTGCTTGGGGTCGACGGTGGCCACGGTCGTGCCGCGCCGGATGACGGTGATCTCGTCAGCTACCGAGAGCACCTCATCGAGCTTGTGCGAGATGAAGATGACGGTCAGGCCCTCGCTCTTGAGCTCGCGCAGGTTGTCGAAGAGTTCGTCGACCTCCTGTGGCACCAGCACCGCGGTCGGCTCATCGAGAATGAGGATGCGGGCGCCGCGGTAGAGCACCTTCGCGATCTCGACCCGCTGCCGGTCCCCGACTCCCAGGTCTTCCACCATTTCGTCGGGGTCGAGGTCGAGCCCGTACGACTCGGACAGCTCACGGATTCGCTTGCGCGCCGCGTCACCGATGCCGTGCAACTTCTCCGCGCCGAGCACGACGTTTTCCAGGACGGTGAGATTGTCGGCGAGCATGAAGTGCTGGAAGACCATGCCGACGCCACGCTGAATGGCATCGACCGGCGAGTGCAGGACGACCGGCTTGCCCTCGATTTCGATCGTGCCCTCGTCCGGCCGCTGGACGCCGTACAGGATCTTCATCAACGTGGACTTGCCGGCGCCGTTCTCACCGACGATCGCGTGCACGTGGCCGCGGGTGACGGTGATGTTGACATCGCTATTGGCGACAACCCCAGGAAATCGCTTCGTGATGCCGGCGACCCGTACGGCGATGGTGCCCGGCGGGGCCTGACTGACGTCGGTGGTGATCAGGCACGCTCCTCAGATCATCGATTCGCAGAGGTCGGACGAGCCGAGGCGCGAACAACGCACATGCGGCTAGGAACACACCGAACAGCAACAACGGTCAACGAGCAAGGCCCAGGAGCCGCGAATCGCGCGTCTCCTGGGCCCTACCCGCTACTGAATCCGCAGCGTCACGGGGTCGTCGGTACCTCGATGTCACCGTCGATGATCTGTTGCTTGAAGGCATCCACCTGATCGACGATGTCGTCGACCGCTCCGCCCGTGGTGGAGTAGCCCACCCCGTCGTTGCTGAGGTCGAAGACCTGCTCGCCCGACTGCGCGTCGCCTTCGATGAACGCGCTCAGGAACTCAAAGACCGCGACATTGATGTTCTTCAGCATCGAACTGATGATGACATCGGCCACGGCCGGGTCGGCGGTGAGAGCCTGGTCGGAGTCCACACCGATGGCGAATCCCCCAGCGGCGGCAGCAGCCTCGAACACGCCACCACCAGAACCACCGGCCGCGGCGTAGATCACGTCGACACCGTTCTGGTACATGCCTTCGCCGGCGGTCTTGCCCTTGGCCGGGTCACCGAATCCGCTGAAGTCCGGCGGCTGGGTGAGGTAGGACACCTGCACCGTGATGGCTGGGTCGACAGCCGCGACGCCTGCTTCGAAACCGGCCTGGAACTTCTCGATCAGCGGCACCTGAACACCGCCGATGAAGCCGACGCTCTTGGTTGTCGACTTGAGCGCCGCGATGACGCCGACCAGGAAGGAGCCCTGCTCCTCGGCGAACAGCAGGTTGGTGATGTTGTCGCCGGTTGCGTCAGCGGAGTCGATCAGCGCGAACTGGGTGTCCGGGAAGTCCGGAGCCACGATCGCCAGCGAGGTGGCGTAGATGAAGCCGACTGCGATGACCGGGTTGTCGCCGTTCTCGGCGAGCAGCCGCAGCCGCTCCTCACGAGCCGCGTCATCTTCACCGTCGGAGGCCTCAGCCTCGTCGACGTTGATGCCGAACTCATCGACGGCCTGGTCCAGGCCCGCAGCTGCCGAGTCGTTGAACGACTGGTCACCTCGGCCGCCGACGTCATAGGCGACACCGACGTTGATATCGCTGCCGGCGCCACCACCGTCTGTGCTGTCGCCGCCACCACCGGAATCGCCACCGTCATCGCCACAACCGGCAAGGGCCAGGGTCGCGGCAGCCAGGGCGGCCACCACGGTTGTCATACGTCGCTGTACGCGCAACGCCTTCTCCTCTCGTATGTACCCGTACCGAGGTCTCGGGCAGGCATCCCGGCCACCGTAGTCGCCCCGCTGCGTGACGGGGAGCGATATCGCCGACCGAGACCCTTTCGTTGCCCGGTGTACTTCTTGCCGGACGGGCCCGCAGGCCGCCTCCCACGATGCGGTCGCTACAGCGGTAACCTCCCGACCGTGCGGCGCTGCGTCGCGGCCATCGCGTTGGTTCTCGCGTTTGTCGCGCTCCTTGGATCGCCGGGAACGGCGCTTGCCGACTCACCTCGGCCGACCGCCGATCCCGCCGAGCCCAGCCCGGTTGTCCCCGACCCCACCGGTCCGCCACGGGGGACGGCGCCGAACGGGGACACGGTCGGCGGTGCCGACCTGGACGCCCGCGGCCTCGTCCTGCCCAGTGGTGCGACGCCGTTGCCGATCGGGATCGACGCGCATGGCTGGCTCGTGGCCGACGCGAGTTCTGGTGAGGTGCTGGCAGCCCTCGACCCGCACGGGCGCTACTACCCCGCCAGCACACTGAAGCTGCTCACCATGCTGTCCCTCTACCCACGGCTGGATCCCGCCATGGTCGTGACCGCGACGGCTGAGGACGAGCACGTCGAGGGCAGCCGGGTCGGGTTGATCGAAGGTGGCCGCTACGACGTCGCCACGCTCTGGCTCGGGCTGATGCTGCAGTCCGGCAACGACGCGGCGAATGCACTTGCCCGTGCCGCGGGTGGAATCGGGCCGACCCTCGATGCGATGTACAAGGTGGCCGATCGACTCCAGGCCTACGACACGTCGCCAGGTGGGCCGAGCGGACTCGACGCGCATGAGCAACGCTCCTCGCCGTACGACCTCGCGCTGTTGATGACCGCCGCAGCCGCCGACCCAGCTCTTCTGGCAGTCATGACCACCACCCAGGCGCAGATTCCTGGTGTTGCCGGACGGGATCCCGGCTTCCAGATCCAGAACGAGAATCGGTTCCTGGCCAACTATCCCGATGCCGTCGCGGGCAAGAGCGGATTCACCGATGCCGCACGGCACACGCTGGCCGCGGTCGCCGAACGCGACGGCCGCCGATTGGTGGTCAGCCTGATGCAAGCCGAGCAGACCCCCGTTCCCGTGTGGCAGCAGGCCGCGGCGCTGTTGGACTGGGCATTCGCCCTGCCGCCGAGCACTCCCGCTGTGGGTGAACTGGTCGGGCCTGTATCTGCCGAGGCTCCAGCGGGGACCGATGCGGCGGCTTCCACGTCGTCCGCGGCCCCGGCGCTCGGGGTGAGCTCGGCCGCGCAGTTCAGCGGAACCACGTCCTTGGCGGTGCCACTGCTGGCACTGATCGCTGGGGCGGTGGCGACTGCCCTTGGCGTGGCGTTGTGGCTGCGCCGACATCGGGTCCCGCGACGCCCGGCGAGGCGCTGACCTCATCGATCGGCCAGCCGAGCGCGCCTAACGGAGTCGGGTCAGTTCCACGGTGACGCCCAACGATTCCGCCGGTGGTCCGTGATAGACCCCGGACAGGGGACGGACATCGGCGTAGTCGCGTCCCCGGGCCACGACCACGTGACGCTCGCCGACCGGGGCGAGGCTGGTCGGGTCGGCCGCGACCCAGTCTCCGGCCCAGAACTCCACCCAAGCGTGACTCTCACCGACGGCCGTCGTCCCGACCGCGATCTCCGTGTCGTCGATCGGATACAGATATCCCGAGACGTACCGGGCCGGTAACGCCATCGATCGCAGCACCGCAAGGCTGAGATGAGCCAAGTCCTGACAGACACCCTTGCCGGCCGCCCGGGCCTGCGCCGACGTTGTGTGCACCCCGGTCTGACCTCGTTCGTAGCTGAGCTGCTCGTGCGCCCAGGCGACCGCTCGCAGTCCGCCCTCGACCGGTGGAAGGTCGCCGGCCAGGGCGAGACCGGCCGCGGTCACATCGGGCTCGAAGCTGACGTAGCGGGAGGGCGACAGAAGTTCGCAGTATCGGTCGGCCACCTCGGCGGCCGTCACCGACTCCCATCCGACCCCCTGGACCGGATCGAGTCGCCCGGCGGTTTCCACGACGGAGAACGCGGTGACCACGAGCTCGGTGTGCGCAACGTGGACATCGAAGGCGTCGACCGCGGTGCCCCAGTAGTCCACGTAGCGGAATGGCCGAGCTCCAGGTGTGATCTCGAGTCGCGACTCGAGCGTGTGCTGTCCGCGACTGGAGTCCGGCGTCATCCGGGCCTCGTTGTAGGACGCGCGGACCGCACTGGAATAGACGTAGCCAGTCCGATGCCGGACGGCGATGCGCCAACTCATCGCTGCGCTTCCTCCAGGCTCCAACCGATCGATGTCGAACCATCGAAGAAGCGTCGGCTGACCGCGTCGCTCACCTGCGACATCACGGATTGCAGATCGTGCAGGCGTTTTGGTAGCTCCTCGAGCACCATTTCGGCAGGGAGAAACTCCAGATCGGTACGCGTGCGGCCGATCGCGCGCCGCGCATCGTTGCCGGCTCCGACCCGCCCGGCGTCCGGGTCGAGCCGGGTCAGCGCCTCCTCCCCGACGACCAAGGCATGGAACACCGACCGGGGGAACAGCCGGTCCAGGAGCAGGAACTCCAGGACCAATTGCGGCTCGACCCCGCGCTGATAGGTCCGCAAATAGGCCTCGTGGGCCGAACACGCCCGCAAGGTGGCGATCCAGCCGTCCTCAGGCGAAGGCGTGCTGACGGTGGCGGCCAGCAGCCGTGCCGTCATGTCGACCCGCTCCACGCTGCGCCCGAGCACCAGGAAGTCGTACCCGTGGTCGCGGCTCATCGTCGCGTCAGCGTGCCCGGCGAGCATCGCTGCCCGGTGCCGGACGTAGGAGAAGAAGGGCGCCGGCCCGAACGCGCGAGCTGCCTGGATCCGGTTGGGCAGTTCGTGATGGGTGGTGTTGAGGCACTCCCAGATGTCGGCCGACAGCGACTCCCGTACGCCACGGGCGTTCTGCCGGGCCGCGAGCAGCGCACCGACGATGCTGCTGGGGTTGTCTGCCGCGTAACCAAGGACCTCCAGAGTCCCCCGGATGTCCTCGGGAGCGTCCGCCTCGACGCCCATGACGGCAGCAAGGACCCGACACGTCTCGCCCTCGTCAATGGCCGGATCCTCGACCACCTGGTGGAAGTGCACGTCCAGGAGTCGGGCCGTGTCTTCCGATCGCTCGACGTACCGGCCGACCCAGAACAGTGCCTCGGCCACCCGGCTCAGCACGGGAGGTCCTGCGTCACCTGTTGCTGGCGCTGCTGTTGCTGCGCCTGCTGTTGTTGCTGCGGTTGATCCGACTGCGGCCCGAGGTCGGGGGCGCTCGCCTGCACAGCGTGAGCGGGAAGCGGAGCCAGGGGCTCGGGGGTCACCGGGCGGGCGGCGCGAGAGGTGAGCACCCAGGTGTCCTTGGACCCGCCGCCTTGACTCGAGTTCACGACCAGGCTGCCTTCGCGCAGGGCCACTCGGGTCAGGCCGCCGGGCAACACCCGTACCTGATGCCCGTCGTTGATGGCGAAGGGCCGCAGGTCGACGTGTCGCGCGGCAAGGCGATCGCCGTCCAGCGACGGGGATGTCGATAGCATGATCACCTCTTGGGCGATCCAGCCGCGCGGATTGGCGATGACCTCCGCTCGGGTGGCGGCCAACTCCTCGTCGGTGGCCGCCGGCCCGATCAGCAGCCCATAGCCACCGGAACCGTCGACCGGCTTGAGCACGAGCTCATCAAGCCGAGTCAGGCAGTGCTCGAGCACGTCGGGGTCATCCAGCCGGTAGGTGGCCACATTCGGCAGGAGCGGCTTTTCGCCGAGGTAGTACTCGATCAGCGCCGGCACGTATGTGTAGGTCAGCTTGTCGTCAGCCACACCGTTGCCCACTGCATTGGCCAACGTCACATTGCCGGCTCGCGCTGCGTTGACCACGCCTGGGCAACCGACCACCGACTCCGAACGGAAGTGCACCGGATCGAGGTAGTCGTCATCAACCCGCCGGTAGACCACATGGACCCGCCGCTCTCCGCTGGTCGTACGCATGTACAGCACGTTGTCGCGGCAGAACAGGTCCCGGCCTTCGACCAACTCGATCCCCATCTTGCGGGCGAGGAAGGCGTGCTCGAAGTAGGCGGAGTTGTAGATGCCCGGGGTCAGCAGCACGACCGTCGGGTCGTTGATACCGGCGGGGGCGGCAGCCCGCAGCGCCGAGAGCAGGAGCGCCACGTGGCCGGCGACCGGCTGGACCCGCTGCTCGAGAAACAGGCCCGGAAACACGCGCGCCATCGTGCGCCGGTTCTCCACGACGTACGAGATCCCGGACGGCACCCGCAGGTTGTCCTCCAGGACGCGCAGGACACCCTCGCCGTCGCGGACGAGATCGACGCCGGCGATGTGCACGCGGACCCCGTTCGGCGGCTCCAGCCCATGGGCGGCCCGGTGATAGGTCGTCGACGTGGCGACAAGTGAGTGCGGCACGATCCCGTCTGCCAGCACCGTCCGCGACCCGTAGATATCGGCGAGAAAAGCCTCGAGCGCGCGGATTCGCTGGATCACCCCTGCCTCGATCAGGCTCCACTCGGCGGTCGGAATCAGCCGGGGGATCAGGTCGAGGGGGAAGATCCACTCCTTGCCGGCGTGGGAGAACGTGATCCCCTGGTCGCGCAGGCTTCGATCCAGGACCGCGACGCGCTCCTCGAGGTCGGCACTGGACAGCAGTTGGAGGGCATCAAAAAGCGCCCTTGTATGCGGATGCGGCGCGCCGTCGCGAGCGAACATCTCGTCATAGGCAACGCTGTGGTAGCCGTCGAACAGGCTTCCCATGCAGCAGTCATACCAAAGTGGTGTTACAGCCGGGGTTTGTTACCGGTAGGAAACAACCGAAAGGCAGCATTCGGTCATGGACTCGGTACGGCAGGTGCGGGTCGGCTGCGAGTTCAGATATGACTCGGCGATCGACACGCCCGCTGTGTTTCAGGTCCAGCCCTTCGAGGGCGGACCGGCCACCCTCATCCGGCACTCGTGGGAGACCGAACCCGAGTTGGCTCGCCACGCCTACACCGACCTGTACGGCAACGGCTGCCAACGAATGAATCTCCCGGCCGGAGACTCCACGGTTCGCTATGACGCGCTGGTCACCGTCCCCGACGCAACCGAGGAGGTTGACCTCGACGCTCCTGAGTTGGCGGTCACCGACCTGCCCGACGACGTGTTGCACTACACCCTGCCCAGCCGGTACGTCCTACCCGACGTCATCGGCGACGACGTCTGGGAGCGCTTCGGGTCGGTGCCGCCCGGCTACCGCCGGGTGCAGGCGATCGTCGAGCACGTCAACGGCCACTTGGAGTTCCGGCACGGCTCCAGCACGCCGTTGACCACCGCCGCCGACGTACACGAATCCGGGCTTGGCGTGTGCCGCGACTACGCGCACCTGGCGATCACGTTCTGCCGGGCACTGAACATTCCGGCGCGCTATGTCTTCGGATACCTGCCGGACATCGAGGTCGAGCCACTGGACGCGGAGATGGATTTCGCCGCCTGGATCGAGGTCTATCTCGGTGATCGCTGGTGGACCTTCGATCCGCGCAACAACCGGCCCCGCAAGGGGCGAATCCTGATCGGACGCGGCCGGGATGCACTCGACGTTGCCATGGTCACGACCTACGGCGCTCCAGTGCTGACCGGCATGAAGGTCTGGTCCGACGAGGTGACCGGAGGAGGATGACCGCCCAGGCGCGAGCTCAACTCGACCGTCCGTTGTTGGATGCCGGTGAGTTGGATCTCGACGCCGCGAAGCAGGTCACCTACGTCCTTCGCCAACGGTTCCAGTACGACTACGACGGCCCCGCCTACGACCTGACACACCGCCTCGTGGTCATTCCCCGGGCTCGGTACGGCAGTCTGCGACGGCGGCTGCACAGGGTGGAAGTCTCCGCCGCACGTGCTCGCGTGGTACGCCGGCGGGACCGATATGGAAACGTCGTGGTCGACGTGGGCGTCGACCTGGTTCCGGCTTCCGTCGAGTTCGCGGTCGTCGCTGTCGTGGAACGCAGCGGTCCTCGGCTCGACGCAGTGCTGCCGTTGTCTGCGCTGCTCGATCCCCGCTGGTTGCGGCAGACTCCGCTGACCACCGCGGATGACTCGATCCGGGATCTCGCGGCCGATCTGCGGCGATCCGGCAGCGACCATCTCGACTTCGCTGATCGCTGTTGCGCCGAGGTCCGGTCTGCCATCACCTACGAGCACGGGGTCACCTCGCACGCGACTTCGGCGGCGCAGGCGCTAGCCGGCGGGCGAGGGGTCTGTCAGGACCACGCCCATGTCGCGTTGGCCATCTGCCGGTCTGCCGGCGTTCCAGCCCGATATGTGTCCGGGCACCTGGTCGGCGACAGCGGTACGCATGCCTGGATCGAAGTCGTGGTCGCCGACGGTGCCCGAGCCCGTGCGGTGGCTTTCGACCCGTGCAACGGCGTACGGGCCGGATCGAGACACTTCCCGGTGGCGACCGGCCGGGACTACGCCGACGTGGCCCCGACGTCCGGCTCGTACTCCGGCACAGCCCGCGGTCAGCTGACCGCGGAGAAGCGGTTGGGCGTCACCGTGGCCGCGTGAGGCGACCCGCGCTACTCCGGCTCTGCCTCGCTGCCGACCTTGCGGCTACCCCGCCACCAGCGGCGCACCAGCGGGCGGGTCACCGTGGCGAGGACAGCGCCGGTCGCGACGAGTGCGGTCGCGACCGCCGTCGGCGAGGGTGCTGGCGCGTCTTCGGTGAGATCCGCAGCCCGCGCCCTTGCCATGGCCGGGTGCACATCCCGTTGTTCCAGGTCGCCCCGTGCGGCGTACGGAACGCCGACCTCCCCACTGGGCGCGCGACCGAGCCTGGCAAATCGCGGCAGCGTGGCGGTCCAGGCAACGCAGAAGAGCAGGTAGCGACAGGCCAGGAAGATGAACAACAGGATCCCGACAACGCTGCCGAACACGCCTGCCGAGACGCTGTTGGAGACCAGCGACAGGTAGAAGCCACCGATCAGCTTGAGGATCTCGAAACCGACGGCAGCCAGCAGCGCGCCCGGGAGCACCGAGCGGTAGCTGATGTCGTGCCCGGAGAGGCTGCCGAAGAGCCACCCGAAGACCAGAGTGCTTCCGGCGATGGCCAGCGCGATCGCCAGGGCGCCGGTGAGCAAGGAGCTCCCCGGGAACTCCGACAGGCCCAGAACATCGAGGACGTAGGAAGCCGCCGCGGTGCCCGCGACGGTCACCGCGAGGGAAATCAGCAGGCCGAGGCCCAACCCCACGAGGGTGAGCAGGTCCCGGGCGTTGTCCTTGAGGAATCCGGCGGACTCGGGCTTGCCCTCCCAGAGCGTCTGGATGGCCAGGCGCAGCTTGCTGATCCAGCCGAGGCCCGCGTAGACCAGACCGAGCAGTCCGACGACGCCCACGGCCCCCCGGGAGTCGATCGCCTCGCTCAGCGCCTCGACCAGTTGCTGACCTGCCGATCCCGGGATGTACTCCACGATCTGCGCGATGACGTCATCGAGGAGTTCCGGGCGGCCGGCGAGAACGAACCCGAAGACCGACGCGGCCAGCAACAGCAGGGGGAACAACGCGAGAAAACCGAAGAAGGTGATGCTGCCGGCCAGGACGTCGGCGTTGCGATCCACGTAGAGCGTCACCGCGCGCAGGAGGTGATCGACCCAGCCGTAGCGAGCGCGAAGCCTGGTCAGCAGTCCGGGTTTGTCCTCGCTGCTCATCACCCAGCGCCGAGCAACGGATACTCGGTGGCTGGGACCCAGCGCCCGGATGCGTCGCGGGAGAACGCGCAGAATGCGTCGACAGCGACTCGTACGTCGACATCGGAGAGGCCCTGGTAGGCGAGGTCAAGCATGTCGGGCGGGACGTCGTGGGCGATCGTCACGTGTGGGTGGTACGGGAAATCCAGCGGCCGGTCCAGCAATCCCGACCGGATGTCGCCGGCCAGGATCTCGCAGGACGAAATCCCTTCAGCCACCGTGACGAACACGACCTGCGAGACGGGTCGGAAGGATCCCGTACCGGCTAAATGCAGTTGGAAAGGGGCGTGCTTCGCGGCCACATCGGCCAGGTGCTGATGGACCTCGAGCGCGTCGAATCTGCTGACGTCGGTGGGTGGCAGCAGGGTGACGTGCGGGGGGATCAGCTGGGCCAAGGGATCGCCCACTTTTTCCCGCCACTCCGTCAGGAGGGCACCGAGCGGGTCCGGCACCTGGATGGCGATTCCGAGTGTGGTTTCGGCGGTCATCAGAGCGCCCGCATGGCAGGCATCAGGCCGACTCGGTCGTGGGCTTGGGCGAGCGTCACAGCCGCGACCGAACGAGCGCGCTCAGCACCCCTGGCGAGGATCCGGTCGAGTTCGCCCGGATCATCGAGCAGCTCGAGCGTCCGGGCCCGGATCGGCCCGACGACCGACTCGACTGCAGCAGCGACCTCGCCCTTGAGTTGGCCGTAGCCCGCGCCGGCGAACTGCGCCTCGAGCTTGTCGAGCGTGGTGTCGGTCAAGGCCGACAGGATGACCAGGAGATTGGACACACCCGGCTTGCTCACCGGGTCGTAGACGATGTCCCGGCCGGTGTCGGTCACCGCACTCTTGATCTTCTTGGTGTTGATCGCCGGATCATCGAGCAACTCGATCCGCCCAGCCGCGGTGAGTGCGCTCTTGCTCATCTGCTTGGCAGGGTTGGCGAGGTCAGCGATCCGCGCGGTCTCCTTGACGATGTGGGGCTCGGGCACAGTGAAGGTCTGACCGAGCCGGGCGTTGAAGCGTTGGGCCAGATCGCGGGTCAGCTCGAGGTGTTGGCGTTGGTCCTCACCGACGGGGACCACGTCTGCCTGGTACAGCAGGATGTCGGCGGCTTGCAGCACCGGATAGGTCAACAAGCCCACCGTCACCCGACCGCCCTCGGTCTCGGCCTTGGCTGCCTTGTCCTTGAACTGCACCATGCGGGCGGCCTCGCCGTACCCGGTCATGCATTCCAACAACCACGTCAGCCTGGTGTGCTCGGCCACGTGGCTCTGCACGAACAGCGTGCTGCGCTCGGGGTCCACACCGATCGCAAGAAGCTGGGCCGCGCTGGTGCGCGTGCGCCGGCGCAGGGCCTCAGGCTCGGGCTCGACGGTCAGTGCGTGGAGGTCGACGACGCAGTAGAAGGCGTCGTGCGTTTCCTGCAGCGCGACCCACTGCCGGAGCGCACCGAGGTAGTTGCCCAAGTGGAAGGAGTCGGCTGTCGGCTGGATACCGGACAGCACCCGGGGTCGGGGCATCTGCTCATCCTGTCAACACCCCAACAGCAGGTGAACGGCGAGGGCCGGAACAGAGCCTCGGTCGCTGCAACCGATCAGGTCTGCGTTGCGCGCCAAGCAGCGAATGCCGCCAGAAAGGCGTCGTTCTCGTGTGGCTCGCCGATCGTGACCCGCGCCCCATCCCCGGCGAACGGCCGCACGATCACCCCGCGACCCTCGCAGAATGCGGCGAAGTCGGCGGCACGATCTTCAAGTGGCAGCCAGACGAAGTTGGCTTGACTGTCCGGTACCGCGCAGCCGAGGTCAGCAAGAGCGGCAGTCACCCGTCCCCGCTCGGCGACGACGGCAGCGCAGCGCTCGCGCACTTCGTCCTCAGCCCGCAATGACGCGGTGGCCGCCACCTGGGCGAGCGTCGAAACGCTGAACGGGACATAGGTCTTGCGTACGGCGGTCGCAATCGCGGGATCCTCGGAGAGGAGATAGCCCACGCGCATGCCGGCCAGGCCGTACGCCTTGGAGAAGGTGCGCAGCACACACACATTCGACCGACCGCGCATCAGTTCGCGCGCGTCCGGGACCTCGGGATCTGTCACGAACTCGCGATAGGCCTCGTCGAGTACCACGAGCACGTCAGCCGGCACCGCATCGAGCAGCCGCTCCAGCGCGGCGCGGCGCAGCGCCGTACCGGTGGGGTTGTTCGGATTGCAGACGAAGACCAGCCGCGTTGCGTCGGTGACTGCCGCGGCCATCGCGTCCGGGTCGTGGGTCTGCTCGAACAGCGGGACCCGCACGTGCGTGGAGCCGGCGACGGCGACCAGCAACGGATAGGCCTCGAAGGATCGCCAGGCGGTGACCACCTCATCCCCCGGACCGGTATAGGACTGGAGCAACTGCTGACACAGGCTGACCGAGCCGCAGCCGATGGCGATGGATTCGGCAGGCAGCTCGAACCGCTCCGACAGCACCGCGGTCAGGGCGATCGCCCCGTTGTCCGGATACCGGTTGATCTCGGCTGCCGCCTCGGCGATGGCCGCCACGACGCTGGGCAGCGGCGGGTAGGCGACCTCGTTGCTGGCCAGCTTGATCGCATCGGGCAACCCGAGCTCTCGGGCCAGATCCGACGCGTTGCGCCCAGGCTTGTACGGCGCGAGTTCGGCGATGGCAGGCCGGACGGGTACGGGCACGGCTGTGATCCGCCTCCTTGTTCATCGACGCCGGGTCGGGGCTTGACGAGACTGCCCTTAGGCTGCCCGGAATGAAGATCCTCGTTGCCGGTGGCGCCGGCTACATCGGCAGCGTAGTCACCGCGGCACTCGTCGCCGACGGCCATGAGGCTGTCGTTCTCGACGACCTGTCCACCGGCCATCGGGACGCTGTTCCCGACGGCGCCGCGTTCGTGGAGGCACCGCTGTCGGGTGTGGGCGAGATCCTGACTCGCGACGCCGGGTTCGACGCAGTCATCCATCTCGCGGCCAAGAGCCTGGTCGGCGAGTCCGAACAACGTCCGGAGCTCTATTGGCGGCAGAACGTCAGCGGCGCGATGGATCTGCTGGATGCCATGCGCAGCGCGGGGGTCCGCCGGATCGTGTTCTCCTCCTCGGCGGCGACATACGGCGATCCGCCGGTCAGCCCGATCGAAGAGGACGCCCCAACCAATCCGACGAACGTCTACGGCGCGACCAAGCTGGCAATCGACCACATGCTGGCCGGTGAGGCGCGGGTACACGGATTGGCCGCGGTGAGCCTGCGGTATTTCAACGCCGCAGGAGCGGCGTACGGATTCGGCGAGCGACATGCCACCGAAACCCACCTGATCCCGATCGCCTTACAGGTCGTCACCGGGTCCCGGGACAAGCTCTCGGTCTACGGCACCGACTATCCGACCCCGGACGGGACCTGCGTACGCGACTACGTCCACGTCGCAGACCTGGCGACCGCTCATCTGCTCACCTTGGCCGCCGTGGAGCCGGGACAGCATCGGATCTACAACCTCGGCAGTGGGAGCGGCTACTCCGTCCGTGAGGTCGTCGACGCCGTCCGCGACGTCACCGGGCATCCCGTACCGATCGAGGACGCGCCACGCCGCGCCGGTGACCCGCCGACCCTGGTGGCGAGCAGTGCCCGGATCAACCGAGATGTGGGCTGGGTCGCCAACCATGGCCTCACCGACATGGTCAAGGACGCCCACGACACGTTGCGGGCAAGGATCAGCTAGCCGACGGATTTGTCGGCGGGGACCCCCGCCGACACGCCAGGGGTCGGCCGTGGCTCGGCGACTCCCGCGGACGTGCGGATCGCATCGCCCTCGACCGGGCCGGCACCAGCCTCTCCCCCGGACTCAGCGTCGGCGTTGGCTTTAGCCTCCGGGGCCGGGCTCACATGGAGGCGAGCGATCCGTCGACCGTCCATGGCGACGACCTTGAGCACGTAGTCACCCGCGAGTACCTCGTCGCCGACTTCGGGAAGATGCCCGAGCTCGGAAAGGATGTAACCGGCGACGGTCTCGTACGGGCCATCGCGAAGTTCGACTCCGGTTTCCTCGGCGAAGTCGTCGAGATTGAGCAGCCCGTCGACCTCGAACTCCGAGCCCGTCCGACGACTGACCTCGTGCAGCTCGTCGTACTCGTCCCGGATGTCGCCGATGACCTCTTCGATCAGGTCTTCCAGGGTGACGATGCCGTCGGTACCGCCGTACTCGTCGGCCACAATCGCCAGGTGCTGGTGGTTGCGGCGCATCTCCGAGAGTGCGATGAGCACCTTCTTGGACCCCGGCATGTGCAAGACCTCGCGGGCGATGTCGCCGACCGTCGTGGCCCGTCCGTCCTTGTACGTCGCCCGCAGGAGATCGCGGACGTGCACGAACCCGATGACATCGTCGGTATCGCGACCGATCACCGGGTATCTCGAGTGACTCGTGTTGGCCACGAACTTCGCTGCCTTGCTCACGGTCATGCTCGCCTCGAGGAACTCGACCTCGGTGCGGGGCACCATGACTTCGCTGATCTGCTTTTCCCGGGCGATGAAGACGTCGTTGATCAGCCGGCGTTCATCGGTGCCCAGCGCCTCGTGGCCACATCAGCATCCTTATGAACCATGCCAATCCCAACATTGTGATACTGCTGATCCGTGAACAAGACGCCGTCGTGGCAGTTAGTGCATTTGATCGCTTGAAAGATGTTCCAGCCACGCCTTTCTTCGGCGCTCATTTTTGACTCGTCGCCGCCGGTCGCGCGCCAATGATCCCACGGCGTGTCACCAGTGATGATCGTCCGTTCGAAGGCAGCGATCGCTTTGACGATGTTGTCGGGCGTCGCGTCGCTGCTGAACACCTTTTGAAACTGGTTGCGATAGCCTTGAAGCTGATTCAGCTTAACCGCAATCTCATCGGCTTTCGCGCCCATGTTCGCGCCCGTCCAGGCGGCCATCGCCTGCTTCTCGAGCGATGGACTGCGACCGTCCCAATAGAATTCCTTGTGGTAGCCAATGTTCCAAAGCGTCGGGCTGCTGCGCGCCAGTTGCTTGTTGAACGAACCGACTGCCCGCGCGAGCCCATCCGTCAGGCCTTTCTCGCAAACATGACACGAGTAACACGAACGCGTGCCGTCGCCGCTGAGGCGCTCGTCAAAAAAGAGCTGCCGTCCGAGCGCGACTTTCTCAGGCGTCATCGGATTGTCCGCCGGAATCTCCATCGGCGCGTAAGTGGTCAATTGCGCCGGCAGCGGCTCAATTTCGGGTGTGAATGTTGAGCTGTCCTTCGAACACCCGTGGATGATTAAGGCGGCGGCGAAGCAACTCAGCAGAAGAATTGCTCTCAGGTGTTTGGTCATGGCTTTCACCTTGGGTTTGCGTGTCAGAACCCCGAGCGGTAGCGACCGGATCAAGGACGACACCGTTGAGTGTTCGATCCCCTTGCTACCGCTCCGGGTTCTGACACGGTCGATCCACCACTAGCGATTCGCTCGTTTGCAACAATTTTTCCTCAAAAACGTTGAAAGCTCGTGCAGACTTTTACTATCGCTCCGGTCAAAAGTCTAGCCTGAGGTGTAAACTGAAACTATGGTGAACCAATCGAATGGAATTCTCATATGCGCTCTCGGTCTGATGTTGTTAGCCGGCTGCGCTTCAACCGAGGAAAACAAGAACGCGACAGCGACGACGACGGTCTCGCCACCGATCGTGAAGGAACTGACGGTCGTACCGCGCCCGCAAACGATCGAGGATTTGATGAAGCAGCGCGGCGAGCAAGATCAGGCCAAGCCCAATCTGCACGTGGTCGCGCCCGCGAACAATTCGACTATCAATGGCTCCACCGTCGCGGTGAAGTTGCATTTAGACGGGGACTTGAAAGGTTACGTTCCGCACAAAGACGCGGCGACCGGTAAGGGCAATCACATTCACGTGATCCTCGACAATCAACCTTACGAGGCTTACTACAATTTGGATCAGCCGTTCGAGCTGCGAAACGTCGCGGAAGGCAAGCACACTTTACGCGTCTTTCCTTCGCGGCCGTGGCACGAGAGCTACAAGAACGAAGGCGCGTTTCAGATTGTGACGTTCACCGTCAAAGGTGGCGCCGATCCGTCGAAGCCAACAACCACCAACACGGGCCAGGTGATGGCGCCCGCCCAGAGTCCGACGGCGAACGCGAGTCCCTCGCCCGCTCGCGAAGGCAAGGACGTCACGGCGAGCACCGCCGGCGATCTCGATCTCAAAAAACCGCTGCTGACTTACAGCCGGCCGAAAGGCGACTACGCAGGCGCCGAAGCTGATCCAATCATGATCGATTTCTGGGTCACTAACGGGAAATTACAGAGTGACGGAGGCGGCGAGTATCGCGTGCGCTACACGATCGACGGCGGCGCGCCCAGGTTCATCGACGTCTGGCAGCCTATCTGGTTAAGCGGATGGACCACCGGGAAGCACACTATCAAGTTGGAGCTGGTCGACAAGTCCGGCAATCTGGTCGAGAACGGTGGCTACAACTCGACCACGCGCGAGATAAACGTCACCCGCTAAAGGCTGGTGCCCTAATTGAGGTGGCACGCCCGTTATTGTGGCGCCGTTCCTTACGTGCGTTTTCGCACAGACGAACGGTTTCGTTCCGATCTATAAGTCACCCGTGAACACCACTACACTAATAATCATTATCGTCGTGTTAGTTCTGCTCTTCGGCGGCGGCGGGTACTTCTACCGCCGTGGGCGATAAGCACAACCGCGCAAGAGAGGCTAAACGGAAGACTGGGACACCCAGCCAGCGGGCGCGGGGCTAAGGCTTCGTCGCCTTTACTTTGTCCTTTGGCTGGTCTGTGCCACACTCTGCGCCGCAGTTCACAAATCGTAAAGTGAGGATTGAGAAATTGAAAAGACTTATCATTCTGGCGTTTCCGCTCGCCGTCGTGCTCGCGTGTTCGTCACTGAGCGGCCAAAAGTGGGAAACGGTAACAGAGGGCGGCATTACGGTTGAAATGCCGGGCAAACCGACGAAGCAATCGCAGGACATTCCCTCGGCCGGTGGCAAAGCGACCGGTCAAATGTTGACGCTCGACAAGGGCGCCGAGGCTTACGTTGCGGCTTTCCACGAATTTCCGGCAGCCGTCTCAAGTCTGAACATTGATCCCAAGGCACTTCTCAAGGGTGCGTCTGACGGTGCGGTCAAAAACATCGACGGTAAGGTGACCAGCCAGCGCGACGTAACCGTCGATGGACACCCCGGCACCGAACTGATTGGCGAAGGCAGCAAAGACGGCAAACAAATCGAGTTCACCATCCGCATGTACTGGGCCAAGCCGCGTTTGATTCAGACCTTGTATCTGAGCGAGAAGGGCAAAGGCGATAAGTCCAACGCGACGAAGTTCCTCGACTCGTTGAAGATTTCCTAGCGCTTGTTCTGGCGGCCGCGCGACTGGCTGGGACGAGCGTCAGCTTCCCCGGCCAGTTGCGTGCGAAGCTTCTTTGGCAGCTTGTCAAAGACGAGTTGGTAGGAGTTTCGCAGCAGTTCCTTCAGTTCGCGATCGCTTAACACATCAAATCGTTCCAGCGCCGCCCATTTGTTTCGGGCCATGTAAGGCGCTGGATCGATTCCGTCCTGTTCTGTAAGCTCGCTGAACTTCTCTTCGGTGCACTTGAACGACAGCACATATTTCGCTGGTGGTTCCAGCACCATCACCGCGAACATCTTCCCGGCAATCTTAAAAACGAGATCGTTGCCCCATTGGACGTTTTCCGTCGCGTGCGGGAACGAGAGACAGTGGGCGCGAACGGATTCAGAGTTCATGAAGTCCGAGAATGGATGAGCGGGATTAGTTTGCGGACGGTCCGTGCCCGTTGCTTTGGTTGCCGATCTCTTTCAGCCGGCTGACGACCTGGTCGATGAGCCAGTTCGGAGTGGATGCGCCCGCCGTGACACCCACGCGTTTCGCGCCTTGCAAGTCGGTGGGATCGATCTCGTCCTGAGTTTCGATCAAGAAACTCTTCACACATTGCTCTTCGCAGACCGCGAGCAGCTTGATGCTGTTTGAAGAATGCTTGCCGCCGATGATGTAAAAAACGTCCACCAGTCCCGCGAGGGCGCGCGCGGCGTCCTGACGATCGCGCGTGGCTGAACAGATGGTGTTGACGACCTGCGGCTCAGCGTCGGCTTTGGCTCTCACCGCTTCGGCAACTTCAATAAATGTCTTGAGCTTCAGCGTCGTTTGCGAAACAACCAACGGCGCGTGCAGTGGCGGCAAAGCTGCAACTTCATCCGCATCGCGCACCACGTATGTGTTGTCCGGCGCGTAACCTACGACGCCAATCATCTCCGGATGATCCGGATTTCCCGCGACGATGACGTGCCGGCCGTCTTTGGCGGCGCGCTCGGCGAGGCGTTGCACGCGCGTCACAAACGGACAGGTCGCATCCACGACCTGCGCCGCGCGGCTTTCGAGTTCGGCCTGCACCTGCGGCGTCACGCCGTGCGCGCGAATCACCGCGATCTCGTCAGCTTTGACTTGCTCGGGATCCTGAATTGTTTCGACGCCTTCGCACTCTAACCGCTGCATTTCCTGCGTGTTATGAATCAGCGGCCCAAGCGTGCGCACCGGCGCGCCAACTCCGAGCGCGTCTTCAACCATTTCCACGGCGCGTTCGACGCCAAAACAAAATCCGTATTCGTTTGCTAAGAGAACTTCCATTGATTGGATTCTAACACAGCGACCTCGCGGCTCTGAGCGGGCGGTCTTGTACTGTAGGGAGTCAGTACCGGATACATTCCTGAGGTCGCCTAATCATAAGAAGCTAATGCCGAGCAGTCCTGTAATCAAGCCTGTGAATAGAGCTGACGCCCACATGCAATATCCTGCCACCTTTCCCCATTTACTCCACGTGCCTCGAAAGCCAAAATAAACCAGAATCACGCACGCTAAGCCATTACTTACAATGCCTACAAGCATAGTGTTAACGGGCATCTCGCCTCGATAAAGTTCCCGTAACCCGAGCGCATAACCCAGGAGGAGTGCAAGAAAAGCCGCACCGAGAAGGCGTGTAAACAAGACTGGCTCTGGCTTAGGCACACCCAACTTTTCGAATTGCGTTCCAGAGAGAAATAAGAGAGAGGCAGACCAACCTATGGTTAAGATTATCTTTAGGATCAAGGTGGCCTTTAATAGATACATAACTATTCTCTTCCCGCACATTAACGGGTCGCTGGCGCGGCGAGCTTGCTCCGAAAACTCCTTTGAAGACTTTTATCGTATCGGCTCGCGCAGAACAATTTCAGCGGTCTGAGACGCGAGGGCCGCCGCCTGAGGATGCGTGTCCCGCAATCCGGCAATTTGCAGCAGAGCCTCGCCGGTGCGGGACAAGAGGCGCACCAGGTCGCCTTCCTCGGCTCGCGTTTCGTGCACCAACTCTTGCCAATCGATTCCGCCGGCCCAGTGAGCGGCGGCAGCCGCGGCTGAGAAGTTGATTCCCGGCGCAGCTTCAATCCCCTGCTTCCATTCCTCGTTCGAAACCTCGAATGAGATTTCTTCGAACTGCACGAGCAGACTCACAATCGCGTCATCAAGCTCCAGCTCTCCGTAGTCTCGATCCTCATCAGCCGCGAGCGCGGCGATCAGCGCCGCGGCGCGCGTGGCATCAAGCGAAGCAAACAAGTTGCGCTGCAAAGCTTCGCCGATCAATAACGGCCGATCAACGCGCAAGTCCGCGAGCCACTTGCCGCGTTCGGTAACCTGCTCCTTCGCAAAGTCGAGATAGCCGAACTGTTCAAGCACAGTCGCGCAACGCTCGAAGGGCTCCCAAATTTCGCTTCGCAGCCCTGCGATTTGGCGATTTGCGTTTTCGATCGCCGCCGCTTCGGTCTGGAGCGACCAGAGTATTTGTACGATCACCTCGCGGCCGGTATCGCCGACTTTGCCCGGCGCTAATGAATCGATGGCGTCGTTTAGTATTTTTAGAGCCTCATCTTCTCCGGCTTGCTCGTCGCGCAGGCGCGGTTCGGGTAACGCGAGTTCCTGGCCTCGATCGTGAATCTGATCGAAAGCTTCTTCCGCCTTTTCGGGTCGCGTTGAATATATAGGCGCGAACACTCGGCCGACGCGCTGCAAGGGAAATGATGCCAGCCGTCCGTCTTCACGCATGGCGGTGACACCGTCGGGCGTGCGCGTGATCACCAGCGCGAGCCGCCGGCCGCTGCGGCCGACCGCGACGACGCGTCCCGGCTGCACCACTTTGTTCAGCCATCGCTGCCGCATCTCGCGGCGCGTGTGCGGCGTGCCTTCCAACAAACGCGCGCGTGCGCTCGCCAGGCGCTCAAGCGCTAAAACGGTTTCGACCGGCAAGTTGATGCCTGCTTGCGCGAGCCCGTTACGAATTTGTTTCTTGTTTTCTTCGCGCTGTTTTTCGAGCGCATGAATACGCGGCAGCAGCTTGCGGTAAGCAAAGCTTCGCTCGGCAATGTCGCGCACCTGCGCAAAGCTGCCGAAAGCGTCGAGCAAATTGAGCAGAGACGTGTACGTCGCGCGGAACTGACTTTCCAAATCGTCCGGCGGCGCGGCGAGAAGTTCGGCGATGCGTTGCGGATTCTGATGCAGTCCCGGCGCCGCGATCACAAATCCAACGTTGTCTTTTCCGCGGCGGCCGGCGCGGCCGGTCATCTGCTGCAACTCTGAAGCGGTCAAAGACTCCCAGCCGCGATTACCGCGGCGATCGGCGACGGTAATCACCACCGTCCGGGCCGGAAAATCGACACCCGCGGCGACCGTTGCCGTCGCAAAGATCGCGTCCAGCAAACCCGCGCTCATCATTTTTTCAATAACCAGCTTCCAGGCGGGGATGTGACCGGCGTGATGCGACGCGACGCCTGAGCGGACGATCGTGTCCCAATGACGATGATCTCGAATTTCGGGATATTGCTCGACAAAGCTGCGCATGAAATCCAGGCGTGCATCACGACCTTTATCTGCCGAACCCCGTCGGCTCAGAGCGGCTTCCGTCGCAGCTTCATCGCACCGCCGGCGCGTCGGCAGGAAAACGATGGCCGGCAGCAGATTGTACGAGGCCAGCGCCGTCAACAGAGTCGCCGGCGGCATTTCCGGCATGCGGAGTTTCATAATCGTGGTCAGAAGCCCGAGCGTAAGCGAGGGCAAGTGACTTAGGGATTCAATATTAGCGCTCGCGAACCGTGCCCTCCCTTACGGTCGGGCTTCTGACACTCATCTTCGGCGCGGGCGGCGCGTCTCGTCTCGCTGCTCAGCCAAAGCAGCAATCTCTCGATTCAGTTTTCCGCTCTTATCTAACAGCGGCACCAATCTCTTGTCCGGCATCAGAAAAGCAGAACGCAGGGGCACCGGCCGGGCGCCCGGTCGTGTGACAACGCCACAACGCACGCCGCGCAGTTCTTCAATCCACTTTGCCAACTCGCCGGCGTTACCGATTGTCGCCGAGAGCAGTAGCATGCGAATGCGCGACGGCGCGAGGATGATCGCCTCTTCCCAGACGTGCCCGCGATCTTCGTCGCCCAGATAATGTGCTTCGTCAAAGATCACGAGATCGACACGCACGTCTTCGCCGCCCCGCAGCGCATCGAATAGTTGATTGCGAAAAATTTCCGTCGTGCCCACGATGAGCGGCGCGTCAGCGTTTTCTTTGCGATCGCCAGTGAGAATTCCGACGCGCTCGGTGCCGAACTCTTCGCCGAACTCCTGGTATTTCGAATTCGTAAGGGCCTTGAGCGGCGTCGTGTACCAGGCGCGCTTGCCCGCCTCCAGCAGCCGCCGAATCTCTTCACGCGCAATCCAGGTCTTGCCGCTGCCGGTCGGCGCCGTCACCAGTACATCTTCAAACTCGAGCGCCGCCAACGCTTCGAGCTGAAATGGGTCGGGCTTGAAAAGTGCGGGTTTAGGGGTGCCGATCCCGCCGAGCAGATCCCGCAAGTCACGTTCGTAGTTTCCACCTTTAACCGTGCCGGGCGGCTCTGTCTTCTCGCGCGCGCGCAGTTTCGGCGCGTCTGCGCCGCTGTCGTGACGCCGGCGTTTGCGAAATGGCTTTCCCTCGCGATGATCTCGACCTGAGCGGCGCATAAACTGATTGTAGTCCAGCGCGCGTCACGGAACTATTTCGCATGGCTGAACGTCTGCCTTATAAGTAGCACGGATGTCCCGCCGGTGAATCACGCGCAGCATGAGCGTGCCTATAATTTGTCAGAGCGGTTGCGGCCTAATTGTCTGGCGTCTACTATTTCATTTGAGTGTTCGCAACGCCGTCGGGGCAGGTAGCGTCTAAGCACTCGTTAAGAGGAATCAATGTTGCAATCCAGCAGTACAGCAGAACTTTTCGAGAGCTTTGAAGTCAACCGCGAGCCGTTTTGGCCGCGCGTACAGTGGCTTCTGGCCGGCTCGATCGTGTGGCATCTTTTTGCGATTTTCGTAATCGTGATGGTCCCGCAGGTCCGCAACACCCTGGCCATCGCTTCCATTTTTTCTGACAGCAGCATCGTCGATCGGCCTTACGATAAGACTGAGATCGAAAACCTCGGCGAGATCACGGAAATCACCACCGAACAATTTCGTTATCCCGACGGCTACTTCATGGTGGCGAACGGAGAGATGCCGCCTCCGATGCCGAGTCCCACGCCGCCGATGATGGCTAGTGCGCCGTTCACGCCGGTGCCGGTGTCGCCGACGCAGCTCGATCCAGTTGTCGTGCCTTCGCCGTCGGCGACTGCTTCGCCGCTCGTCGCAAGCAACGCGTCGCCGACGCCCACCCCAAGTGCTGAGGACGAGGAGTTACGAAAGAAGGCAGAAGCCGAACTCGATCGAATGGCGGCGGAGAACGGGGTGAAGCGGCCGAAGGAAATCAACACCCGACCATTCAAGGATCTTTTAAATGCGGCAAAGAAACTTCGCGACGAAAAGAAGCTGAACCTCGACGGCGTGATCGAACTGACCGTGGAAGCCGATCGCACTCCTGACGGCAAGCTCACGAACGCAACGGTCAGCGACAAACGTGGAGACAAGGCGCTTGAACGAGTGGCGCTCGAGTTCATCGCCGCGCTCAGCGATAGCGGCGTCCTCGATTTTCTAGAAGGCACGACGCACCTGAAGGTCACCGTCAGGTTGGACAAAGACAACGTCGAAGTCGTCGCGGCTACGGAAGTTGATTCGGAAGACCGCGCGCGCCAGCTTGAGCGGACGTTCGGCGGCATGATTGTCCTGGGCCGCATCGTCAAACGCGGCAAAGACGAAGAGGTTTACTACAATCACACGCAGGTCAGCTCGAAAGAAAAAGAGGTGAGCGTGAAGTTTGCGATGCCGCGGGCTGAGATGGGCGCCATGCTTTCGAAGTACGCGGCTGAGAAATAGCGTGGTTTAAAAAGCCGGACTATACGTATAGGTCGTTTGCGTTATGCCACTCATGCGCGACATTTTTCATAATCAAAGCGTGATCAAACGCAATTGAACCTGCCGGAAATTTCTCTGCATCGG
>CAVYBR010000005.1:0-297454 GCA_963766765.1 uncultured Actinomycetota bacterium
GGGTGTCGATCTCGGTGGGGTGCAACAACTCCTGCACCTTCTGCATCGTTCCGTCGCTGCGGGGTACGGAGGTTGACCGCCGACCCGGTGACATCCTTGCCGAGGTGGAGGCGCTCGTCGCCGATGGCGTCCTCGAGATCACGTTCCTTGGGCAGAACGTGAATTCCTACGGAGTGGACTTCGGTGACCGTGGTGCGTTTGCCGACCTGCTGAGGGCCTGCGGCGGCATTGCCGGTCTCGAGCGAGTCCGGTTCACCAGCCCGCATCCGCGCGACTTCACCGACGATGTCATCGACGCGATGGCCACGACCGCGAACGTGTGTCCACAACTGCACATGCCGCTGCAGTCGGGTTCGGACGACGTACTGCGGCGGATGCGCCGCTCCTACCGTCGCGAGCGCTATCTCGGCATCCTCGACCGGGTGCGAAATGCGATCCCGCATGCGGCGATCTCGACGGACATCATCGTCGGATTCCCCGGCGAGACGGAGGCAGACTTCGCCGACACCCTGTCTTTGGTGGAGCAGGCGAGATTCGTGAGCGCGTACACGTTCCAATACTCCGTACGGGCGGGCACGCCTGCGGCGACGATGCCGGACCAGGTACCCAGGGACATCGTCCAGGAGCGCTACGAGCGGCTGATCGAGCTCCAACGGCGAATTTCGCACGAGGAGAACCAGTCTCAAGCGGGCAGCGTGGTCGAAGTGCTGGTCGCTGCCGATGGCAGCAAGGACGCGGCCAACGGCCGGCGCAGTGGTCGGGCGCGCGATGGCCGGCTGGTCCACGTTGCAGCGCCCCCGGCTGCAAATATTCGACCCGGCGATGTCGTGACCACGCGCGTCACGTATGCCGCGCCGCACCACTTGGTCGCCGATGGGCCGCTGATCTCACACCGTGCTACGCCGGCCGGTGACCGGAGCGTCATGGCCGCATCGGGGCCGCTGCCCGACCGGGCCGTGGTGTCCCTCGGCATGCCGAGGGTCTCGACGCCGAGTTAGGAGTTGGCGTCCTTCAGCCAGCCCTGCCACTTGGCCAGGTCCTCCTCGGCATGGCGAATTCGGTTGGCGTCACCAGACCTCTGCGCGCGCTCCAATTTGGCCGTCGCGTCGGCCACCTTGTCCCGCATGCTCGCCAACATCGGATTTTCGTTCGCCGATGATCCGGCCCAGCGCGCATCCAGTGCCTCGCGAACCTTGGCCTCGACTGCCCGCATCCGATCATCGAGTGGCTGGATCGCCTCGCGGGGGACTTTTCCGATCTTCTCCCATCGGTCCTGGATTCCACGCAGCGCTGTCTGGGCGCCCTGCGGGTCGGCCGTCGGATCCATGCGCTCGGCCTCGGCGAGGAGTTCCTCCTTGCGAATCTTGTTGCCCACGTATTCAGCATCCTGCTTGCTGAAGACTTCGGTCCGCGCGGCGAAGAACGCGTCTTGAGCGGCCCGGAACTTCGTCCAGAGCTCGTCCTCGGCCTCCCGGCTCGCCCGCGGCGCCGCCTTCCATTGGGTCATCAAGCTCTTCATCCGACTGGCGGTCGGTGCCCAGTCCGTCGATGCGGCGAGTTTCTCCGCCTCGAGGACGAGTTGGGCCTTCTGCTCCCGCGCGGTCTCGCGCTGTCGGTCCAAGTCGGCGAAATGTGCGCCGCGGTTCTTGCCGAACGCGTCACGCGCGGCAGCAAATCGCTTCCACAGCAGATCGCCGACCTTGCGCTCCGGCCCCCGGATCGTCTTCCACTCCTCGGCGATGGCCTTGAACCGTTCGCCGGCCGCCTTCCATTGCTTGCTCTCGGCAAGCTTCTCGGCCTCGACGCAGAGGGCCTCCTTCTGCGCGGCTGCCTTGGCCCGTTCGGAGTCGCGACGCTCGTTCTCGGTCACCTGAGCGGCCTGAGCGGTGGCCACCAACTGTTCGGTGCGCAGGCGCAGGCCAGCCAGGTCTCCAACCACGGCTGCGGTGTCCAGGCCGGCGATGATCTCGCGCGACTTGGCGATCACCTGGCTGGGTTTGGTCGCGCCGGACTTCAGTCGTTGTTCGAGCAGGGCCACTTCAGTGACCAGATCCTCGAATCGTCGGGTGTAGTGCGCCAGACCGCTGTCTGCATCGCCGGCCTGCCAGGAACCAACAACCCGCTCGCCGTCTGCAGTCTTCACATAGACGGTGCCGTCAGCATCAACGCGCCCCCAGGAGGGCGTCTGAGATTCCTCGCTTGCCATGGCGCGCATTCTCACACGGCCTGCACGGCGGCTACCGCGTGCCGCCGAGCCGATGGTCGAGAATGGGCCGATGATCGCGGCTGCGGGCTTCTCTCCCACGACGCCACTGCTGCATCCGGCGATGGGGGACCTCACCCAGCCATGACCACGCAGGCGGATCGGGTCCTGGCCATCGTCGGGCCGACCGCGACCGGCAAGTCCGACCTCGCGGTCGCGGTCGCTCAGCGCATCGACGCCGAGGTGGTCAACGCCGACTCGATGCAGTTCTACCGCGGGATGGACATCGGCACCGCCAAGCTCACGCCCGACCAACGGGGCGGGGTGGCACATCACCTGCTCGATGTCCTGGACGTGACGCAGACCGCGACCGTGGTCGCCTACCAGGAAGCGGCCCGGGCCGTGGTGGACGACATCCATGCGCGTGGCCGTACAGCAATCCTGGTCGGCGGTTCGGGCCTGTATCTGCGTGCGGCCCTGGATGACCTGGACTTCCCAGCCACCGATACCGAAGTCCGCGAAGCCTGGAGGCCGAGCTGGCGGCGCACGGGTCCATGCCCGCTGCACACCCGCCTGGCCCGAGCCGACCCGGAGGCAGCAGCCTCCATCCACCGGCACAACGGGCGGAAGATCGTCCGCGCGCTGGAAGTCCTCACGCTGACCGGCCAACCGTTTCGCGCATCGCCTTCCCGAACCGCGCGACCGCTACGGGGCGGCGTGGGTCGGCCTCGATGACGATCCGGACGTGCTTGACGAGCGAATCGCCGATCGAGTCGATCGGATGTGGGCAGCCGGGCTGATCGGTGAGGTCGAGCAGCTGACCGCGGTGGGGCTGCGCGACGGGGTGACGGCCCGGCGCGCGCTCGGGTACGCCCAGGTGCTGCGCGTGCTCGACGGTGAGCTGTCCGAGGATCAGGCGCGGCTGATGACCCAACAGGCGACCCGTAGGTTCGTTCGCCGACAGCGCTCGTGGTTTCGCCGCGAGCGCCGCATCGATTGGCTTCCAGCCCGGGGGCCTGGCTCGTGGAGCGCACAGTCGAGGCCCTGCTCGCACCTAGGATTGCGCCGTGACGCGGTTTCTGAAGGGGCACGGCACGGAGAACGATTTCATCTTGTTGCCTGATCTGGCCGACTCCGATCCAGCCGCAGAGGTGCCCACGCTGACCGCCGAACAGGTCCGCCGGCTCTGTGATCGGCACGCGGGAATCGGCGCTGACGGCGTCCTTCGCGATCGTTCCGATCGGTGCGGCCACGGATGCCGAGGGCGTTGATCGGGGCGAGGCAGATGGTTCATGGACTACCGCAACGCCGACGGGTCGGTGTCGGAGATGTGCGGCAACGGCGCGCGCCTGTTCGCCCGTTACCTCTTGGATACCGGGCTCGAGGCCGCCGAGTCCTTCGACCTGGCCACCAGGGGCGGTGTCCGCCGGGTCACCGTGGGCGACTCCGGAGAAATCTGGGTGGACATGGGACCGGCCACGTGGGTACGGAGTCGATCGCGAAGGTCGGTGGGGAGGAGTTCCCGGGTCGGCAGGTGTCGATGACCAATCCGCATCTGGTCTGCATCACCGATGTGGAGGTCGTCGCAACTGGACCTGTCGCATCAGCCGATGCTTCGACGACTCGCTGTTCCCGAACGGCGTCAATGTCGAGTTCGTCAACTACCTCTCCACAGCCGAGGTCGTACGCGTGCGGATGCGGGTGCATGAACGCGGCGTGGGGGAGACCCGTTCGTGCGGGACCGGAGCGTGTGCCGTCGCTGCCCAGGCACTGGCGCAGCTCGGCCGCGACCATGGAGACGTGCTCGTCGAGGTGCTCGGAGGTCAGGTCCGGGTCTCGGTGACGTCGGAGACCACGGTGCTGGGCGGACCGGCCGTGTTCGTCGCGTCGGGAGAGGTCGAGTCCGGCTGGTTCGACACTGCCGTCGGCTGAACAAGGTCCCCTCCCGGCTCTGTGTCGGTGGCCGGCTGATCGGCGTCGGTGCCGGCGTGTGCGTCGTACTCGGTCGGGAGGTCGCGCATCGACCGCAGCGGGCTCAGGAAGACCGCCAGGAACGCGAGGATCGTGCCGAGCGCACCGATCCAGAGTGTCGGGAGGACTCCCAGCCACGCGCCGAGCGTGCCGCCAACCAGGCCGCCCAGCGGCATCGTGCCCCACACCAGGAACCTGATGGAGGCGTTCATCCGACCCAACAGCGGAATCGGGCACAGCCGCTGGCGGAAACTGACCTGCAAGATGTTGTAGACGACGACCCCCAGGGACACTCCGAACTGGGAGATCAGTAGCAGCAACATCGGCACACCGAGTGCGGAGAGTGGGACGAGCAGGGAGAAGGGGACGATCAACCCCGCAGCGAGGACGATCGAACGGCCGTCTCCGAAGAACTTCGCAAATCCGGTAGTCGTCACTGCGCCCAACAAGCCACCCGCGGCGCCGGCGGAGAAGACGATTCCGATCTGGACCTCGTCGAAACCCAACTCGCGGACCATGAAGAGCACCAGCATCGTGAACACCACAGTGGAGAAGAAGTTCGCGATGCCGGTGC
This sequence comes from uncultured Actinomycetota bacterium, assembly GCA_963766765.1. Lineage (GTDB taxonomy): Bacteria > Actinomycetota > Actinomycetes > Mycobacteriales > Geodermatophilaceae > JACCQS01. The sequence goes on from CAVYBR010000005.1 coordinate 4,749, forward strand.
AGGCCACGATCCGACGCAGCAACGGGTGCCGCAGGACGAAACTCAAACCTTCGCCGATCTCTACCCGCAGCGGACGACGGGTGCTGCGGTCGTGCACGGGTTCGTCGTGCCGGATCCGGCCGATGAAGAACGCCGACAGGAGAAAGCTGAGCGCGTCAAAGACAAACATCAGCGGAGCGCCGAGGATCTTGATCAGAAAGCCGGCGGCGCTCGGCCCGGCCACCTGGGAGACGGCGTGGCTGATCTCGAGCTTGGCATTGCCCTCGACTAGCTGCGACTTGTCGACCAGGGAGGGCAGGTAGCTCTGGTACGCGACGTCGAAGAACACCCTCGAGATTCCGGTGACCAGCGCGACGGCGAACAACTGGTAGAGCGTGAGCATGTCGAAGGCGAAAGCAAGTGGAATCGAGCCCAGCGCCACCGCCCGGATCAGGTCGTTGACGATGAGCACGCGCTTGCGCCGCCAGCGATCCACCCATGCGCCGGCCGGCAGACCGATCAACAGGAAGGCAATCGTCTCCAGAGTGACCAGGACGCCCATCTCGAATTCCGTCGCCGCCAGGGTGACGACCGCAAGAATGGGCAGCGCGATCTCCGTGATCTGCGAGCCGATCTGGCTGATCGTCTCAGCGGCCCAGAGCTGGCGGAAGTCGTGGTGGTAGATCAGGCTTCGCGACTTCGGTGCCGGGGTGCTGGCGGTCATCGGCGGTGTGATCCTCGGATCCTCGAGCGGGTCGCGGGAGATTGCTGCGTCGAGCTTCGGGCAGTGATTGGGAAATGTCAATCACTAGACCAGTCCCGGCTACGATCATTCCGTGACCGAGCAGGACACCGCCCGACGTGGGCATGTCCCACACAGCGGGCGTCGTCCCGCGACGGAGGCGCAAGCCCGGGCATTGGCGTCCGGGACCCGCCTGCGGATTCTGCGGTTGTGCTTGTCCGAGGCGCTCACCAACAAGGAGATCGCCACCAGGCTGCAGCGCAACCCGGCCTCGGTACTCCATCATGTTCGGACTCTGGTGGACACCGGTTTCCTGGTTGCCCAGCCCGTACGACGCGGCTTGCGCGGTGCCCGCGAGGTCCCGTACCTGGCCACGGGCCTGTCCTACCTGGTCGATCTGGACGACTATCCGGTGCGCCAGCGCGACGCGGCACTGGATGCGTTTCTCGAAGAGATTGCGGCCGTCGGCTACGACCGGCTGAGCAGCGCCAGAGTCGGCCTGCGATTGCCGCCTGAGCAGATCCAGGAGTTCCGGGACCGGGTGCAGGAGGTTCTCGACGAGTTCGTCCGGCGTCCGATGGACCCCGACGGGGAACGGTGGTCGATCTACTTCGCGCTGCACCCGGAGGTCTAGCCCGGCCGCACGTGAGTCCTCGGGGCGGCGCCCGACCGGACTCCGGCAGCAGTACATGAATGACGACTGCCCAGTACAAAGCCACTGCCATGTGCCGTTCCTGGCCCTCTCGCGAGTCCGCGATCACATAACCCGCGTGCCTCTCCCCGCGAGTCGTGTCAGGCTGGGTGGAACATGACTGCAGCCAGTAACGCCGCCAGGCCGTCTGATGACCGCTCAGATGTCCGCTCAGATGAGACGTCCGTCCCCCTCGTCGGGGGCGAATTCGACGGCGACCCTGTCGCAACCGAGACGCTCCAGCCGGAGACACCGAGCGTTCGTCCTCGGCAGCCCCGGATGGAGTCCACCGGTGACCGCGACCTGGCCGACCGCGAGGCGTTACGCCGGGTGGCAGGCCTGTCGACCGAGCTCGCCGATGTCACCGAGGTCGAATACCGGCAACTGCGCCTCGAGCGAGTGTTGTTGGTGGGCGTGTGGACCGAAGGCGGCGCCGGGGCCGCGGATCGGTCGTTGGCCGAACTCGCCGCCCTCGCCGAGACCGCCGGCTCGGAGGTCCTGGGCGGCATCATCCAACGCCGGGACCGTCCCGACCCGGCCACATATGTGGGATCCGGCAAGGTCGCCGAGATCCGCGAACTGGTCCTCGACACCGGCGCCGACACCGTGATCTGCGACGGTGAACTCTCGCCGAGCCAGCTGCGCAATCTGGAGCAGAAGCTCAAGGTCAAGGTCGTCGACCGCACCGCGCTGATCCTCGACATCTTCGCCCAGCACGCCCGTAGCCGGGAGGGCAAGTCGCAGGTGGAACTCGCGCAACTCAACTATCTGGTGCCCAGACTGCGCGGTTGGGGCGAAAGCCTGTCCCGCCAGGCCGGTGGCGCCGGAGGTTCGGCGGGTGGAGTCGGTACGCGCGGTCCAGGTGAGACCAAGCTCGAGACCGATCGGCGGCGCATCCGATCGCGGATCGCGAAGCTGCGCCGCGAGCTGGCGCAGATGGAAGGCACCCGAAAGACCCAGCGGCGCAGCCGCGATCGCAACGAGATTCCCTCGGTAGCCATCGCGGGCTACACCAATGCGGGCAAGTCGAGCCTGCTGAACGCGCTCACCGGCGCTGGCGTGCTCGTCCAGGATGCGTTGTTCGCCACCCTCGATCCGACCGTGCGCAAGTCCCGGACGCAGGACGGCCGAGAATTCACCCTGTCGGACACGGTCGGCTTCGTCCGCCACCTGCCTCATCAGCTGATCGAGGCGTTCCGGGCAACCCTCGAGGAGGTCAGGAGTTCGGATCTGATCCTGCACGTCGTCGACGGGGCAGATGCCGATCCCATTGGGCAGATCGATGCGGTGCACGAAGTCCTCGGCGAGATCGACGCCCTCGATGTGCGCGAGATCATCGTCGTGAACAAGACCGACGCCATGACGCCGGAGGCGGTGACCAGACTCCGAGCGACACTGCCCGACGCACTGTGGATCAGCGCTCGTACGGGTGATGGCTTGGACGTGTTGCGAGATCGGCTCGCCTTGGCTCTGCCCAGGCCGGAGGTGGAGGTCGACGTACTCCTGCCCTACGACCGAGGTGACCTGGTGGCCCGGCTGCACCGTGACGGCGAAGTACTCACCGAGGTCCATGGAGTGGATGGGACCCGGCTGTCGGCGCGGGTTGGACCGGAGTTGGCTGCGGCCCTGCAGGAGCACGCCGCGCTGTGACCGCGCGCCGCCTCGCCGCACGCGTGGGGGATGAATGAAGTGCCGCTCGGTATTCTGAGGCCGTGACTGTCGGTCCTCGCACTGACTGGCTCCACAGGCTGGCAGCACGCCCGTCTTCCGCGCTGGTCCTTCTGTCGTTCGCCTTGGCGATCTGGATGACGCTGGACTTGATCTTGGACGGTGTGGTCTCACGCTTCGACGAGTCGGTAGCCGACGTCGTCGGAGGCTGGGAAGTACGGGAGAACCCGGTGCTGTACGCGATCTGCTGGGCGATCGCCCAGATCGGGGGACAGCGCGGCACGATCCTCACGGTCATGGGCGGCCTCGTCGTCTACATCTGCTGGACCCGACGCACGCTGCAACCGGTGATCCGCACCGTCGCGGCGATCTTGCTGCTGTCCGCCGTCGTGTATGCGTTCAAGTACGGGCTCGGCCGGACTGCGCCGGCCTACCCCGGTTCGTATCTGCACCGGGGCGGGCTCAGCTACCCGAGCGGGCACACCGCCAATGCCGTCCTGATGTGGGGGTTGGCCACCTGGCTCGCGGTCTATTACGGGCTCCCGCTCTGGGTGCAACGGATCTTCGCGGTCTTGTTCGTCGTCTCCCCTCTCGCATCGGGGGTCACCATGCTGCTGTTGAATTTCCACTGGGTCAGCGACCTCGTCACCGGCGCCGCGGTCAGCATCATCCTGTTGTGGGTGCTGCACCTGATCTTCGACGGGCCGTTTGGTCAATGGACCGGCATTCCGGACACGCGCAGACGGCGTCAACCCTCGAATTCCGTGCCCGCCTGACACACTGCGGGGCATGCCTGGACTCCGCACGGGAGGTCTTGGGCTGGTGGCACTCGGCCTGTCGTCTCTGCTGATTATTCAGCCCGCCTGGGCCGACCCCAGCGATTACTATGGCGCGCCCAGCAACCTGTGCACGATCACCGATTCGGCGATCGACGAGCTGTCCGGGCTCGTCGCGCTACCCGGCGGCGAGATGCTCGCTGTGGAGGACAGCACGCCCGAACCCCGACCCGGCTCCACCACCATCCTGATGTACCGGCTCAGTGCCAACTGTGCGGTGGAGGGCGGCGGCCCAGCGAATTTCGCCCAGGATCCACGCGACATCGAGGATCTCGCCTTTCGCGACGGGATGCTCTGGTTCGCCGACATCGGTGACAATGGCGTCGACCGGCAGAACATCGCCCTGATCACGGTTCCCTTCGACCCCTCTGGGCCGCCGGAAAGTCCGGTTCCGCAGGTGTTCCGGTTCGTCTACCCAGATGGCCCACATGACGCTGAGGCGCTACTGCTACCTCCGAACGCAACCCCCTACGTCGTGACCAAGGAACTCGACGGCACATCTGGTGTCTACCGGCCGGGGGCACCACTGGATGCGACTGGTGAGGTGGGCCTCGACAAGGTGGCCGAAGTCGAGTTCGACATGACAGGAACACCTGGCGGACCCGTTGGGCGAGCGGGACAGGTGCTGGTGACCGGCGGCGCGGTATCCGCGGACGGCCGATTCGTTGCCCTGCGCACCTATACCGATGCCTATGTCTGGGCGTTGACCGCCAGCGACGTGCCGGCCGCTGTAGCGGCCCCGCCTCTGGCCGTGGTGGCACTACCCGACTCACCGCAAGGCGAGGCGATCAGCTTCGCCCCGGACTCCCCAAGCCTGTTTGTGGGCAGTGAGGGTGTCAGCAGCGTCGTCACGGCCATACCGGCTACTCCGCTGTTGAACGATGGAGAGTCTGACCCCGGAGGAGCCTCGACCGTGACCACCGGCCAATCGACCACACCCGTGTCCCCGGGGACCGGTCTGATCGGAGTTGTGGTCGTGCTGGGTTTGGTGTGGCTCTATCGCAAGCTCACCAAGCGCAAGCCGGGGACGGGTGCACACGGGCATTGACGCGTCAGACGCCGCCTAGCCCAACGGAATCCGGATCAATGTTGCGTCTTCATAGAAGGACACCCAGAGTGCATCGAAGGCCACGAGGACGTCGCCGCCGCGACCGCTCTCAGCGATCTCTGCCGACAGCTCTTCTCTGACCGCGCCGGTCGCCGGATCGAGGTGTTGCAGAGTCACGCCGCCCCTGCGCACCCAGATGCCGGAATCATCGCCACCGATGCCTCCGTCATTCCCGATTCCGCCTTCGACGGTGGCAGTCACGGAGCCGGTGACGATGTCAACGCGGTAGCTCACCAACGAGCCACCCACCCACAGCGCACCGGGTATCGCAACGGCAGCCCGCGCCCCGGCGAGTCCGTCGACGCGGCGTCCCACTGCGCCGGACTCCGGATCGACGTCCACCACCGCCCCGTCCACGGAGCTGACGACCCACAGCCGATCAGCACTGACCGCCAGATCGGTTCCGCGAACCGGCACAGCGATCGGCTCACCCGGCGCATGGGACTCGGTGTCGATTCCGACTAGGGATGATCCATCTCCAGCCAGAATCCACACCCGGCCGAAAGCCACAATGAGATGACCTTGGTCGGCTGCCTTCGTCACCGGGATGCTGGCTTCAATGTCACCGGCGCTGTCGACGGCCACGAGGTCGCCCTCGGCGCAGGTCCACACCGGTCCGCCACCGGCACCGATGCCCTGGCAGTGCCGGGTGCCCTCCGGAGAGAAGGACCCCACGACCTCCGCAGTGGTCGGGTCGAGCGTGGTGAATCCGCCCTCGTCGCGGCTGACATAGACGTGCTCGTCGTCGGCCGCGAGCCAATCTGGCGAACCGAGGATCCGTACAGATACGGCCGCGCGACCGCCGATGTCCACGTCCTCATGGATGTACGGACTGGCCTGGCTGGCATCCGACCCGGCTGACCCTTGTTGGCCCGCGCTATTGGGGGTCGTGGATGCGCTTGTGTCACAAGCAGCTACCGAGGCGAGCAGGGCAGCAATCGCGCCGTATCCGAGCAGTCTGTGCCGCATGAATCCTCCTGAGATCGGTCCCGCGACCGTAGGAGCGCTCAGCACCGTGCGGCATCCGAGATTGCCCCCGGGTTCAAGAGGGTTACCCCGGTGGCCGTACGCCGTCAGCCTGTGTGAGCATCCTCGGACGGAGGTGGGCTCATGAGTGCGCGGGTCGTAGCCGGCATTGCCCTGCTCGCCTTCACGATCGTCACGGCGAAGGTCGGGCTGGACGCCGGCGCCCCGGTGCGGTTCCTAGTGTTGGACACCCTGCTGGGGCTGACGTTCCTCGTCGCCGGGATGCTGGCCTGGGGGCGCCGACCCGACGTGAGGACCGGCCCGGCGCTGACGGTCTGTGCCGCACTGTGGTTCCTGGGCAGTTATGGACCCAGCGGTGTCGCAGGTCTGTCGCCGCTCGGGTTCGCGTTCGAGCGGTACTTCGATCTCGTGCTCGCCTACCTGGTGCTCACTTTCCCCGACCGGCGGCTGGACCGGCTCTCCCGTCTGGTGCTCGTTGTCCTGTCGGCCAGCATGATCGTCCGCAGCTTCGCGAGGCTGCTGATCTACGACCCACCTGCCTTCGATCCAGTCGGTTGTTCGGAATGCGCGCCGAACCCGTTCGCTGTGCTGCGACCGAATGCGGTGCTGCTGGAATCGATCGAGGTCGGGACCGGGATTCTGATCGTGGCGGCGGATGTGCTGATCATTGGGCTGGTGATTTCCCGCTGGCGTGGGGCTGCCGCTCCAGCTCGGCGCATCCTCAGGCCAGTACTGCTTGCCGGCGGCGTGGCCGCGTTTGCCGCCGCGTATCAGAACGCCAATCTGCTCAGCGGCCTCGTTTTCGACCGCCCGCTCGTCGTCTTCGAGGAACCGTGGACCGAGGTCGAGGCATGGCTTCTCTTCGCGGCCCGCACACTCATCCCACTGGGCTTCCTGGCCGGGGTGTTCCTTCTTCGGGCAGCGCACGGACCGGCCGCCCGGCTCGCGGTCGAATTCGGCACCGGAAGGGAGCGACCGGAGCGCATCGAGTCCGCTCTCCGCCAGGCGCTGGCCGATCCGACGATCGAGGTCGCGCACTGGGACGCCGACAGCGAGCGCTGGACCGACGAGGACGGCGAGCCGGTGCCGCCGCCGCGGGAGGTCGACGGACGGTCGGTGCTGCTGTTGGAGCGGCAGGGCTCACCGGTCGCAGCCGTCACCCATGATGCGGTTCTACTGGAGGACCCGGGACTGCTGGCCTCCGTCGGCGCGGTGCTGCGGCTGAGCATCGACAACGATCGGCTCAGTGCCCAGGTCCAGCGCCAGCTGGAGGAGGTGCATGCCTCCCGGGCGCGGATTCTCACCGCGGCCGACGAAGAGCGGCGAGGAATCGAACGCGATCTGCATGATGGGGCACAGCATCGGTTGCTCGGAATCTCGATGAGCCTGCAGGACGTGCGGTCGCGGGCCGCAGATGTCGGCGCCCCCGACGTGTTGATCGACCGATTGGATGACGTGGCCGCGGAACTCCGGGAGGCCATGCGGGAGATGCGGGAGTTGGCTCGCGGCATCCACCCGGCAGTGCTCACCAACGAAGGACTGGCACCGGCCGTACGAACCCTTGCCCGCCGATGCACTGTGCCCGTCGAGTTGAGCATGGACCTCAACGGCCGCCTTCCGGCGCCGGTCGAGACGGCCGCCTACTACGTGATCGCCGAGGGCTTGACCAACGTTGCCAGGCACTCCCGGGCCATGCGGTCCAAGGTCCGGCTGGGCGTCGAGGACGGCTTTCTCGTAGTCGAGGTGAGCGACGACGGTTCTGGCGGAGCGAATCCGGCCAACGGGTCGGGCCTGCGCGGACTCGGCGACCGGGTTGCCGCCCTTGACGGGGTGTTCAGCGTGACCAGCAAGGGATCGGGGGGAACATGCCTGCGGGCGGCGATTCCCCGAGCGTGATCGTGGCGGACGACTCGGCGGTTGTCCGGGAAGGCGTCACCCGCATCCTGACCAGCGGTGGCTTCGTCGTCACCGGCCAGGCGCGCAGCGCCGACGAACTCCTGGAACTCGTCGCTCAGGATCCGCCCGCTCTCGTGGTCGTCGACATCCGGATGCCGCCTTCGCACAACGCCGGTCTCTTGGCGGCCGAGCGCATCCGCGAACGGTACGGCCGGCAGGTTCGCGTGCTGGTGCTGTCGCAATATCTGGAGCCCGACTATGCGCTGCGATTGCTCGGAGCCGGGGTCGACGGCGTCGGCTATCTGCTCAAGGACCGCGTCGCAGAGGCGAGCGAACTCATCGAGGGCGCTCGTCGGGTCGTCGAGGGCGGCTCGGCGATCGATCCCGACGTAGTGGCCGAACTCGTCCGAAATGCACGGGGCTCGCAACGCCTGTCGCGCCTTTCGCCACGCGAGCGATCGGTGCTCGCCGCCATGGCCGAGGGTCGGTCCAATCGATCGATCGCCGAGCGCCTGCATCTCGCGATCAAGACCGTCGAAGGAGTCACCGCAACGATCTTCGACAAGCTCGATCTACCGGCCAGGTCAGATGACAACCGCCGAGTGCTCGCCGTCCTTGCCTACCTAGACCACAGCGACCGGGACGTGCTCTGATCAGAGCTTGCGAAGGACACTCACTACGCGACCGAGGACAGTGGCGTTGTCACCCGGGATCGGTTGGTAGGCCTCGTTGTGCGGCAGCAGCCAGACATGTCCGCCGCGGCGCTTGAAGGTCTTGACCGTCGCCTCGCCGTCGATCATCGCCGCGACGATCTCGCCGGATTCCGCGTTGGGCTGCTGACGCACGACCACCCAGTCGCCGTCGCAGATTGCGGCGTCGACCATCGAGTCGCCGACCACCCGGAGGAGGAACAGCGTTCCCTCCCCGACGATCTCGCGGGGGAGCGGGAAGACATCCTCGATGGCCTGCTCGGCGAGGATCGGACCGCCGGCGGCGATGCGGCCCACTACGGGAACGTACGAGGGCCGAGGCAGGGGCTGCTGTTCGGCCTCGCTGTCGGCGCGGTTGGCCGTGCCAGCGTTGGCCGCGTTCCAGGAACCGGCGCTACCGGCGGCGATGTCGTCGGCGGTCTCCTCCGGGGTGCGAACATCCAGTGCCCGCGGCCGGTTGGGATCGCGGCGCAGGTAGCCCTTGCGCTGCAGCGTGCTGAGCTGATGGGCGACCGAGGAGGCCGAGGAGAGACCGACAGCCTCACCGATCTCGCGGACTGATGGCGGATAGCCGCGGCGGTCGATCGAGTCTCGGATGACCTCCAGGACCCGCCGTTGCCGGACAGTCAGGCCATCGCCTTCATCGGAGGGCTCGGGGAAGACCTGCACGTTGTTTTTCGCGCCGGTACCGCCGTTGACCGTGCCGCTCTGCTTACCCACCGTCGAGCCTCCAGGTTGCCGTGTTTCTCGGCTGGAACGCTAACCCAACGCAGACCCGGATTCAAACATGTGTTCGAACGACACGCCGTCGACCTCGACGAAGCCCTAGGGTTTGAGCAACCTTCGGCGCGACCCAGGGAGTGTTCGATGACATCTCGCGAGCCCCAGCCCGAGCCCGCATCGCCGGTCCCACCGTCCTCACTGCGTCGAGTTATCGTGGCGTGTCTGATCGGGACCTCGTTGGAGTGGTACGACTTCTTCATCTACGGCACCGCCGCGGCACTCGTCTTCAACGAGATCTTCTTCCCGAGCTTCGACCCGCTGGTCGGAACGCTGCTGGCGTTCACGACCTACGCCGTGGGCTTCATCGCGCGCCCCCTCGGCGGGATCATCTTCGGTCACTACGGCGACAAGGTGGGGCGCAAGAACGTCCTGGTGGTGACGTTGCTGCTGATGGGGATCGCCACGTTCGCGATCGGCCTGATGCCGACCTACGCCGCGATCGGGGTCTGGGCTCCGATCCTGTTGGTCACGCTGCGGTTCCTGCAGGGCTTGGGCCTTGGCGGTGAATGGGGCGGCGCCGTTCTCATGACTCTGGAGTCCGGTGACCCGAAGCGGCGTGGGCTGAACGCGAGTTGGCCGCAGGTCGGGGTGCCGATCGGGCTCCTGCTGGCCAATGGCGTCCTGTCGCTGATGGGCTCGATCACGGCTGAGGACGCGTTCCTGTCCTGGGGTTGGCGGGTGCCGTTCCTGCTCAGCGGCATCCTGGTTGTTGTCGGCCTGTGGATTCGGATGTCCATCTCCGAGAGTCCGTTGTTCCGCGAGGTTGAGGAGACCGACGCCAAGGCGCGGGCACCGATCGTCGATGTGATCCGGCTCTACCCCAAGCGAGTCCTGCTCGCCATCGGCGCCCGGGTGGGCGTCGATGTCGCCTTTTATACGTTCGTTCTTTTCATCACCACGTACGTGGTCACCTATCTCGGGTTGCCAAGTGGGTACGCCCTCAACGCCGTGCTGATCGCCGCTGCTTGCCAGGTGCTCCTGATCCCGTGGTTCGGCGCGTTGTCCGACCGGGTCGGCCGCCGGCCGGTCTATCTCGTCGGCGCCATCGGCGCCATGATCTGGATCTTCATCTTCTTCGCGCTGCTGGACACCGGCAGCTTCGTCCTCATCGTGCTCGCGACTGTGGTCGCGCTCGTCCTGCATGCCGCGATGTACGGCACCCAGGCCTCGTTCATCGCCGAGATGTTCCCGACGAAGGTCCGCTATAGCGGCGCCTCCATGGGGTATCAGTTGGCCGGTATCCTCGGCGGTGCGCTGGCCCCGATCATCTCGGTGGCGCTACTGGACAAGTTCGACACATCGCTGGTCGTCTCCCTGTACGTCGTGGCGGTCCTGGCCATCACGACGGTGTGCGTGCTGCTCGCGCCTGAGACGTCGCGAATCGACCTGCACGACGACCCGGCGGACGAAACCGCCGGGGCCGGCCGGTCCTAGGCTCGGATCAGGGCGTAGCCAGCCTGAAGCGCAAGTGCTGACCGGGTCTGGCTTGTGCCGCGCGGTCGACGTCGGTCGCCTCCACCACGGCGATCACGGGGTAACCGCCGGTGACCGGATGGTCGGCGAGGAAGAGTGTGGGCTGGCCCGACGGCGAAACCTGCAGCGCCCCGGTGACCATGCCCTCGCTCGGTAGCTCGTCATCTCGCGAGCGCCGCAGTTCCGGCCCGGCCAGGCGCATCCCAACGCGGTTCGACGCCTCGGTGACTTCGTATCGGCCGGTCAACAGGTCCTGCATCGCCTCGGGCGTGAACCAGTCATCGCGCGGACCGGGACGGATCACCAGGGCGAGGTCGCCCGCCGACGGCGCGGCAACCGGCGCGAGGTCCAGGTGGGGATGCCGGCCGTAGGCAGGACCGACCGGGATGACATCCCCGGACGTCAGCGGATCCGGGCCGATGCCGGCCAGGACATCGGTGCTGCGTGACCCGAGAACCTCCGGGACATCGATCCCGCCCCGAACCGCGACGTAGCTGCGCAGCCCGGTCGAGGGAGGTCCGAACGTCACTTCTTGGCCGGCCGTGACCGCGATCGGCGTGTTGATGCCGAACACGATGTTCGCCACCTGCACCGGGCAGGGAGCGCCGGTCACCGCGATCAGGAGGTCGTGCTCGGCGCGGAAAGCCAGGCCGCCCAGAGTCACCTCGAGGACGGCTTCGGTCTCCCGGTTGCTCACCAGCCGATTCGCCAGCCGGTACGAGCTGCCGTCGGCCGCCCCGGACCTGCCGATGCCCAGATGAGCCAGCCCCGGCCGCCCGGCGTCCTGAACGGTCGACAGCGGGCCCGCCTCGAGGATCACCAGACGGCGGGATGCGGCGGTCATGTCTGATCCACGAACCGGACCTCGATCCCGGGTCTGAGCAATGCCGGCGGGTCGGCGGCGACGTCGAGCAACGTGACGTCCGTACGACCGATCAATTGCCAGCCACCGGGGGAGGCACGCGGATAGATACCGCTGAACTCCCCGGCGAGGCCGACCGAGCCTGCCGGTACGGACTTCCGCGGGTCGTCCTTGCGTGGGATCGAGCGGGGATCGTCAGTCACCAGGTAGCCGAACCCTGGAGCGAAACCCGAGAAGGCGACGTGCCAGGTGGCGCTCGTGTGCCAGGCGATGAGATCTTTGCGGCTGAGCTTGGTCTGCTCCAGAACGTCGTCGATGTCCGGGCCGTCGTAGCTGACCGGGATCTCGACGACATCCTCCAGCCAGGGTGAGTGACTCGACGGCCGGACCCGCCGTACCGAATCTGCCACCGCGTCGAGGGAGCTGGCATCCGGATCACAGAGCAGCAGCACGGTTCGGGCTGCGGGGACCGCTTCCAACACGCCTTCGATCGGCTCCTCGCGCAGGGCGACGGCCAACGCCAATACCGCCGCCAGATCCGCCACCTCGACCAGGAGCGCCGACGCTCCGGCGCGGAGCACGTTCACGGGCCGCCCTCCCAGCGTCGAGGGGAACATTTGTTCGAAGAACCGGTGTGCCACATCTGGGTTTTGTCGGAGTCGTCTGGTAGACATCGCACAGACGTTCGATCGAACAACTGTTCGATCTCCCTTCCCGGGCGTCTGTGTTGAGGAGGATCCCATGCTCGCCACCTTGGAGCGCCCACTAGATCGGTCGGCCGGTCCGGCAAGGACCGCGACGGCGACTCGCGCGGGGATTACTACCCGCCACACGGTCCTGGCGCCGCCCGAGGACGGCGTTGTCCTCCTGCCGGTCCTGCCTGCGCTGTCGGTGGAGCGGATGCGGTCAGTTCCCGACGCGGCCCCGATCCGGTCGGCCCTGCACCTGCAGCTGCTGCCCGTGCCGCGCGACGGGGACATCTGCCAGGAGGCGCGCCGGCCCAAGCTGCGGCTGACGGTCCGTGCCCGCCGACTGCTGGCCGGGCTGATCCTGCTGTGCACGGTGGGCGTTGGCGTCGTCGCCGTGGACGTTCTGTCCGCTGTGATCCCGGATTCGCCGGCTACTTCCTATCCCGGACAGGTCGCGCCGTACGACTCCTCCGCGGAGGCCGCCGCCGATGGGCTGGTGCCGGCCTCGGGCGCCTCGATCGTCGTCGTACAAGGAGACACGTTGTGGAGCGTGGCGCAACGGGTGGCCCCGGGCGCGGATCCGCGCAGCTTCATCGCGGCGATCATGACGGTCAACGGCTTGGACTCGCCAAGTATTCAGGCGGGCCAGGTCTTACGCCTGCCCTGATGGGCAGCAGACCGAGTGCGACACGCCGAGCCACGCGTACAACGCTCAACTGCTTGCGGGACGTGGTGTCGCAGCCTATGGTCAACCCCCACATCTAGTGGTTACAATCGTGTAGTTAGTCCACAAGTTGGGGTTTCTCACCCACAGCCCGCCCACAGGCGGCGCACAGGTTTTCCGCTGTGCCGTCCACAGGCCCGCTGGGTTGAGTGCTCTACGACACGCATCAGCAGCGCGCAAAGGGGGCGGTCATGCGGTGTCCCTACTGCCGTCATCCCGACTCTCGAGTCCTTGACTCCCGTGAGGTCGACGAAGGTCAAGTCATCCGTCGTCGCCGCTCGTGCACGGATTGCTCACGGCGCTTCACGACCGTCGAGGAAGCGACACTGGCGGTGATCAAGCGCAGCGGGGTGACCGAACCCTTTGCCCGCAGCAAGGTCGTGGCCGGCGTGCGTCGGGCGTGTCAGGGTCGCCCGGTCAGCGAGGACGCCCTAGCCAAGCTCGCTCAAGAGGTCGAGGACGCCGTACGCGCCAGTGGCGTGGCCGAGATTCCCAGCGATGAGGTGGGCCTGGCCATCCTGGGTCCGCTCCGCGAGCTCGATGAAGTCGCCTATCTGCGTTTCGCCAGCGTCTACAACTCCTTCACCTCCGCGGCCGACTTCGAAGCCGCCATCGCCGAACTCCGACGCACCACCCCGCCGACGTCGGCGCCAGCCCGTACAGACCAGCACCAGCCCGTTTAGAGAGGACCACCGTGACCGACATCGCGCATTCCCCAGCCCCTGGTAAGCGCAGCGCCAAATACCCGGCGCAAGGACTCGTGGTCGAGCGGGTGTACACGACCCCGGGCGTGCATCCCTATGACGAAGTGACCTGGGAGCGCCGCGACGTCGTGATGACCAACTGGCGCGACGGTTCGGTCAACTTCGAGCAACGCGGGGTGGAGTTCCCCGACTTCTGGAGCGTCAACGCGGCAAACATCGTCACGACCAAGTACTTCCGGGGGGCAAACGGCACGGCGCAGCGGGAGTCCAGCCTGCGTCAGCTGATCGACCGCGTCGTGCTCACATACACCGCGGCCGGCCGGGACAACGGCTACTTCGCCTCGCCCGCGGACGTCGAGATCTTCGAGCACGAGCTGACCTGGATGCTGCTGCACCAGGTGTTCAGCTTCAACTCCCCGGTCTGGTTCAACGTGGGTACGTCCTCACCGCAGCAGGTCTCAGCGTGTTTCATCCTCGCCGTCGACGACACGATGGACTCGATCCTGAACTGGTACCGCGAGGAGGGCCTGATCTTCAAGGGCGGCTCCGGCGCTGGCCTGAACCTGTCCCGCATCCGGTCCAGCAAGGAACTGCTCTCCTCCGGTGGGACGGCCTCCGGCCCGGTCAGCTTCATGCGCGGCGCTGACGCGAGTGCCGGGACGATCAAGTCCGGCGGGGCGACCCGACGCGCGGCCAAGATGGTCGTCCTCGACGTGGATCACCCGGACATCGAGGAGTTCATCGCCACAAAGGCGCGCGAGGAGAACAAGATCCGGGCGCTGCGCGATGCCGGCTTCGACATGGACCTGGGTGGCACCGACATCACCAGCGTCCAGTACCAGAACGCGAACAACTCAGTCCGCGTCACCGAGGAGTTCATGACCGCGGTGGAGAACGGCACCGACTTCGGGCTGAAGGCCCGACAGGACGGTCGGGTCCTGGAGACCGTCGATGCCAAGAAGTTGTTCCGGTCGATGACGCAGGCCGCCTGGGCCTGTGCCGACCCGGGCATCCAGTACGACGACACGATCAACGACTGGCACACCAACCCCGAGACCGGCCGAATCACTGCATCCAATCCCTGCAGTGAGTACATGAGCCTCGACAACAGCTCCTGCAACCTGGCCTCGCTCAACCTGATGAAGTTCCTCAACGACGACGGCACCTTCGACGCGGTCACGTTCGCCAAGGCTGTCGAGATCGTCATCACGGCCATGGACATCTCGATCTGCTTCGCCGATTTCCCGACCGAGCCGATCGGCGAGACGACGCGGGCCTATCGGCAACTCGGCATCGGGTACGCCAACCTCGGCGCCTTGTTGATGGCCACCGGCCACGCGTACGACTCACGCGGCGGGCAGTCGCTCGCGGCAGCGATCACGTCACTCATGACCGGCACCGCGTACAAGCGCTCCGCGGAGCTGGCCGGGATCGTCGGTCCGTACGAAGGATTCGCCCGCAACGCCGCCCCGCATGCTCGAGTGATGCGCAAGCACGCTGCGGCCAACGACGAGATCCGCCCGCTCGGCCCCGACGATGCCGCAGTGCTCAAGCACGCCACCAAGGCCTGGCAGGAAGGGCTCGAGATCGGCGCGAAGAATGGCTGGCGCAACGCGCAAGCCAGCGTGCTCGCGCCGACCGGCACCATCGGATTCATGATGGATTGCGACACAACGGGTATCGAGCCGGACTTCTCGTTGGTGAAGTTCAAGAAGCTCGTCGGCGGCGGATCCATGCAGATCGTCAACCAGACGGTCCCGCGGGCGCTGACCTCCCTCGGCTATCCGGACGAGCAGGTCGAGGCGATCGTCGAG
Source organism: uncultured Actinomycetota bacterium (assembly GCA_963766765.1). Classification (GTDB taxonomy): domain Bacteria; phylum Actinomycetota; class Actinomycetes; order Mycobacteriales; family Geodermatophilaceae; genus JACCQS01. The sequence continues at coordinate 20,415 of CAVYBR010000005.1, forward strand.
TTCATTGCCGAGCACGGACATGTCATCGACGCGCCGGGTCTGCGGCCCGAGCACTACGAGGTGTTCGACTGCGCGATGGGGGAGCGAGCAATCACTCCCATGGGCCACGTCCGGATGATGGCGGCGGTCCAGCCGTTCATCAGCGGTGCGATCTCCAAGACCGTCAACATGCCGGAGACCGCGACCGTCGAGGACGTCGAGGAGATCTACTTCCGGGGCTGGAAGATGGGCCTCAAGGCGCTCGCGATCTACCGGGACAACTGCAAGGTCGGTCAGCCGCTGTCAGATGGCAAGGCCAAGAAGGTCTCCGCCGAGCCAGAGGTGATCGAGGTCAACCGGCCCACCCGCAAGCGGCTGCCGAAATCCCGCCCGGCGCGGACGACCTCGTTCAGCGTCGGCGGAGCCGAGGGCTACATGACGGCCTCGAGCTACCCGGACGACGGGCTCGGCGAAGTGTTCCTGAAGATGAGCAAGCAGGGTTCGACCCTTGCCGGGCTCATGGACGCCTTCTCGATCGCGATCTCGATCGCCTTGCAGTACGGCGTCCCGCTGGAGACCTATGTCTCGAAGTTCACCAACATGCGCTTCGACCCGGCCGGCATGACCGACGACGCCGATGTGCGGCTGGCGCAATCGGTGATGGACTACATCTTCCGTCGGCTCGCGCTGGACCACTTGCCCTACGAGAAGCGGGCCGGTCTGGGCATCTTCACCGCCGATGAGCGCATCGCTCAGGCAGCGGCCAGTTCGGGCACTTCGGTTGCCGAACCTGAGCTGGTGGCCGACGACGACGAGATCGATCTGGACGCCTTGCGCTCCACGGCGCCGGTCGAGCAGCCGGTTCCGGCAAGCGATCTGAATTCTGAGGTGGCGGCCAAGCCGGCACCCCGAGGCGTCGGATCGTCAGCGGAATTGCTCGAGGCGGTCACCGGCAAGAGCAATGACGCCCCGCTGTGCATGACCTGCGGGGTCAAGATGCGCCCGGCCGGATCCTGCTACGTCTGCGAAGGCTGCGGCTCGACCAGCGGCTGCAGCTAGGCACGACGCAAGTCACGGCTAATGCACGCGTGGGACGGCGTCGATCCGACGATGGCCTGTCGATACGCGGACAGTTCGAGTGCAAATATCGACAGGCCTTGTTGGGTACGACAAGCTACCGATGTCTAAGTTCGCCGTGGATCAAACGCACGAAGAAGGCCGGCTACACGGCGTATGCACGACGGTTGCTCGGGCGGCGGAGTACGACCGCCTCAGCAGTCTCAAGGAGGACGCGGCAGTTGTCGCACTGGCAGTGCGTCGGGGTTTGCGGGCGATGATGCCCTTCGCCGTCGCGTGGGAGGACGCTCTTGCTGTCATGACTCGGAATCAGCTTGCCGCCGTCACGAAACTGGATCTCCTCGGTGTCAGCGCTCTCCAGCTTGGTGTGGCAGCCTCGATGACCAGCTCGGGGAGAAGGTCATGACGACTCTCCCAATGGCGACGACGCAGGCATGTGACAAGGACTTACTTCCCTGGTCAGCCGGCGACTTCGTTTCGGTGGTAGAAGATCTTCGCATAATTGTCTCGGCAGAGACGTCCAAACGCATTGAGCTCCAGAACGCGCACTTAGTCCGAAAAGTCGAGGGAGCGCGAAATGCGCTTGAGTACTCTGCGGACGGTGTTTCCCAGGCCGCCAATTCTCTCGATCGAACTCATCGACCGGCTCCTTCGAGAAGCTTTTGATCCGGGCACGGTTCTGGGATGGGTCGACGCGAATCTCCCCGGGGACGCCAACCTGGTGTGGATCGATGCGTTGTGTGCGGCGACGGACAAAGCGCGGTGAGGCACTCTGTTTCGTCGGCGGGGGCGGCTCGGTCGCCCGGCCGCCTACCGAGGACGACGATGGTGTCGGTCCGAGTCTCATCCATGACGTGCTTGCAAGGGTGATAGGCAGCGCGCGCGACCAGCTCCAGGGGAGCTCAAGCATGCGGATAGAGGTGACGAGACAGACCGCGAGGCCCTACTCAGAGTCATCGGCATCCGTTGAGGGCTCGCTGATGCTTGGTCTACGAATCGGCGCTCATGCCGTCGGATTCTAAGGCGCGCACCGCGGCTGCGAGCCCATGAGTCCGACTGTTTTACTTGCGCGATTCCAGTGCTGTTAGCCGATCCGCGGCGGTGGGCCGGCGGACCGAAGATCCGTTCGGTACGGCGCAGATCCGGCAGCGCGTGCTCGATTCGTGGGCGGCCTCACCTGCGCGGTTCCGCGAGGACGCGAACGCCGAGGAGGACCTGGTCCTCGGTGGGTACCGCGACCGCCTGCTGATCGAGCTGGCGCAGAATGCGGCCGATGCGGCGACGGCCGCCGGCGTGCCCGGACATCTCAGGCTGAGCCTCGAGGCGGACGTGTTGCGCGCCGCAAACGTCGGGGCGCCCTTGGATGCCGACGGTGTCCAGGGCCTGGCCACTCTGCGCGCGTCGGCCAAGCGCGGGTCGGAGTCGATCGGGCGATACGGAGTCGGGTTCGCCGCAGTCCTGGCGGTCTCTGACGAGCCGAGTGTCGTCTCCAGCAACGGAGGAATCCGTTTCAGCGCCAAGGAGACTCGTGCTGCCGTCGCGGATATCAAGTCCCTGGCCGGTGAGATCGATCGCCGAAGTGCCTCCGCTCGCGGAACGGTTCCGGTGCTGCGGCTGCCGTTCCCCGACGAGTCCCGTGCCGAGCCTCCCGAGGGATTCGACACAGAGGTACGGCTGCCGCTGCGGGCCGGAGCTCGCGACCTGGTCCAGACGCTCATCGACGAGCTCAGTCCCGACGTCCTGCTGGGCCTGCCGGGCCTGGCTCGACTCGACGTCGACGGCCGCGTCCTGCGACGCACCGACGACGGTCCGGACGTCGTCCTGCACGACGGGGAGCGATCGCAGCGCTGGCGAGTGACGACCGCCGCCGGCGAACTGCCGGCCGAGCTCCTCGCCGACCGTCCGATCGAGGAGCAGGAACGGCCACAGTGGACCGTTTCCTGGGCGGTCTCCGTCGAAGGCAACGTCGCGACCCCACTACCTGCGGGCCAGGTGCTCCACGCGCCGACCCCGAGTGATGAACCACTCTCCCTCCCATTGCGCTTGATCGCCTCCTACCCACTCGCGCCGGATCGCCGGCATGTCGCGCCCGGTGGAGTGAGCGACCACATCACCGCTGCGGCCGCGCGGGCCTTCGGCGATCTCGTGTTGTCCCTCGCCGACGATCCCGGGATCCTCGCGCTCATTCCTCGGCCCGGACTTGCCGGCGGCCGGCTGGATGCCCAACTGAGTTCCGCCATCACAGCGGAACTGGCTCGGCTCGCGTGGCTGCCGGAGTCTCCGGCTCGGCAACCGGACGGCGCTGCTGCGCCGCGCGCTCGGATCCGCCCGGATCGCGCAACCGCTCTGGATCCAGCCAGTGAGGATCTGGTGGCGGCAGTCGCGGACGTCATCAGCGGGCTCCTGCCCGCGGCCTGGTCACGTCGCTCGGACGCCCCCCAGCTGACCGCGCTCGGCGTCCGGCGCCTGGACCTCGCCGGTCTCATCGAGCTGATTTCGACTCTGGAGCGTCCGGCGCAGTGGTGGAGCGCGCTCTATGCGGCCCTGCAGACCACCGGTTCGCTCGACGACCGAGATGCGCTCTCGGCCCTGCCGGTTCCGTTGGCCGACGGTCGGATGGCCTTCGGTGCGCGCGGGCTATTGCTACCGGAACCCGGCCTCGAGACCGCCGATCTCGCTGTTCTCGGCCTTCCGCTGGTCCACCACGACGCCCTCGCGCATGATGCCGCGGGCCGCCTGCTGGAGCGACTCGGAGCCACGCCGGCCACCGCCATCGGAGTCCTGACCTCCGCGGGGGTCATGGCGGCCGTCGCTGCGTCGCTGGATGAGGAGGAGCCACAGCCGATCGCCAAGGCGGTGCTCGCTCTCGTCCGGACGTCCGGGGGAGCCTCTGTGGATCATCCCTGGCTTGCCGACCTCGCACTTCCGGACGTCGACGGCGAGTGGACTCCGGCCGGGGAGTTGGTGCTGCCCGACTCACAGTTCGCTGCGGTCCTCGACCCGGATGCGCTAGGGCTCGTTGACCCTGAATTCGTGGCGACCTTCGGTGCTGAGCTGCTGGTCGCTGTCGGCGTCCTGGACAACTTTGCCGTGGTCCGTACCGAAGGCCATGAGGTCGGCGACACAGCTCACGATATCGATGCCGAAAACGACTGGTACGAAGCCATTTTCGATCGACTTCCCTCCGGCGAGCGGGCGCCGGCGATCGCTGAGTTCGTGGCCGTACGTGATCTGGATCTGGTTCGCCCGGACCGGTGGGCGCAGGCGTTGGCGCTTCTGAGCGATGCCCCGCCGGATGTCTTCTCAGACACGATTGTCTCGGTCAGTGGCCGACCGCCGATCGCCGTTGCGTCCTACACGCGGTGGTGGCTGTCAACGCATCCGGTCCTGGACGGGCAGCGGCCCGACCGGCTCCGCCATCTCGACGCCGAAGAGTTGTCCGGCCTGTTCGATCCGGCCGATGCCGATCCGGGCATCCTCGCGCTGGTCGGGTGCCTGACGTCCATTGACGAGGCGCTCGCCGATCCCGAAACGGCGACCGAGATCCTGCAACGCCTCGGACAACCGAACCGGTCGGTACGGGGCGACGTGCTGGCCGACCTCTATCCGCGACTTGCCGCCGCGCTGGACGGCATCGACGTTGATCCGCCGCACCGGGTGCGCGTCGCACCGGGGCTGACCGTGGATCGTGACCATGCCATCGTCCTCGACGCGCCGTTTCTGCTGCCGATTCTGGAACGATCGCCGGTGCCGGCGCCTAGCCTCGCCAGTGCGGTGGCTGATCTGCTGGATCTCCCGCTGGCTACCGAGACAACCGTGCCAACCATCAGCTCAACGTCCCCTTCGATCACCAACTGGGCTGACCTGCCCGGTGCTTCGATCGCTGCGCGCCGGTTGGGCATCCCCACGCTCCCCGGACAGGTTGCGCGGCACGATCGACTCCTGGTCGGCGGGGACCGCGAGGTTGCGTGGTGGCCGGAGGGGGAGGTTGACCATGTCGACCTGGACGGGGGTCCTGCGGCTCTCGGGCGGGCTCTCGCCTGGCGCCACGATCGTTGGCCCCTGCGGGCCGCCCTCGCAGAGGCCTTCGCCCACCCGGATGACGGGGTCCGGCTGGCGGCCGAAGACGGTACGGGCTGATTCGTGACTATCGTGGACGAGCGGCACGACTGGTGCCCGATGGAGGGGACAGGCACATGTGGGGTTTGATCGCGCTACTTCTCGTCATCTGGCTCGTCGTGATCGTGCTCGGTGCCGTCATCAAGGGCCTGTTCTATCTGGTGATCATCGGCGCGATCCTGTTCGCGGTGACTGCCGCGTACGGCTGGGCGAAAGGCAAGGTCGGCGGCGGCGGCCGCAAGTCGATCAGCAGCTAGGTCGAGAGATCCTCATACCGTGCACGGGCGAATTGAAAGAGCCCGTAGGCCAAGAACCCGAGCGCGATGATCGTCGCCAGGATCCTGCCGAACGGTGCGGTGATGACCAGTCGCAGTGCACCATCCAGCCCCGTGGCCTTGCTCGGGTCGAAGGTGATCGCCGCGTAGCCGAGTATCCCTCCGACGATGGCCAGGGCCACGCCATTGGCGATGTACCCGAACACCCCGAGCTTCTCAACTGCCGAACGCACGCCCGGCGTGGTGCTCTTGTTGATGTATTTCATGAACTTCTTGGTGAACCCCTTGACGATGTGCCAGCCGCCGACGCCGATGACGATCAGGGCAGCCGCGATGACGAGGAACTGGCCGTAGGGCAGCGACAGGACCCCGGAGGTTTGCTGCTGCTGTTGGGCGGCGTCGGAGGAACTGTCGCCGGTCGCAGCACTGATGGCACTGACGGCGAGCCCAGCGAAGACGATCGCTTTGGCCGCTGCGGTAACGCGGTGCCGTAGGCGCTTCGTGCCGCTTTCACCCCGGTATCCCCAGATCGCGTCACTGAACCGCCAGAGCGCGAGGGCGAACAGGCCGACGACGATGATCCACAGCAGAATTCGCCCGAGCGGGTCATCGGCGAGTGTCGCCAGGGCTCCGGACTTGTCACCACTCTCGGCCGCCTGACCCCAGGCCATCTTCGCCGCAACCCAGGCCAACAGCACGAAGACGACGCCATAGCTGACCAGGCCGACCCGGGCCAGAACAGCCAGTCCGTTGCTGCCGGACGTGGATCTTGCCGCGGCCCCCGCCTCGCGAACTCCCCGCTTGAGTGAATCCGTCATGCTGTCGCCTTCGGTCGACCGACGCCTTGACGTCGGGTGGGTTAGGGAAGCAGGCCAAATGGTGCCGGGGCAGGGTAGCGAATCGTGACCGTGCTGCCGCTTTCTAGCACGACCATCGGAAGATAGGGCGGCTCCTGCTCCTGGAAGAACTCGGCGAGGGCCCGGGAAGGCCGCACCGGATCGCCGGTCGAGGTGAGGCTGGTGATGTCGGAAACCGTCACTTCGCGATAGATGGTTCCCGCGCCGAGATCACCTGCGGTACCGGTGAACTGCTCGATGGTGAAGCCGGCGATGGCAGCGGCCTCCGAGAGCGCGACCATCAGCCGAGCATCAACGTTGCCGGCGGAGAGTGCGGTCGAGGCGAGGGCGCCGAGCACGAGGTTCGGATTGTCGGCCAGGTCGGCGCCGTACCGGCTGCGCGCCGCCTGATCGGTGACCATCGCCTCGGCATAGGCCACCGGGTCCTCCACGACCAGGCGCAGGCCAAGTGCTCCGGCACCGCTGCCGAAGCGCGCGACTAACGGGAGGCCGGCCCGTTCTGACAGCGGCGCAAGTACGAAGTCTGCGTCGTCATTTCCCGGTGTGCGCAGCCGGTCCGACGCGAGCCCATCCCGGACGAGCTGAGCGCGGTTCAATGGATCGACCTCGATCACGCTGTCCGGCGCGAGTTGCATCTTCAGCCATGCGGTGACCTCACCGGTCGACGTGACGGCGGCAGACCCCGGCCCAGGCAGGGGTAGGAAGAACGTCCCCACAACGACTGCGACGACCAGGCTCACCGTCCCCACAACCGCATCCGCCTCAGGGCGCCGATGTCGCAGCAGATTGTCGAGCAGGCAGCCGGTCATGATCGCGACGACCGTGATGCCGAGGAGCATTGCCGAAACCTGCGCGGGGCCGGGCCAAACCGCCGCGATGAGGATCGGTACGACCCCGAACGCCATGGGGCGCAAACGCGGAATGACCGAACACGCCGCCGCGACAATGAGTCCGCCCAAGCCCACCGAAATTCCCGCCACTCCGACCGGAGGAACGTCCCCGCCGGCCCCGCCCTGCCCCGAGACCGTCCACCAGAGCGCGGCGCCGATTGCCCCGGCCAAACCCAGGCCGATCAACAGCCGTGAGCTGAGTCGCATACCGCGGTAGAGCCGGCCAGTGCCGACTGCACCGAGACAGAGCCCCAGTGGGATCAGGGCTGACACGCCGGTGGTCATGGTCGCGAGGGCACCAGCCACGACCGCAGTGACCAGCCACACCCAGCGCAGCCGCGTGCGTCCGCCCGCGGCCAAACCCGCCAGCGTCGCAAGCGCCATCCAGAACGTTGCCAGGGCGGCAGTGGGGGAGACGATCCGCAGTAGCACCGCGGCGGCCGGCAGCCCGCACAGGATGATGACCAAAGCGGTACTGAACCAACCGACGTGCAGGCGACGGCAGGCCCCCACGATGACGGCGGCGGTCAACAGGGACACGACCAGGACCAGCTCCCGGGTAGGTCCGACCAGAGTGTCGTGGCGCCCGGTCGCCGACGTCAGATACGAGTATCCGGCCAGCTGCCAACCGGTGACCACGTCGAAGAGTGAGACCGGGATCCGCAGATCCGGGGCATGCAGGTTGGCGAACGCATTCACGCCGAGCGCGGCCTCGCCCGCGCTGGCCGGCGCCGGCACGGTGGCATTGCTGGTCAATTGCCGTACGACGACGGCGGCGATCGCCAGCGATGCCAGAACCAGACCGGCTGCCCGTCGAGCGGGCGGCGTCAGCCGTGCGGCGGGGGCGTGCTGCCCCCGTCGCATCGCGGTGTCATCAGCGACCACCGTCTGTGCCGGGGCGGATGTCGTCGTGGCGGTACTCCTCGAGGCGGGATCGGGACTGCTGCCGGAAGGCCTGACCGACGGCTTTAGTGTGTCCGAACCCACCCGCTGGGTGGCAGGATTGTCAGAAAATCCGCAGTTGTCCCAGCCCTTGGTCAGCCTCGCCGGGCAAAACGTGACAATTGCATGCCGGTGGTCGAAGCGGCACAGCCGGCGCCGCGCGTCAGGTGCGGACCGCGATCAGACGAGAACGGTGATCAGACGAGGACGGCGAAGACGACGATGTCGTCGAGATAGGACTGCCGCGAGTGGTCGAAGGTTCCGCCGCAGGTGATCAATCTCAATTGAGCGCCCGGTGTCGGGCCGTAGACCTCGAATGTCGGAAAATCGGTCTTCGGATATCGAGCGACGTCCACTACTCGAAAGTCCATCCGCTGCCCGTCGGAAAGGGATACCGAGATCGACGCACCGACGGTCAGTTCCTCGAGTCGATAGAAGACTCCTGGGCCGGATTGTGAGTCGACGTGACCGGCGATGACGGCAGGACCCGGGTCGCCGGGTACCGGGCCCTGGGTGAAGACACCCGCCACGTCGTAGCGCCGCGGCGGCACCAGCGCTCCGCTGGTCGGATCGAGGCCCAACGGCACGAGCGAGGTGTCCACCTCGATGCTTGGGATCGAGAGGCTCACTGCTGTGCGCCCGGTCGGCGCGGCAGTGGGTGCGGCAACATCCGGCTCAGGCGTCGTCGGTGCCCAGGTGGTCGTGCCGTCGGGGCCTGGCGCTGGCGTCTGCGGTGACCCGAGTCCCGCGTAGAGCACGTGGTCGGCACCCTGCGTTCTGCCTTGGGCTGGCATTGCGAGCCAGGCGGCCGCAACGGCAAGCACCGTACCCAGGACGGCCGGCAACCAGACTGACCGGCGCCGGCCCCACCCCGTCCCTGGATGTCGCGCCCTGTGTCGACCCACAGGTGTGTCAGTGGATCCGGCGAAGGTGAGGCCCGCGGGAGGCGTTGACGATGGCCAGACCGATCAGGCCGAGCGCGGCTATGGCCAGGACCCCTGGAACCACCCATTGAGCGGCGCCGGGCGCGTCCGCGAGACCACCCGCGCCGGTGTCCACCGCTCCTGGTGGCAGCACACCCGCTGCCGTGGCATCCACATGCAGTGCGGCGCTCACGCCGGTGGGCGTATCGAGAATCAGCACGGAGTAGACCGAGCCGGCATCCAGGGCGATCGGGAGGTCGGCGACCGCCTCGTCGTCAGCCGAGACCTGCAGAAGCCACTCTCCTGCCGTGACGTCGCTGTACGGCGTGGTCGTCGCGAATTCGACGTCGCTGCCCAGCGTCTTGCCGCCTTCGACGGCGATATCCAACGTGGGCTTGCTCGCCGCTGCCTGGATGACTCTGGCTCGTGCCTGCCCGCTCGGGGGCAGGGAGAGGTCGTCGGTGAGCACCGTCAGCCCGAGCGTGGCGAAGGTCCCGACCCCGGCGACGGTATGGGCCGATCCGACGGCTGCGTCCAACGTGGTGGAAATCACCGGTGGCGTCGATTCAGCGGCGCCGGCCGGCCGCATGCTCACGGTGTACTGCCCGCTCGGGAGCACCTGGTAGTCCGATAGGGCGCCGTAACCCACGCCGCGCAGCACGACCACCGACGTACCGGGATCGGTCACTGAGGCGACGTAGACGTCCACCTCAGGCGTGTCTGGGGACAGGTGCGCGAGCCGCAGGTAGGCCGTATCGGCGCCCGCCGGAACGACGAACAGTGCCGACGACAGCACAGCGAGCGCAACGATCAGGCCCGCGCGGATGAGGCGGCAGCCGAGGGTCAGGGACATTGGTTCCTCCAGGAAGGGCGGATCACGCGAGCAGGCCGAGCGGAGAAGGAGCGGCATAGCCGACGGTGAGGCTGCGGTCAGTTGCGATGACGTACAGGGGGCGGTAGGGCGGTTGCTGGGTCTCGAAGAACTGGGTGAGCCAGCCAAGCGCTTCCGGACTCGTCCCGCTCGCACCGACCGTCGGGTCGAGATCCGTGACGTCGACCAGGATGACTTCCCGGAAGATGTACCCGTTGGCCGGTGCACCGGCGTCGAGGTTGAACTCGGCGACCGCAACGCGCACGGATGCTGATGCTGTAGCGAGGCTGATCATGAGCCGGGAATCGACGGTCCCGGCCAGCAGGGCCGCCGTAGCCGTCGCGTCGAGACTCAGGTGCGGGTTGGCGGCGAGAGCCCCGCCGAACCGACTTCGAGCAAGCAGATCGGCAACCTGTTCCTCGGCGAACCGAGCGGGGTCGCTCACGACCAAGCGCAGGCCCAGCGCAGCGGGTCCGCTGCCGAAGCTGGCTAGTAGTGGGAGTTCGGTCATCGCGTCGAGTGGCCCCAGCCGGAACTCCGCTGCCTCACCACCCTGTCCCGCAGTTCTCAACCGGTTGGCATCGACCCCATCGAGCACCAGTTGCGCTCTCGTGAGCGGGTCCACCTCGATGATCGCGTCGGGAAGGAGCTGAGCGCCGATCCACGCCGCGACCTCATCATCAGGCAGCGGTGCCGCCGCGGCCGGCGGGGTCGATGGAATCAACATTGCCACGACGATGCTGACGACCAGGACGGTCGCGCCCACAAATCGCGCGGAGGCTGGAAACCGGCGGCCGGTGAGGAAGTCTGACTGACCCGCGCCCAGTATCGTGTCGAGCGATCCGGCCGCAAGCACGGCGACGAAGGTCAGCGCCATCAGCAGCGCGGCTGACCGAGCCGGTCCGGGCCAGGCGGCAACCACGAGGATCGGCACCGCGGCGACTGCGAGCGGGCGCAGCCACGCGATGGGCAAGCACACTGCTGCCAGAACCAGCCCGCCCAGCCCGACCACCGCCCCGGCTACCTCGGTCGCAGACGTTGCAGTCCCACCGGCAGACGGCCCCAACACACTGAGCCAGAGCGCGCCGACCAGCGAGGTGCAGAGGAGGACGATGACGCTGCCTCGGACGAGGGGCGTCCACGTGTCCCCGAGCGGACGTGTGCCGAGGAAGCCCAGCGCTAGTCCGAGCACGACCAGGCCGGCCACTGTCGAGGTCAGCACGGCGAGGACCGATGCCGCGAGCGACAGCGCGATCAGCAACCCGGTCCCGGTGTCGGTTCGCCATGACCTGCTGCCCGTGCCGTCCACCCGTCGCCGGCCGAGGCGGTCGGCGGCCACGATTGAAGCGAGAGCCGCGACAACGAGCCAGAACAGGGCAATGGCGGCCGAAGCGTCGATGATGCGAGCCAGCGCTGCGGTACTGGGGATACCGGCGACTGCGATCGCGAGCGCACTGCTGACCCAGGTCAACAGCAAGCGTCGGCAGATCGCAACCATCAGCACCAGGGTCACGACCGTGAGCACCAGAACGAATTCCCGAGTCGGGCCGACGACGGAGTCGTGCCGACTCGGCGCAGAGCTGAGGAGCGAATAGCCCGCGATCTGCCACGACACAACCCAGTCCGAGAACGAGGCTGGGACTGACAGATCCGGATGGTTCTGCAACGCGAATGCATTCGTGCCGACGGCCGCCTCGACATCAGTCAAAGGGGAGGCGGCCGGAAAGCTACTGCTCACCTGCCGGACCGCACCGATCACGACGGTGGCGAGTACCAACAGCGGGCTCGCGACCCGGGAAAGGAACCATGGCTTGCGAACGGCAGCCGGAGGTGGCTCGTCGCGCTGGAAGGCCAGCCACGCCGGAACGGGCGGGTCCTCGGTGGCGCGCGGAGTCGGGCTCGGCGCTGCTGCTGGCGGTCGAACCGGTCGCGCGACGGTGGGGGAAGTAGCCATACCTCTCCGTGTGAGGCCCCGTGCGACCGATGAAGGTGAACGTTCACCCAAGTTACCCTTAGTCAGCTTGCTCAACTAGACACTTTGCTTTGGTCACGAATATGCGAAGACTTCTACCCTAAGTTGATTTGGCAACTACTGTCTGTCACCGTCGCGGAGCAGTGGAAGACGACGCTCCAAGGCTGAGCGGAGCGGCTGAAGGGTACGGTCAGCCCGACTTGCGGCGGTGAGTTCGCTGCTGCTTGTCGTTCGGGTGCAGCGTCATCCCTGACCCGTTGAGGTGGTCCTCCCCGGACCGGCCGGCGGCCTTGGCGTTCTTGGCCTCCAACGCCTGGCGGAACGCGTCCCGCGTCCGGTCATCGGCACCGGAAGCGCTCCCCTGCCGGCGCCCCTCAGCGGGCTTGCTCGGCTTCGACCCGGTCTTCTTGGCGGCCATGGCGGGCTCCTCCCCTGGAGGGACGCGACGAAAGCGGCCCTGATCGGTACGTGGGTGATCGCGTTCTCGGCCATCGTCCCCTACGCCGGAACACTCACCGGCCGTCGGGGTCCGTACAGAGTTGTCTCGTTCTTCGGCAGGCCGCGCGCAGCGGTGCCGCAGATAGGTTTAGCGTTGCCGCCATGTTAGGTCTGCCCGAGGGCATCCGGGCCTGTCTGTTCGATGTCGATGGCGTGCTCACCGAGACCGCAATCGTGCATCGGGCCGCATGGAAGCGCACGTTCGACGACTTCCTCCAGCATCACCCCGGTCTGACCGGTGACCAAGCGCGCGAATTCAGCGACGCGGACTACAACGCATTCGTCGACGGCAAGCCGCGCCACGACGGGGTGCGTGACTTCCTCGCGTCCAGGAACATCACCGTGCCCGAAGGTGGTCCTGACGATCCCGCCGAGGCCTCGACCGTCCACGGAATCGCCAACCGTAAGAACGCACTCGTGCTGATCGAGCTCAGAGACGTCGGTGTGATCCCGTACGAGGGTTCGCTCGCCTACGTCAGGGCCGCAAGCGCGGCTGGCTTGCGCATCGCTGCGGTCACGGCCTCGGCCAATGGTGAGGCAATCCTGGATGCGGGTGGCTTCAGCGAATACTGTGAAGCGCGCATCGACGGGATCGTGGCAGCCCGGGAGAACCTGCGCGGCAAGCCATCCCCGGATCCATTCCTCGCCGGCGCGCGGGCGCTCGGTGTCGATCCCTCAGAGGCGGCGGTGTTCGAGGATGCGCTTTCCGGAGTCGCTGCCGGGCGGGCGGGCAATTTCGGCATCGTCATCGGCGTGGACCGGGTGGGTCAGGCCGAGGCGCTGCGCGAGCACGGAGCCGACATCGTCATCGACGACCTGGCTGATCTGCTCAAGGAACAGCCAGCTGACGGCGCTCGCTCATGACCTTGTTTCCCGCGACCACCGCCCGCTCCGGTCCGAACACCCGCCTCGTGCGCTGCGCGCACCGGCCGGTCCGCTCCTCCCTCGCTGGCGCTCGGTCGATGCTCCCGTCCTCTCGGCGGAGCTCGCTGGCGCTCGCTGCGATCCTCACGGTCGGCGCTCGCTCATGACCTTGTTTCCCGCGACCACCGCCCGCTCCGGTCCGAACACCCGCCTCGTGCGCTGCGCGCACCGGCCGGTCCGCTCCTCCCTCGCTGGCGCTCGGTCGATGCTCCCGTCCTCTCGGCGGAGCTCGCTGGCGCTCGCTGCGATCCTCACGGTCGGCGCGCGCTCATGACCTTCGCCGACGAGACCAGACACACCTCTCCAGCCGACACGTGGAAGTTGCGGGAGGTCGGCTTCAATCCCGATCGACTCGGACACCTGGAGTCGCTGTTCGCGCTGTCCAACGGACACATCGGACTTCGCGGCACCCTCGAGGAGGGCGAGCCGCGCCGGCTGCCGGGCAGTTACCTCAACGGCCTCTACGAGGAGCGCCCCCTCCCGCACGCCGAGGCAGGATACGGCTTCCCGGAGTCCGGCCAGACCGTCGTCAACGTCGCCGACGGGAAACTGATCCGCCTCCTCGTCGGCGACTCACCGCTGGACCTCAACTACGGGGAGGTGCTCGACCACGAGCGAACCCTGGACCTGCGGACCGGCATCCTGCATCGGCGCACCGAGTGGCGCTCACCCAACGGCCGTTCGGTCCGAGTCCGCTCGCAACGCCTCGTCTCGCTCGTCCGGCGCTCGATCGCGGCCATCTACTACGAGGTGGAGCCGATCGATGACGAGAGTGACCTCTACGTCGCCATCCAGTCGGATCTGCTGGCAAACGACGACGCCGGTGGGCCGCCGAGCTCCGATCCTCGGCTGGCGGCCCGCATCCCTCCGCTGATCGGCGAGCTGTCGGCGGGCAAGGACAGCCGCGCCGTGCTCGGCCACATCACCCAGAGCAGCCGACTGCGGATGGCCGTCGGGATGGACCACGAACTCGAGGTGCCGGACCGCTCGAAGACCTCCCTGGACGTCAACACCGATGTCGCGAGATACACGGTCTCAGCCCGGCTGCCGGCCGGGTCGACGCTACGCCTGGTCAAATACCTGGCCTATGGATGGTCCAGTCGGCGCTCGGCCCACGCCCTGCGGGATCAGGTGGAGGGCGCGCTGGCCACATCGAAGCTGTCCGGCTGGGACGTCCTGGTCGCCGAACAACGGAAGTTCCTCGACGACCACTGGGCAGAGGCCGACGTCGAACTCGAGGGTGACGACGAGATGCAGCAGGCGATCCGGGTCGCCATGTTCCACGTCCTGCAGGCTGCGGTACGTGCCGAACGCCGCGCCATCCCCGCCAAGGGATTGACCGGACCCGGCTATGACGGGCACACGTTCTGGGACACCGAGAGCTACGTCCTGCCGGTGCTGACCTACACCGCACCGACTGCTGCCCGCGATGCCTTGATCTGGCGCTACTCGACACTGGACCTTGCCCGTGAGCGAGCCGACGTCCTGGGCCAGAACGGTGCGGCCTTCCCCTGGCGCACCATCAGCGGCGCCGAGTGCTCGGGCTACTGGCCGGCCGGAACTGCGGCGTTCCATATCAACGCCGACATCGCGGATGCGGTCGCCAGGTATTACGGCGCCACCTTGGACTCGGATTTCGACCACGACTACGGCGCTGAGCTCCTGATCGAGACCGCGCGGCTCTGGATGTCGTTGGGCCACTTCGACTCTGACGACGGATTTCGGATCGACGGTGTCACCGGGCCGGATGAATACTCCGCCATCACCGATGACAACATCTATACCAACCTGATGGCCCAGCGAAACTTCCGCGAAGCCGCCGATGCCGTTGAACGGCAGGAGGACGTGGCCGCACGCCTCGGCGTCGAGGGGGATGAGACTGCGTTGTGGCGCAAGGCTGCCGATGCGGTGGTGATGCCGTACGACGAGCGCCTGCAGGTCCATCAACAGGCGGAGGACTTCACCGAGCACGACGAGTGGGGGTTCGAGCGGACCCCGCCGGAGCACTATCCGCTGTTGCTACACGCGCCGTACTTCGAGATCTATCGCAAGCAGGTCATCAAGCAGGCCGACCTCGTGATGGCCATGTTCTTGCGCGGTGACGCGTTCACCCCCGAGCAGAAGGCCCGCAACTTCGCCTACTACGAGGCCCGAACGGTGCGCGACTCGTCGTTGTCAGCGGCCCAGCAGGCGGTCATCGCAGCCGAGGTGGGCCACCTCGGCCTCGCCTATGACTATTGGGCCGAGACCCTCTTCACCGACCTGTACAACCTGCACGGCAACAGTGTCCAGGGAATGCACCTGGCGGCACTGGCCGGCGGGTGGACGGTCGCCGTCAACGGCTTCGGTGGAATGCGCGACCACGGGGGTCGGGTCACCTTCGCCCCCCGGCTACCACCCAAGCTGTCGTGCCTGTCATTTCGGATCCTCGTCGGCGGGCGGCCGATCACCGTGAAGGTCGACAGGGAGTCTGCGACCTACCACCTGGTCTCCGGCGCTGCATTCACGAGCAGCCATCACGGGCAGGAGTTCACCATCGCCGTGGACGAGCCGGTGACGATGCCCATCCCCCCGGCACCCGACGTCGAGGCAGTGCATCAGCCCGCTGGTCGCGAGCCGATCCACCGCGGGTAGCCGCGACTCACGGGCTAGTCAGTGCCGCCAGCGGGTCAGCGTGGCGACCTCCTCGGCGGATGAGTCCGCGAAGAGCTCCTGTTCGAAGCGGCGAAGTTCGGCGATCGTGATGGAAAGTTCCTTGCCGAAGGCGGCGCGCAGCGCCGAGTCCTTCTCGAAGGCCGCGACCGCCTCCTCCAGCGAGGACGGCAAGGCGGTGACACCTGCTGCTTCCCGCTCCTCTGCGGACATCGACGCGGGGTCTGTGGCGACCGGTGCCGGCAGCCTGGCTTCCTCGGACATCCCGGCGATCCCGGCCGCCAGGAGACCCGCGACGACGAGATACGGGTTTGCTGTGGCGTCGAGGCACTTCACCTCGAGGTTGGCTGAGGAGTTCCGGTTGCCGGCCGCACCGGTGACCAACCGCAGGGCCGTCTCGCGATTCTCCAGACCCCAGCACGCGAAGGCCCCGGCCCAGTGCGAGGGGATCAGGCGAAGGTAGGAGGCAACACTCGGCGCACCGACTGCCAGCAGCGCCGGCAGCCGCTCGAGTATGCCGGCGCTGAACGCGGCCGCCGTCGTGGTGAGCCCGAACTCCTGGGTGCCGCCGGCCATGAGGTTCAGCTCGTCCGACCAGAGGGACAGGTGGACGTGCGCGCCGTTGCCGACTCCGTCAGCCAGGACCTTGGGGGAGAAGGATGCCCGCAATCCGTGCCGAAGCGAGATCGCCCGGATGGTCTCGCGGACGAGGACGAAGGTGTCGGCTGCATCGACCGGGGACTGCGCGGCCACCGAGATCTCGAGTTGGCCGGCGGCGTACTCCGGATGGAACTGGTCCACCGAGACCGCTTGTGTCGCCAGGGCGGACAACACGTCGACGGCATAGTCCGACAGCTCGCTGACCCGCGCCATTCCGTACGCGGGACCCTGGCAGGCAGGCACGAAGTCGTTCCCGTCACCCGCGCTGACCGCCCACTCGACCTCGAATGCCATCTTTGCGCTCAGTCCACGCAAGGCGAGCGCCTCGACCATTCGCGCAGCAAGAAGTCGCGAATCTTGCGGATGCGGCGAACCTTCCTGGTCGTAGCGGTCGACCGGTGCCCACGCCCAACCGGGTTGGCCGGCCAGCAGCGTCAGCCGGGTCAGGTCCGGATGCAGGCGCAAATCTCCGACCGGCGACCCGGCGTGCGTTCCCGACAGGATCATGTCGTCGAGCCGGAACGCGTCGAACACCGGTGACATCCCGACGCCCCAGGCCGCCGCGCTGGGAAGTTTGGCCAAGGGAACTGACTTCACCCGAGTGATTCCCGAGTTGTCCACGAAGGTGAGTGCGACCGCGACGACTCCCGCGGCCTCCAGTTCGCCGAGGTACTCCGTCGCGTGTTGGCCCCGAGCACTGCGCTCGTCGTCGTCCATGGCCGCTCCCGTCCCGTGAAGTGTCCCGTCCCACGAAGTTCTGTACGGGCAGACCCTAGGGCTTACCAATTCATCCGACAGCGGACAAACTGACGCGGTTGCCCGTATGCCGGTCGAAGGAGGCCCCATGTCCGCGCCCAGCTCTCCTGATGTCAACGACCGCGGTTTGCGTCGGTCGCTCTCGGTCTGGCAGGCGGTCGGCCTCTCGGTGGCTCTGATGGCGCCGAGCATGGCCGCCAACATCAACCCGCAGGGGACCGCACTGCTGGCTGGGCGGGCTGTCCCGCTGGCGTTCTTCCTGGCCGCCATCGGCGTGCTCCTGGTTGCCTATGGGTTCGTCCGCCTGTGCCAGTACTTCCAACATGCCGGCTCGGTATACGCGTTCGTCGGGGCAACGCTCGGTCCCCGGACCGGTTTCGTCTCCGGGTTCGGTCTGCTCGGCACCTACTCCTTCTACGGCGTCGTCACGGCCTCGGCCACCGGGATCTTCGGCACCGCCTTCCTCCAGGAGATCGGGGTCTGGCCGAATCCGCCTACATGGGCGCCCTTCCTGCTGGCCGGCGTCGCTCTTCTGCTGGCGCTCTATCTGACGATCGTCCCGGCCCGGCGGGGCACGAGCTTCCTGCTGACCGTAGAGGCGGTCACCGTCACGCTGATCCTGGTGATCACGGTGGTCGTGCTCGTCCGAATCCTGTCGGGAAGCGCGCCAGGTGATGCCAGCTTCGACCTCAGCGTCTTCGTGCCGGAGCCGGGCACGGACAGCTCGGCCATCTTCCTGGGGATCGTCTTCGGCTTCCTGTCCTTCGCGGGCTTCGAGGCCGCGGCGACGCTGGGGGAGGAGGCTCGCAATCCGCGCCGGGACATTCCCCGAGCAATTCTGGGCACCGCGATCTTCGGTGGCATCTACTTCACCGTCGTGACAGCAGTCGAGATGATGGCGTTCGGAACTGACGCTGACGGTGTCGCCGCCTTCGCTTCCTCGCCCTCTCTGCTGGGTGAGATCGGCACCAACTACCTGGGCAGCTGGGTGGGCGACGCGGTGACATTAGGCGCCGCGATCTCGGCCTTCGGCTGCTGCCTGGCCTGCATGGTCGGAGCATCGCGGCTGCTCTTCGCTCTCGGCCGCGATGTGGGGGGCGAGAAGGGATTGGGCACTACCTCCAAGGCCGGCACACCGGCGAACGCCGCCCTCGCGGTCACTGGCCTCCTGGTCCTGATCTTCCTGGTGAGCATCATCTTCTTCGACGCCGAGGCATTCGACACATTCCTGTGGTCTGGCACGATCGGCACGCTGATCCTGCTCGTCATCTATGTGCTGACCACGATCGGTGCGATGCGCCTGCTGTTCATCCAGCGCAGGATGACCGTACCCATGTGGGAGATCGTGATCCCTATCGCCGCCCTGGTGGTGTTGGGCTACACGATCTACCGCAATGTGATCCCGTACCCGACCGAAGGCCCGGCGCAATGGTTCCCGATCGTCGCCGGTGGATGGTTGCTCCTGGCCGTCATCATCGTTCTCGTTGCGCCGGGACTGGCCCGCCGGATCGGTGCGAGTCTCACGGCCGCCGAGGGATTTGCCCGGGGCGAGGGCGATGACATCGCGGACTCACCGCGCCGTACTGACACCGGTGTCCGTGACTGATCCCGCGCCGCTTCCTTCGCCGCGGTTTGCCAGCCAACCGCCAGAATCTCGACCTAAAGCCGCCCTGCGCTACACGCCCCGTACCCGCCCGGTCGTCCCGCCGATCTACCAGTCGGTGACCTACTTCCTGGACGACGAGTCCTACAAGGACGTTCAGGCCGGTGGGCTAGACGAGCATTGGTACGGACGGTTCCGCAATCCGACGGTGGATGTGGTCGCTGATGCCGTTGCCGCGCTCGAAGGCGGTGAGGCCGGGTTCATGGCCGCCTCGGGGATGGGGGCGATAGCCACGACCTTGATCACGCTTCTGCGCGCAGGTGATCGCGTGGTATCCGCCGCCCAGGTCTACGGGGACACCCACGACCTGTTGACCCGTGACCTGCCTGGGCTCGGAATCGACGTCGTCAGGGTCGATTCGGCAGATCTCGACGCGTGGGTCGCGGCGATCTCGACCGGGCCTGCGCGCGTCGTCTACGCCGAAACGCTGTCCAACCCGCAGTTGGAAATCACCGATCTATCGGCCCTGGCCGACCTTGCCCACGATGCCGGGGCATTGTTGGTGGTGGACAACACCTTCGCCACTCCGTACGCAGTGAATCCGTTGGCATTGGGCGCTGATCTCGTGGTGCATTCGGCCACGAAGTTCCTGAATGGACATTCGGACGTGATCGCCGGAGCGGTCGTCGGCGGCTTCGAACTCGTGCGCGAGGTGCAACGCCGGATCATCACGTTCGGCGCCTGCCTGGATCCGCATGCCGCATATCTCGTCTGGCGCGGCCTGCAGACCTTTGAAGTCCGGATGGCTCGGTCAACAGAGACGGCGTTGGCGGTGGCCTCGGCTCTCGAGGCACGCTCCGATGTCCTGGCTGTGCGTTATCCCGGTCTTGCCTCTTATCCCAGAAGGTCCGTCGCTGCACGCACCATGCGCGAGGGACGCGGCGGTGCCATGGTGACCTTCACCGTTGACGGTGGGAAGGAGCGCGCCCTTGCGGCAATGCGACGCCTCGAAGTGGCCTGCGAGGCAACAAGTCTGGGTGGGGTTGAGACTCTGGTCAGCACCCCGTTCAACTCCTCGCACTTCTCGCTGACCCCCGACGAACTGCGAGCTGCGCGAATTGACGACGGCATGATCCGGCTCTCCTGCGGGCTCGAGCCTGCCGATGTGCTCGTCGCGGACCTGAATTCTGCGCTCGATGCGACCGGGCCGGCTGCCGGATGACGCTCGTCTCGACCGTCAATGACCTGCTCGTCGTCGATCACCACTGCCACGGGGTGCTGCCGCGGGACGTCAGTCGGGGTGAGTTCGAGTCGATGCTGACCGAGGCCGATGAACCGGGTCCGTTCAACCCGACGCTCTTCGATTCCCAGATCGGGTTCGCGCTTCGCCGCTGGTGTGCACCTGTGCTGGACCTGGATCCGCATGCCGAGCCCGACGACTATCTGCACCGCCGGACCGAGCTCGGGCATGAGGAGGTCACCCGGCGCCTCCTCGTTGAGTCGGGCACTGGCACATTCATCGTGGACACGGGTTTCGTGCCCGAACCCATCCTCGGTCCCGCGGACATGGCCGCGATCGTCGATGGCGACGCGCACGAGATCGTCCGGCTGGAACAGGTCGCCGAGCAGGTCATCGGAGAAGGGGTTGACGCGGCACGCTTCGCAGACGCCTTCCGAGAACGTCTGACGGTGCGTGCTTCGGGTGCTGTGGGCGTGAAATCGATCGCGGCCTACCGATCGGGGCTGGACCTGCCCGCTCAACCGCCCAATGCTGCTGAGGTCGCGGCCGCGGCTGGACGCTGGTTGGCGGCCGTGGACGCCGGCGCCGTCCCGCGTTGTTCGGACCGAGTGCTGCACGGCTTCCTGGTCTGGGCCGGCATCGAGCTGGGAAAACCGGTCCAGTTCCATGTCGGATTGGGGGACTCAGACACCGACCTGGCCAAGGGCAACCCGCTGCTGTTGACCGGCCTGCTGCGCGCGACCCAGCCCAGCGGCGTGCCGATCATGCTGCTGCACAACTATCCGTTCCACCGCTACGCCGGTTATCTCGCTCAGGTCTTCAGCCACGTCTTCGTGGATCTCGGCTTGGCTACGCACAACCTGGGCGCCAGCTCCGGCCGGGCGATCGCGGAGCTGCTCGAGCTCGCGCCGTTCGCCAAGGTGCTCTTCTCCTCCGACGCCTTCGGGCTGCCCGAGCTCTACTTCCTGGGCACGCTGCTGTTCCGGCGCGGTTTGTCTGAGGTACTCCAGGCCGGAGTTGCCGACGGCAGCTGGACCGAGGTCGACGCCGAACGGACAGCCGGAATGATTCTGGCCGGGAACGCCATCCGGGCCTACGGCTTGGACAGGGCGTGACGTACGACGTCGCTGCGCTGAAGGCTCTGCACGGGCAACTGCTTGCTGAATTGGCCAAGGAACTGCCGGCCGCCAGAGCTCTGCGACACCGGCTGCATGCCGACCCTCGAGTGTCCGGCGACGAGGACGACACCGCCGCCGCGGTGGTGGCAGGGCTTCCCACTGGTGCGGTCGACGTGATCGCGGAGACCGGCCGCTGGGTGAGCTTTGGCGGCCACGGCCCGCCGATTGGGCTCCGGGCCGAGCTTGACGCGCTACCGATCGTCGAACGCACCGGTGCGGCATGGTCGGCGAGTGGACCAGTCATGCATGCCTGCGGGCACGACCTACACCTCGCCGCGCTCAGTGCGGTGTGTCGCGCCGCGGCACGCGTTACTCTGCCCCGGCCGATCGTCGCGATCCTTCAGCCACGGGAGGAGGGCGTCCCCTCCGGAGGGGCGGACGTCGCCGAGTCGGGACGCCTGGACGATCTCGAGGCGGTCATCGCCGCCCACGTGCAACCGCAGCTGCCCTTCGGCGTCCTCGGGGCTACCCCCGGACCCACCAACGCGGGAACCGACGTGATCGACATCGTGGTCGAAGGCGTCCCCGGTCATGCCGGCTACCCGCACACCACGCGTGATCCGGTGCTCGCGCTGTGCCAGGTCGTGGTCAGCCTGCAACAGCTGGCGAGTCGTCGAGTGGATCCCACCGTGGGGACCGTGCTGACCATCGGGCAGGTCCATGCCGGAACGACCGCGAACGTGGTGCCCGGGCAGGCAGTTGCCCAAGGCAGCCTGCGGGTCATGCGGGACTCCGACCGGACTGAACTGATCGCCACCATGGACGAGATCGTCCGGCACACCGCGCTGGCACATGGCTGCGCCGCGACTCTCTCTGCGACTCGCGCAGAACCAGTGCTGGTCAACGACATCGGACTGGCCCTGGCCGCCACACAATTGTTGCGGAGTACGGGCGCTGTCGTGGACGAATCGTTCCGTTCGTTCGGCGCCGACGACTTCTCGCACTACTGCCATCGGACCCGCGGCTTGATGCTGTTCATCGGCACACACGAGGATCACGGCGGTGCATCGAACAGCCCCGGCCTGCACTCCGATCGGTTTCTCCCGGGCGATGCGTTGATCGAGCCGGTGGCACAGGCGCTGATCGCGGGGTACTTGGCTGCGCTCAGCAGCCCGACGCCGGCCTGAATCGCCAAGGCGATAGCGAGGGCGCGCGGACATTTCCACAGCCCGCTTGCCGGTGCCGTGGTTATGCACATCCGCACGATTCGGCTTCGACAGCGGTCAGCCGCCGAGCACGCTAAGCGGCGTGGACACCACCCCGAAGCTCCGACTCAGCGGCCCCGGCAGCCTGGTCGCCGCCGTACCTCACCTTCTCGGGTTCCCTCCGGAGGAGTCGCTGGTGGTGGTGGGTCTGCGCGGCCCGCAGAGTCGATTGGGCATGACCATGCGCGTCGACCTGCCGCCGGACGGCCCGCGATCGGCCCCATGCGTCGAAGAACTGCACGCGCTGGGCGAGGCGCTTCGCGGGGATGCCTCCTCGGACTGCATCGCGATGATCATCACTGAGCAACAGGATCACGATGGGGTCGCTCCGTATGTGGACCTCGTCTCGAATCTCGACCAGGCGCTCTACGAGTGCGGGATCGACGCGACTGACATCGTTCTGGTCAGAGGCGGGCGCTGGCGCTCCTACCTGTGCCCGGACCCCGGCTGCTGCCCCGTCGAGGGCAACGCGATACCGCCCGCGTCCGGTGAGCTCGCTGCCTATGCCGCCTATTCCGGTTCGGTGGTTCGATCCAGCCGGGCGGACCTGGTGGCGCTGATCGCCGCGGACCCGGTTGCGGTCAGAGCCACCGAACGCGCGCTGCAGCACGTCTGCCAGGAGATGGCCGAGGCTGCCGAGGCGGGGACCACCGAGAACTACCTGGCCCGGATCGAGGATCTGATCGATCGACGCGTCACGGCGTTGGCAGCCGGTAGCGCACGGCCGATCAGCCATCGCGACGCCGCGCGCATGGCGATCGGACTCATCGATCGTCAGGTGCGCGATCGCGTGGCGGGCTATTGCCTGCAGGACAGCGCGTCAGCGGCTGAGTCACTCTGGGTCGACCTGCTGCGTCGGATCCCGACGCCGCTGGACGCTGCCCCAGCGACCATGCTCGCCATGAGTTCGTGGGCGCGCGGCGACGGCGCGCTGGCTAACGTGGCGCTGGACCGGGCGCTGGAGGGCGACCCCGGATATTCCCTGGCGCAACTGGTCCGAACCGCCCTCGACCATGCCCTACCGCCGAGCACGGTCGGCCAGATGCTGGCGACACCGTGCCCGCAGGCAGGCTAGAGGAGCGCGGGACGCTCCCATGCTTCACCCAGGACATGCTCGGCCAGAAACGCGTAGATCGTCTCGTACCAGATTGCGGCATTCCCGGGCGTGAGCACCCAGTGGTTCTCGTCGGGGAAGTACAGGAACTTGGACTCGACGCCGCGCTTTCGCAGGTCGTACCAAAGGCGCAGCCCTTCCCCGATCGGAACGCGGTAGTCCTTGTCACCGTGGATCACCAACATCGGGGTGCTGATGTTGTCCGCGAACTTGTGCGGTGAGTTCGTCTCGTACCGCTCAGGATTCGTGAGCGGATCCCCGAACTCCTTCTCCCAGTAGTAGGAGGCATCGGTTGCGCCGGAGAACCCGTCGAGGTGCCACAGCGAGGCATGCGTGACGATCGCGTCGAACCGATCGGTGTGCGTGGCTACCCAGTTGGCCATGTAGCCGCCGAAGGATCCGCCCAGTGCCGCTGTTCGGGTCCCATCGATGTCCGGGCGCTCGACCACCGCATCGGTGGCACTCATCAGATCGGTGTACGGCGTGCCGCCCCACTGTCCCCAGCCGCGCCGGACAAAGTCCTGTCCGTACCCGTCGGACAGGGCGGGATCTGGCAGCAGCACGGCATAGCCGCGGGCGGCCATCAGCCACGGGCACCAGCGCCACGACCAGGAGTTGAAACTCATCAGCGGGCCGCCATGTATCCAGAGCAGCAGCGGCGCTGGGTTGTCCGAGCTGGCGCCGTCAGGCACGACCAGCCACGACCAGATGGTCGTGCCGTCCTCGGTCGTCGCCTGAATCCTCTGCAACGTCCCGGGCAGCCCCTCGACG
Organism: uncultured Actinomycetota bacterium; assembly: GCA_963766765.1. GTDB lineage: Bacteria > Actinomycetota > Actinomycetes > Mycobacteriales > Geodermatophilaceae > JACCQS01. The sequence continues at coordinate 44,921 of CAVYBR010000005.1, forward strand.
GTGCCCGGATTGGGCAGCGGGACGGCGTCCTGGTCAGTTCTGGTCGGATCGAGCCGGACGGGGGCCGCCGGGCTGTCGTAAGCAGAGCGCAGCGCGTACAGAGCGGCACCGTCTGCGGCCACCTGGAGGTCGGTGTAGGCGCCGCTGGAGGTCAGCCTCGTCGTCTCGCCGGAGTCGAGGTCGACCCGGAAGATCGGGTGGTGGCCGAGTTCGGTGGCGCTGAAGAAGACAGCGTCACCGTCGGGTGCCCACCTCGGCGCCCCCGGCCAGAGATCCAGGTCAGGGGTGAGGTCACGACCCTTGTCGGTGGCCAGGTCGATCAGCCAGAGGGTCTGGTCCGGAGGTTCGTCGTAGCTGCTGTGCCGCTCCTTGACGCAGACCAGGTAGGCGCCGTCGGGTGAGAAGGCGGGCTGGCCGAAGTCGTAATCCTCAGCTTCGGCAAGGATCCGCGTCTCTCCCGTGCCGGTGTCGACCACGTCGATCCTGGTCCGTCGGTGCCCGGCGGTGGCGGCGGTTACGTCCACGGTGCGGGCGATGCGGGTCCCGTCCGCAGACAGCGCCAGGTCCTCGCCGCCGAGGCTGGTCAGGCCCGCGTTCGGCGTGAGATCTCGCACCTCGACCCGACCTTCTGCCGAGTCCTGCCGGCGCGCACGCGCGTCCGGGTCTGCGTCGCTCGAAGGGTCTACTGCCGGGCCATCGGTGGGGAGTTCAGGAAGGAAGAGCACGTGCGGCCAGGCGGGACCGAGGTCATGGTCCCAGTGGCGGACCGGATAGTCCTCGTGGAGCAGGGCCGTGACGCCGGCTTCCTTTCTGGCCTTGCTCCGCTCGGCGTCTGACTCGCCGTCTGTGGCACCCGGATTCATCGCGGCGACCAAGGCGACCGCGCTCGATTCCCGAGCAGCGACCACTGCCGACACGCCGCCCGGCCGCGCCAGTACAAGGCGGGCTTCCCCGCCGCGTGCGGGAAGCAACCAGAGCCCCGCCTTCGGCTCCTCGGCGTCCTTCGACGCGTCCGGGTCGGGACGGGCGGAGGTGAAGAGGAGGTCACCGCTGGATGCGAACACTGGCGAGGATTCGCCAGGTGAGCTGCGGGTCAGCCGGCGCGCCGCATCTTTGCCATCGGGATCGATCTCCCAGAGGGCCGTCTGCCACTTGGTCTTCTCCGGGTTGAGCGTGGCCACCGAGGTGACCAGGCGCGTCCCGTCCGGAGACAGGGCGAGCCCGGACACGCGGGGGATGGCGTTGTAGTCGGAAAGGGTGGCAAAGGGATGGGACTTGGCTGATTCGGTCATGGATCTGTGGGGCCCCTCGAGACGACGATGTCCAGGACAAATGAGATCGTTAGCCATCCTACCGATATGGGGCTGGAAGACTCAGACGGTGCGGCTGACGAAGATGTGTTCGGCCGCCAGACGGGGGAGCAGGTGCCCATCCACGTCAACGCCGCCGGCCAGGCGCCTGGCCACGACCGTGTTGCCGGGTCGGACGTGTGCATCTGTCAGTTGATGCATGAGTCCGGCGTCCGGTTGGATCTGCTCACTGATGCGCTCGACAGTCACCGTGACGCCGGCCTCGGTTGCCACGTCGGCGAGCAGCACGAGCTCGGTGATCTCGACTGGATCGGCGGCACCCCGCTCGGTCAGACCCAATTCGTCCAGACCCGGGATCGGGCTGCCGTGCGGGCACGTGGTCGGATTGTCGAGCAGAGCCACCAATCGTCGCTCGACTGCCTCACTCATGACGTGCTCCCACCGGCAGGCCTCGATGTGCACGTCCTCCCAGTCCAGGCCGATCACGTCGACGAGCAGACGTTCGGCCAACCGGTGCTTGCGCATGACCTGGGTCGCCAGTTTCCGACCGATGTCACTGAGTTCGAGGTGCCGATCACCCTCGACCGTGACCAAACCGTCGCGTTCCATCCGAGCAACGGTTTGGCTGACCGTGGGGCCGCTTTGATGCAGCCGCTCGGCGATGCGCGCACGTAGCGGCGTCACGCCCTCTTCCTCGAGTTCGAAGATCGTGCGGAGATACATCTCTGTGGTGTCGATCAAGTCGTTCACGCGCAGCGCTCCTTCACGAAGTTCAACCTGATGATACGGCGCGGATCAACTCCGCCACCGCGGCGTGACCTCGTCGAGATCCGCTGGATGCCCATGGGACCGGCCAGCCGGCAGTCAACTGGTCGTCGCCTGCTTGGCGGCAGCCGCGTTTGCGGCAGGGCAATGTCCCTCAACGCGCTGACACGCAGTGAGGTCGCAGAGTCGACAGATCCACGCGCCGCCGTCCTTGTCGGCAACGACCGCACCCATCAACGAGTCGAGCAGGGGCGAGAGCGAGTCCCGTTGGGCTGCCGTGAGCCGGTCCAGAACGGTGTGCAACACCGTGGCCCGGGCAGCAGCGATCCGGGCGGCCGCTCGCCGGCCCCGAGGCGTCAATCCCAACAAACGCGACCGCCGATCAGAGCCTTGGCTGCGGGTCACCAAACCTGCCTCGACAAGTCGATCGATGACACGGACGGCACCGGACGGAGTCAAGCCGAGGACCAGCCGCAGCTCGTCCAGGCTCGGGCGTTCCAGGAACTGATCCAGGGCAGAAAGTGCTGCCGCGCCCGAGATCGATTGTCCGCATGCTTGCGTGATCGCGGCAGCAGTCTGGTCGGAGACGACTAACGCCAAGGCGCCGAGAACGTTGGCGTCTCGCTCGAATTGCGTCACTCGAGGCTGTAGGTCAGTTTCAACGGCATGTGCGGATAGTCCGCTTGGGTCGACACGCTTTCGGCGGTTCCGGTGATCCCGGCAAGTTCTCCGGTTCCCGAGCCTTCCACGACGTTGGTCTCAACGCGTGCGGTGGCGTTGTCATAGGTCCCAGTGCCGAGCAGGACGAAACTCCCGGACCTGCCGTCGAGCTCCCCGGCCACGCGCATCAGCGAGACCAGGCTCGCGGTCCCGTCGGGCCGGTAGAACATCAGTGACTGAGACGTCGCGGGCCCGAGACCGTCGGGCCCCGGGTCCAGCTTCACTTCTGCCCGGGTGAACTTCGATCCGTCATCGAGCTCCTGGTAGGGGTTCTCGTCCCAGGAGGTGATTTCCAGGGTGGTTTCGAGGGTAGCCATCATGTGAGTATATGTGTGAGTCACACAACTATCAAGTTGTCCGTCAGATACTCGGGCGCACGGCCGCCGGCCGAAGGCGGCCGCCGGGCCAAGCGGGCGTTAACGTGGCGCAATGAGTCAAGCGGTCGCGGTGGTGTGGGACGACGCCATGCTCGAGTACGACCTCGGCGGTGATCACCCCTTGCATCCGATCCGCCTCGAGCTCACGATCGGACTCGCCCAGAGCCTCGGAGTCTTCGATGCGCCGGCGATCACGCGGTTTGCGCCGATTGCGGCCGACGACGATCTGCTCCAGCGAATCCACACTCCGGAATACATCGCGGCCGTCAAGCGAGCACCCATGGACCCGTACGGCGCCGGACACGGTCTGGGCACGCCGGATAACCCGATCTTCGACCGGATGCACGAAGCCTCCGCCCTGATCGCCGGGGGAAGCGTGCAGGCTGCGCAGTGGATCACGTCCGGCAAAGGGGACCACGCCGCGAATATCGCGGGTGGACTCCATCACGCGATGGCAAACCGGGCGAGTGGGTTCTGTGTCTACAACGACCCGGCGTTGGCGATCAGCTGGCTGCTGGGCCAGGGCATGAAACGGATCGCATACGTCGATGTCGACGTGCACCACGGCGACGGGGTGCAGGCGGCCTTCTATGAAGACCCTCGCGTGCTCACGATCAGCCTGCATCAGAATCCGCTGACCCTGTTCCCGGGTACCGGCTTTCCGGAGGAGATCGGGCGAGGCGAGGGGCAGGGCAGTGCCATCAACGTCGCGCTGCCGCCCGGAACCGGTGATGGTGAGTGGCTTCGGGCCTTTCATGCGGTCGTCCCTGGAGCTCTTCGCGCCTTCCGCCCCGAAATCCTCGTCAGCCAATGTGGATGTGATGCCCACCGGGATGACCCGCTGGCCAACCTGGCGCTTTCGATCGATGGCCAGCGGGCCTCGTACCTGGCCATGCACGACCTGGCCCACGAGATCTGCGGCGGCAAGTGGCTCGTGTTGGGTGGCGGCGGATACGGACTCGTGCGCTGCGTGCCCCGCGCCTGGACGCATCTGCTCGGTATCACCGGTGGGCACCCCGTGGATCCGGAGGCCACGATCCCGACCGAGTGGCTCGAGGACGTGCGCCGGCGCAAGTTGCGGGCCATGCCGCCGACGCGGATGACCGAGGACGAGCCGGCCGACTACATCCCATGGGAGCCGGGCGGAGCCGACGAGGTGGACGTGGCCATCCAACGGACCCGGCGAGCCAGCTTTCCGCTACTCGGTCTCGATCCGGACGATCCGCGGGACTGACCCGGCCGATGCCCGAGTCCGCAACCAACGGCACACCTGTGGCGGCCAACCCCTACCCCGCGGAGTGGGAAGCCGATGTGGTCGCCGCCGACGGCGCGACTGTCCACATCCGTCCGATCACGCCCGACGATGGTCCCGGCCTGCTCGGCCTGCACGCACGGAGTTCCGAGCGAACCCGGTATCTGCGCTTCTTCGGACCCCATCCGCGCGTGTCGGACAAGGAGCTCGCCCATTTCATCAACGTCGACCACTCCGACCGGGTCGCCCTGATCGTCCTGCTCGGCGACCAGCTGATTGCTGTGGGTCGCTTTGAGCGGTTGCCGGATAGGGATGAGGCCGAGGTCGCCTTCCTCGTCGAGGACGCGCACCAAGGGCGTGGCCTTGGGTCGGTGTTGCTGGAGCACCTCGCAGCGGCAGCACAGGAGCGGGGGATCCGGCGGTTCGTGGCGGAGGTCCTGGCAGAGAACGGCAAGATGATCTCGGTCTTCCGCGACGCAGGCTACGAGGCGACCAAGTCCTACGACGAAGGAGTCGTGCACCTCGTCTTCGACATTGCGCCCACAGATGCGCAGCGGGCGGTCCGGTTCGAACGCGAACAACGTGCTGAGTCTCGCTCGATCGCGCGTCTGCTCAATCCGCGCTCGGTCGCAGTGATCGGGGCGAGCACGGATCCGGCCAAGATCGGCTCTGCCGTCCTCGCGAATCTGCGCGCTGCCGGCTTCGCGGGACCGATCTATCCGGTGAATCCGTCCGCGGAGACGGTCCAGGGCCTTCCGGCATTCCCCACCGTGCTGTCGGTTCCGGATGAGGTGGACCTAGCGATCCTGACCGTGCCGGCCGAGGCCGTCCCGGAGGTCGTCGACCACTGCCGCAACCGCGGAGTCCGCGGCATCGTCGTGATGTCCGGCGGTTTCGCCGAGCGCGGTGCGGACGGGCTGACGGCTCAGCGGAGCCTGATCAACACCGCCCGCGCCTCGGGCATGCGCGTCGTTGGCCCGAACTGCTTCGGGATCATCAACACAGACCCGGACGTCAGGCTGAATGCCAGTCTGGCGCCGCAGATCCCGGCGCCGGGCAGAGTCGGAATCTTCGCCCAGTCCGGTGCGCTCGGGGCGACCTTGCTCAATCGAGCCAAGGAATTGGGAATCGGGCTGTCCAGCTTCGTCTCTGCCGGCAATCGCGCCGATGTCAGTGGCAACGACCTGTTGCAGTACTGGTCGACCGACCCGGCCACCGACGTCATAGCGCTGCACCTTGAGAGCTTCGGAAACCCCCGCAAGTTCGCGCGGCTGGCCCGCCGGATCGCCCGGAGCAAACCGATCGTGGCTGTGAAGAGTGGCCGGCACACCGGTACGACGCCGAACCTCGAGGGCACGTCACAGTCGATCACGGACTCCAGTGTCGAGGCGCTGTTCGCCTCGACCGGGATCATCCGGGTGGACACCGTCGCGCAGCTCCTGGACGTCGTGACCCTGCTCGCCCACCAACCGCTGCCGCGTGGCCCTCGGGTGGCGGTGGTCGGGAATTCCACCGCCGTGGGGCTGCTCGCGGTTGATTCGCTGCTCGGCAGTGGGCTGGTCCTAGCCGGCTCGGCGCCGGTCGACATCGGCGCAACGGGATCGCCGGAGGCATTCGCTGCCGCCACCCGCACCGCTCTCGACGCGCCGGAGGTGGATGCCTTGCTCGCGGTCTTCGTTCCACCGGTCAGTGTCTCGGAGGACGAATACGCCCGCGCCCTGGTGGAGCTGTCCGAGCAAACGGACAAGCCCATCGTTGCGACGTTCCTCGGCCGCGAGGGCGTGACCGCGTCGCTGGTCCGATCGGGGGAGGACGGCGTGGCGCTTCGCGGTTCGGTGCCGTCGCTCCCCATCGATCGGGCGGCCGCCGCGCTGGCACGGACGGTTCGCTACAGCCTCTGGCGGTCCAGGCCGCTCGGAGAAGTCCCGGCCGCAACCGAAGCCGAGCGTGACCGGGCACGGGCGCTGGTGGCAGATGTTCTCACTGAGGCTCCCGCCGGGCGGGAGCTGTCGGCGGAGGAAGCCGGTGCACTGCTGGCCACCTACGGGCTGGATGCGCACGGCGACGGTGCCGGAGCGACTCCCGGGGCGGTCGCCACAACCATCGAGGTTTCGGACGATCCGTCCTTCGGCGCGGTCGTGTCATTCGGGGTTTCCGGTGTGCCGATCGAGCTGTTCGCTGATCGCACCTTCCGTGTTCTGCCGCTGGCCGACATCGACGCCGCCGAGATGATCCGCTCGGTTGCCGCATGGCCAATGCTCGACGGTTACGGGGGAGTGGTCCCGGTCGACACTGCCGCCATCGAGGACGTCCTAATCCGGGTGGCGCGACTGTGCGACGACGTGCCGCAGATCACCCGGCTGCGCATCACTGCCCTCGCCCATCCGGGTGGGGTCGAACTCCAGGAACCCAAGATCCGCGTACAGCCGACAGCCGCGCGCCCCGATGCGGCCCCGCGCCGCGCGGACCGCAGCGAGGCAGTCGACCGGCCAATGGCCTAGCGAACCTCCTCCACCCGGCGGTTTGCCAGCGAACCGCCACGTGCCGACGAGCCACTGTTGGCGGTTTCCGCAGAAACCGCCAGGGTCAGTGGCCCGCCCGGGTCAGTTCAGGTAATCGCGCAGTTGGTCGGCGCGCTCGGGCCGGCGGAGCTTGGCCATCGAGTCACGCTCGATCTGGCGTACCCGCTCACGGGAGAGCCCGAAGGCCCGCCCGATCTGCTCGAGCGTGCGCGGCGGGGTTCCGTCCAGCCCGAAGCGGGCGGTCACCACCTTGCGCTCACGCTCGTCGAGGGTGTCGAGCACGTTGCCGAGGTCCTGGCGCATCATCTGGAACGCGACTGCGTCCTCGGCCACCGGGGCATCCGCGTCCTCGATGAAGTCACCGAAGCGGGACTGCTCGTCACTGCCGACCGCCTGGTCCAGGCTGACCAGGTCCCGGGAGTGGTCGAGCAACTCGGCAACGCGCTCGGGTGTGATGTCGAGCTCGAGGCCGATCTCCTCATGTGTGGGCTCGCGCTCCAGCGTCTGCTGGATCCGGCGCCGGGTGCGCACCACCTTGTTGACCTGCTCGGCCAGGTGCACGGGCAACCGGATCGTGCGGCCGGAGTCGGCCATCGCGCGAGTGATCGCCTGGCGAATCCACCAGGTGGCATAGGTCGAGAACTTGAAACCCTTGGCGTAGTCGAACTTCTCGACCGCGCGGATCAGCCCCAGGTTGCCTTCCTGAATCAGGTCGAGGAAGGACATCCCGTGACCGGTGTAGCGCTTGGCCAGGGAAACGACGAGCCGGAGGTTTGCCTCGAGCATCGCCCGCTTGGCGGCCCGGCCGTCCTCGGCGAGGGCCTGGTAGTCCCGCTTGCGAGCAGCGGACAGGCGCGGCGTCTCGGCGAGCAGTCGCTCAGCGTAGAGCCCGGCTTCGATCCGCTTGGAAAGATCAACTTCCTGTTCGGCGTTGAGCAGGGGGGTCTTGCCGATCGTGTTGAGGTACACCCGGACGAGGTCGGTGGACATGACCCCACCGGCGTCGGACGTGCGGGTACTGCCGGACACCGACACGGTGTCTCGGTCTTCGGACTGGACGACGGTCACTAGGTCATCCGTTCTGCCAGCGCAGTGGCGTAGATCTCTGTGTTTGTCTCTATGTTCAACGTTTTTCCCGCGCTGGTGTTCCAGCGTCCACATAACGTTCGGCGCAGAGCCCGATAAAGGTGGGATCACCCATCAGAAGCCGTTCCCTGCGGCGTAACCTCGGGACCACGTCGACTCGAGGGAGACACCGGGTGCCGGTCATGCTCAGCCAGAACGCCGACGCGGATGCGCTGCTCGACCGCGACCCGCTTGCGCTGCTCGTCGGCATGGTGCTCGACCAACAGGTGCCGCTCGAAAAGGCATTCTCCTCGCCGCTGGAACTGACCAGGCGCTTGGGACACGACCTGGATGCCCGTGAGTTAGCGGAATTCGACCCGCTCGAGCTGGCTGCCGTCTTTTCCGAGCGCCCTGCTCTGCACCGGTTCCCGGCGGCCATGGCCGGGCGGGTTCAGCAGGTCGCCCGCGTGCTCGTGACCGACTATGACGGCGAGGTGACCCGGCTCTGGGAGGGCGTCAGCGACGGGCAGGAGCTCCTCGCGAGGATCGCTGCGCTGCCCGGCTTCGGCAAGCAGAAGGCGGCCATCTACCTCGCCCTGCTCGGCAAGCAACGTGACATCCGCCCGCCCGGGTGGCGCGAGGCGGCGGGGAAGTACGGCGCCGACGGGGTCTATCTCTCGGTGGCCGACATCACCGATCGGGAGTCCCTGACCCGCGTTCGGGAGTACAAGCAGAGCCTGAAGGCCGCCGCGAAGGCCGCCGCCAAGGTCGCCGCGACGTGAAGCGCGACCGCAGGGGTGGTGGCAGCGAACCGATCCTCATCACAGAGGCGGCACCAAGTCTGCTGGAGCAGCACGAGGCACGCAAACGCAGGTACATCCTCACGATGGCGGTCCGCGCGGTCTGCCTGATCCTGGCGACGGTCTTCTATCAGGTCCTGTGGGTCATGGCTGTCTTCGCCGTCCTGGCGATCGTTCTGCCATGGATCGCGGTCATGGTCGCCAATGACCGGCCGCCGAAGAAGTCCCTGAATGCGCACCGGTTCCGGGGAGCGCCCGACGAGGTGTCCCTGGCGAGTCCTGCGGCGAAGCGGGCGATCGCACCGGTACGGGTCATCGACGGCGACAACTGAGGCGCTGAGTCGTGGAACTGGGCACTCTCCTGTTGATCGGCCTCGCCATGGCGGTCGGGCTGATCGGGGTCATCATTCCGGTGATTCCCGGCCTGTTGCTGATCGGTGCTGCCGGGTTGGGGTGGGCGTTGCTGGCCGACGGCGCCGGCGCGTGGGTGGTGTTTGGCGTGATGGTCGCCGTCCTCCTCATCGGCACGGTTGCGAAGTACGTGCTGCCCAGTCGCACGCTGCGCCAAGCCGGGGCGCCAACGTCGACCCTGTTGTTCGGTGCGATCGGCGGGATTGTGGGGTTTTTCGTGATTCCCGTGATCGGTCTTCTGGTCGGCGCCGTGGCAGGTATCTACGTCGCGGAGTGGCGTCGCCTGACCGACTCCAAGGCTGCTGGTCGATCGACCCTGGCCACGCTGAAGGCGATCGGCGTCGGGCTGATCATCGAACTCCTGGCCGGCCTAGTCGCTGTGGCCATCTGGTTCGTAGCAGTCATCGCCGGTGTCAGCTGACGCCGCCCCATCGGCGCGCCCTCCTGGCCGCTGAACGGCGAACGGCCCAAGCGCGTGGTCCGGCTACTGCGCACCCCAGCGCGTGACGACGTCGGCCGCAGCTGCCTGCCCGGCGTCCAGGCAGTCGCTGGGCGGTCTGCGGCTCAACCAGGCCGCGAGCAGACCCGCCGTGAACGCATCTCCGGCCCCGGTCGTGTCAACGACGGGACCTCGCAGGACCGCTGCCGGCCGTTCGTACACGCCGCTCCGGTCGGCCCACAGCGCTCCCGCCGCACCCCTTGTGACGACGACGGTCGGGAAGATCCAGGCGAGCTCGCGGGCGCCCGCCGCGACGTCGGTCGAGCCGCTCAGCGCGAGTGCCTCGTCGGTGTTGGGCAGCAACACGTCGACCGGTGCGATCTCGGCGAGGAATCTCGCAGTCCCGTATGCGCGCAGCGGTCCCACGGATGCAGGGTCGACCGACACGGTGCGGCCGAGCGCTTTGGCCAAGCCGATCGCCGTACGGACCGCAGATCCCGTGGCCCGGTCGAACATGGAATATCCCGACACATGCAGATGTCGATGAGCGGCGATCAGGTCCGCGCCGAGGTCCGTGTCGCACAGCGCACGGTTGGCACCGCGGTCGCTGGCCATGCTGCGTTCGCCGTCCGCGCCGACGATCGCGACGACGACGCCCGTTCGCGATTGGCTGACCGATCGCAGAGCCAGGTGCACGCCTGCGGCATGTAGCTGCTCGATGACAGCGCCGGAATCGCCAGCACCGACGCAACCCGCCAAGGTTGTGGACATCCCCTGCTGGGCGAGCCCAACGGCGACATTCGCCCCGGCTCCGCCCGGCCGCTGCCGGATTTCTGCGGCGACATCGGTCCCGTACTCGATCGGAGCTTCCGATCGCACCAAGACGTCGAGGTTGACATCACCCACGACGAGGACATCCCCGGATGCGGCGTGCATCACGTCAGAGGCCGGTCACTCGGAGGCCGGTCACGTCAGCTGCCGAGAGCGGAATGCTGCACCGCGATCTGGGCGGCGAGCACGGCGTTCCTGAGCACGAGATCGACGTTGACCTCCTGGGTGCGCCCGCCGCTGGCGGTGTGCAGGCGTTCCAGGATGTACGGGGTGACCGCCTTGCCGCTGATGCCGGCTTCCGCGGCCGCTGCGATGGCGTAGTTGAGGACGGTGTCGTGCAGACCGGGCTCGAGCTGCGCCTCGACCGGTAAGGGATTGGCCACGATCAGAGCTGCGCCGGAGACTCCAGCGCCGGCCGCGAAGATCCTCGCAACCTCTTCCGGTGTCTCGCAGCGCCACTCGACCGGTGATCCGGAATCGCTGACGTAGAACCCGGGAAAGACGTCGGTCTGGAAGCCGAGGACGCCGACGGAGAGGCTCTCCAGGCGCTGCAACGTCGCCGGCACATCAAGGATCGACTTCACCCCAGCACAGACAACGATGATTCGGGTCACGGCCAGAGTTGTGAGATCGGCAGACTCGTCGAAACTCTCGCTGGCACCCCGATGCACGCCGCCGATTCCGCCGGTGGCAAAGACCGAGATTCCGGCCGCGTGGGCAAGAGCCGCGGTGCTTGCCACCGTCGTCGCCCCACTCAGCCCGAGTCCGGCCGCCATAGGCACATCCCGGATGCCGAGCTTGGGTAGGTCCGCTTCGGAGCAGATCCGCTCCAGCTCGGCGTCGGAAAGGCCGATGTGGGCCACCCCGTCCAGCATCGCGATCGTCGCCGGGATCGCACCGTGTTCTCGTACGAGAGCCTCGAGCTGGCGCCCGGTCTCGAGGTTGCCGGGTTGCGGGAGGCCATGGGCCAAGAGCGTGCTCTCCAACGCCACCACGGGCTTGCCCTCGGCCAACGCCGTCGCAACATCAGCGTGACGATCGACGGCAACCACGCCCAGGAGGCTAGTCGCCCACCGGGGTCTGCCAGCTCTGTACGGCTACAGCGGATCTTCGAGGACTACGCCGCCGCCGTCGCTGACGTAGCGCGTCCAGTCATCGGCGAACCAGCGCCACCGGTGCCGGTGTGCCGGATCCGGATACCAGTCCGGCGCGGGAACCGGCTCGGCCGCGATCGGCCCTTCCTGAGCGGCGTGGGAGCCCCGGCCACCCTCCGGGCCGGCCGCATCGGGTCGGTTGCTCGGGTGCGTGCCGGGCGCACCCGCCGAGCTGTCACCGGCTTCGTAGTCGCGCAGCAGCTGGTTGATCTCGTGTTCGGTGCCCCGGGTCGCCCAGGACTTCTCCCGCAGGCTGACCAGCATCCGGATGATGTCACCGTGCACGCTGAGGTCGGTCTCTTCGATGAGCGCTCGGCGCAACTGATCGACCGCCGAGCCCTGCGCCCTGGGATCGAGTTGGGTGTCGTCGATCTGTTGGCGCAATTGCATCAAGTACCCGAAGGGGATCATCGGCGGCGCCGGCAACGGATCGGGCAGCGGGGTCACCCGCCGGCCCGCCTCGTCCACGGCGGCCAGGAGCGCGAAGGCGGACAAGGCATCGTCTGGACGGAAGGAGATGATCTGCACCGCCCCGAACGGAGTCAGGCGCGGATTCGCGATGTTCCCGACGCGGACTGGCACGACCGGGCGGCTCAAGGCGGTTGCATACTCCAACTCCGTACGACACGGCTTGGACTTCAGCGAGTCGTCGGATAGCGCGAACAGGAACACCGACGCGCTACGGATGTTCTCCAGGATCGAGTCCCACCAGATCTCTCCGCCGGTCAGCGCATTGTCGAACCAGACCTCTTTGCGGGCGGCCTCGAGCCCGCGAACGAGCGCCTTCACGGCGACCTCGTCGCTGCGCGAGTAGCTCATGAAGATGGCCATGTCATCGATCCTCACCATGGCGGCTGATCGGCAGGACGCGGTCGTCCGCCTCCGTCACTCGACTGGCGCACAGAATACTGCGGTTGAGCTGCGCACAGTATGTGTTCGGATCGGGGCGGTGCGTGGTCAGGTTGCCTCAGATTGCGGGCGCTCGGTGCGCTTTGCCATCCACATCGTGTGCTCGCGGGAGACCGCGCCCTCACCGTCGTCGACCATCCGGGCCAGGTCTTCGTCGGTGTCCACGACATCGTGGATCGACCGGATGGTCAGGAGTTCCTGGTAGGCCAGGGCGTAGGCCTTGGCCAGCTCCCCATGCCGACCGAGTTGGTTCCATGCCGCGAATGCCGCCGCAATGGAACCGAACAGACCCAGCAACCCCAGGTCAGCGACGTCAGTGCTGAAGAAGATGAGGACGGCGGACATGATCGCCGCGACCTCGGCGCTCAGGGCCGCCGTGGCCCAGCGTCGGCTCGCCCGTGCGTGTCGCTCGGCTGACCGCCCGTACCACTTCACCTGGTCGTCGAGTCGCTCCCGCAGGTAGAGGCGATGGCGCTCGCCGCGGGGCAGCTCGCGTAGGCGGCGCATCGTGGGTGTGATCTGCTGCGCCGACTCCGTCATGTGGCCCCGGGTCAGCACGATGCCGGGCCGGGCACGCAGCGTCGCGCCCAGTCGCTCACCGAACTTCCGGTCGGCGTCGGGGCCGTCGAAGGGTGGCGTCCCCGCGATATAGCGCCACGTGTCGGTCTTGACCGTCTCGGCGACTGCTCGTCCGTCGAACCACGCTGCGTCGTCAGCGCGCTTGCGGGTCAGCAGCCGAATCGCGAGCGCGCCAAGAAACACCAGCCCACCGATGGTTGCCCCGACTCGCCCGCGGCCGCCGACGACGGCGAGCGTCGTTCCAGCCACGGCCCCGGAGACGAGCAGGATCAGTTCCAGGGAGGCCAGCCGCTTGTAGCGGCGCTGGCCGTCGATCGCGACCTGGTTGGCCGCCTGAAACAGCGCCGGGAAGTCCGCAGGCTCGACCATCGGCTGCGCCGCTTCGCTCATCTGATCGGTTACTCCCAGACAGGTGGCAGAGCCTGAAGGATTCGCGGATCGTAACTGGCATCATGGTCGCTGTGACGAGAGTTGAGACGATCGAGCGGCCTGATATCCGCGATCAGGAGAGCAGTACGCCCGACGAGGTCTTCCACTACGTCAGGAAGAACAAGATCGCCGAAAGCGCGGTCCTGGGGTCCATGGTGCAAGCACTGTGCGGTGAGATCTTCCCGGTGACGAAGACACCCAAACCGGGCAGCCCGGTCTGCGAGCCGTGCAAGGAGATCTACGCGCAGCTTCGCAAGGAGTAGCTCGGACGTCAGACTCCCAGTGCCCCCCAGTCGCCGAAGATCGCGATGCTGAGCCCGGTGCTGGCCTGGATGTTGACGAACAGAGTCCGATAGTCCGAGCTGAATGTGGATCCGGCGAACTCATCGCCACCGATATCAGTGCCCTTGGGGATCAGGTTCTGGGCGATGTCGAACAACACCCCATTCTTGGTCAGCCCACGCAGGAAGTTCCCGTTCACGCTGTCCTCGCAGATGACCAGCGTCCCGTTCTTGCTTGTCGTGATGTTGTCCGGGAAGTCGAGCACATCCGGGCCGGGGGAGACGTAGACGAGTTCGAGCTCCCGGGTCAGCGTGTGATAGGCCCAGATCTGGCCGAACCCGCTGCCGAAGCCCGAGACCGTGAGACCGGGATCGCCGCGTACCCACGGCGCTTGGGCCCCGCCGCCCTGCGTGGACGTGAAGTACACGGTGCTGCTCGAGGCGTCGTACTTCGCGCCCTCCAGCCGGGAGAAGTACGCAGCCCCCTGTTCCCAGCCCTGTTCGGCTACTGCGTGGATTGCTTCGTCGTTGGTCACCGTGGGGATCGGCGTCGGCCCCGACGTGTCCATCGGGAAGGTCGGGTCGGCGTCGTCGATCTCCACCCACCGGACCGGGAAGCGCTGACCGATCGTGGTGGCCGCCTCGAGCCGGGCTTCGGGTTGGCCTTGAATTGCCAGCGCGAACAGCCGACCTCCGTCGCGCAGCCGGCGGACCGGGCCCGGCCGACGTGGCGGTACGTAGCGGTAAAAACCGCTGGGAAAGGCGAAGTCGTCTTCGGTCAGATAAAAGGCCTTCTCGCCGGGTGAGTACGCGATGGCTTCGTGTGAGAACCGACCGGTCGCCTTGATCGGCACGGCGTCGGAGACACCATCGGCCGGCACCTCGAACAGGTACCCGTGCTTCTGCTGCAGGAGCACATTCTTGACGTACGTCGTCGGCGGCGCGGTGCCCCGGTTGAAGTCATCGAACACGTCTGGGCCGTTGACCGTTTCCTGGCAGGTCACCCAGCTGCCCCACGGCATGCCGCCGCCGGCGCAGTTGCCCTGGCTGCCGGTCAGGCTCGCCCACGAGTCGATGACGGTGCCGTCGGGACTCACCAGGACGTTTGTGGTGCCGCCGATCGCCGCGGAGTCGTACGGCGCGATTGTCGTGGCGAACGGCGTCCCCGGACCGAGAATCTCGTGGTTGCGGACCAGTCGGGTGTTGCCGTTCGGCCCGGGGAAGGCAGCCATGCCGTCGTGCCGTCCCGGGACCACGGTCCCGTCGCCGAGAAGCTCACCAGTGGGTTGGAACGAGCGGTAGGACAAGGCGGCCGGCAGCGCGAGCCGTACCACCCCGTCGCGGAGGTCAGGTTTGCCGACCAGCGCTGGACCGGCGGTCGCGCTCGGGGCGGCATTGGCCTGCCGGGCGAAGAAGCCGGCGAAGGGCCCGGCGAGGGCGACTGCGGCCCCGGCCTTGAGGACGGTGCGTCGATCGACCTGGCTCATGCGATCCTCCTGCGCTGGCGTACGGCTACTGAGCCCACGAACCGTACAACGCAATGCCCTGCCCTGGAAGGTGACACCACGCAAAACAACGGGCTGCCGCGGGACTTTGTGAGTCCGGCGACAGCCCGTCGGGATGTCTAAGGGCGGGGCAGGCCCGCGCTGGGCTAGTTCAGGAGTTCCCCGGCTGCGGCAGGGGTTTCGATGGCGTCGAGATCGACGAAGTCCACGGCTACACCGCGGAGCTGGTCGTCGTACTGCCGGGCGTGGTGCCCGCAGAAGGTCAGGTCGCGTCCACCGGCCAGGAGCACGCGCACCTTGGCCCGGGCACCACAGCGGTCGCAGCGATCCGAGTGGATCTGCGGATCATCGCGAGTAGCGGTGGGGGTCAATGTTGGGGTCACGTCGCTACCTTTCTGGTCGGCTCATTCGCTGATGCTGAGTCTTCGTTCCGTATCCCGTTCGGTTCTTGCCATACATACGACGCAAGCATGACCTCGGTTGTTCCCGGTGCGGTGCAGGTCACGCCAAAGGGACTCTCGGCGTGTCGTCCAGCCGCCGGCCTGCGCCGACGTCTGTTACCGACGGTACCTGGCCGATGGTCGAGCTGTGTTCCCGTTGTGTTTCGGTTGATGCACTCGTCGGGCGCGGTTCCCGAATGGGCTCGGCTTGCTCAGCTGGGGACTTCCCGTCGTCCTGCCGCCTTTGCTCGATACATGGGTCAGGCGTAACTCAGTGCGCTTGGCCTCTACGGCTGCGGCGGCGGCACCGGCCACCGTCGCTGCCTGAGCGGCGACCGACACGGCAACGGCCCGAGCTGATGCCGCGGCAGCTTTGGCGACCACGCGAGCGGCGGCGAGCACGGAGTCCTGCGTGTCGACTGCGGCCTGGGCCGCCAGCTCTGCCTCGGCGATCGCCGCGGAGGCGACGACCGCTGCCATGGAGTTCGCGGCCATGAGCGCGGATTCGTCGGTCGCCTCGGTCCAGGCGTCACTGTGCTCTGTGCTACGTACCATGAGGTGTCTTCGACACGCTCTGTAATCGTATGGTAACGCAGAGTGTCGAATGCGTTGTCGGAATGCTCCGATGAATCGCTGATTGGTCAGCCAGCCTGCAGGCTCACGCTATCTGGTTTGTCGTGGATCGGGGCCGTAGCGGCACCAGCGAGGCTGTCCGGTCGGTCGGGGAGGGTTCAGTCGAGCGTCCGGGGCGCGCAGTCGGAAGACATCACGGCGGCAGCTGATCTCTGTCCAAGTAGTCGCGCAACACCTGGGAACCGTTGGGGTGCCGACAGAAGCGTGGACATGGTCTTCGACTCGATCTGACGGACTGCTCACGCTCGACCACCCATCTCGGCACTACGTTCATTCGTGCCCTACGCACGGCCTTTTCTTGGACTAGACGGAGAGTGATTGGACGATTACCCTCCGATCTTCCGCTGGGAGTTCGGGGGAGATTGTGATGCTGGGACAGCGCTCGGGCGAGCTCCAACCAGCCTCTGTGCCGGATGGCTCCACGGCATCTGCACTTGCCGTAACAGCCATCACCAATGCAGAACTCGTGGCAAGAGACCTGGTCGACCTCCTCAGCGCAGCCGTGGGGATCATCGGTACCACCCCAATTGGCCGCGAATCTCCTCTCGACTCGCTGTTGGCCACAGCACGCCGAGTGGCCGATTCTGCGGCGGCAGCGAGAGGCTCCTTGGGAGACGCCGTCAATGCCAAGGCGGCCCTGATCGCTGCGGCCGCAGAAACCACGGCGGGAGCACATCGGACTGATGCGCGGCTGACACACGAGCTCCTGCACGACAGCCTGACCGGGTTGCCCAACCGCCGGCTGCTACTTGATCGGCTCACCCACGCCCTGGCGCGTTCCAGCCGATTCGGCACGTTCGTCGCCGTCCTGTTCATCGACCTCGATCAACACGGTGACCCTGACGCGGATCAGCTGCTGGTCAGCGTCGCCAGGCGCCTTGGAGAATGCATCCGGGACAGCGACACGTTCGGCCGGGTAGGCGGTGACGAGTTCGTCGTGATCCTCGAGGACATGGCCGACCCTTCAGAAGCCAGCCAGCTCCGGACTCGGCTCGGTGAGGAACTGGCCGACGGGGTTCCGGTGGCCGACACGAATGTGCCGGTGTACGCAAGCATGGGCGTCGCCGTGAGCTCACCCGGGTCCCTTCCGGCTGATCTACTGGCTGAGGCCGACATCGCGATGTACACGGACAAGGCAAGCGCACGGCAGAGCAGGCCCCGGCTGACATTGCAGGGTGAATCCGCCGATCCGTCAGGCAAAGGGCGAGTCGTCGACCCACCGCACGCTCGTCGCCGCACCGACCAACCCTGACAAGCGCGGCCTGCCACCGGGCCAAGATCTGAGCGCTGGGGTGTGCTTCGCCGCTATTCCTCCCCCCGACTCCTGGTTGCCTGACGGGCAGAACGGGGTGGCGACGGAAGGTGCGAGTGGGTGTAAGCCGGGAGCCGGCAATCGACGTACCTGGTGCTCCGACATCGTCCGCAGGGCCTCAGCCGGTCCGTTGATCTCAGTCGAGATAGTCGCGCAGCACCTGTGAGCGGCTTGGGTGCCGCAGCTTGGACATGGTCTTCGACTCGATCTGGCGGATCCGCTCGCGGGTCACGCCGTAGACCTGGCCGATCTCGTCAAGGGTGCGGGGCTGGCCGTCGGTGAGGCCGAAGCGCAGTCGTACCACGCCGGCTTCCCGCTCGGAGAGCGTCTGCAGGACGCTGGTCAGCTGGTCCTGCAGGAGCGTGAAGCTGACCGCGTCGACCGCGACGACCGCTTCGGAGTCCTCGATGAAGTCACCGAGCTGTGAGTCACCCTCGTCGCCGATGGTCTGGTCGAGGCTGATCGGCTCGCGGGCGTACTGCTGTATCTCCAGCACCTTGTCCGGAGTGATGTCCATTTCCTTGGCCAGCTCCTCAGGAGTGGGCTCGCGGCCCAGGTCCTGCAGCAGCTCACGTTGGATGCGGCCGAGCTTGTTGATGACCTCGACCATATGCACCGGGATCCGGATGGTCCTGGCCTGGTCGGCCATGGCCCGGGTGATCGCCTGCCGGATCCACCAGGTCGCGTACGTCGAGAACTTGTAGCCCTTGGTGTAGTCGAACTTCTCCACGGCGCGGATCAGACCGAGGTTGCCCTCCTGGATCAGGTCCAGGAACGCCATCCCACGTCCGGTGTAGCGCTTGGCCAATGAGACGACCAGGCGGAGGTTGGCTTCGAGGAGGTGGTTCTTGGCGCGCTCGCCGTCGCGCACGATCCAGTTGAGATCGCGGCGCAGCTGCGGGGAGACCTTGCGCGACTCGGTTTCGTTGATCCGCACCCGCTCGGCCGCGTAGAGCCCGGCCTCGATGCGCTTGGCGAGATCGACCTCTTCTTCGGCGTTGAGGAGGGCAACCTTGCCGATCTGCTTGAGGTAGGCGCGAACGGAGTCGGCCGAGGCGGTCATCTCGGCGTCCTTGCGGGCCTGCCGGAGCGCCTCGGACTCCTCCTCGTCGTCCCAGACGTACTCGGCGCTGACCTCTTCGGCGGCGTCGCCGTCCTTGGCCACCTCGACCGGGTCGCCGTCCTTGAGAATCACGTCCGGGCCGGGGCCGTCGACGATGACTGTGGCCGCGTCGTCTGCCATCGCGGTGGCGGTGCCGGAGGCCGAGACGCGGGTCGATGTCTTCGCGGGGGCCTTCTTGGCGGTCGACTTCGCCGTGGTCGTGGCGGGTTTCTTGGCCGCCGCCGTGATCTTTGCGGTTGCCTTCACCGCCGCCTTCTTGCCCGGTGCCGCGGCCTTAGTGGAGGCCGCCGCAAGTGTGCGTCGCCGCGGATGTGTACGAGGTTCCGTGATTGTCGAGCCCGTCGGTGCAGAAGCACTGCTTTGTTCGGACGGCACGCAAATCCCCTTCGGAAGAACACATCGGGTGAAGTCGGGCCGTGCCCGAGACGGTCCGCTGGAGGCGGTCTGGAAGGTCTAGGGGCGCTCGGCGGGACGTGAGTCTCCTTCATTGTAACTGCGAATCCGGGGGTTGAACGTTGCAGCCCTCCGCGTGTTCATTCGCGGGCCAGATCAGGTGGTCGGCGCTAGCGTGGCCGGGTGGCTCATGGGACGCACGACTACGAGGACGACCCGCGCAACGAGACGGTTCTGATCAGTGTGAACGGGAGCCTGCTACCACGCGCACAAGCGGTGGTCTCGGTGTTCGATTCCGGGTTCGTGCTGGGCGACGGAGTGTGGGAGGGCTTACGGGTGAGCCAAGGTCACCCGGCGTTCCTGGAGGCGCATCTGGATCGGCTGTATGCCGGCGCACAGGCGATAGCGATGGACATCGGCCTGACCCGTGCCGAGTTGACCGCTCGAATATATGAGTCCTTGTCTGCCAACGACATGCGCGACGGCGTGCACGTCCGACTCATGGTCACAAGAGGCATCAAGCGCACCCCGTATCAAGACCCGCGGGTGACCGTCGGTCCGGCGACGGTGGTCATCATCCCGGAGTACAAGCAACCACTGCCCGGGACGGCGGAGAAGGGGATCACGCTGTTCACGGTGCACGTACGTCGGGCCGCGCCGGACACGCTCGATCCCAAGCTGAACTCCCACAGCAAGCTCAACGACATCCAGGCCTGTATCCAGGCCTACACGGCGGGGGCCGACGAGGCGCTGATGTTGGACCCGCACGGATTCGTGGCGACCTGCAACAGCACGCACTTCTTCATCGTCGGCAGGGACACTGACGGCAACCCCCGGGTCGCGACCTCCGACGGTCGCTACTGCCTCGGCGGGATCACCCGAGCCAACGTTCTGCGGGTCTGCCGCGAGATCGAGCTGGACGCGGTCGAGACCACCTTCAGCCTCACCGACGCCTATTCCGCCGACGAGGCCTTCGTGACCGGGACCTTCGCCGGCCTCGTGCCGGTCACCACGATCGATGGTCGACGCATCGGCGCGGGTGCGCGTGGCCCGATCGTCGAGAAACTGCAAGCGGCCTACGCCCATCTCGTGGCTCGGGACGTAGCCGGTCGAACGGCGCCGTGAGTACGTCCGCCGTGGGTGGGTCCCATCCGGAAGTCCGGCTTGCCACCTGGTCGGGGCCGCGCAACATCTCCACGGCCATGATGCGCTCCTGGGAAAACCGACCCGACTGTGTGGTCACCGACGAGCCCCTCTATGCGCACTACCTGGCCGAGACCGGGCTCGATCACCCCGGCCGGAACGAGGTGATCGCAGCCGGGGAGACCGATTGGCGCAAGGCCGTGGCTGCGCTGATCGGACCGGTCCCCACTGCGGCGCGGATCCATTACCAGAAACACATGGCCCATCACCTGCTGCCGCACATCGATAGGTCGTGGCTCGTCGAGCTGACCAACGTCGTGCTCATCCGCGACCCTGCCGACGTCCTGGTGTCCTATCGCCGGTCCCGGACCCAGCTCGAGCCGGATGATCTCGGGTTACTGCAGCAGCGAGAGCTCTACGCGCATCTTGCTGATCTCGGGACTGCCCCGCCGGTGATCGACGCCGCGGAATTCCTCGCCAATCCGGCGGCGTACCTGGAGTGGCTCTGCGATTTGGTCGGGGTGCCTTTCACCGCGGCCATGCTCAGCTGGCCCGCCGGTCCGCGAGCCAGCGACGGCGTGTGGGCCCCGTACTGGTACGACGCGGTCGTGGCTTCCACCGGATTCACCCCGTACCGGAGTTACCCGGTCGACCTCAACCCGGACGAGGCCGCGGTCGTGCATGCCTGTCGGCCGGCCTATGACTACCTCGCGGACGTACGGCTGCGTCTCTGAGGCCGTCGAGGCGCGGGCCGGTTGTCCTGAATCGCGCTGGCCGGAAGAGTGACGTCATGACCGCGTTGCCAGCTCTGCTGACGGGCCTGACCGACGGTTCGGTCGAGGTGATCGACCTGACCGCGCCGCTCCAGACCAGCACGCCGATCCTCGTGCTCCCCGAGCCATTCGGCCAGACGTGGCCCTTCCAACTGGAAGAGATCAGCCGGTACGACGAACGCGGACCTGGCTGGTACTGGAACAACTTCCGCACCGGCGAGCACACGGGCACACACTTCGATGCGCCGGTCCACTGGGTGACTTCCAACGGCGGGGAGGACGTGTCACAGGTTCTACCCAGTCGGCTGGTCGGGCCGGCGGCAGTCCTCGACTTCAGCGCCGCAGCCGCGCAGGACCCGGACTTCCTGCTCGAGGTCGAGCACATCTTGGCTTGGCAAGAGGAGCATGGAGCCCTGCCCGAAGGTGGCTGGCTGCTCTATCGCACCGGCTGGGATGTCCGCAGCCACAACCAGGAGGACTTCCTCAACGCGAACGACACCGGGCCGCACACGCCCGGCATCTCGGTGGAGTGCGCCAGGTGGCTGGCGCAAGAGGCGCCGGTCATCGGCGTGGGCGTGGAGACCGTGGGCACCGACGCCGGCGCCGCACACTCCTTCGACCCAGCGTTTCCCTGCCACTCCTTCCTCCTGGGAGCCGGCAAGTACGGACTCACCCAACTGCGCAACCTGGCTGAACTACCGCCGCAGGGCACTGTGCTGATCGCCGCGCCGCTCCCGATCGTGGGCGGCTCGGGTAGTCCGGCGCGGGTCCTGGCACTCGTGCAACGGTGACTGCGTCGACCGTCGCCGCGGTGGTCGCCTCGACTTTGGGCGAGTGCGGGGTCCGGCAAGCCTTCGGCGTCGTCGGCAGCGGCAACTTCCATGTCACGAACGCGCTGATCGCGGCTGGCGCTCACTACGTCGCAGCCAGGCACGAGATGGGGGCGGCGGTCATGGCCGACGCCTATGCCCGGATGAGTGGTGCGGTCGGGGTGGTGACCCTGCACCAGGGCTGTGGGTTGACCAATGCGATGACGGGCGTGGCAGAGGCTGCCAAGAGTCGTACGCCGTTGCTGGTCATTGCGGCGGAGGCGACCAACCCGGCGTCGAACTTCTACGTCGACCAACCCGCCCTAGCCAGGGCGGTGGGCGCCGAGTCGATCCGCATCGACGACCCGGCGTCGGCCGCCGGACAGGCAGCGCACGCCTATCAGGTGGCCGTCACCGAGCGTCGCACCGTGCTGGTCAATCTGCCCCTCGACATCCAGTCGCTTCCGGTGCCAACAGATGCGGCCTCTCCGGACCTGACGCTGCCCACGTCCCGGGCAACGTCAGCTGACTCCGACGGGGTCACTGCGCTGGCCAAGGTTCTCGGGGCGGCGCAGCGCCCGGTCTTCGTCGCCGGCCGGGGCGCCCGGCATGCCCGTGCTGAGATAGAGAGCGCCGCAGTCGCGTACGGGGCACTGCTGGCTACCTCGGCAGTCGCCAAGGGACTGTTCCATGGCAACCAGTGGTCGCTGGACGTCTCCGGCGGGTTCGCAACGCCGCTTGCGGCCGACCTGATCAGCAGCGCCGACGTCGTGGTCGGCTTCGGTTGTGCCCTGAACATGTGGACGACGCGACATGGGCGGCTGATCGGACCGAAGGCAATGGTGGCTCAGGTCGACATCGACCCCACCGCCTTGGGGCGTTATCGCGACATCGACCTGGGAGTAGTCGGTGACAGTGCCGAGGTCGCTCGCGCGTTGGTCGATCCCAACGCTGCCGCTCGTCGCGGATATCGAAGCGACGAGATCGCCGGCCGCATTGCCGGCCAGGGACGTTGGCGCGATTCGGCGTACGAGGACTGGGCCGAGGGCGCGGGGGACCGGGCACGCATCGATCCGCGGACGCTGACGATCGCGCTGGACGATCTCCTGCCCGCGCAACGCGTCGTCTCCGTCGACTCGGGCAATTTCATGGGGTACCCGAGCATGTTCTTGTCGGTCCCCGACGAGTTCGGATTCTGCTTCACCCAGGCGTTCCAGAGCATCGGGCTGGGCCTCGCCACGGCAATCGGAGCCGCCTTGGCGCAACCCGATCGCCTGCCCATCGCGGCGGTCGGCGACGGTGGTCTCCTGATGTCGGTCGCCGAGTTGGACACCGTTGTGCGGCTGGGTCTGCCGATGGTCGTGGTCGTGTACAACGACGCCGCGTATGGCGCCGAGGTTCATCACTTCAATGAGGGGGAACCGTTGAGCACGGTGACGTTTCCCGAGACCGACCTGGCCGCAATCGCCCGCGGATTCGGCTTCGATGCGGTCACGGTGCGTACCGTCGCGGATCTCGAGCAGGTGGGGACCTGGCTGGACGGGGCACGCGAGCAACCGATGCTGATCGACGCGAAGGTCGCGGGCCCGCGCGGGTCCTGGTGGCTGGAGGAAGCTTTCGACGCGCACTAGGACCGCGGCCGTTCGGGGCAGGCCGACGTGCGCCGTCAGGGGCGCGGAGAAGGAGGAGATGCATGGATCTGGGACTGGACGGCGCGCGAGTCCTCGTCACCGGGGGGAGCCGCGGGATCGGCCTGGGCATCGCTGCGGCCCTTGCCCGGGAGGGCGCCGCGGTGGGCCTCATCGCTCGGGACCAGGAGGGGCTGGACAAGGCAGCGACCGCGCTGAGCGAGTTCGAGCGCCCGGTGGTCACCGTTGCCGCCGACGTCACCGACTTTCCCGCCCTTGGTGCCGCAGTTGACCGCATCGCTGCGGAACTGGGCGGACTCGACCGGGTGGTCGCCAATGCCGGCGGGACGGTCGGCGGAAACCTGCTCGACTCCGAGCCGAGCGATTTCGTGGCGACGTTCGCCCTCAATGCCGGGCACGCCGCAGCGGTGACCAAGGCAGCCGTGCCCTACCTGCGGCACGAGTCCGCAGCGGCGGTCGTGATCGTCGCCTCGGTGACGGGGATGCGCCCGGCACCGCGGACCGCCTACGCCACCGCCAAGGCCGCCGAGATCCACCTAGCGACGACCCTCGCCCAGGAACTCGCGCCGCTGAACATCCGGGTCAACGCCATCAGTCCGGGGTCCATCTTCTTCGAAGGCGGCAGCTGGGACCGGTATCAACAATCCGATCCCGAGGGTTTCGAGCGGTTCGTCCGTGACGAGTTCCCGCTCGGTCGGCTCGGGCGGGTCGAGGAGGTCGCCGACGTGGCGGCCTTCGTGCTTTCGCCACGGGCCGGATGGATGACCGGCGCCAACGTCGTCGTCGACGGCGGGCAGCGCTCGCCAAGTGCTCGCCGCTTCCCCGATCGGCCGTAGGGGCCTAGAAGGCCAGCAAGGCGTGTGGCTTCGGGTCCTTCTGATTGGTGCGAATGGTGCTGTCGGCACCGACGGTGAGACGCACCCGGTCGTTCTTGGGGTGGTTCGGGTCGTAGACGGACAGGATCGTCTCGTCGGGGTCCTCGCGCATCGCGTAACACAGGACGACATGGTGCTTGCTGAGCGCCCCTGGGCTCCAGGACAACGTGCGAAGCAGGCCCACACAACTGGGCCGGCCGGCCTCGAGGTCCGACCGTACGGCGGCCAGCGTCTCCGCCGTCGACTTGCGTCGCGCCGTACCTCGATGCGGCAGTTGCAGGGCCAAGTAGCGCATGGGACCTGCCGGCAGACCGAGACTCTCGATCTGAGCTGCGACCAGACGGTCCACGAAGGCGGGATTCGTCGGCGAAGCATCGTCGGGGACGGGGTCGCCGGCGAGCCAGAGTTCGCGGCTGAGCTGGCACATGCCGCCGCACAGTCCGCCGTACACCCGTCCGATCGAGCGCTTCTGCACGCGGATCGCGGCACCCTTCGGCCAGAAGTTGCCGAACGGCATGCCGTGGCGACTCGGCCGGAAGTCCACCTTCAGGGTGCGGCCAGACCAGGACGTCACGAGGACCGCCTGATCACAGACTCCACCCCGGTCACGTTGTCGGCACCGGATCTTCACCCGACGGGGTCTCGGAGGGATCACTGCTCGAACAGGCGATGTCCGTCGGCGCCACCGGGGTCGCCAAGGCAATGGCGACCGCGTCGGGTGTGGCCAAGCTGACATATTCCGGGCCCAGGGCGATGTCGATGAGATCGTCGGAGCGGGTGTCCCGGACCAACGTGATGCCAGGGACGAACAGTGCGACGAATGCCGCCTTGTCCGCCCCCCGGGCGCCATGCCGCAGTTCCCCTACGCCGAGCACCGTGCGGCCACTTCGATCGTTGCCGGTCTCGGTGACCGGAAAGCCGCGCCCGACGAACTCTGCGGTCACCGCAGCGGCGAGGCCAGAAGTACCAGTGGCATTCAGAACCCGAATGCGGATCGTGGCCGGGTCCATCGCGGTGACGGTCGGTGGCGTGGGGCAGACGTCGTCGGCACTCGAGCGCGCTTGATCGGTCTGCAGGACCTTGAACCACACGCCGAGGGCCACGACGGCCAGCACGACAAGGAAGATCAACGGGGGGATCGGTCGCCGTGACGTGATGCGTCGACGAACGGGCGGCCGGGCCTGTGCGGGACGCGGTGGCGCACCGGACACACCTGCGGGAGTGCCAGGTCGAACCGGCGGCGCAGTCCGGTAGCCGGGCGGCGGGACAGCCGGTTGGTAGTCGGAGGCCATGGTGCCGGTCAGACTAACGGTGCCCTCCGCGGGTCGCAGCTACGCGCATGTTGACCGGCGTTTGCAACGCAACTGCGGGCCGAGTCAGACCGTTGCCGCCAGTTCGGGGTACATTCGCGCGCGCCCGCTCCTGTCGATGACATGCGTGGGCACAATTCGGAGCCTCACCGCGTTACCTATGCGCGGTGCTCGGGTCCGGGCACCGTTCGGACCGCCGCGAGGTGGCAGAGATTCCCCTGGAGGGGCGCATACCCATATGGCTACTGACTACGACGCGCCTCGTCGCAATGAGGCCGACGAACTCGGCGAGGACTCGCTCGAGGAGCTCAAGGCTCGTCGGGCTGAAGCCCAAGCCGCTTCGGTCGACGTCGACGAGACCGATTTCAACGAAAGCCTGGAACTCCCCGGCGCGGACCTGTCCAACGAGGAACTGACAGTCCGCGTGTTGCCGAAGCAGGAAGACGAATTCACCTGTTCGTCCTGCTTCCTGGTTCATCACCGCAGCCGGCTGGCCGGCACCCGCAAGGGCGCTCCGATCTGCCGCGACTGCGCGTGATTTCGTCCGGTGCCACGGCGACCGGAGGCTGATCCAGCCGGCGGGCAGATGTCCGATCAGTCGGACCCGCCCGCCGCGCTGAACAAGGCAGCCGCTGCGCTCAGCGAAGCGGTTGCCCGGCTGACCGCCGCACCGGACTCCGCGGGCTCACCCGCGTCGAATGCTGCGCCGCACGAGAAGAAGAAGGTTGCCTCGGTCCTGCGCGGGGTCACCACAGGGATCGCCGCCGGCGCAAGGGCCGGCGGCAAGGGCGCGGTTGTCGGCACCACCTTCCTGACCGACTTGCTGACCACGACGGCCGCGAAGCTCCCGTTGCGGGACAAGGCCACCTTGTTGGAACAGCATCCTGAGGCAGACATCGAGGAGATCGTTGACGCTCTTGAGGCGGCAGCGGCGCGAGTCTGCGGCGCGATCGGCGCCGCTGCCGGAGGGCTGGCCGCCGCACAGTGGCTCGCGACACCAAGCCTGCTGGCCGTACCCGTGGAACTCGCCGCGGAAACGCTGCTCGTGTCAGCGGTGGAACTGAAACTGGTCGCCGAACTCCACGAGATCTACGACGCGCGACCGCCAGGTGAGCTCGGTGACCGCGCTGCGGCCTATCTGCGGTCCTGGACAGCCCAGCGAGGGCTCCGCGGCGACGGGCAGTCGGCAGGTTTGGCGGCCCAATTGGCCGCGGCCGGAACTGCGGCGCTGCGCAAGCGCATCACCGGTCGGCTGACCCGAAATCTCGGCTCCTTCCTGCCGTTCCTGGCTGGGGCCGTGATCGGCGCCCGCACGAATTTCTCCAGCACTCGCCGGCTCGGTTCGCGCCTGCGCGCCGACCTTGCCAGCCATCCACAGGTCATCCCGAGCCAGCGGATCATCGAGCCTTAGCCGTGTCAGCCATGTCCCGACCGCAACGGGTTGGCCGGCCGACCTCCACCGGTAGCGTGCCGGGCGTGCCGGCAGCCGAGGAGAACGTTCAGGACCCGGGTCACGACAGAGCGCAACCCGTTGTGGCCGTACGGGTCTTCGGCGGCAGTCTGCCCGTTTACGCGATGCCCGGGGATGCCGGCGCCGACCTGTCCATAGCCGAGGACGTCGAGCTCGCACCGGGCGAGCGAGCCCTGGTCGGGACAGGCATCGCGATCGCACTGCCGACTGGCTATGCCGGCTTCGTGCACCCGCGGTCCGGCCTGGCGGCGCGGTCCGGGGTCAGCCTGGTCAACGCGCCGGGCACGATCGATGCGGGTTACCGTGGCGAGATCAAACTGAATCTCATCAACCTCGACCCGCGCATGCCGGTCTCCCTGCGCCGTGGAGACCGAGTCGCCCAGCTGATCATCCAACCGGTCTCGACGGCCATCTTCAGCGAAACCGCGGAACTGCCAGAATCGGTGCGCGGCGATGCCGGGCACGGGTCCACCGGCGGCTCCGGTGGCTGGGATCAGGGGAGTTGAGTCTGGATGCCGTTCGGTCGTAAACGTCGGCTTGATCGCAGCGTGCGCGAGCGTGGTGTCGCGCCCGAGGTCGAGGGCCGGCACGTCGATGACGAGCGCGAACCGACCACCGGCCCATTCGATGTCGCCGATGCGGCCGACGACGATCTCGAACGCGCCGACTTCGGGGCGATGCTGATCCCCAAGACCGCCGGGAACGATCTCCGGGTCAGCCTGGACGCCAAGGGCCGGGTGGTCTCGGTGTCGGTGGTGAACGGGGATTCGGCTATGCAGATCGGCGTCTACGCAGCGCCGCGTGATGCGGCCATCTGGCCGGATCTGCGACCTGAGCTGGCCAAGTCGATCAGCAGTCAGGGGGGCCGGGCAAGTGAGTCCGAGGGTCTGTTCGGCCCGGAGCTCAATGCCGAGCTGGCGCCACCGCGCACCGGCGGCAAGGACAGCGGCAAGGGCCCCCGCCGCCCGGCGCGCTTCCTCGGCGTGGACGGACCCCGGTGGTTCCTCCGAGCGGTCCTCACCGGCCCGGCGGCCAGAGACGAGGACGCCGCCGCAGAGTTGCTGGAGGCGCTGCGCGGGGTGATCGTCGTACGCGGGTCGGAACCGCGACCGGTACGGGAAGCGCTGCCCCTCAAGTTGCCGGCGGACATGGCCGAACAGCTGGGTCAGCAGGTCGAGGGCGATGCGGAAGAGGCGCCGTCGCTGCCGACCTTCACGATCTGACCCACCGAGCTGTCCCGGCTGTGGCGAAGAGCGCGTCGTTTGCAGCGATACAGGCGGCGCTGGCCGCACAGTGGTCCCGGCTGGTCGAAGCCTTCGCCGTTGCTGATCCGACGGCCGCGAGCCGCATTCCGGCCTGGTCGGTGGCCGATCTCGAGCGGCATCTCGCACAGACGGCGCAGAGCCTGGGTCGGATGGCGACCGCACCGCCGGCCGCCGGAACGGTGACCGGACTCCGGGAGTGGGCGGCTGCCCTCCCCGGACTGACCGACAGTGTGGCCCAGCGAGTGGCCGCGGAGCCGGCCCAACGGCTGGCCGACATAGTGCCTACGACGCTGGCGGTCCTCGCCACGGCGGATCCGCAGCACCGGGTCCGTCAGCTGACGGGGACCCATCACCTCGCCACGGCGACGCTGTTCCGGTTGATCGAAGGGGTCGTGCACAGCCTGGATCTGCCCGACCCGCCCGAGCCCGATCGGCATGCCCGGCGCATCGTCGTACGGGCTTTCGCCGATCTCCTCGCCAGCCAGAACCCCGGCCGCAGCGTAGAACTGCGAATCCCGCCGGATGCCGCTGTTCAGCTCATCGAAGGTCCGCGGCACACCCGGGGAACGCCGGCCGGCGTCGTGGAGACCGATCCGACGACCTTCCTGCTCCTGGCCACCGGACGCATGACGTGGACTGCGGCAAGAGAGCAGGGCCGGCTGCGCGCCAGTGGGAACCGCACCGATCTCTCGGAGTTTCTGCCGCTGCTGCACTGAGGCACACTCGCCCCCGTGGGCATGACGCTGCGGTACGGACCGGACCCTTCGCAATTCGCGGAACTGACCCTGCCGGCCAGTGCCGACGGTCCGGTACCGGTCGCCGTCGTCATCCATGGTGGATTCTGGCGCTCGGCCTACGGCCTCGAGCTCGGCCGCCCGCTTGCCGTGACGCTGGCCGGGCGCGGGTGGGCGGCGCTCAATCTCGAGTACCGACGGGTGGGCAACGGCGGCGGCTATCCCGCAACGCTGACTGACGTCGCCGCGGGCATCGATCTGCTCGCCGATGCCGGACAGTCCGCGGCGCGCGCGCAGGATCTGGAACTCGACCTCGCGAAGGTGGTGACCATCGGGCACTCCGCCGGTGGTCACTTGGCGGCCTGGGCCGCGACCCGCGCTGGACAGGACCCGCAGAGCCCGGGCGCGAATCCCGCAGTCAAGGTCACCGCAGTCGTATCCCAGGCCGGAGTGCTCGACCTGCGAGCCTGCGCCCGGGACGGTCTTGGCGCCCGCGCCGCGCACGCATTCCTCGGCGGCGGACCGGCGCAGGTACCTGAGCGGTACAGCCGGGCCAGCCCAATCGAGCGGCTCCCGTTCGGCGTGCCGACGTTGTGCGTGCACGCTCCGGACGATGCCAATGTGCCGATCAGCCAGAGCGAGGCGTTCGTCGCTGCCGCGAGGGCGTCCGGTGATGACGCCGAACTGGTCAGGAGCCACGGAGATCACTTCGCCGTGATCGATGCCGATGATCCGTCGTGGATCTTCGTCCTGGACTGGATCGACCGGCGGGTCCGATGAGCCAGTCAGAGTGCGCCCCCGGTTGGCCGAAGTCGTACGCTGGTTTCGTGAGTGACTGTGACTGAGACGACGCAAGAGAGCGGCAGCTGGTTGTCGCGGGGACTGCGTCGCCTGACGGCCCACCCCGTTGAACTCGACGCCACCGAGCTGCTCTCGGAGGTCCGCAAAACCGGCTGCCAACCGGTCGCGCAGTGCCAGCGCAGCAAAGTGGTGACGGTGACCGGACGATTGAGCACGGTCGTCTACTTGCCGCAGGGCAGCGTGCCGACCCTCGAGGCCGAGCTCTATGACGGTTCTGGGTCTCTGACACTCGTCTGGCTCGGCCGACGTCGGATCGCGGGCATCGAGCCGGGTCGAGTGCTGACCGCGCGAGGTCGGATCGCCGAACAACGCGGGCGAGAGGTCATCTACAACCCGTGGTACGAACTGAGCCCGGCGTGAGGGCATCGGGTGCCTGATCCCGAATCCGTTCCTGAGCCTGCTGATCCTCCCGCGCAGCCGGTCGCCCGTCGGCCCATGGTCGACCGGCAGGAGATCATCAGCCAGATCGGCGGGGTACGCGGGCTGATCGACTCCGGACTGCCGATCATCGTCTTCATCACGGTGAACGCGTTCACATCTCTCCAGGTGGCACTCTGGAGTGCGCTCGCAGCTGGTGGGGTCCTGTTTCTACTGCGGCTTGCCCGGCGGGAGAATGTCCAGCAGGCGATCTCCGGTTTCCTCGGCGTGGCCCTCGCTGCATTCATCGCCGGACAGACCGGGGAGGCGAGGGACTTCTTCTTGCCCTCCCTGTGGTCCACCGCGGGATTCGGGCTCGCCTTCCTCATCTCGGTTGTCCTACGTTGGCCGCTGATTGGCGTCATCGCGGAATTCCTATGGCCGACAGCGGCTTTAGCGGATCCCCGAGGCTGGCGATCCGATCGTCGGCTGATGCGGACCTACACCTGGTTGACCGTGATGTGGGCAGCCGTCTACTGCCTTCGGATCGCCATCCAGGGATCGCTCTATCTGGCCAATGAAGTGACTCTGCTGGGCACGACTCGACTGATCATGGGTTGGCCGTTGACGGCGATCGAGGCCCTGGTGACGGTCTACCTCGTGCGTCGCGTCCGACACCGCGTCACTGACGTTGAGGTCGCTTCTCCTTGGGATCAGCCGGCGTAAGCAGCAGCTGCAATTCCTGCTCGACCTCCTCGGAGGCGACGAAGAGCAGCTCGTCGGCAGCTTCGAGCGGTTCGTCGGGGGTGGGCACGATCACCCGCTTGCCGCGCAGCACTGTGACCAATGCCGCGTCGCGGGGCAGCGACAGATCGCCCACCGTCCGGCCGACGTAGGGCGTCCCCTCCGCGAGCGTGATCTCGACGAGATTCGCCTGGCCGTGCCGGAACGTCATCAGCCGTACGAGGTCCCCGACGGTGACGGCTTCCTCGACGAGTGCGGCAAGCACACGCGGGGAGGATACGGAAACGTCGACCCCCCACGACTCGTCGAAAAGCCACTCGTTGCGGGGGTCGTTCACCCGAGCGACGACCCTGGGAACCGCGAACTCCGTTTTGGCCAGCAGCGAGACGACGAGATTGACCTTGTCGTCACCAGTCGCGGCGATCACGACGTCACATCGCGACAGCTCGGCATCCTCGAGCTCGGCCAGCTCACAGGCGTCAGCCTGGACCCACTCGGCGTCGGGCACCTCAGCTGTCTTCATCGCCGATGCCTTGCGTTCGATCAGCAGGACTTCGTGGCCGTTGTGGACGAGCTCCTGTGCGATGGATCGGCCGACAGCTCCGGCACCGGCGATGGCGACCCGCATCAGTGGCCTCGGTCCGGGGGCTCCGCGGCCACATCAGCAACCTGTTCGGCGTCAGCGGCGCGGGCTAGTACGACCACCTGATCGCCTGACTGCACAACCGTGTTCGCAGTGGGGAGAACCGACGCGCCGAACCGGTTCACGTAGGCAGCACGCGCGCCGGTCACTGCTTCGAGTTCGCTCAGGCGACCGCCGACCCAGCCTTCGTGCACCGGAATCTGGACCAGTACGACATCACCAGGCGGAGTGCGCCAAAGCTCAGTGGGTTCATCCTCGAGCAGCACCCTCATGAACCGGTCCACCGTCCACGGCACAGTTGCCACCGTCGGAATACCAAGCCGTTCATAGACCTCCGCCCGTTTCGGGTCATAGATTCGGGCCACCACATGGTCGATGCCGAACTGCTCGCGCGCGACGCGGGCGGCGAGGATGTTGGAGTTGTCCCCACTGCTGACCGCAGCGAACGCCCCCGCCTCGGCGATACCAGCTTCAGTGAGCGTGTTTCGGTCGAATCCCATCCCGGTCACCTGCCTGCCGGTGAACTCCGGGCCAAGCCTGCGGAATGCGTCCTCGTCCTGATCGATGACTGCCACGGTGTGCCCCTGTCGCTGCAGCCGACGGGCGAGGCTCGACCCGACCCGTCCGCACCCCATCACGACGATGTGCATGTGCCCCCCCGACAGAGCCGATGACAGTGGTCCTGGATCACGGCGCGAACGTACACCGCTGTGGACGTAGGCTTCGCCGCCGTGAGCAAGTTGCGGACGGCGGTGCACCTCCCCAAGCGGTTGGTCCTCGGGCGTCCTGTTCGCAGTGACAAGGTCGGCGAGACATTGCTGCCCAAGCGGTTGGCGCTACCGATCTTCGCCAGTGACCCATTGTCATCGGTCGCCTACGCGACCCAAGAGATCTTCATCGTGTTGACCCTTGCGGGTACGGCGATGCTGACCTTGGCGCCCTGGCTCGCGATGGGAGTCGTGATCCTGCTGCTCACGGTCGTGGCCTCGTATCGTCAGGTCGTGCGCGCCTATCCCTCAGGGGGAGGCGACTACGAGGTTGCCTTGAAGAATCACGGCCAGTTCGCCGCCTTGGTGGTCGCGAGCGCACTCCTCGTCGATTACGTGCTCACCGTCGCAGTCTCGATTTCGGCCGGCGTCGACAATGTCATCTCCGCGTTCACGGGGCTCAATGACAACCGTGTGCTCATCGCGGTGGGCCTTGTCGCGTTGCTTGCGGCGGTCAATCTTCGTGGCGTACGGGAATCTGGTAGCACGTTCGCAGCACCGACTTACCTGTTCGTGCTCGGGGTTTTCACGATGCTCGTGATTGGTCTTGTGCGCGCCGCGCTGGGCGACCCCCCCGTGGCAGAGAGCGCTGCCTACCAGATCGACCCCGAGGCCGGATACGTTGGACTGTCCGGGATTCCGCTCCTGTTCTTCGCGCTGCGCGCCTTCTCATCCGGATGTACGGCGCTGACCGGCGTCGAAGCAATCGCCAATGGTGTCCCGGCCTTCAAACCGCCCAAGAGTAAGAATGCGGCCACCACCTTGCTGATCATGGGTGGGCTGGCAGCCTCGATGTTTGCCGGCCTCACGGCGTTGGCGTTGATCTCGCAGGTGAAGTACACCGAATTCACCTGCGACCTTGTCGGGTTCGCCGGCGACTGTGAGTCCGATCCACAGCGGACGGTGATTGCCCAGGTCGCGGCCGCCGTCTTCGGCGGGGATGAGTCCGCGGGCTTCTTCTACCTGCAGGCTGCCACAGCCATGATCCTCATTTTGGCCGCTAATACCGCGTTCAATGGCTTCCCACTTCTGGGCTCCATCCTCGCCCAGGACAGCTTCCTTCCTCGGCAGTTGCACACTCGCGGCGACAAGCTGGTCTACAGCAACGGCATTCTCCTGTTGTCAGCATTCGCTGCCCTGCTGATCTGGGTCTTCAAGGCCGATGTCACCAGCCTGATCCAGCTGTACATCATCGGCGTCTTCACCTCCTTCAGCCTTGGCCAGACCGGAATGGTGCGGCACTGGACCCGCCTGTTGAAGACCGAACGCGATCCGCAGGCACGAAGGCGAATGCAGCAGGCCCGGGTGATCAATGCGCTGGGCGGCTCCATGACCACGCTCGTGCTGCTGATCGTCGTGATCACAAAGTTCACGCACGGTGCCTACATCGTCCTGATTGCCATGCCGATCATCATCTTGATCATGCGCAGCATCCACCGTCATTACAGCCGGGTGTCGGAAGAACTCACTCCGGACGAGGACGTGACCACCCTGCCGAGTCGCGTTTCTGCGGTTGTGCTGGTCTCCAAGTTGCACAAACCCACCCTCCGGGCGCTCAACTTCGCTCGGGCCACGCGTCCGGACTCGCTGACAGCACTCACAGTCAACGTGGATGACGAGGAAACCCGTGCCCTGCAAGAGGAATGGGATCGACTCAAGATCCCGGTGTCCTTGACGGTGATCGAATCACCGTACCGCGAGGTCACCCGGCCCGTGTTGGACTACATCCGGGACATCCGCCGCGACGGCCCACGTGACCTCGTGGTCGTCTTCATCCCTGAGTACGTCGTGGGGCGCTGGTGGGAGCAGTTGCTGCACAACCAGAGCGCCCTACGGCTCAAGGGACGGCTGCTGTTCCAACCCGGCGTTATGGTGACGAACGTTCCGTGGCAGCTGGAGTCGTCCGAGCGTGTTCCTGATGACGGTCACCCGCGCGCCCGCCGCTGATCTACGTGGGCGCCGCGGGCTGGGCTTGGCGTTCCCGCCACTGAGCCGCCGTGATCGAGTGGACGATTGCCCGGAACGGCTGCCCCCCTGCCTCGGGCTCATCTCGGAGGTCGGCCTCGTGGTCGAAGACCATCCCCAGCCTGCGCATGACCGCGATGCTGCGCGTGTTGGGGAGGTCGGTCACCGAGATGAGCCGGGGGACTCCGAGTTCGGTGAAGGCCCAGGACATCCAGGCTTGCGCCGACTCTGTGGCGTATCCCTTTCCCCAATGCTCGCGAGCGAACCGCCAACCGATCTCCTCATCGGGGTACCAGGGCGTGTAGTTGATGCCACAGATCCCGAGGAAGGCGCCGTCGTCGCGCCGCTGCACCGGCAGCATGCCGAATCCACGCCGCTCGAACCGTTCCTGGATGTCGTTGGCGAACTGGTCTGCCTGGCCGCGTGTCATGGGCGGGCCGAGGTAGCGCATGACCTCCGGGTCGGCGTTGAGTTCGGCGAATGCCGGTAGGTCGTCCGGGAGCCAACTCCGCAGAATCAAGCGGGGCGTGTTGAGCAGGACCTCGCCGGTGCGCTCGTCGTTCACGACGACCAGTGTGTCGCCGACCGCGCCACGACGATAACGAATATCAGCCGGGCCTGCGGGTCATGGACTCCGCCGCATGGGCGTCCCCGGCGGCGATAGGACGCCTGTCACGCTGGCGGAGTTGATCGCGACGCTGTCCCTCGCCGCAGATCTAGGACTCGGCCAACCGATGGAGCATGTGGCCCGGTCCTGCCTCATCGCGGTGCGGCTCGCGCAGCGGTTGGGACTCGACCGCGAAGACATCGAGGCGAGTTACTACCTCGCGCTGCTGGCGTGGGTGGGCTGCACCGCCGACTCGCATGAGACCGCCACCCTGTTCGGTGATGACCTCGAGTTGCGGGCGGGGATCTACGACGTCGAGATCGGCTCACCGGCGATGCTCGGCTATCTCCTGCTTCGCGCCGGATCCGATCGCGGGGCACTGCACCGGGTCCGAGTCGCGACCGAGTTGGTGGCCACCGGTGGGCGGAATGTTCGACAGTCGTTGGCCACCCACTGTCAAGTCACGGGGCGACTGGCGGTGCGGCTCGGACTGAATGAACGCATCGCCGCCGGCCTGACTCAGACCTTCGCCCGGTGGGACGGCCGGGGCAGCCCGGACTCATTGCGCGGCGCGGACATCGACATTGCCATCCGGTTGGTGCAACTGGCCGACATCGTCGAAGTGCATCACCGCCGCGGCGGCGTGGCGGGTGCCTTGGCTGCGGCTCGCAGTCGCAGTGGCACAACTCTCGATCCCGCATTGGTCGCCGAGTTCGCCACGTCCGGCCCAGACCTCCTCGAAAACCTGCCCGCCGACTCGAGTTGGGAGGACCTCATCGCCGCGAACCCGACCCCACGGGCTTTGACAGAGGTTGAGGAGGCCGAGCGGGCGTACCGAACACGATCTGGGACAAGCCGGGGTCGCTGACCCGGGTCGAGCGCGATCGAATGGAGCTGCACCCGTACTACACCGACCGCATGTTGCGGCACATGCCGGCGCTCTCGGGCGTGCACAGGGTTGCCGCGCTGGCACACGAAAGGATGGACGGCTCCGGCTACCACGGCGGTTTGGCCGGAACCGCCATTCCGGCGCTGGCGCGGCTGCTCGCCGCCGCCGACAGCTATCACGCGATGGTCGAAGCCCGCCCGCATCGGCCGGCGCGGACGGCGGAGTCCGCCGCCACCGAGCTCCGGGCCG
The DNA here is from genome assembly GCA_963766765.1 of uncultured Actinomycetota bacterium. Taxonomy (GTDB): domain Bacteria; phylum Actinomycetota; class Actinomycetes; order Mycobacteriales; family Geodermatophilaceae; genus JACCQS01. The sequence continues at coordinate 81,282 of CAVYBR010000005.1, forward strand.
AGTACCGCGCCGGGCGGCTGGACGGATCAGCGGTGGAGGCGGTGCTCGGCGCGGCCGGACACCGGACGACACGAGCCGACGGCGGACCTGCCGGGCTCACCCAGCGGGAGGTCGAGGTCCTCGTGCTGCTTGCTCGGGCGGCGTCCACCCGGTGGATCGCGCGCGAGTTGGGGATCACGCCCAAGACCGCCGGCAACCACATCGAGCGGATCTATCTCAAGATCGGCTCCAGGACGCGCGCGGCAGCGGCGCTGTTCGCCATGCAACACGGACTGTTGCGCACTCTGGAGCCGATCCACGGATGAGGAGAACTCCTCATGCCAAGCGATTCTGACGGTCCTAGCGTCTTCGACAGCGGGTCAAAGGAGCCCGTCCACTGCGCCAGAAGCGCAGTAGATCGCCAGGAGGCAGACAGTGAGCAACAAGGCAGTCGTGAATCTTTCAACCGGTCTCGAGGACACCGAGCGGGTGATGATTGCGCTCCTCATGGCCGTCGCTGCCGCTGAGCAGGGTCGGCCGACCATGATGTTTCTCAGCAAGGAAGCGGTTCGGCTGGCGATGCCGGGCGTTGCGGTGGGGACCGCCTGCGATGGGTGTCCGTCGCTGACCGAACTGTTGGATCGCTACGAGAAAGCCGACGGTCGCTTCATGGTCTGCCCGATCTGCGTGAACTCCAAGAAGCTGAACGCGGAGACCCTCATCGCCGGAGCGGAGGTCGGTGGGACCGTGCCACTGTGGCAGTGGATCGGCGACGACGCCGCCACGACCTTCAGCTTCTGAGCGACTGGCTCAGGTCTCGCCGCGCCCGGCGAGCCCGCCGCCGACCGCCCAGGTAGCGATGTCGGTGCGGGTTGTCGCGCCGAGTTTGGCAAGGACGTGGCTGACGTGGGTCTCCACGGTCCGCTCGGACAAGAACAACTTCTCGGCGATCTGTCGGTTGGCCAGCCCTTCAGCTACGAGGGCGACGATCTCCCGTTCCCTGGGCGTCAGCGCTGTCCGCTCGACCTGCTCGGAATCGATCCGATCGAGCAGGCGCTCGCACTGTTCGGCTCGACCTGGCATGTCCATCGCACGCATCGCGGCGAGGGCGGTGCGGGCAAGGGTTGCCGCCTTGGCCGCGTCCTGCGGCCCGCCCCGGGTCTGCAGTACGTCGGCAAGGAACATCCGGCTCAGCGCGGCAAACGGGCGGGCACCGATCTGATCCTCGAAGGCGATCGCGGCTTGCAAGTGGCTCTCGGCCTCCGGGAGCCGGCCCGTAGTCGCGGCCAGCCGACCCAGATACCGGGCCACCGAACCCTGACATGCCACGGTTCCGCCGCCGCCCGCTGCGGTCAGGTGCGCGTACGGCAACAGCATCGGGTAGAGCCGTTCAGCCGATTCGGAGTCTGCAACGTCGGCAACCACGTCGGCCAGAATGACGATGGCCACAATCCAGCGGCCATCCTTGGGCCATTGCTCGGCTTCGGAACTGAACTGCCGCGCCATTCGGGCCGCTTCATCGAGTTCGCCCGCGACGAGCGTGGAGAACGCCATCGAGGCGAGCGCGATGGGCATGCGTAGTTGGGCCGCATGGCGGACGAATTCGCTGTGTCCATCGCCGTCCTCGCCTCCGTCGAGCGGCACGCCGCGAGTGGAGGCCTGGGACAAACAGAAGGCGTAGTACAGGCCCCTGACACTCGGGTCTTGAAGCGCGGTGCCGAGGTTCAGGGCAGCCTGTGCCTGCTCTTCGGCAATAGAGAACCTCCCGACCATGTTTTCGCGAGCTGCCGTCAGTCGGTGAAAATGCCAGCGGGCCAGAGGAAATCGGAGTTCGGTGGCGAGTCGGCCAAGCTCTGAGAGCTCCCGGTCAACGGCGCCCAGATCACCCAACTCGAACGCTGAGTCGATCTGCCATAACCGGCCCCATAGTCCGGCGAGCGGCTCCCCACGGTCGGCCAGCTGGACAGCTTTGGCGCCGAGTTCGATGCGTTCGGCACCGTGCCCAGGGCCGGCCAATGCCTGGTGCCTGGCCCGCAACGCCGCGATCAGCGCGGCGGGATCATCGGTCCGCTCCGCCAGGGCCAGCGCGGTAGCTGACATCGACTCCGCTCGGTCGACGTGTCCCTCGTCGGCCTCGGCGTAGGCAAGGCGGGCCTCGAGTTGTGCGCGCACCGAGAGCTGCTCCTCAGGCACCAGTGCCAGGGCGCGCTGGCACATGATGGCCAGCCTCCCGGACGCCCCCGGCGGGTAGACACCGTCGACGAGCAGCGCGGCGCGGGCGAGCAGATCCCAGCGCTGCTCGTCCTCGGCGAGGTCTGCAGCCTGGGTGCAGTGCTCGAGTGAGTTGCCGAAGGCGCCGGACCGATACTCAGCGAACGCGAGATCGAGCAGGGCTTCGGCCCGCTCGGACACTGGCGACCCGCCAGACATGGCCAGGCTGTAGAGGGCGGAACCGAATTGTCCTGCCGCCTCGGTATAGGCGAGGTCGCCCAGCGCCGCGTGTCCGGCTCGTCGGGCATACGCGGCGGCGCGAACATGATCGGCCGGCGTTGCCGCGCCGTGCACAAGATGACTGGCCACGGCTGCCACCCGTTCGAGGGTGGGGCGGTCACTGGCCTCGATCGCGTCAGCCAGTGCTCGGTGAGCGCTCGACCGGGCGTCCCGCTCGAGGTTGTCATAGACGCCGTCGCGTACCAGGGCGTGTACGAACCGGGCGCGACCCGCCGGGTCGGGAGGTCGGAGCAGTCCAGCCTCCACGGCTTCGTTGATCAGCTCCAACACGGCCACGGGGGAGACACCACGGGCCGACGAGAGCTCGACGATGCTGAACTCCTCGCCGGCGACGCTTGCCAGTTCGACGATCCCGCGACACTGCGCCGAGATTCTTCGCATCGGTTCCCGGATGAGATCGAGAAACTCCGGCCGGCCCGCGAGCGCGGCCTGGGACTCGTCGGCGTCGAAGGAGTGCAGGGAAACCCGTTCTGCAAGCATGCGTGCCACTGCCGTGACATAGAGACTGTTGCCGGCCGTCTGCCTGAGGACCAGGTCGGCGTAGCGTTCGTCGATCCGAGCGCCCTCGACGGCTCTCAAGTACTCGGCGATGTCACGCCGATCCAGCCCGGACAACGTCCGACGCTCAACGTCGGGGCGCTCGAGCAGCGCTGCGATCGCGGCCGAATCCGTATCGGCTCGGGGGCGGGCGGTGCAGACCACGAACGCCTTGGATCGGCGCAGCTCCGCAGCGAGGTGGCCGAGCGCGGCGGCGGTAGCGGAGTCGGCCCAATGGAGGTCGTCCACGATGACCAACAGACCGGCCGGGTCGGCCGCGGCGACGACCGCGTCGGTGAGCCACACGAACTGCGCGAACCGCGCCGCGGCCAACCCATCGGCCGACGATCCGAACTCCTCCCCGGTACGAAGCGGCTCGTGCACGCCCGGCAACTGGTCGACGATCCGGCGTAGTGGCCACAGCGGCGGGGCGCCGGAATCCGCCGAGCACCTGCCCCAGACCACTGGAATCCCCGCATCGTCGGCCGCGCCGGCAAGCTCCTCGGCCAGCCGGGTCTTGCCCACCCCAGGCTCGCCACGCAGCAGTGCCATCCGACCGTGACCTGCCTGGGCCTGCGTCAACCACGCTCGCAGTTCGGCCAGCTCGGCCGATCGCCCGACGAAGTGGGCTGCACCGGGAGGACTCGCGGTCATGAGAGGCAGTATCGGGGCCTTTGGCCCGGAATACGTACCGACTATCAGTACTGGCACGGATTGGTGAAACTCCGGAACGGCAGAGGCTGACCTCCTCAACACACCAGGAGGTCACCGTGCATATCAGGATCACCCCGCTCGCGATCTCGCCCGACGAGGCAATTTGCCGGGTGGAAGCTCGGTCCGGCCTCATCTCGGCCTATGTCATGCACCCCATGGACCAGCAGCAATCGGTCCTCGTGACCGTGTGGGACACCGCAGCCAACGCCGAACTCGCCACAGTCACCGCGGGTGGTCAGGACTTCGGCTCCGCCAGCTTCGAGGAATCCAGCCGCTCCGGCGAAGCCGCGGCGTACGGACAGTTCATCCACTTCGACGGCCCTCGGTCCTCAGCCGAGGCGGCCGCCATCCACCGGGCCAACCACGAGCGGATCGCCCCGGCAGTCCGCGGCGTCCCCGGGACGCTGGGCGCCTTTGTCGGGCACAACCCTGACGGCTCCTTCGTGGTGATCATCCTGACCACGTCGCTGCAGGCCATCGAGGACGCGCAGCGGGCGGTGTTGTCGACCGAGCTGTTGCCCGGCGAGGACCCGGCCCTGCTCCGCGCGCCCGACCGCATCCAGCTCGCGTGGGTACTCGCCGCCGCTCGGCCCGCCGCGCTCCCCGTCTGACCGCTTTCGTGCCACCCCCATCCGCCAGCCGAACCACCGTTCTTAGGAGCTCGTGATGCCCCCCTTCTTCTGGCTCTTCTGCCGCCGACCTGCACCGTTGCCGCACTACCCGAACCACGGTCGTCCCGACGAGGGACGCCAGCAGCACGGATCACTGCCGTGGTCCGCCTTGACGCAGCGCAGCGCGCCGTTCGCCGAGCACGCCTGGATGCTTTCGCTGACCGCGGCGGGAGGGCGTTCCGGATCCTGATCGCAGCTCCGGCCGGTCAAGAGGATGCTGAAGGGGTGACCGGCCCCGCGCACCCAGCGACCTCCGACCAGGCCGGGCAGCTACCCGACGGCAATCCGCGGGCTCGGGACGGTGCAGAAACCGCTCCGCCGCCCGTCGTCAGTTGGGTGGGCCGGCGCTTGGAGGTCGAGGTCGGACCGGTTGCGCACGGCGGGCATTGCGTGGCCCGGCACGAGGGCCGCGTCGTCTTCGTCCGCCACGCCCTCCCCGGTGAACACGTCACGGTCCAGGTCACCGAGGACCGCCACTCCGGCTATTGCCGGGCCGACGCTGTCGACATCCATACCGAGGCTGCCGGCCGGGTCCCCAAACCGTGCCCGGCCGCGGGAGCGGGCAAGTGTGGCGGCTGCGACTGGCAGCATGCCGATCACGAGACCCAGCGGGCCTTGAAGACCGCAGTCCTGACCGAGCAACTGGTCCGGCTCGGCGGCCTGGCGGGGGGCGAGTTACCGCCCGATCTGCACGTCGAGGAAATCCCGGGCGGCGCGTTGCGCTGGCGTACCCGGGCGGGGTTTGCCGTTGACCGGCGGGGCCGGATCGGGATGCACCCACATCGCTCGCACCGCGTGTTGCCGATCGCGGACTGTCCCATCACGGCCCAGCCGGTTCTGGACGCCCACATCCTCGACCGGCGCTGGCCCGGCGCGGGCGCGGTCGAGGTTGCGGCGGATTCATACGGGCGTACGGCAGTGCGGCAGCTGGACCGACGCGGACGGCTCCGATCAAGTGGCGGCGCAAAGAAGCTGCGTGAGCAGGCTGCCGGCCGGACGTGGCAGGTCAGCAGCGGCGGCTTCTGGCAGATCCACCCGGGTGCTGCAGATGTGCTGGTGGAGGCGGTGCGCTCGTTCGCCGCCGTGCGACCGGGAGAGCGCGTCCTGGATCTCTATGCCGGGGTCGGGCTGTTCGGTGGCGTACTCGCCGAAGAGGTCGGGCCGACCGGCTCCGTGCTGTGCATCGAATCCAACGCGGTCGCGGTCACCGATGCCGGGGTCAACCTCGCGGCCACGCCGTGGGCCGGCGCGCGGGTCGGTCGTGTCGATGCTGACCTCATCCACACCGAGCTGGCAACGACTGCGCCGGATGTGATCGTTCTCGACCCGCCGCGCTCTGGTGCCGGCCGGGCGGTCGCCGAGGCACTGGCCCTGTCCAGGGCTCGCATCGTCTATGTCGCATGTGATCCGGCCGCGCTCGGGCGGGACGTGGCAACCTTGCGCGCCGCCGGGTACCGGCTAGCCGCCATCCGTGCCTTCGACCTCTACCCGATGACGCATCACCTGGAGGCCGTCGCACTGTTGTTACCGGGCTGAGGTCGGGGCGAGTACCTCTCCGTCCCGCGCGCGGCAGGCCACAATCGTAGGTATGACCAATCGGGACCTGCCGCCGAGCTGGCCCGAGGTTGTCTGGCCGCCGGGGTCTCCCGACTGGGAGGACAGTGCGGTGCGGTGGCTGCTGGAGCAGGTCCCGCCGGAATATCGGCGCTACGACGTGCTGCGGCGCTATCCCGTCCTGCTCGCACGATTTGCCGGGGATCATGTGTCCGCCGCGCTCGAGGCGGCCCGGACGAGCTGGCGATCGTTGCGCGTGGACTTGGTGGACCACATTCCCGCTGAGGCCCTGGATGCGGCAATGGACGCCTACGAACGGGAGGGGTCGCGGCTGGCCGCAGTTGCTCGTTCGGTCGAGGTGGTGTCCGCCGCGCTGCGGGGACAACGGTGGGTGCCACGGTTGTGACGTCCGAGGCAGTGCCCGGCGTCGCGTCTACACTCGGAGCTCCGCCGGAGCACCACTGAGCGCTCCGGAAGCAACGATGACCAGGGGGCGAGGCACGTCGTGCCGAAGTTGGCGACGATCACCAGCCCGGCAGATCTGCGTGCGTTGCCCGCCGATCAGCTGCCGGCTTTAGCCACCGAGATCCGCGACTTCCTGATCAGTGCCTGTGCCCGAAACGGGGGGCACCTCGGACCGAATCTCGGCGCGGTCGAGCTGACGATCGCACTGCACAGAGTCTTCGACTCGCCGCGGGTCCCGATCATCTTCGACACCGGCCACCAGTGCTACGTGCACAAGATCCTCACCGGGCGACAAGGCGGGTTCGACCTGTTGAAGCGCGCGGGCGGCCTGTCCGGCTACCCGGCCAGGGATGAATCCGAGCACGATTGGGTCGAGAACTCCCACGCCTCAACCGCCTTGTCCTACGCCGACGGGATGGCCAAGGCATTCGCCGTGCGAGGTGATCGACGTCCGGTCGTAGCGGTGGTCGGCGACGGGGCGCTGACCGGCGGAATGTGTTGGGAGGCAATCAACAACATCGCATCGGCCAAGGACCGCCCAGTCATCATCGTCGTCAACGACAACGGCCGTTCGTACTCCCCGACGATCGGTGGCTTGGCTGACCGGCTTGCCTCACTTCGGTTGCGTCCCGGATACGAAGGGATGCTGGAGAGCGTCAAGAGGAATCTGGGCCGCACGCCCATGGTGGGCCCAGCTCTCTACGACGCTCTGCATGGCATGAAGAAGGGCATCAAGGACATCGTCGCGCCACAGGGCATGTTCGAGGACCTGGGGATGAAGTACGTCGGTGCCGTCGACGGACACGACATCGCGGCCCTGGAATCCGCCTTCCGCCGCGCGCGCGACTTCGGCGCCCCGGTGATCGTGCACTGCGTGACCATCAAGGGGTTCGGGTACGCACCTGCGCAGGCGAACGAAGAAGACGCCTGGCACAGCACCGGCGCGTTCGACCCGGACAACGGCATGCTCACCCTGGCCTCCGGTCCCACGTGGACCGAGGCCTTCTCGGCGGAGCTCGTCCGCATCGGCGCCGCGCGCAGCGATGTCGTTGCGATCACCGCGGCGATGCTGTACCCGACCGGCTTGGCGGCGTTCGCCGAGGCGTACCCCGAGCGCACTTTCGACGTCGGCATCGCCGAGCAACATGCAGTGACGTCTGCGGCAGGGATGGCCATGGCCGGGCTGCACCCGGTGGTGGCGATCTACGCCACGTTCCTCAACCGTGCCTTCGACCAGATGCTCCTCGACGTCGCCCTGCACCGCCTGCCGGTCACCTTCGTGCTGGACCGGGCGGGGGTGACCGGAGATGACGGCCCCTCGCACAACGGGATGTGGGACCTGTCCATCCTCGGTGTCGTTCCGGGGATGCGGGTGGCCGCCCCACGGGACGCGTCGACCTTGCGCAGCGCCATGCGCGAGGCAGTGGCGGACGCTTCCGGCCCCACCACCCTGCGCTTCCCCAAGGGTGGGCTGTCCGCAGAAGTCCCGGTCGTGCGCACGCTCGACGGTTCGGTGGACGTGCTGTTCGAAAACCACGGCACCGATCCAGGGGTCGAGGTGCTCGTCATCGTCGCCGGCCCGTTGGCCGAGGCGGCGGTCGAGGCGACTGCAGCGATCGCCGGGGACGGCTGGGCTATGCGGGTCGTGTCGCCGACCTGGATCCGCCCCGTCCCGCAGGCGGTGCTCGATCTGGCCCGCACCACCGAACTCGTCGTCACCGTCGAGGACGGCGGCCGGTCAGGCGGTTTCGGCAGTTGGGTCGCTCAGGAACTGCGTGACGCTTCGATTGACCGGCCGATACTCACCCTCGGGCTCGCTCAGGAGTTCCTGGCGGTCGGGAAGCGCGCCGACCTCCTCGCTGCCGCCGGCCTGGACGCCGCCGGCATCGAGCGATCGGTGCGCAACCGCATGGCTGCCCTGCACGCCGCTTCGGACCCCGGCCCGGCCCAGTCAGCGACGGCCGACGCTCGGCAGGGGAACGTTGTGAACCTCTCTGAGATCGAGTCCCGCCGCATGGATTCGGCCGCCGGCTCCGGACCGTCATAACACCATGCGCATCTTGTTGGTCGAGGACGAGCGACAGCTCGCTGACACCCTCGCCCGCGGACTGCGTCGTCAGGGAATGGCGGTCGACGTCGCCTATGACGGCCTGGATGGGCATGAGAAGTGGACCTACACCGATTACGACGTGGTCGTTCTGGACCGCGACCTTCCTGGCATGTCGGGCGACGAGGTCATGCGCCAGCTGGCCGGGTCCGGGACGCTGACCCGGGTCCTGATGCTCACCGCGAGTGGATCGGTGGCCGATCGGGTCAACGGGTTGTCCCTGGGTGCTGATGACTACCTGGCCAAGCCGTTCGCCTTCGCCGAGCTGGTGGCCCGAATCCGCGCGCTGGGTCGCCGGGCGACTCCAGCGGCCCCGCCGGTGCTCGGGGCCGGTGACCTGGTTCTGGATCCCGCCAGGCGCGTTGTCCGCCGGGCCGACAACCCGATCGAGCTGACCCGCAAGGAGTTCGGGGTGCTCGAGATGCTGATGCGCGCCGACGGTGGCGTCGTCTCCAGTGAGGAACTGCTCGAGAAGGTCTGGGACGAAAACGCCGATCCCTTCACCACCACCGTTCGCGTCACGATCATGACGATGCGGCGCAAGCTCGGCGAGCCGGCCATCGTCGAGACCGTGGTCGGGTCGGGTTATCGGATCAACACCGATCCCAAGTAGGCAGGCACAGGGCAGGCTGTCGGGCATGCGGATCTCGCTGCGCTGGCGTCTGGCCCTTGCCTACGGCGCACTCCTGACCGTCTCGGCGGCCATCCTTCTCGCCGTGGCTGTCATCGTCGCCGACCGGACCGTTGCCGCCGCGCCCGGTCTCCCGCCGGACACCCAGGTCGACATCGTGACCGAGGACGGTGGCACCGTCACGGTGACGGCCGGCGCCGTGCAGGACGCACTGCGCGACCAGGCCCGTGATGCGATCCTGCGCACCGGCGGACTTGCATTCGGGTTCGTGGTGCTGGCCGGGGCAGCGGCGAGTTACCTGGTGGCGGGCCGGGTGCTGCGCCCGGTCAGCGATCTGACTGCGACAGCTCGGCGACTGTCTACCGCCACGTTGGCCGAGCGAATCTCCTACGACGGGCCGCGGGACGAACTCGCCGAACTCGCCGACGCCTTCGACGAGATGGTGGGCCGGCTCGACGCCGCGTTCGCGGGGCAGCAGAGGTTTGCCGCCAATGCCAGCCATGAACTACGAACGCCGTTGACTCTCATCCGCGCGGAAGTGGACGTTGCCCTGGCCGACCCTGATGCCACTGCCGAGGAGCTGCGCTCGTCCGCCGAGGTCGTGCGGGAGGCCACCATTCGCGCGGATGCGCTGGTGGAGTCGCTGCTGGTCCTGGCCCGCAGTGAAGCCGAGGCCGAGCACGGGGTGCTCAGCAGACGACAGGCGGTTGATCTGGCCGCCCTGGTTCCGGGCGCTCTGGCTGGGATCGGGTCTGAGACAGCGGAGCAGGATCTGAGCATTGAGCCGGAGCTGGCGCCGGCCCGTACGGTCGGGGACCCTGAATTGCTGTCCCGGCTGATCGGCAATCTCCTCGAAAATGCCGTCCGGCACAACATCGAGGGCGGGGAGGTGTCGGTTCGGACCGGCACCGAAAACGGACAGGCCTGGCTCACTGTGATCAACACCGGCCCGGAGTTGGAGCAGGCCGAGCTCGGGGACCTGGTCCGGCCGTTCCGGCGCGGCGGGGACGGCCGATCCGGTGTGCGAGGGGTCGGGCTGGGCCTGTCCATCGTGCGGGCTGTGGTGGCCGCTCACCACGGCCGGTTCGAGCTGACCGCACTGCCCGACGGGGGGCTCGAGGTACGGGTCAACCTCCCGGCCCGGGGCGAGCCGACGCCGGCCGGGTGAAGCGGAACAGATCAGACCGATGGCGGGAGGCTGGCGGTTCCCGGCGGCAGGAATCGCTGGCCGGTGGCCTTCTCGCTGATGCCTTCGCGGTCGAGGTACGGGGTGATGCCGCCGAGATGGAATGGCCAGCCGGCGCCCAGTAGCAGGCACAGGTCGATGTCCTGGGCGGCCCCGACGACGCCTTCGTCGAGCATCAGCCGGATCTCCTGGGCAAGGGCCTCCAGCGCGGCAGTGCGTACCTCATCAGCGGTCATCGGTGCATCGCCACCCGTGAACAGGGCGGTGACCTCCGGATCCACGTGTTGACCGGACTCGTCCCAGACATAGACGCCCGGCTTTCCGGCGTCCACGAGGCCCCGCAAGTTCTGGCTCACGCCGTATCGGTCCGGGAAGGCGGCGTGCAGCGTCTCGGCTGTGTGCAGCGCAACAGCTGGACCCACCAGCATCAGCAGCAGGAACGGGCTCATCGGCAGGCCGAGCGGCTCGAGTGCTCGATCGGCGACCTCGATCGGTGTACCGCGGTCGACGGCCGTCGTCACCTCGCCGAGGAATCGGGTGAGCAGCCGGTTGACGACGAAAGCAGGTGCGTCCTGAACCAGCACGCAGCTCTTCTTCAAGTCCTTGCCCACCGCGAATGCCGTCGCCAATGTCGCGTCGTCGGTCTGCGCGCCGCGCACGATCTCGAGCAGCGGCAGGACGGCCACCGGGTTGAAGAAATGGAAGCCGACGACGCGCTCCGGGTGATCCAGGTCGGCGGCCAGATCGGAAATGGACAGCGACGACGTGTTCGTGGCGAGGATGCAGTCCGGACGCACCACTGACTCGACCTCGGCGAACACCTGCTTCTTGACCGTGCGGTCTTCGAACACCGCTTCGAGCACGAAGTCGGCATCGACGAAGGCATCCTTGGTGAGTGAGCCGGAGACCATGGCCTTGAGTCGGTTGGCCTTGTCGCTGCCCACTCGACCTTTGCCGAGGAGCTTGTCGATTTCGTCGTGCACGTAGCCCACGCCGCGATCCAGTCGTTCCTGATCGAGGTCGGTCAGGACTACCGGGACCTCGAGTCGGCGGGCGAAGAGCAGGGCCAGTTGTCCTGCCATGAGCCCCGCGCCGACGATGCCGACCTTGGTGACCGGCCGGGCGAGGTTCTTGTCCGGAACGCCGACTGGGCGCTTCGCGCGCTTCTGGACCAGATCGAAGGCGTACAGCCCGGCGCGGAGTTCATCGCCCATCACGAGATCAGCCAGTGCCTCGTCCTCAGCGGCCGTACCCGCGACGAAGAAGTCACCGTCCGCGCCGCCGCGCGCGTGCTCGAGCAGCTCCAGTGCGCGGTACGGGGCCGGAGCGGCACCGTGGAACTTGGCCTCGACAAGGGCCCTGCCACGCTCCAGGGCCGCGGTCCATGCCGCACCGCGGTCGATGTCTGGTCTGTGCGCCGCCGTCGCGCCGGTGAGCACACCTGCCGCCCACTCGATCGAGCGCTCCAGGAAGTCGGCCGGCTCGAAACTCACGTCGGCAATGCCGAGCTTGGCAGCCTGCTTGGCGTTGAGCATGCGGTTCTGGTTGAGCGCGTTGTCCAAAATCACGGTGACCGCGCCGTCCGGCCCGATCAGGTTGGGCAGCAACTGAGTTCCGCCCCAACCCGGCACGAGGCCGAGGAAGCACTCGGGCAGGGCGATGGCCGCGGCGCCGGTCGAAAGGGTCCGGTAATGGCAGTGCAAGGCCAACTCGACACCGCCACCCATCGCCGCGCCGTTGATGAACGCGAACGTCGGGATGGCCGAGTCCTTGAACCGCCGGAACACCGCATGGCCGAGTCGCCCGAACTCGAGTGCCTTGTCCCGGGTGTCGACCAAGCCGATTCCGGACAGATCCGCGCCGACGGCGAAGATGAAGGGTTTGCCGGTCACGGCGATCGCCGCGACAGCGGGGGAGTGTGCCTCGATCTCGTCCATGGCCGCGGCAAGGTTGGCCAGGCCGGCTGGACCGAACGTGGTCGGGCGGGTGTGATCGAGTCCGTTGTCGATAGTGATCAGAGCCAGCTCACGGTCAAGTCCTGGCACTGCGACGTAACGCACGTGGGACTCGGTGATGACCTCGTCCGGGTACGCAAGCTTTGCCTGATCAATGGCAGTCACGAGCGAGCCCCCTGGCTGGCGTCGTACGCGGGGTTTTCCCAGATCACACTGCCGCCCATTCCGATTCCGATGCACATCGCCGTCAGCCCGTAACGCACGTCTGGCCGCTCCGCGAACTGCCGGGCCAACTGGGTCATCAGTCGGACGCCGGAGGAGGCCAGCGGGTGCCCGACGGCGATCGCGCCACCCCACGGGTTGACTCGCTCGTCATCGTCGACGATTCCGAAGTGATCGAGGAAGGCCAGGACCTGTACGGCGAAGGCCTCGTTGAGTTCGAAGGCACCGATGTCGTCGATGGCCAGTCCGGTCTGGCGCAGCACCTTCTCGGTGGCCGGTACCGGGCCGATGCCCATGACTTCGGGCTCGACACCGACGAAGCTGTAGCCGACCAGCCGCATGGCGGCGGGCACTTCCAGTTCTCGAGCCACGTCCTCGGCGGCGATCAGGCAGGCGGTGGCCCCGTCGTTGAGCCCGGCGGCGTTACCTGCAGTGATCCGCCCATGCGATCGGAAGGGGGTCTTCAGCGTGGCGAGGCCCTCGATCGTGGTCTCCGGGCGAGGCGGTTCGTCAGCGGTGGCGAGGCCGTAGCCGGCCTGCGTCGAGCGGGTGCCGGCGACGAGATCCTGACCGATCTGGCCGTTGGCAGCGGCCTTGGCGTACTTGGCCTGACTGCCCGCGGCGAACGCGTCGGCACGTTCCTTGGTCAGGTGGGGAAATCGGTCGTGGAGGTTTTCGGCCGTCTGGCCCATGACGAGTGCTGACGGGTCGACGAGCTTCTCGGACAGGAAGCGCGGATTCGGGTCGACGCCTTCGCCCATGGGGTGGTGGCCCATGTGCTCGACCCCGCCGGCGATGGCCACGTCGTAGGCCCCGAAGGCGATGCCGCTGGCGGTGGTGGTGACAGCGGTCATCGCGCCGGCGCACATCCGGTCGATGGCATAGCCGGGGACGCTGCGGGGGAGTCCGGCCAGCAGCGAGGCAGTCCGGCCGATCGTCAGACCTTGGTCGCCGATCTGAGTGGTCGCTGCAATGGCCACCTCGTCGATCCGGTCCGGCGGGATACTCGGGTTTCGCCGCATCAACTCGCGGATGCAGCGCACGACGAGGTCATCCGCGCGGGTCTCTGCGTAGATGCCTTTGGGGCCGGCCTTGCCGAACGGAGTGCGGACGCCGTCGACGAAGACGACCTCACGAAGTGTGCGGGACATGCCTGCGAGGGTAACCGGAGTTACTGGCCGGTAACAAAGTGTTCGTGAGCACACCTAGGCGTCGGGGGCGGCAGCTTTCGCGGACGTACTCGCGGCCATGGCAGTGGCCAGCCACGCGGCGCTGAGCGTGATCTGCCATTCGCGGGCGCCGCCGACGCGCAGCCGGTCGGCGATTGCCTCTTCGGTGAGCTGTGGCGGGTCCCAGGCCAGTCGGCGGAGCAGTTCCGGGCTCAGCAAGTTCTCCGGCGGCACGCCGTGGGTTTCGACCAACGCCGCGATGACGCCCCGCGCGGCTGCCAACCGCGCAGCGGCGGCGGGCTCACGCTCTGCCCAGCGATTCACCGGCGGCGGCCCGTTACCCGGAAGGGCCAACGGTGGCAGTTCTTTGTCCGGCAGGGCTCGGGCCTCTTGCAGGGCACCGAACCACGTCCGCATGAGTTTCCGGTTCGCCCGACCGCGGAAGACGGGCAGCTCCACCATTGCCTCGGCACTCTCCGGATCCGCGAGCACACCGGCCACCATTGCCTTGTCGTGCAGGATCCGGCCGGGCGCGATGTCCCGTCGCCGCGCGACATCATCCCGCGCGGCCCAGAGTGAGCGCAGCGCGGCCAGCTGCCGGGCACTGCGCAAGGCGTGTAGGCCGGAGGTGCGGCGCCACGGATCCACTCGTGGCGGGGCTTCCGGTGCGGCCAAGAGCGCGGCGAACTCCTCTTCCGCCCACTCGAGCTTTCCGGTCTCCACGAGTCGCTCCCGGACCCGGTCGCGTAGCTCGATCAGCACCTCGACGTCCAGGGCGGCATACACCAGCCAGTCCCTGGGCAATGGCCTGGTGCTCCAATCGGCGGCCGAGTGACCCTTCTCGAGTCGCAGGCCCAGCAGTTCTTCGACCAACGCGCCAAGGCCAACCCGGGGGAAACCGGCCAGACGGGCACCGAGTTCGGTGTCGAAGAGCAATTTCGGCACCATGCCGACCTCAGCGAGGCAGGTCAGGTCCTGGCTCGCGGCGTGTAGAACCCACTCAGCATCGCCGATGGCGCGTGCGACCGGGCTCAGGTCAGGTACCGCGATCGGATCGATCAAGGCAGTTCCGACGCCCTCGCGCCGGATCTGCACGAGATAGGCGCGTTGGCCGTACCGGTAACCGGACGCTCGCTCCGCGTCGATTGCGACCGGGCCGCTGGCGTCGGCCAGGCGAGCGGCGTAGGCGGCAACCTCGTCCGCGGTGATCAGTGGTTCGGGCACTCCGTCGCGGGGTTCGAGCAGCTCGACAGCGGTGGATTCCGGCGCCGCGGGCTCCTCGGGCTCCGCGCCGACCGACGGGACACTGTCCGCAGGCGTCAGCGCCGCGGCTTCGCCTGGTGCCGGCACAGGTGCCGCCGATGCCTTGCGGTTACGCGTCCTGCGCCGTCGGCTCGGAACGGCCGGGGCCGGCACCGGCGGGACGGCTTTTTGGATGGAAGGAGTCACTGCGGTTGGCGCCGGCCGATGTCGGCGTTCGTTGCTGGGGAAGTCAGTAGGCGCACACCCGGCGGGGGAAGCCCGGCGGCAGAGCCGAGCACGTCCAGCCAGGCCTGCAGATGCGCGGCCAGGTCGAAACCCAGTGCCGTCCACGAGGCCCGGATCTCGACATCGACACTGCGCTGCGGGCCGGCGATGTCTCCGAACCGCGTTGACACGGTGGAGGTCACGGTCCCGCCGACGGCGGTGTAGGCGGCCCCGCGGCTGTCCAGCGCCTCGAGCAGCCAACTCCAGCCGACCTCGGGAAACAGTTCGTCGGAGGCAAGCGCCGCATCGGTCTCCGCGGTGAGGAATCCGACGATCCGCAGCACGCCGTCCCACCCCGCCTGGCCGTCGGGATCGTGCAGGACGACCAGTCGACCCGTCGCGATCTCCTGGCCGTCGAGGGTGACCTCGGCCCCCAGGGCATGGGAAAACGGCGCCAACCTGGCTGGGCCGGCGATCTCGTCGAGAGTGACCTCAGGGCGTGGCACGACCGTGCGCAGGGTGGCGATCGCATCGAGAAACACCGCAGGAACCGGACCCTGCGATGTCGATCTGGCATCGCTCATCACCTCTGAGCGTAGGTCGGTCTTGACCAAGGGCAAGTCTCGACGCGCCGAACCACGGGCAGGCGGGTCAGGAACGGATGCGATCATCCCTTCGATGCCCTCTCACGAAGACCCTGGTCTCAGTCCGCTGCTCAGTGCCGTTCGGGGGCGGCGGCCCGAGCACCTGCCGGTGTGGTTCATGCGCCAGGCCGGCCGCTCGCTGCCCGAATACCGCGCCCGGCGCGAGGGAACAGTGATGTTGCAGGCCTGTCAGGACCCGGACCTGGTGACCGAGCTGACACTGCAGCCGGTCACGCGGCACGGCGTGGATGCCGCCATCCTCTTCTCCGACATCGTGGTGCCGCTGGTGGTGGCCGGCGTCGCGGTCGACATCGTTTCGGGTGTCGGGCCGGTGATCGATCATCCGGTGCGCACCCTGGCGGACGTGCGGGCACTGCCGCCCCTGGACCCCGCCGCACTCGGGTTCCTCGACACCGCGATCAAGCGGCTGGTCGCAGAGCTGCGCGGCACGCCGTTGATCGGCTTCTCCGGCGCCCCGTTCACCTTGGCCGCATATCTGATCGAGGGTGGCCCGTCGAAGGATCACGCGCTCACCAAGGCCTTCATGTACGGGCGACCCGATCTGTGGGATGCGCTGCTCAGCGCATTGAGCGACTATGCGAGCACGTTCCTGCGGGCTCAGGCAGCGGCCGGCGCGAGCGTGCTGCAACTGTTCGACTCCTGGGCCGGCGCGCTGCCCGCCGCCGCGTACGAGAAGTACGTACTTCCCTATACCCGGCGAGTCTTCGCTGCCCTGGATGATCTCGACATCCCGCGAATCCATTTCGGCGTGGGTACCGGCGAGCTGCTGGGGTTGATGGGTCGCGCCGGGGCAGAGGTCGTCGGAGTCGACTGGCGGGTTCCGCTCTCCCAGGCGCTCGATCGGATTGGGCCGGGGCACCCGGTGCAGGGCAATCTCGACCCGGCCATCCTGCTCGCCGACTGGGATGTCATCGAGCCAGCGGTCCGCGAGGTTGTCGATCAGGGCCGATCGGCTCCCGGCCATGTCTTCAATCTCGGCCACGGGGTTCTGCCGCAGACCGATCCGGACATGCTCACTCGGGTGGTCGACTTGGTTCACTCGCTGCCGGCTCGCTGATCGTCGCGCCGCTGCCCGCGGCACCGGCCAGAGCGGGTATCGAACGCCGCCGCCGAATGAGGAGCCAGAGCGGCACGAAGAGCACCAGCGAAAGGACCAGCCACGGCAGGAGCAGTCCGACCACCGAAATGAGGACCCGGCCCGCTTCGAGCAGGGCGTCCCACCCGTCCTTGAGACTGGCGACGAATCCGGTCTCCGGCTCGTCGGGCTCACTGGACGCGCTCAGATGCACGCTCAGAGTGGCGAGCCCCACCTGGTCAGCAAGCGCGCGCTGCTGAGCCTGCAATGACTCCAATTCGCCCTGCCGGGCGCTCAGCTCTGCTTCGATGGCGATCAGATCACCGACCGAAACTGCTTGTGCGGCAAGCGCCAACAGCCGATCCACAGAGTTCTGCAGGCTCCGAACGCGAGCGTCGACGTCGGCCACGATGGTGTTCACATCTTCGGCGGACACCGACCTGGACAACTCCTCGCCGAGGGCGCTGACCGTCTCGAGGATGTCAGCGAAATTGTCCGGCGGCACGCGCAGGACGAGGTCGGCGCTGCCGTCTTTGGCATCGCCATGGCGTTGGTCGTAGCCCACGTCGCCGCCTGCGCCGCGCACCACTGACGAGACCCGATCAGCCGCCGAGGTGATGTCGTCCACGTCGACTGTGACGTCACCGGTCCGCACGACCTGCTCGGGCAATGTTGCACTGCCGGGCGGGGCGTTCTCCGGAGCGTCGGCAACTTCGGGTGGCACGTCCGAACCCCCGCCGCCGGCCGCGTCCTCTCCGACCGCCCCCGTCGTGTCCCGGTCTTCCTGGCCGACGTCCGGCGCCACCAGGTCCGTTGTGGAGCTGCCGCCATCTCGCGCGCCGGAACAACCGGCAAGAAACACCAGGCCGAGACAGAGTGCCAGCGGTAGCGCAGCCCGGTAGCGTCGGCGGATCGCGGCTGAGCCGGGCGAGTTCGAAACGGGCGGCATGAGAAACCTCCAGGTCGTCGTGTCAGGGATACGTCCTGGTCGGGCGGCGGGTTGCCGACGTCATCGATTCGTGACACCCAGGCCTCGCGGTCCGGACGGGTACGGTCCCTGCGATGCGCAATGTGGTGGTGATCGGCGCCGGGATCGCCGGTCTGGCCGCCGCCTACGAGCTCGGCCGCCGGGACCCCGCCGCCCGGGTCACCGTGCTGGAATCGGCCGACCGAGCCGGCGGGAAATTGCGCGCCGTCGACGTCGCGGGTCACCGGCTCGACATGGGCGCCGAGATGGTGCTGGCTGTCGTTCCTGATGCCCTCGCCCTGATCGACGAGGTCGGATTGGCCGACGATATCGTCTATCCCAGCACCACGTCGGCATCGATCGCCGTCAACGGGCACCTGCACCCGATCCCGGTCGGCACGGTGCTCGGTGTTCCTGCCTCCGTCGACGACCTTGCCCCGAGCGGGTTGTTCACCCAGTCGGTGCTGGATCGGATCCGCGTGGAACCGGCAACTCCCGGGCCGCTGTTGACCGGCGACGAGTCGGTCGGCGGATTCCTGCGCCCGCGGCTGGGCGACGAACTCGTGGATCTGCTGGTCGAACCGCTGCTCGGCGGTGTGTATGCCGGGCGGGCCGACGCGCTGTCTCTCAGGGCCACGATGCCGGCACTGGCTCAGGCCTTGGAGCGAGAGCCGTCAGTGCTGCGCGCGGCGAAGTCCATCCGCCGGGATCCGGCCGGGGGGCCTGTCTTCGCGACGCTGCGCGGGGGGCTGGCCCGGCTGGCTGCTGGCCTCGTCGAACGCTCCGGCGCCCAGTTCCGGTTCGGCACGACGGCGCACGGACTCCGCCGAACCGAATCCGGCTTCGAGATCCGTTGCGGGCCGGTGCCACAGCCGACCACGATCGAGGCCGACGCGGTGGTGATCGCCGTTCCGCCACCCAACGCGGCGCGATTGCTTACCCCGCTGGCACCCGGGGCCGCCGAGCTCCTCGCTGAGATCCCGATGGCGAGCATGGCAATCCTCGCGTTCGCGTGGTCGGGTCGGCAGAGGTCTCTCCCGGTGGGCAGCGGACTGCTGGTCCCGCCGAGCGTCGGAGGACTGGTCAAGGCGGTGACGATCTCGTCCAACAAGTGGGCGCACCTGTCGGATGCAGGCGTTCTGGTCCGCGCCTCGGTCGGCCGGATCGGTGAGGAGCGCGTGCTGCAGCGAAGCGACGCCGACCTGCTCGACGCCGCCGCGGGCGAGGTCGCCGACCTGCTGAGCCTGACCGGAGCGCCGGACGAGGGATCAGTGATGCGCTGGGGTGGCGGGCTCCCGCAATACACCGTCGGACATCTCGATCGGGTGGCGACGATCCGACGTGCCGTCGCCGAGGTGCCGGGCCTCGCTGTCGCGGGTGCGGCCTACGACGGGGTCGGTGTACCGGCCAGCATTCGTAGCGCCTATGCCGCAATCGAGGCCATCAGCGGTTGACCCTCGGCCACCGGCCCCTGAGCGATCGCGTCAGGTCGTGGGCAGGACGTAACCCTGGAACTTCTCCCGCAACGTCTTCTTGGAGAACTTGCCGACCGAGGTCTTGGGTACCTCGTCGACAAAGACGACGTCATCCGGGATCCACCACTTTGCGACCCTGCCCTCGAGGAAGCTGAGGATCTCTTCCTTGGTCAGCTCCGCGCCCTCCTTGGGCACCACGCACGCCAGCGGCCGCTCGTCCCATTTGGGATGCGGGACGCCGATCACGGCGGCTTCAGCGACCTTGGGGTGCGCCATGATCTCGTTCTCGAGCTCGACTGTGGAGATCCACTCGCCGCCGGACTTCACGACGTCCTTCGTACGGTCGACGATCCGTGCGTACCCGTGTTCGTCCATGGTCGCGACGTCCCCGGTACGCAGCCAACCGTCTGCGGTAAAGGACTCGGGGGAGCGCTCGTCGTCGTAGTAGCTCTTCGCGACCCACGACCCGGACGCCTGGAGCTCGCCCTGGGTCGTGCGATCGGCCGGGACCGGTTCGAGTGAGACCGGGTCCACAACCCGGATCTCGACCCCGAACATGGGCCGCCCGATGGTGGCCCGCATGTCGGCCTTCTCGTCCTCCGCGGCATCGGCCAGGGTCGATTTCACGTGCGCGACGCTGACCACCGGCGAGGTCTCGGTCATTCCCCAGGCTTGCAGGATCGGCATGCCGGTCTGTTCGCGATAGGCCTCCGACAGCGCTCGTGGCACCGCCGACCCGCCGCACGGAATCGACCGAAGCGCGGAGATGTCGCGACCGGCGAGTTCGGGCAGCACGCCGATCCAGATCGTGGGGACCCCGGCCGCGACGGTGACCCGCTGGGACTCGATCAAGCCAGCCAGAGCCTTGGGGGAGAGATCCGGCCCCGGCATCACCAGGTCTGCTCCGGCGGCCACACCGGCATGAGCCAAGCCCCAGGCGTTGGCGTGGAACATGGGAACGACGGGCATGATCCGGTCGCTCTCCCGGGCGCCGAGCCCGTCGGCCTGCAGCACGCCCATCGTGTGCAGGAACGTCGATCGGTGGGTGTAGACGACTCCTTTGGGGTTTCCGGTCGTGCCGCTCGTGTAACACATCGAAGCGGCCCGCCACTCGTCCTCGACCTGAAACTCCGCGGGCTCCGCGGCACTGAGCAGTTCGTCGTAATCGTGCACCTGGATCCCGTTCGGCGCGGTGTCCGGGATCTCGCCCTTGCCGTCGTCCATGACCACGACATGGCGAACCGTTTCGAAGGTCTCCAGCAACGGCCACAGCAGCCCGGTGAGCGATCTGTCGACGAAGACGACCTCATCCTCGGCGTGGTTGGCGATGTAAGTCAGTTGTTCCGGGAACAGCCGGATGTTGAGGGTGTGCAGCACGCGGCCGGTGCACGGTGCCGCGAAGTACAGCTCGAGATGGTTGCCCGTATTCCAGCCGAAGGTGCCGACCCGTCCGTCAGCGGAGATTCCCAGGGTGGTCAACACCGTTCCCAGCCGACGGGTGCGATCAGCCCAGGTCCCGTAGTCGCGTGAGACCACGCCGCTGTGCGTCGCTGTGATGACCGACTTGTCCGAGAACAGCTTCTCGGCCCGGTCGAAGATCCGCACGATCGTGAGCGGGTAGTCCTGCATCAGGCCCTGCATGCGAACTCCTCAACTCAGCGCGATTGGTCGGGACAGCGTAAGCGCCGGCACGGATGGGGGAGAATGCCAACGTGACACAGACCGAACCGCGACCAGGCAAGGGCGGCAAGGGCAAGGCCGCGAAGCAGATCAACCAGACCATCCGCTACACCATGTGGTCGGTGTTCCGCGCCGATGCACCATTGCCGGACGAAGGTCGGCCCGCGGTCGCCGACGAGGTCGACGCGCTGTTCGCCGAACTCGCGGGCAAGGACGTCGTCGTCCGCGGCGTCTACGACGTGTCCGGACTGCGCGCGGATGCCGACCTGATGATCTGGTGGCATGCCGAGGATGCGGGGGCACTGCAGGAGGCCTACTCCCGGTTCCGTCGGACGGCGCTGGGTCGGGCCTGCTCCCCGGTCTGGTCGCAGATGGCGTTGCACCGCCCGGCGGAGTTCAACAAGTCTCATGTGCCCGCGTTCCTCGCTGACGAGGAACCACGCAGATTCGTGTGCGTCTACCCGTTCGTACGCTCGTACGAGTGGTATCTGCTCCCCGATGACGAACGCCGGGCGATGCTGGCCGAACACGGACAGTTGGCGCGCGGGTATCCAGACGTCCGGGCCAACACCGTCGCCTCGTTCGGGCTCGGCGACTACGAGTGGATTCTCGCCTTCGAGGCCGATGACCTACACCGGATCGTCGACCTGATGCGGGAACTGCGCGCCTCAACCGCACGCCGGCACGTCCGCGAAGAGGTTCCGTTCTATACCGGGCCGCGCAAACCGATCACCGAACTGGTGGCCGCGCTGCCCTGAACGCCACGCCGCACTTTCTCCGGAGAAAGTGCGGTCAGGGGTCGCGCTGATGCCACATTCTCCGGAGAAAGTGCGTCTACTGCTTGGGTTGCAGCTTGATGCTCACGGAATTGATGCAGTAACGGTCGCCGGTCGGCGTCTGCGGCGCGTCGTCGAAGACGTGGCCAAGGTGCGAGTGACACGTCTTGCACAGCACTTCGACTCGGGTCATGAACATGCTCTTGTCGGTCCGCAGGATGACATTGTCGCCGTCGCTGGGCTCGTAGAAGCTCGGCCAGCCGCAGTGCGACTCGAATTTTGCATCCGAGCGGAACAACTCGGCCCCGCAGGCGCGGCAGGAGTACACACCCTCGGTCTTGGTGTCGGTGTATTCACCGGTGAAGGCTCGTTCGGTGCCGGCCTGGCGCAGCACCTTGTACTCCTCGGGAGTCAGCTGGGCGCGCCACTCGTCGTCGGACTTGACCACGCTCGGCTGGGTCGAGGGTTCGGTGCTCATGACTCCTCCGCGGAGAAGAGTTCGTCGTCGCTCGTCATGTGTCCCACGGTACGGCGAAAATGCATTCCCGACCGCCATCAAGGTGCTGACCCAGCAGCCGAACCGCCAACCGATTCCGGTATACCCTTCCAGCCCGCTCGACATAGTGGGCTCACAGCATGTGACACTGACGGCGGCACCGAGGCGAGGGAGTAGCTCTTGGATTGGGCTCTGACATTCGGCGGCGTCGTCGTCGGCTTTGTCGTGGGGCTCACCGGAATGGGCGGCGGGGCGTTGATGACGCCGATGCTGGTGCTCTTCTTCGGAGTTTCCCCCTTGGCGGCGGTCTCCAGCGACCTCGTGGTCTCCGCGGTCATGAAGCCGTTCGGCGGGGCGGTGCATCTCCGGATGGGCACGGTCAATCGCCAGCTGGTCGGTTGGCTCTGCCTGGGCTCGGTTCCGGCAGCCTTCTGCGGAGTCTTGGTCGCCCGCGCGCTCGGGTCCGGCGGCCAGGTCCAAGTGGTCATCAAGACCGCGCTGGGCATCGCCTTGATCCTGGCTGCCGCCGGATTGATCGTGAAGGCCTACATCGCGCTGATCACCGCGGCCAAACGGCGCCGCGGTGCAGCCGCGACGCGGCCCGTTCAGCCGAAGCAGCTGGTGGTCCGACCGGTGGCGACCGTGATCGTGGGGATTCTGGGTGGCCTCGTGGTCGGGATGACCTCGGTCGGCTCAGGCTCGTTGATCATCATCGCGCTGATCATGTTGTATCCGACGCTGCATGCCTCGAACATTGTCGGCACCGACATCGTCCAGGCCGTCCCCCTGGTAGTCTCGGCAGCCCTCGGCCACTTGCTCTTCGGCGATTTCCAATTCGCGATTGCCCTGTCGCTCGTCATCGGAGCCATCCCCGGCGTCATCGCTGGCTCGCTGGTGTCAGCGAAGGCACCCGGCGGAATCGTGCGGCGCGCGTTGGCCCTCATCCTCCTGGCCTCCGCCCTGAAGTTGCTCGAGGTGTCCAACACGTGGACGGCGGCGATTCTCATTGCCGTCGTCCTGGTTGCGCCACCGCTGTGGATGGTCGTCCGGCGCCGGTACGGCTTCCCCGCCTGGAACCGTCGCCGATCGAAGGAACCGGTCGACGTCGAGGTTCACGCGGAGTAGTTCAGTTCTGAGCCTCCGGCTGCGGCCAGTTGGCTGGGTTCTTCTTGCTCGGCTGCACCCTGGGCGGTTCGTCGGGCATCTTGGGGTACTCAGGTGGATAGGGCATGCCCTCCAGCCCCCGGTCGACCGCATCCCGCTCCGACCACTCCAGCAGCGTTTCGAGGGAGTACTTCGGGCCGTCGTACAGCGCCGCGTGCGGGTCCGGAACGCTGCTGAACCGAGCCGGCATCGAGCGGAGGTCGAAGTCCTCCGGGGCGGCCAGCGCGACCTCTTCCCACAGGAGCGGCGCCGATACCAGCGCGCGGGGCGAGGGGCGCACAGAATAGGCAGAGGCAATGGTGCGGTCGCGGGCCATCTGGTTGAAGTCGATGAAGATCTTGGCGCCGCGTTCCTCCTTCCACCAGGACATCGTCACCTGCTCGGGGAGCCGGCGTTCCAGTTCACGGCCGAAAGCGATGACCGCCCGGCGCACGTCCGGGAATTCCCAGCTCGGCTGGATCGGGACGTAGACATGCAGCCCGCGGCCCCCCGACGTCTTCGGGAAGCCGGTCAGGCCGGCCTCGGCCAGCAGTTCCTGGACGTCCGGCGCCAGCTGCGCGGCCTCGCGGAACGCGGTGCCCGGCTGCGGATCGAGGTCGATCCGCATCTGATCCGGACGGTCGACATCGGTCCGCGTCACCGGCCACGGGTGGAAGGTCAACGTCCCCAGGTTCGCCGCCCAGGCGACCACCGCCACCTCGGTGGGACAGACCTCGTCTGCGGTGCGCCCGGACGGGAAGGCGATCCGGGCCGTTTCGACCCACTCGGGAGCGTTCTTGGGCACCCGCTTCTGGAAGAAGGCATCGCCGCGGTTGTCCATCCGAGTGGACAGCTTCGCGCCCTCGAAGACGCCGCCCGGCCAACGTTCGAGGGTCGTGGGGCGGTCGCGCAGCGCGGCGAGGACGCCGGGACCGACGGCGATGAAGTATTCGACGACATCCAGCTTGCTGATGCCGAGTTCGGCGAAGTACACCTTGTCTGGATTGGAGACGCGAACGATCCGGTCGCCGACAGACAGCTCGACAGCTGGGGTGGCCGCCATCAGGCCGGGCAGGTGGTGCCGTCGGGAGGCGCTACGAGGTTGATCAGATAGTCCATCACGGCCTCCGTGATGCAGTCGGTCTTCGGGAATGCAGTGTGCCCCTCGCCTTCCCAGGTGAGGAGCACGCCGGCCTCCAGCTGATCGGCCATCGTCACCGCCCCGGCGTACGGCGTGGCTGGGTCACCTTCGGTACCCACGACCAGGATCGGGGCCGAGCCGGCAGCATCCCGTTCGGGAAGAGGATGCCGGGTGGCCTCCCACAGGGTGCAGGTCATGAGGCCGCTGGCCAGGGCGGCCCCGAAGAGGGGGTACTTGCTGTCCCACTCGGCGACGTACCCGCGGACCTCGGTCGCCGTGAAGGTCTGGTCGGTGTCGGCGCAGTTGATCGCGATGTTCGCATCCGTGAGGTTCGGGTAGCTTCCGTCGGCCTGGCGCCGTGTGTACCCGTCGGCGAGAGCCAGGATTCCTACCGAATCTCCGCCTCTGGCATCGACCAGGGATTGGGCGAGTTGCTCCCAGGCGCTCTGGCTGTACAACGCCCCGAGTACCCCCAAGAAGACCAAGCCGTCGGTGGCGACGCGGCCACCTGGCCCACTGGACGGGATCGGCGAGGCCTCCGCTTGGTCGAGCAACTGGTTGACGAGGGCGCGCGGGTCGGGTCCGGCCGGACAGTCGCCACCCTGAGAGACACAATCGGCGGCGAAGGCGTCGAACGCCTGCTCGAACCCCGCGGCCTGACCTTCGGAGCTCTCGAGGTCGTCCTTGCTCGGGTCAACGGCACCGTCGAGGACGAGCGCGCGGACGCGGTCGGGGAAGAGCTCGGCGTACGTCGAACCCAGGGTCGTTCCGTACGAGTAGCCGAGGTAGGTCAGCTGCTCGTCACCGAGTGCCTGGCGCAGCCGATCCATGTCGCGCGCGGTGTAGGTCGTGTTGAAGTTGCCGAGCTCGGCGCCGTACTTCGCCTCGCAGCCGTCCCCGACTTCCTCGGAGAGGTCGATTGCCTCGTCGATCTCCTCCGTGGTTCTGGGGGTCGGCTCGGCAGCGTTGGCCTCATCCTTGAGCGCGTTGGAGATGCACTCGATCGGCGAGCTGTAGCCCACTCCTCGCGGATCGAAACCCACGATGTCGAAGCGGGCAAGGATCTCCTCAGGAAGCGTCAACGCCAGACCGATTGCCGTGTCTATCCCAGAGGCACCCGGACCGCCGGGGTTGACCAGGAGCGAGCCGATCCGGTCGGACTGCTCGCTGGACACGCCCCGGAGCAGGAAGAGTTCGTACTCACCATCGTTCGGATGGTCGTAGTCCCGCGGGACACGAGTCGTCCCGCACTCGAAGGTCAGCGGGCGCTCCAAGCCGCCGACGGCCTGGTCGACGCTGTTGGTGCAGTCCTCCCACGCGATGTTCTCGACCGGGGGCGGCTGCTCGGTTGCCGTGGGGTTCTGGTCCGCAGACGCGCGGGTCGGCGACCCGCTGATCGTCGTCGTGCAGCCGGCAGCAAGCACAACGACGGTGCCGAGGATCGCCGCGAACAAGGTCCGCGCGGGTCGCCGGCGCATGTGCGCCACCCTACGACTCCGGAGCCTTCGCCAAGTGCGCGCGCCGCGACCGTCTGTGGCCGGTCACAATGGCGGCATGAAACTGCCTGTCATGCCGCCCGTTGCACCCATGTTGGCCAAGTCGGTGCCCGCCATTCCGCCCGGCGCCTCGTACGAACCGAAGTGGGACGGATTTCGGGCACTGATCTTCAGGGACGGCGACGACGTCGAGATCGGCAGTCGCAACGAGAAGCCGATGACCAGGTATTTCCCGGAGTTGGTCGAGGCATTCCGAGCCGAGTTACCGCTGCGCTGTGTCGTCGACGGCGAAATCGTGATCGCCACCGGTGCGGGCCTTGCCTTCGAGGCACTGCAGCAGCGCATTCACCCGGCGACGTCACGGGTGAACATGCTCGCCGAACAGATCCCGGCCTCCTTCGTTGCCTTCGATCTGCTGGCCCTGGACGACGCGGACCTCACCAACCTGCCCTTCTCCGAACGTCGAGCCAAGCTGGAGGAAGCACTGGGTTCGGCCCGACCGCCGGTGCACGTCACTCCGGCGACCACTGATCGCGAGCTCGCCCAGCGCTGGTTCTCCGAGTTCGAGGGGGCGGGTTTGGACGGGGTCGTGGCCAAGCCACTGACCGGTACCTACCAGCCGGACAAGCGCGTGATGTTCAAGATCAAACACGAGCGGACCGCCGACTGCGTCGTGGCCGGCTATCGAGTACACAAGTCCGGCCCGGATGCGATCGGCTCTTTGCTGCTCGGCCTCTACAAGGACGACGGCACGCTGGCCTCGGTCGGTGTCATCGGCGCCTTTCCGATGGCCCGCCGCCGGGAACTGTTCGCCGAGATGCAGCCGTTGGTGACGACCTTCGAGGGGCACCCGTGGAACTGGGCGGGGCTCGACGACCCGGAGACGACTCGGACGCCACGCTCATCTGAGACGTCTCGCTGGAACGCCGGCAAGGACCTGTCCTTCATTCCGCTGCGCCCCGAGCGGGTGGTCGAGGTGCGCTACGACCACATGGAGGGGGACCGGTTCCGGCACACTGCCCAGTTCGCCCGCTGGCGTCCTGACCGGACCCCGGAGTCATGCACCTACGAGCAACTGGAGCGGGCGGTCACCTTCGACCTCAATGACATCGTCCCTGGCCTGAGCTGACCGACCAGCCCGACCCGCACGATCACGGCGCTGACCGATGCCGGCGATGTGATCATCAGATACCGCGGCGCAGCCCCGAGTGACTGACCGGGTAGACATGGGCGGTCGGCAACCGCCGGTGCTTTCCCGTGGCAGGAGGCGCAAATGCGGATCGGAGTCTCGCTGAGAGAAGCGGGTCCGGGCCCAGACCCGTTGGGCGACTTGGAGAGCCAGATCAGGAGCGCGGCCGAGGCGGGATTCACGTCCGCCTGGCTCGCCAACATCTTCGGCCTCGACGCATTGACCGCACTGGCCGTGGCGGGGCGAACCGTGCCGGGGATCGAACTCGGAACAGCGGTCGTACCAACCTATCCCCGGCACCCGGCAGCCCTTGCCCAGCAGGCGATCACGGCGCATCTGGCGCTGGGCGAACGGTTGGCGCTGGGGATCGGAACATCGCACAAGATGGTCATCGAGGGCTCGTTCGGCTACTCCTTCGATCGGCCCGCGCGGCACATCCGGGAGTACCTGTCGGTGCTGGTCCCGCTCCTGAGCGAAGGGAAAGTGCACGTCGAGGCCGAGACCGTCACCGCTCGGTATCAGGTCACCGGACCGCGGCCGAACCGGCCGCCGTCGGTCCTGCTCGCAGCGATGGGGCCACGGATGTTGGAAGTTGCCGGTGCCTATACCGACGGGACGATCCTCTGGATGACCGGTCCGAACACCGTCCGGGATCACATCGTCCCCGTGATCGGGTCAGCGGCCGCGGCTGCCGGACGGCCCGCGCCGCGAGTGATCTGCACCCTGCCGGTCTGCGTGACCGACGATCCGGACGCCGCCCGCGCGCGGGCCGACAAGGTGTTCGCGGTCTACGGCCGGCTGCCCTCCTACCGCGCGATGCTCGACCGCGAGGGTGCCGAGGCCCCGAGTGGGGTCGCCGTCATCGGCACCGCGGAGGAGGTGGCGGAGCGGATCCGGGCACTGGCCGACGTCGGCGTGACCGACTTCGTCGCGTCGGAGTTCAGTCGCGGCGACGACGCTGAGAACACCCGACGCCTGCTGAGCCGGTTGGGCGCAGAGACCACAGCGGATCAGGATCGATCCGGGTCCACGGCATAGCGCAGGAAGAGGTACCCGTCTTCCTCGAGGATGTGGCCGAGTCCGAGCCGCATCGGATCGATGGGTAGCGCACCGTCGACGATCCTGGGTGCGCCCGGCCCGGTCAGCATGGGGGAGAGGGTGAGGCACAACTCGTCCACGATGCCGGCGGCCAAGGCGTTGCCGAACAGGGTCGGCCCGCCCTCGCAGACCAGCCGCCGCAGGCCGCGCTCGGCCAAGGCGATCCGGGCCGCGGCCAGGTCGACGGTGTCCGTGCCGGCAACGATCACAGGTGTGACCGCGGCCAACCGTTCACGTCGCTCAGGGTCGGAATTCGTGCATGTCACGATCACCGTCGGGGCAACGGCCTTCGCGATGATCGGGTCACTAGGGTCGAGGCTCAGCCGGCGAGAGACCACGACGAAGGGCGCAACGGGCGAAAGGCTTAGCGCTGCACGAGCTTTCGCCCTGACCGGGTCGTCGCGTAGGGGGCGATAGGACTCGGCGTGAACCGTACCGGCTCCGACGAGGATCGCGTCCGAGCGGTCGCGTAACAGGCGCAGCACCTTCTGATCGGTCGGCGATCCCAGCCCGCCAGCGTGTCCGGACAGGGCCGCCGCCCCGTCGGCGGAGGCGACGAAGTTGACCCGCAGGAAGTCGGCGGGCTCGTCGCCGTACGCCTGATCGAGCGCATTGTCGTCCAGGATGGCCTCGGCGGGGGATGGCACAGGTGGGAACAACTGACGCATCGACCCATTCCACCAGATGTGCCGCTCCCCTCCGGTGGCACCGAGCCCCTACGCTTTGCGCTCGTGGGGACTCCATCTGTTCGCGAGGCACTGCGGGCGCACAAGTCCCCGGTCTCCATCGCCGACTTCGATCCACGGGGCACCCCGCTCGCGCCGGGGGGAAAGTCGGCTACCCGGAAAACTTTCGAGGGCGACGCAGCCAGGCTGGCCACACTGCAGGAAGCGCTGTTCGCCGAAGGGATCGGCGGCGGCAACCGCCGCCTGCTGCTGATCCTGCAAGGGATGGACACGAGCGGGAAGGACGGGGTGATCAAGCACGTCATCGGCGCGATGAATCCGCAGGGCTGCCAGATCACGGCGTTCAAGAAGCCGACCCCCGAGGAGGCAGCCCATCACTTCCTGTGGCGGGTCCGCCGAGCCGTCCCCCGCCCCGGGATGGTCGGGATCTTCAACCGGTCACAGTACGAAGACGTGCTGGTCGTCCGCGTCCATCAGCTGGTGCCGGTCACCACCTGGGAGAAGCGCTACGGCGAGATCAATCATTTCGAGAGCAAACTCGCCGATGAGGGCGTCCACGTCGTCAAGTGCTTCTTGAACATCTCCAAGGAGGAGCAGCGCGAGCGCCTCTTGGTTCGGCTCGACACCCCGGAAAAGCGCTGGAAATTCAATCCATCCGATGTCGACGAACGGCAGCTGTGGCCGGCTTACACGAAGGCCTACGAGGCAATGCTGGAGCGGACGAACACCGAGAACGCGCCGTGGTACGTCGTCCCCAGTGATCGCAAGTGGTATCGGAACTGGGCCATCGGACAGCTGCTTCTGGAGACGCTGGAGGAACTCAGTCCGCGCTTCCCCGAGCCGGACTACGACGTGGAACTACAACGCCGACGTCTGACCGACGAGGAGTAGTGCGCTGGCTCTGACCATGCAACCCGCTGAGACCGAGGACGCCGAGACCGACGAAGCCGTTGGCCCTTGGGTCGAACTGCGGATTCACGGCGTGAGCGGGGCACCGCCGGAGACCATGCTCCGGAGCGCTCACGTCGTGCAAGTGGGCGGCGATGACAAGAGCCGCTTCTTCCGGCCCGCCGATCCGCAGGGTCAGGAGCTGCCCCCGGTTCGGGGGCGGGTGCTCGAGGCCTATCACTGGGGACGATTCACCAGCGGAACCTGGCGGCAGGCTTTCTGGCTCCTCGCCATCCCCTTCGGTTTCGTCAATGCAGCGCAATTCATGCTGCCGCGGCCGGGAGCGCATCGCTGGGCACACCGTTGGCCGCGGCGCTGGCATGCGGTGGCTGGGGCAATGCTGCGCACTGTCGGCGTCGCTCTCACATGTCTGCTTGTGCTCAGTGCGGCGATTGTGGGGATGGATCTGTTCGGCTGGCAATGGGGGCGAGCCGGCGAAGGCGGCGGGCGGCAGTGGTGGCTCCTGGTCGGGCTCCTTGCCCCATTGGCGACGCTGGCTCTGTTCAGCCTCTTCGGTCGGGCAACGCTGACCGCCGGTCAGAACCCGGGCGAGGACACGCTCAGCGAGCGCCAGGGGAGCACGACCGTCCTCGACCGCGCACAGGACCACCCGCCGACCGAGCTCGGGCGCTCGGACTTCTTCACCGGAGACCCCGATGCACCCGCGCTGCGGCGGCTGCACGCGTGTGCCGCTGTGGCCATGCTCGCGCTGCTCGTGTTCTCGCCGGCCGCGGACTACGGCGACATGACTGCGCTGATCGGCCGTTGGGCGGCCATCGTGGTGCTCTGCCTGGCCGGATTGGTGATCGTCTTCCTCGGCGATCCCGAGCGCTCCGCCACAGTCATCACAGGTTCGAGCAGCTGGGATCGACGCGTGGATCGCTGGCACAGGATGGCTCCGACCCTCGGGGGAGCCGGACTCGGGATCGCCCTGGTGCTGCTGGTCTGGGCGGCGGCTACCCAATCCGCGCAGGACCGCTCGTTGGTGGCTCCGGACGTGACCTGTCCGGACCCGGGAAAGGCAACCGGAGCGGTCGATGTCTGTTCCCTCCCCGCGGTTGACGCGCTGGTCCTCGGCCTCTTGATCGTTTCCGTGCTCGGCCTGGTGCTGCTGTTCGTCGCGGTGGCCGGCTTGGCGAGGTGCACCCGACGAACCCGCGAGCACGCAGTCCTCCCGGCTTTTGGCCGGTTGGCGATGGGCATGACCGCAGCGCTGGTGGGCTCGATCGGCACGTTCCTCGGAGTCGGGTTCGCCGCGGCATTCACCTTCGCCGTCCAGGCCGCGATCAATACGGGCGCGCGTGAACCGGTCGCCATTCCCCCTCTGCTGCAACGAGTCGCGTACGCGTGGGGTCTTGCCGCTCTTCTGATCGTCGGCCTGTTGCTTGCCCTGGTGATCGGCTACTTCCTGCGCAGAGACGAGTTCGTCGAGCGGGCTGCAGAGGCCTTCCGGTTCGGCGTGCGGCCGGCACCGAGACTGTCGGCAGCATGGCTGCGGCGGGTAGCCCGGGCGATCTATTTGGCCAGGGCCAAGAACCACTTGCAGTTGGTGCTCTGGGTCTTTGCCGGCTTCGGAATGCTGCTCGCACTGGTCGCGGGCATCGAGCACTGCTCGGTGCGCTCCGGAGCACGGTGCATCCCGGTGAGTCTCTGGCAGCCGTTCGGGGTGCTGTCCGAGCCCGCAGACCCAGCTGGCGTCAGCCCGATGATCTGGCTCGGCACCAGCGTGCTGGTTGCCCTCGCGGCGTTGTTGGTAGTCCTGGGACGCGGGGCGATCGGCTCGGAAGGCGTGCGACGGACCACGAGCCTGATCTGGGACATCGTCGCGTTCTGGCCCCGGTCGGCACACCCCTTCGTTCCGCCGCCCTATGCGCAGCGAGTCGTGGCCGATCTGCGCCGACGGATCAGCTGGCATCTGGGCACCCTGGCCGATCCAGAGGTCCCGCCACCAGCGCGGCCTGCCTCTCGCGTCGTGGTGGCCGCGCACAGTCAAGGCAGTCTGATCGCCGTGGCCGCACTGCTGTGGCTCACCCCCGAAGAGCGTTCGCGAGTCGGGTTCGTCACGTTCGGATCGCAGTTGCGCCAGCAGTTCGTCCGAGCGTTTCCGGCCCATGTCGACGTTGCCGTGCTCGGTTGGTTGTGGTCGCGGTACGGCGGGCGGTGGCGCAATCTCTATCGGGATACCGACCCGGTCGCGGGTCCGGTGCTGAGCTGGGATCACTCCACGGAACTGCATGGCCAACGACCGCAGTCGCGCCGGATCGACGGCTGGGATCGCTGCTACGACGATGCCGTCGACGATGACAGTGGTCGTCGCGACTGTGGTCCTGACTGGCGGCTGCTGGATCCGACGCCGTCCGACATCGCGCAGATGACCTCTGCGGTGGCCACGTTGCGCGGCCACGGTGACTACCCGGCCGATCCCGACTGGCCGAAGGTACTGGCCGAGGTGCTACCGCGGTTCTCCGGCGCGCATCGCCCGCAGGCTGAGCGCCCGGTCAGTGCGGATCCGTCGGCCTAGGCCGGCGCGCGAAGTACGACGAGAGAGCGGCCGGACACCGTCACCGACTCGCCGGCGTCCACAACGATCTCTGGGGCTACCGGCTGACGGGCGAGGGCGGTGTCCAGCACGGTCTCCCAGGATCCCGCGTACTCCACCGGGGGCATACGGAATTCCAGGTCGGCATCGTGGGCGTTGAAGCAGAGCAGAAATGACACGTCCGTGATCGGCTCGCCACGGTCGTCGCGCTCGTTGATGCCTTCGCCATTCAGGAAGACTGCAAAGGCGCGGTGATAACTGGAATCCCAGTCGCCGTGGGCCATCTCGGTTCCGGCAGAGGTCAACCACGTGATGTCGTGAATCGGGTCGCCGACGTCGCGCACCGGCGAGCCACGGAAGAACCGACGGCGGCGGAACGTCGGATGCTTGCGGCGTAGCCGCGACGTCATCGCGACGAACGCCTCGAGGTCGGCATCTGCCGACGCCCAGTCGACCCACGACAGTTCGTTGTCCTGGCAGTACGCGTTGTTGTTGCCGTGCTGCGTGCGCCCCAGCTCATCTCCGTGCAGCAGCATGGGAACACCTTGGGACAGAAGCAGTGTGGCGATCATGTTGCGCCGCTGACGGGCCCGGAGCTCGATGAT
The DNA here is from genome assembly GCA_963766765.1 of uncultured Actinomycetota bacterium. Classification (GTDB taxonomy): domain Bacteria; phylum Actinomycetota; class Actinomycetes; order Mycobacteriales; family Geodermatophilaceae; genus JACCQS01. Next base: position 114,429 of record CAVYBR010000005.1, read on the forward strand.
CTCCGGATCGTCGGTGGGCCCTTCAATGCCGTGGTTCCACGAGCGGTTATGACTCTCGCCGTCTCGGTTCGCTTCCCCGTTTGCTTCGTTGTGCTTGTGGTCGTAGGAGACCAGGTCGTTGAGCGTGAAGCCGTCATGCGCGGTGACGAAGTTGATGCTGGCCACCGGGCGTCTGCCGTTGTGCTCGTAGAGGTCGGAGGAGCCGGTGATCCGCGCCGCGAACTCAGGAAGGGCAGCTTTCTCGCCGCGCCAGAAGTCGCGGACGGTATCGCGGTACTTCCCGTTCCACTCAGTCCACTGCGGAGGGAACTTGCCCACCTGATAGCCACCCTCGCCGACATCCCAGGGCTCAGCGATCAGTTTGACCTGGCTGACAACTGGATCCTGCTGGACGAGGTCGAAGAACGCCGACAGCCGGTCGACATCGTGCAACTCCCTGGCCAGGGCCGACGCAAGATCGAAGCGGAACCCGTCGACGTGCATGTCCAGAACCCAGTAGCGGAGCGAGTCCATGATCAGCTGCAAGGCATTGGGGTGCCGGACATTCAGCGAGTTCCCCGTGCCGGTGTAGTCGACATAGCGGTCCGGGTGTTTGTCGTCGAGGCGGTAGTAGGCAGCGTTGTCCAGGCCGCGGAAGCACAGTGTCGGACCGAGGTGGTTGCCCTCCGCGGTGTGGTTGTAGACGACGTCGAGGATCACCTCGATGCCGGCCTCGTGCAGCGCGCGGACCATTCCCTTGAATTCCTGCACCTGGTGGCCGCCGCTCCCAGACGAGGAGTAGGCCTGATGTGGCGCGAAGAAGCCGATCGTGTTGTAACCCCAGTAATTGGTCAACCTGCGCTCGGCCAGCGAGTGGTCCAGGACAAACTGGTGCACCGGCATCAACTCCAGCGCGGTCACCCCCAGCGTGGTCAGGTGCTCGATGATGGCCGGGTGGGCGATCCCGGCATACGTGCCACGCATCTCCTCCGGCACCCCAGGGTGGTTCTTGGTCAGTCCACGGACATGCGCCTCGTAGATCAGCGTCCGGTGGTACGGCGTGCGCGGGGCGCGATCTGCCCCCCAGTCGAAGAACGGGTTGATCACCACCGACTTCATCGTGTGCGGGGCGGAGTCGGTGTGATCAGGCGAGTCGCCGGCTGCCCGTTCTGCGGTCGCCGACCGCAGTTCTGCTGGTGGCCCGAGTGGATAACTGAACAGGGCCTGGCCCCACTCCAGCCGGCCGTCCAGGGCTTTGGCGTACGGATCGATCAGCAGCTTGGCCGGGTTGCAGCGTTGCCCGTGCCGGGGGGAGTAGGGGCCGTGTACGCGGTAGCCGTACCGCTGTCCGGGGGTGATTCCAGGGATGTAGACGTGATGCACGAAGGCGTCGACGTCCTCCATGGGAATCCGGGTCTCGACGCCCTGCCGGTCGAAGATGCACAACTCGATGGAGTGGGCGACTTCGCTGAAGACGGCGAAATTGGTCCCGGTGCCGTCATAGGTTGCGCCGAGGGGATATGCCGCTCCCGGCCACGATGTCACTTGGCAGACAATAACGACGTCGCTGACAAGGTCGTCTCACCCAACGTCGGTTCGGACAATAACGACGCCCCTCCGCGAACGGGTCGCGAAGGGGCGTCATGTGCCGGGAACTTCCGGCCCTCCGGGTTATCGCAACCGAAGTTGCGATGACCCCGGGATGTCTGTCCTCGAGCAAGCTCGCTGACCTACACCTCGGGTCCGTTGTTCGACAGCGACCCGAAAGTCGCCACGATCAGTGGCCCCGGTCGCCGTATACCGTACCGAAGTACGCTACACAGCGTGACCAATGATCCAGAATTCTTCGGCGAACCGAAGCTTTCAGTTTCTCTGGTCTGTGCCGGTTGTTCCCTGCAGGACGTAAGTTACGCAGCTGTCTACGCGGGGACAAGAGTTTTTTCGAGAAACTCCTGCCCCATGAGTCACACTGGCTACTCTAGTGGCTACCTCCAACAGTCGTTACTCTCCGTCCACAAAGAGGGTGGATTCATCCACATGATGACCTCGGCTCTCCACCCTCATTGCACACGTTGTCCACATGAATTTTTCCGATCTGGCCGGCGGAGTTCGCCGATCGGTGGCCGGTCCGGGCTATGGCCCGGTCGGGCCTAGCCGCGGCCACTCGATCTCGGGACAGTGATCCATCACCACGGTCAGGCCGGCGGCTTCGGCGCGATCGGCAGCAGCGGTGTCGATGACGCCGAGCTGCAACCAGACTGCACCCGCCCCGATGTCGATCGCCTCGTCCACATGCCCGCCCGCCTCGGACGAACGGCGGAAGATGTCGACCACATCGACGGGCACGTCGATCTCGGCCAGAGAGCGGACACCGGGTTGGCCATGCACCGTCGCGCCCTGGACATTGACCGGGATGACCGTCACGCCCCGGTCGAGCAGAAACCTCGCCACGCCGTACGAGGGCCGCCGGGTGTTCGGCGTGAGCCCCACGATCGCCCAGACCGATGTGCGCAGCAGCCCGGCGATGTCCGCATCGGAGCCGCGTCGATCGCTCATGCTTGAAACGGTACGGCCGTTCGCCATGCCGCTGCGAGCGCAGCGAGCCATGTCACACGTGTTTCGTGAGTGAGCATCGCAGCGAGGAACGAGCATCGCCGAGAGGGCGGGAGAATCGACCGAGCGCCAGCGAGGGAGGATCGGACCGACCGGTGCGCGCAGCGCACGAGGCGGAATGGAGGAGCGGAGCGAACACTGCGAGCGCAGCGAGCCATGTAACTGGGGAATGTCGGAGGCGCGGCCTATGTTCGTTAACTGTGACTGCTACAGACGCCTCCACCTCGGATGTCGGGCTGCCGACCCCGACCGCGACCGCGCCGAAGAAGCTCCAGGTTCCGGTGCGGCCGCTTCGGACGTGGTCCAACGACAAGACGCCGACCACAGGCGCCTTCACCGTCGAGGCTGACTTCGAGCCGGCCGGAGACCAACCGCAGGCCATCGAAGACCTGACCCGTCGGATCAAGGCCGGCGAACGGGATGTCGTGCTGCTCGGTGCGACGGGCACGGGCAAGTCGGCAAGTGCGGCGTGGTTGATCGAGCAGGTCCAGCGACCCACGCTCGTCATCGCGCCTAACAAGACGCTTGCCGCCCAACTGGCCAACGAGTTCCGTGAGCTGCTGCCCAACAACGCCGTGGAGTACTTCGTCTCCTACTACGACTATTACCAACCCGAGGCCTACGTGCCGCAGACCGACACCTACATCGAGAAGGACAGCTCGGTCAACGACGAGGTCGAACGGCTGCGGCACTCGTCGACCGCGAGCCTGGTCACGAGGCGCGACGTCGTCGTCGTGGCCAGCGTCTCGTGCATCTACGGCCTGGGTACCCCGAAGGAGTATCTCGACCAGAGCGTGCGGCTGCAGCTGGGTACCAACACCGATCGGGACTGGCTGCTGCACCGCCTGGTCGACATGCAATACACCCGCAACGACCTGTCGTTCACCCGCGGGACGTTCCGCGTTCGGGGTGACACGATCGAGGTCATCCCCTCGTACGAGGAGCTCGGTGTCCGCGTCGAGATGTTCGGTGACGAGATCGAGCGGTTGTACTACCTGCACCCGCTCACCGGGGAGATCGTGCGCGAGGTCGACGAGCTGTTCGTCTTTCCCGCCACCCACTACGCCACCGGTCCCGAACGGATGGAAAAGGCGATCGCGAGCATCGAGGCCGAGCTCGTCGACCGGCTTGCCGAGCTGGAGAAGCAGGGCAAACTGCTCGAGGCCCAGCGGCTCCGGATGCGCACCACGTACGACATCGAGATGATGCGCCAGGTGGGGTTCTGCTCCGGCATCGAGAACTACTCGCGGCATCTCGACGGACGGGGACCCGGCAGCCCACCGTCCTGCCTGCTGGATTACTTCCCGGACGACTTCCTGCTCGTGATCGACGAGTCTCACGTGACCGTGCCGCAGATCGGCGGGATGTACGAAGGCGACATGAGCCGCAAACGGACCCTGGTGGACCACGGGTTCCGACTGCCGTCCGCGATGGACAACCGGCCATTGCGCTGGGATGAGTTCGTCGAGCGGATCGGCCAGACCGTCTACATGTCGGCCACGCCAGGCAGCTATGAGCTTGGCCGGACCAAGGGTGAGTTCGTCGAGCAGGTGATCCGCCCGACCGGTCTGGTCGACCCGGAGGTCGTGGTCAAGCCGACGAAGGGCCAGATCGACGACCTGGTGTCCGAGATCAGGCTCCGCGCCGAGCGTGACGAACGGGTCCTGGTGACGACGTTGACCAAGAAGATGGCCGAGGACCTCACTGACTACCTGTTGGAGCTCGGTATCCGGGTGCGGTACCTGCACTCCGAGGTGGACACGCTGCGCCGGGTCGAGTTGCTGCGCGAATTGCGCAAGGGCGACTACGACGTCCTCGTGGGCATCAACCTGCTTCGAGAGGGTCTGGACCTCCCCGAGGTGTCGCTGGTCTCCATCCTGGACGCCGACAAGGAGGGCTTCCTGCGCTCGGAGACGTCGCTGATCCAGACCATCGGGCGGGCCGCGCGCAACGTCTCGGGCCAGGTGCACATGTACGCCGACAAGATCACCCCATCGATGGAACGCGCGATCGACGAGACCAACCGGCGGCGCGAAAAGCAGGTGGCATACAACCTGGAGCGCGGGCTGGACCCGCAGCCGCTTCGGAAGAAGATCGTCGACATCCTCGATGACATCTATGCCGAGGCCGCCGACACCGAGAAGACCACCGAGCGTCTCTACGGCGGCGGGCGTACCCAGTCCCGGGGCAAGGCCCCGGTCCCGGGCCTGTCCTCCCGGGGCAAGGGCGAGCGGATGCTGGACGCCTCGACGCTGCCGGCAACAGAGCTTGCCGACCTGATCGGACAGCTGGACGCCCAGATGCTGGCCGCAGCTCGCGAACTCCAGTTCGAGCTGGCTGCCCGGCTGCGCGACGAGATCGGCGTGCTCAAGAAGGAACTCCGCCAGATGCAGCGTGCCGGTCAGGGCTGAACGGCTGCCTAGGTCTGCTGCCCTGATCCACCGGCCCCGGCGGACCATTCCGGGAGTTCCTGGAACGCCCAGCCGTTGCCGTCCGGGTCGGCGAAGTAGACGAACTTGCCCCATGCCTGCTCGTCCACGTCGCTGACGTTGACGCCCCGGCCGGCGAGCTCTTTGCGCGCCGCCTCGACGTCTGCGACCACGCACATCACTCCCTGCAGCGCACCCGGTTCCATGTTCGAGATGCCCTTGCCGAAGGCGATCGAACAGGCCGAGCCCGGCGGGGTCAGCTGCACGAAGCGAACGTCCTCGCTGACCACATGGTCGTGGTCGGCGATGAAGCCGACCTGGTCGACGTAGAACGCCTTGGCCCGGTCGATGTCGGTCACGGGCACAGGCACGACTTCGAGTTTGATGTCCATGACGCGGACGCTAGCAACCTCGACTGACAGTTCGCAGCGCCCCGATGCGCCGCGTGGACAGCCCGTCGTACACAATGGGTTCGTCGGTGGAGGGGAGTATTCCTTCGCGGCGGGGTCGTCACCACGGCCGGACCGGCCCAGCCGGCTCCGTCCCGGTCCCGTCGGCCTGGCGCTCGTAGAACTCGACGGGCCCGGGCGGGAGAGACCTCCGGTGTTGCCCTATGCCACCGGAGAGGGATTGCCCCCGTGCTGGATCTGCCAGTCTGGTTCGAGATCGGATCGTTCGTCTTCCTCGGGTTGCTGCTGCTCGCGGACCTCCTGATCGTCGCGCGTCGCCCGCATCTTCCGTCGATGAAGGAATCCTCGGCGTGGGTGACGTTCTACGTCATCCTGGCGCTGCTCTTCGGGCTGGCGATGTTGTGGTTCGCCGGTGGGCGGGCGGCAGGCGAGTTCTACGCCGGTTGGCTCACCGAATACAGCCTGTCGATCGACAACCTGTTCGTCTTCGTGATCATCATGGCCCGCTTCTCGGTGCCCAGGAAGTACCAGCAGGAAGTGCTGATGGTGGGCATCATCATCGCGCTCGTGCTGCGGGGCATCTTCATCCTGGCCGGCGCCGCTTTGATCGAGCAGTTCATCTGGGTCTTCTACATCTTCGGCCTCTTCCTGATCTACACCGCGGTCAAGCTGGCCAAGCAGCAGGGCGAGGAAGAGGAGTTCCAGGAGAACGTCCTGATTCGGCGGATGCGCAAGATCCTGCCGATCAGTGACGACTACGACGGGGCCAAGATCCGTACGACGGTCGACGGCAAGCGGCTCTGGACGCCAATGATCATCGTGTTCCTCGCCATCGGGTCGACCGACTTGCTCTTTGCCCTGGACTCCATTCCCGCGATCTTCGGTCTGACCCGGGAAGCCTTCATCGTCTACACCGCCAACATCTTCGCGTTGATGGGACTACGCCAGCTCTACTTCCTCTTGGGTGGGCTGCTCGAGCGACTGGTCTACCTGTCCATGGGATTGTCGGTGATTCTCGGGTTCATCGGCGTCAAGCTGATGCTGGAGGCCCTGCACGAGAACAACCTGCCGTTCATCAACGGTGGCGAGCACCTGGATGGAGTCCCCACGATCCCCATCTGGCTGTCCTTGACCGTGATTGTCGGTGTTATGGCGGCCGCGGTCGTTGCCAGCCTGATGAAGGCCCGGACGGACCCCGACGCCGCAGCTCAGTTGCGCGGCGAGGGTGACACGTCCAGCCCCGATTGAGCCGGCAGCCTTGTGTTGTCACCGGCGACCTGAATGCCGTCCTGATAGACGGCCCAGACCCGCTTCTCCAGGCCGACGAGGTCATCGATCGAGCCGTCGAGAACCACGACATCCGCGCGCTTGCCGGGTTGGAGAGTGCCGAATTCCGCCCCGATCCCGAGCAGGTCTGCTGCTGACGCCGTCGTTGCGTGCCAGGCAGCGGCGGGGGACATGCCCAGGCTCGCCATGAGACCGAGTTCACCCAGGTTCTTCCCATGCGGCCCGACCCCGCTGTCGGTGCCCATCGCGATCTTCACTCCCGCGTCGATCGCGCGGCGAACGGAGTCGTCATGCTCTTCCAGAACCATCCGTGCCTTGGCGATCACCGTCGCCGGCATGGGTATTCCGGAGTCCGCCATGATCAGCACCTCGCGCGGCGCCGAAAGGGTTGGAACCAGCCAGGTTCCGGCCGCAAGCATCATCTCGATGGCTTCGTCGTCGAGATAGATTCCGTGCTCGATCGAACGGATGCCGTTGCGGATCGCCACCTTGATTCCATCAGTGGCCTGGGCATGTGCCATCACGTACAAGCCGGCCGCTGTTGCCTCTTCGACGAGGACGGCGATCTCGGCGTCGCGGAAGTGACCGTGTCTGGGGTCGTCGCGCGGTGAGAGCACGCCACCGCTGGTGGCGACCTTGATGATGTCGGCTCCGGCGCGGATGAGTTCGCGCACGACGCGGCGCATCTCCTCGGCACCGTTCACGATCGTGTGCGGCTTGCCCGGGTGCGGGCTCAGGAGGGGCACCAGCGCACCGCAGGGCTGCCACCCGTCGCCGTGTCCGCCGGTCTGGCTGATCATGCTGATCGATATCTGCGTGCGCGGACCGGCGATGAGCCCGTTCCGAAGTGCTTCGGCGACACCGAGGTCGGCGCCACTGGCATCACGTACGTGAGTGATGCCGATGTCCAGTGTCGCCCGGAGGTTGTGCACCGCCTCGTAGAACGGATAGCTGAACGGCGTCTGCAGCATGCGCATGATGTTCACGCCGCTGAACAGGACGTGCACGTGGCTGTCGATCAGCCCGGGAAGGACCGTTGCCCCGGTGCAGTCCACGACGTCGTCTGCATCCAGACCACTGCCGACGTCCACGATCAGTCCGTCCTCCACCAGGACGTCAGCCGACGCGGGGGCAGCACCGGTGCCGTCGAAGACCTCGCCACCGGCGAACAGGGTTCTCGTCATCGACGGACCGTATCCGGTCAATCGCGAGGTAGTCCGCGTCCACCCCTCGAACTTGGCCGCGCAACCGCGGGCAGCGCGTTCACCAGCCGCGGGCACGCCATTCAGCCAGGTGCGGACGTTCGGCGCCCAGGGTCGTGTCCGAACCGTGCCCGGGATAGACCCACGTGTCATCCGGCAGCGTCGCGAAGACGCGTTCTTCCAGGTCGTCCATCAGCGAGACGAAGTCCTCGGTGTTGCCGAACGTGTTCCCGGGTCCGCCCGGAAACAGGCTGTCGCCGGTGAAGAGGTGCGTTCCATCGCCTTCCCAGAGCAACGCGATGCTGCCCGGCGTGTGGCCGCGCAGATGGATCACCGCGAGCTCCACCTGTCCGACCTTGACAGTCCCGCCGTGCTCGACGGGGTCGCTGACCGGAATCGGGAGTTCCGCACCGTCCAATGGATGCGCTGATGTTGCGGCACCGGTCTTCTCGACCACTTCGGGCAGCGCTTGCCAGTGGTCGCGGTGCCGATGTGTGGTCACGACCCGGCGCAGGGATGTGCCATTGGCGAGGTCCAGGATCCGGGACGCCTCGTTCGCCGCGTCGATCAACAGGCCGTCGCCGGTCGCCGTGCACTCGAGCAGGTAGGCGTTGTTGTCCATCGGCCCCACCGAGAGTTTGCTGATCCGCAGACCGTCGAGTTCGCGTACGTCCGCGGGACCGCCGGTCGTCACCTGGCCGGTGTAGTTGGGATCTGGGGCCCCCGTTGCGTCCATGCCCATCAGGCGTACAGCTCGTCGAGTTGCTCCCGATGGTTGTCCTCCACCACCTTGCGCTTCACCTTCAGCGATGGGGTCATCTCGCCGGACTCGACGCTCAGGTCGTGGTCGAGGATCACGAACTTCTTCAGGGTCTCCCAGCGATTGAGCTCGGAATTCAAGGTGTCGATGTAGCCCTGGACCATGGTGCGAGCCTGGTCGGACTTGACGATCTCGGCGTAGGCGGCGCTCTCCAAACCGCTCTGCGACTTCGCCCAGCCCGCAATGGCTTCCGGGTCGAGGGTGATGAGGGCCGAGACAAAGTTGCGCTGGTTGCCGTGGACCACGATCTGGCCGACGTACGGGCACAACGCCTTGAACTGGGACTCGATCTGGGATGGGGCGATGTACTTCCCGCCGGAGGTCTTGAAGAGATCCTTCTTACGGTCGGTGATCTTTGTGAAACCGTCAGCGTCGATCTCGGCGATGTCCCCGGTGTGCAGCCAGCCCTCGGAGTCCAACGCTTCCTTCGTTGCGTCGTCGAGGTTGTGGTAGCCGTCCATGACGCCAGGGCCTTTGATGAGCAGCTCGCCATCACCCGCGATCCGGAACTCAGTGCCCTCGAAGGGGATACCGATCGTGCCGAACTTGTTTCGCGTCGGCCGGTTGACCGAGGATCCGGCTGAGGTCTCGGTCAGGCCGTACCCCTCGAGGATCAGGATGCCGGCGGCATCGAACCAGCGGGCGATCTGACCGTTGAGCGCGGCTGCGCCGGAGATGAAGAACCGCACCCGACCGCCGAACCGCTCCTGGATCTTCGAGAAGACCAACTTGTTGGCCAGGCCGTACTGCAGCTTCAGCAGCGGTGGGACCGACTTGGCCTCGGCCTCGCGGGCCTTGACGGCAAGGCCCACTTTGAAGGCCCAGTCGAAGATCTTCTTCTTCGCGCCGCCCTCGTCGGCGGTCATCGTCGTGATCCGGTTGTAAGCCTTCTCGAAGATCCGCGGCGCGGCGCCCATGAATGTCGGCTTCACCACTGCCAGGTTGTCGATGATCTTGTCGATCCGGCCGTCCACTGCGGTCTCGAAGCCGACTGCCATCTGGGTGCTCAACAGAACCTTGCCGAACGAATGCGCCAACGGCAGCCACAGATACTGCAGGTCATCGACGGAGAGCAGCCCCGGTTCGGCCGCGACCGCCGCACCCTCGTACGTCCAGCTGGAGTGCCGCAGGCGCACGCCCTTCGGGCGTCCGGTGGTCCCCGACGTATAGATCAGCGTCGCCAACGAGTCGGGAGTGATCGCCTTGACCCGGTCGTCGATCACCGACGGGGTGGACGTCAGCAACTCGCGGCCACGCTCGGCCACATCGTCGAGGGTGAGGACCCAGTCCCCGTCCGCCTTGCCGTCGAAGGTGATCACGGCGGCGACCATAGGGATCTCGGAGCGGGCTTCCACCAGCTTGGCGATCTGGCTGTCGTCCTCAGCGAAGACAACTCGCGACTCGGAGTCGGCGAGAATGAACGCCACATCCGAGGCCATGGAGCTCGGGTAGACGGTTGTCGTCGCCGCGCCGGTACACATGATTGCCAGATCCGCGACGATCCACTCGTACCGAGTTCCGGAAGCGATCGCCACCCGTTGCCCGGGCTCGACGCCAAGCGAAACAAGTCCGGCCGCGACCTCGCGCACACGCGCACCGGTCTCTGCCCAGGAGACCGACTTCCACCCGTCGCCGTGTGGGAATCGGAACGCCGGCCGCGCTGGCGTGTCCTCGACCCGATCCAGGAACAGTCTGGCCATATTGGGCGCCCGGTTCTCGATGACTGCGGAAGGTTCGGCGTACACCGTGTTGGTCATGGCTCCTCTTGGATGCTGGTCGAGTCTGTCGCCGCGAGGGCGCCGCTCACTCGTGGCCGAGTACGCCGAACGGTAGATCAGAGACCCGCCACAGTGGTAGAGCGGGCGCCCGGAGCCCGCGGGTCTTCTTGGCCGGGAACCACCTGTCGGCGGCAGGCCGCGCTGTCGGAGGCGTTCGCTACGGTTCCAACGTGGACGTCCTCGACTCGACCGCGCTCGACATCTCGGAAGCAGTTCGCAGCGGCAGGTGGTCGGCCGAGGAGGTCGTGGCCGCCCATCTGCACCGGATTCAAGAAGCGGATCAGCTTTGGAACGCCTTCCGGGTGGTCCGTACCGAGGCGGCCCTGGCCGAGGCGCGGGCGCTGGATTCCGATGTCGGTGTGCGCGACCTTCCGCTGGCCGGAGTCCCGGTCGCGATCAAGGACAACGTCGCGGTCACCGGCGAGCTGACCACGCACGGATCGGCATCGGTGCCATCCCTCACGCCGGCGAGCAGTGATCACCCCGTCGTCGCGCGGCTACGAGGCGCCGGCGCCATCGTCGTCGGGATCACCCGGGTGCCCGAACTCTGCCTGTTCGCCTTCACCGACTGCCCGGAGGCGATCACCCGGAACCCGTGGGATCCGACCCGCACGACCGGCGGTTCCTCGGGTGGAAGTGCCGCGGCGGTCGCAGCTGGAATGGTCCCGATTGCCCACGGAGCCGACGGTCTGGGCTCGTTACGAATCCCGGCGGCCAGCTGTGGAGTGCTCACCCTCAAACCGGGCAGAGGCGTCGTACCAGCCGGACTCGGCGTGGGGGACTGGTTCGGGATGTCCGAGAACGGCATGCTTGCCAGCACGGTCAGCGACCTGGCGCTGGGTCATGGCGTCCTTGCCGGCAGTGCGCGACCGGACCTTCCGATGCTGCCGCCGGAAAGTCTGCGGATCGGCACCTCCATCCGCAGCCCGCTCGTGGGTACTCGCCCCGATGCGGACAGTCGGTCCGGGGTAGACCGCGCGGCCGCGGCGCTGGCCGCATTGGGTCACCGGGTTGCACCGGTTCGGGTTCCCTACCCGACCTCGGCGGCCCTCGCTCTGATCCTGCGCTGGTTCGCGGTGGCTGCCGCGGACGCCGAGGGTCTTGGAGCCGATCCCGCACTGCTGCAACCGAGAACCCGCCGGCAGGCTCAATTGGGCCGTTTGGTCACCAGGCTGGGACTGGTCCGGCCGGAGCCGGTCCGAGCCTTCGAGACACGTGCTCGGGCACTGTTCGACGAGGTGGACGTCCTTCTCGTGCCGATCTCGCTCGGGACGCCACCACCGGCCGAGAACTGGCATCGGCGCGGCTGGTTGACCAATGTGCTGACCTCGTCCCGCTTCGCCCCGTTTCCCTCGGTGTGGAACTACGCCAGGTATCCGGCGATGAGCGTTCCGATGGGAACACGCAGCGACGGTCTGCCGTTGGCCGTACAGATGGTCGGACCCCCCGGCAGCGAGGCACGATTGTTGGGTGTCGCAGCCGCTCTCGAACGCGAGCTTCCCTGGCAGCGACACGCCCCGTCCCGTATGGCGGAGCCCAAACCGAGCTAGTCGAACACGCGTTCGATACACTTGACCGGTTCGGATGCGCCGCAGACTGACCCACGGCATGTACCAGGAGGACGAAGGCTCGATGGACAGACTGGTCGTGCGCGGCGCTCGCGAGCACAACCTCAAGGACGTCCACCTGGACCTCCCGCGCAACGCGATGATCGTCTTCACCGGCCTGTCCGGTTCCGGCAAGTCGAGTCTCGCGTTCGACACGATCTTCGCCGAGGGGCAACGCCGTTATGTCGAGTCACTGTCGGCATATGCGAGGCAGTTCCTGGGCCAGCTGGACAAGCCGGACGTGGATTTCATCGAGGGTCTGTCTCCGGCGGTGTCCATCGACCAGAAGTCGACCAACCGCAACCCGCGCTCGACGGTCGGCACCATCACCGAGGTCTATGACTACCTGCGGCTGCTCTATGCGCGCGCCGGGCAGCCGCACTGCCCGATCTGCGGGCGGGTGATCGCCAAGCAGACTCCGCAACAGATCGTCGACCAGGTCCTGGCCCTCGAGGAGGGCACCCGGTTCCAGGTCCTCGCACCGGTGGTCCGGGAACGCAAGGGTGAATACGTCGACCTGTTCTCCGCACTGCAGGGGCAGGGTTTCGCCCGGGCGCGGATCGACGGGGTCGTCCATGCGTTGACCGACGCCCCGAAGCTCAAGAAGCAGGAAAAGCACTCCATCGAGGTCGTCATCGACCGGCTCACGGTCCGGGCCAGTTCCAAGCAGCGGCTGACCGACTCGGTCGAGACCGCACTGCGGTTGGCCGGGGGCCTCGTGGTGCTCGAGTTCGTGGACCTGCCCGAGGACGACCCGCATCGCGAGCGCACGTTCTCCGAGCACCTGGCCTGCCTCTACGACGGGCTCTCCTTCGAAGCGCTCGAGCCGCGCTCGTTCTCGTTCAACTCGCCCTTCGGCGCGTGCCCCGAGTGCACCGGTCTGGGCACCCGCAAGGAGGTCGACTCCGACCTGGTGATCCCGGACCCGGAGCGCTCGCTCGGTGCGGGCGCAATCGCCCCTTGGGCCGGTGCCCAGACGAACGAATACTTCTCCCGGTTGCTGACCGGACTCGGTGACCTGATCGGATTTTCGATGGACACCCCCTGGCAGGAACTGCCGGCGAGGGCACGCAAGGTGATCCTCGAAGGTACGAACGAACAGGTGCACGTTTCGTACAAGAACCGCTACAACCGGACCCGCTCCTACTACGCGTCCTACGAGGGCGTCATCCCGTTCCTGGAGCGGCGACACGCGGACACCGACAGCGACTGGGCCCGGGACAAGTACGAGGGATACATGCGCGATGTGCCGTGTCCGGTCTGTAACGGCACCCGATTGAAGCCAGAGATCCTCGCAGTCACGTTGGGCGGCAAGAACATCGCCGAGGTGACCAGCCTGTCCATCGGTGAGTGCTCGGTCTTCCTCAACGGACTGGAGCTGGCCGACCGGGAGCGAATGATCGCTGACCGAGTCTTGAAAGAGGTTCAGGCGCGACTCTCGTTCCTGGTCGATGTCGGTCTGGACTACCTGTCTTTGAGCCGGCCGGCGGCGACACTGGCCGGCGGTGAGGCGCAACGAATCCGGTTGGCCACTCAGATCGGGTCGGGGCTGGTGGGCGTGCTCTACGTACTGGACGAGCCCTCGATCGGCTTGCACCAGCGCGACAACCGCCGACTGATCGAAACGCTGGTCCGGCTTCGCGACCTCGGCAACACCCTGATCGTCGTCGAGCACGACGAGGACACGATCCGCCGAGCTGACTGGATCGTCGACATCGGTCCGGGGGCTGGAGAGCACGGTGGACACATCGTCAGCAGCGGGACATTGGAAGATCTGCTGTCGGCGCAGGGATCGCTGACCGGCGACTACCTGTCCGGCCGTCGCGAGATCCCGGTACCCAAGCATCGCCGCCCGCTCGCCCTCGGACGGGAGCTGGTCGTCAAGGGCGCACGCGAGCACAACCTGCGCGGGATCGACGTCACGTTCCCGCTCGGTGCGTTGGTGGCGGTCACCGGGGTGTCGGGCTCGGGCAAGTCAACGCTGGTCAACGACATCCTCTACGCGACGCTGGCCAATCAGATCAACGGTTCCCGACTGGTCCCGGGCAGACACCGCAGGGTGACCGGCGTGGAAGAGGTCGACAAGGTCGTTGGTGTCGACCAATCACCGATCGGCCGGACTCCGCGATCCAACCCGGCCACCTACACCGGTGTCTTCGACCACATCCGCAAGCTGTTCGCCCAGACCCAGGAGGCGAAGGTCCGCGGTTACCAACCCGGTCGGTTCTCCTTCAACGTGAAGGGCGGTCGCTGCGAGGCCTGCTCGGGCGACGGCACGATCAAGATCGAGATGAACTTCCTGCCGGATGTCTATGTGCCGTGCGAGGTCTGCAAGGGAGCCCGGTACAACCGGGAGACCTTGGAGGTGCACTTCAAGGGCCGCACCATCGCTGAGGTGCTCGATATGCCGATCGAGGAAGGCGCTGAATTCTTCGCCGCGATCCCCCCGATCGCGCGGCATCTGCGCACGTTGGTGGACGTGGGGCTCGGGTACGTCCGGCTCGGCCAGCCGGCACCAACCCTGTCCGGCGGGGAGGCGCAGCGGGTGAAGCTGGCGAGCGAGCTGCAGAAGCGCTCGACGGGCAGGACCGTCTACATCTTGGACGAGCCGACCACCGGACTGCACTTCGAGGACATCCGCAAACTTCTCGGCGTCATCAACGGCTTGGTGGACAAAGGCAACTCAGTGATCGTGATCGAGCACAACCTGGATGTCATCAAGTCCGCTGACTGGATCATCGACATGGGTCCAGAAGGCGGCGGCGGCGGCGGACGAGTGGTGATCGAGGGCACCCCCGAGGATGTCGCGACTCATCCGCGGAGCCACACCGGCCGCTTCCTCAAGCCGCTGCTCGAAAACGGCAGGGCAGGCGGTCCGGCGAGCACGTCGTCTGCCGCCCGTCCGCGAACTGCCGCGCGGACCGCCACCGCGAAGAAGTCGGCAGCGAAGGCAACTGCCACTGCCGTCCGCCGCAAAGCCAGCTGACGTCAGCGGTTCGACCAAGCGGGCGCGTACCCATCGGCGACGGGTCCGTTGGTCAGCAATCGGACGCCGGTCCCGTCAGCCGACATGATCCACAGTCGGTCCGTACGAACGCCGGCTGCGTCGGCACGGTCGGATTTGAAGACGATCATCGAGCCGTCCGGCGACCAGGCAGGATCCTGATCGATGCCGACATCCGCGGCCAGGACCTGATTGGCTCCGTCCTGATAGACGACGATCTCGGTATTGACCGGCGTGTTCCCGTCGTCGATCCACGCGCGAAAGGCGATCCGCGTTCCATCTGGGGAGAAGATGGCGTCGGCCCCCCTCGTCGACGGCTCGGTGATCATGACGGCGGGGGCGCTGCCGTCTGTGGCCAATTGATACAGCGGACCGTCACCGGCGCCGGCATCGGCGCTGCCCCAGTAGATGAGGGACGTCCCGTCTGGGGCGAACGCCAGGTCATCGAAGATGGGCACGCCCGGCTGCAGCGCACGAATGCTCGCGCCCCAGGGCGTCAGGAGTTGCATGGTCGCCGTGCCGGCGGCGTCGATGCAGACGACGGCGAGCATCGTGGGATCGGCTGGGTTCCAGGCCGGTCGAAGCACGCTGTCGCACCCCGGTGGGGTCTCTGCGAAGAGTGGCCGCGCACCGGTGCCATCGGTGGCGACGACCCAGATCTCGAGGGCCTGCTCGCGCTGGCGTAGGAAGACCACGCTGGATCGATCTGGAGCGATCACCGGTCCGAAGTCCGGCGCGGCGTCTGTCGTGAGCCGGGTCTGTGTCTGTCCCGTCACGCTGTCGACGGTGTAGAGGTCGAGGTTTCCATCGATCTGCTGATTGGCGACCAGCACGTTCCCGGGCAGTTCCGGGCCGCTCGGCAGCCCCAGATCGGCGCTGCTCGGCACGCTGCTCCCGCCTCCGCTGTCGGACCTGCTTCCACCGTCAGACCCGGTGTCGGCCGACGATGCCGATGTAGCCGCGGTCGGGCCGTCAGGGTCTTCGTCGTTGATCAGGATGTAGGCAGTGACGCCACCGGCGAGGGCGACGAGGGCTGCTGCCACCAGGGCTACGAGCTTGCGACTGTTACCTCGCCCAGCCGGTCGCTGCGGCGATGGAGCCGGATGAGATGGCGATTGAGCCGGGAGCCATGGCGGTGGGGCAGCGGGCGATCGATCCGCCGGCGGCCACGATTGCTGCTGCGGCGGCGAGGTTGGTGGTGGCGGCTCCGGGGCGAGGTCGTGCCGGATGGGCGGGGCCGGTTGGGCCAGACGTGGGTCAGTAGTCGGCGGGCGGAATGGCGCAACCTCTGGTCTCGACTCGATCACCGTGGCCGGAGCCGCGGGCTGAGTTGGAAGTTCAGCCGCCCCGCTCGGACTCGAGACGCCGGCGGCCTGCCAGGTACATCGGTCCTCCAGTCCGCGCACGAGATCATCGAGTTGCGGCGGCCGAGTGGACAACCCTGGGACGTACGTCACTCGCGCCGAGCGACCTGCCGCATGTACCTCGACTGTGATGGCGGCAGAGTGCAGGGCAGACCCTGTGGGCTCAGTTTGCGCGTCGCCCCAGTCCGATTCGGGGAGCGGCAAGCTGTCCGGCAGGTCGAAAAGCCTTGACTGCCTGACTAACTCGACGAGGCCGTCCCGGTCGGCCGGAGACAGTTCCTCGGTGCCGACCGGCCCAAGGCGCATGTGCTCGGACGAGTCCGGATCAGCACGACTCGCGCTGATCGAGTAGGGCAGCGGTGGCGCGGGTGGCAGCGAGGCCAGGGCCTGCCGCGCGTCGGCGGCGAGCGCCCGACACGTGGGATATCGCTCAGCCGGATTCTTGGCCATCGCCCGCGCGATCACGTCATCAAGTGCGGGGGGCAGCCACGGCGTTCGGGCGGTGGGCCGCGGGGGCGGACGGGTGAGATGACCGTGCATGGCCGCGGCCATCGTCGTCCCGGGGTAGGGCACCGATCCCGTGAGCAGCTTGTAGAGCACGCAGCCCAGGGCATAGATGTCGACCCGGTGATCGAAAGCCCCGCCTTCGATCTGTTCCGGCGGCGCATAGTCGAACGTGCCGATCACGCTTCCGGTCTTGGTCAGACCGCGCCCCTCCTCGTCGGCGGCCTTGGCGATCCCGAAGTCGGCAAGGAGCACCCGTTCGGGCTCACCCTCCTCACCTGGGGCGAGCAGGATGTTGGCGGGTTTCACGTCGCGGTGCCACAGCCCGTTGCGATGGGCAAAGTCCAAGGCGGCGGCGACCTGGCCCACGATGCGAACCGCTCTCTGGGCCGGCAGTCGGCCACCGGCCAGGGCCAGCGCCTGCGCGGCGTCCATGCCGGTGATCAAGGGCATGCTGATCCAAAGCTGGCCGTCTTCGACGCCCCGATCGTTGACTCCCACGATGTTCGGATGGTCGAGCCGAGCTGCGATGTCGGCCTCGCGGGCGAAGCGGACCGCGAAATCCGGGTCGTGAGACAGGTCCGGGCGGAGGAGTTTCAGCGCATCCGAACGCGGCAGCCGGGGGTGCCGGGCGCGGTATACCGTCCCCATGCCGCCCACGCCGAGCGTCGCCTCGATAGTGAACCCCGCGAACACCGTCCCGGGTTCTAGCGGCACGATCGCCTCCAAGTCGCCCCTACGCAGGCAACGATACGACCGCCGTGCGTCGATCGGACTGCACCTGAGGGCGTTGTACGGACCGCCGCGCCGTCAGGTCAGCAGGTCATCCCGCTTCCGGGGTTGTCGTTGAACGAGATGTGTACGTGGTCGTAGTGGTCGGGAACCTGCCAGAGGATGTACTTGACCGCGAGTTCCTCGGTGTGTTCCTCCGCGTAGGCCGCGAGCGCATCACCCGTGGCGTTGTCGACCATGAAGTCCAGGGCGTACCCGCGGGGGTGGTCAGAGGATGAGTTTCCCGGCCGGGACGCGACGCCGCCGATCCGGGACTCCGGGATTCCGAAGACGATGCTCAGGTGCCAGCCGGCTTGTGCGACATGCGGTTTGACGCCACCGAAGCCCTCCGTCGGGCAGGGGTTGCCGGTCAGCGCCGCGCTGCCGGTCGGGCCGTTCGCGCCCCCAGATGAACCGAGTTCTGGAACCAGGGCGGGCTCGGCACCGGGGAGTGGGGGCGGCGCGGCCAGGATCGAGTCACCTTCGGTGCGCTCACCGCGGGAAGCCGCGGCGTCGGCCCCGCGCTCGGCCACAGCTGCGGCCTGATCACCGGCCGACGCGGCGACGAGCGCCTGCGGCGACGCGGCCATGGAAACGGGTTGGCTGCCCGCGAAGATGCTGGCCGCGACGAGTGTCGCGGCAACGGCCGCGAGCGGGCGGCGGTGCGCGTTCCGGTACGCGGGCCGATGCCGGCTGCGCGAACCGGCCGCCAGTCGACCGGACAGTGCCGCCATCGTTCGCTGCATGTACTGCCGGGGCTGCGCCGGTTCACTGGCGTGTCTGCCGTGGCCTGCCTCCCTGAACTCGGCGAGTTGCAGGGGCCCGGTGGGCAGGGTTTCCAGGGCGAGGTCGGGTTGCACTGTCGAGGGTTCTGCGGGCTCGCTGTGTGCCGAGGGTCTCAACGCCGAGAGCCCGCTCAGAGTGGCGGATACGCCACTGGGGGAGCGATGACGCGCCAAGAAACGTTCCTCCAGGTATCGGATCCGTCAGGCCAGCGAGCCGACGGATGCCGGCTTGCAGCAGCGTAGTCATTACTGGTACGCGCGTTATCAGATCGTTAGCTTAGGGGCACTTTAACGGGCCGCGGGTGCTCCGGCAACGGCGCCCCCTCTTCGGCGAGTTGCGGGGCGACCTCAGATCAGAGGGCGACGGGGTGTGCGCCTTCAGGTGGCGTGCCGATCTCGTCGACCTCGTGGCCGGTGCACGGGCGGCGGGTGGCCGAGGCGCGCCGGATCCCGGACAGGTTGAACCAACGGACGTCATTGCGCAGCCGACACCACGCGACGAGCAGCCACCGTCCGCCGGTCAGAGCGAAGATCAGCGGCTCGACCTCGCGCTGAGTGTTGCGCCCTTGGGCGTCGGTGTAGGCGAGATTGACCGTGACCTGGTCCAGGAGCGCCTGCTCGAGTACCGACATCAACGCCCGGGGAGCGCTCGGCGCGACGTTGACCCAGACCCGCTGCGACAGGTCCGTCGCTCGTCGTCGAGCGGCCGGGTCGAGGACGTCGAGCACCTTGCGGGTCGCGCTGCGTGCCGAGTCGGAGAACGGCGCCTGGACGGTGGCCGCCATCGCGGCACTGAGGGCCAGTGCTTGAGCGGCGGTGAAGTTCACCGGCGGCAGCGAGGCGGTCTTCGCCAAGGCGTAGCCACCCCCCGGACCCGTTCGACCCCAAACCGGCAGCCCTGCGGCTTCAAGGGCCGCGAGGTCACGCTTGATCGTGCGGGTGGTCACCTCGAACTCGTCGGCGAGCTGCTGCGCGGTGCGGGCACCGGGTCCGGCCCGGCGCAGCGACTCGGCTATGGCGTGGAGCCGCTCGGTCCGGTTCACTCATCCAGCATTGCATAGATAGTGACGTGAATAGTGACAGAAGGTTGTCCCGCCGCTCAGGGAGCATCACGGCATGGACACCACGACACACTCCTTGCCGTCGATCGTTCTCGTTCCCGGCCACTGGCTCGGCGCCTGGGCGTGGGACGCCGTCGCCGAGGACCTGCACCGGCGCGGCCACCACGTCACCGCAGTGACCCTGCCGGGGCTCGAGCCTGACAATCCCGAACGTGCGTCGACGACGGTGGCGCAGCAAGCCGAGGCGCTGCGTGCGGCCGTGCTTGCTGCTGCGGACGGGTCGCCGGCCGTCCTCGTTGCCCACAGCGGCGCCGGAGTTCCCACCTCGGTGCTCCTCGACCATGAACCCACCGCCATCGCTCGGGTCATCTACGTCGACAGCGGGCCGGCCAGCGACGGCTCGGTCTTCGACGCCGACGTCGCACCCGAGGTAGCCGAGGTGCCCTTGCCTGCGTTCGAGGATCTGACTGCGGCGGGCGCGAGCCTGGAGGGTCTCAGCGAGGACGATCTCGAGCGGTTCCGAGTTCGGGCGGTACCAGAGCCTGGACCGGTGCTGCGGGAGCCGGTGCACCTCGGGAACGACGCCCGTCGCGATGTCCCCGCGACCATCATCGCGTGCTCGTTCTCCGCTGAAGTAGTCATGCACATGGCTCGCGAGGGAAACCCGATGATGGCGGAGGTTGCCACTCTGCGCGATCTCGAATTGGTCGACCTCCCGACCGGTCACTGGCCGATGTGGAGCCGGCCCACCGACCTGGCCGCAGCGATCGCGAAAGCGGCAGTCCGGCCGAGTGACTGACGGGGAGCCGGCCGGATCAATGGGTTCAGCCCGGCGGTCAGGAGAGCGCGATCAGTGCACCGATGGCAAACCCCACAGCGGCAAGCCAGATGAGGGTCGGCAACGAGCGGGACCAATTCATGAACCGGCTCCTGTCTCCGCGGTGAACACGTCACCGTTGCGGACGTCGACGGCGATGGGTGGCAGGGGCGCCCGGGCCGGCCCGGCCACCGGTTCCCCGGTGGCCAGGTCGAAGTGACTTCCGTGGCAGGGACAGATGATGACGCCATCCTCGATCGAGGCAACCGTGCAGCCCTGATGCGTGCAGGTTGCCGAGAACGCGAGTACCTCGCCGGATTCGTCGTGGGTGAGTACGACAGCCGCGTCGGAAAGGATGAGTCCTCCGTCGTCAGGAATGTCGGAAACCGCTGCGAGCCGCGTTCCGGCGGCCTCGTCGCTGCCGTAGCCGTTGGCCGCTCCCGTCGTCGTCCTCGGTTGGGCTGCAGCGCTGTTCGTCGCGACCGCATAACCGGCTATGCCGGCCACGGCGGTGACTGCGGCTCCGGCCAGCGCCGAGCGTCGAGACATGTTCGGATCGGACACTGAACTCCTCACACCAGAGCTAGGCCCGAGCGAGTGAAGAACCACAGCGCAGAGGTGAGCCAGATCAGGACGAGAGCGGTCAGCACTGAACCGCCGAGAACGGGCAACGCCCAGCCGGGCAACCGTCGTGCCCGAAGCGCAAGCATCTTCGCGGCGTACGCACCGTAGAAAAGACAGCCCACCAGGCTGTGCATGGTCACCCGCAGATCACCTGTGGCCAACCCGAGCGCCCAGATGCAATGGAATGCGACCGGCAGCGTGAGCAGGAACGCCGCCGTGCCACTCCATCGATGGACGAGTGCAACCCAGCCCGGAGCGGCGGCGGTCACAGCGGGAAGGCGTCCCCACATCCATAGCGCGCTCGCCAGCTGCACCAACAACAGCGCCGTCGCCAGTGTGGTCAGCCACGCCTTCATCTGCAGCATGCCGGAGAATCCCAGCGTCACCAGGGGCCGATTGGCGGGCTGATGCAGACCCGCGTAGACGCCCAACGACACGGCTACCGCTGCGCCGAGGAGGAGCGCCACCGCGATCGAATTCGCCACGGTGGGCCGGTTCGTGCTGGTGGTCGTCGACATCGCACTCCTGGGCAGCGCACTCCTCGACGACAATGGTGTCGGTTTCCCGGCCAGCAGGCCAGCCTCACACGCAAGCCGGGTGCGCGACCCGGTGTCAGTCGAGGCACAGAGCGTAATGAACAAGGCACAGAGTGTAATGTTGTCGGTTCAGAGCGGTGAATGCGGCGATCGGATGGGCGCGGCCCAGCCAGGCGGTAGGAACCAGATCTCGGCAGGGCGGCGATCGGCGTGCGGGCAGGCCGGACGCTGGGCAACGGTGCCCGCATAGCAGTCCCAACTCACCGCCGACGTCTGGTGCTCATCCTTGGGACAGCGCTGGCAGTCGGGTTGCTGGCCGCGCCCCCTGCCGCAGCCGAACCTGGCGATCCGGAACCGTCGGATCCGGCGCCCAGCAGCACGCCGACCGAGCCCCCGCCCACTCCTGAGCCGACCGCCCCTTCGGTGCCCAGCACCCCGCCGGTCGAGGAGTCGCCGCCCGGTCAGCCGCCACCCGCGGTGGAACCGGCCGGCCAGGCGCCACCGTTCATCGAAGAGATCAACGCGGCAAGCGGCGGGCATGAATCGCTCGCCGCCGATGCGATCCGATTCAGTGAGCTGGTCGCTGCCAACGAGGAGGGACTCGCGCGGCTGGAACTGGAGGCCGAGGCGGCCGGTGACGTCTACCGCTTGGCTGAGGCCGATCTCGCCGAGGCGAGCGCCGAGGCTGATCGGACCAGGCTGGCAGCAGAGCAGGCGCGCCGGGCCTTACGCGAAGCACAGGATGCACTCGAGACCTTCGCCCGGGACAGCTACATGCACACCAACAGCGAATTGGTGACGGTGATGCTGTTGTTGGATTCGCACGGCCCGCGGGACCTCATCGATCGAGTCGGTCTGCTGGATCTCGTCGCTGACAGCCGTACCGAGGTGCTCACTCGCGTCCTGGCGACCCGGGCCGCCAGCACCCTTGCTGACGTGACGGCGGCCGCGGCCGTCGATGCCAACGCTGCGGCACAGGTCGACGCGCAGGCCCGGCTGGACGAGTCCACGGCGATGCTCGCCCAACAGCAGGCCATCCTGCCCGCTCTCCTCGCCCAGTACGCCGTCTCCGAGGCCACGCTCTACTCGGCGTTGGTCAGGCTGTTGGGTCCGCAGGGCGCAGCCGAGGCATATGCGCTGTATGAGCAGGACCAACTGAGCCAGCATGCGGCCGAGGCGGCTGCCCGAGCGGCCGCGTACAGCGGCGGCCCGCAACTTGCGGGCAGTTGGGCGGCTCCCGTGCGAGGCGTGCTCACCAGTTGTTTCTGCATGCGCTGGGGCACGATGCACTGGGGCATCGATCTCGCCGCGCCGATGTACACCCCCGAATATGCAGTCGGTAACGGGACCGT
The DNA here is from genome assembly GCA_963766765.1 of uncultured Actinomycetota bacterium. GTDB lineage: Bacteria > Actinomycetota > Actinomycetes > Mycobacteriales > Geodermatophilaceae > JACCQS01. The sequence goes on from CAVYBR010000005.1 coordinate 137,372, forward strand.
CGTCCAAGCTGGTCCGGCTACTGGTTTCGGACAGGCCATCTACATCCAGCACGACAACGGCGATGTGACTGTGTACGGGCACATGGAGGTCATCGAGGTCATTGCGGGCCAACGTGTCTCAGCTGGGCAGGAGATCGCGCAACTGGGTTCGCAGGGCTTCTCGACTGGTCCGCATCTGCACTTCGAGGTGCACGTGGGCGGCATCAACGGGCCTCGCGTCGACCCCGTGCTCTGGCTCGCTCAACGAGGGATATTTGTCTGATTTGGTTACAGCAGAGCCCGGATCGCGACGCAGACCAGCACGCCCGCGAGAATGCACACGACCTGGCTCCGGCCGTGCAACCACAGCACGCCGATCACGGCGAGACCTGGTAGCAGAGTCCAGTCGAAGTCCCGCCACTCCTGCCCAAGCACCTGCACGATCAGGAGCCCGGCAAGTAATGCAGGCGCCACCGAGTGGACGATCAGTGCCACTCGGGGAGGCAAGTCACGATCGCCCAGCAGCGCCGGGGCGATTGCTTTGATCGTGAAGTTGATGAGCGCAAATCCGAGAACGGCCAGCCAGATGCTCATGCTGGCTCGCTGGATTCGGTCGCGTCCGGCCGGCTCGGACTCCGGCCGATGAGCACGACCAGGGCGGCCAGGGAGGACAGCAGGACCGCCACCCCCGGGGGTGCAACGAGAAGGACGCCACCGGTCAGAAGGATGGCGGCGGCGGCGATCCACGGCCCGCGTCGGGTCGTGCGGAAGGAATCGAGTAGCAGCACGAGGAAGAACCCCGGAAAGACCAGGTCCAGACCCAAGGTCTCGACCACGCTCGGGTCAGGGGCGGCCACGACGCCGACGACCGTTCCGAGGACCCACACTGGCCACTGGACGGCACTGGCTCCGAACATGGTCATCCGGTTGTAGCGACCCTCGCCCTGATAGGCCGCGGCCCACGATCCATCGACGATGGTCTGCGCAGCGAGGGTCCGTTTCCAGACCGGCCCGTCGAGACTTCCCGACACCGCGATCCCCATGGGAAGGAAGCGGAGATTGATCAGTGTGGCGGCACCGAGCGCGAGGGGGACCCCACTGCCAGATGACAGCGTCGTCAGGAGGGCGAACTGGGCGCCTGCGGAGAAGATCAGAGCCGAACACAAGATCGTGACCAGGGGCGACCAGCCGAGCGTCGTGGCAAGGGCTCCGAAACTGACCGCCAGTGGGGCGACTGCCAGAGCCAGGCCGACCCCCACGCGCAGGCCGGCGCGCCAGCCGTGGTCCGGCGAGGACGTCTGACTACTCACGATGCCGCGCTGCGTCTGTGCACCCGGAAATGGTGCCCTCCGGCACTGACAACCGTTCAGTCAGGCCGTCTCATGGGGGCCTCGGCCAACGGCGGCCCGAACAGCGTGACCGAGCTTGGACCGCGCCCTGGCGGGCCAGGAATGCCGGACCCCGCACGTACGCTTGATTGCGTGGCCGATCCGTCGACGTACCGTCCGGCGGTCGGCAGCATCCCCGAATCGCCGGGGGTGTATCGATTCCGCGACAACCACGGCCGGGTCATCTACGTGGGCAAGGCCAAGTCGTTGCGCAGCCGGCTGAATTCGTACTTCGCCGACGTGGCCGGCATGCACCCGCGCACACGACAGATGGTCATGTCAGCGGCTGCCGTGGACTGGACCGTCGTCAGCACCGAGGTCGAAGCACTGCAGCTGGAATACAACTGGATCAAGGAGTTCGACCCGCGGTTCAACGTCCGCTATCGCGACGACAAGAGTTACCCGAGCCTCGCGGTCACCTTGTTCGAGGAGTACCCGCGGCTACAGGTGATGCGCGGCCCGAAGCGCAAGGGGGTCAGATACTTCGGCCCGTACTCACATGCTTGGGCGATCCGAGAGACCCTCGACCTCCTACTGCGGGTGTTCCCGGCACGGACCTGCTCGGCGGGCGTCTTCAAACGAGCCGGTCAGATCGGCCGGCCGTGCCTGCTCGGCTACATCGGCAAGTGCTCCGCGCCGTGCGTCGGCAACGTCACGGCTGCCGAACACCGCCAGATCGTGGAGGACTTCTGCGATTTCATGTCGGGCAAGACCGACACCCTGATCCGCCGGCTCGAACAGCAGATGACCGCCGCTGCTGACGAGCAGGAGTACGAGCGGGCCGCCCGGCTGCGCGACGACATCGGCGCGTTGCGGCGGGCGATGGAGAAGCAGGCAGTCGTGTTGGGCGATGGCACCGACGCCGATGTCGTTGCCTTCGCCCAGGACGATCTCGAGGCTGCGGTTCAGGTCTTCCATGTACGCGGCGGCCGGGTCCGCGGACAACGTGGCTGGATCGTGGACAAGGTCGAAGACGTCAGCACCGGCGAACTGGTGGCGCAGTTCCTGCTGCAGGTCTACGGCGGGGACGTCGCCGCGGCCGACGACGGTTCGGACACCGCCCGAGACGCCGTACCCCGGGAGGTCCTGGTTCCCGAACTTCCGGAGGATGTCGACGCGCACATCCGCTGGCTCAGCGAACTACGCGGCGGGCCGGTCGGCATCCGCGTCCCGCAGCGTGGCGACAAGCGGGCACTCATGGAAACGGTGCGGCGCAATGCCGGTGAGGCCTTCGCCCGGCACCGGGTCAAGCGAGCCAGCGACCTGACCGCGCGATCGCTGGCTCTGGCCGAGATTCAGGAGTCGTTGGACCTCGCCGATGCCCCGCTGCGGATCGAGTGCATCGACATCTCCCACGTTCAAGGGACCAACGTCGTCGGCAGTCTGGTCGTCTTCGAGGACGGCGTGGCCAAACGCTCGGACTACCGCAGGTTCATCATCAGCCAGGAGGGAAGTCGCGACGACACCCTGTCCGTGGCAGAGGTGGTTCGCCGCCGGTTCGCCCGATATCTGAAAGAGCAGTCCGAGAGCGGTGGCGGACTGATCGGCGACGGGGGCGACCCGAACGCGCCCGTGACCGGAAGGCCCAAGAGATTCGCCTACCCGCCGAACCTTCTCGTCGTGGACGGGGGAGCTCCGCAGGTGGAGGCCGCACAGACCGTGCTTGAAGAGATGGGGATCGAGGACATCGCGGTCATCGGCTTGGCCAAGCGAATGGAGGAGATCTGGGTCCCGGGTCAGGCCGACCCGGTCATTCTGCCGCGGACCAGCGAGGCGCTCTATCTGCTGCAGCGCATCCGGGATGAGGCACACCGCTTCGCGATCACCCACCACCGGCAACGACGATCCAAGAGCATGCTCGCCTCATTGCTGGACGATGTTCCCGGTCTCGGCGCGGTCCGGCGCAAGGCGCTCCTGGCGAAGTTCGGGTCGCTACGGGCGCTGCGTGCAGCTGACGTCGAGCAGGTTGCCTCGGTCCCGGGCGTGGGTCGCAAGACGGCCGAGGCGGTCGTAGCCGCGCTCACCGAGGAGAGCCGGGCAGACTGAGCGCCATGATGCGGGATGACGCCGAGGGCGAGACCGAGAGCGGGGGGCAGCCCAGCGGTCTCGACATCGTCCTGGTGACCGGCCTGTCCGGAGCCGGACGCAGCACGGCGGCAAAGTGCCTGGAGGACCTCGGCTATTTCGTTGTCGACAACCTCCCGCCGGCTCTGATCGCGACGATGGTCGAGTTGGGCAGCAGTTCCTCGGGCGGCGTGACTCGGCTGGCAGTGGTCGTCGACGTACGGTCTCGCGCCTTCTCCTCAGATCTGACCGGCACACTGATCGAGTTGGACGAGCGCGGATACCGACCGAAGGTGCTTTTTCTCCAGGCGCGCGATGACGTGCTCATCCGCCGGTTCGAATCGGTCCGCCGCGCTCACCCGCTTCAGGGCGCGGGTCGACTCTCTGATGGCATCGCAGCCGAGCGATCGCTGTTGACCGACCTCGCCGGCGTAGCGGACGTCATCGTCGACACCAGCGACCTCAATGTGCATCAACTCCGGGCCACGATCGAGCTTGCCTTCGGAGCGGAGTTCGTGCCCAACCTCAAGGCCACCGTCATGAGTTTCGGGTACAAGTACGGACTGCCCCTGGACGCTGACCTCGTCGTCGACGTGCGCTTTCTGCCCAATCCGCACTGGCTGCCGGAACTGCGGCCGTTGACCGGGCAGAATCCTGAGGTCCGCGCGTATGTCCTCGGTCAAGAGACTGCCGGTGAGTTCCTCGACGCGTACATGGAAATCCTGGGGATCATCGGGACGGGTTATCAGCGCGAGGGCAAGCGATACCTGACGCTTGCCGTGGGCTGCACCGGGGGCAAGCACCGCAGCGTTGCCATCAGTGAGGAGCTGGCGACCCGGCTTGCGGCCGAGGGGGTCCACACCACGGTCGTGCATCGCGATCTGGGCCGCGAATGAGCCGGCCGCCCCGTCCGCCACGCATCGTCGCGCTCGGCGGCGGCCATGGTCTCGCGGCAACGCTCGGTGCGGCTCGGCAGTTGACCAGCGAACTCACCGCGATCGTGACGGTTGCTGACGACGGGGGCTCCAGCGGACAGATCAGACGTGAGCTCGACGTCCTGCCGCCTGGTGATCTGCGCATGGCGCTGGCCGCGCTGGCTGGTTCGAATCCAGCCGACGAGGACATGGCGACGCTGCTGCAACATCGCTTCGGCGGCACCGGGGCACTGGCCGGTCACCCGGTCGGAAACCTGCTGCTGACCGGACTGCTGGACGTCTTCGGTAGCGATCCGGTACGCGCGCTGGACGCGGCCGGCAGGTTGATCGGCGCGGTCGGGCGGGTGCTCCCGATGTCGACGATCCCCTTGGAGATCACCGCGTGGGTGGACGATGTGGCAGCTACTGGTCCCGCGGCACGCAACCTCGTCCGAGGTCAGGTAGCGGTTGCCACGACTGCCGGCCGCGTGCGCTCTGTGCAACTCGTTCCCGAGGCTCCGCCGGCGTGTGTCGAAGCCGTCGCCGCGGTGGGGAGCGCCGACCTGGTCGTCCTCGGACCCGGCTCATGGTTCACCTCGGTCATTCCGCATGTCCTCGTCCCTGACTTACTCCAGGCGTTGGAGCGAACACCCGCGTATGTGGTCGTCGTGCTCAATCTGGAACCGCAGGCCGGCGAGACCGAGGGCTTCTCTCCCCAGGAGCACCTCAGCGTGCTCCGGGCACATGCGCCGGGGCTCCCCGTACACACGGTTCTGGCCGATTCGACGAGGGTTGTTGACCGCCGTGGTCTATTGAATGCCGTGCAGGCATTGCAGAACGACGGCGGGCCGGACCCCCGACTCGTACTCCGTCCCGTCGCCGTGTCAGGCGCCGAAGACCGGCACGACCCACAACTGCTGGCAGCAGCGTTGGATCAGGTCATCACATGCACGACCCAGGCAGAGGAGCTACCCGCATGGCCATGACCGCCCAGGTCAAGGACGAACTCTCGCGCGTGCCGGTCACCAAGTCCTGCTGCCGCAAGGCTGAACTGACCTCGCTGTTGCGCTTCTCGGGTGGGCTGCACATCGTCGGCGGTCGGGTGGTCATCGAGGCTGAACTCGACACTGCCTCGGTCGCCCGACGGGTCCGCCGTGATGTCAGCGAGCTGTTCGGTTACGCCAGCGGGATCTCGGTCCTGTCCGGTGGCAACCTCCGCAAGGGCCCGCGCTACCTGGTTCGGATCGTCAAGCACGGGGAAGGGCTGGCTCGCCAGACCGGCCTCGTGGACATGCGAGGCCGGCCCGTGCGCGGACTGCCGCCGACCGTGGTCTCGGGCGGGGTCTGTTGCTCGGAGGCTGCGTGGCGCGGGGCATTTCTGGCGCACGGTTCGCTCACCGAGCCGGGGCGCTCCTCGTCCATGGAGGTGACCTGCCCAGGGCCTGAGGCCGCCATGGCGCTGGTCGGAGCCGCCCGGCGCCTCGGAGTCTCCGCGAAGAGTCGCGAGGTCCGTGGCGCCGACCGGGTCGTGATCCGCGACGGCGACGCCATCGGTGCCTTGCTGACCCGGCTCGGGGCACACGACGCGGTGCTTGCCTGGGAAGAACAGCGGATGCGCCGCGAAGTCCGGGCAACGGCCAACCGCCTGGCCAACTTCGACGATGCCAACCTGCGTCGATCGGCGCGGGCCGCGGTCGCTGCCGGGGCTCGGGTGAGTCGCGCGCTGGAATTGCTCGGCGATGATGCCCCAGATCATCTGCTCGTGGCTGGACGGCTCCGGGTCGAACACGGGCAGGCCTCCCTGGAAGAACTCGGTCAACTCGCCAACCCACCGATGACCAAGGACGCCGTCGCCGGACGGATTCGGCGGTTGCTCGCGATGGCTGACAAGAAGGCCCGCGACCTCGGCGTCCCCAACACCGAATCGGCAGTCACCGCGGAGATGCTCGCGCCCTAGCAGCGATCCACGGCGCCGAAGCAGGTCACAGATCCGCTCTCGATAGGGTTTTGGGCGCAGGTGTTGCGTTTGACGAAGGGAATGGCAGTGACAGTCCGAGTAGGCATCAACGGCTTCGGTCGGATCGGTCGCAACTTCTGGCGCGCCGTCGCAGCAGAAGGCCATGACATCGAGATCGTCGCGGCCAACGACCTCGGCGACGTCGCCACGATGGCGCACCTGCTTGCCTATGACAGCGTTGGGGGTCGGCTCGGCAAGGAGGTCAACGTCGTCGACGACGGGATCGAGATCGACGGCAAGACCCTGAAGATCCTCGCCGAACGGGATCCCGGTGCACTTCCCTGGGGCGACCTCGGCGTGGACATCGTCATCGAGTCGACCGGGTTCTTCACCGATGCAGACAAGGCGCGGGCACACGTGGATCAGGGGGGTGCCCGGAAGGTCATCATCTCCGCGCCGGCCAAGGGCGAGGACCTGACCGTCGTCCTCGGCGCGAACGAGGATCAGTACGACGGCAGCCAGGTCATCATCTCCAACGCCTCGTGCACCACGAATTGCCTTGCACCCCTTGCGAAGGTGTTGCACGACAACTTCACGATCGAGCGCGGTCTGATGACCACGATCCATGCCTATACCGCCGACCAGAACCTGCAGGACGGGCCGCACAAGGATCTGCGCCGGGCGCGCGCGGCGGCGCTCAACATCGTCCCGACCTCGACCGGGGCGGCCAAGGCGATCGGTCTGGTCCTTCCCGACCTGAAAGGCCGGCTGGACGGCTACGCACTGCGCGTGCCGGTCCCGACCGGGTCGGTCACCGATCTCACCGTGACCCTCGGCACCGAGGCGGACATCGAGACGATCAACGCCGCGTACAAGGCGGCCGCGGATGGTCCCTTGAAGGGAATCCTGCGCTACAGCGAGGCCCCGATCGTCTCGTCCGACATCGTGCACGATCCGGCTTCGTGCATTTACGACTCGCCACTGACGAAAGTCACGGGCAATCAGGTCAAGGTCGTGGGTTGGTATGACAACGAGTGGGGCTATTCCTGCCGGTTGGCCGACCTCACCGTCCTCGTCGGATCCAAGTAAGTCGGCGCCGAGTGCGCTCTCTGTCTGACCTCATCTCCGACGGCGTCGAGGGCAAGCGGGTCCTGGTCCGCTCGGACCTGAACGTGCCGCTCGACACCTCCACCGGTAACCCGATCATCACCGACGACGGCCGGATCAGGGCCAGCGTCCCGGTTCTCAGCAAGCTGAGAGAAGCCGGCGCCCGGGTGATCGTGGTCGCGCACCTGGGCCGGCCCAAGGAAGGCCCGGACCCGGCGCTGTCGTTGTCACCGGTAGCAGCCCGACTTGGCGAACTCTTGGACACCGAGGTGCGGCTTTCCAGTGACGTCGCCGGTCCGGACAGTCGCGCACAAGCCGAGGCTTTGACCGACGGTGCTGTTCTGTTGCTCGAGAACGTGCGCTTCGAACCGGCCGAGACCAGTAAGGACGACGCGGTACGGGGGGCTCTTGCTGATCGCCTCGCCGCGCTCGCCGACGCCTATGTCGACGACGCGTTCGGCGCGGTCCACCGCAAGCACGCAAGCGTGTACGACATCGCCCTCCGGCTGCCACACGCAGCCGGTGACCTGGTTCGGGCCGAGGTCGAGGTCCTCAGCAGGTTGACGGGGGATCCCGACCGGCCGTACGTGGTCGTCCTGGGCGGATCAAAGGTCTCCGACAAACTCCCAGTGATCCAGGCCCTGCTGCCGAAGGTCGACCGATTGCTGATCGGCGGCGGAATGTGCTTCACCTTCCTCTCGGCGCAGGGCCACGACGTCGGCGGTTCGCTCCTGGAGGCAGATCAGGTCGAGACCTGCCGTGGACTGCTGGACGAAGCCGGCGATCGCATCGTCCTACCCGTTGACATCGTCGTCGCCGAGGCCATGGTCGCCGACGCCCAACTCCAGGCGGTGCCAGCCGACCAGATTCCCGGCGATCGCAAGGGCCTGGACATCGGCCCACGCACCGTGTCGCTCTTCGCCGAACACCTGGCCGTGGCCAAGACCGTCTTCTGGAACGGGCCGATGGGGGTCTTCGAGCTGGCACCGTTCGCAGCCGGGACCCGCGGCATTGCGCAGGCAGTCGCCGAGGTGGACGGCCTGACCGTGGTCGGCGGTGGCGACTCAGCCGCGGCGGTGCGTCAACTCGGTCTCGACGAATCGGCCTATTCGCATATCAGCACCGGCGGCGGGGCCTCGCTGGAATATCTTGAGGGCAAGCAACTCCCGGGTCTGGCCGTGCTCGAAGAGGGCGGAGGGTCGGGACGATGACCGCCAAGCCCGTTCGGCGTCCCCTGATCGCCGGCAACTGGAAGATGAACCTCACCCACCTCGAGGGTATTGCGCTCGTCCAGAAACTCGCATTCAGCCTCACCGAGAAGGAATTCCAGAAGGTCGAGGTGATCGTCCTCCCGCCTTTCATCACGCTCCGCTCTGTGCAGACTCTCGTGGACGGCGACAAGATCTCGATCGGATATGGCGCCCAGGACCTGTCCCAGCACGCGAAGGGTGCCTACACGGGGGACATCAGCGGACTCATGCTGGCCGCTTTGAAGTGCACCTATGTGCTCGTCGGGCACTCCGAGCGCCGCGAGCACCACCACGAGGACGATGCCCTGGTCAACGCAAAGATCCGTGCTGCTCGATCGGTGGACCTGTTGCCGATCCTGTGCCTCGGGGAGGGCCTGGTGATTCGGCAGGCCGGAACCCACATCCAGCACTGCCTGGATCAGCTCGACGCCGGGCTCTTCGGTCTGTCGGCCGCCGAGCTCGGTGAGTTCGTCATCGCCTACGAGCCGATCTGGGCAATCGGCACCGGGGAGGTGGCCACCCCGGATGACGCCCAGGAGGTCTGCCGGGCGCTGCGGGGCAGGCTCGAAGAGCTGTACGGCGCGGACGTCGCCGGAACAACGCGTATTCTCTACGGCGGTTCGGTCAAGGCAGACAACGCCGAGGGCATCTTCGCCCAGCCGGACGTCGACGGCGGGCTCGTGGGTGGCGCCAGTATTCAGGCCGAGGAGTTCGCCGCGATCTGCCAAGCCGGCGTCCGCACCTGACTCTCCGAGGCCAACCAGGTCTGGTGCACAGTTCCGAGGAAAGGCAGGAATGACCGCGAGGCGAGCGCATGGTGGCGTCGCTTCCCGCTCGGTAGCGCTTCTCCTGGCGACCGTCGTCCTCCTCGGTGCCTGCTCCTCCGGTGATCCGATGATCCAGGTGACGGCGAACGCGCCCGTCGCAGTCCAGGACGCGGCGGTGTCGGGGACGCGGGCACCCTCGACGGAGTCCGGGGGCACGCTGCGCATGGTCGCTCCGGCCGTCGACAGCCTCGATCCGGCGAGGTCGTACCTTCCCTGGGTCTGGAATCTGATGCGCCTCTACACGCGCACGCTGGTCACCTACGAATCCGCGGCCGGCGCGGCCGGCGCCGAGCTCGTGCCGGACCTCGCCACCGACCTTGGAGTGCCCACCGACAACAACCAGACCTGGACCTACACGCTCAAGCCGGGAGTCCTGTTCGAGAACGGTCGGCCGATCACGGCTGCGGACATCAAGTACGGCATCGAGCGATCCTTCGCATCCGAGGTCATCGTCGGTGGGCCGCTCTACGTGGTCTCGTTGCTCGACGATCCCGAGGCGCCCTACCCCGGTCCGTACTTCGTCCCCGAGATCGGCGCGCCGCCGACGTTGCACAGCATCGAGACACCGGATGACTCAACCCTGGTGTTCCATCTGAACCGGCCCTACGCCGCCTTCGACGAGGTGATGGCCTTGCCGTCGTCCGGCCCGGTCCCGGTCGAGGCCGACACCGGCGCCGACTACGGTCTGGCCCCGCATTCCTCCGGGCCGTACCGAGTCACCTCCATCGATCCGGTCACCGGGATCGTGCTGGAGCGCAACACTCACTGGGATCAGTCCACCGACGAGGTGCGCACTGCTCGGCCCGATCGAGTGGAGGTGCACACGGGGTTGGCATCGGTCGAACGCGATCAGCGAGTCCTCGGTGGTTCGGCCGACCTCGACCTCGGCGGTGGTGTGGCGCCCGAGTCGCTGGATCGCGTGCTGGATGACGACCTGATCGCGCAGCGCACCGACGAGATTGCGACCGGCGCGGTGCAGTTGCTCGCCATGCCGGCAACAATTGCCCCCTTCGACAACCCAGCCTGTCGGCTGGCGGTGGCCGCCGCGGTGGATGTGTCGGCGATCCAGGAGGCACTCGGTGGAGAGCGATTGGCGCAACCGCCGCGTGGTCTCTGGCCGAGCACCGTGACCGGAAATATGCCCGCAGTGAGCACAGCTCCGCCCGTGGATGTCACGGAGGTCCGCCGTCAGTTGACGGCCTGCGGGTTGCCGGACGGCTTCAGTACGGTCATCGCCGCCCCAAACCAGGCGCGTTCTCTGGCCGTCGCTGACGTGATCAAGGGCAACCTGGCTGCCGTGGGGATCGAGGCGACCGTGGCGGGATTGGACCCGGCAACCTATTACGCGGCCGATATCGGATCCCCGGAGTCGGTTGCGGCCAACGGGTACGGCATCCTCTTGACGCGCTGGAGTGCGGACTTTCCGGATCCCGCGTCGTTCCTTGGCCCGCTCGTGGACGGCCGTGAGATCACCGCTGCCGGCAACACCAACGTTGCCCAGCTCAATGACCCGACCATCAACGGTCTGGTCGATGTCGCGTACGCCGCGCCTGAAGCAGCAGCGGCACTGACCGCCTGGGAGACCGTGGCCCAGACCGTGACCGGGGGTGGGTCCTACGTGCCGGTCGTGGAAGAGCGAACGGTGCTGCTGGCCGGCGAACGCCTGCGCAACGCGGTGGTGCACTGGGCCTATGGCGGTTACGACCTCGCAACGGTCGCGGTCCGGTGACGTCGACTGAGGACCAGGCGCCATGGGCCTGACGGAGGCCGCCAGGGGCATTGACTACCCTGGCCTCTTGTGAAGCTGCTTCTGACGATCGTGCTGGTGATTACCAGCCTCCTACTGATCGTCCTCATCCTCTTGCACCGGGGCCGCGGGGGCGGATTGTCATCCATGTTCGGTGGTGCGGCGAGCGCCTCCCTGTCTGGATCCACCGTCGTCGAGAAGAATCTGAATCGTCTGACGGTGTTCGTCGCCATCGCGTGGAGTGCGTCCATCATCGCTCTCGGCATCTTGCTCAAGGTGCCTGACGTGCCCACTTCGTAACCCAGAGTCACGCCCGGGTCGCTTTCATAGGCGTCCGGACGCACTGGTCGTAGGATCGCGACAAAGCTCATCGACGAAAGGGAACATGCACGTGGCCGGTGGCAGTGCGATCCGCGGAAGCCGGGTCGGTTCGGGACCGATGGGTGAGGCAGAACGAGGGGAGTCTGCGCCACGAACCAGGATTCCGTTCTGGTGTGCCAATGGACACGAGTCGCGTCCCGCGTTTGCTCACGACGCCGCAGTTCCCGATCACTGGGACTGTGCTCGCTGTGGCCTGCCGGCCGGCAGGGAGCAGACCGCCCCTCCACCGGCACCACGAAATGAGCCGTACAAGACCCATCTCGCCTACGTCCGTGAGCGCCGCTCCGACGAGGACGGCGAGGCAATCCTGCAAGAGGCGTTGAACAAACTCCGCGAGCGCCGCGGCGGCTGAACTGGCCGACCCGCTGAAGTCGACAGTGTCGATCGGGCCGGCCGACGTGGGCACACGGGTGGTCGTGCGCCGTGCGCTGCCCGGCCGGACCGGACCCACCGGGGGACAGGCCTACGCCGACGTCCTGGGGATTCTCGAGGACTGGCAAGCGAATGCTCTGGTTGTTCGCCGGGCCGACGACTCATTGGTCGAGATCCCGCTCGGCGAGGTGTTCCGGGCAAAGCGCATCCCGCCGCCCCCGAGCCGTCGCCCGGGCTGAGCACCCTGCCGCGACTCAGGCCAGCGGGAGGCGCAGCAAGCCGGACGGCAAGCCGGACGCCGCGGTCTTGTCGAGCAGCAACAGCGTGCGAACGCGGCCGACCGCACCGGCGGCGGGGATCTGTACGGGGCCGCCGCCACTGACCGCAAGGCCGACCGCCTTGGCTTTGGCAGTGCCGCAGGCCATCAGCCAGACCTCTGTGGCCGACGCGATGGCCGGGAACGTCAGCGTGATCCGAACCTTCGGGGGCTTCGGAGCCCCTTGCACGGCGACCACGCTGCGAGTTTCGTATGCGGCCGGCGAGCCGGGAAAGATCGACGCGACGTGGCCGTCCTCACCGATCCCGAGCAGGCATACATCGAAGCGCGGGACCGAGCCGTGGTCCTCCGGTCGGGCGGCGGCAGCCAACTGGTCGGCGTACCAATCCGCCGCGTCTTCCGGTTGCCCGGCGAAGCGCCCCTCGTCGGCCGGCATCGGATGCACTCGCTCGGGGGTCACGGGAACGTGGTCGAGCAATGCGTCCCGGGCCTGGCGCTCGTTGCGCTCCGGGTCATCGCTCGGAAGAAATCGCTCGTCGCCCCACCAAACATCCACCCGGTCCCACTGCACCGCATCCCGGGCCGGACTCTTGTGCAGCGCATCCAGGACGCTGACGCCGACGCCTCCGCCGGTCAGGGAGACACTGGCGAAGCCCCGTGCGCTCTGGGCATCGACCAACTTGGTGATCAGGCGAGCCGCCACGGCATCGGCGAGCAGATCCGGCGTCGCGTGAACGACGACTTCGGGGGAACGGCTCATGAAGCTTGGGCACCTTTCGCTTTCGAGTCTGCAGATGACTGGCCGGCGGTGGTGTCGGCAGGGTCCCGCCAGATCAACGAGCGAGTGGGCGAACGACCAGCAAGATCGCGAGTGCCCGTCGCCGATGCCAGAGCCGCACAGTAGATTTCGTCGACATCCAGTCGCCGCAATTCCTCGCCGAGGAGTTCGCCGGTCTCGCGGAGCGGCAACGCCGCACTGCTGTCCGGTCGGCCCTCCTGGCTCACCACACCCATACCGTCACGGTGATCCACATGGATGGACGGCAGCTGCGCGAGGTCGAGCCGAACTCCGGAGATTCCGATCTCGTCGCGCGCCACGTCTGAGTCTGGGGGAGTGACCGGCACCTCGGTATTCAGCCGACTACTCAGCCAACCGGCCAGCAGCGCGGCCGAGGCGCTGTCGCCGGCGCCGCTCACCTCCGCTCCCACGACGGTCACGTCACGTCCCGCCCCGCCGGCAGCATCCACCGCAGTCGCCAGGATCGATCGCCACCGGGTGATCCGGGTCCACGCAAGGTCGGTATCGCCCGGCGCATAGTCGCGGGCGCGCTGCTGCAGGGCAGCGATGGGATCGGGTGCCGCGCTGGCATCGGTGACCCGGCGATCGGCAAACACGGCCAAACCATCGGTGCCGAGTTCCTCCGGGGCCGCACCCTGCCACCAGGTCACCACCGGTGCATCGGAGGCGAGCAGAGGCAGGACCACCGATTCGGCATGCAAGGACAGCCGGCCGTACATCCGCAGTTCGATCGCTTCACCGGGACCCAGGCGCCCTCCGATGGTCACCTCCGCATCCAGTCGGGGAGTGGTTGCGAGTGGATCGCGCCGCACGACCACGACCAGGCGGCATGGGTGCATGGCGGCCGCCGAGCTCGCCGCCTGCTCGGCTGCCTCCACTCTCCGCTCATCCGCCGCGACGACGAAGGTCAGCGCCAGCCCCGCGGTCATCGAGCCACCGCTGTTGCGGGCCACGGCGAGTGCCTTCACCACCTCCGTCCCGGTGGTATCCCACAGCGTCGTCACGGCCGCCTCCAGGTCATCAAGGGAGGCGAGACGCCGTTCGCTCCGCTCCTCGGGCCGCGGACGGCCCTGCGATGCTCACTCACGGCCGCCTCCAGGTCATCAAGGGAGGCGAGACGCCGTTCGCTCCGCTCCTCGGGCCGCGGACGGCCCGCGATGCTCACTCACGGCCGCCTCCAGGTCATCAAGGGAGGCGAGACGCCGTTCGCTCCGCTCCTCGGGCCGCGGACGGCCCTGCGATGCTCACTCACGGCCGCCTCCAGACGCGGCCGTCGGAGGCGAGCATCTCATCGGCTTCGATCGGACCCCACTCTCCGGCACGGTAGGGCGCCGGTTTCTGGCCGGCCCAGAACTCTTCCAACGGATCGATGACCTGCCAGGAAGCCTCGACCTCCTCGTGCCTGGGAAACAGGGTGGCGTCGCCGATGAGCACGTCGAGGAGGAGCCGCTCATAGGCCTCCGGGCTGGCTTCGGTGAAGGCGGTTCCGTACTGGAAGTCCATGGCTACGTCCCGAACCTCCATGACCGTGCCCGGCACCTTCGACCCGAATTTGATCGTCACGCCCTCGTCGGGCTGGACTCGGAGCACCAGTTGGTTCTGCCCCAGCGACTCGGTATCGGTGGCCCGGAAGGGTACGTGTGCGGCCCGGCGGAAGGTGAGTGCGATTTCGGTGACCCGACGGGGCAAGCGCTTACCGGCTCGAATGTAGAAGGGAACGCCAGCCCACCTTCTCGTGTGCAGGTTCAGCCGCAGCGCGGTGTAGGTCTCCGTCTTCGAGTCCTTGGGGACCTTGTCCTCATCGGTGTAGCCCGCGACCCGCTGCCCCGCCAGCCATCCCTGGGTGTATTGACCCCGCACCGCGTACCTGCCGAGATCGCTCGGCAGCTGGATCGCACGCAGGACCTTCAGCTTCTCCACCCGGATTGCATCGGCGGTGTACTCGACCGGCTCCTCCATCGCCGTGAGCGCGAGGAGTTGCATCAGGTGGTTCTGCACAACGTCGCGGGCCGTCCCGGTGGCGTCATAGAACTCCGCCCGGGAGCCGATGCCAACATCCTCGGCCATCGTGATCTGCACTGAATCGACGTGGTGGGAGTTCCAGATCGGCTCGAACATGGTATTGGCAAACCGCAGCGCCAGCAGGTTCTGGACGGTTTCCTTGCCCAGGTAGTGGTCGATCCGGAACACGTCGTTGGGTCCGAAGACCGAGTCGACCAACGCGTTGAGTTCCTTGCTCGACTTCAGATCGTGGCCGAACGGCTTTTCCACGACCACGCGACGCCAGTACCCCGTGATGGCGTCATCCACGTTGTCCGCCATTCCGGTCCGCGCCATCTGCTTGAGGACCACCGGAAAGGAATCCGGCGGGATGGACAGGTAGAAGGCGGCGTTTCCGGTGACACCGTGCGAGCTCTCCAGGTTGAGCAGCGTCTCGGCCAGAGTGTCGAAGGACGCATCGTTGTCGAATGACCCCGGAACGAACTTGCAGGCCTGCGCCAGTCGCGACCACACGTCCTCACGCCAAGGAGTACGGGCGAACTCCTTGGCCGACTTCTTGGCGAGCTCGATGAACCCCCCGTCGCCCCAGTCCCGCCGAGCGAAGCCGAGCAGTACGAAGTTGGTCGGCAGCAGACCCCGATTGGCCAAGTCGTAGACGGCGGGGATCAGCTTCTTTCTGGCGAGGTCGCCGGTAATCCCGAAGACCACGAGGGCGCACGGGGTGGGAATCCGGGGAAGTCGGCGGTCCCGGGCGTCACGTAGCGGGTTGCGGGTGTGGGTCGCGGACTGTGTCATCCGAGCTTTTTCAACTCGTCGCTGACTGATGTCATCAGCTCATCCCACGAGGCCTTGAACTTGTCGACTCCCTCCCTCTCCAGTGTCTGGAAGACGTCATCCATGTCGATTCCGGCCGCGCGGAGCTGCTCCATCGTCGTGGCCGCGGATTCGTACTGCTCCGTGACCGGCGTTCCGATCTCGCCGTGGTCGGCGTATGCCTGCAGAGTCGCCTCGGGCATCGTGTTGACGGTGTCCGGCGCGACCAGCTCGCTGACGTACAGCGTGTCGGGGTATGCCTTGTTCTTCGTACCGGTGGAAGCCCACAGAGGTCGTTGGACGTTGGCACCCTTGGCAGCCAGGGCCTTCCAGCGGTCACTGGCCAGGACCTCCTCGTAGGCCTGATAGGCAAGGACAGCGTTGGCGACTCCGGCCTTGCCGTGCAGGTCCGCATCGGCCCCGGTTTCGTCGAGCCGCTTGTCGATCTCGGTGTCCACTCGGGAAACGAAGAAGGATGCCACCGACTCCAGCCCCTCGAAGCCGGTGAAGTCGTCGGCCTCGAGTCGCTGCTCCAACCCGCTGAGATAGGCATCCATGACGAGCTTGTAGCGCTCGATGCTGAAGATGAGCGTGACATTGACGCTGATGCCCTGAGCGATGCTGGACGTGATCGCCGGGAGGCCCGCCTCCGTGGCCGGAATCTTGATGAACAGGTTGGGCCGGTCGACCAGCCACCACAGCGATGTCGCCTCCGCCGCAGTTGCCTCGCAGTCGAATGCCAACCGTGGGTCGACCTCGTATGAGACCCGACCGTCCCGCCCGGAGCGCTGCGCGACGGGGGCGAAGACGTCACAGGCCGCGCGTACGTCGTACCCGGTGATCAGCCGGAGCGCCTCGTCGATGCCGATTCCCCGGCGGGACAGATCTGATACCTGGTCGTCGTAGATCTCCGAGCCGCTGATGGCGGCGCCGAAGATCGTGGGGTTGGTGGTGATCCCGACGACGCTGCGCTCCTCGATCAGGCGGGCCAACCCGCCGCTGTTGATCCGGTCACGCGACAGATCGTCCAGCCACACGGAGACTCCGTGAGCGCTGAGTTCGGCAAGTCGAGGGTTCTGAGTCATGGGAGCTCCCTGAAGCAAGAAGGGTGGTGCTGGTTCACGCGTTGTCCTGTCCTGCAGCGATCATGCTCTCGCGGGCCGCCGTTACGACGGCTTCTGGCGTGAAGCCGAATTCCTGGAAGAGCACAGCCGCCGCTGCACTTGCGCCGAAGTGTTCGATTGAGACGCTACGTCCGGCATCGCCGACGATGTCGCGCCAACCCTGCGCGACGCCTGCTTCCACACTGACCCGCGCGCGTACTGACGGGGGCAGCACGCTGTCCCGGTAGGCCTGATCCTGCTCGTAGAACCACTCGCGGCACGGCATGGACACGACCCGGGCAGCGACGCCGTCCCCGGTCAGGACCTTCTGCGCGGCCACGGCGAGAGACAGTTCACTCCCGGTAGCGATCAGGATCACGTCCGGATTGTTCTCGTCGTCATTGAGCACGTAGGCGCCGCGAGCCGTTCCTTCCGCCGATGCGTACGTGCTGCGGTCGAGCACCGGCAGGTTCTGCCGTGACAGGCACAGCCCAGCGGGCCGGTCCGTGTGTTCCAGTGCCGTGCGCCAGGCGATCGCGGTCTCGTTGGCATCGCCCGGTCGGACGACATCCAGACCCGGGATCGCCCGCAACGCGGCCAGGTGCTCGACCGGCTGGTGGGTTGGACCGTCCTCGCCGAGGCCGATCGAGTCATGGGTCCAGACGTAGATCACCGGCAGGTGCATGAGGGCAGCCAGTCGCACCGCGGGGCGCATGTAGTCGGAGAAGACCAGGAACGTGCCGCCATACACGCGGGTTCCCCCATGCAACGTGATCCCGTTCATGATCGCGCCCATTGCGTGTTCGCGGATGCCGAAGTGCAGGATCCGCCCGTAGGGTCCGCCGGACCATTCCTTGGTCTGGTGTTCGGCTGGGACGAAGGACGCCTCGCCCTTCATCGTCGTGTTGTTGGACTCGGCGAGGTCTGCCGAGCCGCCCCAGAGTTCGGGCAACACCGGGGCCAGCGCGGCCAGCACCTGCCCGGACGCCTTCCGGGTTGCCATCCCAGATTCGTCGGGCTCGAACTCGGGCAGCGCATCGGTCCAACCGTCCGGTAGCCGGTGTTCGCGCAGCCGCTCCCAGAGTGCCAACTCCTCCGCATGAGACTGTGCCCACTCGTCAAAGCTCTTCTGCCACGCGGCGCGGGCCACTGCGCCGCGCTGAATCACCTGGCGCGCATGAGAAATGACCTCGTCGGCGACGTCGAAGGTCTGGTCCGGGTCGAAGCCCAGGATCTTCTTCGTGGCCTTGACCTCGTCCTCGCCCAGGGCACTCCCGTGCGCGGGTCCGGTGTTCTGGGCGTTGGGCGCCGGCCAGGCGATGATGCTGTCGAGCACGATGAAAGAGGGCCGCGAGGTTTCCGCGACCGCGGCTGCGAACGCCGCGTCCACCGCGGCCAGATCCTCGCTGTCGGCAACGTGCTGCACATGCCAGCCGTAGGCCTCGTAGCGCCGACCGGTGTCCTCGGACAGCGCAATGGCGGTGTCGTCCTCGATCGAGATCTTGTTCCGGTCGTAGATGACGACGAGGTTGCCCAGTTGTTGATGGCCGGCCAGGGAGGACGCCTCGGATGTCACGCCCTCCTCGATGTCGCCGTCGGAGGCAAGCGCCCAGATCATGTGGTCGAACGGGCTCGAGCCGGGCTCAGCGTCGGGATCCAACAGCCCGCGCTCCCGGCGGGCGGCCATCGCCATCCCGACGGCATTGCCCAGGCCCTGGCCGAGCGGCCCGGTGGTGACCTCAACCCCGCGGGTGTGCCGATGCTCGGGATGTCCCGGGGTCAGCGAGCCCCAGGTCCGCAGCGCTTCAAGGTCCGGCAGCTCGAGTCCGTACCCGGAGAAGTAGAGCTGGATGTACAGAGTCAGGCTGGAGTGGCCCATCGACAGGACGAAACGATCCCGCGCCGGCCACTGGTCGTCGCTCGGGTCATGGCGGAGGTACTTCTGGAACAGCAGGTAGGCCACCGGTGCCATGCTCATCGCCGTACCCGGATGTCCGTTGCCGGTCTTCTGGACCGCGTCCATCGCCAACACTCGAGCGGTGTCGATCGCCCGACGATCGAGCTCCCCCCAACCGTCGGGCAGGGTCTGACGGCGGGCGGAGGCGTTCTCGCTCATGAGTGGCACCCTAGCCCGGAGCATTCGTGCCCAGCGGGCTAGAGTTGGCCGTTCGGTGTCGGTCCCCGGAAAGGTCATGTTGTGTCCTGCGATCCGCTGCGCTGTGCCGGTGTTCGGTGACGGCAGTCGCTGATCCTCAGCACGTTGCCACCCGGTCGCCCGGCACCATCGTGCGGGCCTATCTCTCCCTGACCAAGCCGCGCATCGTCGAACTCCTGTTGGTCACAACGCTGCCGACAATGATGCTGGCGGCCGGCACGTTTCCGGATGGGCTGCTCGTGCTGGCGACGCTCGGCGGCGGTGCGCTGGCCGCGGGGGCCGCCAATGCCTTCAACTGCTACTTCGACCGTGACATCGACGGCTTGATGCACCGCACCGAGGGCCGGCCGCTGCCCAGTCAGGTAGTGACCCCACGGGCTGCGCTGACCTTTGCGCTGGTGCTGACCGTGATATCGGCAGTCCTGCTCTACGGGGCCACGACCCCATTGGCCGCGGCGCTCTCCCTGGGCGCGATCGGGTGGTACGTCTTCGTCTACACCTTGTGGCTCAAGCGCCGGACGCACCACAGCACCCTGGTCGGGGGAGTGGCCGGTGCGGCTCCAGTCCTGATCGGCTGGGCCGCGGTCACCGGCGATCTGCCCTGGTCGGCCTGGCTCCTGTTCGCCGTTGTCTTCCTGTGGCAGCCGCCGCATTTCTGGGCGCTCGCGATGCGGTTCCGCGCCGACTATGCGCGTGCCGAGGTCCCCATGTTGCCGGTCGTTTCCGAGACCGTGGCGGTGACCCGCCAGATCGTGGTGTACGCGGTTCTGACCGGGGCGGTCTCGATGCTCCTGTGGCCGTTGGGCGTGGGGCCGATCTACCCGGTCCTGGCAGGTGTCGCCGGTGTCTGGTTCATCTGGGAGTCGCTCGTGCTTGCCCGGCGGGCCCGCGCTGGGGAGTCGTTGAGCCCGATGCGGTTGTTCCACGTCTCGATCAGCTACTTGACGTTGGTCTTCCTCGGCGTGGCCCTGGACGTCCTGCTCGACCTGTTCATCTGATCTCCCGTACGCCGTAACTGAAGATCTGCCGGCTCATCGACAAGCGGCTACGTCGCCGCGTCGCGGTGAGCCTGGTACCACTCGATCAGAGCAACGGTCGACGAGTCGTGCTCGACCGGCTCGGTTGACTCGCCGGTCAATTCGGGCGTGATCCGGTTCGCGAGCTCCTTACCCAGCTCCACTCCCCACTGGTCGAAGCTGTCGACGCCCCAGATGCAGCCTTGGACGAACACGATGTGCTCGTACAGTGCGATCAACTGGCCGAGCACGGACGGCGTGAGCTGGGCAGCCAGAATAGTGGTGGACGGCCGGTTGCCGGCGAAGCTCCGATGCGGTTCACCCTGGCGGTCCCTGCCGAAGGCCAGCGCCTCGGTCTGGGCGATCAGATTGGCCACGAGCAGATCGTGATGGTTGCGGTAGGGGTGCTGTGGATTGGCAAACCCGATGAAATCGGCGGGCACGATCCGAGTCCCCTGATGCAGCAACTGGTAGAAGGCGTGCTGTCCGTTCGTACCCGGCTCCCCCCAGACGATCGGTCCGGTGTCCAGCGTGACCGGGGACCCGTCGAGGCGCACCGACTTGCCGTTGGACTCCATGTCCAGTTGTTGCAAATAGGCCGGGAAGCGCGCGAGGTCCTGGGCGTACGGAAGCACCGCCTTGGTGTCGTAGCCGAGCACGTTGGCGTTCCAGACCCCGATCATGCCGAGTACGACCGGCACGTTCTCTGCCAACGGCGCGGTACGGAAATGCTCGTCTATCGCATGTGACCCGGCGAGGAATTCCGCGAAGCGCTCCGGGCCGATCGAGATCATCAGGGTGAGGCCGATCGCTGACTGGACCGAATACCGCCCGCCGACCCATTCCCAGAACTCGAACATGTTGGCGGTGTCGATGCCGAACTCAGCCACCTTCTCGGCGTTCGTGCTGACGGCGACGAAGTGCTTGGCGACCGCGTCCTCGCCGAGCACGTCACACAACCACTTCCGCGCGGTCCTGGCGTTGGTCAGCGTCTCGATCGTCGTGAACGTTTTGGACGAGATGACGAACAAGGTTTCGGCCGGCTGCAACCCGTCGAGTACCCCGAAGATGTCCGCACCGTCCACATTGGACACGAAGTGGGCGGTGAGGTCCGGATGGCGGTAGGGGGTCAGCGCTCGGTAGGCCATTGCGGGCCCGAGGTCGGAGCCACCGATGCCGATGTTCACCACGGCACGGATCCGCTCACCGGTCGCACCCGTCCAGGACCCGTCGCGCACCCGATCCGCGAAGCTGCCCATCCGCCCGAGCACGTCGTGCACTGCCGGCACGACGTCGACGCCGTCGACCGTTATCGACACTCCCTCGGGTGCTCGGAGAGCCACGTGCAGAACGGGCCGGTCCTCGGTCGTGTTGATGTGCTCGCCGGCGAACATCGCGTCTCGGCGGCGCTCCACTCCGGCCGCGTCGGCCACGTCGATGAGGGCCGCCAACACGTCGCCGTCGATCCGTTGTTTCGCGAAATCGACTCGGAGATCGGCGACCTCCAGGGTGAAGCGCTGGGCCCGATCGGCATCTTCGGCGAAGAGTTCGCGCAGGTGCCCCGGCTTCGGTAGCCCCGCCAACCTCCCCCACGCGGGGGACGACGTGATGTCAGTTGACATGTTCCAGTTGCCTTCGACCTCGGCCATGAGGGTCAGCCTAGGAGCGACCGAGCGCGGGCGGCTTGGTTTGGGAGGTACGGACTGATGATCACGGGTGTGCACCTGCTGTTCAACAGCGAGGACGCGGACGCCGATCGGGCATTCCTGAGAGATGTCCTGGGCTGGCGCGGCACGGAGCAGCTGCCGGCCCAGGATGGCTGGCTGATCTACAAGGCGCCAGTCGCTGAGGTCGGGGTTCATCAACATGGGGATGCCCACTGCGACCTACACCTGATGTGCGACGACATCGCGACGACAGTCGCCGATCTCAGGTCGCGCGGGGTGAAGACCGGGCCGGTCGCCGACGTGGGATACGGCTTCTGCACCAGGATCCGGTTGCCCAGCGGTGCCGAAATCGGTCTGTACGAACCGCGCCACGCCATGGGCTTGGTTCCCTGATCGCCCGAACGGAGGCATTGACTGACGAATTACGTACCGACGTCAGTGCTTCCACGGAGCCGCAGAGACGCAGTTTCGGCGAGGATCTGCCGCATGACGACCACCACAGCCACCCAGCGCGCGAGGTTGATTGTCCTTCGCGCCGCCTATCTGTTCGACGGCGACTCCGCCACCTTGGTCCCGGATCCGACGTTGGTGCTCGACGGTGGGCGCATCGTCGCCGTCGACCACGGCATCGCCCCGCCCGCGGGGGCCGAAGTCGTGGACTTGCCGGGAGCGACCTTGCTGCCGGGTCTGATCGATACCCATGTGCACCTCGCGTTCGACGCATCCACTGACCCGGTCAGCCGGCTGGCTGAGCGCAGTGACGAGGAAGCCATCGCGGCGATGACCGTTGCGGCAGGAGTTGCGCTGCGCGGCGGAGTCACGACGATGCGAGATCTGGGCGATCGGGGCTATCTGTCGCTGGGTCTGCGCGATACGCCCGGGCTGCCCACCATCCTGGCCGCCGGTCCGCCGATCACGACGCCTGCGGGGCACTGCCACTTCCTCGGCGGCGGATGCGAAACGGGCGCCGACGGCGTGCGAGAGGCAGTTCGTGCCCATGTTGAACGCGGCGTCGACGTCATCAAGATCATGGCCAGCGGAGGCACCATGACTGCCGGCACGAAGCAGGAGCAGGCTCAGTTCACATCCGAGGACTTGCAGGCCGCGGTGGACGAGGCGCACCGGCACGGATTGCCGATCACTGCCCACGCACACGGCACTTCAGCTATTGCGGACGCGGTGGCCGCCGGAGTCGACGGTATGGAGCACGTGAGCTTCTGGGCCGCGGACGGCGTCGACACGCCCATGGACCTGATCCGCCTGATCGCGCAGCGGCGCATCGTGGTCGGTTCCACAGTCGGGATGATTCCGGTGCCCGGTCTGGTCCCGCCGCCGGAGGTTCTCGCTCGCTTGCCGCACGTCCTCGCCAACCACCGCCGGCTGCACGACGCGGGCGCCCGGATGGTGGCCGGCACCGACGCTGGCATCGCGCCCATCAAGCCGCACGACATCGTCCGGCACGCGATCGCTCAGTTGGGAGTGATGGGCTTCAGCCAAGCTGAGGCGCTGCGGGCAGTCACCATCGAGGCGGCCGCGGTGTGTGGTCTGGCCGATCGCAAGGGCCGCCTGGCGCCGGGGTTCGACGCCGACATCCTCGCCGTGGACGGTGACCCGCTGACCGATCCTGACGCCATCCACCGCATCCGTGCCGTCTATGCGGCCGGGACCCGGGTAGAGCGCAGCAACGCGTGAGTCCGGAGTCGAGGTAGCTCAGATCGTGGTTGTCGGGGCCAGGTCAGTTCGGCTGACGCCGTTGACGTCGACGTCGTCGCTGTCGCCGGTGCTCACGTACCAGAGCCGGGCTGTGGCGACCACGAGCAGGGCGGCGCCGAGCATGTGCGTCCCGACCAGGACGACAGGCAGGTGCGTGAAGTACTGGGTGATGCCGATGGCCCCTTGGACCAGTTCAGCGCCGAGCAACCACCCGGCCGCTCGCCGAGCCTCGCCCGGGCCGTGTCGCGTGAGCACGAACAGAGCGATCGTCAAGCCGATCAACAGATAGACCGACTCGGCATGGATGCGGCTCATCAAGGCGACATCGAGCCCGGTACGGCCGGCCTCGATGTCGCCGCTGTGCGGACCGCTTCCAGTGGTGCCGGTGCCGAGGACCAGAGCCACAGCGAGGTTCGCCGCGATCAAGGTCACCAGCCACCGGAGTCGGCCAGTCAGGCGTGCCCGGGCAACAGACGGTTCACGTGAGCGCAGGTAGAGCCTGGTGGCGACCGCCACCAGGACCATCGAGACGAGGAAGTGTCCAGCCACGGTCCACGGATTGAGTCCGGTCAACACGGTCACACCGCCGAGCAGGGCCTGTCCGGCGATGCCCAGCAGGACGCCGAAGGCGCTGAGGTACAGGTCCCTGCGACGAAGCCGCCAGACCGCATACACCGTGAGCAGAGCGACCAGTCCGACCACACCGGTCAGAGTCCGATTGGCAAACTCGATGACGCCGTTGATCTCGAGTTCGGGCGTCGGGAAGAAGTCCTCATCGGTGCAGGAGGGGAACGTCGGACAGCCCAGCCCCGAGCCGGTCAGCCGCACAGCGCCACCAGTCACGACGATGCTGACCTGAGCGACCAGATCGATCAGCGTGATGCGGGTCAAAGCGAGACCGAAGACGGGTGCCTCGCGCGTGGGAGCGGCGCTGCCGGCCAGCTCTGCGCGCATGGATCCAGAATAGGTCTACCTGCGCTGGACGATTCACGCCATGGGTGTGAGGACCGCGATCCGGTATCCGTCGCTTCCGTTGACGAGTTGGTAGCAGAAGCGCTCGCGCGGCTCGCCGCCGTAGGACCACGTCACATCGGCCCAGAGGCTCGCGGGAGATTCGCCCATGATCGTGATCCGCCTGTCGACCGAGTCGACTCCCTCGTACTGGTTCCACGAGGAGGCGAAGTACTCCTCGGTCTGATGCGCGTCGCTGACCGCGATCGACTGGCCGGGAAACAAGATGAGCGACGGAACCGCGTACATCCGGGCTATCGCCTTCTCGTCCCGGGCCAAGAGTGCGGCCGCATAACTGTCGAAGAACTGGACTGCCGTCTCGATGGTGTTGGTCATGCCTCCGACGCTACGAAGCAACCAAGCCACGCCGGTGTCGTCTTTAGGATGTGTTGGTGGAACAACGGACCTCGCTGGCCGCGTCCTCCCGGGACGGACATCTGGCGCTGCGGCGAGTGGAGCGCCAGCAGGCTGTGATCGAGCGACTGCATGCCGCGAGCGGCGAGCGGATCCGCTTGGGAACGCTGGCGCGCGACCTTGGTGTCTCCGTGCGTACCGTTGCCCGCGATGTGGAGCGACTCCGGCTCAGCGGGGTCCCATTGACGGCGCACGCTGGGCGGGGAGGCGGGGTCAGCCTCGTCCCGGTGCGGGCGGTGAGTGCGATCGTGTTCGATCTCCCCGAGGCAGCAGCGCTGATGTCCAGCCTCGCGGTCCTCGGGCCCAGCGTCAGTCAGAGTGCCGCGTCAGCCATGTGCAAGCTTGCGCGGGCAGTGCAGCCGGTCGGTTCGGCGCCTGAATCAGCGCTGTCGCTTCCTCGCGATACAAGGTAAGGGCGCCCTTACTGGAACGCTTCTAGTAAATACGTCACAATGTTGTTGTGGAATCCGCTGTCCTGACGGTAAGCCCGTCCCGCCCGGACCTCGGGCGGACCGGTGCTGATGACGGACGCACCCGTGACCGAGTGGTCGACCTCCTCTGGCGCGAAGGCCCGATGAGCGCGGCCACGCTGGCCGCCGAGCTCGGTATCTCAGCCGCAGCTGTGCGCCGGCACCTCGATGCGCTGCAGGCCCAGGGTCGGATCGAAGGCCACACCGCGCCGCACAAGGCAAGCCGCGGACGTGGCCGGCCGGCCCGCGAGTTCGCTCTCACCACTGCTGGACGCGAGCGTTTCCCGCACGCCTACGACGACCTGGCGGTCGCCGCATTGCGGCATCTTGCCCGCAGCGGCGGTGCTGAGGCAGTCACCGCGTTCGCCCAGGAGCAGCTCGCCGGGCTCGAAGAGCGCTGCACACAGGCGGTCAGCACCGCCGGACCGGACCGGTTCGACCGCGCTCAGGCCCTAGCCGGCGCGTTGTCCCGCGAGGGCTATGCCGCCACCGCGTCGGGCCTGGCCGGGGGCGGGCAACTCTGCCAGCACCACTGCCCGGTCGCTCACGTCGCGGCGGAGTTCCCTCAACTGTGCGAAGCCGAGACCGCCGTGATCAGTCGGCTGGTCGGCACCCACGTCCAACGACTGGCCACCATCGCCCGCGGCGACTCGGTGTGCACGACCAACATCCCGTCGGCCGCGATCTCCGAGGCCCACCACGCCCACGCCCCACACCGGACCGAAGATCTGCAACTCACCCCGACTCCGCGAAGCAGTACCGCTAGAGGCAGTGCCCCAGATGTTTCCTACGGGAGGGACCCCGAATGACCACGACGACTCCGCTGACCCAGGACGAGCAGATCGATGCCCTCGGCCGATACAAGTTCGGTTGGGCCGACTCAGACCTGGCCGGAGCCACCGCGGCGAGGGGAATCTCGGAGAGCGTCGTACGTAACATCTCCGGACTGAAGAACGAGCCCGAGTGGATGCTCGAGCGCCGACTCAAGGGCCTGAAGCTCTTCGACAAGAAGCCGATGCCCTCCTGGGGTTCGGACCTGTCCGGGATCGACTTCCAGAACATCAAGTACTTCGTGCGATCCACCGAGAAGCAGGCAGCCACCTGGGATGACCTCCCGGCCGACATCAAGAACACCTACGACAAGCTCGGGATCCCCGAGGCTGAGAAGCAGCGGCTGGTCTCGGGCGTCGCCGCGCAGTACGAGTCCGAAGTCGTCTATCACCAGATCCGTGAGGACCTGGAGGAGCAGGGCGTGCTCTTCCTCGACACCGACACCGGCCTGCGCGAGCACGAGGACATCTTCAAGGAATACTTCGGCTCGGTGATTCCGGCTGGGCGACAACAAGTTCGCCGCGCTGAACACCTCGGTCTGGTCCGGCGGCTCGTTCATCTATGTCCCGCCGGGCGTGCACGTCGACATCCCGCTACAGGCCTACTTCCGCATCAACGCCGAGAACATGGGCCAGTTCGAGCGGACCCTGATCATCGTCGACGAAGGCGCCTACGTGCACTACGTCGAGGGCTGCACCGCGCCGATCTATTCCAGCGACTCACTGCACTCCGCGGTGGTCGAGATCATCGTCAAGAAGAACGCTCGCTGCCGCTACACGACCATCCAGAACTGGTCCAACAACGTCTACAACCTCGTCACCAAGCGCGCGGTGGCCTATGAGGGCGCGACGATGGAATGGATCGACGGCAACATCGGCTCCAAGGTCACGATGAAGTATCCCGCCGTCTACATGGATGGAGCCGGTGAACACGCGAAGGGCGAGATGCTCTCCGATGGCCTTCGCGGGTGAGGGTCAGCACCAGGACGCCGGCGCGAAGATGGTGCACGCCGCACCGAACACGACCTCGACCGATCGTGTCCAAGTCGATGGCCCGAGGACGGAGGACGCACCAGCATATCGTGGTCTCGTCCAGGTCGACAAGGGTGCGCACGGCTCGCAAGATCCACGTGTCATGCGACGCGCTGCTCGTCGACTCGATCAAGCCGCTCGGACACCTATCCCTACATCGAGGTCGACGAGGACGACGTGTCGATGGGCCACGAGGCCACGGTGAGCAAGATCGGCGAAGAGCAGCTGTTCTACCTGATGAGCCGCGGTCTGACCGAGGACGAGGCGATGGCCATGATCGTGCGGGGCTTCATCGAGCCGCTCGTCAAGGAGCTGCCGATGGAGTACGCCGTCGAGATGAACCGGCTGATCCAACTGCAAATGGAAGGGGCGGTGGGCTGATGTCGGCTGTTTCCGCCGACCCTCAGCAGATCGCCGACTCACCCGATACTGACGTAAGGACTCCAGTCGTGGACACCGCGACCTTTGCTGCCCCCACGGGCCGCGAAGAGAATTGGCGCTTCAGCCCGATG
This sequence comes from uncultured Actinomycetota bacterium, assembly GCA_963766765.1. GTDB lineage: Bacteria > Actinomycetota > Actinomycetes > Mycobacteriales > Geodermatophilaceae > JACCQS01. The sequence continues at coordinate 165,171 of CAVYBR010000005.1, forward strand.
CGGCGGCTGCGGCCGCTCTTCGCGGGCACGCCGTCGGATGCGCACCTGACCTGGGAGAGCCGACTTCCCGAAGGCGTCGAGTTCGTGACCGTCGATGCGGACGATCCGGCCTTGGCCGCCGTCCCTGCTCCGGTTGACTTCATCTCGGAGCTGGCCCGTCGCAATTCCGGTGGTGCCGTCGTCATCCGCGTCCCCAAGGCGGCCGAGCTGACCGAGCCAGTGGTCATCCGGCTCACCGGTACCGATGCAGAGGCGCTCGTCTGGGGCCACATCGTCGTCGAGGTCGGTGAGCACGCGAGCGCTCGGGTCGTTCTGGACCATTCGGGCAGTGCGCGCTATGCCGCCAATGTGTCCGTCCTGGTCGGTGACGGCGCATCTCTCGAGTTGGTGCACGTGCAGGACTGGACCGACGACTCCTTGCACTCCGCGCACGTCGCGACCCGTGTGGGGCGCGATGCCCGGTACAAGTCGATGCAGGTCAGTCTTGGCGGTGCGGTCGTCCGCATCGTGGAGACAGTGACCTTCGACGGGCCGGGCGGTGATGCCGAGCTGAACGGTCTCTACTTCGCCGACGCCGGACAGCACCTCGAGCATCGCTTGTTCATCGAGCACCAGCAGCCGAACTGCCGCAGCCGGGTGTCCTACAAGGGAGCCCTGCAGGGTGCGAGCGCGCGGACCGTCTGGGTCGGTGATGTCTTCATCGGCGCATCGGCCGAGGGCACTGACACCTACGAGATCAACCGCAACCTCGTGTTGTCCGAAGGTGCCCGGGCCGACTCGATCCCGAACCTGGAGATCGAAACCGGTCAGATCATCGGCGCCGGACATGCGAGTGCCACCGGCCGCTTCGACGACGAGCAGCTGTTCTACCTGCGCTCGCGCGGGATCCCCGCAGACGAAGCGCGCCGCCTGGTTGTCCGCGGCTTCTTCGCCGACCTGATCGGTCGCATGGGCGAGCCTGAACTACAGGAACGCCTCATGAGCCGAATCGAAGCCCGGCTGTCCGAGGCGGGTGTCCTATGAGCGAAGGCGCAGACCGCACATTCTCCGGAGAAAGTCACCTCAGCGAAGGCGCAGACCGCACATTCTCCGGAGAAAGTCACCTCAGCGAAGGCGCAGACCGCACATTCTCCGGAGAAAGTCTGGCTCCGCGTTTTCGGCCCGCGTGCCGGCTCGAGGACGTACCCGAGCCCGGCGCGCTGCGAGTCGAGTTCGACGACATCGACGTGGCCATAGTCCGGAGTGAGGGGCAGGTCTTCGCGATCGAGGACGTGTGCTCGCATGCCGAGGTCGCCCTCTCCGAGGGAGAAATCGAGGGCTGCACCATCGAGTGCTGGATGCACGGCTCCCGATTCGACCTGCGCAGTGGCGAACCGACGGGACCACCAGCAACCGTGCCGGTCGATGTCTTCGACGTCCAGCTGCTCGACGGCGTCGTGTACGTCAACACGGCAACGACCAAGACGAATGGACCGGGCGCCAACGGGTCGCCGGTCCTGAAGCAGAAGGAGCAAGCCACATCGTGAGCACGCCCAGCACCCCCAGCACGCCTCCCCACGCCGGTTCAGCCGGCTCGGTCCTGGAGATCCGCGGCCTTCATGTCAGCGTGGGCGACGGCGCGAACGGCGAGGAGACGAAGGAGATCCTGAAGGGCGTCGACCTCACCATCCGCGCGGGGGAGACCCACGCCATCATGGGCCCCAACGGCTCTGGCAAGTCGACCCTGGCCTACAGCATCGCCGGACACCCGAAATACAACGTGACCGCCGGGACGATCACCCTTGATGGCGAGAACGTCCTCGACATGAGCGTCGACGCGCGGGCCCGCGCGGGCCTGTTCCTGGCCATGCAGTACCCGGTCGAGGTTCCCGGTGTATCGGTCTCCAACTTCCTGCGTACTGCGGCCACTGCCATCCGCGGTGACGCACCGAAGCTGCGCACCTGGGTCAAGGAAGTCCGCGAGGCCATGTCCGGCCTGAAGATGGACCAGGCTTTCGCCGAGCGCAACGTGAACGAGGGCTTCTCCGGCGGGGAGAAGAAGCGGCACGAGATCCTGCAGATGCAGTTGCTCAAGCCGCGGATCGCCGTACTGGACGAGACCGACTCCGGCCTCGACGTCGACGCGCTGCGCGTGGTCGCCGAGGGTGTCGAGGCAGTCCGCGCGACCGGTGAGGTCGGCGTCGTGCTGATCACCCACTACACGCGAATCCTTCGCTACATCAAGCCAGACTTCGTGCACGTCTTCGTCGACGGCCGGATCGCCGAAGAGGGCGGCCCGGAACTCGCCGACAAGCTGGAGGCAGAGGGCTACGAGGCCTACGGTGCGACCGGCGCTGCCTCGGCGGCTGCGGCGGTTTAGGGACTTCCCGATGACACAGCTTCCGCTGGACGTGGATCTGATCTCCAAGGATTTCGCGATCCTGTCCCGCACCGTGCGGGACGGACGACGGCTGGTCTACCTCGACTCCGGCGCCACGTCGCAGAAGCCCCGTCAGGTCCTGGATGCCGAGCGGGACTTCTACGAGAACCACAATGCGGCCGTCCACCGCGGCGCACATCAACTCGCCGAAGAAGCCACCGATCTGTACGAGGAAGCCAGGCGTACGGTCGCGCGCTTCATCGGGGCGGCCGACAACGAGGTGGTGTTCACCAAGAACTCCACCGAGGGCGTCAACCTCTTGGCCTACGCCATGAGCAATGCCGGGACTGCCGGGCCAGAAGCCGCCAGGTTCGTCGTCGGGCCGGGCGACGAGATCGTCGTCACGGAGATGGAGCACCACGCGAATCTCCTGCCGTGGCAGCAGCTGTGCATCCGGACCGGGGCCACCCTGCGCTGGTTGTCCCTCACCGACGACGGGCGGCTCGACCTGGCTTCGCTGAACGATGTCATCAACGAGCGGACAAAGCTCGTTGCTCTCGTGCACCAATCCAACATCCTGGGAACGGTCAACCCGGTCAAAGAGATCGCGGCCCGTGCGCACGAGGTCGGCGCTATGGTCATGCTCGACGCAGCCCAGTCGGTTCCACACACGGCTGTTGATGTCGTCGACCTCGATGTCGACTTCTTGGTGTTCTCCGGACACAAGATGCTTGGCCCCACCGGAATCGGGGTGCTCTGGGGCCGCTACGAACTCCTCGAGGTGCTGCCGCCGTTCCTCACCGGTGGCTCGATGATCGAGGTCGTGCACATCGATCGGGCCACCTTCGCACCGCCACCACAGCGGTTCGAGGCCGGAGTGCCGATGGCCGCCCAGGCGATTGGCCTGGCCGCGGCCTGCGACTACCTGAGCGAAATCGGCATGGACCGCGTGGCCGCACACGAACATGCGCTGACCGAGCTGGCCCTGGAGGGGTTGCAAGCGATCCCCGGCGTCCGGATAGTCGGGCCGCCGGACAGCGTCGAGCGTGGGGGAGCGGTGTCGTTCACCGTCGAGGGCATCCACCCGCACGACGTCGGCCAGGTCCTCGACGACTTGGGCATCGCCGTACGGGTCGGACATCATTGTGCGTGGCCGGTCGTCCGACGGTTCGGCGTTCCGGCCACCACGCGGGCGACCTTCTACATCTACAACGGAGCGCAGGACGTGCAGGCGCTCGTGGATGGTGTACGTGAGGTCCAGCGGTTCTTCGGCACGTCTGAGAACCCGGCGGCGGGCTGATAGATGCAGCTCGAATCCATGTACCAGGAAATCATTCTGGACCACTATCGCCGGCCCAAGGGCCGTGGCCTGCGGGAGCCTTACGACGTCGAGGTCCACCACGTGAACCCGACGTGCGGGGATGAGATCACACTGCGGGTTCGCCTGTCCGGCAACCAGATCGAGGATGTCTCCTACGAAGGCCTGGGTTGCTCGATCAGCCAAGCCTCCGCTTCGGTGCTCTACGAATTGGTTGACGGCAGGGACATCTCCGACGCACTCGCGACCGGCGACGACTTCCGCGCGTTGATGCAGAGCAAGGGCGACCCGGCCGTTGCCGAAAAGCTCGAGGACTCCTTGGAGGACGCAGTCGCGTTCGCCGGCGTCTCGAAATATCCGGCCCGGATCAAATGCGCGTTGATGAGCTGGATGGCGCTGAAGGATGCGACCGCCCAGGCATTGGCAGCACAGGAGAAGGAGACACCATGACCGAGCAGAGCACCCAGCCCGCCGCACCGCCGGAGGAGGTCGCTACGGCTGACACTGCCGAGATCGCCTCGATCGACGACGTCGAGGAGGCCATGCGTGACGTCGTGGACCCCGAGCTCGGTATCAATGTCGTTGACCTCGGCCTGGTCTACGGGATCACTGTCGACGAAGGGAACGTTGCGACCCTGGACATGACGCTGACGTCGGCGGCCTGCCCGCTCACGGACGTGATCATGGACCAGACTCGACAGGCACTCACCGGTGGCCCGGGTCCTGGGCTGGTGAAAGACGTCGCCGTCAACTGGGTCTGGATGCCGCCGTGGGGACCGGAGAAGATCACCGACGACGGCCGCGAACAGCTCCGGGCGCTCGGGTTCCGGATCTGACTCACTGCACTTGGTGCTAGAGGCACCGGCCGGACAACCTGACCACGGCAGTTGCCAGACATACGTGCTGCCAGGCGCACTGAAGTAGATCGTGTCGTCCATCGTTGTTCTGCCCCGTCAGCGCAGCGCGCCGACCCACGAGACGGCCTCCCGAGCCTGGATCAGACGCCGCTCATAGGTAGCGCCGAGCGCGAGCAGCACGATCCCGGCCGTGCCTAGCGAAACCCAGCGGGGGATGAGCAGGGCGTATGGGCCGAGCTCGCTGATTGCAACCGTGAGCAGGACGCAGAGGCCGATCAGGAACGGCGCCTGCCGGTGGGTCGTCGTTCCGATCACGGCGCAGGCAGTCGCGGCCGTGACTATGAGGATGAGTCGCAGCGGATCCGAATGGTCCAAGAGAACCACCGTCGAGGGGACCAGCCCGACCAGTAGCGGCGCTCCCCAGACACTCCAGGACGGCGCGGTCCACAACCCCCGACCGGCCGCGAGCAGCAGCGCCGAAACGGCCGGAAGGGTGTAGATCTCAGGAGTGGTCACGGAGTGACCGACTGCACCGATCCACGCGGCCAGCACCAGATCGGCCAGGCCAACCAACAACGCCGGGCGCTGCCCCGAGACCCGACCGTAGGCCAGCAGACCCGCCCCGACGACAGACATCTGCAGCGCCAGTTGCCCCCAGGCCAGCGAGGTGCCAGTTGAGGTGAACGCGGCGAGCCCGATCACGGATGCCGTCATGGCCAGCGGTCGTTCTTCAGACTGTCCGACTCGGACACAGGCCACCCCGAGCGTGCTGGCGCCCAGGAGCGCGAGGAGCCAGCCGGCCCGTTCCGGGGTCAGGTCGTCGGCCACCAGCAGAAGGATCGCAGCGGCCGGAAGTGCAGCAGCGAGCATCGCGGCCGGAACGCGTGCAGCGCGACTGAGCACTGCGACGGCGGCGCTGCAGGACGCGCCGAGACCGGCGAGCCCAGCTGTTTCGACCCACTGCTGGTCGGCCAGAAGCTGCGTGAGCGCCACTGCAGACAGCAGCCACCCGACCACTGTGCATGGCACCCGCCAGCGGCGCGACAGGCTGCCCTCAGGGGCGGCGACCAGCAGTGCGGCGGTCACCAAGACCGAGCCGAGCACACCGGTCGCCCACACGCCCGCCACGCCGGCCTGATGCAGCGAGCCGGCCAGCGCAACCGCGCCGGCCACGGCGACACAGACGTCGAGAGCTGGTACGACCGAAGCGAATCGGTCGAGCCGAAGCGGCCGGGCCGAGAGAAGGGCGCCGACTCCGGCCGCGACGACGAGCGCCGTGCACATGACGGAGTCGGCCGTGGTCTCCGACCATGCCGCGGTCGCACCGACCGCGGTGGCCGCCGCCCACCAGATCGTCGCGAAGCCCACCGCCATTCCGGCCGCCCGGCCGTGGCTGACCCGGGTCACGGCGACATCGACGAGGCTCACCAACAGGGCAGTGGCGACCAGTGGGACCGGAGTGTGGGCAGACTCCGGCAACGCCAGGAATGCCAGTGGTTGGCCAGCGACGATGGCACTGATCAGCCAGGCTCTGGTGCCTGGAGCGAACCGACTCAGAGCCAGCCCTAAGAGCAAGACCACCCCGAGGGTCAGCGCCGCATGCCCGCGCAGGGGGATGGCATCCAGCTCGAAGAGCCCCTTCACCCGAGCGCCGACGAGATCGACCACTGTGAGGGCGAGCCCGGCCATCGCCAGGGCTTCACCAGTGGTGCGGAGTCCGCGTCGAGCCGCTGAAACCGATGCGGCGCAGACGATCCCGGTGACCAATAGCAGGATGCCGGCCTGGACGGTGAGGCTGAGACTTTCCCAGGCGACTGCGGCAAAGGCGATCGCGGCGCTGACCAACAGCACCGCACCGGTACCGAGCAGCATCTGCTGGGGAGTCAGCCGGCGCCGCCGTGGCGCGGCGACGACCGGCGGGGACATCGGCGGCATCGGCGGAATCGCGGCCGGCGGCAGCATCTGTGATGTCGGCGGAATCGGTGCAGCCGGCAGCGCCGCGACGGCTGCGCCGGGTCGAGCGACAGCGGCCATTGACTGCATCAGCCGGTCCCGGTCGGCTCGGAACTCCCTGAGCGTGCTGTCGATCCGGGCAACCACGTAGCCGGCATGGCCAGCGGCCGGGAGCCCGCAGTTCGGGCAGGCCGGGCCGGGTCCACTCCAGCCGAGGATCGGCGTCGCGCAGGTCGGGCAGGGAACGGTGTACGTCGGCGTGGAGATGGTCATGGCTAGACCGTCGCAGTGCTGACTCCCCAGCGAATCCGGTCGGCTACCCGGTGGAGCTGAGTAGTTCTACCGCACACGTCATAGATACCGGCGTACCCGTCGCCGACTCGCGGTGCCTCGTTGAGTTGGATGGTGACATGAGCGAGCTCGCCGATCTGCTCGAGCAGGTCGGTCGCGATCAGCCGCCTCCGGCCGACGGTGGGATATCGCTCCTGCCCGGACTGCCCGGTACCGCGGTAGCCGCGGTGCTCGGCTTCACGGCCCACCACGTCATCGCCGCCGACGCAGACCCGGAATGGCTGAGGGTGCAGTTGCGGGAGGGCGACATGACCCGGCCCCTCAAGCCGGACTTCCTGGCGGCGCTAGCGGAACATCTCGATGCCAAGCCGGGTGGACAGGACAACCTTCTCGTCGCCCGCGGTCTCGGCGCGGAGGACACCGCCGTCCCCACGAACGCCGTCGTGCCGGACCATCCGCGAGTCGAGCGGGCGCGGCGATATCGCACAGACGTCATGGTCGCCACGATCCCTGGCGGGCTGGTGACGGTCGGCCGAGGAATGGCCGGTCGTTGGGAGATCAGCGTCGAGGTGGACGAGCTTCGCCGTGGTGCCGGAATCGGTCGCAGACTCGCGAAGTACGGCCGCGAGCTCGCACCTGCCGACGCAGTCCTCTGGGCGCAGGTTCATCCGGCCAACGTCGCCTCGCTGCGGGCGTTTCTGGCGGCGGGATTCCGGCCGGTCGGGGCCGAGGTTCTCCTGACCCGCGCGCCATCGGCGGCCGCGTCATGATCGGCCGTGCCTACGTCGGCATCTCCGGGTGGCGGTATGCGCCCTGGCGCGGCGTCTTCTACCCGACGGGATTGCCCCAGCGCCGGGAACTCGAGTACGCGGCGAATCACCTGAGCAGCATCGAGATCAACGGCTCCTTCTATGCGCTGCAGCGCCCGGCGAGCTATCAGGAGTGGTACGCGCAGACGCCGGATGGCTTCGTCTTCTCGGTCAAGGGCGGACGCTTCATCACCCACATGAAGAAGCTCCGCGACGTCGAAGTCCCGCTGGCCAACTTCTTCGGCTCGGGAGTGCTCGCGCTCAACGACAAACTCGGTCCCTTCCTGTGGCAACTGCCGCCCAATCTCGGCTTCGACGCCGAGCGGCTCGCAGCGTTCTTCGATCTCCTGCCGCGCACGACTGCCGAAGCCGCCCGTCTCGCCGAGGGTCATGACGATCGATTGACCGACCGTGCCTGGACGGCAACCGACGAGGAGCGACCGTTGCGGCATGCGGTCGAAGTACGGCACGCCACCTATCGGGATCCGGCGTTTCTGCCGCTGCTCAGGGAGCACGACATCGCCGTCGTGGTCGCCGATACCGCCGGCAAGTGGCCGCTCATCGAAACCGTTACCGCCGATTTCGCCTACGTCAGATTGCATGGTGATGAGGAGCTCTACGTCAGCGGCTATTCAGAGGACGCTCTGGATCGATGGGCCCGGCTCCTGCATGGCTGGCGCACCGGCCGCACAGCCCCGGACGGCCGACCGCGCGACGTCTACGTCTACTTCGACAACGACGTGAAAGTGCATGCTCCGTACGACGCCATGAACCTGGCGCGCAAGTTGGAGGGCCTCGCCGACTAGCTCACAACGCGCGGCCGAAGAAGCGGCTCAGTTCTGCGCCTTCGTAGTAACCAAACGCTGGGACCGGCTGATAGCCGTGCCGCTCGTACAGCGCGATCGCGTCTGGCTGTGGCGTTCCCGTCTCGAGGACCAGGCTGTCATAGCCGAGTTCGCAGGCCCGATCTTCGACCGCGATCAAGAGAGCTCGCGCGTATCCGCGCCGACGATATTGTGGCCGGACGTACATCCGCTTGATCTCACCGACCCGCTCCTTGTGATGCCGCACACCGATGCACCCAACGATGCGGCCATCGCTGTCCTGGGCCACAAGAAACATGCCCGACGGGGGATCGAACTCATGTGCGTCGATGGGGGACTCGTCCTCACCGCCGTACGCGGTGACGTAGACCGACTGCAGTTCCGCCATGAGTTGGACGCTTCGCGGGTCCTCGGCGGACACCTCGACGAAGGCAAGGTCCGGGGAGTGATCGGGTCGCACAGCGGTCATACGTCAAGCCTCGCATGCGATTCCGGAGTACGGTGACCCTCCCATGGACATCACTGAGCTCACGCACACCAGCCTGTTGGGTATCTACCTCAATGATCACCTCGCCGGCGCGACGGCGGGAGTAGCGCTGATCGAACGGACCGCGCAAGCCCACAAGGGCACGCCGGCCGGTCCAGCCCTGGCCAAGCTGGCCAGAGAGATCGACGAGGACCGTGCCGCGCTGCTGGAGTTCATGTCGGCGCTGGACATCGATGTCGCTCGCTACAAGCTCGTCGGGGCGTGGGTGGCTGAGCGGGCCGGACGGCTCAAGCTCAACGGTCGCCTCCTCAGTCGGTCGCCGCTGAGCTCTGTCGTGGAATTGGAAGGGATGCTGCTGGGCGTGGAGGGCAAGGGGGCTGCTTGGCGAACCCTGCGCGCACTCGCAGAGCGTGAGTCGCGGCTGGACGTCGCCAAGCTCGAGCGATTGATCGCGCGGGCGAAGGCCCAGTCGCGGACGCTGGAGAAGTGGCGCGTCGCCGCGGCAGCTGAAGCATTCGCCGACGACGTCGAACCGGCCTGACAGCACCGCAGGAAAAGATCCGGCCGCACCCGATGGGCCCGCGCGTGATGCGTCGTAAGCATGGTACCGTGCTAAACATGCTAGCGGTGGACGAGGCGATGCTCGCGCAGATGCGCAAAGGGATCCTCGAGTACTGCGTGCTCGCCCATCTGAAGGACAACCCTTCGTACGGGCTGGAGATCGCCTCCACACTGGGGGCGAATCGAAACCTGTTCAGCAGCGAAGGGACGCTCTATCCGTTGCTGGCCCGTTTGCGCAAGCAGGGCCTGCTGGACACCACCTGGCGCGAGTCAGCCACCGGTCCGCCGCGCCGCTATTACTCGCTCACCGGCCACGGGGTCACCGCTCTCGACGCCTTCAAAACGACGTGGTCGGAGTTTCGCCGTGCTGTTGACAACTCGTTGGAGAACTCATGATGACTGAGGCAGCATCCGACCCCCAGGCGCAGATGCAGTCGCCGCTGATCGCGAACTATCTCAACCAGCTCGCGTACGCGCTGCGCGAGGCGGATCCAGCGGATCGTGATGAGGTTCTCGCCACCGTTCACGAGCACATTGCGACCGCCATCGCCGAGAAGCCGGAACCGATCGCGCACGAGGACATCACGGCGATCCTTGCCGGGCTCGGTCCCGTTGAGCAGGTTGCCGGGGACGTCGAGCCCAGTCCCCGGCCCGGCCCCGCGGGCTGGCCCGGTCACATGGCGGTCTGGCCACCACTACCACGCTGGCCCGCTTGGTACGGGACCGCATTGCTGATCGCCGGGGTGCTGTCCCTCCCGCTGATCATCTTTCAGCCTCCGCTTGCCCTGGTCATGGCCGTGGTGACATTGACGCTCGGTGTGGCCGGGTCGGTGGTCCACGAGAAACCGCACAAGGCTGCCTATCGGTGGGCGGCGGCTCTGGGCGCTCTCACATTGCTGATCGTCTTCGTGGCGCTCCTTGGTCTCCTGAGCGTCTCGGGGTCCAGTGACACACCCGTCGTCGACACCGTCGAGACGACCGTGGCGCCGCCCCCCTGACGGCACGGCGGTCCTGAGCCTCCCGGCGGCGCAGCGAAGCTCGCCTACCATGGGTGGTCTTGTGATCACCGCGACCGACCTGGAACTCCGCGCGGGCACCCGAACTCTTCTGACGGGTGTCACGCTGCGCGTCCAACCCGGCGATCGGATCGGACTGGTCGGCCGCAACGGGGCCGGCAAGACCACAACTCTGACCGCCCTGGCCGGTGAGGCTCTCTCGGCCGGCGGCGTGGTCGAACGCCGGGGTGAGCACGGATATCTGCCGCAGGATCCACGGACCGGGGATCTTGACGTTCTCGCCCGCGACCGGGTCCTCTCGGCTCGTGGCCTGGACACCCTCATGCACGACCTGGCCAAGACCCAGGTCGCCATGGCTGAGCACGCCGACGGGCCCGAGCGTGATGCAGCGATCCGCCGGTACGGAAACCTCGAGGACCGCTTCGCCGCGCTCGGCGGTTATGCCGCCGAGAGCGAGGCCGCGCGGATCTGCGCCAATCTCGGGCTTCCGGACCGAGTCCTCGGCCAGCCCCTGCGAACGCTGTCGGGCGGTCAGCGGCGACGCGTCGAGTTGGCGCGGATCCTGTTCTCTGACGCCGAGACCCTGCTCCTCGACGAGCCGACCAACCATCTCGACGCGGACTCGATCACGTGGCTACGGGACTTCCTGCGCAACCACAGCGGCGGGCTGATCGTGATCAGTCACGACGTCGGCCTGCTCGAGCACGTCGTGAACAAGGTCTGGTACCTCGACGGGGGGCGCACGACGATCGATCAATACAACGTGGGCTGGAAGGCGTACCTGATCCAGCGCGACACCGACGAGCGTCGGCGCCGGCGCGAACGGGCCAACACCGAACGCAAGGTCGATCAGTTGCGCGGGCAGGCCGACAAGATGCGGGCCAAGGCGACCAAGGCACGTGCCGCGCACTCGATGGATCGTCGAGCCGACCGGCTCATGGCGGGGCTCGCCGACGTACGACAGTCCGATCGCGTGGCCAAGGTGCGCTTTCCGACCCCGGCCTCGTGTGGTCGTACCCCGCTGCTGGCCACCGGCCTGTCGAAGTCCTACGGCAGTCTGGAGGTCTTCATCGACGTCGACCTCGCGGTCGACAAGGGCGCTCGCGTGGTCATCCTGGGACTCAATGGCGCGGGAAAGACCACGCTGCTACGCGTCCTCGCCGGTCACGAACCCCCCGACAGCGGCGCGGTCCAGCCCGGTCATGGCCTGCGGATCGGTTACTACGCCCAGGAGCACGAGACCCTCGATGTGGACCGCAGCGTGTTGGAGAACATGCGAGCCACCGCACCGGAGTCCACCGACGGCGAGTTGCGCAAGATCCTGGGCGCGTTCCTCTTCACCGGGGACGCCGCGAACCAGCCGGCCGGAACGCTTTCCGGCGGAGAGAAGACTCGGCTGGCGCTGGCGAGCCTGGTCAGCTCGGGGGCAAACGTGCTGCTGCTCGACGAGCCGACCAACAACTTGGATCCCATCTCGCGGCAACAGGTCCTCGACGCCCTGCGTACGTACAAGGGGGCGGTCGTGCTGGTCACCCACGACGAAGGCGCTGTCGAGGCACTTGCCCCGGAAAAGGTGATCTTGTTGCCGGACGGCGTCGAGGACGTCTGGAGTGAAGAGCTGATCGATTTGGTGTCGCTCGCCTAGAGTTTGTAGTCGCTTACGCAGGGTATGTTGGAGGCTGGTACGGGGCCCCACATGAAGGCGGGCCATGCCCCCTGACGCGCGACGACGGCTCTATCTTTCGCTGGGTGCCATCGGCCTGGTCCTTTGCGTGTTGTTCTCGATCTTCGCCTGGGCGAGCCCGTGGCAGACGCAGTACGTCTTTCCCGCGCTGAGCCTGTACTTGGTCATCGCGCTGGTCGTCCTGGCGCGCAAGGGCAGTTCGCTGGCCGTGATCGAGCGGACGGGCTATTGGGTGTTGGCCTCCATCTGGCTCAGCAGCATGGCAATCGGCCTGGCCCAGACCGCGGACGACCGACTGGCGTGGGAGTCGCTGTCGCCCGGTGTCTTCATGAACATGGCCTTGCTGGTCGTCATGGCCTACCTCTGGTACGACACGAACCGGGCAGTCATCAGCGCCATGCTGGTGCCCGTCGCATCGGCCGTGATCGGCATCGTCCGGTTCTGGGGCAACCCCGAATTTCTCGGGATGCTGTTCCAGTACGAGGGTTATGTCGTCGTCATCGCGGCCTTCACCTACATCCTTGCCCGGAGCCGAGACTCCTTGCTGGGCTCCAGGATCGACGCGGATCGCATGCGTGTGCTGGCTTTCGAGGACTCGCTGACGGGGTTGCACAACCGCAGGAGCGTGGCTGACCGGCTGCGGATGTTGCTGGCCGAGGAGCGATCGCCGGCTCTGCTGTCAGTGATCTCCTTTGACCTCGACGACTTCAAACTCATCAATGACACGCGGGGGCACGACATCGGAGACCGGGTGCTGCGCGAAGTCGCCGTGCTGGCCCGCGAGCGGGTACCCCGGGAGGCGATGCTCGGGCGATGGGGAGGGGACGAATTCCTCGTCCTGTTGCCGGGGATAGGCCGGGACCGCGCGCTGGACATCGCCGAGGGTCTGCGCCTCGCGATCGCGGAGTATGCCGACGACGGAATTCAAGTGACGGCCAGCTTCGGGGTCATGGAAGCGCCGGTCGCCGCGACCGTCAAGGACGTGCTCCATGCTGTGGACGACGTGCTCTACCGAGCGAAACGAGCCGGGCGTGACCGGGTGGTCGCAGCCCCCGGCGTTCGTTCTCCCGTGCCAGTCATCGTTCGCAAGGTCGGCTAGGCACGTCGCAGCTCGACCTGGACGAAACGCGGCTCGTCAGGCGGAGGCCGCCACCGGCTCCCGACTGGGCCGCGGTTGAACCGAAGCCGATCGACGTCGGCGGCGCCCCACCCGGCGGGCAGCGCGCTTGAGTGCTTCGGGAGGTGTCTGGAGCAAATCCAGCACCGCCTGCTCGATGCGACCATGGGTCGCGCCGTCGCCGAGGGAGACGTTCGTACGGACGACGCGCAGCGCCGGTGAGATGGTGATCCCGTCCTCGAACAGATCGATCACCCGCGGGTCGACGTACGACGTGCGGGCGACGGTCGGGGTGTTTCCGAGGTATTCGGCAACTTCACGCATTGCCTTGGCTACGGCCCGCTTTCGTGCGGCTTTCGATGCGCTGGTGTCGTTGTCACCGGCCAGCGCGACGGCGGCGAGAACAGTTCCGTGCCAGGTCCGGAAGTCCTTGGCCGAAACATCATCGCCAACGACCTCTTTGACGTAGGCATTGATGTCCGCAGACGAGACATCCCGCCATCGCCTGCCGTCGAGATACGCGAGTAGCTCCGGTCCGCCACCGCGCCGGCGGCGCAGGACTTCGATCGCATCCCGAACCGGCTGGTCAGCCAATGCGATCAGCCGCTCTTTGCCTGACTTGGCCACGTAGTCGAACACCACGGAACCGTCCTCGATCCGGACATGCTGCTTCTCGATCGTCGCGAGGCCGTAACTGCCGTTCTGTTCGGCGTAGGTCTCTCCGCCGATCCGGAAGAAGCCAAGGTCCAGCAGCCGGAATGCCGCGGCCAAGGCACGCTCCCGGGGCATTCCTTCGAGGGACAGATCGCGGGCCACGATGCGTCGCGCTTTCGGGAGTCGGGCAGCAACTGTGAGTACTCGGTCGTGCTTGCTCTTGTCCCGCAGTTCCCGCCACTTGTGGTGATAGATGTATTGCCGGCGTCCGGCGTCGTCCGTGCCGACCGCCTGGATGTGCCCGTTCTCCACCGGGCAGACCCACACCTCGGACCAAGCCGGGGGGATGACCAGCTGTTTGCACCGCAACGCTGCGTCACCGTCGAGCCGATTGCCGTCCTCGTCGAGATAGATGAAGCCCTTGCCAGCCCGGCGCCGGGTCCAGCCCGGAGAGTTCGGTGAGACCGTGCGCAGTCGTGGCATAGCGTAATTCTTACGCTGTAAGCGCTGTTCCGTCGAGCCGTGATCCGTCCCCCGGGAGGTGCAACCGCGGGCGTTTGACGCTGGCGGGTTCATTTGACAAGGTGGCAAAGCAAGATCGTTCTCAACTTTTCCGGCACCCAGGACCACGGGCGGCGCGGCCCGCGACGAAGGGCTCCTCTTGGCCGAACGGGTATTTGTCACGGGCGTTGCGGGATTCCTGGGCAGCCATGTGGCCGAACACTTTCGGGACACGGGCTGGGAGGTCGTCGGGATCGACAACCTGCTCGGCGGGGCGAAGGAGAACGTTCCCACCGATGTCGAATTCTTGGTCGCCGACTGTCGTGACCGCGAGTCCTACGGCGATCTGCTCCGCCGAACCGACCTCGTCTACCACTGCGCCGCGGCTCCGTACGAGGGCGTCAGCGTGTTCTCGCCGCAGATCGTTCACGAGCACACCGCCGGGGCCACGGTGGCAACCCTCTCGGCTGCAGCGAGTGCCGGCGTGGGGCGCTTTGTGCTCTGCTCGTCGATGGCGCGCTACGGCGCTCAAGCCACTCCCTTCACCGAAGATCTGACGCCCCTGCCGGTCGATCCGTACGGCATCGCCAAGTATTCGGCCGAGCTGATGACCCAGAACATCTGTGACACCCAGAGCATGGAATGGGCCATCGCGGTGCCGCACAACATCATCGGCCCCCGGCAGAAGTTCGATGACCCATATCGCAACGTGGCGAGCATCATGATCAACCGGATGCTGCAGGGCCGGCAGCCAGTGATCTACGGGGACGGGTCGCAGCGCAGGTGCTTCTCCTACATCGCCGACGTGGTGAGTCCGTTGGCTCGAATGGGAACCGATCAACGGTTGGCCGGCGAGATCGTCAACGTTGGCCCCGACGAGGAGTATGTGTCCATCCTCGACCTGGCGGTCCTGCTCAGCGAACTGCTCGACTACTCGCTCGATCCGATCTTCGTGCCCGACCGGCCGCGTGAGGTACGCGAGGCCCATTGCTCATCCGACAAGGCACGGAAACTCCTGGGATACCGCACGCAGTGGACACTGCGTGATGGTCTCGCGCGGATGATCGAGTGGATCCGTGAGCAGGGGTTCCGAGAGTTCCAGTACCACTTGCCGATCGAGATCGTCTCCGAGCAGACACCGGTCACGTGGACACAGAGGTTGATCTGAACGGCGATGGCGATGCCGCGTCGTTGACGGCCCTCGTTCCGTGCTTCAACGAGGGCGGACAGGTGGATGCGGTCCATGCCGCAATCGACGAAGCCCTGTCCGGCCATCGCGACCTCGAGATCCTGTTCGTCGACGACGGCTCTGCCGACGACACCCTCGCCCGGATCAAGTCCTTGGCCGAGCGCGACCCGCGGGTCCGGTATCTGTCGTTGTCCCGCAACTTCGGGCTCGAGGCGGCGTTCTCGGCCGGCTTCTGTTATGCGCGCACGACCTGGGTGGTCCAGCTGGATGCCGACCTGCAGTCCCCGCCAAGCGAGACCGTGCGGCTGTTGGACAAGGCGCTAGACGGGTACGACGTCGTCTACGGCATCCGCCGGCAACGCAACGACCCCTGGGTGCGCAAACTCGGATCGATCGTCCAGCAGTGGTTGGCGCGGAGACTGTTCGGCATCGACCTCGTCCAGGGTGCTTCTGCGTTCCGCGTCATTCGTGCATCGGTGGCTCGGCGCGCCGTACAGCTGCCCCTTGCCATGCCGTACCTGATCGCCACCCTCCCGCAGATCGGTGCGCGGATCGGCACGGTCGATGTTGCACATTCGCGCCGCACGGCCGGACGATCCCGATGGTCGGCGTGGCGACTGGCTGCGCACAGCTTCGAGTTGTTCGTGGGATTCTCGCTGCGACCCCTGGTGTGGACCTACGTCGCGCTGGCTGCCTGCGCCGCGGTCCTCCTTGTGGCAACGATCGGTGTGTCGGCGGGTGGCACAGCGTCTTCGACCGGATTGGCTCTGCTTCTTGCCGGTCAGGCCGGCACGGCGATCGCGTTGGCGGTCGTCGCCGGATACGTTCACCGACTCGTGCGTGATGCAGCCCGTCCCGCCCAGTTCTACATCCGCGAGGCCAACATTCCGGTGGCCGCGGAGCACTCCCTGTATGGAGCGCAACCGAGTTCGACGTCGGTTGAGAGGCGGGTCTGATGTCGCAGGTACCACGGACACTGCTGATGCTCGGGGCCGGTCCCGACCAGCTGCCCGCCTATCGGGAGGCCCGACAGCAGGGATACCGGCTCGTCGCCGTTGACCAGAAGGCGGACTCGCCTGGGGCGGCGCTGGCCGATGTCTTCCTACCGATTTCCACCCGGGACGCCGACCGGATCGTGGCTGCGCTCGACGGTGATCGTCCGGACGGAATCGTTACCACAGCGACCGATGCCGCGCTGGGAACCCACCGCGAGCTCGCCATCCACTACGGGTTGGCCTACCAACCAGCGGCGCGTGCCGTGCGCGCCTCGATGGACAAGACCTTCTTCCGCGACGTGCTCGCCGAGTGCGGGTTGAACACCTATCGGTGGGTGAGCGACACCGATCAGGAGCGCGCCGCCAAACTGGCCAGAGACCTCCCACTGCCAATGGTGGTCAAGCCCACCGACGCCTCCGGTGGCAAGGGCATCACGCTGGTCACCGAGTGGGCCGGACTCGAGCCGGCTATCGACGCGGCACTGGCCCTGTCGTCCTCCGGGACCGTTCTCGTCGAGGAGTACATCGTCGGTAGGCACTACGCCGTCGAGATCTGGATGCGTGCCGGCGAGCCGCATTTCGTCCCGCTGACGGAGAAGCGGATGACACCCCTTCCGGCCATGCTGACCACCGGACACTTGATCCCGGCGCGGCTCTCGCCCCAAGTATCCGACCGAGTCAAGGACACGCTCGTTCGGCTGTGCCGCTCCCTGGACATCGTCGACGGCCCGGCCAACTTCGACTTCATCCTGACCGAATCCGACGAGCTCTACCTCATCGAGGTGGGTGCACGTCTGGGTGGCAACGCGTACCCGCGTTTGATGTACGAGGCCTGGGGTGTCGACACTGTCGGGGCGACGGTCGCCATGTCCGTCGGGGAGCCGTTTGCCCTCGTGCCCACTCGGTCTCGGGTCTGTCTCCTGCACCTGCTCACGTCGCCGTTGACCACGCTGGCCGAAGTCCGGGCGATCAGCGGGATCGATGAAATCGCAGCACACCCCGGTGTGTTGATCGTGGAGCTGTACACCGGGGTAGGACAGGTCGTGCGCCCGTTCACCGAGGCCGGGTTCAAGTTGGGGTACGTGGTTCTCGTCGCCGACGACTACCCCGAACTCAACGTGCTGCTCGGCTGGGTCGAGGCGACCTTGAGCCTGGAATTGGAGCCCATTGATGTCTAGTACGTCGGTCGCTGACAAAGCGGACAACGAGTCGGCAAGCAGTGCGAGCAAGCGAACGACACCCAGCCTGCTCTGCATGGCTGCCGCAGTCGGGCTGGCCGCCTTCATCTGGTTCGTCCTGCCCCACGAACAGCAGGCCAGCAGCGCCGCGATCCTGCTGTTCAAGCTGACGCCGTTCGCCTTCGCGGTTGCTGGGATCGCCTTGGCCGACGACGCGCTGCTGCGCCGCCTCAAGCTGCATCTGATCGCAATCCCGGCGGCGTTCCTGCTCTTCTTCCTCTATTTCGTGCCACGGATCTTCTTCTACTCCGGCAGCGACGGGGACTTCGAGAACCTCTACTACCACATGCTGACTGCAGTTCCGGTTGTCATCCTCTCGTTGACTCTGGCCTTTCGGCTCGGTGGGGGTGCGGCTGGCACGACGGCCCGGCTCGGCTTCGCGATGTTGCTGCTGATGCTCTCGGGGCTGGAAGATCTGGCCTATCTCCTGGTCAACCCGCACACCGATCCGCAGTGGACGCCGATTCCCGAGGTCTGGGACTGGGCATCACACATGGCGGTCTTTCTCGGCCACGCGCCAACGAAATATGAGGCGTATGCCTTCATAGCCGTCCACGTGTTTCTCGCCCTGGCCGTTCTGTTCACCCCGTCGCGCTGGGTGCGGAATGTCTTGCGGGCCTTGCGGCTCGCACCCCGCCGAGCCGACCCGCGGGAACCTCAGGGATGATGCCCCGGCCTCGGCTCCGCGTCGTCGCCGTGCTGCTCGGTGGCCGGGCCGCCTTTCGCGGTGCGCTCGTACTCAGCGCGCCGCTGCTGCTCGCGCTGTGGGGAGCGGCAGCCTTCGCTCCGTTCGCCGTCGCCGTGGGGACCACCTTGGTGCTGAGCCCCCTGGTCGGCTCGGGCGCGGAGAAATCCGCCGGGATGCTTTGGCTCGAGCCAACTCCGGACGGGCCGAATCGGCGGGCCCCACGGCCCGGCGCCTGCTGGCTGCACATCTGAGCGTGGTTGGGATCATCGCGGCGGTGTCACTGCTCGTCGCGGTCCCATTGTTGATGCGGCTCCCTGGCCCCACCGAGCTGTACGTCCTCGCGGCCCTGACGAATGTCGGCTTCGGTGCGGTGCAGGCACTGGTCGCGTATTGGCGGGTCCTCGGTCGACCGTACGTCGACCCGTCGAGCCACGCAGTCCTGGCGAGCGCCACGGCGATCGGGCTCTTGCTCGCGGCGTTCGCCGCTGCGGGACCTGAGATGGTCCTGGGCATTCAGGCGACCGTGGCATTCGTCGTCACAGGTGCGCTGGGCGTCTCACTGCGCCACCGCGTCGCCAAGCCGCGACGAGCAGATCTGGTCATCACCGGCCGTACCACGATCCTGATGGGGGCCAACACGTTGCTGGCCACTGCGGCCCTCAGCGTCGTCTTCGCACTGCTCGCGCAGCGTGGGCTGGCCACATCTGCGGGCCAGTTGTACGTCGCAATCGTCGGCTACACAGTCGTAGCCAACCTGTTCGACTACCTGCTGCGGGTCTTCCAGCCCTGGCTCGGTGCGCTCCTGGCCGAGGGCGCTCCTGCGCTAGTGCGAACCGCCACGCAGGTGGCGCGATGGAGCCTGGTGGCGCTGGTTCCGCTCACGATCGGGACTGTCCTGATCCTGAGCCGCTGGTTCACCGGCACGGCCCTGGCATTGCTGGTCGTCGCGGCAGTAGCCCCTGCTCTGCTGGCTACTGCTGCGTTCACATGGCTGCTCGAAAACCTCGACAGCGCAACGCTCCTCGGCACCGTGCTGGCCGGGATCCTGGGATTGCTGACCACCGTCCTCACGGGGTCGGCCCTGCTCTCGGCCGAACCTATCGCCGGAAGCGCTCTTGCGTTGTTGGCAGGGGCCACTGTCACCGCAGCAGTCCTCCTTCCGATGTTGCGACGGCGGGATTCGGATGTCCCCGTCCAACAACCCCTTCTCTCACATCTGGGACGGCGTCCATGACCCTCACCTCACCTGTTGGATCTGTACCGGAATCGCCTCCGGATGACCCGACCCTGGCCGACCTCTATCACCGGGCACCGCAGCTGTACGCACTGCTGGACCCGGAGCGGTTGGCTGCCGGGGACCTGCCGGCACCGACCGATTTCGAGGACGTCTGCATAGGCGGACGAGGCGAGAGCTATCGCCAGGCGCAGGAGAACCCCACCGTGCGACTGCGCGGCATCCGACAGCTGTTCACCTGGGCCAGCCCCGGTGGTGTGCTCTCGTCCTGGCGTCCGGAGCACATCCTCGTGGATCTGCTGGGCGGGGACGGCACGCTGGCCCGTGCGGTCGAGACCTTCACGCCCCCGCAAGCCCGGCCGACCGTGCTGACCAGTGACCTCTCGGCTGGCATGATCCGCGCCGCCCAGCAACGAGATCTTCCGGCCATCCGGCAGGCGGCTCAGCGCTTGCGGCTTCGCGATCAGACCGTGGATGCCGTGCTGTTGGCCTATGGCACACACCACATTCCACCCGCGGATCGGCCGGCGACGGCCAGCGAGGCGTTCCGCGTCCTGCGATCCGGGGGATCATTGGTCATGCACGACTTCGCGGAGGGCTCGGCAGTCGCCCGCTGGTTCGCCAACGTGGTTCATCGGTACAGCCATACCGGCCACGACTTTCCGCACTTCACCGAAGGCGAGTTGCAGGGCCTGCTCACTCAGGCTGGGTTCAACGACGTCACGGTGCAACGGATGTATGACCCCCTGCTGCTGACCGCGCCGACACGTGAGGGCGCGAGGATGCGTTTGGGTGACCACCTGCGCTGGATGTACGGCCTGACCCACGTCTCCCGGGGAAGTGAGCAGTCGGCCGCCCTGCGGACGGCTGACCTGGCCGAAGAGACCTTCCACCATGCTCCGGCTGAGCGCGCACCCGGACAGGAGATCGCACAGGTGTCCTACGAGCCGATCGCCGACGGCTGGCGCGTGGAGCTGCCTCGGGTCGCCCTGGTCGCCGTGGGTCGCCGAGGCTCGGCAACCGAGTAAAGGCACCGGTATCGACGCCGTCACCCAGATGTGAGGTTCGCTACGCCGGCCGCACGATTTTTCACGTCCCGGTTCGGGGGGCGCCGTAAAGGTCTTGTGGCGATTAGCGGTAGGGGGTGTGCTGAGCGCCGCTGACCAGTGCTCTGGCTGCGTCAGGTGTCTATACCGGAGGTCTCACAGGAAATGGTTGAACTCAAGAAAGGTGCCAGGATCACCGGGCAGCAGCGCGAGGATCTGGCGGGGGACTTCGGAAAGCGATACGAAGCCGGCGAGAGTGTTCGCGCCCTAGCAGCGTCATCTGGGCGGTCATACGGTTTCGTGCATCGGCTGCTCGTCGAGTCGGGTCACGTCATGCGGGCGCGCGGAGGTGCCAACCGGCGCAAGAACTGACCTGCGCCGCCGACGGCGCCAACCGCCAGTGCTGGCGTAGTCACGCAGCGCCATAGTCTGCGGCGATGACAACAGAAGACTCAGTCGACGGCGGGGTCCAGCTGCGGGTAGACGGTCCGGTTGCCGCCGTCACGCTCACCAGCCCGGACCGGCTCAACAGCCAGACTCCTGAAACGTGGCGCTCGCTGGCTGCCATCGGAGCCAGTCTGGACCCGGACGTCCGGGTCGTTGTCGTCCGCGGCGAAGGTCGGGCATTCTCGGCTGGGCTCGACCGAAGCCTGTTCACGGCAGACCCTGAAGTGGCGGGCGGGTTGGCGGCCATGGCCGCGGGATCCGACGAGGACATCGCTGAGCGCATCGCGGGATTCCAGGCAGGATTCTCCTGGCTCACGACGGGGCCGGCGATCTCCATCGCCGCGGTGCAGGGGCATGCCATCGGCGCTGGATTCCAGCTCGCACTTGCCTGTGATCTGCGCATGCTCAGTGCCGACGCGATGCTTTGCATGGCCGAGACGTCCCTCGGGCTCGTCCCGGACCTCACGGGCACGTCGCAGTTGGTGCGCGCCGTGGGCTATTCGCGCGCGCTGGAGATCTGTGCGACCGGACGACGGGTGGCCGCGAGCGAGGCAGCAGCGCTGGGCCTGGCCACTGCCGTCGTGGCGCCGGAGCAGCTCGCCGATGCCGTGGCGGATCTGGTCGCCGCTCTCCTGGCGGCCCCAGCCAGCTCCCTGGCAGCCACCAAACAGTTGCTCCTCGGCGCAGCGGACCGGACGCGAGACGAGCAGTGTGCGGCCGAAAGATTGGCTCAGGTAGGCATGCTGCGGCAGTTCGGCTCACGCTGACCCACAACTGGCCAGGGAACATGCGTCGGAGGGTCGGTGTTGTATGCAGCCAGAGGTGAACACATGAGCAGCATGGGGAGTTTGGGGGGCGGTTCGTCCTGGCGGGCGATGCGCTCCTTCTCGAGCGACCCCGCGAACAGGGACAAGGACATTCCCGCAGGAACCTGGAAGCGGGTCCTCGGCTATGCCACGCCCTACCGGCGTGACCTGACCATCTTCATCGTCTTGGTTGTCCTGGCCTCGATCGCCGGGGTGGCCACGCCTGTGCTCGCCGGCGACATCGTCAACGTGATCTCCAGCGATTCCGGCACCACCGGTGCCGTGATCCGACTGGCCTCGATCATCGCCGGGCTCGCCGTTTTCGACGCGCTGATGTCGCTGGCCCAGCGCTGGTACTCAGCGCGGATCGGCGAGGGCGTCATCTATGACCTCCGCACCCAGGTCTACGAACACGTCCAGCAGATGTCGATCGCGTTCTTCACGAGGGCCCAGACCGGGGCCCTGGTCAGCCGCCTGAATTCCGACGTGCTTGGGGCTCAGCGCGCCTTCACCTCGGTCCTGTCCGGAGTCATCTCCAACGTCGTCGGCCTGGTCCTCACCGTCGGGGTCATGCTGACGTTGTCTTGGCAGATCACGCTGATGTCGCTGATCCTGTTGCCGGTCTTCATCTTCCCGGCCCGCATCGTCGGTCGGCGGCTGCAGAGGATCACCCGCGAGAGCTATGACTTGAACGCATCGATGAACGCGACGATGACGGAGCGGTTCAACGTCGCCGGTGCGCTGCTGGTCGCGCTCTTCGGTCGGCCCCAGCAGGAAGCTGAATCGTTCCGGGGGCGGGCCGGTCGAGTTCGGGACATCGGAATCGTGTCAGCCATGTACGGCCGGATCTTCTTCGTCGCACTCACCTTGGTCGCATCCTTGGCCGCGGCGCTCGTCTACGGCGTCGGCGGCGTCCTTGCGGTGCAGGGGAGTCTGGATGCCGGCACGGTGGTGTCGCTCGCCTTGCTGCTGTCCCGGCTGTACGGCCCGTTGACCGCCCTGTCGAACATTCGGGTCGATGTCATGAGTGCGCTGGTCTCCTTCGACCGGGTTTTCGAGGTGCTGGATCTCGCACCCGGGATCACCGAGCGCCCCGATGCCGTCGATCTCCCAGTCGGCTCCCGGTCGCTGGAGTTCGACGACGTGCGCTTCACTTATCCCAGCGGTGAGCAGGTCTCGCTCGCATCGTTGGAGGACATCGCAGTCGTCGACGCCAAAACGTCCACGCCGGTCTTGCACGGGGTCTCGTTCACCGCGTCACCCGGGGAGCTCATCGCTCTGGTCGGTCACTCCGGTGCGGGCAAAACCACCATTGCCAACCTGATCCCGCGCCTGTACGACGTGACGTCGGGCGCAGTTCTGGTCGGCGGGGTCGACATCCGCCGGGTCACGCTGAGCTCACTGCGTTCCCGAATCGGGATGGTCACCCAAGACGCGCACATGTTCCACGACACGATCCGCGCGAACCTCGCCTACGCCCGGCCTGAGGCAACCGAAGCCGAGATGCGCACGGCCATCCGAGACGCGCAGCTGGAAAGCCTGCTGGAGACGCTGCCAGACGGGCTGGACACCGTGGTCGGTGATCGCGGGCACCGACTCTCCGGTGGGGAGAAGCAGCGCATGGCCATCGCCAGGCTGCTGCTCAAGGAACCCGACATCGTGATCCTCGACGAGGCCACAGCGCACCTTGACAGCGAGTCCGAGGCGGCTGTGCAACTCGCTCTGGAGTCCGCGCTCATCGGTCGCACCTCGCTGGTGATCGCGCACCGCCTGTCGACGATCCGACGCGCGGATCAGATCCTGGTCGTGGCAAACGGTCGCATCGTCGAGTCGGGGCGACACGACGAGCTGCTGGCCCGGGGTGCTCGGTACGCCGATCTCTATCGAACCCAGTTCGCCGCCCAGGAGCCCCGGCCGATCCCTGCTCGCTGAGTGCGGCGGGCGTCCTCACTCGGCCAGCAGGCCGACCACCTCGCCGGCGCAACCCCAGGACATGGTGACCCCCGCGCCGCCGTGGCCGTAGCAGGCAACTACCGGTCGGCCCGCCGGGTCCAGTTCGTCGCACCGCTCGAGGCGAACCTCTGTGCGGCCTGGTCGCAGCCCAACGGCGCGGGAGACGATCCGAGCGTCGTTGAGTTCGGGCACCAGCGCGCGGGCTCTGCCGAGAAGGACGGCTTCGGTTGTGGCGTCCGGCTGCATTGCGCTCTCGCCCACCTCGGCGGTGCCGCCACAGACCACGTCGTCGAAGCGCGGAATCACGTAGCAGAACTGGTCCGGGTCATCCTCGTCGAGCAGCCAGTCAGTGAGCCCAGGATTGGACACGCGGACCACCTGCCCGCGGATCGGGGTCACCTCGCCATCGCCGATCAGCGTCCGGGCCCCCATCCCGACGGCCAGCACGACGGCATCGGCGGAGGGATCCGCCCCGCCGACGGAGGTGAGGGACTCCGTCGTGGTCCGCACGCCCACGTCAGCGCAACGCCCGGCAAGCCACCCCAGGTAACGGCTCATCACGATGATCGGCAGGTGGACACCCAAGCCGCCCACAAACGCGGGATTGGCGGCCAGGTGCGGTGGCAGATCCGCCCGACCAAGAGCGCTGACGTTGGGCAGTCCCTGCGTCCACCAGAGGTCTTGTTCGGCCTCGCGATGCAACTGGACGCCGTTGCGCACGGTCACGCCAGTGCCTGCGACCGCGGCCAACTGCTCGAACACGCCGAGGCTGGCCATCGACCATGCAAGAACCCGCTGTTGTGGATAGGCGCGGTAGGGGAACCACATCGCCGCGGCAACCGCAGAGACCGACTCAGTGCCCGGTTCTGCGGCAACGATGTGCACTGAGTGCCCAGCCTCGGTCAGACGGAGCGCACAGGTCAGTCCGATGACACCTGCACCGACCACACACACCCGCAACCTGCAGTCACCCCAGATAGCTAGTGGGGGAGCAGGGAACGCAGGACGTACTGCATGATGCCGCCGTGCCGGTAGTAGTCCGCTTCGCCCGGCGTGTCGATGCGCACCCGGGCCTGGAACTCCTTGTCGCCGGCCCGCACCGTGACCGTCGTCGGTACCGGACCGTCGTTCATCGCGGTGATTCCGGAAACTGAGATCTCTTCGTCGCCCGCGAGACCCAGCGTCTGAGCCGACTCGCCCTCGGCGTACTGCAGCGGCAGTACCCCCATGCCGATGAGGTTGGACCGGTGGATCCGCTCGTAGGACTCGGCTATGACGGCCCGTACGCCGAGAAGCGCGGTCCCCTTTGCCGCCCAGTCACGCGAGGAGCCTGAGCCGTACTCCTTGCCGGCCAAGACGATCAGAGGGATTTCGGCTTCTGCATACGCGCGGGAGGCGGCATAGATGGTCTGCTGCTCGCCGGTGAGGTGATTGATCGTGTAGCCGCCTTCGACACCGGGGACGAGTTGGTTGCGCAGCCGGATGTTCGCGAACGTGCCACGGATCATCACCTCGTGGTTGCCCCGCCGAGATCCGTACGAGTTGAAGTCCCGCTTGGCAATTCCGTGCTCGGTCAGGTAGACGCCGGCCGGTGAATCTGCCTGAATCGCGCCAGCAGGCGAGATGTGGTCAGTGGTGACCGAGTCGCCCAGAACTGCGAGAACTCGAGCGCCACTGACGTCGGTGACGTCCGAGGGCGTCGCCTCCATGCCGTCGAAGTACGGCGGACGCCTGACGTAGGTCGACTCTTCGTTCCACTCGAAGACATCGCCCTCGGGGGTCGGCAGCGACTTCCATCGCTCGTCGCCGGCGAAGACGTCGGCGTAGTCCCTGGTGTACATCTCCGCGCTCACCGACGCCTCGATCGTTGCCTGAATCTCCTGCGGGGAGGGCCAGATGTCGCGTAGGTGGACGTCGTTACCGTCCGGGTCCTGGCCCAGCGGCTCGGTGGTCAGATCGAGATCCATGGTCCCGGCGAGGGCGTAGGCGATGACGAGCGGAGGCGACGCCAGGTAGTTCAGCTTCACGTCGGGGTTGATCCGGCCCTCGAAGTTCCGGTTACCCGAGAGCACCGCCACGACGGCCAGATCGGCCTCGTTGACCGCCGCCGACACCGGCTCGGGCAGCGGTCCTGAATTGCCGATGCAGGTCGTACATCCGTAGCCGACCAGGTGAAAGCCGAGCTTCTCCAGGTACGGAATCAACTCGGCTTTGTCGTAGTAGTCCATGACGACCTTGGAGCCGGGCGCGAGTGAGGTCTTGACCCACGGCTTCGTGCTCAGCCCCCGCTCAACCGCCTTCTTGGCCAGCAGGGCGGCGCCGAGCATGACCGACGGGTTCGAGGTGTTGGTGCACGACGTAATGGAGGCGATGACGACATGACCATGGTCGACAGACGTCTGGGTTCCGTCCTCCATCGTGACCGGCACGGACTGCCGGACCCGCTCTGAACCGTTGGACCTGTCGGGCGCGCCTTGTGGGGTCCCGTCCTCCCCATTCCCTCCGTCGACTGAGGGTGGGTCACTGGCCGGGAAGGATTCCGCGCTTGCCTGATCCACTGTGGAGTGACTCTCGCGGCGACTCTCGGAGTCGGCGTCGTCGTGGACATAATCGGGCAGTGCTTCGCGGAACGACGCTTTGGCGTCGGAGAGCGCGACCCGGTCCTGCGGACGCTTCGGGCCGGCGATTGACGGCACGATGGCGCCGAGATCGAGTTCCAGATATTCGGAGTAGGCGGCTTCGCGAGTGGGATCGTGCCAGAGTCCCTGCTCCTTGCAGTAGGCCTCGACCAGGGCGCGGTGTTGCGCGGACCGGCCGGTGAGTTCGAGGTATCGCACGGTCTCGGCGTCGATCGGGAACATTGCTGCGGTCGAGCCGAATTCGGGGCTCATATTGCCGATCGTGGCGCGGTTGGCCAGCGGCACGGCCGCCACGCCGTCGCCGTAGAACTCCACGAACTTGCCCACCACTCCGTGTGCGCGCAGCATCTCGGTGATGGTGAGCACGAGGTCGGTCGCGGTGGCGCCGTCTGGCATGGAGCCGGTGAGTTTGAAACCGACGACGCGCGGGATGAGCATCGAGATCGGTTGGCCCAGCATTGCCGCCTCAGCTTCGATGCCGCCGACGCCCCAGCCGAGGACCCCCAGACCGTTGACCATCGTGGTGTGGGAGTCAGTGCCCACACACGTGTCCGGATAGGCGGTGTTGCCGTCCGCGTCCGCCCCGGTGAAGACGACGCGGGCCAAGTGCTCGATGTTGACCTGATGCACGATTCCCGTGCCGGGCGGGACGACGCGGAACTGCTCGAATGCCGTCTGCCCCCAGCGCAGGAACTGGTAGCGCTCCTCGTTGCGCTCGTACTCGAAGGCAACGTTGCGCTCGAAGGCGTCG
Organism: uncultured Actinomycetota bacterium; assembly: GCA_963766765.1. Lineage (GTDB taxonomy): Bacteria > Actinomycetota > Actinomycetes > Mycobacteriales > Geodermatophilaceae > JACCQS01. The sequence continues at coordinate 192,588 of CAVYBR010000005.1, forward strand.
CTGCGGGCGAACACATCGGCGATCACGGAGTGATCGATCACGAGTTCGGCGGGGGCAAGTGGATTGATCCTGGCCGGGTCGCCGCCGAGAGTGACCATCGCCTCACGCATCGTGGCGAGGTCGACGACGCATGGAACTCCGGTGAAGTCCTGCATGATCACTCGCGCCGGAGTGAATTGGATCTCCTGATCCGGCTGCGCCTGTGGATCCCACGAGGCGAGCGCGCCGATGTGGTCAGCTGTGATGTTGGCGCCGTCCTCGGTCCGCAGCAAGTTCTCGAGCAGCACCTTCAGGCTGTACGGAAGCTTCTCCGCGCCGGCCACCGCGTCCAACCGGTAGAGCTGGTACGAGTCATCGCCGACCGTCAACCTGCTCGACGAACCCAGGCTGTTCTTGCTCGAACCCACAGGTCACGGCCTCTCACTCGTTGTCGTCCCCGATCGGTTCCCATCCTCCCGTATCGGCGGGTATCTGGCTGCGTGAGGTTGCTCATCCCCGGCATGTTCGACACGCGCTGTGCCCGCGTCGCCTAAGGTGCGCCCATGTCCGCGGATGTTTCGACTGAAGTACAGGTCGCGCAACCGCTGACGCTCCCGAGCAGCGGGCTCCTCGACCTCCGCCCAGCGGCGCCACTCGGAGCAGGTTCTCAGCTCCGCGTCGAGCCCCTTGAGCCGGTCGGTTCCCGGGGTCTGGACTGGCGTTGGATCAGGCGCGGGCTGGCCGCCGTATACGGCGTCGTACTCACTGTCTTCGTGCTCACCGAGGGGATCCCGACCGAGCGTCTGGCGCTCTTCGCGTGGCTCCTCACAGGACTGTCGATCGCCTGCGTCGGTCGCGGCTGGCGCTCGCCGCTGCGCCTGATCGCGGACTGGCTGCCCTTCATCGGAATCCTCGTCCTCTACGACCTGACCCGCGGACTTGCAGACACGCTGGGCATGCCGTTGCACATGGCAGATCTGGCCGCGTTGGAGTCCTGGATGTTCGGGGGAACCCTCCCGACGGTGTGGTTACAGGATCACCTGTATCCGTTCGGCGAGTGGAGCAAGGGCGGCGGGGACGGTGCCTGGTGGCACGTGCTGGTCACGGCGGTCTACGTCTCCCATTTCCTCGTCACCCCGATCATCGCCGCGATCCTCTGGCTGCGGAATCGGCGGCGCTGGATGAGCTTCACCGCTCATGTCGTCGGAATAGCACTGCTCGGAGTGACGACCTACATCCTGGTTCCCGCCGCGCCCCCCTGGTACGCCGCGGCCAACGGTGTTATCCCGCCGGTCGACCGGCTTTCCGGCCTGGGCTGGGATGTGGTCGGGCTGCACAGTGCAGGCTCGCTGTTCGATCAAGGCCAGGCCAAGGTCAATCTCGTCGCGGCGATTCCCTCATTGCACACCGCGTACGCGGTGCTGGTGCTGCTGTTCTTCTGGCCGGTGCTGAGCTGGGTGTGGCGAGTTGTGCTGACCTTGTATCCGCTGCTGATGGGTATTGCCCTCGTGTACTCGGGTGAGCATTACGTGGTGGACGTGCTGCTGGGCTGGGTGTGCGCCGGTCTCGTATGCCTGAGTGTCACGGTCATCACCCGGGTCTGGCGCCGCTGGCGGCAATCGCCCAGTCCTGAGCTCTCTGTCACGCAACCGGATCTCGTCGGAGCGAGATCCGGCGACTAGCGTGACCGTATGCGCGTACCACTCTTAGTCAACGATTTTCTCGATCGGGCTGAACTGGTCTACGGCGACCGTATCGGCGTCGTGGACGAGCCCGACCAGCCAGCCAAGTCGTTGGGTTCCCTGACCTATCGGGAAATGGGCAGGCGGGCCCGAGCGATCCAGGCCGGTCTGGACGAACTCGGCATCGGCGTGGGCGAGCGGGTGGGCATCGTCAGCCACAACTCGGCGCGGCTGCTCGAACTCCTGTACGCCGTTCCGGCCTCGGGCCGCATTCTTGTCCCGATCAACTTCCGGCTGCAGGCCGAGGAAGTGGCCTACATCGCCGAGCACAGTGGCGCCAAGGTGCTGCTCGTGGACCCCGAGCTGGACAAGTCGCTGTCGTCGATCACCGCCGAGCACAAGTTCCTGCTCGGCGAGGAGAGCGACGACGCCCTGCTGCGGTTCGACACCGAACCGCGACCCTGGTCCGAGCCTGACGAAGACGCAACCGCAACGCTGAACTACACCAGCGGCACCACCGCCCGGCCGAAGGGCGTGCAGTTGACCCACCGCGGCATCTGGATCAACGCGGTCACCTTTGGCATGCACATGCAGATGTCAGATCGCGACGTGTATCTGCACACCCTCCCGCAGTTCCACTGCGACGGATGGGGTCTGCTCTATTCAGCGGCCGGCGTGGGCGCCACGAACGTAATCATCCGAAAGATCGACGGCGCCGAGATCCTCCGCCGGGTCGATCAGCACGGCGTGACCTTCGCCGCGGGCGCTCCGGCGGTGTGGAACATGACCCTGGACGCCGCCGCACAACTCGACGGACCGATCCCCGGACACGGCACAACCCGGATCGTCGTCGCAGGTGCACCCCCGCCGTCGCGCACGATCGCGCGGGTCGAGAAGGAACTGGGCTGGGAGTTCAACCAGATCTACGGGCTCACAGAGACCACGCCGCTGGTCACGGTGAACCGCGCCCGGGCGGAATACGACGAGCTTCCGGCCGAGGAAAAGGCCACACTCCTGTCCCGAGCCGGCGCGCCGGCCCTGGGTACGCGGATCCGGACCGCCGAATCGGGCGAGGTCCTGGTCAGGGGCAACGTCGTCATGGGTGGGTACTGGGACAATCCCGAGGCGACAGCTGACGCGATCCAGGACGGCTGGTTCCACACCGGAGACGGCGGAAGCATCGACGAGAACGGCTATCTCACGATCTCCGATCGTAAGAAGGACGTGATCATCACCGGCGGGGAGAACGTGTCCTCGATCGAGGTGGAGGATGCGGTGTTCAGCCATCCGGCCGTCGCCGAGGTCGCCGTTATCGGAGTGCCCGACGAGAAATGGGGCGAGAAGGTGACCGCCCTCATCGTGCTGGCGGAGGGGGAGTCGGCGACCGAGGACGAGATCATCAGTCACGTGCGTTCGAAGCTGGCCGGCTACAAGACGCCGAAGGCAGTGGAGTTTCGCGAGGAGATCCCCCGGACGGCAACCGGCAAGATCCAGAAGTTCAAACTCCGTGAGGAATTCTGGAAGGACCGCGAGCGTCAGATCAACTGACGACAAGGCCGGTCTGCGGCAGGATCCGCGACGCACGGCGGCGAGTTCGAGACAAGTAAAAGCGTCGGGCAGCCACGGGGGGAGCTGCCCGACGCAGACAGAACTATATCACCGGGTGTAACGCTGTGGGACGACTCGGGGCCTCTCGCGATTCGTCCTTTTTGGACGCTTTACGGGCAGTTCACGCCTTCGGGTGTGTGGTGATCATGCAATGCCGACGACGATCATGTGACCGGGCGTGTGCAGGACAGACAGGGTGACCTGCCGACGCCTCGACGAACTCAAGGAGGAGCTCGATGAGTTCTCCATCTCCCGTCCCACCCGCCCAGGATGCCGGGGAGATCGAGCGCGTCCTCTTCGAGATCAAGCAGGTCATCGTCGGTCAGGACCGAATGATCGAACGGATGGTCGTCGGTCTGCTGGCCAAGGGCCACCTCCTGATCGAAGGTGTTCCTGGAGTCGCCAAGACCCTGGCGGTCGAGACTCTGGCGTCGACGGTGGGAGCCACCTTCACGCGACTCCAGTTCACGCCGGACCTGGTACCGGCCGACATCGTCGGAACCCGGGTCTACCGCCAGGGCACGGACTCCTTCGATACCGAGCTCGGGCCCATCTTCGCCAACTTCGTGCTGACCGATGAGATCAACCGCGCGCCGGCCAAGGTGCAGTCCGCGCTGTTGGAGGTCATGGCCGAGCAGCAGGTCACCATCGGCGGCAGGACCTATCCGATGCCGCGCCCCTTCCTGGTCATGGCCACACAGAACCCGATCGAATCCGAGGGTGTCTATCCGCTGCCGGAAGCTCAACGGGACCGCTTTCTGATGAAGATTCTCGTCGACTACCCGACGCCGGCCGAAGAACGCGAAATCGTCTACCGCATGGGCGTTTCCGCGCCCACCGCGGCAAAGGTCATCGAGGCCCAGGACCTGATCCGCCTGCAGGACACCGCGAGCCGGGTCTTCGTCCATCACGCGCTCGTCGACTACGTCGTACGGGTGGTCGTCGCGACTCGGCATCCCAAGGAGCACGGGTTGCCCGACGTGGCCAGTTGGGTCTCCTATGGGGCCAGCCCGCGCGCATCACTCGGACTGATCGCTGGCGCTCGAGCGCTGGCTCTGGTTCGGGGCCGGGATTACGTACTGCCGCAAGACATCTTGGATGTAGCAGCTGACGTGCTGCGACACCGGCTGGTGCTCTCCTATGACGCGCTGGCCGACGGCATACCCACTGAACACATCGTCAAGCGGATCCTGCAGAGCGTGCCCATCCCGCAGGTGACACCGCGGCAGCGGGCCGGCGGCTTCGGCCCGGCCGCTCCCGGCGGTCCGCGCGTCCCGGAACCGTTCGGCGGTCCACAGGGCCAGCACCGCCCGTACGGTCAGGAGGGCGGTCCGCAAGCTGGTAGCCCGGCCGCCCGCCCGGCGTGACCCTCCCGGCCCCCCCGCGGCTGGCCGACGAGTCGGCCGAATTCGTCCTGCGCCGCTTGGAACTGACGGTTCGCCGCAAGCTCGACGGTCTGTTGCAAGGCAACCACCTCGGCTTGCTACCCGGCCCGGGCAGTGAGGCGGGGGAGTCGCGCATCTATCACCCCGGCGACGATGTGCGCCGGATGGACTGGCCGGTCACGGCGCGCACGAGCGTGCCGCACATCCGCCAGACCATCGTCGATCGGGAACTGGAGACGTGGGTCGTACTCGATCTCTCCGCCAGCCTGGACTTCGGCACCGCGCGCTGCGAGAAGCGCGACCTCGCCATTGCGGGTCTCGCGGCGATCAGTTACCTGACGATGCACGGCGGGAACCGGCTGGGTGCTGTGATCACGACGGGCACGCAGGTCATTCGGATCCCGGCAAGGCCCGGTCGCGCCGCCGGAAACCGCTTGCTCCGGATTGCAGCCACCACTGAACGGGCAGAATCGGGGCGCCGCGGTGACCTCGGTGCCGCACTGGAGATGCTGCGCCGGCCGCCGCGGCGGCGCGGGCTGGTCGTCGTTATCTCCGACTTCCTGGGGGATACGAGCTGGCACCGCCCGCTGCGTGGCCTCGGTGCGCGACATGAGGTGCTTGCCATCGAGGTCATGGACCCGCGCGAGGTGGAACTGCCCGATATCGGACTCGTCACCATGGTGGACCCGGAGTCCGGGGAGACGATCGAGGTACCGACGCATCGCAAGGACGTCCGGGAGAACTTCGCCCGCGCCGCGCGCGAACAGCGGGCAGAGATCACGGCCGGTCTTCGACGTGCCGGTGCCGGACATCTGACTCTGCGTACCGACCGGGAGTGGTTACTCGACATCGTCCGGTACGTGGCAAACCGCCGGCATACGGCGTCGGGCGGTGCCTCCCGATGAGTGAGCATCGCAGCGAGGAACGAGCTGAGCCGAGAGGGAGGGAGCATCGACCGAGCGCCAGCGAGGGAGGAGCGGACCGACCGGGGCGCGAAGCGTCCGAGGCTAAGCGATCGAGCGGAGCGAATCACCGCGAAGCGGCAGGGGTGTCGTTGTGACGTTTCTTGCGCCGGAGTGGCTGGCGCTGTTGGTGGCGAGTGCGGCGTTGGTCGGGCTATACGTGCTGCTTCAGTTTCGCCGCAAGAAGTTCGCGGCCAGGTTCACCAACGTTGCACTCCTTGGCCGTTTGATTCCCAAGCGGCCGGGTTGGCGGCGGCACATCGCGTTCGGGCTGCTGGTGCTCGCCCTTGTGACGTTGACGGTTGCGCTCGCCAAGCCAAGCGCCGAGGTTCGGGTCCCGCGGGAGCGCGCCACCGTGATCATGGCTGTCGATGTGTCGTTGTCCATGGAGGCCGATGACATCGCGCCGAGTCGATTCGAAGCCATGCAGACGGCGGCAAAGGACTTCGTCGACATCCTCCCGGAGCGGATCAACCTCGGACTGGTGTCATTTGCCGGGGTAGCGACCCCCGTCGTCACGCCGACGATCGATCGAGGTTCGGTCAAGAGCGCGATCGACCATCTCGAGCTGGACGAGGCGACTGCGATCGGCGAAGCCATTTTCGCCGCGCTGACCGTGCTGAACAACTTCCAGGCAACGCTCGAGTCAACCGGCAATGAGGCGCCGCCCGCGCGCATCGTGCTTCTGTCCGACGGCTACAACACGGTCGGTCGGGAGAACAGCCAGGCGATCGCCGCCGCGCAGGACGCGGGAGTGCCGGTGTCCACGATCGCGTTCGGTACGGACTACGGCACCGTCGAGATCGAGGGTGAATCGCAGCCGGTGCCGGTCGACCGGGAATCGTTGCGACAGATCGCAGAAGAAACCGGCGGGACGTTCAAGGAAGCTGCCAGCGCCGCCGAGTTGACCGCGGTGTACGAAGACCTGGGCTCGCAGATCGGCTTCACCACCGAGCCCCAGGAGATCACCCCGTGGTTCCTGGGTGGCGGACTGGCGCTTGCCTTCCTCGGCGCCTTTCTGTCTCTCCTCTGGACCAACCGCCTGCTCTGAGCCCAACCGATAGCCTCGGCTCTGCACCATCAGCCAGCCAGCATCTGCAGAGGAGTCGCGTGGGACGAAGTGTTCTGGTCACTGGAGGCAACCGGGGAATCGGCCTGGCTATCGCCCAGGCATTCGCTGCGCAAGGCGACTCGGTCGCAGTGACTCATCGCAGCAGCGCTCCACCGGAGGGCCTGTTCGCAGTCCAATGCGATGTCACAGATGCCGAGTCCCTGGACACCGCGTTCAAGGCCATCGAGGACGAGCAAGGCGCCGTCGAAGTGCTTGTGTCCAATGCCGGGATCACCGACGACACCTTGCTCTTGCGGATGAACGAAGAGTCATTCACCTCGGTGATCGATGCCAACCTGACCGGCGGTTATCGCGTCGCAAAGCGGGCTGCGGGCAAGATGCTGCGAGCCAGGTGGGGGCGGATGATCTTCATATCCTCCGTGGTCGGATTCAGCGGTGCAGCCGGGCAGGTCAACTATGCAGCCGCCAAAGCCGGCCTGGTCGGGTTGTCGCGCTCCATTGCCCGGGAACTGGGCTCGCGCAACATCACATCGAACGTGGTCGCGCCCGGATTCGTGGATACGGACATGACGCGCGGTATCAGCGAGGCGCGCCGCGCCGAGGTGCTCGGTCAGGTGCCACTCGGCAGGTATGCCACTCCCGACGAAGTCGCGGGCCTGGTGACCTTTCTGGCAAGCGATGCCGCGGCATACATCACCGGAGCCGTGATCCCGGTGGACGGCGGATTGGGAATGGGGCACTGAATGGGAATTCTCGACGGCAAGCGGCTCCTTATCGCGGGGGTGCTCACCGAGGCCTCGATCGCATACTCGGCGGCGAAGGTTGCCCAGCAGGAGGGTGCCACGCTGGTGCTGTCCAACTTCGGTCGCGCCCTGAAGTTGACCGAACGGATCGCCAAGCGCCTGCCTGAACCGGCACCGGTGATCGAACTGGACGTCAGCAACGACGACCATCTCGCCAGCCTCGCCGACCGGGTCGGCGACCACCTGGGTGGCCTCGACGGGGTTCTGCACTCGATCGGGTTCGCGCCGCAGAACGCGCTGGGTGACGATTTCACCGAGACACCATGGAGCGACGTCTCCACGGCCGTCCAGATCTCGACGTGGTCCTTCGCCTCGCTCACTCAGGCGTGCCGACCGCTGTTCGGTGACAAGGCCTCCGTGGTCGGGCTCACGTTCGATGCCACTCGGGCCTGGCCGGTGTATGGCTGGATGGGTGTGGCCAAAGCCGGGCTGGAGTCCACGGCTCGCTACCTCGCGCGCGAACTGGGCCCCGATGGCATCCGAGTCAACCTCGTCGCTGCTGGTCCACTCCGGACCATGGCCATGAAGTCAATCCCTGGTTCGGAACAGTTCGAGGACGCCTGGGCCCAACGTGCGCCGCTGGGCTGGGACGTCAATGACAACGGTCCGGCGGGCAGGGCGTGCGCCTTGCTGCTGTCGGACTGGTTGAGCGCGACCACCGGCGAGATCATCCACGTCGACGGGGGCTACCACGCCATCGGCGCCTGACCAGCCGGCAGCGTCGGACAACGACGAGGAAGGAAACGCCGTACTCCTCCTGTCCTTCGGCGGGCCGGAGGGTCCTGACGACGTACTGCCGTTCCTGGAGAACGTGACCCGAGGCCGCGGGATACCGCGGGAACGGTTGATGTCGGTCGCTGAGCACTACCAGCACTTTGCCGGGGTCAGTCCGATCAACGCGCAGAACCGGGCGCTGCGCAAAGCCATCGAGCACGAACTTCACTCGCGCGGGCGGCCGTTGCCGGTCTACTGGGGCAATCGCAACTGGGCTCCGTACGTCGAAGACGTGGTCGCGCGAATGGCCGCGGACGGCATCAACCGGGTGATCGCATTCGCCACGTCGGCGTACGCCTCAGCGTCGAGCTGCCGGCAGTATCACGACGATCTCGCTCGGGCACGACAGGCAACCGGGCCGACGGCACCTGTGATCGAGAAGGTCCCGCACTTCTTCGACCAGCCGGGTTTCATCACGGCAAATGCGGATGCACTTCGGGCCGCGTTGGATCGGCTACCGCCTGGACTCGCCGACCGTGCCCGGATCGTGGCGACCGCACACAGCATCCCGCTCTCGATGGCGAAGGCAGCCGGGCCGGACGGCGGCCGCTACGAACGACAACTGTCGAGCACGGCTCGCGCCGTGGTCGACGCGGTCGCCCCTGGGCGGCAGGTCGACTTGGTCTGGCAGAGCCGGAGCGGACCACCCCAGATGCCATGGTTGGCGCCAGATGTGAATGACCATCTGGTCGACCTTGCTGCTGCGGGTGTCCCCGCCGTGGTGCTCTGTCCGATCGGATTCGTCAGTGACCACATCGAGGTCCTGTGGGATCTCGACAACGAGGCGCGTCGGACAGCGCAGGCGCACGGATTGATCATGGAGCGCGCGGCGACCGCGGGCACCCACCCGGCGTTCGTGACGATGATCGCTGACTTGATCGAGGAACGGCTGGCCGGCGGTCCGCGCAGATTGGGCACCAGTTGCCCGCCGGGGTGTTGTCTGGCCGGTTGACGGGTCAGCTACGGACGGTACGGCCGGCTGACATCGCGCTGAACGCCGTCATCAGAGATTCGCGCACCGCGACAGCCAAGGGTCGCAGGGCGGCGTGGCGAAGGCCGGCACCGAAGGCGTTGATGGCTCCGCCGGGCGCGTCAGCGGCAGCGAGGTCAAGGATGGCGGCCAGCTGAGCTCCGCGGTGCGCCAGAGCAGCGGCTGCCGGTTCGTGGTCCGGTGGCAGTGAAATCGGCTGCTCGCGGCGCCGCAGCGTGTCCACGGCTGGGCTCCAGCGGGCGATGTCCAGCGCGGCCAGCGCGTCGGTTGCTTGCAGCACGGCCAGCCGGAGAGCTCCCGCTGCCTGAGCGGTCGTCTGCTGCTCTCCCGGCGTTGCTCGGCACATCGCCGGGTCGGCAAGCTCCCAGGCCTGCCACTGGGTCCCCGTGCTGTCGGGACTGTGCGGCAACAGCGCCAGGTCCGATCCGACCACGACCTGCCCGGCGCGGGTGGCAGCAGCCGCCAATCCCGGGACAGTCGGCACCCCACGAACGTCGCCGGGCACCGGAAGGACCAAGCGCAGCGGCGTCGAGCCGGCCGATCGCAGCGCGCTCAACACCCAACCCGCCGGCACCGGCTCGGCATGGCCGGGCAAGCCGCCGACGGTGACGATCCCAGCAGCGTTGATGGCTGCGACTGCCGCGTCATAGGAGACACCGCCGCGCAGCCATGAGTTGGCCCAGGCGGTAAGTGCACCGCCGCCGGCGAACGACGAGCGGCCCGCCGCGCATAGGTCAGCGCCCGGTTCGGGGGAAGTCGGCACCCGCCGACTGTAAACGCCGAGGATGTGCCGGGCTGTTTGGTGCGCGTTGATGACCTTGCGGTGGTTGGATGTGCTCATGGAGGAATGGGTCATCTGGCTGATCGCCGCCGGCGTGCTTGCCGGGGCCGAGTTGCTCACTCTCGACTTTACGTTGCTGATGCTCGCCGGAGGTGCCCTCGGCGGCATGTCCGCTGCCGCGGCCGGCTTGCCGGTCGCCCTGCAACTTGTCGCCTTCGTGATCGTGGCGCTGGGTCTGCTCGTCTTCGTCCGGCCGTTCGCCAAGCGGCAATTGCTTTCTCGTACGCCCCACCAGATCGACGGTGCTGAGACCTACGTGGGCAAGGTGGCCACGGTCACGCAACGAGTCGACCATCTGGACGGCCGGATCCGGTTCGGTGCCGACGACTGGAGCGCGGTCTCCCAATCCCGAAACGAGGCGTTCGAAGTCGGCAGCCAGGTCAGAGTCATGCAGATCCGTGGTGCGACAGCGGTCGTCGCTGAATCGCACGAGTAGTAGTCCCGGGGAGGGAAACGTTCGTGGAGTTGCTCATTGCACTGGCGGTCATCGCCATCATCGTCATCATCATCGTGGCGAGAAGCATCAAGATCGTTCCGCAGGCACAGGCTGCTGTGGTCGAACGCCTCGGGCGCTATAGCCGGACGCTGTCTCCGGGCCTTGCCTTGTTGGTTCCGTTCGTGGACCGGGTGCGGGCCACGATCGACCTGCGTGAGCAGGTCATTTCCTTCCCGCCGCAGCCCGTGATCACCGCCGACAACCTCCAGGTCGGCATCGACACAGTGGTCTATTTCCAGGTCACCGACCCGCGACTTGCCGTGTACGGCATCGCCAACTACATCCACGGCATGGAACAGCTGACCACCACAACTCTGCGAAACGTCGTCGGCGGGCTCAACCTGGAGGGTGCACTGACCGGGCGGGACGGGATCAACTCCCAACTCCGTACGGTGCTCGACGGAACGACTGGACCCTGGGGTCTGCGGGTGGCCCGGGTCGAGATCAAGGCGATCGAGCCTCCACTGTCCATTCAGGACTCGATGGAGAAGCAGATGCGTGCCGATCGGGACAAGCGCGCGGTGATCCTCACCGCGGAGGGCCAGCGCGAGTCCTCGATCAAGATGGCAGAAGGCCAGAAGGTCGCTCAAATCCTTTCTGCTGAAGGTCAAAAGCAAGCGGCGATCCTCGGTGCCGAGGCTGAACGGCAGAGCCAGATCCTGCGCGCCGAGGGTGAGCGCGCCGCTCAGTTCCTGACCGCACAGGGGCAGGCAAAGGCCATCGAGACGGTCTTCGAAGCCATTCATCGCGGCAAGCCCGACTCCGGTCTGCTCGCCTACCAATACCTGCAGACTCTTCCGCAGATCGCCCAGGGCGACGCGAACAAGATGTGGATCGTGCCGAGTGAGTTCAGCCGCGCCCTCGACGGCCTGTCCAGGCTCGCCGGTGGCGGTGAGGACGCGGACAAGAAGTCGTGGATGGACGTGGAGGCCAGTGGCGACGGGCACTCCCCGGTGGAGAAGATCGACACGGAGGGATGGTTCGACTCCAACCTGCCGCCGGCTGCCGAACAGCCCGAGGCGAAGTTCTCGCTCAGCGAGTCCATCGACGCTGGGGTCCCGATCCCGCAGTTGCGGCCCTCGAGCAGCAGCACTGCGACCGGTGCCCCTCAGACGCTGCCGCCGCCGGTGACACCGCCCGCGCAATACCAGCCTCCGACCGATCCCGGTCAGCCCGGATCCGTGCCTCCGCCCACGCCGGACGGGCAAGGGGGGCAAGGTCGGCAGGACTCGCCTCAGTACTGGCCGCCCCCCGGATCGCCCCCTCAGCAGTAATCTGCTGTCATGCGGTCTATCTGGCGAGGTGCGGTCTCGTTCGGCCTGGTCAGTATCGGCGTGAAGATGTACTCCGCCACGGAGGACAAGGACGTCCGCTTCCACCAGGTGCATCGTGAGGATGGCGGCCGGATCAAGTACAAGCGGGTCTGTTCGATCGACGGCGAGGAGGTTGCCTACTCCGACATCGCCAAGGGATTCGAACTTCCCGACGGGCAGTTGGTCATCCTCACCGACGAAGACCTGGAGGACATGCCGCTCGGTACGAAGCACTCGATCGACGTGATCGAGTTCGTGCCCGGCGAGCAGATCGACCCCATCCTGTATGAGAAGACCTACTACCTCGAGCCGGACACCGGCCCCGCCGTACGGCCCTACGTTCTCCTCCGCGAGGCGCTGGAGGAGTCCGGCCACATGGCGATCACCAAGATCGCCATCCGGCAGCGCGAGGCGCTGGCTGCGATCCGCGTACGAGACGGTGTGCTCGTCCTGCACACGATGCGTTGGCCGGACGAGATCCGGGACGCTGACTTCGGCTTCCTGGACGAGGACATCACGGTGCGGCCACAGGAACTCAAAATGGCCGAATCGCTGATCGAGTCGATGGTCTCCGATTTCGAGCCTGACGAATTCAGCGACGACTACCGCGAAGCCATGACTGCGCTGATCGAGAGCAAGCAGGAAGGCGGCGAGGTCCACACCCCGGAGCCTGAGGTCGAGGAGGACAGTGGCGGCCAGGTCGTCGACCTGATGAGCGCACTGCGGGCGAGTGTCGCGCGGGCGAAGGGCGGCCCGGCTCCGGCGAAGTCGAGTGGGTCCAACCGCAGCAAGGGCGCGGACGACGAGGACTACGCCGATTCGCGACGCTCCCCGTCGAAGAAGGCGGTCAAGGCGAGCCCGAAGACCGCCGCCAAGTCGACGGCCAAGAAGGCGACCGCCAAGAGCACAGCGAAGAAGACGCCGGCCAAGAAGGCAACGGCCAAGAAGGCTCCGGCCAAGAAGGCAACCGCGAAAAAGGCTGCTGCCAGCACTCAGCGTCGCCGTTCGGCCTGATCAGCCACATTGATGCCCGCGCCGGATCGGCTGGCGACCTATCGCCGCAAGCGGCGGGCCGACCGCACGCCGGAACCCATTCCGGACCGGCACGACGACACGACTGAGCACGGCTCCCTGTTCGTGATCCAGGAGCACCACGCACGACGACTGCACTGGGACCTCCGCCTGGAGCGTGACGGTGTGCTGGCGTCGTGGGCGGTGCCCCGGGGGCTACCGGCGGTTCCCGGCGAGTCCCGCCTCGCCGTGCACACCGAGGACCACCCGATGGAGTACTTGACCTTCCACGGTGAGATCCCGGCGGGGGAGTACGGCGGGGGGACGATGACGGTCTACGACACCGGCACGTACGTCACGGAGAAGTGGGATGAGCGACACGTCATCGTCGACCTGACCGGGGAGAAGATCAGCGGCCGCTACGCGCTCTTTCCGGTGGAGGGGGACAAGCAATGGAACATCCGCCGCTTGGACCCGCCGACTGATCCCGACTATGTCCCGGTGCCGGACAAAAAGCGAGCCGATGATGGCTGTCCCAGGGGTGCTACCACCGGCCCGCGAGGACTCGCTGTGGGCCTACGAGATGAAGTGGGATGGCGTCCGCGCGATCGGGACGATCGACGGCACCGTGCTGACCCTGCGTTCCCGCAAGGGGAACGACATCACCTCCACCTACCCGGAACTGGCTCAGCTGGGGCACGCCATGGGCGCGCTGGACGTGGTTCTGGACGGCGAGGTAGTCCGGCTCAGCCCGAAGGGTCGCCCCGATTTCGGTGCGCTGCAGAACCGGATGCATGTCGCCGATCCCTCGCGCGCCCGGAAACTCGCCGAGTCCGCCCCGGTCACCTACCTGATCTTCGACCTGCTCTATGCCGCGGGTCGGCCAGCGATCGGGTTGCCGTACGAGCAGCGCCGCGCCCTGCTTGCCGATGTCGTACCGGAGGGGCCGCGCTGGCAGGTGACCCCATGGTGGGCCGGGGGCGGCGCCGACGTCCTGGCTGCCAGCGTGGAATACCAACTCGAGGGAATCTTGGCCAAGAAGCTGGACTCGCCCTACCGCCCCGGCCAACGCAGCCCGCTGTGGCGCAAGATCAAGAACCTGCAGACCCAGTCGGCGGTGATCGGGGGCTGGCTGCCCGGTGCCGGTCGGCGATCCGGCGGGATCGGCTCGATCCTCCTCGGGATACCGGAGGGTGACGGCCTGCACTTCATCGGCAGTGTCGGCACAGGGCTGACCGACCAGATGCTCGACGACCTGGCTCGGACCCTGCATGGGCACAGTCGACGCCGCTCACCCTTCAATGAGGCGATCCCCCCAACGGCGGGAAAGAAGCCGCATTGGGTCGACCCGGTGCACGTCGCGGAGGTCGCCTATTCGGAGTGGGGGTCCGCGGGCCGGCTCCGACATCCGGTCTGGCGGGGGCTGCGGGACGATCTCGAACCCGAGGATGTCGTCGACGAGTCGCAGTAGGCGGCTCGGCGCTGGCCGAGGGCGGAGTTCGGCACGGCAGAATGCGGCGCATGGCCGATGAGAAGGTGCGCGTACGGGTGGGCGAACGCACCCTCACAGTGACCAACCTGCAGAAGGTCCTGTATCCCGAGATCGGCTGGACCAAGGCCGACGTCATCGACTACTACGCGACGATCGGGCGCACGATGTTGCCCTACGTCAAAGGGCGACCGGTGACGTTCAAGCGCTACCCCGACGGAGTCGAGGGTCCGTCGTTCTTCGAGAAGAACACTGCGCGCAATGCTCCGGAGTGGCTCCACCACGCCGTCCTGCCGGCCACCCGCAGCACCAAGGACCGCACCGAACTGGACTACGCGATCCTCGACGATCTGCCGAGCATCGTGTGGGCGGCAAACCTCGCGGCGCTCGAGTTGCACGTTCCGCAGTGGCGAGTCGGTGCCAAGAAGCAGCCGATGGCACCTGATCTGATGGTCTTCGACCTCGATCCCGGACCGCCGGCCACGATCGTCGAGTGCGCGCATGTGGCGCTGCTCGTCCGGGACGTGCTGGCCGAGGATGGCCTCACCGCGTATGCGAAAACCTCCGGTTCCAAGGGGATGCAGCTCTACGTCGGGGTGAAGGTCCGTGACTATGACCGACCGAGCGGCTATGCCAAGGCGCTGGCTGAACGACTCGCTGCCGAACATCCGGACCTGATCGTGTCCCAGATGGCGAAAAACCTTCGGCCGGAGAAGGTCTTCATCGATTGGAGCCAGAACAACCCCGCCAAGACGACCGTCGCCCCGTACTCCCTGCGCGCGCGGCCGGAACCGACGGTCTCGACGCCGATCACCTGGGACGAGGTGGATGCCTGCCGCTCACCGGGTGACCTCCGCTTCCTTGCCTCCGACGTCATGGCAAGGGTCGAGAAGGACGGCGACCTGTTCGATGGGCTGCTGAACAAGCGGTCCGCCCCTCCCGGCGACCTGACCTACCTCAGTCGAGCGCCAAGAATTCCCGGATCGCTGCATTGAGCTGCTCTGGGCGCTCCAGCCAGATCAAGTGGCCCGCACCCGGGATTGTCCTGAGGCTCGCGCCCGGGATGAGTTCGGCGACCCGCTCGTTGTACCAGGGGAGCGTGATCAGGTCCTCGGCCCCATGAACGACCAGAGTCGGGCACGTGATGCCGCCGAGTCGGGCCTGCGTCTCGTGGCCGAGGTCGGCCCGGAAGTGCGCGGCGGTTCCCGCGAGCCGGGAGGACATGTGCGCCGCGAGGTCCGCCTCGACTCTGCGTTGGAGCGTCGGTTCGTTGTCATAGAGGCTCGGCGCGGACATCCAGAATGCGAACTGGGCGAAGACATCCAAGGGACCGTTCTCCAGCGCGTAGAGCCGGGATTGGAAGTGCTTGCGAATGTGATGCTCTCGCGCCGTTGATGACCAGGTGGCGACGAGGACGGCGCGGCGCACCAGATCTGGCCGATGCAGCGCGAGTTCCTGGATCACGGCGCTGCCGAGGCTCAGGCCGACGAACGTAGCTGAGCGGATCGACATGGCATCCATGCAGGCCGCCACGTCGAAGGCTAGATCCGCGACGGTGAAGGGTTCGCCGTCGCCTCCCACGGTGCGCCCGCTGCCGCGCAGATCCAAGGTGATGCAGCGATAGTCAGCCGCGAAGGCAGACACCTGGTAGGTGTCCCAAGAACTGCCGAGCAGCCCGGTTCCTGGGATCCAGACCACCGGCTCTCCCGTTCCGGATTCTTCGACGTAGACCTGAACCCCAGCTGCGGATATCAGCGGCACGGTTGTTCCCCTCGGGGCACGGCGCCACGGCAGTGGCGCACCCTAGATTGCACGCTTTCTTGCATGCCAGAACCGTACAGCGCGCTTGACTTCTGCATGCAATCCGGTGTACAAAATGCCCAGAACGCGCTCGCCGGGCCGCCGACAACCGCAAGGGAGGCTGCAGCCGCCGTGGACCTGCCCCCGTGCCGAGCCACCACGTGGTTCCTTCGACAACCTCTCAGGTCGGGGCGCGACGTGTCAGAGAAACAGCCGAAGGGAGGTCGACTACATGCCATCGCGCTGGGTGTTGATCAAGAACGGGAAAGTGGTCGATGGTACGGGCGCCGAGCCGCTGGAACGGACCTCGGTCCTGGTGCAGGACGATCAGATCGAGGCCGTCGGGCCAGGAGCTCGACCGCGAGTCCGTGCCCCGCGGCGAAGACCTCGAGGAGATCGACGCGACCGGGCAAGACGGTCATGCCGGGGCTGATCGACGCCCACTGTCACATGACGCTACGGCGAGAGCCGCACCGAGGAGGAGATCGACCTCTACACCAGCCCCGAGCTGCGCACGCTCAAGGCCGCGTTCAACGCGCAGAAGGTGCTGCGCGCCGGCGTCACCGGCATCTCCCAGCCCGGCGGCAGCTACTACATCGGCGTCGGTCTGCGCGAGGCGATCAGCGACGGCATCGTCCAGGGCCCGCGGATGACGTCGGCCGGCCGCTACATCACGACCAGCAACAGACTGACCGACTGGTACCCCGACTCGGTCGGCGTGCCCGAGGGATCGATCGGCATCGTCGCCAACACCCTCGACGCGATGATCAACGAGGTCCGGCACCAGGTGAAGAACGGCGTCGACCTCATCAAGCTCGCCGACAGCCCGTTCGGCGACTACCAGGCGTTCACCAACGACGAGATGAAGGCGGTGGCGGACCTGGCCCATCAGCTCAGGCAAGAAGATCACCATCCACGCCCGCGGGTCGGCCGAGGTCGGACGCCGCGGTGGCGGCCGGCATGGACTGGATCATGCACGGCAACATCATGACCGACGAGACGATCGAGCGGCTGGCCGAGTCCGGCATCCCGCTGGTCCCGACGCTGCTGCTGCTCGCCAACATCGCCGACTGGGGTCACCTGGTCGGAGCGCCCGCGCCGATCTGCGCGACGGCATGAAGCGCGATGCTGGACCGGACCGCGGACGCGCTGCACCGGGCGCACGACGGCGGGCGTCAAGTTCGCGATGGGCACCGACAGCGGCTTCTCGGTCACGCCGTACGGCGAGTGGCACGCCCGCGAGCTCGAGCTGCTGATGACCTACGCCGGGCTGTCCTCGCTCGAGGCGATCCAGGCCGGCACGCAGAACGGCGCCACCATGCTCGACCTCGAGGGCAAGGTCGGTGTCGTCGCCGAGGGCATGATCGCCGACATGATCGTCGTCGACGGCGACCCGGTCGAAGACATCAACGTCCTGCAGGACCGCCAGGCGGATCGAGACGGTGATCCAGAGTGGACGCCCGGTGGTCTTCGACGAGGAGGTGATCGCACGCGTCGCTGGCCGGCACAACGCGGCCAGCGGCTACTCCGTCACCGACCTGACCTACGACCTGGTGCACGGCGAAGTCGGACCCCGCACGAGAGCTCCACCGAACAGCCGAGGGGCTGGACGACAACGCAGGCGAAGGACTTGGTCGCCGACCTCATGCACCGCGAGACGTCAGCGCGGCTGTGCTGACCGATCGCACGATGTCCGCTCCGCGCGCAGTCGTAGCCGGTCGAGCCGGACGACCCTTATCCGCGTTTGTGGCGAATCGGAGTGAAGGATGACCGAGAAGATCGAGACGGACACGTCCTCGACAGATGGGTACGACGAGGATCTCCAGCTCGTCAACGAGAAAGCCGTTGTCGACGTTCGACGTCTCATGCATGGGCACCGGTGAAATGCTCTTCACCGCCGGCTGGGCGTGGATCGTCTTCATCGCCAGCTTCTATGGCATCAAGTGGACGATCATCGGATTCATCGGTGGCGCAATCGTCATCAACGCCGCCTGGTGGCTCTACCGCGAGATGATCACGGCCGTTCCCGAGCCGGGTTCGATCCAGTCCTACGGCCGCGAGGCCCGGATGTTCTCCCTGGGCACGTCCTACTTCATCCTCTATGCGCCGGTGTATGGCGCATTCATGTGGTTGGAGCTGCTGGTCGCCCAGGGCTTGTTCAGCTTGCTGTTCCCAGCCGTGCCGACTGAGATCTGGCCGTACTTCGTGATCATTCCGGTGATCATCCTGAACCTGCTCGGACACCAGATCACCGGCAAGGTACAGGCCGCACTCGTGGTCGTCACTTTGGTCGGCGACGTGCTGCTCGCGATCGTGATCTGGTGGCTCGTCGTCGATGGTGACTTCTGGTCGGCCAACTGGGAGTCGCCGAGCCCGGTCGACTGGTTGACGTTCTTCACCGTCGCTGGTCTGTGGCTGGGGATCATGGCCGGCATCCTGGAGGTCCAGCAGGTCCTGGTCGACGAGTGGCGCAAGTTCACCAGCTCTCGTGACGTGGGTCTGCTGTCGGCTGCCTGGCAGCTGTGGGGTCGCCAGATTCCGCTGGCGCTCGCCGTGCTGGCAGCGCCCCGCTGGCCGCCCTCATCATCATGCCGGTGCCGACCGTCGAGGTCGTCCAGGAGAAGCTCGGTGAGAATCCGCTCTTCTACCTCGCGTTGCTCACAATGCTGGTGGCGACGTACACGACCTTGAGCGTGTTCTTCATGGCGATGTCCCGGATCGTGGCGCTGTATGCCCAGCAGGGCGCTCTGCCTCGGGTCTTCGCCCGGTATTCGAGTCGCTCGGTGCCATGGGTCGCGATCCTGTTGCTCGCCGTCTTCGCCCTCATCGGCGTGTACTGGACGGAGTTCGACTTCGTCCTGCACGTGCTGTCGGCATGGTCGGCCACCCTGTACTTCGTGATCGCGCTGTTCTTCCTCCGGATGCGCCTGCGTAAGGACCTGGACCGGCCGTTGGTTGTCCGAGTTCGGCATTCCGATCGCGGTCTTCCTGCTGATCTACACGGCGTTGATCGCGTACGGCATCTTCGAACTCGACAGGAAAGCGTTCTTGAGCTGGGTGGGAGTCGTCGCCGTGGTCGTCTCTACGACCACTTCGTCGTCCCGCGGACCAAGCGCGGCGGCTTCTACCGGAAGCAGGTTCTCCGGGAGCGGACCAGCGCCGAACGGCTGTAGCCGCTGACGCTGGTACATGTAGAGCCCGAATACATCAACAGCTCAGAGTCGACGAGGAGACGAATGCGCAGCAGAGGCACGCTGAGGTAGCCGGAGCCGGGCTCGGGGGTCTGGCGGTCGGGATAGCGCTCGCGCAACGCGGCTGGAGCGTCCGCCTGCACGAGCGTGCCTCACAGCTGCGGATGTTCGGGGCCGGAATCTGGCTCTGGGAGAACGGCCTTCGATCCCTGGGCGCGCTCGGTGTCGAGCAGACGGCCACCAAGCGGGCCCGGCGGATCGAAACACTTGTCGCCAAGGATCAGCACGGCAAGGTACTCATGCACCGGGAGTTCGGCGCGCGGGACCGGTTGCTCCTGCCCCCGCGGGCCGACCTCTACGACGCGCTGATCGCCCGGGCGCAGGATCTCGAGGTAGACATCCACACCGACTCTCCGGTTGCGGCCGCCACCCCGCGAGGCGAGCTGCAAACTCGAGTCCGGCGAGGTGCTATCCGCCGACCTGGTGGTCGCAGCGGACGGTGGGTTCTCCAGGGTCCGTGAATCATTGCTGCTCACTCGGCGGGTGGACTACCTGGACGAGGGCTACACCCGGCTGCTCATTCCCCGCCGTGAGGGGGATCCGCCCACCGAGATCACCGAGTACTGGAACGGATCCCGACGCCTGCTCTACGACCCCTGTACCGACGAGCAGAACTACATCTGCCTCTGCTGCAATGTCGACGATGAGCCGGGCCGCCGAGTGCCGGTTGACAAGGAGACATGGCTGGAATCGTTCCCACATCTGAGCGACATCATCGAGCGGATCGACGAGGTCGGCCGCTGGGATCGGGCAATGCGAGTCACCTGCCGCGCCTGGTCGCGCGGCAAGGCAGCCGTCGTCGGCGATGCCGCGCACGCCCAACCGCCCAACCTCGGCCAGGGCGCGAACTTGACCTTCCAGAACGCACTGTCCCTGGCCAGTCTACGTCGACCGTGCCGACGATGTTCCGACCGCGCTACGGCTGTGGGAGAGCAAAGAACGTCCCCTCACCGACCATGTCCAGAAATGGACAGACATGTACGGGCGCATTGCCAGCGCCTGGCCGGAGCGGTTCGTCAGCCGGCGCAGTGAGGTCCTCGAACTCGCCACCAGGATTCCCTGGGTGGATCGACAGCTGAACAAGGCAGCTAGGCACGTGCCCGTCGGCGCCGGATGATCGTAGGCGTGACGCGTTCTTCCAGGTTCGACCCAATGCCGAAGCGAGGGTAACTGCTGTGCCAGACACCAATACCGAGCAAGGACGAAGCGACTACCAATACATCCCGCGCCCGGACGCGGTCGACGAGGAGTACCTGCGCGACATCCTCGATGAGTACTACATGCGCAAGTGGAACACCAATCCCGGCACCGTGAAGGCCGTGAAGAAGTGGCGGGACTGGCCGCTCGTCGTCCGGATGCCCGACGTGAAGAAGGACTTCACGGTCTTCATCGACGAGGGCTCGGTCTTGCGAGTGACGGTTGGCCTTCCGGAGCAGCCCCGGATCCTCGCGGTGATGCTGTCCGAAACGATGCAGCGCATCTATTACGACGAGACGACCGCGGCCATCGAGTCCATCGCCGGGCGGATCAAGGTTCGCGGCAACGAGACCGAACGGCGGCGGTTGCTCGCCGCGATGTCCTACCTCACGTGGTGATCAGGGGCAGACGGAGGTCAGTCCAGCCCTGCGGTCGGAGACGAAGGAGACGCCGATGACGGAGACCTTGCCGGATCACTCTCGGCACCAGGAACGATCTGAGCGGCAGAAGCTCGTCGGACAGTCCGTGCCGCGCAAGGAGGACTTGCCCCTCCTGACCGGCACGGCTCGATTCATCGATGACGTCCGCCTGCCCGGCATGCTCTACGCCAAAATTCTGCGGAGCAGCACGGCGCACGCGCGCCTGAACAGCGTGGATCTCTCCAAGGCGCTGGAGATGCCCGGTGTGCGTGGCGCGGTGTGCGGGCGCGATCTGGTCGGCCTGATCAAGCCCTGGGGCGACCTCATGCAGGACCTCCTGGTTGGCGACCATTTCCCGTTTGCGACGGACAAGATCATGTTCGAGGGTCAGGAGCTGGCGGCCGTGGTCGCCGACACCAAGTATCAGGCCCTCGACGCGCTCGAGGCCATCGAGCTCGATTACGACGAGCTTCCGGTCGTCGTCGACCCTGAGCAGGCGATTGCGCCGGGTGCGCCGCTGATCCAGGAAGGCATCAACTACGAGTTCGGCGACGGGAACATCTTCGACCGTTACCGCGTGCGGGTCGGCGACATCGACGCGGCCGAACGCGATGCCGATCTCGTCGTTCGACAGCGGTTCGTGACGAACCGGCAGGCTGGTGCTGCGCTGGATCCGCACGGCTGCGTCGCCAGCTACGACTCCTTCACCGGTGTGCTGACGATCTATTCCTCGACGCAGTCCATCTTCATGGTGCGCGACGGGTTGGCAGATGCCCTGCAGATCCCCCGCAACAGGGTGCGGGTGGTCCTCCCGGATGTCGGCGCGGGCTTCGGATCCAAGGCGCAGATGTTCGCTCACGAGGTCATCGCCTCGGTGCTGTCCATGCGGCTGGGTAGGCCAGTTCACCTCGTCCTGAGTCGCGCGGACGTTTTCCGGGCGGGGACCGCCCGAACGGCTCAAGTGCGGTACGCGGAGCTGTTCTTCAAGCAGGACGGGATGATCACCGGGTACCGGGACTACGTGGTGCACGATTGTGGGGCGCTGTCCCTGTGGGGCAACCAGGTCGTGCACATCGGGACGAACGTCGGGATCCTTCCGTACCCGATCCCCAACATCCAAGTCGATGCCGACATCGTCCATACGAACACGACTCCGGCAGGGCCGCTGCGGGGATTCGGGATCCCGGAAATCATCTGGGCCAAGGAACAGTTGGTCGACATGGCGGCCGAGAAGCTCGGGCTGGACCCGCTCGAGGTTCGCGCGAAGAACGTCGTCCGGCCGGAAACATTCCCTTACCGCACACCCATGGGCCACATCATCGACAGCACATCCATCTACGAGTGCGTGCAGAAGTCGGCCGAGGCAATCGGCTGGGCGCAGATGCGGGCCAACCCGAAGCCGTACGAAGGCGTCGGACTCGCGGTGTCGATGAAATACACGAGCTGTCGGCACCCTTCGTTCGACACGGATCTTTCCGCGGTGCGGCTGCGGCTGGAAACGGACGGCACCGTCACGATCTTCTCCAGCGACGTCTCGCACGGCCAGAGTCACGCGACGTTCCTCGCGCAAATTGTCAGCGATGTCCTCGGCGTGGGCTTCGAG
The DNA here is from genome assembly GCA_963766765.1 of uncultured Actinomycetota bacterium. Classification (GTDB taxonomy): domain Bacteria; phylum Actinomycetota; class Actinomycetes; order Mycobacteriales; family Geodermatophilaceae; genus JACCQS01. The sequence continues at coordinate 215,264 of CAVYBR010000005.1, forward strand.
AAGGTGTCCCTGGCTCAACCCGACAGCTCGACGTCTCCCTTCGGCCTCGGCACCTTCGCCAGCCGCGCGGCTGCGGTGTTGGGTACGGCCTGCCGGATGGCCGCCGAACGACTGCGGGAGAAAGTTGTGGCTATCGCCGCTCACGTTCTGGAGGCCAGCCCGGCCGACTTGGAGACCGGCGACGACCGGGTCCACGTCCGCGGTCTGCCGGACAGCGGCTTGTACTTGGAAAACCTTGCCGCCTTCGCCGCGTACCGCACGCACCAGCTACCGCCCGGATTCGAGCCGACGCTCGAGTCGGTGGCGACCTACGACACGCCGACGGAGAGGGAGGGATCTGACGGAACGGGAAACCTGAGCGTCACCTACTCCGGTGCAGCACACGCGGCGCATGTCCGGGTGGACCCGGAGACCGGTCGGATCACGGTCGTGGACTACGCCATGGCCCATGACACCGGGGTCGTGATCAACCCCCTGGTGGTCAAGGGCCAGCATCAGGGTGGCTTTCTGATGGGCTTCGGCCAGGCATTGGGCGAGGACTACGTCTATGACGCAGACGGACACCAGCTCAACGCCAGCTTCAAGGACTACCTTGCGCCGCTGGCCAGCGATCTGCCCGAACTCGACAAGATCTACGAGATCCCGGCTCCCTCGGTGACGATCCCTGGCGGACAGAAGGGTGCTGGCGAGTCCGGGGCCGGGCCCGTCCCTGCCGCCGTCGGCAACGCGGTCTACGACGCGACGGGCATCCGGTTCACCGCGCTTCCGATCACGCCGGACCGGATGCTGCTGGCGCTGAAGGAGAAGCAGCGCCGCGACGTCGACACTTTGCGTTTCCCGGATGACATGCCGCACTTCAAGGGGCCGCGAACCTACGAGGACTGGCCGGGCCCGACGGAGTGGGATGACGGAGACATGAACTGGGATGAAGGGGATCTGGGGCTGTGAAGGCGTTCACGTACCTGGAGCCGGATGCACTCGACGACGCTGTGGCGTTGCTCGACGTGCATGGGGAACGTGCCCGCCTGATAGCCGGTGGGCAGAGCCTGCTGCTGGCCATGAAGGAGCGGCTCGCCACGCCAGGGTTCCTGGTCTCCCTCGCTCGGCTTCCGGCACTTCAGGGGTGGCACTACACCGATTCCGGCGAACTCGAGATCGGCGCGACGACCACGTACACGACCCTCGCAACCAGTGAGTACAACGGATGGCATAGCGAGATCGCAGCTGTTGCAGGAGATCTCGCCGATCGACCAGTCCGAAACCGGGGGACCATCGGGGGGGCCATCTGCCAGGCCGACCCACGGTTCGACATGCCCACACTGCTCGTTGGCGCAGGGGCATCGGTAGACACGGCCGCAGCCGGCGGCGGGCGCACTCTCCAGGCGGGCGAACTCTTCGACCCGAAGGGTGGGACCTGCCTCGGCGTCGGCGAGATCCTCACGACGATCCGGATTCCACCCGTGGTCGAGGGTTCGTCCTTGGCCTTCGAGAAGTTCCGGTTCCGACTCTTCGACGCCGCCCTGGTTTCGGCGGCCTGCGCACTGCGGGTGGACGCGAGCAGCGACACGATCGCCGAAGCGCGAGTCGTCGTCGGTGCCACGTCACCTGCGCCCAGGTCGCTCGAGGCGAGCTCGGAACTGGTGGGTCGAGCTATCGACGACGCCGACATCGCACAGTTCAGCGTCACAGCGATGGACGAGGCCATGCCAGCCGGCGGCGCATCGCTTGCCCAGCAGTACCAACGGGAACTCGTCGGAGTTCTCGTCGGCCGAGCGCTGCGGCGCGCCCGCGACCAGACAAGGAACTGAGTCATGGCAGAGATAACGATGACGATCAACGGCAACGAGGTCACCGCCGACATCGATGAACGCACCCTCCTGCTGGAATTCATACGCGACACCGCTGGCATGACCGGGACGCACAACGGTTGTCTTGAAGCGCGCTGCGGATGTTGTGCTGTCGAGGTGGACGGCGAGATCGTGAAATCATGCAACGTCCTTGCGGTGCAGACCTCGGGCTGCGAGGTGTCGACCGTGGAGGGACTCTCCCCGCAGCGGCTCACACCCCTGAAGCACATCACCACGCAGAGCATGGCCAATGTCTACGAGCCCCTGTCGGCTCTGGGCGCCGACGTGAAGACGCTGTCCGCCTTGCAGGAGTCGTTCCACCGCAAGCACGCTCTGCAGTGCGGCTTCTGCACTCCAGGCATGTTGATGGTGCTCACGAACTATCTGAAGGAGAACAGCGACCCGACCCGCGAGGACATTCGAAAGGCGATCTCGGGCAACTTGTGCCGCTGCACGGGTTACCAACACATCGTGGACGCCGCCATGGATGCCGCAGAGACGATGCGGCTCGAGACGGGTCTGGCCGACGGCCCCACGGATGTGGGTGATGCCTGAGACAGCCACCGACCCTCCAGGCGGCGCGGCGGGTGCGGCCGACCCGATCCACGAGATGTCGGCCGCTTTGGCCGAGCACCAGTACATCGCCGACCGCCCGCTGGCCACGGTGCTGTATCTGGCTCGCCACCTCGAGGTTCCGGTCCTTCTCGAAGGAGAGCCGGGCTCGGGGAAGACCTCTGTCGCCGAGGCGCTTGCCGCCGCAGAAGGCACCCGCATAATCCGGCTGCAGTGCTACGAAGGCCTGTCGGCGCATCAGGCGTTGTACGAGTGGGACTACGCCCGTCAACTTCTGGCCATCAGGATGAGCGAGGCCAGGGGCGAGGGGCTGGAGAACCTCGAGTCACGAATCTTCCGCCCGGAGTTCCTGCTGCGTCGTCCCCTCCTCGAGGCAATCTGGCCGGACAACGACGAGAAGGTCCTGCTTCTGGTTGACGAAGTCGATCGCGCAGACGAGGCGTTCGAGTCCCTGTTGCTCGAAATTCTCTCTCAGTTTCAGGTGACGATCCCCGAGATCGGGACGATTCGGGCCAGCCGTCGTCCGACGATCATCCTGACTGCCAACCGCACTCGCACACTCAGCGACGCACTGCGCCGACGATGCCTCTACCACTGGCTGCCGTTCCCATCGCTGGCCCGTGAGATCGAAATCGTGCGCCGCAGAATCCCCGGGGTCTCCGAGCGGCTCACTCAGCAGGGGTGCCTCCTGGTACAGCGGATCCGGTCGGGCTATTACCGCAAATCCCCGGGGGTGTCCGAGACGATCGATTGGCTCCGGGCCCTGACGCTGCTCGGTGCGCACGACATCGGTGAGAGCCAGGTCACGGAGACTCTCGGCTGCCTGCTCAAGGACAGCGAGGACGTCACGTTCTTCCTCGAGAAGGACGGTGCTCGAGTGTTCACCGAGTTCGGGCTGCGACAGGATGCCGGAAACCGTTGACCGACAAAGTTGGCCGCCGCAACGGAAGCGCGGGCCCGCACGAACATCCGCTCACAGAACGGGCGCGGGAGTACGGGCAGCGACGATCCGGCGAGCTCGTCCACGACATCTCCCTCTTTGCCCTGCTGCTGCGGGATGTCGGCGTCAGGGTGTCCACGTCAGGCGTTCTGCTCGCGTCCGAGTCGGTCACCTTGGTGGCGATAGAACAAATGGACGACGTTCGCGCGGCCTTGCGCTGTTGCATGGCCGCCGGCCCGCAGGACGAGGCGATTTTCGACATCGTCTTTCCTGCGTTCTGGGCGCAGGTGACGGCCGGCTCACCGGCTGCTGGTGACGACGCTGGGGGAGGCGGGAGCGAGGCGGGTGGTGGGAGACACTCTCGAATCGATCTTGGCCAACCCGGGCGGTGCTGGAGAACGGCGTGCGGAGGGCGTCACCCGGAGAGCGACCTACAGTCGCGCCGGACGAGCGGAGTCCACGGCGACCGTCGTCCCTGACTATCAGCGCCAGACCGACGAGGTGGCGCGTCGACTCGCGCGTGTGCTCGGCGGATCGAAGAGCAGGCGACGGCGCGTCGGCGAACGGGGTGACGTGGTGGACATCCGCGACAGCCTGCGGCACAACCTGCGGTTCGGCGAAGAGATGATGCATCCTGCGGCATTCACTCGAGGTACGCGACCGGACCAGGATTGCCGTGCTGTGCGACGTCAGCTCGTCGATGGCCCCTTTCACGCCATTGTTCCTGTCCTTCGCCCACTCGCTCACCCGGCATGTGCATTGGGTGGAGTCGGCAATCTTCAATGTCGAGTTGTCGTCAGTCACCGACATCTTCAAGCAGAAACCGCTGCCTGCCGCGCTGCGCTGGCTCGAAGCGCAATCCGATTTCACTGGCGGGTGGCACCCGCATAGGGCACTGCCTGCACGCTTCAATGCGCAGGTTGTCCGCGCGCGGATCTCTGCGGCCGACGACGACCGCGATCATCCTCAGCGACGGCTGGGATGTGGGCGACGTGGAGTTGCTGGAGCGTGAGATGTACCGGTTGCGCTCTCAGCGTCGGACGCCTGATCTGGCTCGACCCACATGCCGCCGCCACTGGCTACCGGCCCGAGGTACGCGGCCTGCAAGTGGCGCTTCCCTTCGTTGACGACCACATCGACTTCTCCGGCCCCGAATCGCTGTCCGAACTCGTTCGTCGCATCGAGAGCACGGGGACCCGCACGGAAGCGGCTGCCGCAACCTGTCCGACACCGAGGTACCAACGACAAGAGAGAGGGCCATGAGCAGCACGTAGCGCGAGGAGATGCGTGTTCCCGGACTTCCGGAGCCGATCAGTCACTACACCGACGCCGTGCGCTTCGGAGACCTCCTGTTCGTTTCAGGATGCGCGCCGCTCGACGAGTCGAACCAGCTCGTCGGTGCTGGCGATGTGGGCGCCCAGACCAGGAAGGTCCTGGAGAACCTCGGGGCGGCGTTGCGACACGCCGGAGCGGACTTCTCCGACGTTCTGAAGGTGACTGTCTTCATGACAGACGTCTCGCAACGGCAGGCCGCCAACGTCGTACGGCAGGAGTTCTTCGGCGACGCGTTGCCGGCCAGCACGCTCATCGAGGTGTCCGCGCTCGCGGTCGACGGGATGCTCATCGAGATCGAAGCGGTGGCTGGGATTCCGAGCTAGGCAGCCAGCGGACATGAGTGATGCGGTCTGGCGGGTCCGCGGGTCGCCCCTCGTGGCTGGCCGCAGTCACGGACCCCTGAGTGGGGTGCGGGTGGCAGTCAAGGATCTCTTTGCGGTGCAAGGGTTCGCGATGGGAGCTGGATGCCCGGCCTGGTTGCGCGAGGCTGCGCCAGAACCCTCCTCGGCGCACGCCGTGCAGGCGCCTGCTCGATGCTGGCGCGGACGTCGTCGGGATCGCGCAGACCGACGAGCTGGCCTTCGGGTTGGCAGGGAGGAACGCGCATTACGGGACATCCACCAAACCCGGCTGCGCCCGGCCACGTCCCCGGGCGGATCGTCGAGCGGGCCTGGGAGTGCTGTCGCTCAGGGGGACGCCGACATCGGTCTTGGTACCGATACCGCGGGCTCCATCCGGGTCCCCGGCTCCTACCTCGGCCTGTTCGGGATGCGACCGACGCACAATGCCGTCTCCACGCGAGGCATGCTGGCGCTGGCGCCCAGCTTCGATACGGTCGGATGGCTGGCCAGGGACGCGGCAACGCTGGCAGCGGTTGGGGATGTCCTTCTGCCCCGGGCGCAAGAAATGCCCGTGCGCCGAGCCCTGCTCGTTGGTGACCTGCTGGAGTTGGCTGTCCCGGCTGCCGCGGCGGCGTGCCGCATTGACGCCGCACGAGGCTGCTCTGCGGCCGAGGTGTCGGTGCGCGAGGTCACGTCGGTGTCCGACGGACAGGTCGAGGAATGGTTCACCGCGTTTCGAACTGTGCAACTCGGCCAGATCGAGGATGGCTTGGGCGCATGGGTGCGGCAACACCCCGCAGCATTGAGCAGCGACGTGGCTGCTCGGTTTGCCGCCGCTGCCGACGTGACCCCGGCGCAGCGCCACGCCGCTAGGGCGATCCTGGTCGGAGCACGCGAGCTGCTCAGCAGCCTTCTGCAGGACGGGACCGTGCTGCTGCTGCCCACCACCCATTCCTCGGCGCCGGGGCTCGGCCAAACGGCTGAGCAGGAAGCGGCAACCAGAGCGGGGAATCTACGACTCAACTGCATCGCAGCGCTCGGTGGCCTACCGGCGATCACAATTCCGATGCAGGTGGCTGGCCACCCGGTCGGCCTGTCAGCGGTCGGCGGCAGGGGAGCCGATCGCTCACTGCTCGCCCTCGCGGACGCGCTGTCCTACCGACCTTCCGTCCCGCCGGACCCACCCTGACGTAGCGATTGCTCCTGGCCGGGGACTCGGGCATAGTGTATGCAATCAAGCATGCATTCGAGTGGAGGTTTCATGTCTGCCTGGCGCCCGCGCCTTGTCGGTACGGCCGTCTCGGTCCTAGTCCTCGCAGTGCCTGTAGTTCGGGCGACGACGACTCGGGCGGCGCGGGCGGCGGCGAGGACAACTCGTTCACTGTCGGCTTCAGCACGTACGCGGGCGTCATCCCGTACTACCAATCGACCCTGGCAGGGTTCCAGGATGCAGCCGACGAGTATGGGTGGGAGCTCCTCTATGCGGACTCGAACTTCGACGCCAACAAACAGGTGTCCCAGATCAGCAACTTCATCACCCAGGGCGTCGACCTGATCCTGGTCAGTCCCGGCGACGAGGAAGCGCTGATCCAGTCCTACCGCGAAGCGAACGATGCTCAGATTCCGGTGTGGTCGTTCGTGAACGACGTCGCAGAGAGTGGCCAGGATCTGCGGCCGACCTGGCTCGGCGTCGAATGGGACGTGGTGGCCGAAGAGCGGGCGCAATTCATGATCGACGAGATGGGCGGTTGCGGCGACGTCGTCGCCATCCGCGGGCCCTCGCCGGTTCAGATCGTCCGGTTGTACGAGGAGGGCTTCGATCGGGTCATGGCCGAGAACTCCTGCGTGAACGTCGTCTACGCGCAGAACGCCCCCGGCTTCACCCCGGACGAAGGGCTGCGGCTTGGCTCAGGATGCGCTGACCGCCCACCCCAAGCCCGCGCGATCTGGATCGACAACGACGACCTCGCAATCGGGGTCACCCAGGCGGTGGAGGAAGCCGGCCTGGCGCCCGAGGACGTGGTCATCGTCAGCGGTGACGGCAACAACGCAGGAATCACGATGGTCGCCGAGGGGCAGCTGGACTACACGATGGTCGCGCCCGGGTACGAGCACGCCACGACGGTGATGGAGATCGCACGGGCGTTCCTCGAGGAGGGGACCGAGCCGGAACCCAACACGCTCCTCGAAACATTCGGTGCCACACAGGAAGACGCGGCTGGGCTACTCGAGTCGTGCCCCGAGACTCCGAAGGAGGTGTACTGCCTGGGCGGCTGACAGACCGGATCGGCAGCGGCTCCATCGGGCGAAAGAAGGATCCAGGTGCAGACCTTCGGCGCGGCCGGGGTGAAGAAGCGCTTCTCCTCCGTGCAGGTTCTGCATGGGGTCGACTTCACGCTCAGGGCCGGAGAAGTGCACGCGCTGGTGGGGGAGAACGGCTCAGGCAAGTCCACCCTCGTCAACATCATGTCGGGAGCCCTGGCGCCGAGCAGTGGTCATCTCCTCATGGATGACCGGGCTGTGTCATTCGGCTCGCCTCTGGTTGCGCAGCGGCAGGGATTGTCCTTCGTCTACCAGGACACCCAATTGTTCCCTGACCTCGATGTAGCCACGAATGTCGCCGGGACCAGCGGCGCTGACGGTGCGAAGGTGCTTCGGCTCTTTTCCCGACGCCGCGTGCGCGAACGCGCAAAAGCAATGCTGAGCGAGCTAGGAGTGGACACAGATGTCACCCGACCAGCTGGTGAGCTCCGCCCTGCGGACTGGAAACTCATGGAGATCGCGCGCGCGTTGTCCGGGCAGCCCAGTTTCCTGATGCTGGACGAACCGACCGCCTCGCTCGACCGCCGCGACTCGGAGCGGGTGTTGGACCTCATGCGACGCCTGGCCAGCCGAGGCGTCGGCATCGGCTTCATCACCCACAGGTTGGACGAGGCGCTCGGGGTGGCTGATCAGGTCACGGTGCTTCGTGACGGGAACGTGGTTCTTGCCTGTCCCGGCGCTGATCTCACTCTGGCGACATTGGCGACGGCAATCGTGGGGTCGGAGCTGACCGACCATCACAAATCGATGGCCCAACGATCGATCGCGAGCCCGTTGCTGGAGGTCCGTGATGTTCGGCTGCGGCCGGACTCCGCCCCTTGCTCACTGTCCCTGCAGCCGGGAGAGGTGTTGGGGCTCACCGGCCTTGCGGGCTCCGGCGCTCTGGAGCTGGCGAGGATGATCGCCGGCAGCGAACGCCTACCGGGTGAATTGATCGTTCACGGCGTGCCGCGAACGCTGCGCAGCCGCAGACAGGCGGCGAAACTGGGCATCGGCTATATCCCCGAAGACCGCCAAGGGCTCGGATTGGTCCCGGACCTCTCGGTGGAACTGAACATTGCGCTCGGCAGCCTGCCGGGCATTTCACCGGCCGGCGTTCTCTCGCGCAGTCGACTGCGCACGCTGGCCCGCCGTTTCGCCGCGGCGCTGCACATCAAGGCACCGGCCCTGGGCTCGGCCGTCCGCACCCTGTCCGGCGGAAATCAGCAGAAGGTGCTCATTGCCCGATGGCTCGCCTCCGGCAGCACAGTTCTTGTGATCGAAACCCCTACGCACGGGGTCGATGTCGGCGCGAAGACCGAGATCATTCGGCTCCTTCGCGATTTCGCCGCCACAGGGTGCGGGGTCATCGTTGCTTCGGCTGATGTGCCGGAGGTCCTGTCCCTCGCGGACCGAGTGGCCGTCTTCAACAGAGGGGAAGTCGTGGACATCGTGCAGACGTCGGACAGCTCGTATGCCCAGATCCTGGTGGATGGCTCCCGAAATCCCGACCTGCTGAGGATCGCCGCGCAACTCGAGACCGAAACTGAGACTGAAACGGTTGGATCGGCCCAACGGTCGGACAGCTGATGAGGAGTGAGCCACACGTGACCGAGGGTCCGGCGCAGACGGGACCATCGAAGCAGCGCTCGAGTCCGAACCGGTCTGAGGACCAGCCTGGGAGCCGGCGCCGGTTCTGGCGCCGGCTGGCCGTGGAGGGCGACACCATGTTCCTCGGTGTGGTGCTGATCGGCCTGATGGTCTACCTCAGCGTTGCATCACCGTTCTTCCTGACTCAGCGCAACCTCACCAATGTCCTGCTCCAAGCCTCTGTTCTGGCGATGGTCGCCTTTGGGGTGACGATCGTCATCATCTCCGGCAATTTCGACCTTTCGGTCGGTTCTGGGGTCGGCCTGGTCATGGTCAGCGCCGCACTGGTGATGCGCTCCACCGAGTCTGTCCCCCTGGGGATCGGTGTTGGCGTCCTCGTGGGACTCGGGATGGGCATGCTCAATGGGTTCTTGGTGACGATCGTCCTGGTCCCATCCTTCATCGCAACCCTGGGCATGCTTGTCGCGGCGCGGGGCATTGGTCGCGGGTTGGCCAACGGGCAGACCGTCGGTGGTGTGCCGGAGTCCTTCGTCGACTTCATGAACAGCTCGTTCTTAGGTCTGCGCATGATCGTCTGGTGCGCCGTCGCGGTCTTCATCTTCTTGCACTTCATCCTGAGATACACCCGACTCGGCGTGCAGCTGTTCGCGGTCGGAGGCAATCCTCGGGCTGCCCGGCTGTCCGGACTGCGGGTCAGCTGGATCCAGACCGCTGCATTTCTGTTGAGCAGTGTCGCGTTCACCGTGGCAGGCCTTGCCCTGTTGGGCCGGCTCGGGTCGGCCGATCCCAACTCCGGAACGCTGCTGGAACTGTATGCGGTGGCCGCGGTCGTGGTCGGTGGGACGAGCTTGTACGGCGGCAAGGGGTCGGTTGCCAGAACTCTGTTCGGTGTGCTGCTGATCGCCATCATTCAGAACGGACTCAACCTGCTCAACGTGAATCCGGACCTGCAGATGGCGATCCTGGGCGGTGTGTTCATCCTCGCCACGGCATCAGGGGTGATCAACCGGCGCAGAAACTGACCGCGGCCAGGTCGGCTACCGACTCCGCCGCGGGGAGGTCGGTCATGTCGCTCCTCCGCGCAAGTACGTTCGCCCCACGCTGGCTTGCCTCCAGCGATTCGGGGATGGCCATGACCAGCAGATGCCAATGCGGGATTCGCTCGCCGAAGGCCACCGAATAGACCTTCTCGCACTCGATGCTCGTCCTGAGCGCTCCGGTCAGCGCGCGGAGTGCAGCGCCGAAGGACCGGGCTTCATCGTCGGTCATCTCATCAGGTGTGAACATATGCCGCCGCGGGAAGAGAGCCAGCCAGCCGGGTACCTCGTACCCAACCAAGATCCCAATGCCCCAATCTCCTCGCCAGAACGGGCCATGATGCAACTCGCTCGGCCGTTCTGCGACGCCGGGGCATAGGCCGCACGGGGGAGTCACCCCACGACCGCCACGACCTCGACCTCGATCTTGAGCTCGGGCTGCACAAGCCCGCTCACCTGGACGATCGTGCTGCTCGGGCCATTCTCGGGGAAGAGCCGCTCCCGCAAGGCGCTCAACTCGTCGAACCAGGAGAGCTCGGTGACGTAGACGATGATCCGTACGACGTCATCGAGTGTCGCGCCGTGTGCGGCCAGGACGGCTGCGACGTTGTCGAAGGCTTTGGCGGCCTGGGCCGGGCCATCGTCCGGGGAGACGACGTCGCCGTTCTCGTCCCAGGCGACCTGGCCCGACACGAACAGCAGATCACCGGCGGCGACACGGACTGCATTGGAGTAGTAGTTGCGGAATGCCGGCGGAGCACCAGGGGTTGGGAGGATGGCCTTTCGCGGGTTCACCGCGGTCGCCATCCGCCCGTGTCGCCCACCGGCAGATGCCGGGCGGCCTTGTTGAGTTGCGCGTCAACCCAAGGCAGACCCGTCACGACCTGCAGGAACTGCGTCCGCGCCTTGCCCAGGTTCTCCGGCCAGCGGCTCACGACCCATCCATAGGCATGACTCCAGCGCTGGGTATGGGTGGTCAGCGGTCGCTCCGTCTGTTCCCATCGCCGCAGGGCAGCCGGGATGTCCGGCGCGTCGGCCACCGCGGCGGCGAGCGAAACGGCATTTGTGAACGTGAGGTTCGCGCCCTGAGCGAGGTTCGGGGCTTGCGCGTGTGCGGCATCACCTACGATGGCGACGCAGCCTTCCGACCACGCTCGGCATTGCACGGTCATGCCTCGATCCCAGCGGCCGTCCGTGCCGATCCGTTGGATGACTTCGCTGAAGGCTGGGAAGTCCACAGACCAATTGTCCTTGTCCACCGGGATCTTTCGACCGATGACGTCATCGACGAGACAGGACAGCGCGATGTAGTGGTTCTCGTCCGAGGATGGGCAGTAAAGGAAACGTCTTGTGCCGTGCCACGCTTCGGTGATGACTGCGTCTTCGTCCCCGGGATGCCGCGGCACCAGCAGGCGAACGTATCCCTCGCGCAGGTAGCTGACCTTGTCCGCCAAGAACAATGAGTCGCGCACCCGGGAGAAGGCGCCATCCGCTCCGACCACGAGGTCGGATTCCAGTCGAGAACCGTCCTCGAGGACCAGCGTTCCGTCTGGTTCTGCGGACGCCACAGTCGAGTTCGTGACGATGTCCACGCCGGCCTTCTCGGCGACGTCGATCAGTGCCTGGTAGAGATCTGCGCGCACCGGCAGGACCATCATGTCCTCGTCGGAGAACGGCCGCCGGAAGATGTCCTTACCCAGCTGGTCAACCACGGCCCATTCCCTGATCTTGCGGGCGTTGCGCGTCGCCTGCTCTTCCGCTCCGAGCAGCCGCAAGGACCGCAGACCGTTCTCCCAGAGCCAGATACCGGCGCCGAACATGCGCAGCGATGGTGCTCGCTCATGAACCCGAACCGTCCAGCCGTGCATGGCCAGGGCGGTGGCGATGCTCAGCCCGCCGAGCCCCGCACCCGCGATCTCGGCGTGCCGGCTCATCGTCGGCATGCCCTGGCTACACAATTGCGGAGGGTGAGTGGGCCCTGCATCGTTGATGGCTCCCTAGACTCAGCGTGACAGTGAATGGGCAGCCCGGAGCAGGCGACCGTGCTTCGTCAGCGCCCGGTTCCGGCCGTCGGCAGGTCCGGCTGACAGGGGGGCACCCCGCGGGGCGGTTGAAAAATGCATGCAAAGTAGTGTACAACCAGGGGGGAAGGGGGAGTAGTGGCCACTAGCGCTCCGACGGGCAACGCCGCCGACCATGCGGTCGCGATACTTCGTGAGGAGATCCTCGCCGGGCAGCTGCCGGGTGGGGCTCCGGTGCGTGAGCATGAGCTTGCCCGCAGGCTGGGGATGAGCCGTACGCCCGTTCGCGAGGCAGTCGGACGGCTCGTGGCCGAGGGCCTCCTCATGAAGGACGGCAACCGGACGGCCCATGTCTTTCGCCCCTCGTTGGCCGAACTGCTCGAGGTCTACGAGATTCGGATCCCGCTGGAATCCTTGGCCGCCAGGCTCGCCTGTGAGGCGGCCCACGACTCGTTCGTCGAAGAACTGACCCGACGCGGTGACGAGCTCGACAAGGCCGAGGCAGGAGTCAGTTGGTCCATCAAGCACGAAGAGTTCCATGTCTGCCTGGCTCGAGGAAGTGGGCGCCCTCGATTGACATCGATGGTGCAGGCGCTTCGCGTGCAATCAGAGCCGTACGTGCGCTTCGCGGTGTCCTCGGACAACCAAATCCGGCGTCGCGCGAAACACGATCATGCCGAGATCGTCGAGCTCGTCACTGCACGCAACGGCAAAGCCCTGGAACGGCTTGTGTCGGGTCACTTGTCGGCTACGAGGGACAGCGTGTCGGAACTGTTGCATCAACATCAGACCCCCGAAGCGAGCGGATTCCTGCTGCCCCGGCAGTAGGGCGGTCGGCCCGACAGTTGGAACGCGCCTCGGAGGAGGATGAATGCAGTTCATGCGACTGGGTCGCCCCGGTGCCGAACGACCCGCCGTCCGAGTCGATCCGGATCTCGTCCTGGACCTGTCCGAACTGACCGACGACATCAATGGGCGCTTTCTCGCCGATAACGGCGTGGACCGAACCCGCGAGGCCATCGCAGCCGGCCGACTCCCGCACCTGGCTGTTGGGGAAACCCGCATCGGGGCTCCCATCGCGCGTCCTTCAGCGATCCTCTGCATAGGCCAGAACTACGCCGCGCACGCTGAAGAGACGGGCTCGTCACCGCCGCAGACGCCGCTGCTTTTCATGAAGCACCCCAACACCGTCATCGGGCCGTTCGACAACGTATTGATTCCGCCGGGTGCGACCCAGGTCGATTGGGAGGTCGAGCTCGCCGCCGTCATCGGCCAACGCGCGCGTTATCTGGACTCGCCCGATGAGGCGAGCAGGTGCATCGCCGGGTACGCCATCACGAACGACGTGACAGAACGCTCGTATCAGTTCGAGATGTCCGGTGGTCAGTGGTCGAAGGGCAAGTGCTGCGAGACCTTCAATCCGCTCGGACCCTGGCTCGTTCCGGCCGACGAGATCACGGATGTACAGGCGCTCACAATCCAGTCGGGAGTCAATGGCGAGTCACGCCAACGATCCAACACCGCCGACATGATCTTTTCGGTGAACTACTTGGTCTGGCACTTGTCCCAATTCATGGTTCTCGAGCCCGGCGACCTGATCAACACCGGCACCCCTGAAGGAGTTGGATTCTCCGGCAGATTTCCCTATCTGATGGAGGACGACGTGGTCGAATGCTCGATCGAGCACCTGGGCGCGCAGCGATCGGTCCTGCAGGGTGCGCGGGTCAATGTGGCGACGCCGTCGACCCACGCCGCAGTCGACGGCTGACTACGGGTGGCCGGTGAGCATTCGACCCCGCCTCCGACCGATCAGCGGTTGCGGTTGCGGTTGCGATTGCGGCCTCCGGTGGCCATCCCTCGGGACCTGACCGAGTAGTACAGACCGACCAGCATGGCTCCCACCACGGAGACGGGCACGATCGCGTTGTCGACGGCGAACACCGTGACCAGGATGACGATGGCGTAGAGCACCGGGACTGCAACATCGAGCTTACGGCGGCTCATCGGACTCCCTAGTCGAGTTGCCATGAGTCTGGCAGCCCGCTTTGCCGGTAGCGTCCATCGATCGATGGACCTGTGCCGGCGGACTGGGTGCCGTCGGTCGGATCCCTCGCCTAACCTCGAAATCGTGACAGTGCATGAGTTGTCTCGGCCCGAAGCACGGCGGATCGCCGTGCGCGCACAGCTGCTGGACAGCCCCAGGCCGACTGACCTGCTGGAGGTGGTGCGGCACCTGACTTTGCTGCAGAACGACTCCACTTCCTCGGTTGCGCCAAGTGCCGACCTGGTGGCGTGGAGTCGGCTGGGGTCCGCCTACTCGACAGCCGACCTTGCCGATGCCCTGGCGGCCTGCACGTTGATCGAGCTGCGCGGGATGATCCGTCCCTGCGAGGATGTGGCGCTCTACCGTGCCGACATGGCCGAACTTGCTCGGTGGCCAGACTCGGCTGAGCTGTCCGACTCGCAAGAAGCGACCTGCAGGTGGGTGCAGGTCAATGACGCCTTCCGGCAGGACATCCTCGAGCGACTGAGGTGCGACGGGCCGCTGACCTCCCGCGAACTTCCCGATACGGCATTCATCCCGTGGAAGTCGTCGGGATGGAACAACAACCGCAACGTCCGGATGATGCTCGAACACATGGAGCTGCGGGGCGAGGTGTCCACGGCCGGCCGTCGCGGCCGTGACCGGTTGTGGGACTTGGCGACGCGGATCTACCCCGATGACGAGGCGATCCCCGCTGATGAGGCCTACCGGCTGCGCGAGGTGCGTCGGCTGCGGGCGCTGGGCATCGCACGCGCACGAGGGCCGGAGTGTCCGGTTGAGCCGAACGATGTCGGCGAGGTCGGCGAGCCCGCTGTGGTCGAAGGCGTGAAAGGCACGTGGCGGGTCGACCCCTCGCAGTTGGGTCAACTTTTCACGGGGCGTGCGGCGCTGTTGTCACCGCTGGACCGCCTGGTGTACGACCGGAAGCGGATGGTCGAGCTCTTCGAGTTCGACTACCAGTTGGAGATGTACAAGCCCGCGAGTGATCGACGCTGGGGCTACTTCGCCCTGCCCATCCTCTATGGGGACCGGCTGGTGGGGAAGGTCGATGCCACCACGGATCGGCCTGCCGGGGTACTGCGGGTCAACGCGATCCACCAAGACGTGCCGTTCACCAAGGCGATGAGCACGGCGGTGCATCGGGAGATCACCGACCTGGCTCGCATGCTGGACGTGGAAGTCCGACACACGCTCACCGGAGTCCATGGGGCGGGCACGGAAAATCGGATTACCGGAAGACGCCGGATCATTACGGTGACGTGATGACTTCTCGGCTCATTGATCTCTCCTTCGATGCGAACGATCCGCTCCAACTCGCCCGCTTCTGGGCTGCGGCATTGGGTTGGAAGATCGACGACGAGACCGATGAGGAGGTCGGTCTGGTGCCAACGGATGGCACCGGGTTCGGCGTTCTGTTCCTGCCGGTCCCGGAGCCGAAGGCGGGCCAGAATCGGATCCATCTCGATCTGACGACCACGTCCCTCGCTGACCAGGAGGAGACGGTGGCGATGTTGGTCGAGCTCGGGGGCCGGCACATCGATATCGGCCAGAGTCCGGACGAGGGGCACGTCGTGCTCGCCGACCCCGAGGGCAACGAATTCTGCATCATCGAGCCGGACAACTCCTTCCTCGCTGACTGCGGACGCTTCGGATCGATCACGTGCGACGGGACCCGGGAGGTTGGGTACTTCTGGAGCAAGGCCCTTGGCTGGCCGCTGGTGTGGGATCAGGATGAGGAAACCGCGATCCGCGCGCCGGACGGCACTGGTCCGCTGATCACCTGGGGCGGCCCGCCGATCCCCCAGAAGGAGGGGAAGAACCGGCTCCATCTCGACATTGCGCCGCCCCCCGACGTTGATCAGCAAGCGGAGGTGGACCGCCTCGTTTCGCTCGGTGCGCGGCGAATCGACATCGGCCAGGGCGACGTGACGTGGGTCGTCATGGCCGATCCCGACGACAACGAGTTCTGTGTCTTGAGTCCGCGCTAGCGCGCTGCGGGCGCAGATGTCGCCAAGCAGGAAAGTGAACCCTGCATGGCTGGGCGAGCTGGGCTTCGAGCTCGGCGCTCGAGCCGAGACCGGCGAGTCCGACAAGGGTGCGTGGTTCGCGACGGCGCCGGACGGAGCGCCGGTGGTGCTCAAGTGGTTTCCGGACGAGACCGTCGCTGACCGCTACGCCGTGCTGCTCCCCGGCCTCGTCGAGCTCCGATCACGCGGCGTCCCGGTGCCGGAGTACCCCTACGTCCTCGTCGTCGACGGCTGGACGCTGTCGGCACAGCAGGTCCTGCCGGGCGCGTCGGTGGACAACCCGGCAGCGGCGATGGTGGAGCAGGTCGTCGATTGCGTCGCCGCCATGACCGGTGTCGCGTGTCCGCTGCCGCCGCCGGACCTGCTTCCCTGGGGTGCGTCGGTCGTGCACACGCTGACCGATGGCGTGGCCGGGTGGGCGATGCACGAGCCCCTGCGCACCGGGGATCGGCGCAGCGCGGCCGTGCTCGACCGCGTGCTGGCCGTCGGCGCCGACGCAGACCCGGCGTGGTTTCCGACCGACGGACTCGTGCACCTGGACCTGCACACCGACAACATCCTCGCCGGCGACGACGGCACGCTGACCGGGATCATCGACTGGGAGGGTGCCTGCGGCGGCGATCCTCGCTTCGATCTGGTCAGGTTCGCATTCGACCTCGACGGCCACGATCAACCGATCTGGGAGGTCGTCGAGGCCACCGGTATCGCGCCGCGCGTGCTTCGGGCCTACGTCGCGCACCACGCGCTACGGTGCACGTCCTGGCAGATCCGCCACCACCCCGAGGACGTGCCACGCCAGCTCGACCGCGCCGAACGTGTCCTCGACAGGTACGGGGCCTAGAGCCGGCAATGATGCGGTGTCCGAGGGGGGACTTGAACCCCCACGCCCGTTAAAGGGCACTAGCACCTCAAGCTAGCGCGTCTGCCATTCCGCCACCCGGACAAGGGTGCAGCGAGCCACGATACCGAAGGGGTGAATCGCCGGCAGGCGACCGGTGGTAGGAACGTCCCATGGCAACGAGGCCCCCGTCCCAGACCGCGCAGGAAGAGGTCGTCGAGCTCTGCTCCGACCTGATCCGCATCGACACGACCAACACCGGAGACACCGAGACCAGTGCCGGGGAGCGCGTCGCCGCTGAGTACGTCGCCGCAAAGCTCGACGAGATCGGGCTGGAGACGACCATCCTGGAATCGGCAGCGAAGCGCGCCAGTCTCGTCGCGCGCATCCCCGGGCAGGACAGGTCGCGTGACGCGCTGCTGATTCACGGCCACCTGGACGTCGTACCGGCCGAACCCGCCGAATGGAGCGTGCATCCCTTCTCCGGCGAGGAACGCGACGGCTATCTGTGGGGCCGCGGTGCGGTCGACATGAAGGACATGGATGCGATGACGCTTGCCGTCGTACGGCAATGGCACCGGGAGGGATACGTGCCACCGCGCGACATCGTGCTTGCCTTCGTGGCAGACGAAGAGGCGGGCGGCAAGTTCGGTGCCCGCTGGCTGGTGGACAACCATCCGGAACTCTTCGAGGGCGCTACGGAGGCGATCAGCGAGGTCGGCGGGTTCAGCCTGACCGTCCGGGACGACCTGCGTCTGTACCTGATTCAGACCGCAGAGAAGGGCATCGGCTGGATGAAGCTGCGGGCAACCGGGCGGCCGGGCCACGGTTCGATGGTGCACGACGACAACGCGGTGAGCCGGCTGTGCGAGGCAGTCGCCCGGCTTGGGAAACATGAGTTCCCGATCACGATGACAAAGACTGTTCGCCAGTTCCTGGACGCACTCAGCGAGGCGTACGGAGTCGAATTCGACATCGACAATCTCGACGAGACTCTGGCCAAGTTGGGCGGTCTGGCGAACATCATCGGCGCAACCCTGCGCAACACGGCGAACCCCACGATGCTCGATGCCGGTTACAAGGCCAACGTGATCCCGAGTTCTGCCAGCGCCGTCGTCGACGGACGATTCCTGCCCGGCCAGGAGGAGGAATTCGAACGGCAGCTCGACGAGATCCTAGGTAGTGACATCACCCGGGAATGGATCGTCAAGGACCAGGCCCTGGAGACCGGGTTCGATGGTCCGTTGATCGATCAGATGGTCGCCGCACTGCGCGCTGAGGACCCCTACGCTCGCCCGATCCCGTACACCATGTCCGGGGGTACGGACGCCAAGTCGTTCGAGCGGCTCGGAATGCGCTGCTTCGGGTTCTCGCCGCTGCAACTGCCTCCCGAGCTCGACTTCGCCGCGCTCTTCCATGGCATCGACGAGCGCGTACCGATCGACGGACTCACGTTCGGCGTACGGGTGCTCGACCGCTTCCTCAGAGCAAGCTGATGGCCGACCGGCAGCCGACCGCACTGATCACCGGCGGGGTCGGCGGATTCGGGTTGGCACTCGCCCGGCAGTTGCGCTCCCGCGGCGACAACGTCGCGCTTGCCGACGTCGATGTTGACCGCGGCCGCGAAGCCGCAGACGAACTCGGGGCACTGTTTCTCCCGCTCGACGTGGGTGACCTAGCGGCCAACCACCGGGCCGTCGCCCAGGTGGAATCCCATTTCGATGGACTTGACTCGGTCTTCCTCAACGCCGGGATCCTCGGGCCACAGGACCCCGCTGGGCCGCTGGACATCCGGGCCTACGAGGCGATCGTGGGTGCCAACCTGAACGGGGTCGTATACGGGATCGATGCGGCGATCCCGGCGCTGCGCCGGTCGGGTGGAGGTCGGATCGTCGTCACCGCATCGCTGGCAGGGCTCGTGCCGATGCCCGGCGATCCGTTCTATTCGATGACCAAGAGCGCGGCCCTCGCCTACAGCCGGGCCATGGCGGCGCGACTCGTGACCGAGGCCATCACCGTGTCTGTCGTCTGCCCCGGCTTCGCGGATACCCCGATGCTCGGCGGCTTGCGAGCGGCATTCGAAGCGGCCGGCTTTCCCATCCTCACAGCCGAGGAAGTGGCCGCGGCGTTGCTGCTCGCCCACGACGAGGGCGAGGCCGGGTCTGCCTACATCGTGCAGCCGGGGATGCCGCCCACGCCGTACCGGTTCCGTAACGTTCCGGCGGCTCGGGATACGTCGGGTACGCACGTTGCGGTTCCGCAGGACCTGGCCGCCCACAACGCTGCGGCGCCCGCCGCTCGCGGCGGTGCGCAGAGTTCTTGACCGTTGCGCGGGTCTGTCGCGAAAATCGCCTGAGCGCGCACCAGGGCGCCACCCGTCACCGGCAAGCACTGAGTGCCCCTGGATCCCCATCTGACATCGGGATCAGGACATGACCATGGATGACACACCGCACACGGCGAACGAACCGAGCAAGGCGGCGCCGCCCGGCGCTGACCTGCGTCAGATCCGTACCCAGGCCAAGGAGTTGCGCCGAGCCGCTCGGCAAGGTCACCCGGAGTCGGTGACGCTCTTCCGGGCGCATCACCCCGACGCAGATCGGATCACCGCTAACGCAAAGTCACTGCGGGACATCACGTTACGGCAGGCACAGCTAGTCCTCGCCAGGAGCCACGGAAGTCCGAGCTGGCACGAGTTGATCCAAATCGTCGGGACCAGTCGGGTCGAAGAACGCGAGATGCACCGATGGTTCGGCGTGGAGTTCAACAACGAAGTATGGGGCCTCCTCGACGACGGATTGACCGCAGACAGCCCGTTGGACGATCGCGAGCTGGCCCTCTCGGGCGCGTACGCGTCGCTGCGGCACTGGACTGATGCAGGCACTCGAATCAACCAGGCACGCGCCCATCATCTGATCTCACGGGTAGCGGTTGCGCTCGGGCTGACCGACCCGGCGTTGGCACATGCGCAACGGTGTCTGTACCTCGTTACCGAGAACCCCGACGAGGCAGCCGATTGGGATGCCGGGTTCGCCCATGAGGCACTGGCTCGCGCCATGGCGGCAGCCGGGGACCTCGAGGCGGCAGGCGAGCATCGGCGCCGCGCGGAGGAGATCACCGCGGCGGTTGCCGATCCCGGGGATCGGGAGGTCCTGGCCGCCGAGTTGGCCCGCGAACCGTGGTTCGGCTTGGTCCCCGCGCCCCGCTGACCGGTCGGCTAGCGTCGTGCCCGTGACGATGAAGGCGTGGCGGGTCCACGAGCTCGGACGCCCAGCCGACGCCCTGCAACTGGAGGATGTCGAGGTCCCGACTCCAGGCGATGGCCAGGTGCTCGTCAAGGTTCGCGCTGCCGCACTGAACTTCCCCGACCTCCTGATGATCGCCGGGAAATACCAGGAGCGGCCGCCGCTTCCGTTCATTCCCGGCGTGGAGCTGACCGGGGAGGTCGTGGGCAGCGGTGAGCGCGTGCTCGGCGCACCCGCCGCCGGATCAGGAGCGTTTGCCGAATACACGCTGATGGGCGTGGACAACGCCTACCCGGTGCCCGACAACATGCCTGACCGCGACGCGGCGGCGCTGTTCCTCACCTATCAGACCGGCTACGTCGGCCTGCACCGTCGCGCTCAGCTCAAGCCGGGAGAAGTCGTTCTCGTCCACGCCGGCGCCGGCGGAGTCGGCTCCGCTGCGATCCAGCTCGCCAAGGCTGCCGGAGCCCTCGTCATCGCCACGGCTGGGGGACCGGAAAAGGTGGCGGTCTGTCTCGACTTGGGCGCGGACCATGCCATCGACTATCTGGCCGGGGACTTCGTCGGACCGGTCAAGGAGATCACCGGCGGTCGTGGCGCAGACGTCATCTACGACCCGGTCGGCGGAGACGTGTTCGACTCCTCGCGCAAGTGCGTCGCCTTCGAAGGGCGCATCGTCGTCGTCGGTTTCACCAGCGGCCGGATCGCGGATGCCCCGACCAACCACGCCCTGGTGAAGAACTACAGCGTCGTGGGACTGCACTGGGGTCTGTACCGAACTCACGAGCCGGCACTCATCTCGGAGGTGCACGAGGAGTTGGTCGCGCTCTATCTGCGCGGGGCGATCAAACCGCTGGTCTCGCAAGCACTCCCGTTGGCGCAAGCAGTTGAGGCTCTGGCCATGCTCGGCACGCGTGCCACCACCGGCAAGGTTGTCCTGACGCCGTAGAGGTCGGTAGTCGGTTCAGAGCACCGGGCCGGGAAGATGGGCATGGACGCGGCGCCGACGCAGGGTCACCTTGCGAGTCCCGTCAGCGTGCAGGAGCACCCTGGCGAGCTCCCAGCCGCCGGTATCGGCCTGTAATGACAAAAGCACCGCCGCGGATGCGCGGTCGGTGCCCGGGGGGATGCGCACGGGTACGTAGTCGTACTCCGTGCGCACGCTCTTCATCCCAGGAATGTTCGCTCAGAATTCGACGCTCTGCAACTCCCAGCCGCCACCTGGTGAAATCTGCTCTCAGCCATCCGGTTCGTCGTCCTCCGGCACTCCCTCAGGGGCTGAGACGTCGTCGAGGGCGCGGCGGATCTCGACGGGAAGCGTGAGGTCCTCAGCGACCAGGGAGCCGGCAAGTTGCGCGGCCGTGCGGGCACCGACGATGGGTGCCACGACTCCCGGCTGATCACGGACCCAGGACAAGGCCACGGCCAACGGCGAGGTTCCGAGGCCGTCCGCCGCCGTGATCACCGCCTCGACGATCCGCTGGTCGCGGGGCGTGCGCAGCGGGTCGATGTGGGCCGCCCACTGCGGATGCGCGCCGCGCGAATCCGACGGCGTCGCATGCCGGTACTTGCCGGTGAGCACACCGCGCGCGAGCGGGGACCAGGGCAGGACACCCAATCCGAGCGCCTCGGCCGCTGGCACGACTTCGGTTTCGACGCCTCGGCGCAGCAAGGAGTACTCGACCTGATGGGACACGATCGGTGACCGGCCGGGCCAGGCTCGCTGCCAGGTCGCAGCTTGGGCGGACTGCCATCCGCTGAAGTTGCTGATGCCGAGATAGCGAACCTTTCCGCTGTCCACGGCGTGGTCGAGCGCGGCAAGGGTCTCGTCCAGCGGCGTCGCGTCGTCGAAGGCGTGCAGTTGCCAGACGTCGACGTGATCGACGCCGAGCCGATGAAGCGAGTTGTCCAACGCGCTGAGCAGATGCCCACGCGAGTTGCCTCGATCCATCGGGCTGGGTCCGGTAGGCAAATGGGCCTTCGTTGCCAACAGGATCTCGCTGCGCGCGATCGATCCACGCAACAGTCGGCCGATGGTCCGCTCGCTGTCCCCGTCCGCGTACACGTCGGCGGTGTCCACCAACGTGCCACCGGCATCGAGGAAGGCCCGCGTCTGAGCAGTCGCCTCGTCCTCGTCGGAGTCCAGGCCCCACATCATCGTGCCGAGAGCCATCCGAGAGACGACGAGTCCGCTGTTGCCCAGACGGCGCTGTTCCATGACCGGCACCATATTCCGGGGCTTTGCCAGGTCGCTCAGGGCTCGCCGTAAGGTCTCTCCCCGTGCGTCTAGGACTCAACCTCGGCTACTGGGGTGCCGGCAACGACAAGGACAACCTGGCCCTGGCCCGCGAGGCGGACGCGATGGGGTACAGCGTCGTCTGGGCGGCCGAGGCGTACGGGTCCGACGTGCCGAGTGTCCTTGCCTTTGTAGCTGCCCAGACCACCCGGATCGACGTTGGCGCCGCGATCATGCAGATCCCGGCCCGTACGCCCGCGATGGCTGCCATGACCGCAGCCACTCTGGACACCCTGTCCGACGGTCGCTTCAGAATGGGGTTGGGCGTGAGCGGCCCACAGGTCTCCGAAGGCTGGCATGGGGTGCGCTTCGACAAGCCGCTGGGCCGCACCCGCGAATACGTCGACATCGTCCGGATGGCGCTGGCCAGGCAGCGGGTCCGCTACGCCGGCGAGCACTACGCCCTGCCGCTACCTGACGGTCCGGGTAAGGCGCTGATGCTCACGGTCCATCCCGCGCGAGCCGACATCCCCATCTACCTGGCCGCCGTCGGGCCGAAGAACCTCGAACTCACCGGGGAGATCGCCGATGGCTGGCTGGCGATCTTCTTCGCTCCCGAACACAGCGCTGACCAGCTGGCCGCCATCCGGGCCGGTCGCGCCAAGAGCGGACGAACGTCGGACTTCGACGTGGTTCCAACGGTGCCGATCTCCGTCGGCGACGATCTGCAGGCGGCCGCTGACCCCATCCGGCCCTACTGCGCCCTCTATGTCGGCGGCATGGGCAGCCGCGACCAGAACTTCTACAACGCCGCGGCGCGCCGGATGGGGTTTGAAGCTGCGGCCACAGAGATCCAGGACCACTTTCTCAACCGCGACTACGCCGCCGCCGCGGCTGCCGTGCCCTTCGAGTTCATCGACCGCACGGCGCTGATCGGCCCCGTCGACCGGATCGCGGAACGGATGGGCGTCTACGCCGACGCCGGGGTCACGACCCTCACGGTCGCGGTGCACCACGGGGATCTCGAGCAGCGCCTGGCCACCCTTCGCGGCGCGGTGGACGCACTCGAGGCATCCGGTCGAGGCTGACTCATGGGGTGGTTCGAGGCAATTGTGTTGGGGCTCGTCCAGGGCCTGACGGAGTTTCTGCCCATCTCGAGCAGTGCACATCTGCGCATCGTCGGTGATCTGGCCGGCTGGGACGACCCAGGGGCGGCGTTCACCGCAGTGAGTCAGATCGGCACCGAGACCGCCGTCCTCATCTATTTCCGCCGGGACATCGCCCGCATCATCACGACGTGGATCCGATCGCTGGGCAACCGTTCACTCCGATCGGACCCGGATGCCCGAATCGGGTGGTTGATCATCATCGGGACGATCCCGATCGGCATCTTCGGGTTCATCTTCCGAGACACGATCACCGGTCCACTGCGTGATCTGCGGATCGTGGCAGGCACGCTCATCCTGTTGGGCATCGTGCTCGCGGTTGCTGATCGAGTGGGATCGCGGGACCGGGAGCTGACCCAGCTGACGCCGCGGCATGGCGTTGCGATCGGCTTCGCCCAGGCCCTCGCACTGATCCCCGGAGTCTCTCGGTCAGGGGCAACGACGAGCGCTGCCCTGTTCCTGGGCTACACCCGGGCAGAGGCGGCTCGGTATGCGTTCCTCCTCGCTGTGCCCGCCGTACTGATCTCCGGGGTGTTCGAGGCTTTCGACATCGGTTCCGAGGCCGACACTGCCTGGCCGCAGACGATCGTCGGGACGCTGGTGGCCGGGGTGGTCGGCTACCTCGTCATCGCGTTCTTCATGCGCTACATCAGCACGCACACCTTCACGCCATTCGTGATCTACCGGATCTTGCTGGGTGTTCTGGTCCTCGTCCTTCTGCTCACCGGGACCCTGACCCCGAATTGAGCGTTGCCCAGGGCAACCTCTGACCCCATAAGCTCGTGGTACCGCCACAGACGAGCGGACGAGGGGCCGGCTGGCTCCACTTATGCGAGGAGTTTGACCACATGGGTCGAGGACGAGGCGTGTCGCTGTTCATGCTCATCTACCTGGCGATCGGCGTGGTCGTTGCCCTCACCAAGGGCTACAACACGTTCACCAGCTTCTCCCTGGTGCTCTCCTTCATCATCGCCGTCATCCTGTGGCCGGCAGTGCTCTTCGGCGCCGACCTGCACGTGAACGTGGGGGCTCTGGCCGCCTCCTAGACGTCTGGGTTGCCAGTCGCGTCCATGACCACGGTCATTCTGTTCCGCCACGGTCGTACCGAGGCGAACGCCAGCGGACTGCTCGCCGGCTGGACTCCCGGTGTCGCGCTCGATGAAACGGGCCGGGCGCAGGTGAGCACCGCCGCCGAGCGGTTGCGCGCGATTCCGCTGGCCGCCGTTGTGTCGAGCCCGTTGCAGCGCTGCGTCGAGAGTGCGCGGGCCGTCGTCGAAGGGCGCGAAGGGCTCGAGCTGCAAACCGACGAGCGGCTCGGTGAATGCCGCTACGGCGACTGGACCGGTCAACCGCTGAAGACGCTGGCCAAGGACCCGATGTGGCAGGTCGTGCAGCAGCATCCCTCCGCCGCGGTCTTTCCGGGTCCGGAAGGTGAGGGACTGGCCGAGACCTCCGCCCGGGCGGTCGCGGCCGTACGCGATTGGAACAGTCGTCTCGGACCTGACGCCACGTGGCTCGCCTGCACGCACGGTGACGTGATCAAGGCGATCCTTGCCGACGCGCTCGGACTGCACTTGGACCTGTTCCAGCGGCTCCTCGTGGAGCCCGGGTCGATGTCGGTTGTCGTCTACACCCCGACGCGGCCGCTCGTGCTGCGCACCAATGACATCGGGGGAGACCTGTCTGGTTTGGTTCCGCCGAAGAAGCGCCGCGGCAAGCGCCGTCGGGCGGCCGGTGACGGCCCGGTCGGCGGCGGCGATTCCTACCGGGCATCCGCGTAAACTCGACTCATGAGTCGGCAGCTGTACGTGTTCGACCGCCCCCAGAGATTTGTCGCCGGTACGGTCGGTCAGCCGGGGGAGCGCACCTTCTATCTGCAGGTGAGCGACGGGCCCCGGACTGTCAGTGTCGCCCTGGAGAAGACCCAGGTGATCGTCCTTGCCGACCGGATGAGCGAGTTGCTCGACGAAGTCGCCACCCGGCAGAGTTCGGTTGCACCATCGGAACCGCCGGTCAGCGACCTGGACCCCCTGCACAGTCCGGTGGACGAGGAATTCCGCGTCGCGGCGATGGGCCTGGCCTGGGATGCCGACAGCGCCGCCGTCGTCATCGAGGCGGTCGCCGGGGGAGATACGGACGAGCCGGTCGACGAGGATCAGATCCTCTCCGACGACGACGACGGACCGGACGCGCTGCGGGTGAAGATCACGCCGGTCGCCGCTCGCGCCTTCGTCGATCGGGCGCGCCTGGTCGTCTCCGCCGGTCGCCCACCCTGTCCGCTCTGCTCCTTGCCGTTGGACGCCGAGGGCCACATCTGCCCCCGGCAGAACGGTTACCGACGCTGAGTCTGCACAGCGGCGACAGCAATGGCGATGCGGCCGCCATGGACGAGCCGCAGGCCCTGGAGCTGCTCCGGACGGGGACTATCGACATCACCGGGCGCCTGGTCGATGCCAGCAACGTGACCTTGCTCGGCGAAATCAGTACCGACGACGAGATCGTCGAGTGCGTCTACAAGCCGATCGCCGGAGAGCGCCCGCTGTGGGATTTCCCGGACGGGACGCTCGCCGGGCGCGAGGTGGCCACCTACCTGGTCTCTGCGGCTACCGGTTGGGATGTCGTGCCGCCGACAGTCCTGCGCGATGGCCCCTTCGGCCCCGGCATGGTGCAGCTGTGGATGGACGGCGATCCCACGATCGATCTGCTCGAACTCGCCCGCTCCGACCGACCGGCGCTGCGTCGGATGGCTGTCCTCGACGTCGTGGTCAACAATGCTGACCGCAAAGGCGGCCATCTCATCCCGATGCCCGACGGTCACGTGTACGGAGTCGACCACGGCATCTGTTTCTCGATTCAGCCGAAACTGCGCACTCTGCTCTGGCGCTGGGCCGGTCGGCCGCTTCCTGAGGAGGCGATCGAGGTGCTCGAGCGGCTCTCGACCGAGCTGTGCGGCGAGCTCGGAGCGGCGCTCGAGGAACACCTCACTGTGAGCGAGGTGCAGCAGACCCGCCGCCGCGTGGCGAGGCTCCTGAGCACCGGGCTGCATCCCGAGCCGTCGGGGGAGTGGCCCGCCCTGCCGTGGCCGCCGATCTGATGACGCGTCTGAGTTGTCTTGGAGCTCAAAGCTTCTAGGTTTCTGCTGCCTCGACTGCTGGCCGTCGCTGCAGCAGGATGACCGCGGTCACGACGGCTGCAGCGCCCAATAGTTGAAGTGCGCTGAGTTGGTCGCTGAACAACGTCACGCCGATGAGCACCGTGGAAACCGGCTCGGCGCAGGAAATGATGGATGCGGACGCGGCGCCGATCAGGCGCAGGCCGGCGAAGAAAGCGGTGAGCGCAACTGCAGTGGCGAGCAGTCCCATGACACCGGCCCAAAGCCACCCGGCCGGGTCGAAATCGAGCGTCGGACCGCCGGAGAGCAGATTGAACACGAGGTAGCTCGCTCCTGCACCGGTGCAGACGAACGCGCTCAACTGGATTCGGTCGAATGACTCGTCCACGCCTGCACCCACGAGGATGTAGGTCGCGTACGCAACGGCTGTTCCCAGACCCAGTGCGAGCCCGACGGGATGTAGTTCAGCCGAACCGGTGCCGGACAGCACCACGGCGACGCCGGCCAGCGCCAGGGCCAGGGCGAGCACCCGTCCCGGCCTCGCCCGCTCTTTGCCCCGTACCAGCAGGACGACGAAGACGATGACCGGGAATGTGTAGAGCAACAGGGTCGTCAGGCTGGGCCCGTTGTAGGGAAGCGCGGCGAAGTACAGCCCGGACTGGGTGGCGTAGCCGATCGCACCCAGGGCCAGCCCGATGACGGCGAGTCTCGCGTTCAGCAGCAAGGGCCGCCGGATCGCCACGACCGCCCACAGGGCGACTGCCGCCACCACGAAGCGGATGAGCATCAGCTCGGGCAGGCCAACGCCGGCGTCGTAGGCGGCGTTCCCCAGAAAGGGCAGCAGGGAAAATGCCAATGCCGAGACCAGGCACAGCACCACGCCGTGGACCTGCTCCCGTGCGCCATTCGTGGTTATCGGTCGAGCCTATTCACGTCCCAGATGGCCGGGCGAGCTGGTGCAGAGTCCACCCCGAGAGGCCGGCGCACGGGCCTGGCACAAGCGCGTCACTACGGCGAACTAACCTCGCTGCATGCGTCCATGGCCAGGCCCTGCGGTTCCGCGCTTACCCGGCGCGGGGCAGGCGCTGAGGCTGTACGACACCGCGACCCGGGAGGTGCGCCCGACCGCCCCGGGACGGATCGCTCGGATGTATGTCTGTGGGATCACGCCCTACGACGCCACTCACCTGGGGCACGCCGCGACCTACCTCGCCTTCGACCTGGTTCACCGGGTGTGGCTCGACGCGGGACATGAGGTCGCCTTCGTCGAGAACGTGACCGATGTCGACGATCCACTCCTGGAGCGGGCGATCCGGGACGGCGATGACTGGATCGTCCTCGGCATGCGCGAGACGGCGTTGTTCCGCGAGGACATGACTGCGCTGCGCGTACTGCCACCCCGCGACTTCGTGGGCGCGGTCGAGTCGATCCCTGCAATAGCGCAGTTGGTCGACAAACTGCTCACCGCGGACCATGCCTACGTACTGGATGACGGCACAGGGGACATCTACCAAGATGTCAGTCAGGCGCCGCGCTTCGGCTACGAGTCGGGTTACGACCAGGAAACCATGGTGCGCCTGTCGGCCGAGCGTGGCGGTGACCCTGACCGCCCCGGCAAGCGAAACCCGCTGGATCCGATCGTCTGGCGGGGCGCTCGTGAGGGCGAGCCGTCGTGGGATGGTCCGCGTGGGCCGGGTCGACCTGGTTGGCACATCGAGTGCGCAGAGATCATTCTCGACCGACTTGGTGACGGTATCGACGTGCAGGGCGGCGGCAGCGACCTCGTGTTTCCCCATCACGAGATGACGGCTCTCCACGCCGAGACGCTCACCGGGTCCTGGCCATTGGCCCGGCATTACGCCCACGCCGGGATGATCGGGCTGGACGGGGAGAAGATGAGCAAGAGCCGTGGGAATCTCGTCTTCGTCTCGCGACTACGCGGAGATGGGGTGGACCCCATGGCCATCCGGCTGGCTCTGCTGTCCGGTCACTACCGCGCGGACCGGGCATGGGGGCCCGAGTTGCTGAGCCGGGCGCAGGAACGCCTGGCTGCATGGCGGCATGCGGTGTCCCTTCCCACCGGACCGGCGGCCGACGGCCTGCTCGCGTCATTGCGGAGACAGCTGTCCGATGATCTGGACACACCCCACGCACTTGCCGCGGTCGACCGCTGGGCTGCCATGGCTGCCCGCCGCGAGGGGTCTGACCCAGACGCGCCGAGTGCGGTCTCGTCCATGGTCGACGCACTGCTCGGCGTTCGGCTCTGACCTCGATGACCGCAAGCTTCTCGCTGCGTACCCGGGCGGTGCGCGAGGCCGCCGAGCAAACGCTTGCTGCTGCCGCCATGCGATCGAGCGACAGTGCGGGCCGGGCTCGTGCCGAGGAGCCGGACGAGTTCCGGACCGCGTTCGAACGCGATCGGGACCGGATCCTGTTCACCAAGGCCTTTCGTCGGCTCAAGCACAAGACGCAGGTCTTCCTCAACCCCGAGGGTGACCACTTCGTCACGCGGTTGACGCACACGCTGCAGGTCACCCAGGTCGCCCGCTCGCTGGCCGCGGCGCTCGGGGTGAACGAAGACCTGGCGGAGGCGATCGCCCTCGGCCATGACGTGGGGCATTCGCCGTTCGGACACATCGGGGAGGACGCCTTGTCGCCCTACGTCGAGGGCGGTTGGCATCATGCCGCGCAGAGTGTCCGGATTTTCGAAGTGCTCGAGGACAGCAATCTCAGCGTGGAAGTCCTGGACGGCATCCGTGCGCACTCCTGGAAGATCTCCCCGCCGCCGGGGACAGCTGAGGGAATGTGCGTGCGCTACGCCGACCGGATCGCCTACCTGTCGCACGACGCGCTCGACGCGGTACGCGCAGGCTTGCTCACCGAAGATGACTTCCCCGACGACGTACGGGCTCGCTTCGGCCATCCCGGCTCGGAAATGGTCGGCTCGATGATCGATGCGGTGGTGGCCAACAGTGTGCTGGGCGACTCCGTCACGATGTCGGCTCCGGACCTTGCCGTCATGTCTGATTTCCGCAACTTCATGTTCGAACGCGTCTACTTCAGCGATCACCACCTCGATCACAAGGCCAAGGCGATCACCATCATCCGCGACCTGGTCGAACTCCATCACGCCAAGCCTGACCTGATGCCGGCCACCTACCGCGACCACGGGACCGACACCCTGAGCCAGGCGGTCGACTACGTGGCAGGGATGACTGATCGGTTCGCCACCGCAGCCCACGACCGCCTGTTCGGCTGACCCTCAGACGACGCGGCGCTGGGCGTGCCTTCGTCGGGGGCAGCGGGCTAGAGCTGCCGACCGCGCCGACGGAGATAACGCTCGAAGTCCTTCGCAATGGCATCTCCGCTTGCCTGGGAAAGGTCGATCTGGGTGGCCTTCTCCTCCAGCGCCCGGACGTACTCGATGACCTCCTCGTCCTCGCTGGCCATCTCACTGACCGTTCGTACCCACTCCTCGCCCTGTTCGGGCAGCGCGCCGAGGGGTACGCGAACTTCCAAGACCTCTTCGACGCGTTGCAACAAAGCGACTGTCGCTTTGGGTGCTGGTGGCTGAGAGACATAGTGCGGCACTGCGGCCCAGAACGAGACGGCCGGGAGACCGGCTTGGACACAAGCATTCTGGAACACCCCGACGATTCCGGTCGGGCCCTCATAGCGAGACGTCTCCAGACCCCAGCGTGCGGCGGACTCTGCGTCGTAGGACGTTCCAGTGACCGGGACGGGCAGGGTGTGGGGCGTGTCGGCCAGGAGCGCGCCGAGCGAGACGACAGTGCTGACGTCCAGTTCCCTGCAGAGCTCGATGAGTTCCTCACAGAACCCGCGCCAGCGCATGTTGGGCTCGATACCGCGCAGCAGCACGACATCCCTGGCCGAACCCGGCGGCCGGGCAACCGAGATGCGAGTCGTGGGCCACTCGATCCGCCGGCTGACCCCGTCCACATGAGTGACGGTGGGGCGGTTGACCTGGAAGTCGTAGTAGTCGTCGGGATCCAGCGCCGCCAGGGGAGTGGCGTCCCAGATCAGCTCGAGATGCTCGACAGCTCCGGTCGCTGCGTCCCCGGCGTCGTTCCAGCCTTCGAAAGCAGCCACGACCACAGGGTCGGTGAGCTTGGGCAAGGAGTCGAAGACTGTCACCGGCCAAGCCTACGTCGCCCTCCCCGTCACCACCCAGACGCAGGAACACGACTCGTCCACAACCGGTGGGTAGCCTTGTCACGTGGACGATCGAGGACTGTTGGAGGCCCTGAGCCGGCGCGTATTGGTCAGTGACGGCGCGATGGGCACGATGTTGCAGGGCTGCGATCTCTCCCTGGAGGACTTCCAGGACCTCGAAGGCTGCAACGAAATCCTCAACATCACCCGGCCGGATGTGGTGCGTGGGATCCACGACGCCTTTTTCGACGCCGGTGCGGACACGATCGAGACGAATACCTTCGGCGCCAACTGGGCCAACCTCGCTGAGTACGACATCGCCGATCGGATCGAGGAACTCGCCCACGCGGGAGCGGTCATCGCCCGCGAGTCGGCAGACACGTGGTCGACGCCGGAGCGGCAACGCTGGGTACTCGGGTCGGTCGGACCGGGCACCAAGCTGCCCACCCTCGGACACACGACCTACCGGCATCTGCGTGAGGCCTATCTGCAGCAGGCCCGCGGGATGCTCGACGGGGGCGTCGACGCCATCATCGTCGAGACCGTCCAGGACCTGCTGCAGGCGAAGTCGGCCATCATCGGCGCCCAGCGGGCAATGACCGAAACCGGCCGGACGGTTCCGATCATCACCCACGTCACGGTCGAAACCACCGGCACGATGCTGTTGGGCTCCGAGATCGGCGCGGCGCTGACCGCCCTGGAACCGCTGGGCATCGATCTGATCGGCCTCAACTGCGCAACCGGCCCGGCCGAGATGAGCGAGCACCTGCGACACCTCTCGCGGCATGCCGGGATCGACATCTCCTGCATGCCGAACGCGGGCCTGCCGCAACTCGGCCCGCACGGTGCGGTCTACCCGCTCACCGAGGACGAATTGGCCACCGCACTGTCCGGGTTCGTGACCGAATTCGGGACGCGGCTCGTCGGCGGTTGTTGCGGTACGACGCCGGACCACATCCGCGCCGTGGTTTCAGCGGTCACTGGCCTCAAGCCGGCGGTGCGGCGTCCCCGCGCTGAGCCGAGTGTGTCCTCGCTCTACCAGGCAGTTCCCTTCGAGCAGGACGCGAGTGTCCTGGTGATCGGCGAGCGAACGAACGCCAACGGTTCCCGTGCCTTCCGCGACGCGATGCTCGAAGAGCGCTACGACGACTGCATCGAGATCGCCCGCGGCCAGATTCGCGACGGTGCGCACCTGCTCGACCTCTGCATCGACTACGTGGGTCGCGACGGAGCCGAGGACATGCGCCGACTCGCCAGTCGTCTGGCCACAGCCTCCACGCTTCCGCTCGTCCTCGACTCGACCGAGGCGGCGGTGGTCGAGGCCGGCTTGGAGATGCTGGGCGGGCGCTGCGTCGTCAACTCGGTCAATTTCGAAGACGGTGAGGGACCGGACTCCCGCTTTGCGCGGATCATGCCGATCGTCAAGGAGCACGGGGCGGCCGTGGTCGTCATGTGCATCGACGAGGAGGGGCAGGCCCGCACCGCCGACTGGAAGGTGCGGGTCGCATCCCGGACCATCGACACCCTGGTCGACGACTGGGGGATGAAGGTCAGCGACATCATCGTCGACACGCTCACATTCCCGATCGCGACCGGGCAGGAAGAGACCCGTCGCGACGGCATCGAAACGATCGAGGCGATCAAGCAACTCAAGCGTCGCTATCCAGGGGTGCAGACCACCTTGGGCGTCTCGAACGTGTCGTTCGGCTTGAATCCAGCCGCCCGTCAGGTGCTCAACTCCGTCTTCCTGAACGAAGCCCAGAACGCCGGGCTCGACTCCGCCATCGTGCACGCGTCGAAGATCCTGCCGATGAACAAGATCCCGGAGGAGCAGCGCAACGTCGCGCTGGACCTCGTCTACGACCGGCGCCGCGACGGATACGACCCGCTGGCCCGTTATCTGGACCTGTTCGAGGGCGTGGATATGGCCGCGGCCCGGCAGACCCGGGCCGAGGAGTTGGCCGGTCTCCCGCTGGGGGAGCGGTTGCAGCGCCGCATCGTCGACGGTGAGCGCAACGGACTCGAGGGCGACCTCGACGAGGCACTGACGACCAAGCCGGCGTTGGAGATCGTCAACGAGGACCTGCTGAACGGGATGAAGACCGTCGGCGAACTGTTCGGCTCCGGTCAGATGCAGCTTCCCTTCGTGCTGCAGTCCGCGGAGGTGATGAAGACGTCGGTCGCCTACCTCGAACCGCACATGGAAGCCTCAGACGACACCGGCGGCAAGGGCAAGATCGTATTGGCGACGGTCAAGGGCGACGTCCACGACATCGGCAAGAACCTCGTCGACATCATCCTGTCCAACAACGGCTACACCGTGGTCAACCTGGGGATCAAGCAGCCCATCTCGACGATCATCGATGCCGCCCAAGAGCATCGGGCCGACGTGATCGGTATGTCGGGGCTGTTGGTGAAGTCGACGGTCATCATGAAGGAGAACCTCGAGGAGTTGAACTCCAGAGGGATCTCGGAGACCTACCCCGTGCTCCTCGGCGGAGCCGCACTCACCCGCGCCTACGTCGAGCACGACCTGGCTGAGATGTACAACGGTGACGTCCACTACGCCCGCGACGCCTTCGAAGGCTTGCGCATGATGGACACGATTCTGGCCCGGCGACGAGGCACGGTCCCGGACTCGGCAATGCCCAACGACCCGAAGGAGGAGCTCGCCGAGCAACGCCGAGCCGAGCGCAAGGCGCGCCGGGAGCGGTCCCTACGGATCGCGGCAGAACGTGCCGCAACCGCCGAACCCGAGGAAGCCTTCGTCGGCCGGTCGGATGTAGCCACTGACAATCCGGTCCCCGAGCCGCCGTTCTGGGGCGCGCGGGTGGTCAAGGGCATCGCGCTTGCCGAGTACGCATCCATGATCGACGAGCGGGCCACGTTCCTGGGACAGTGGGGACTTCGGGCCGCACGCAGTGGCGAGGGACCCAGCTACGAGGAACTCGTCGAGACCGAGGGTCGGCCGCGGCTGCGCTACTGGCTCGACCGGTTCGCCACCGAGAGCGTGCTCGAGGCCGCAGTTGTCTACGGCTACTACCCCTGTGTCAGCGAGGGTGACGATCTGATCATCCTCGACGAGGGGGGTGGTGAACGGACCCGGTTCACGTTCCCGCGGCAACGTCGCGAGCGGCGCCTGTGCATGTCGGACTTCTTTCGCTCCAAGGACTCCGGCGAGCTCGACGTCATCTCCTTCGACATCGTGACGATGGGAAACCGGATCAGCGAATACGCCAACGAACTGCTGGCCAAGAACGCCTACCGGGACTACCTCGAGGTGCACGGCCTGTCCGTGCAGCTCACGGAGGCCCTGGCTGAGCGCTGGCACCAGCGGGTTCGTGCCGAGCTGCGGTTCTCCGACGGCACCAACGCCGCTGCTGAGGATCCGGCGGACCTGGAGGAGTTCTTCAAGTTGGGCTATCGGGGAGCGCGGTTCGCGTTCGGCTACCCCGCGTGCCCGAATCTCGAGGACCAGCAGCAGCTGGTCGGCCTGCTCGAGCCCGGGCGGATCGGGGTGGAGCTGTCTGAGGAGTTCCAGCTTCATCCGGAGCAGTCCACGTCGGCGATGATCGTGCATCACCCCGAGGCCAAGTATTTCAACGCTCGATGAGGGCAGCAAGCCCTGGCGGATTGCCAGCAAACCGCCACACGTCGCTCCCTGCAGCCGTCCTCTTCGACCTCGACGGGACGCTGCTGGACAGCGAACCCCTGTGGTTCGAAGCGGAGCGACGGTTGGTCGGGGAGTACGGCGTTGCCTGGGGGCCGGTCGAGGGTCAGCAGCTCGTCGGCTGGTCACTCTGGGACAGCGCGACATTCCTGCGTGATCAGGTCGGCGTCGATCTGCCCCAGGAGGCGATCATCGAGCGACTGCAGTCCCAGGTCGTCGCCGGGGTCAGCCAGGGCCCACCCTGGCGGCCGGGAGCGCTGGAACTGCTCGCGGAGGTACAGGCCGCCGGAGTGCCGACCGGTCTGGTCACCATGTCCTACCGGCAGATGACCGATGCGGTGGTCGCCGCGTTACCGGAGGGGGCCTTCGACACGGTGGTCAGCGGCGACCAGGTCCGCCGGGGCAAGCCCTATCCCGACCCGTACTTGTTGGCGGCCGAGCGCCTCGGCGTCGCCGCAGCCGACTGCGTGGCGATCGAGGACTCCGCGACGGGGGCGACCTCGGCGCGAGCAGCCGGTTGCGCCGTCCTGGTGGTCCCGGCCGCCGTTGCAGTCGCCCCCATGAGCGGAGTGACGTTCGGGCAGAGCCTGACCGGCATGTCCTTGGCCGATCTCGCGGACCTATTCGCAGAGCACCGTGCGGCGCTGGCTCAGTCCGGTTCCGCAGCTGGATCGTCCACCGGAATAGCCGTCTCCGGATAGGGCGGCGGGGTGCCGCCCCAGGCCGGACACAGGGCGTGGTAGTCGCACCACTTGCACAGGCGGCTGGGACTGGGCTGGAACTCCTTCTTGTCGATGCTTGCCTGGATCGCGTCCCAGATCGCCCGCAGGGTGCGCTCGAAGCGATCGAGCTCCTCGGCTTCCGGCGCGTAGCTCAGCATGTCTTTGTCGCCGAGGTAGAGCAGCCGCAGTTGGCGCGGGACCACGCCGTGAGTCCGGTAGAGCACCAACGCATAGAACTTCATCTGGAACAGGGCCTTGGCCTCGTATGCCTCGCGCGGGGTGACGCCGGTCTTGTAGTCAACGACGCGGAGGTCGCCGTCGGCGGTGGCATCGAGCCGGTCGATTATCCCGCGCAGGACCGGACCGTCGCCGAGGTCGAATTCGACCATGAGCTCGCGTCCCACCGGCTGGATCCGGGTCGGATCCTCGAGGGCGAAGTAGGAGTCGAGCAGATCGCCCGCGGTGCTCAGCCAGCCGGCGATGACGTCTGCATCCGTGACGGGCTCGACGTCGGGAACGTCTAAGGGCAGCGAAGGGTCCTGCGGCGGCACCGCCGCCGCCGCGCGATCGCGGAGTTCGGTGACGATCTGGACCAGTTCGGGCTCTACCTCGACCAGTCTGGCCCACTCGGCTTCGAGCATGGCCTTGGCTGCCGCGGCCGTCCGACCCGCCGCCGGCACGTCGTACAAGCGCTCCAGGACCGCGTGCACGAGTGTCCCTCGGGCTGCGGCAGCTCCGGGACGCTGCGGAAGCCGGTCGATCGTGCGCAGGCGATAGAGCAGCGGGCAGGCTTTGAAGTCCGCGGCTCGTGACGGCGAGAGCGACCGAGTCCGCGACTCGGCGGTGAACGGGGCTGTCTCGGTGGTCACAATCGAAGACTAGGTGTGGCCGCCGACATTCGGCTGGAGCAAACGCAGGCAGGATCGCTCCGTACCATCGGCCCGGTGTCTGAACCCCCAGCATCATCGGCCCCGGAGCCGAGCAACAACCGACGACACTTCGCGGTGGGGGATCGGGTTCAGCTGACCGATCCCAAGGGCCGCCTGCACACGGTCGTGCTCGAGGCCGGAAAGTCCTTCCACACCCACCGCGGAGCCATCTCTCACGACGACCTCATCGGCCGGGACGAGGGCCGGGTCGTGATGTCGACCTCGGGGACCGGCTATCTGGCCCTGCGGCCGTTGCTGGCTGACTACGTCATGTCGATGCCCCGCGGAGCCCAGGTCATCTATCCCAAGGACGCCGCGCAGATCCTGATGATGGGTGACATCCACCCCGGCGCCCGGGTGCTCGAGGCGGGCGTGGGTTCCGGGGCGCTGACGTGCTCGCTGCTGCGCGCTGTCGGACCGACAGGGACAGTGATCTCGTACGAACGGCGTGCCGAGTTCGCTGAGGTGGCCCGCGAGAACGTTGCTCGCTTCTTCGGTGAGCTTCCGCCGTATTGGGAACTGCGCCACGGTGATCTCGTCGACATCGCCACTGCCGACGAGCCGGACGTTGACCGGGTGGTGCTGGACATGCTGGAGCCCTGGCAGGTCCTGCCGGCCATCGGAACAGTCCTGCGGCCCGGCGGCGTGCTGATCGGATATGTGGCCACCGTGACCCAGCTGTCGACGCTGGTCGAGGCGATCCGGGCGGACGGCTCGTACGCCGAACCGGCCGCCAGTGAGACGCTGGTACGCGGCTGGAATGTCGTCGGACTCGCCGTGCGTCCGGAGCATCGCATGGTCGGGCACACCGCATTCCTGGTCATCGCCCGTCGACTCGCTGCCGGCACCATCCTGCCGACGAGGCAGCGCCGGGCCAGCGGGGCCAACCGGGCCCGTACGGAGGAGGAGCAGCGCAGGGCGGCCGAGACCCGGACTGCTCCAATCAACGAGTGATCCTCGGTAGCACGTCGCGGCCGAAGGTCTCGATCCACTCCTGCTGATTTCGGCCGACGTTGTGCAGATAGACCCGATCGAAGCCGAGGTCGACGAACTTCTGGATGTAGGCACGGTGCTCGTCCGGGTCGGCTGAAATGACCATCCGGCCCTCGAAGTCCTCTGCCCGTACCAGGGCAGCCATCTGTTCGAAGTCCAGCGGCGACCGGATGTCGGCCTTGGGGAACTTCATCCCGCCGTTCGGCCACTCGGTCAGTGCGTTGGTGAGGGCTTGCTC
The DNA here is from genome assembly GCA_963766765.1 of uncultured Actinomycetota bacterium. Classification (GTDB taxonomy): domain Bacteria; phylum Actinomycetota; class Actinomycetes; order Mycobacteriales; family Geodermatophilaceae; genus JACCQS01. Next base: position 252,663 of record CAVYBR010000005.1, read on the forward strand.
GTCGGTGTCGGCCCAACTCATGTGCAGCTGAAGGACCTTGGGCATCGAGTTCGGATCCTTACCGGCTTCCTTGGCCCCTTCTGCAAACTTCGCGAACAGACCTTCGATCTTCTCCAGTGGCGCGCCGACGGTGATGATGCCGTCGGCGAACTTCCCGGTCTTCTTGGCGTTGATCGGCCCGGCCGTGGCGACCAGGATCGGCGGTGCCTTGGCCGGCATGGTCCATAGCCGGGTCGTCTCCATCTTGAAGAACTCGCCGTCATGTTTGGTGTCCTTGCCTGCAGCAGAGGCGGCGAACAGTTTGTTGATCAACTCGATTGCCTCGAACATCCGGCGCGAACGCTCGCCGGCCTCGGGCCAGTAGCCGGCGATCACGTGCTCGTTGAGTGCTTCCCCCGAGCCGACCCCCAGCCACGACCGCCCCGGATACATCGACTCCAGAGTCGCGGCAGCCTGAGCGATCAACGCGGGGTGGAAGCGGAACGAGGGGCAGGTCACTCCTGGACCGAGATCGCCTGCGGTTCGCTCTCCGATGGCCGCGAGAACCGACCACACAAACGAAGCTTGACCCTGCTGGGGTACCCATGGCTGGAAGTGATCGGCAGCCATGCAGCCGGAGAATCCGTGCTCCTCGGCCAGTGCCGTCAACGCGACGGCCTCCGCCGGTGGGAACTGTTCCAGCATCGCTGCGTATCCGAACGTCAGATCGGCTGACATGAGACCTCTGGCCACCTCCATAGAAGCTGAATCCTCCGCGCGTCACAGTTCCGCAACACAATCCGTGTATACCCTGACTTCTCGGCTGGTTAGTCAGGAGCCGGGGTGGCCAAGATGGACATCGGCGCGTTAGAACCTGGGTGGAGGTGACAGCCATGACGAACAGCGACGGAACACCGGCCTCGCGAGCACGCCGCGAACGTGACGTGGCCAGCCTGGTGAGTCAGGTCGCCTTCCTCGAAGAAGAGGTGACCGCGCTGCGCCGCCGGGTCACCGAGGGGCCGCGCCAGTCCCGGCTGCTCGAGGAGCGCCTGGCTGAGGCCGAGGGTCGGGCGAGCTTCCTCTCCGAGCGCAACGACCGGCTCGCCGAGACCCTTCGTGAGGCGCGGGAACAACTGCTGACCCTGCGCGAGGAAGTCGACCGCCTGGCCCAGCCGCCGAGCGGGTACGGGATCTTCCTGAACCAGCACGACGAAGAGACCGTCGACATCTTCACCGGCGGCCGCAAACTTCGGGTGTCGGTGTCCCCGAACGTCGACATGGAGGGACTCCTGCACGGCCAGGAGGTCATGCTCAACGAGGCGATGAACATCGTCGCGGCCACCGGGTTCGAGCGGGCCGGCGACGTCGTGATGCTGAAGGAGATCCTGCAGCCGGTCGAGGGGATCCCGGCCCGGGCCCTGGTGATCGGGCACACCGACGAAGAGCGGGTCGTCTACCTCGCCGAGACGCTGCGCGACGCCCCATTGCGGATCGGGGACTCGCTGCTGCTGGAGTCGCGGTCCGGCTACGCCTACGAACGGATCCCCAAGAGCGAGGTCGAGGAACTCATCCTCGAAGAGGTTCCGGACATCGACTACGGCGACATCGGGGGACTTGCCCGCCAGATCGAGCAGATCCGCGACGCCGTCGAGCTGCCGTTCCTGCACTCCGAACTCTTCCGTGAGTACGAACTGCGTCCGCCGAAGGGCATCTTGCTGTACGGCCCGCCGGGTTGTGGCAAGACGCTGATCGCCAAGGCGGTGGCGAACTCGCTGGCCAAGCAGATCGCCGCCGAGCGCGGCGAGGGTGAGGGCCGGTCGTTCTTCCTGAACATCAAGGGCCCGGAACTGCTGAACAAGTACGTCGGCGAGACCGAGCGCCACATCCGGCTGGTCTTCCAACGGGCCCGGGAGAAGGCGAGCGAGGGCACTCCGGTCATCGTGTTCTTCGACGAGATGGACTCGATCTTCCGGACCAGAGGGTCAGGTGTCTCGTCCGACGTCGAGAACACGATCGTCCCGCAGTTGCTGTCCGAGATCGACGGCGTCGAAGGCCTGGAGAACGTCATCGTGATCGGGGCCTCCAACCGGGAGGACATGATCGACCCGGCCATCCTGCGTCCCGGTCGGCTGGATGTGAAGATCAAGATCGAACGCCCGGACGCCGAAGCTGCGCGGGACATCTTCACGAAGTACCTCACGACCACGGTGCCGATCCATGACGACGACCTCGGCGAACACGGCGGGAACCCGGATGCGACGGTCGCCGCGATGATCCAGGGCGCGGTCGAGCGGATGTACTCCGAACTCGAGGAGAACCGCTTCCTCGAGGTCACCTATGCCAACGGCGACAAGGAAGTCCTCTACTTCAAGGACTTCAACTCCGGCGCCATGATCCAGAACATCGTCGACCGGGCTAAGAAGATGGCGATCAAGGATCACCTGGAGTCCGGCGCCCGTGGCGTACGGATCGGGCACCTGATGGCCGCGTGTGTGGACGAGTTCAAGGAGAACGAGGATCTGCCCAACACGACCAACCCGGATGACTGGGCGCGGATCTCGGGCAAGAAGGGCGAGCGCATCGTCTACATCCGGACGCTGATCTCAGGTAAGGGCAACGACTCCGGCCGGGCGATCGATACGGCGACCAACACCGGCCAGTACCTCTAACCGTCGAGTCCGGGGAGACCTGGCGATCCAGCATGCGCGTATGGGCGTGACCGTTCACCAGCGGCGAAGCGTGCGGCTCCCGGCCGCAGTCATCCTGAGCGCAGTGCTCATGACCGGCTGTGTGTCCAGGGTCCCGGGACAGCCAGTGACCCCTGCGGGCTCAGACGGGGCGCCGGTCGAAGTCTTCGAGCAAGTGGATCCGCCGACGCTGGGCAGTTGCCTGGACACTGTCCACGGTGGCGGCAATGCCCTGAGCCCGCCGGCGACCGTGGATTGCGCCAGCCCGCATGGTGCAGAGATCGCCAAGGTCGTGGAGATCCCGGAATCTCTGCGCGAGAGCTATCCCACCGAGGCGGACCTGGACTCCCCAGCCTGGGCGGAGGTCCTCTATGGCGACGACGGTTGCGGGGAGTACCTGTTGGACAACCACTACCTGGGCGCCCGTGACCAGGACAACCTCCTGACCGACGTGTTCGCCTGGGTGCCCAAGCGAGTGGCCTGGGACGGCGGGGCCGCGTGGGTTGCGTGCGTCGTCGAGTACGAGCCCGGTGCGGACGCGAACGCACCCGGCCGGATAGCTCAGGCGATGCGCGGCCCCGATGCAGCCAGTTTCCGGGAATGCTGGTTCGGTCCGGAAGTGGTCTACGACCGAGTGCCGTGCAGCCAGCCGCATGACGCCGAACCCACTGGCGAGTCGGTGTATCCGGACGAGAACACGCCGTTTCCTGCCGACCCGTTGGCTCGTCAGCCGTTGGTCGAAGAGTGCGCCGCGTCGGCGATCGACTACCTCGAGCGCGACCTCCCCAGCGGATTCGCGGCAGCGGTCTATCTCCCCACGCCCGCGGACTGGGCGCTGTTTCCGAGCGGTGAGTGCGTCATTCTCGATGCCAGCGGCAGCCGTTGGACCGGCAGTGCCGTCGATGCGTGAGCGGCCGTCGATGCGGGAGAGGCGATGGATGAGAACGCCCAGCCGCGCTGCCGCGGCCGGCGCGACAGCTTTGACGCTCGCGCTCCTGTCCGCCTGTGGCACTGTGCTGACGGGCACGGCCGAGTCAGCAGATCCGATTCCCGATCCGCCATCTGTCGGTACATGTCTGGCACTGCCCGGCAGCGACGTGGACAAAATGACCAGCTTGGTGAGCCGCGTCCGGTGCGACGATCCGGCATACACCGGGCAGGTGTTCGCAACACCTGACGTTGGAGTGCTCGGTGACGGGCCGCTCAGCACGCATGAACGCTCCGACGTCGAAGAGGCGATCGGTTCGGCCTGCGATGACACCACGCTGGACGCATTTCTGGGTGCCGAAGAGGTGGAGACGCCGTTCGTACAGACGACGTTCTTCACCCCGACTGAGCACCAGTGGTCGCTGGGCGCGCGCTGGGCCTACTGCGTCGTGACATATGGGGTCGACACCGTGCGACCAGCACCCGGCGTACTGGAGGGAGCGTTCGGTCGCAATCCGGCTGCTGATTACCGGACGTGCCTGCTGCTCGAGGGGTTTGTGCGGGTGCCGTGCTCGCAGCCACACGATGCGGAATACACGGGCGTCGTGATCGAGTTCGGCCCCAACCCGATCAATCCGCTCGAAGATCCGATGCTGCTCCCGCAGGCGCTGTCTGCCTGCCTGGAGGCGTTCGACGCCTACGTCCGGCAGCCGCCGGACCCGCAACTGGACTACAGCGTCACCGAGCCGCCGCCGGCCGAATACGACCCCGCCGTCGGAGTCGACGTGACGTGCGCCGTCTACTACCAGGACTTGCTGCCGCGCAGCACCAGCGTCCGTGACTGAGTGAGTGAGTGAGCTGGACGACGGGATTCGGAGAGGCGCAACTAGTCTGGATCCATGAGTGTTCACCGGGTGATCGGTACCGAGGTGGAGTACGGCATCTCGGTGCCCGGCGAACCCGGCGCGAACCCGACTCTGCTGTCTGGACAGATTGTGAATGCCTGGGCCGTGACGGACGCGCCCACCCTGCGCCGGCCGCGATGGGACTTCGAAGAGGAGTCTCCGCTTCGCGATGCGCGAGGATTCGACCTGTCTCCGGCAGCGGCCCTCGACCACAACGACCTGGATGAGGACCCGGGACTGGCAAATGTCATCCTCACCAACGGAGCTCGGCTCTACGTCGACCATGCCCACCCGGAGTACTCCACGCCGGAGGTGACCAATCCACGCGACGGAGTCCTCTGGGACAAGGCCGGCGAGCTGGTGATGGCCGAGGCGGCGAAACGGGCTGCGATGATCCCCGGCCAGCCACGGATCGGCTTGTACAAGAACAACACCGATGGCAAAGGCACCTCGTACGGCTCGCACGAGAACTACCTGATGCGCCGCCAGACTCCCTTCGCCGAGATCGTCACCCACCTCATCCCGTTCTTCGTCAGCCGCCAGGTGATCTGCGGACAGGGCAGGGTCGGGCTGGGTCAGGACGGGCGGCGCAACGGCTTTCAGGTTTCGCAGCGCGCGGACTTCTTCGAAGTAGAGGTCGGCCTGGAGACCACGTTGAAACGGCCGATCATCAATACCCGGGACGAGCCGCACGCCGACGCCGAGAAGTACCGGCGCCTGCACGTGATCATCGGCGACGCCAACCTCGCCGAGCTGTCGACGTACCTCAAACTCGGAACGACCTCCCTGGTGCTGGCGATGATCGAGGACGGGGAGATCGGCTTCGATCTCCGGGTCGAAGAGCCGGTCGGCACGCTGCACGCGGTCAGCCATGATCCCTCGTTGCAGGCGCTCATCCGCTTGCATGACGGACGTCGGATGACTGCGCTGCAGCTCCAGTCGATCTACCTGGAAATGGCGACCACCTACGTTCACCGGATGGGCGTCGACGATCCGGAGACCAAGGACGTCCTCGAGCGGTGGGCCGAGGTGATCACCGATCTCGAACGCGATCCGATGTCTTGCGCCGACCGGCTGGACTGGGTCGCCAAACTGCGTCTGCTCGAGGGCTATCGGGAGCGGGACGGACTCGACTGGGGCGATTCCCGGCTCGCCTTGGTTGATCTCCAGTACAGCGACGTACGCCCCGAACGTGGGCTCTACCACCGGCTAGTGGCCAGGGGCGCGATGCAACGTCTGGTGTCCGACGCCGAGGTGAGCGCTGCCGCGCATCACCCGCCGACCGACACCAGGGCCTACTTCCGTGGGGAGTGTCTGCGCCGCTACCCGAAGAACGTCGCCGCGGCGTCGTGGGACTCGGTGATCTTCGACCTCGGTGCGGAGAATCTGGTGCGCATCCCAACCCTGGAGCCCAGGCGCGGGACCCGCGAGCACGTGGGGGAGTTGCTCGACTCCTGCGCCGATGCCCGGGAACTCGTCGACCGGCTGACCGGCGCCCGCTGACCGATGCCTCGCGATGGCCTGTCCGCGGACGAGCTCGCATCGACCGCGGGGGAACGGGTGGTGCTGGAAGCGTTCCTGGACGGCTACCGCGACGAGGTCGGCTGGTTTCACCAGGTGCTCGGTTCGGGTACTGGCGACAATCGACGGACGCACTCGCGCGAGTCCGAGTTTCAACTGGAGCCCGAGGAGACGGTCCAGTCGCTGATCGAGGCCTATCGCCAGGCCTGTGCCACCTCGCGGTCGCTGGCCGCGGACCGGTCGCTGGACCAGACCGTTCCGCATGACCGGATGGGGAAGGTCTCGGCGCGCTGGATCTATGTCCATCTCATCGAGGAGACCGCCCGGCACGCCGGCCACATGGACATCCTGCGTGAGCAAATCGATGGTGTCGCGGGCTGACGGCCACGTGCAATCACACTGAGATGCCGAGCCCGTCACACTCCGCGGGTAGTGTCGAGCCACCTGGGAAGGCCCGCCCGCCTCGGCGGCCCGGCGCGATGGAGGAGAACCGATGGCGACACGGGACACCGGCGGCCAGCAGCAGCGCAGCCGGGCGAAGGAAGACGACGCTCAGGTAGAGGACAGCGTCGACACGACGACTGGCGAGCGCCACGAAAAGATGTCCGGCGATATCGACGCGATACTCGATGACATCGACGAGGTGCTCGAGGAGAACTCAGAGGAATTCGTCCGCCAGTACGTTCAAAAGGGCGGCCAATAGCCGTACTTGCGGATATTGCTTTCGAGGGCGACTTGGCCAACAAGAGGTGTCCTGGCTGCGCGGACACAAAGCCAGAGAGTGAGTTTGGGCGGAACCGCGGGCGGCCAGACGGGCTTTCGTCCTACTGCAAGAGCTGCATGCGGCGGAAGTCGACAGAGGACTACCGCCGGAGACGTCGAGCAAGCGGTCATGAGCTACGACACGATCGCGGCCTCACGCCGAACGGCAGAGCGGACTGTGCGCGATTTGCCGCAGTGCCCCGGCCGCGCCCATAGACCATGACCACGACAGCGGGCTTGTGCGTGGAGTGTTGTGCTTCAACTGCAATGCCGGACTTGGGCTGTTCAAGGACCGTCCTGACTTCCTTGGTGCCGCGATGGCGTACTTGGAAGCTGCGCAGGGTGACCTCGAGTCAAAGAGCAAGCGGTGGCCGCGGGTGATCGAGCTGTACCCCCACCGCGGGCCCGAGATCCACATCGACCAGTGGTGGCACCCGCTCGGCGCGTGAGCATCGCGGCTCGCCCCGGCCGAGCCAGTGTGGCGCCGCAGGTAGGGTTCTCAACAGAGGTCCAGCGAGTCTGAATGCGCTGGACAGCGATGCAGGCGACTGGGGTGAAGGGCGGTTTTGTGGCCGAACGAGGCGCGGGTTCATCGGGATTCCCGCCGGGCTATCTGCGCGCGGCGGGATCGTCGTTCGTGGATTTCCTCGGCCAGGAGGCCTCGCATCTGCTGCCCGCCCGCGGATTGCCGGCCGGCTCGGGCGCGGGCCTGGCCCCGCACGCGACCACGATCGTCGCGGCGAGCTACCCCGGCGGTGTCGTCATGGGCGGCGACCGGCGGGCCACGATGGGCAACCTGATCGCCTCCCGCGATATCGACAAGGTCTTCGCCGCTGACGAGTACTCGGTCGTCGGCATCGCCGGCACGGCAGGGATTGCCGGCGAACTGGTCCGGCTCTTCCAGGTCGAACTCGAGCACTACGAGAAGATCGAGGGCACGACCCTTTCCCTGGACGGCAAGGCAAATCGGCTAGCGGCCATGATCCGCGGCAATCTCGGTGCAGCCATGCAGGGCCTCGCTGTCGTTCCGCTCTTCGCCGGTGTCGACGTCCGGCCCGACCACGACCCCACCACCGACGAGGACTCCGTACACACCCCGGCCGCGTCGCTGCCCGGTCGGATCTTCGGCTACGACGTCACCGGCGGCCTGTACGAGGAGCGTGGCTATCACGCCGTCGGCTCCGGCTCCCTGTTCGCCAAGGGAAGCCTGAAGAAGACCTGGAACCAGCGAATGGGCGAGGACGAGGTCGTCCACGCCGTCGTCGAAGCGCTCTACGACGCGGCCGACGACGACTCCGCGACCGGCGGACCGGACATGGTCCGCGGCCTGATGCCGTCGATCTTCGTCGTCACCGCCGCCGGAACCGAGCGCCTGGACGACGCGGCCGTCACGACTGTCGCTGCCGAGGTCATCGCGCAGCGCCAGCAGCAGGAGCCCACCCCGTGACCCACCGCCCCGCGCGCGCCTCCGGCTCCGGTCCTCACTCGCTGGCGCTCGCTGCGATCCTCACCGGAGGCACCCGCTCATGACCCACCGCCCCGCGCGCGCCTCCGGCTCCGGTCCTCACTCGCTGGCGCTCGCTGCGATCCTCACCGGAGGCACTCGCTCATGACCCAGATGCCCTACTACGCATCCGCCGAGCAGGTCATGCGGGACCGCTCCGAGTACGCCCGCAAGGGCATCTCGCGCGGACGTAGCGTGGCAGTGCTGACCTACGCCGACGGTGTGCTGTTCATCGCCGAGAACCCCAGCACGACGCTGCACAAGATCGGTGAGATCTACGACCGCATCGGATTCGCCGCGGTGGGTCGCTACAGCGAGTTCGAGACGCTGCGCCAGGCGGGTGTCCGGCTGGCCGACGTCCGTGGTTACTCCTACAACCGGCGCGACGTCACCGGCCGCGTGCTTGCCAATGCCTACGCCCAGACGCTCGGGGCCATCTTCACCGAGCAGATGAAGCCGTACGAGGTCGAGGTCTGTGTCGCCGATCTTGGCGACCGCCCGGGTCGCGACGAGCTCTATCGCCTGACGTTCGACGGATCGGTCTTCGACGAAGACGACTTCGTTGTCATGGGCGGGCAAGCCGAGGCGGTCAGCGCTGCGCTGGGCACCGGTTTCGAAGCCAGGCTGCCCCTTGCCGAGGCACTCAAACTCGGCGCTTCCGCGCTGGGCACCGGAGCAGCAGTGACCAACGGAACCGCGGCAAAGTCGGGTACGAGCGTGGCCGCGCTGCCGCCGCAGAAGCTCGAGGTCGCGGTCCTCGACCGCAACCGCGCCAAGCGCACCTTCCGCCGGATCAGTGGTGCGGCCCTGCAGGACCTGCTCGGCGTGGCCGAGACGCCCCAGGTGACCCCGCCGGACACAGCTACAGCTGGGGACGCCGAGCCGGCCGACCCGGATGCCGCGCCTCCGGAAACAGCTGAGAGGAACGGCGGCGGTACGCAGGAGGAAAAGCAGATCAACGACCGGGGGAACGGCAAAGACTCCGGCGATGCGCCGGAATGACCCGACTTCGCGCATAGGCTGACCACGTGGACCGGCGAATCTTCGGCATCGAGACCGAGTACGGCGTGACCTGCACGTTCCGGGGTCAGCGTCGACTCTCCCCGGACGAGGTCGCCCGCTACCTGTTCCGTCGAGTTGTCTCCTGGGGCCGGTCCTCGAACGTGTTCCTGCGCAACGGCGCCCGGCTCTACCTGGACGTGGGCTCGCACCCGGAGTACGCGACACCCGAGTGTGATGACGTCCGCGAACTCGTCATCCACGACCGAGCGGGGGAGCGGATCCTCGAGGGATTGCTCGTCGATGCCGAGGCACGGCTGCACGAAGAGGGCGTCACCGGAGACATCTACCTGTTCAAGAACAACACTGATTCGGCCGGCAACTCCTACGGCTGCCACGAGAACTACCTCGTCGGCCGGCACGGCGAATTCAGCCGGTTGGCCGACGTCCTGATCCCATTCCTGGTCAGCCGCCAACTCGTCTGCGGCGCGGGCAAGATCCAGCAGACCCCGCGCGGCGCGGTCTTCTGCGTCAGCCAACGGGCCGAGCACATCTGGGAGGGCGTGTCCTCGGCGACCACTCGCTCCCGGCCGATCATCAACACGCGAGACGAGCCGCACGCTGACGCGGAGAAATACCGACGCCTCCACGTGATCGTCGGGGACTCCAACATGAACGAGACGACGACCCTGCTCAAGGTCACGATCACCGATCTGGTCCTGCGCATGGTCGAGGCCGGGGTGGTCTTGCGGGACATGACCCTGGAGAACCCGATCCGGGCGATCCGCGAGATCAGCCACGACATGACCGGTCGTCGCCGGGTCCGGCTTGCCAACGGTCGCGAGCTGTCCGGGCTGGAGATCCAGAGCGAATACCACGCGCGCTGTGCGGACTTCGTCGACAAGGAGGGCCTTGGCGGCAGCCTGCTGGACATGCTCGAGCTCTGGGGCAGGACGCTGAAGGCGATCGACTCGCAGGACCTGTCGCAGATCGACCGCGAGATCGACTGGGCGACGAAGTTCCAGCTCGTCGAGCGATACCGGGGCAAGCATGACCTCCCGCTATCCAGCCCGCGGATCGCACAGATCGACCTCGCCTATCACGACATCAACCGCGACCGAGGCCTCTACTACCTGTTGGACAAGCGCGGGGCGGTCAATCGGGTCTCCACCGACCTCGAGGTGTTCACGGCCAAGAACGTGCCACCGCAGACCACCCGAGCCCGGCTGCGCGGGGAGTTCATCCGCCGGGCGCAGGAAAAGCGCCGTGACTTCACCGTCGACTGGGTGCATCTGAAGCTCAACGACCAGGCCCAACGAACCGTCCTGTGCAAGGACCCGTTCAAGGCCGTCGACGATCGCGTGGACAAACTCATCGCGAGTATGTGACCGGCGGCGCCTGTGTGTGCGCGCCCTCCGGTCAGGCCAGTAGGGAAGCGGCGTGGCGCCCGGCAGCGGCCGCGGCCATGAAGTACCAGCGATCCTCCGCCAGTCCGCGGCCCATCGTCGACAGCCGCACCGGACTCGCGGTCAATGCGTCCAGCAAGCCACGATCGGACACGTAGAGAATCCGATTCCGTTCCGGCTGCGCGGCCAGGTCGTCCTCGACCCGTCGACGGAGGTCCAGCGGCAAACCCTCAGGCACGGCGATGTCCATGTCCACGAGGGCCACCTGCCCGAAAGCGGTGAGCGAGTGGTGCGAGACGCCGCGGTGTCGCGTCCGGGCATCGGCGTCGCTGATCCGTAACGCACCCACTGGGCGTCCCTCGAGCGTGGCGACGGCGTTGGCGGTGTCCCCGGCGGCGACACCCGAGAAGCCCCAGGTCGTACCGGTCCCGAGGTTGCCCGGTCCTTGCGTGACGATTGCGATGTCGGCGTTGAGCACGTGCTTGGCGGCCAGCAATCCGGTGTGCACCGTCACAGCCTCCAGATCACCGCCGAGCGCCTGGCCGACGGTCACGATGCCGACGAGATGATCGCTGAGGTCCGACAGCGTCCGAGAGAACCAGGCGACCAGGGCGCCGCCGTCAGTCATCACATAGGCGACACGGGCATTCGGGCGGTCGAGATGAATGCCGGCCAGGATCGCTGGCAATGCGGAGTGCAGGTCGGCGATGACGACCGGCATGCCCTCCAGGGAGTCCGCGTCGCGAAGCAGTGAGTGATGCTCCGACTCCTGCGCGTCTACGCCGAGGACTGCCGCCTGAGTCGGCAGATACCGGCCCTTGACCAGGTGACCCTCGCCGCGCGAGCCGGCCGGAAGCCGGGAAGGGATGGCAACGACGAGCGCGTATCCACCGGTACCGAGATCGAGATCGAGCGCGGTCGTGTTCAGCAGAAACGGCATCGCCCGGTTCGGGGTGGCCGACGAGCTGGGGGTAGGCGAGGGCTTGTACGGAGACGCCGTCGACCGACACGTCCAGCTCGAGAGCGCCCTTCCACTCCCGGCCGGTCGAGATCACTTCGCCGACACTCCAATGAATCATGTGGCGGCACGGTATCCGAGTTCGGGAACTCGGTTAGCGTTGGCGTGTGACGACCCGTCGGGCAGAACGCCTCGTGAACTTGGTGATCTGTCTCCTGGCCACGCGCTATTACCTGACCGCAGAGCAGATCCGGCGTGCGGTCCCTGGGTACGAACCGGATGACGGAACGGATCGGGCCAAGGAAGCGTTCAAGCGGATGTTCGAACGCGACAAGGCCGAATTGCGCGAGATCGGCGTCCCGCTGGAGACCGGCCGCACGTCGGCCTTCGACGACGAGGATGGCTACCGGATTGCGCGGCAGGCCTACGAACTTCCGCCGATCTCACTCGCCGCCGATGAGGCCGCGGCGGTCGGACTGGCGGCTCGGCTCTGGCATTCCGCGGCTCTTGCCGGAGCCGCTGAGGGCGCACTGCACAAGCTGCGTGCGGCGGGCGTCAGCCTCGACGAGCATGCCGCTGTGCCGCTGGAACCCCGCTTGGACTCCGGCGAACCCGCCTTCGGGGCCTGCTTCGCTGCCGCCACGGAGCGCCGGGAGCTGCGGTTCGACTATCAGCGCCCGGATGGCGCCGACCCGACGTCCCGCCGCATCCATCCGTGGGGAGTCGTGGCCAGACGGGGCCGCTGGTACGTCGCCGGCTATGACCTCGAACGTGGCGCACCGCGCGCCTTTCGGCTCAGTCGCTTCGCCGGACGACCCAAGGCGGTCGGCCCACCGGATGCCTTCGAACGCCCCGATGATGTCGACCTCGTCGCCATGGTGGCATCGACGACCCCGGCCAGCGATGTCATCGCACGGATCCGGCTGCGGCCTGGCGCGGCCGAAGGCCTGCGTCGAGTCGGCAAGTCTTCCGCGGACGACCCCGACCTGATCGAAACCCCCCTCTACGATCTGCACTCCCTCGCCGACCGGGTCACCAGTTATGGCGCCGATGCTGTGGTGGAGGAACCCGCTGCGCTGCGGGATGCGGTCATCTCGCGGCTGCGTCGTCTGGCCGAGATGAGTGAGGTCGACGGCGAGATCGGTGCCAGGCCATGAGCGCGACTGCAGACCGCGTCCCCAGGTTGTTGGCGCTCATCCCGTACCTGCAGGCCCATCCGGATATCGAGATTAGCTCGGCTGCTGCGGATTTCGGCATCAGCCCGGACGAATTGCGCGAGGACCTCAACCTGCTCTGGATGTGCGGCCTCCCCGGCCACGGACCCGGGGATCTGATCGATCTGTCCTTCGACGACGACCATGTCGCCGTCACCTTCGATGCCGGGATGAGCCGACCGCTGCGGCTGACCACGCACGAGGCGGTGGCCCTCATCGTCGCGCTCCGTACGCTGGCCGCCACTCCAGGCCTGATCGAGCAAGAGGCGGTCAGTCGCGCGCTGGCCAAGATCGAGGAAGCTGCCGGAGCCCAAGCGCAGGCGGCGGGAGCCCTCACGGTGGCCGTCGACGGACAGGACGCCCGCCTGGCCGCGCTACGTCGAGCATTGACCGCAGGTCAGGCGGTGCACCTGACGTACTACTCGGCCGGTCGAGACGCGCGAACTGAGCGGACCGTCGACCCCATGCGATTGCTGCTCGTCGATGGGCACTGGTACCTCGAGGCCTGGTGCCGACGCGCCGAGGGCGTACGGATGTTTCGACTGGACCGGGTCGAGGAACTGGCCGCCTTGGACGAGCCGTCCCGCCCACCGCCGGATATCGCCCCGCGCGACATCTCAGGAGGACTCTTCCTGCCCTCACCCGAGGACGTTCAGGTTCGGATCAGGCTGCTTCCCTGGGCCCGCTGGGTGGCCGATTACTACCCCTGCCAGAGCGTTGTCGAGGACGGTGACGGGTTGTTGGTGACCCTGCGCTCCAACGAGACGACCTGGGTACGCCGGCTGGTGGCCGGCCTCGGGGGAGCCGCCCAGGTGCTCGATCCACCGGAGTTGGCCGAGCAGATCGCGAAGGATGCCCAATTGGCGCTGACCGCCTACGACGTGCCCGGTGGCGACTAGGTTGACCACATGATGCTGACCGTCTGGCTCGTCGTCGGAATCGGGGCGGTCCTCCTGCTCGCGATCCTGGGCTATGGCCTGTGGGGTCACGCGAAACGCTTGCTGAATGCCGTGAAGGACGCCCAGGCATCGGTGGCTCCTCAGGTTGTCGAACTGACGCAGGGAATCCAACGGGCGCAGGCGATGCGAATGCAGAACGGGGCTGACACGACGCATGGCCTCGGACGGCACGCGTAGACTCGATTCATCACTGCGACTAGGAGAAACCCATGAATTTCGGCCCCCTCGAGATCGGGTTGATCATTCTCGCCGTCCTCCTGCTGTTCGGTTACAAGAAATTGCCGGACGCCTCCCGCTCGTTGGGTCGCTCGCTGCGCATCTTCAAGGGCGAGATGAAGGGGATGAAGGACGACGACGTACGCACCAGAGCTCCGGCCGAGGCGGTGCGCGGTGAGCTTCCCACCACGAGCACTCCGCCGGTCACGCCGGCGGAAACCCCGCCGGTCACGGCTGAGGCAACGTCCAACAAGCCTTACCCGGAGTACAAGCCGCCGAGCTGAACCGAGCCGGCCCGCCACCCGTACCTCTTGTCCGCTGACCGTCCCGTCGAGCAGGGAGCCCTGATCCGGTGACCAGCCCGGCGAAGCGCTCACTCCGCAGCCGCATTCGATCGTGGCGGCAGCGGGACAATGCCGAGGCCACCATGAGCTTGGCCGGACATCTTCGGGAGCTCCGCAGTCGCCTGATCAAGGCCTTCCTGTTCATAGCCGTGGGCGCAGTCGCGACGTTCATCTGGTACGACAACGGCCTGCTCGACTTCATCAAGGCGCCTTACTGCGATTTGCCCGCGGATCTCAGAGTCACCGTCGAGGGCGAGCAGTGCACCCTGATCTTCACCGACGTACTCGGTGGATTCCTGCTCCGCTTGAAGGTCGCGTTCATCGGCGGGATCGTCCTGACCGCACCCTTTTGGCTCTACCAGCTCTGGGCGTTCGTCACGCCGGGTCTGAAGCGCAACGAGAAGCGCTACACCGTGATCTTCGTGACGCTGTCATCGTCGTTGTTCGCCGGCGGCACCGTGCTTGCCTACATCACGTTGCGCAACGGTCTTCGACTCCTGCTGGGTATTGCCGGGGAGGGTGTGACTCCGCTGCTCACCGCGCCGGAGTACGTCGGCTTCGTCGTCACCCTCCTGGTCGCGTTCGGCATCTCCTTTCAGGTCCCCTTGATCGCGCTGATGCTCAATTTCCTCGGCGTGCTGTCCTACGGGCTCATGGCCAAGAGCCGGCGCTGGGCGTTCTTCCTGACGTTGGTCTTTGCCGCGTTCATCACGCCGACCCAGGACCCGTTCACGATGCTGGCCATGGCCGGGCCGATGATCCTGCTGTTCGAAGGCGCAATCCAGGTCGCGAGGGTCATCGACAAGCGACGCGCGAAGCGAGACGCCCTCAGCGGATTCCACGACGTCGACGATGATGAAGCGTCACCCTTGGATGCCTCACCGTCGGCCCTCGACGACGAGTTGGCTCTCGAACCCGGCGACGGAGTGACCCGCTAGCCGATGGATCCGCGCAGTGACATCACGCTGTTGGTCAACCCTCGGGCGGGACATGGCAGAGCGGTCCAGATCGCTGCGGGCTTGGCGAGGAATCTGGCCAATCGCGGAATCGTCGTCGATGTGCCGACTGTCGAGACTGTGCAGGCCGCAACGGTCGCTGTCGCGGAGGCGGTCCAACGCACGGCGAGAGGCCTGGTGGTGATTGGCGGCGACGGGCTGTGTCACCTTGCGATTCAGGAGCTCGCCGGAACGGAGACCGCTCTCGGCATCGTCGCGGCCGGGACGGGCAACGACTTCGCGGCGGGACTCGGCCTACCGGTCGAGCTGGAGGCTGCCGCGACGGGCATCGCGGCGGCGATGTCGCCGGAGTCAGAGCTTCGGTCGGTGGACCTGGGGCGCACCGGAGAACGATGGTGGGCCAGCGTGATGTGCGCGGGATTCGACTCCGCGGTCAATGATCGGGCGAACCGAATGCGGTGGCCCCGCGGGCAACGCCGCTACGACTTCGCTCTGCTTGCCGAGCTGGCCCACCTGCGGGCGGTCCCGATGGCCATCGATCTGGATGGGCAGACTGTCGATTTGGAGGTCACGCTGGTCGCAGTGGGAAACACATCCACCTACGGCGGCGGCATCCCGATCTGCCCAGATGCCGACCCGAGTGACGGACTCTTGGACGTCACGGTGGTCGGTCCGATCAGCCGAGCCACGCTCATCCGGATGACTCCGACCCTGCGACGAGGTCAACACAGCGCACATCCGGCAGTGTCGACGTACCGGGCCCGATCGATCTCATTGCACAGTGACGCCGACCCGATCGTCACCGCCTATGCCGACGGTGAACCGATCCAAGCACTACCGGTCACAGCAACCTGCCAGCCCAGCGCCCTACGAATCCTGCAGGCCGATCCTGCGGACTAACTGGTCGACTCTGGAGGCCGCTCGGGGCTGCTTGCCGTCGCGACTGACCGTCGCGACATAGCCTTGTGGCGTGGCCAGTCATGCGGACAACCATGCCCGGGCACGACAAAGGGCCGCCTACCCGAGGCTCAGCGAGTTCAGATCCCAGATCGGCTTCGAACTCGACCGCTTCCAGATCGATGGCTGCCAGGCACTCGAGGACGGGCACGGGGTCCTGGTCGCTGCACCAACCGGTGCCGGCAAGACGGTCGTCGGTGAGTTCGCCGTCCACCTGGCGCTCCATGCCGGGCGAAAGTGCTTCTACACAACGCCGATCAAGGCCCTGTCGAACCAGAAGTACAACGACCTCATCGGCCGGTACGGCCCGGACCAAGTCGGTCTGCTGACCGGTGACCGCTCCGAGAACGGCGACGCACCGATCGTCGTCATGACAACTGAAGTGCTGCGCAACATGCTCTATGCCGGTTCGACTTCGCTGACCGGCTTGGGATTCGTCGTCATGGACGAGGTCCATTATCTCGCCGACCGCTTCCGCGGGGCGGTCTGGGAGGAGGTGATCATCCACCTACCAGACTCGGTGGCCCTGGTCTCCCTGTCAGCGACCGTCAGCAATGCCGAGGAGTTCGGTGCGTGGCTGGTCGCCGTGCGGGGCAACACCGCGATCGTCGTGAGCGATGAGCGACCGGTCCCGCTCTGGCAGCACATGATGGTCGGGACCCGGCTGTTCGATCTGTTCAGCGTCCGTCGCGGATCCCATGGCGAACCGATTCCCTCGATCAATCCGCAACTGGAGCAGTCCGTTCGGACCGCGCAAGAGCGGGTCTGGTCCGCGGAGACCCGCGGGCGCGGCAGTGGCCGGGATCGGTCGCGGTCCGGCGGGTTCGAACGCCGCCAGCCCTGGAGACCGCCCCATCGGGCCGATGTCCTCGCGCGTCTGGATCGGGATGGGCTGTTGCCAGCCATCACGTTCATCTTCAGCCGGGCCGGCTGCGAGGCGGCTGTGGCCCAGGTGCGGCGCAGTGGGTTGCGCTTGACCTCCGACGAGGAGCGCGAACAGATCAGCGCCATCGTCGACGAGCATTGCGGGGGTCTGCCGGACGAGGATCTCGCCGTCCTCGGGTACTGGGACTGGGTCGATGCCCTGCGGTCGGGGATCGCGGCACATCACGCGGGGTTGATCCCGGCCTTCAAGGAGACGGTCGAAGACCTGTTCGTCCGTGGACTCGTCAAGGCAGTCTTTGCCACCGAGACCCTCGCCTTGGGCATCAACATGCCCGCGCGGTCGGTCGTCCTCGAACGACTGAACAAGTGGAACGGTGACCAGCACGCGCCCTTGACGGCGGGGGAGTACACGCAGTTGACCGGTCGCGCCGGCCGGCGCGGAATCGACATCGACGGACACGCGGTCGTCCTGTGGTCGCCTGAGGTCGACACCTCAGCGGTCGCCGGCCTCGCGTCCACGCGTACGTACCCGCTCCGGTCATCGTTCAACCCGTCGTACAACATGGCCGTCAACCTCGTCTCGCAACTCGGCCGGAAAGCCGCTCGGAATCTGCTGGGATCCTCCTTCGCTCAGTTTCAGGCCGATCGGGAGGTCGTCGGCCTCCACCGCCGGGTTCGGGCAAATAAGGAGACCCTGGCTGAACTCCTTGCTCAGATGACCTGCGACCGCGGGGATTTTGCCTCCTATGAGGCGGTACGCATGCAGCTGGGCCAGCGTGAAGCTGAACTTTCCCGTACGGGAGCCAGCCAACGGCGAGGCGACACGATCAAGTCCCTGGAGCAACTGCGTATCGGCGATGTGATTCGTGTGCCGCACGGACGTCGGCAGGGTTTGGCCGTCGTCCTGGACCCCGGCGTTTCACCGTTGTCCGATCCGCGTCCACTCGTCCTGACGGAGGAGAAGTGGGCAGGACGCCTGAGCGGGACTGATTTCCAGGCTCCTGTTGTCTCCCTGGCTCGGGTCAAGGTGCCGAAGAATTTCAATCACCGCAGTGCTGTTGCCCGGCGCGACCTGGCATCCAGCCTGCGCAACGCTCGTACCGAGTCCGGACTCGGCGCTCGACGAGTCACCGCCGGGCGCCGCCGGGCGGCGGCAGATGATCTCGAGATCGCGCGACTTCGTGCCGAGCTGCGCGCACATCCCTGCCATTCGTGTCCCGATCGAGAGGCGCACGCTCGGTGGGCTCGCCGGTGGAGTCAGCTGGAGCGGGAGACGCATGCGGTGCAGTCGCGCATCGAAGAGCGCACCGGCTCGATCGCCAGATCGTTCGACCGAATCTGCGACCTGCTCGAACACCTGGGCTACCTGACCGGCAAGCCGCCGCCTGAAGCGTTATCCGATACCGGCCGAGCCCTCACCCGCATCTGGAGTGAGACGGATCTGGCGACTGCGGAGTGCTTGCGGGAAGGGGTGCTCGATGGTCTCGCCCCCGAGGAGTTGGCGGCCTGCGTGTCCGCGTTCGTCTACGAGGCGCGCCGTGACGTGATCGCTGCCTGGTCCCCGCCGAACCCGCTGGTCGGAGAACGTTTGGCCGATCTGCAAGAGGTCACTGAACGACTGCGTGCGCTGGAATCGGAGCACGGCATCTCCTTGACCCGAGCGCTGGATCCCGGCTTCGCCGGTGCTGCATGGCGCTGGGCCAGGGGCGAGTCCCTTGACCGGGTCTTGCGCTCGGCGGGTGACGAAGGGACCGAGCTCACCGGCGGTGACTTCGTGCGCTGGATGCGCCAGTTGATCGATTTGCTGGGTCAGCTTGCCCGCGTCGGCGACATTTCCGATGCCAGGGCGGGGCTGGTCGGTTCCGCGACTGGAGTGGCCGCAGTGGCTGCCCGCGCTGGCAAGGCCCTACGTAGAGGCGTGGTGGAGGCGGGCGACCCCTCGGTAGTACACAATGTGTGAGCCCCGCGTACCGGCAACGATCCGATCAGAGGAGCACCGATGACCTACCCACCCCAGGGCGGTGGCGAGCAGCAGCCGAACGAATCATCCGATTCAGCGGAGCCGCCCACCGACGGTCAGCAATCGGGATGGGGACAGCCTCCGCCTTCCGCCGACCAGCCTGATCAGTCGACGTCGTCCGAACCGACGCAGACATCTGCACCGGCGACACCCACGACCTCGTCCGGCGGTGACCAACCGCCGGCCACTCCGGCAAGTCCGCCCACGGCGGTTTGGGAAAGGCCGCCGGCTCCACCGCCAGCCGCATCCTCGCCCGGGCAGTCCTCCTCCGGTTGGGGTCAGCCGACGACACCGGCTGCGTCCGAGACGCCGTCCGCGTCGGACTCGCCTCCCGCGCAGTCGTCTTCGGGTTGGGGTCAGCCCGCCGCGCCCTCAACACCGGAAACGCCTCCGGCACAGTCGTCTTCGGGTTGGGGTCAGCCCGCCGCGCCAGCCGCGTCGGACACACCGTCCGCCTCGGACTCCCCGCCGGCGCAGTCGTCGTCGGGCTGGGGTCAGCCCGCCGCGCCATCAACACCGGAAACGCCTCCGGCACAGTCGTCTTCGGGTTGGGGTCAGCCCGCCGCGCCAGCCGCGTCGGACACACCGTCCGCCTCGGACTCCCCGCCGGCGCAGTCGTCGTCGGGCTGGGGTCAGTCCGCAGCCGCCGCTGCATCGGACACACCATCCGCCTCGGAACCGACTTCCGCGCAGTCCTCCTCAGGGTGGGGTCAGCCCGCCGCGCCTTCAGCACCGGAAACGCCTCCGGCGCAGTCGTCTTCGGGCTGGGGTCAGCCCGCGACCCCCGCAGCATCGGAACCGCCTCCGGCGCAGTCGTCCTCAGGCTGGGGTCAACCAGCAGCGTCCGAGAGTTCCGCGCCGCCACCGGTGACCGGCGAACACGCTCCTCCGTCGGCCCAGTCCGCTTCCGGCTGGGGTCAGCCGGCAACCCCCGAACCGCAGAGCGGGTCCAGCTGGGGTGGATCACCGGCAACCGCCGAACCCGCACCGACCGCACCGCCCACACAGATGTTCTCCGCCGGCGCGCCCAGCCAGCCCAGTGGGTACGGAACGCAGCAGCAGTACGGCGCGGGCCAATCGTCGGCTTCCGGCTTCGGCGCGCAGCCTGCTGCCCCCGCCTCGCCCAGCTACGGCGGTGGCCAGCAGTACTCGGCACCGGCGGGCTACGGGGCCCCGCAGGCACAGCCCAGCTATCAGGCTCCGCAAGCTCAACCGAGCTACGGAGCCCAGCCGGGCTACGGCGCACGACAGCAGGCCGGGTATCCCGGACAGCAGGGACCTGGACAGGCATACGGCAGTGGTTATCCCTCCGCGCCCCCGAAAAAGAGCAAGACCGCATTGTGGATCTCGCTCGGAGTCGTGCTCGTCCTCGCTGCTGTCACAGTCGTGTTGTTCCTCACGCTGTCCAAGACCGTGCTGGACCCCGCGGCCGTGCAGAGCGACGTGGCGGCTCAGTTCGAGAACCAGGAGGGCGTCAGCATCGAGTTGAACTGCCCTGGCGACATGGAGGTTGAGGTCGGCAACACGTACGAGTGCACCGGTACGACCGCCGACTCCGAAGACGTCACACTGGTCATTGAAATCAGTGACGAGGACGGCAACTACACCTGGCAGGAGAAGCAGTAGCTCAGGGCCAGCCCAGCGCCTCGCGCAGTCGGTTGACAGCTGACTGCAATCCCCAACGCGTAGCGAGTTCGGCGAGCCGGTCCGGATCGGCGGGCTCCGTGGGCAGAGTCGCTGACTCGTCCGGCAGTGGGCAGTCTCGGCGAACCAGGACCACCTGCGGCGCAACCGCCAGATAATCCACGGCCGCGGCCAGTTTGCGCAGCACGCCCGCTGTCAGCGCACCGGTCGGCGTCGCCCGACCGCGGGCCGCGTCGATGATCCCGTCGACCGAGCCGTACGCGAGGATCAGTGCAGCCGCGGTCTTGTCGCCGATCCCTTTGACCCCAGGCAGGCCGTCGCTCGGATCTCCGCGCAGAACGGCGAAGTCGGCGTAGGCCTTCCCCGGGATGCCGTACTTCGCGGTGATCCACGCCTCGTCCACGGTCTCCAGATTGCTCAGGCCCTTGGCTGTGTAGACCACTCGAACCGGCTGGTCGTCGCGGACGAGCTGGAACAGATCGCGGTCGCCGGTGACCACCTCGACCGGGCCACGTGCCCGGGTGGCCAACGTGCCGATCACGTCGTCGGCCTCGAAACCGGGCGAACCCAACCGCGAGATGCCGGCCGCCTCGAGCATGTCGACGATGATCGGTACCTGGTGGCTGAGTCCGTCTGGGGTATCCCCGAGTTCGGGATCTTCCTCGACGACGCGATGTGTCTTGTAGGTCGGGATGGCATCCACCCGGAAGGCCGGGCGCCAGTCGTCATCCCAACAGGCGACCAGCTCTGTCGGTCGACGCGCCCGGACAAGGGCCGCGATCGCGTCCAGAAAGCCCCGAACCGCATTAACCGGAATCCCGTCCGGTGACACCACGGTGTCCGGTACGCCGTAGAAGGTTCGGAAGTAGAGACTCGCTGAGTCCAGCAACATCAAGCTCACAGCGGCAACCCGACGTGCTCCGCACGTGCGCGCCCTTCGGGCGCTGTGTTCGCTGCGCTCCTCACTCGTTCCTCGCTGCGATGCTCGCTCACAACGACAGACTGTAGGACAGGACTGCGTGGCGATTAGGCTCCCATGGTGTCCTCGAGCCCTGCTGCACCTGTTGATCGACTCGACCGTGCCCGCCGTGCCGTGGCAACGGCCGGCTGGGAAGCCATCCTGGTTTCGGCCGGCACGGATCTCCGCTACCTGAGCGGCTACAACGCGCACCCGTCCGAGCGGCTGACCTGCCTGATCGTCCCAGCCGATGCAGCGCCCGTCCTCGTCGTACCCGAGCTCGAGGCGCCGCTGGTCGAGGCGGCCGGGGCGACGGTCGCCGTTCGCCCGTGGGCGGAGACCGAAAATCCGTTCGACACAGTCGCTGCGTATCTGCGCTCGATCGGCCCGCCGGGCACGGTCGGCGTCGGTAATCGGATGTGGGCCGAGCACGCTCTCGGACTCGGTGAAGCCACTCGAGGCAGGCTGGCGCTCGCCGGTCCGGTCATGGCACAGCTACGGATGCGTAAAGACGCCGAAGAGGTTTCGGCGCTGCGCGCGGCAGGACAGGCTATCGATCGAGTGCATGCGCGGATGGCCGAGTGGTTGCGACCTGGCCGCACCGAGCGTGCGGTGGGCAAGGACATCGCAGACGCGATCGTCGCCGAAGGGCACGAACAGGCCGAGTTCACGATCGTCGGCTCAGGTCCCAATGGCGCCAGTCCACACCACGACCTGTCCGACCGGGTGATCGAGACCGGCGATCTCGTGGTCGTGGACATCGGCGGCGTCAACGCGGCCGGCTACAACTCCGACTCCACCCGGACCTATGTCGCCGGCGGTGCGGTTTCGGCGGAGGTATCTGACTTCTACAGCGTCCTGCAGGCTGCCCAGGAAGCCGCTTGCCGATGCGTGCGCCCGGGGATCACGGCGCAGGAGGTCGACGCGGCCGCACGACGCATCATCGACGAGGCCGGCTTCGGAGCCAACTTCATCCATCGCACCGGCCATGGAATCGGACTCGACGTCCACGAGGATCCCTACATCGTGTCCGGGAATGACATCGCGCTGGAGGCAGGCATGGCGTTCTCGATCGAGCCCGGAATCTATCTGCCCGGGCGATGCGGTGCGCGGATCGAGGACATTGTCGTCTGCACCACTGACGGGGTCGAGCGCCTCAACAACGGCAGCCGCGACCTCGTCGCGCTGGGGGCGTGACATGGCTGTCGTGCGAACGCTGCCCAGCGATGAGGCTCGCGCCCTGCTGGATCTGACGGTCGAACTGGCCGACCGGGAACTCCGGCCGCGGGCCGCAGCCGACGAGAAAGCGGCTCGGTTCCCGCGGGAGGTGTTCGTCACCCTCGGTCGGGCCGGTCTGCTCGGCCTGCCCTATCCGGAGGAGTACGGCGGGGGTGGCCAGCCGTACGAGGTCTATCTGCAGGTCATCGAGGAACTCGCAGGCGCCTGGCTGGCGGTCGGTCTCGGGGTCAGTGTCCACACCCTGTCGGCGTTTCCCACCGCCGCTTTCGGCACCGATGAGCAGAAACAGGAGTTTCTGCCCGGGATGGTCGGCGGCGACCTGCTCGGCGCCTACTGCCTGTCGGAGACGACATCCGGTAGCGATGCGGCTGCCCTGGCCACGAGCGGGGTGCGCGACGGAGACGACTACCGGGTCCGCGGTACAAAGGCTTGGGTCACCCACGGTGGGGTGGCGGACTACTACAACCTGTTTCTTCGTACCGGCGGTCCGGGTGCGGCCGGGATCTCGACGTTGCTCGTCGATGCTGCAACAGCCGGGATGTCCCCGCAGCCGGCTGAGCACAAGATGGGAATGTCGTCCTCACCGACGGCTCAGATCGTCTTCGACGACGCGCTCGTACCGGCCGCTCGCCTGATCGGTGCGGAAGGACAGGGATTCCGAATCGCGTTGGCGGCCTTGGACGGTGGCCGGTTGGGTATCGCCGCCTGCGCGGTCGGTGTGGCTCAGGCGGCACTGGATTACGCGGTCGACTATGCCCGGGAGCGCAAGCAGTTCGGCCGGTCGATCTTGGATTTCCAGGGGCTGGCCTTCATGCTCGCTGATCTGGCGACCCAGGTGTCTGCAGCTCGCGCGCTGTATCTCGACGCCGCACGGCGTCGCGATGCCGGCCAGCCGTACGGACCGCAGGCCGCGATGGCCAAGCTCTTCGCCACCGACATGGTCATGCGGGTCACCACGGACGCGGTCCAGGTCCTCGGCGGAGCCGGCTATGTCGAGGATCATCCGGTCGAGCGCTGGATGCGTGAGGCGAAGGTGCTCCAAATCGTCGAGGGAACCAACCAGGTGCAGCGGCTGGTCATCGCGCGCTCCCTCGCCCCAGACAAGGTGCGCCGGACTGTCTCGGGCGACCGAGCCTGAGCCGGGCGCACCCATGAGCGAACTGCAGAAGGTCGACCGGGACTTGCTCGCTGCGCTGACTCGCGACGGTCGGATGAGCCTGACCGACCTGGCCGAGCACGTCGGTCTGTCGGTTTCTGCGGTGCACCAACGGGTTCGTCGGCTCGAGAAGCAGGGGCTGATCACCGGGTACGTCGCGCACGTGCAGGCCGATCTGGTCGGCCTGCCGCTGACCGCGTTCGTGTCCATCACGCCCACCGATCACGCAGCTCCCGACGATGCACCGGAACGGCTCGCCCACCTCGAGGCGATCGAGGCATGTCACTCAGTCGCAGGGGAGGAGAGCTACATCCTGAAGGTTCGAGTAGCGAGTCCGGAGAAACTGGAACTGCTGTTGCAGGAGATCCGAGCCGCAGCCGGCGTGTCCACTCGAACGACGGTGGTGTTGTCCACGCCCTACGAACACCGGCCGCTACCTCTATGACGTGGAGTCAGCCAGCGCGGCACACCACCTATCTGAGGCTGGAATGAGACTGTGACGGCTGCCGAGGCGGTGGTGTCCGGGCCTCGCGTCAGCGCCAGTCGAGTGGTGTTCACCGTCACCGATGCGGAACGATCGCTGGCCGGCGTCCGGCTCGCGCCGGCCCTGTCGACGACCGCGGTGTTGAATTTCCGCCGCACGCGGTCCGGGTGGACCCTGACCCTCCCCAGGCCGCCGGTCAACCGGATGGAATACAAACTCACCCTGATTCATCCAGACGGCAGCCACGAGGACATCGTCGACCCGACCAATCCGGTCACCACGCCAGGTGCCTTCGGCGACAAGTCGGTGATCCTGTTCCCGGAGTACACCGAACCAGGCTGGCTCGACGCCCCAGCGGTGTCGGGTCAACTCAGCCCGTTGAGCGTCCCCGCCCGCGGTCTCGGCGGTCCGGTCGAGGCCGCAGTCTGGTCGCCGGAGGGGGCTGCGCACGAGCAGCCGATGCCGCTTCTGGTCGCCAATGACGGTCCGGAGTACGAGCGTATGGCCGGCCTCACGCAGTACGCCGGCGCGATGATCCATGCCGGGCGGCTACCCGCGTTCCGGTTGGCGTTACTCGCGCCGGGTGATCGCGACGAGTGGTATTCAGCCAAGCCCGCCTACGCCAGGGCCTTGGTCGATGCCGTTCTGCCAGCGATTGCGGAGGGCGTGGCTGTTGAGGGGCCGGTCATCGCCATGGGGGCCAGCCTGGGTGGCTTGGCCATGTTGCATGCGCACCGGCTGCACCCGGAGGCGTTTGGTGGGCTCTTCCTGCAGTCTGGGTCGTTCTTCGACCTCCGACTCGATCCGCAGGAGCGCGACTTCGGCCGCTTCACCCGGCTCACCCGCTTCGTGCTGGCGACCCGGCGCCCGGCGAGCAATCCGCACCCGGTCCCAGCGGTGCTGACTGCTGGGTCCGCCGAGGAGAATCTCGGCAACAATCGGCAGATGACTGGTGCCCTCCTTGCCCAGGGCTATCCCGCACGGATGGTCGAGGTCCCGGACGCGCACAACTTTGTGGCCTGGCGTGATGCGCTCGATCCGGCGCTCACCGACCTGCTCGCGGCGGTGTGGTCCCCGGGATGACCAGGCGCGACGAGATCCAGGTCCCGGCCGCGTCTCTCGGCGGGTCAGGCACGTTGGTGGTGCACGGCCACTACGGACGTCCCTTCCTGGTCATGGCCTCGGAACAGGGCAGGGCCGTCGACTTCGAGAACAACGGCATGGTCGAGTCGGTGCGTGACCTGCTCGACGCCGGCCGGGCGAAGTTGTTCTGCATCGACGCCCACGACGCGGCCACGTGGTCCAACAACGAGATCCCGCTCGAAGAGCGAGCCCGGCGCCATCAGGGCTTCGAGGCGTGGATCCTGAATGAAGTCGTTCCGTTGATCGATGCGGACTGCGGTGGGCGCCAGGACATGGCGACTATAGGGGTGTCGATGGGTGCTTTCCACGCCGTCCTACTTGCCCTTCGGCGGGCAGACCTGTTCCCCCTGGCCATCGGCATGTCCGGCAACTATGACCCTGCGTCCTGGAACGGGTGGGGCGAGCGCGGGAACGAGGCGTATTTCGCCAATCCCACCGACTTCGTCCCACATCTCGAGGGTGATCACCTGGACTGGCTGCGCTCGCGCCTTTCGGTCCAACTGGTCGTCGGCCAGGGCCAATGGGAGGACACCACCGGCTCCCTGCCTTCCACCCGCCATCTGGCGGGCCTGCTTCGGGAGAAGGGGATTCGCTGCGAGCTCGATGAATGGGGTCACGACGTCCCGCATGACTGGCCTTCGTGGCGGCGACAGCTCGCTCACCACCTCCCGCGCTTCTGCTAGACCTTTCCCATGAGCCAGACGGACACCAAGCACCTGATCGGTCTTCTGCTCGGCGCGGAGGAGGACTGGCCTCGCGCGTTCGAGCAACTGCTGGCCCGCGTCGGCCCCGTCCGCACCACTGACGGTGCACAGCATGAGGTGTCGGTCGAGCGGTTGACCATCGAGCCGTTCGACCTACGTCAGGACGTACGCCCCGATCTCGTGATCGATCGGCTCGCGTACTGGTACTACCACCCCCGCGAGTGGCTGAAGAAGGCGGCGCTGGTCAACGGTACGTATCTGCTCAACAGTCCGTTTACCTTCCAGTCCATGGAGAAACATTCGGCCTACTGCGCGATGCTCCGGCTCGGGCTCAAGGTCCCGCAGACCGTCCTCGTCCCGTACAAGCATCCGGTGGACAACGCGCGATGGGCCTACACGGCCGCAAAGTACAACCGGCCGTTCGATCTGGACGCGATCGCGGCGGAGCTGGGCTACCCACTGTTCATGAAGCCGTTCGACGGCGGCGGCTGGCGGGGCGTCTCCCGGGTCCGCAATCGGGACGAACTGCACAGCGCCTACGACGACTCCGGTGAGATGCTGATGCACCTGCAGGAATCGATCGAGGGCTACGACGTCTTCGCCAGGTCGCTGACCATCGGCGCGGAGACGATGGTGATGAACTTCCGCCCAGAGCTTCCGATGCATGACCGGTATGCCGTCTCACACGACTTCCTATCGGCTGAGATCGGCGCTGAGGTCCTGGCCATCTCCCGCCTGATCAACGCGTTCTTCCGTTGGGAGTTCAACTCCTGCGAGGTGCTCGTTCGGAGGACCGAAGTACATCCGATCGACTACGCGAACGCGTGCCCCGACATCGCGATCACCTCGCTGCACTACTACTTCCCCTGGGCGATCTCGGCGCTGCTGAAGTGGTCGCTGTTCTGCACGACGAGCGGGCGCCGGCCACGGTTGGACCTCGAGACGGCGAAGTACTTCGAGATCGCCGACTCCGACCGCACGTATGAGGAGAAGTTGACCGGCTACGTCGCGCTTTCCGAGGCGTACTTCCAGACGGATCGCTATCTGGAGTTCTGTGCCACCGCGGTGCCGCACATGGACGACATCGTGCGGGACTGGGTCTCCTCCACGGAATTCGACGCGATACTCGTCGACACGGTCAGGGCCACGTATCCGATGGTCGAGCAGGAGCGCTTTCTTGCCCACTTCCGCGGACTGATTGGACTGTGGCAGACCGACAATGCTGCAGTGGCCGGACCCTAGGCCGTAGGCGCCGGTGCGGCAGGTCCGCTCGAGACTAGGCGGTTTCCTCGACCATCTGCTCGAGAATGTCGGTCCACTGCTTGCGCATCGCCTCGCGCGTCTCGGCATCCCGCAGGTGCTCATGGTGGACCGAGAGCGTGGAGCCGGTCGCGGCCGGCAGCACGCGCAGCTGCAGTGTCGAGGGATCATCCCAGTCGGCAGGCTGGTACGTCGCGCGCACGACGCTGCCCGGTGTCTCGGACCGGACGCTGCGTACCGCAGCATCCTCATCGAGGAGTGTGCGCAGCTTCTTCCATGCCGCCTTCTGGTCGAGCGGGACCGTGCGCCGCACCCCTATCTCCCACCAGCCGTCCGCAGTCTGTCCGGTCGGGCTCATAGCGCCACGACCGCGGTGGCAGTGAGTTCGACCAGGAAATCTGGCCGGGCCAGGCCAGCGACGATGTCGACCGTGATGGCAGGCTTCGCGTCGGGAGTCTGTCCCCATTCCTCCTGAAAAGCGGCGAAACCCTCCTGCAGCGAGGCGCCCTGAACCAGGGCGATCCGCCAGTGCACGATGTCGCTCAAGGCCGCATCAGCCTCGGCGAGCACGAGACCGACGTTGCGCAGCGCTTGTTTCGTCTGCGCTGCGATGTCGTTGCCGACGAGCGTGCCGTCCGGCCCGATGCCGTTCTGACCTCCGACGTAGACCGTGCGAACCGGTCCCTCGACACTGACGCCCCAGGCGAAGGCCGGGTTTGTGGGTAGACCTGCGGGCTGCAAGCGGGTCACAGTTGTCATTTCAGGGACGTTACCAGTCATACTGGTAACATGCCATTGCTCCGCGAGGCACTCGATGCCTCCACTGCTCGTCGATTCAGGACCGGTCGGGCCTGCCTGGACTTCGTGCACACGGGCGGCGTCGGTCGTTGGACGGCTGCCGAACTCGTACATGACGAAGCAGACGCCGCTCACTGGCTGGCGCTCGTCCTCGACCTGGATGACGCCGATGTGCGGGCGACGCCGGCAGACATCACCCGACTGCGTGACTTGCGCGAGGCAATCTGGCAGCTCGCGCAGGCCGCAGCCGCTGACCGCCCGTTCCGCTCCGCGCACGTCAACGCCGTCAACAAGGCGGCCACGGAGCCCCCGCCCACGGTCGCGATGACCGGGACTGGCGAGCGAATGACCCGCCCTCCCGTGGAGGCACGCCAAGTACTCTCCGCACTTGCCCGAGACGCGATCGATCTCTTCACCGGCCCCCTGAGGCGGCGCGTTCGTACGTGCTCGGCCGCCGACTGTGACTTGATGTACGTGGACGCGTCACGTCCCGGGCAGCGTCGGTGGTGCTCGATGAACCGCTGCGGAAGCCGCGCCAAGATGCGCCGGTACCGCACCACCCCTTGACCCGATATCTGTTCGAGCTGCCGGTGCGCCGCTGTCGACAGGGGGTCGAACGTGTGTTCGAATAGGCATATGCGCTGGGATCAGCAGGGGATCGGACTCGACGATCCCGATGCGTTGCCCGGGCTCGGCCGGATCGCGGGCTTGCTGCGGACGGTGACGACGCCGGACTTCGCCGGCGTTCGATTTCACGAGGTCGCCGCGAAGAGCGCCTTGAACAAGGTGCCGGCGGCATCGTCGATGCCGTTCACCTGGACGATCAATCCCTATCGTGGCTGCACGCACGCGTGCGTGTACTGCTATGCCCGCGGATCGCACAGCTGGCTGGAATTGGACACCGGCCGCGGATTCGACACCGAGATCGTGGTGAAGGTAAACGTCGCCGAGGTACTCCGGCAGGAGCTCGCTCGGCCGTCCTGGACGCACGAGTCGGTCGCCCTCGGCACAAACACAGACCCTTACCAGCGGGCGGAGGGCCGCTATCGGTTGATGCCCGGAATCGTTTCGGCGCTAGCCGCTTCGGGTACACCGCTGTCGATCCTGACCAAAGGAACCTTGCTGCGTCGCGACCTGCCACTCCTGCGCGCCGCCTCCCGTGATGTGCCGGTCGGGCTGGCACTGTCCATCGCCATCGTCGACGAGCGTCTTCAGCCGACCCTGGAGCCCGGCACGCCCTCGGTGCGCGCTCGGCTCGACCTGGTCCGTGCCCTCACCGACGCCGGGCTGCCCTGTGGAGTCTTCGTGGCGCCGGTCCTGCCTTATCTCACCGACACCGATGAGCACCTGGACCGGCTGATCGGGGAGATCGCTGCAGCCGGTGCCACCGGCTGCACGGTCTTAGCACTGCACTTGCGACCTGGCGCGCGCGAGTGGTTCTTCGCCTGGTTGCGTCGCGAGCGGCCGGCACTCGTGCCGGCCTACGAACAGATCTATGGCCGCGGGTCCTATGTCGGCGCTGATTACCGGCGCACATTGGCCAGGCGAGTCCGCCCGATTCTGGATCGGCACGGTCTGAGTGGGCGAAGTGGCGCAGACCAACGCAGGATTTCCGACAGCGGAGCGGCGCCAAACGGAGAGGGCGATTTCCCTGGAGGTGCGCTTCCGGGCGGTCGTGCGATCGGCCCGGGGCAGGCAATTCGGCACGACGCGGAGCAATTGACCCTCGCCTGATTCGGGCCTCGCTAGGGTCGCGCGATGGGCCTGCGGGAGCGATTCTTGGCCGGGCTCGCCCGTCAACTCGGACATCCACGGGGATTGCCGGGGCGACTGATCGGTGCCCGCCTGAATCGAGGCAATCGAACGACGGTTGCCGAGGCAGTTGACGCGCTGTCACTCACGCCGGGAACGGTCGCGGCCGACATCGGCTTTGGTGGCGGGGTCGGTCTCGAGCTCTTGCTGGCAAAGGTGGGCGACACCGGTCACGTCCACGGCGTCGACGTGTCCACGACCATGCTCGCCGGCGCCGCACGCCGATTCCGCCGCGACATCGGAGCCGGGCGGCTGCATCTGCACCGCGCATCCATGGTCAAGCTTCCGCTGGCTGACGAGTCCGTCGATGGTGTGGTGACGGTGAACACCATCTACTTTGTGGCCGACCTGGCTGGTGCCTTCGCTGAGTTCGCCCGTGCGTTGAAGCCCGCCGGTCAACTCGTCGTCGGTCTCACTGACCCAGCGGCGATGGCCGAGATGCCCTTCGCCGCGCATGGCTTTCGGAGTCGCTCGGTATCGGAAGTCACCGATGTCTTGCGCGACGCCGGCCTTTCTGTTGAGGACGATCGCCGGCACGGCGCGGGGCCGTACCCCTATCACCTGCTGGTGTGCCGGCTCACCACGCGGCCGAGCTAGGGGCAAGACTGGCGGACATGCGCACTCTGGGCGTCGAGGAGGAACTCCTGCTCGTTGACGCCGTCACCGGCGAGGTCCGATCCGGTGCGGACGCGGTCTTGGCGACCAAGGCCGACGAACGACTCACGACCGAGTTGCAGCAGGAACAGCTCGAGACGGGGACCCGGCCGGTCACCGATCTCAGCGATCTCCACGCCGAGATCGTCGGGCTGCGCCACCGTGCCGGCCAGGCCGCCGCCGAGACCGGGGCTCGCGTTGCCGCCCTGGGGACCTCGCCATTGCCGGTCGCGCCACAGATAACACCCCGTCCCCGCTACCTCAAGATGGTCGAGCGGTTCGCCCTGACAGCAGCCGAACAGCTCACCTGCGGTTGCCACGTTCATGTCGCTGTGGACGACGACGAGGAGGGGGTCGCGGTTCTGGACCGCGTCCGGGTCTGGCTTCCGGTCATGCTCGCCTTGAGCGCGAACTCGCCCTACTGGCAGGGCGCCGAGACTGGCTATGCCAGCTTCCGCTCCCAAGCCCAGAGCCGCTGGCCCTCGGCGGGTCCGACACCGATCTTCGGAACGGCGGAGAACTACCACGCAAGGATCAACGGGCTGATCGAGTCCGGCACGGTGGTCGATGTCGGGATGATCTACTTCGACGCTCGCCTGTCGGCGAACTATCCGACTGTCGAGCTGCGCGCCGCCGACGTCTGTCGCCGCCCCGAGGATGCAGTACTGATGGCGGCGCTCGCCCGTGGCCTCGTCGAGACTGCCAGCCGGGAATGGCGGGCGCGGCGAGCACCGGTCGACATGCCCACAGAACTGTTGCGCGTCGCGAGTTGGCGGGCGGGCCGGTCGGGCATCGAGGGAGAGCTTGTGCACCCCCTGACGGGTCGACCGGCCGCAGCTCTGGACGTGGTCGCCGACTTCATCGGCCACCTAGCTCCGGCCCTGTCCGATTCGGCCGACCTCGGGGTGGTCAAGGACCTCGTGGCCATGCTGCTGGATCGCGGCAATGGCTCGCACGCGCAACGCGAGACATTCAGCCGTACGCATGACCTGAGCGCTGTTGTCCTGGAAGCTGTGACCGACGGCGCCGCTCAGGAGAGACCGTTCGGTAGCGTGCTCGGGACGCGCCCACACCAGCGGAGGTGACGATGCGCGACCTGCCGTATCGGATCGTCAACCGGTTCATGCTCGGGATCTTCCGGCTGCTGGGCCTTCGCTTCACCATCCGTGGGCTCGAGAATGTGCCGTTCCATGGCGGCGCGGTGATCGCTTCCAACCACGTCAGCTACCTGGACTTCATCTTCGTCGGACTCACCGGTTACAAGCGTGGTCGCCTCGTTCGCTTCATGGCCAAGAAGTCCGTCTTCACCAGCAGGATCAGTGGTCCGTGGATGCGCGGCATGAAGCACATCCCAGTGGATCGAGAGGCCGGCGCCGCGGCTTTTGTCGAGGCGGTGGAGGCCCTCAAGAATGGTGAGTTGGTCGGGATTTTTCCCGAGGCCACGATCAGCCGGTCCTGGGAGCTGAAGAAGTTCAAGACCGGCGTGTCCAGACTCGCCATCCAGGGCGGAGTTCCGATCATCCCCGTCGTCGTCTGGGGCGGGCAGCGGATCTACACCGTCGACAAGCGCTACAGCCTCAAACGCGGCAAGGCGATCAGCATCCTGGTGGGGGAGCCGCTGCTACCGGCAGCGGGCGCGAAGGCAGGGCGCGTCATGTTGGACTTGCATGCCCGCATGAACGAGCTGCTCGATCAGGCGCAGCGCGATTACCCGCAACAACCGACAGGCATGGACGATTCTTGGTGGCTGCCGCGCCGGATGGGCGGCACCGCCCCGACCATGGAGCAGGCCGAGGAGTTGGAACAACAGGTGCTGGCGGCCCGCCGGGAAAAGGCGGCGCGCAAGGCGACGGGCAATGCCCCTGGTTGATGTGCCGGTCAGCTCGCCGGCTGACCGATCAGCGCCTGCGCCGCGGCGGCGGAGGACGCGGCGGCCAGGTCATGTCCAGCCTGCATGGACTGCTCGCGGTCAGCCTCGGTGTGCCGTGCCCACCATTGCTGACCAGACGCCGGGAGGGACTGGATCGGGTCGTAATACTCATAGCGTCGCTCAAGCGCGTCGTTTCCGTCCGCGGTGATCTCCCGCGCCTCGCGTCCAGCCCGATAGTTCTTTGTCCAGTAACTGATCCCGCGTTCACGGTCGTACTCGGCGAGCTGGTGGACCCAGCGCTTACCGACATAGGGCACGTCGCAGACGATCCGTGGCGTGGCAAAGCCGGGCAGGTAGCCCATGATCGAGTGCTGCAGGTGCTGAGCATGATCGACTGAGATCCGCCAGTGCTCGGCGTTCGGGATCATGTCGCACATGTAGAAGTAGTACGGCAGGATGCTCGCTTCGTCGGCCAGCGCGAAGCAGAGATCCAAGAGTGCCTCGGGAGTGGTGTTGACGCCCCTGAGCAGGACCCCTTGGTTACGGACGTCCCGGACCCCAATCTCGAGCATCGTCTTGGCAGCCTTGGCAACCAGCGGCGTGACCTGCTGGGCCGCATTCACGTGCGTATGGATCGCCAGGCTGACCCCGCGCTGCTGGGCCGTGGCGGCCAACCGAGTCATTCCCTCGACGACATCGGGCTTGAGCCAGTGTTGCGGCATGCCCATCAGTGCCTTGGTCGCCAGCCGGATATCCCGGATGGACTCCAGCTCGAGCAGCCCGTCGAGAAAGACCTCGAGGTTCTTGAACGGCATGTTGGCCACGTCGCCACCGGAGACGACCACGTCGCGCACGCCTGGGTTGTGGCGCAGGTAGTCCAACATCGCGGCTTGTCGATCCACCGGCTTCAGCTCGAACTTGAGCTTGCTCACCTGCGGGGTCGAGTTGCCGACGAGGTCCATCCGGGTGCAGTGCCCGCAGTACTGGGGACAGGTGGACAGGAGCTCGGCCAGGACCTTGGTTGGATACCGGTGGGTCAGTCCTTCTGCGGTCCACATCTCGTGTTCGTGCAGAGAATCTCGCGTCGCGTAGGGGTGCGAGGGCCAGTCGGTGGCCCGGTCGGAGAACACCGGCAACATGTAGCGCCGAACCGGGTCGGCAAGCATCGCCGCCGAGTTCGGTACATCGTTGGGCACCATCGTGTTGAGCATTTGTGGCGGCAGCAGGATCGACATCGTCGCGCGCTGCTGCTGATCGGCTTCGACATCGGCGTAGAAGGCATCATCGAGGAGGTCGCCGTAGACCCCCCGAAGCTGGCGGATGTTCTTCACGCAGTTGACCCGCTGCCACTGGGCATCGGCCCACTGGGCCTCGGTGACGTCGGCGAAACCCGGCAAGCGGCGCCAGTCGGGCTCGACGAGTTCGCGGCGCGTATAAACGTAGGGCTGTCCCGGTTGTCCGGTGCTCACGGCGAGCCTCCTGTCGATCTGTCGGTGCTTCTCTTGGCGCGAAGATGAGGTTTGAGGAATACCGGTACTGTACGGGATAACATCCGGCGTTACGACGCTCTAGCCGTGGTTTCTTCGGCAGATGGGCCAATTTTCCGAAGGAGGTACGGCCATGGGGACACCGGCATCGCCGGCCGCGTCCTTGGGCGTCGAACGCGTCGTGGAGCCCGCGGGTGTCCTGCCGCAGGCCGCCTGGCGGTTGGACCCAGGCTCCGCACTGCGGGCGGATGAAGTGGCCATCAGGGTCCGGCGGCTCAACCTGGATGCCGCCTCCTACCGGCAGCTCGCCACCGAGTACGACGGTGACGGCGTGGCGATCCGTTCCGCGGTGCGGGAGATCATCCGAACCAGAGGCAAGATGCACAACCCGGTTACCGGGTCCGGCGGCATGCTCCTCGGGACGGTCGAGGAAGTCGGACCTGATTCGACCCTCGGGCTCGCGCCCGGCCAGATGGTGGCATCCCTGGTGTCACTCACACTCACACCCCTACGGATCGACGATGAACTGCGGGACTGGGACGGCCTGGGCGAACAGATTCCCTGCACCGGCCGGGCCATCCTCTTCGGCCGGTCGATAGCCGCTGCGTTGCCCGATGACCTGCCCGAGCACATCGCGCTGTCCGTGCTCGATGTCTGCGGCGCACCGGCGCTGGTCGACCGGGTGGTCCGAGCCGCAGCTGCGCGCTCGGTGGCCGTACTCGGGGCAGCCGGCAAATCAGGGTCCCTCTCCCTGGCAGCCGCCCGCCGGGCCGGCGCCACGCGGGTCGTAGCACTGGTCCGCGACGAGGCTGAGGCGGACCGAGTGCGCGCTGCCGACCTGGCCGATGAGATTGTCGTCGCCGATGCCCGGGACCCGCTCGCGGTCAGCTCCGCGGTGGGGGAGCCTGTGCAGGTGAGCGTCGTCTGCGTCGACGTACCCGGCTGCGAGCACGGGGCGATCCTGGCCACTGCCGCGGGGGGCACTGTCATCTTCTTCTCGATGGCGACCTCGTTCGCCGCCGCCGCCCTCGGCGCGGAGGGCATGGCCGCCGACGTCACCATGCTGGTCGGCAACGGCTACACCCCCGGCCATGCGCAGTTGGCCCTGGATCTCTACCGCGCCAGTCCAGGTGTGGCGCAGCTGTTCACCGCCCGCGGAGACACGTGAGAACCCTCATCTCCGGCGTCACAGCCCGTGGACGATCGGGCCTGAGCGTCGTCATCGATGGCTCCACGATCGCCTGGATCGGTCCGAGTGACCAAGCTCCGCCGGCCGAACGGACCCTGGACCGTTCCGGCTGCCTGCTCTTGCCCGCTTTCGTCGACGCGCACATCCATGCCACAGCAACCGGGCTGTCGCTGTCTGGGCTCGACCTGCACGGCACCGCGTCGCTGCCGGAGGCACTCGCCCGGATCGCTGCGCATGCCGACGCACATCCCGGCCAGCCGATCTTCGGCACCGGCTGGGACGAGACGACGTGGCCCGAGCGTCGGGCGCCAAGCCTCGGCGAACTCGATGCCGCCTGCCGCGGCGCCCCCGCCTATCTCGCGCGGGTGGACGTCCACTCGGCGGTCGTCTCCACCGCGCTGCTGGATCGGTGTCCAGATGCCCGGGAGCGCACCGGCTTCGACCCCAGCGGGCATCTGCGGCTCGAAGCCCACCACGTGCTGCGCCGCGCCGCCCAAGCGGCGATCACTCCCGACCAGCGGGTGAAAGCCCAGCGCGCAACGCGGGCCCGGGCCGGGGGCCTGGGCGTGGCCGCACTCCATGAGATGGCCGGACCCGACATCTCCGGCCGAGCCGACCTCGAGTCGCTCCTGCACCTGTCCGAGACCGAGAGCGGTCCAACCGTGTACGGATACTGGGGTGAGCTGGGTGAAACCGACATCGTGACCGAACTCGGTCTTGCCGGCGCCGCCGGGGATCTGTTCTGTGACGGCGCATTTGGATCGCACACCGCCGCACTGAATGAGCCCTACCTCGACGCCGCTCACACCAGCGGTGCCCTGTACTTCACCGACGAGCAGGTGATCAGCCATCTCAGGCAAGCCACCCGCGCGCGCGTCCAGGCGGGCTTCCACTGCATCGGCGATGCCGCCATCGACCAGATCGCGCGGGCGTTCGAGATAGTCGCTGCCGAGTTCGGCGACTTCCCCGTTCAGCACTGCCGACACCGGCTCGAGCATCTGGAAATGCCGAGCGCCGCGGCGATGTCGACCTTCGCCAGGTTGGGCGCAGTAGCCAGCGTGCAGCCTGCGTTCGACGCGGCGTGGGGTGGGCTCGGCAGAATGTACGAGGCCCGACTCGGGGCCGCCCGTGCCGAAGGGCTCAACCCGCTCGCGGCTCTCGCGGCGACCGGGCTGACGGTCGCCTTCGGCAGCGACTCACCGGTTACCGCGATCGCCCTTGGGCCGGCATCGCTGCCGCTGTCGGACATCGCACCGCGGGCAGCCGGATGACCGTGGGCCAAGCGATGGTCGCGGCGACAGTGGGCGGCTGGCGGGCAGCGCGGCATCCGAACCCTCAAGTCGGCAGGATCGAAATCGGGGCTCCCGCCCACCTCGCAGTCTGGGAGATCGACGAGCCTCTCTCCGAACTCGTCTCGGCGCTCGTGAACGGCGCACCCACACCTCGATGCTCACTGACCGTTGTCGACGGCAGGATCATCCACGGAGCTCAGGAGTGACGTCCGCCCGATCAGCGACCACGGCCGCCGCCGGCCGAGAGGTGATCCACCTCGACCGGAGGTTGGTCCGCCGCGCCCGATCGCTGGCCGTGCGTGCCGCAGCTCCGGTCATCTCCCTGGCACAGGAGCGCACGACCGTCTCGGTCGAGCGGGCGGTCCTGCGGCTGGCAGGCCTGCGCGGCGCCGACCCCACCACCGGCGACGGTGACATCCCCTGGGTCAATCGCGTCGTCGACGCCGTACGGGACCAGGTCGGGCTCGAACACGGTGTCGCGCTTCCGGTCTGGCACGCGATGCGCAAAGAGGGACACGACACTCTGCTCGATCTCGCCGAATCGGTGACCGCCGGCACGGCCCGCTTCGAGCTACCCACTGGAGCAGCCGCGACCAGGGCACACAATGCGGCAACCCGGGCAGCCAAAACCGGCCTGCGTCAGATCGATCGCAACCGGGCGA
Source organism: uncultured Actinomycetota bacterium (assembly GCA_963766765.1). GTDB lineage: Bacteria > Actinomycetota > Actinomycetes > Mycobacteriales > Geodermatophilaceae > JACCQS01. The sequence goes on from CAVYBR010000005.1 coordinate 290,214, forward strand.
CGCGGGACCGGTTGATCCGCAAGATCGGCGACCCACCCCGACGGCCCTGGATCTACCTGATCGTGGCAACCGGTGACATCTTCGAGGACATCCCGCAGGCCCAGGCCGCTGCTCGGGCCGGTGCCGATGTCATCGCGGTCATCCGCTCGACCGGTCAGTCGCTGCTCGACTTCGTCCCGGAGGGAGCGACTCGGCAGGGGTACGCCGGCACGTACGCGACGCAGGAGAATTTCCGGCTGATGCGGGCTGCGCTGGACGAGACAAGCGCTGAGGTGGGCAGATACATCCGCCTGACGAACTATGCGTCCGGTCTGTGCATGCCCGAGATCGCCACCCTCGCCGGGCTCGAGCGCCTGGACATGATGCTCAACGACTCGATGTACGGAATTCTGTTCCGCGACATCAACCCTCAGCGCACGTTCGTCGATCAGCGGTTCAGCCGGATGATCCACGCTCGGGCGGGAATCATCATCAACACCGGCGAGGACAACTACCTGACCACCGCCGACGCGGTCGATGACGCACACACCGTCACGGTGAGCCAACTGCTCAACGAGACCTTCGCGCACGAAGCGGGGCTTGCCGATTGGCAGCTCGGACTCGGCCACGCCTTCGAGATCAACCCTGATCTGCCGGAGTCCTTCCGACTCGAGCTCGCGCATGCGCTGCTCGCTAGGCATCTCTTTCCCGAGGCGCCGTTGAAATGGATGCCGCCGACCAAGCACATGACCGGAGACATCTTCCGTGGCTATCTGCTCGACGGCTTCTTCAACCTCGTCGGCGCGCTGACCGGGCAGGGAATCCTGCTGGTGGGCATGATGACCGAGGCGGTGGTCACGCCGTTTCTGTCCGACCGCGACTTGGCCCTGCAGAACGTGCGGTACGTGCTGGATGCCGCCGGCGGGCTGACCGAGGACTTCCATCCACCGCGTGGCGGATTCATCGAGAATCGCGCCAACCACGTGTTGGCTGAAGCTGTGGAGTTGCTCGAGCGGATCACCGACGACGGCCTGCTCAACGCGATCGCCGACGGGACCTTCGGAATCACCAAGCGGCCGATCGATCGCGGCAAAGGGCTGGACGGCGTGATCGTCAAAGCCGACGGCTACTACAACCCCGCAGTGGCTCTGATGGAGGCCGATCTGGGCAGAGGGGAGCAGTCGTGACCAAGCCGACCGACGCCAACGAGCGCGAATCTCTGGCGGTTTCTGCAGAAACCGCCACAAGCTCGGACCGGGCAGAACAGGCCACGATCATCCGGCCGTACGGCGACACGACCGGCGACGGCATGGTGCAGGTGTCGTTCACCCTTCCCATCACCGCCGGCCCGTACGCGGAAGGTGCCGCACTCCAACTAGCCGCCAAGATGGGTCTCGATCCGGCAATGGTGGTGCACGCCAAGGGCCTCGGGGGTGGGGAGTCGGCTTACACGTTCTTCGTGGTGTACGGCCGGGTGAGCCATCTCGTCGATCTCGACAAGGTGATCGTGCAGGAACGTGAGTATCCGCTGCTGGCCGCCAAGGAGGCCAACCTGGCCATCAAGGCGACCCTGCGCCGCAAACTCGTCGTCCTCGGCGCGTGCATCGGCACCGACGCACACACGGTCGGCATAGACGCGATCCTCAACGTCAAGGGGTTCGCGGGGGAGAAGGGCTTGGAGTACTACCGGGAGATGAAGGTCTCCAACCTCGGCGCCCAGGTGACTGTGCCCGAGTTGGTCACTCGGGCACGCAAGGACAAGGCCGATGCGGTCCTCGTCTCCCAGGTCGTGACCCAACGCGATGCACACCTACGCAACACCCGGGAACTCGCCGCCGCGTTCCGGGAAGCCATGGGGGAGGAGCGGCCCTTGATCATCGTGGGCGGCCCGCGCTTTGATCCACGCATGGCCGACGAACTCGGCGTCGACCGGATCTTCGGACGCGGAACCACTCCTGGGGAAGTCGCCTCGTACCTCGTCCACACCCTCGCCAACAAGGAGACCGTCCGTGCCAGGTGAAGAGCAAGTCGGAATGACTGTGACGCATCGTCGTTACGTGCCCTACTCGCACGCCCACTATGGTGGCAACCTGGTCGAAGGGGCCTACGCCCTAGGCCTTTTCGGTGATGTGGCGACCGAACTGGCCATCCGCACTGACGGCGACGAGTCCTTACTCGCGGGATACGACTCGGTCGAGATGCTGGCACCGCTCCAAGCCGGCGACATCGTTGAAGCCAGCGTCACCCTCACTCGTGTGGGCCGGCGGAGCCGATCTGTCGCGTTCGAAGCCAGGGTCGTCTGCCGGTCCGCCCCGGACCGAGGGCCGTCCGCGGCGGACGTCCTGGAACCGGCGCTCGTGATCACTCGGGCGACTGGGACCATCGTCGTCCCCTGAGCCGGACCCGCTCAGGCGTCCACTGCGCGAAAAATCAAGCCACAGCCCCACCCAGCTGGGTCCGAACCGGTTGACAGCTCAAGTAGTGCCGGGAGTAGGTTCTCGACATCGCACAACGGGCAATCCGGGTGTGAACTTCCCTTGAGATCGGTACACGGCGACGTCGGCTCGTGCGTCCGCGCAACTGTTGCGTGGGGTGCCTGGCCAGGGCAGGACGCCACGTATGCCGGCCGAGGAAGGCGCTCGGGAGCGGGTGGGAAAGGAGAGGGTCCGGCGAGCCAGTAGACAACGGCGCTCCGGTTGCAGCCAGCAGCATGAGACGCCGGTCCGAAGACATGGCCGGACCTCTTCTTCCCCACCTTCCTTGACCACCCTGCACGGCAGACCGCCTGCTCCGGAGTGCGTCCCAGCCAGTTGGCAGCCTCGGCTCCGAGCGTGGAATGCTGGTGCGCTCACCCCCGGCAGCAGTTCGGGGCGGCGGAGGGACCTGACGTGGGCACTGCGGCCACGACCGGCTCCGCCCCCGCCTCGGTGCACCCGGACGACGGCGACGTGGCCGTAGCTGATCCGGTGGCATCCGAGCCGGTGCAGTCTCGCGGGCTCGGCCAGCCGCGTGGTGCGCCGACCCTCCTGGTCGTCCTCGGCGGTCTGGCCACCACGCTCGCGTTTCCGCCGTACGACCTCCGGCTGCTGGCCATCCTCGGACCGGCCGCGCTGGCCGTCGCCGTGCACGGCCGGCAGGCCCGATCGGGGGCTTGGCTGGGACTGGCCTGCGGATTGGCCTTCTTTGTCCCGCACGTGGCCTGGGCGGCGGAGTATCTCCCGGCCTGGCCGTGGCTGCTTCTGGCGCTGTGGCAGGCCTCCTACTTGGCGCTGATGGGTGCAGGGTGGGCCGTCGTCAGCCGGCTGCCGGGATGGCCGGTGTGGATGGCCGCGCTGTGGGTCGGCGGCGAGGCGCTGCGCAGTCGTTGGTTCGTCGGCGGCTTCCCGTGGGGAAGGCTCGGGTTCAGCCAACCGGACGGACCCTTCACCGCGCTCGCGGCGTTTGGCGGCGTCCCGTTGGTCAGCTTCGCTGTCGCGCTGACCGGAACGGCACTTGCCGCCGCCGTCCTTGCCAGCGGACGGCGCCGGGTTATTCGTCGCGGCATCGCGACGGTTGCCGTCCCGCTCGTGGCATCGTGCGGCTGGCTTGTGCTCGGAGCCCACTCGCTGCCCGGGGATACGCAGGCCAGAACGACGATCGCGATCGTGCAGGGGAACGTGCCCCAAGCGGGACTCGACTTCAACTCTCGCCGGCGGGCGGTGCTGGACAATCACGTCGAGGCAACGCTCGCGCTGGTTGCAGACGCCGCCGCAGGCCGCTCGCCGAGCCCGGACCTCGTGATCTGGCCCGAGAACTCCTCCGACATCGACCCGCTCACCAATCCGGACGCGGCGGCCGCCATCGACCGAGCGGCCGACGCGGTCGGCGTTCCGATCCTGGTGGGAGCCGTGCTCAACGGACCAGGGCCCGACCAGGTCAGCAACGTCGGGATCCTCTGGGGTCCCGACAGTGGGCCCGGTCAGATGTACACAAAGCGACATCCGGTGCCGTTCGCCGAGTACATGCCCGCCCGCGACCTGATCGAGCGAATCACCGATCTCACCGATCTGGTGGCCCGGGACTTCGTGTCCGGGAACGAGATTGGCATCTTCGAAACCAACGGGATCCGGTTCGGAGACCTCATCTGCTTCGAGATAGCGTACGACGATCTCACTGCGGATGTCGTCGACGCCGGAGCGGGTGTCATCGTCGTGCAGACCAACAACGCCACGTTCGGGTTCTCTGACGAGACCTACCAGCAGCTTGCGATGGCCCGACTGCGCGCCATCGAGCACGGGCGCCCCGTGGTGGTGGCCTCGACAGTCGGGATCAGTGCGTTCATCGCACCGGACGGAACGGTGGTGCAGTCCACGGAGCTCTTCACCCAGCAGTCACTGGTCGCCGACGTCGGACTGCGCCAGGCGGACACGGTCGCCAGCCGAGTGCGCGAGGGCCCGGAATGGCTCCTCGTCGGAGCGGGGCTGCTCGCCTTTGCCTGGGGTCTGGCCGACTCGCGCCGGCGAAGCAGCAAGGCGGCGGCGTGACCGACTCCCTGCAGCGCGTCGTCGTTGTCATTCCCACCTACGAGGAGATCGAGAATCTCGAGTCCACCGTGGCCCGGACACGTGCGGCAAACCCGACAGTCGACATCCTGGTCGTGGACGACGACAGTCCTGACGGAACCGGCGACCTCGCGGATCGCCTCGCGGCCAACGACGAGCAGATCCATGTGCTGCACCGCGCGGAGAAGGACGGTCTGGGCCGGGCCTATCTCGCTGGTTTCGACTGGGGTCTGTCCCGTGGTTATGACGTGATCGCGGAGATGGACGCAGACGGCTCGCATGCACCTGAGCAATTGCCGGATCTGCTGCGCGCGCTGGACAACGCGGACCTGGTCATCGGCTCCCGCTACGTGCCAGGCGGACAGATCCACGGATGGGCGGCCTGGCGGCTGGCGCTGTCGCGCGGCGGGAACCGGTATGCGCGCACGATGCTGCGGTTGCCGGTGCACGACGCCACGGCCGGGTTCCGCGCGTTCAAGTCCACCGTGCTGCGCGATCTCGCCCTCGCGGACATCTCGAGCGCGGGCTACTGCTTCCAGGTGGACCTGACCTGGCGCACATGGCGGGCCGGATACGACATCGTCGAGGTGCCTATCAGTTTCACCGAACGAGTGCAGGGCCGGAGCAAGATGAGCTCCTCGATCGTTGGAGAGGCACTGGTCCGAGTGGGCTGGTGGGGGTTGCACAACCGCAGCCGCGGAGCTCGCGCCCTCGCGATAGCAAGCCGGAAGGAACGCCCGTGATTCGCGCTCGATTGGGACCGCTGCTCGGTGTGCTGCTGATCGCAGAGGTCATCGTGTTCATCCTTGTGGGCAACTGGATCGGTTTCGGCTGGACCATTCTCCTGGCGTTGCTCACCTCCGCGATCGGACTCTGGCTCTTCGGCCGCGAGGGGGTTCGTGCGCTCCGGGCGATGGGCGAGGCCTCGCGCACTGGAAAGCGACCGGCCACAGCTGCGGTGGATGCCGGGCTGGTCGCGCTCGGTGGTCTGCTGATCTTCATCCCTGGCTTCGTCAGTGATGTGGCCGGCTTGCTCTGTCTCTTCCCGGCGACCCGACCCTGGATCCGTCGCCTGATTCTCGGACGAGTCGCCCGCACGATGGGCCCGGCTCGGGTCCGCTCCCGGCGAGTGGACGGCCTGGCCGCACCGCGAGGGAGCAGCGAACCAGATGTGATCGAGGGCGAGATCGTCCCGTGAATGCGCCGCGGCCCTCAGGCCGCGACTACGACATCGTGCTGTTCGGGGCGACCGGCTTCACCGGTGGACTGACCGCCGAGTATCTGGCCAAGAACGCGCCCGAGGGAACCCGCTGGGCTATCGCCGGTCGCGATCCGAGGCGACTTGCTGCCGTTTCCGAGCGGCTGGTCAAGGCAGGGTCGCAGACCTCGATCGGCGTCCTTCGCGCGGACAGCTCGGATCGGGCTTCCGTGCGCGCCCTGGCCGAGTCGAGTCGGGTCGTTGCATCGACCGTCGGGCCGTTCATGCAACACGGGGAGCCCCTCGTGGCCGCCTGCGCGACGGCGGGCACAGACTACCTGGACATCACCGGAGAGCCGGAATTCGTGGATCGGATGTGGCTCGCCCACCAGGACACGGCGCAGGAAACCGGTGCCCGGCTGGTCCACGCTTGCGGGTTTGATTCGGTTCCGCATGATCTCGGCGTCTGGTTCACACTCGGTCATCTCCCGAGCGATCAGCCGCTGGCGATCGCTGGGTTCGTACGGGCGCACGCCACGTTCTCGGCTGGAACATTCCACTCCGCAGTCCGCGCGTTCGGACGGGCCCGGCAGGCAGCCAATGCCGCGCGGCAGCGTCGCACGCGGGAAGGACGCGTCTACTCGTCTCCAGGCCGTCGGGTCGGGTCGCTGCCCCTGACCCCCCGCCGGGTACCCGGCACTGGACGATGGGCCTTCCCCCTGCCGACCATCGACCCCATTGTCATCGGGCGAACGGCGCGGTCTCTGGACCGGTATGGCCCGGACTTCAAATACGGCCACTACGCCGACGTCGGCGGCCTGCCCATGGTCGCGGCGACGATGGCTGGAGTCGGGGGCCTCGTGGCGGCAGCCCAGATTCCCATGCTCCGTGACGGGCTGCTGAGACTGAACAGCAGCGGTGACGGCCCCGACGAGCAGCGGCGATCCCGGTCGTGGTTTCGGGTGCGGTTCGTGAGCACTGTCGCCGACGACCGGGCCAATCCGATCCTGACCGAGGTGTCAGGTGGTGACCCGGGCTACGACGAGACCGCGAAGATGCTCGCCGAGTCCGCCATGAGCCTGGCCTTCGATCACCTGCCCCACCAGACCGGACAGCTCACCCCCGTCCAGGCCATGGGCGACGCCCTGCTGTCCCGGTTAGAGAAGACAGGGATGGCTTTTCGGACCTACTCACCCTCCCGCTGATGCGGCGGCCGACCTCGGGCGAGCGTGCCTCGGCCACTGATCAGACTGTGCAAGACGTCATCGGGAGGGGTTTGGATGTGCTCTTCTGTGGGATCAATCCCGGACTCTGGTCGGGAGCGCTGGGTCAGCACTTCGCCCGACCCGGGAACCGCTTCTGGCCGGCCCTGAACCGTGCCGGATTCACACCCCGGCAGCTGCGTCCCGACGAACAACACGAATTGCTCACCCACCGCCTAGGCGTGACCAACCTCGTGGCGCGGACCAGTGCGCGAGCCGACGAACTCACCCGCGAGGAGCTGGTCGAGGGGGCGCATCGAC